>NZ_JACHXU010000005.1 GCF_014192335.1 Aporhodopirellula rubra | reverse complement strand
TCTGTCATCTGACACAGGCGATCAGCGGTCGCTTGGTCGAGTCACTTTCCTGGATGCAGTTGCTGTTCTCCAAAGTCAGCACGCGAACCGGACTCCGAGTCGTATGCGAATTAGCTCGCAAAACCTATCAAGCCGGCATTAAAGCGGCAGCCGAATTTCGTCAAAACGAACCGACAGAGCGTGATGAAACCCTCGGTAAATTCAACTATGTTCTACCAGCATGAAATCCCGAAGTTATTTCCGAACAGCTCCTTAGCACCCTTCAAGCCAAGTACTTCGAAGTCTTCGGCGAATCAACGACCGGTCGCAATAAAGCGTGGCTGCAGAAGCGAATCGCATGGCGAATGCAAGCCAATGCGTTCGGTGGCCTGAGTGATCGGGCCATCCAGCGAGCCAGTGAGCTCGCCAACGAATCGGATCTTCGCGTGACTGCACCGCGCGAGCCATCACGCTTGCCACCACCCCCGCCGGTGAACCGCGAACTTCCACCCAAGGATGAACGGTTGCCGCCCGTCGGCGATTGTCTGGTTCGTGATTACAAGGGCCGGGAGTGCGTCGTCACCATCATGCCGGATGGTTTCGACTTTGAGGGCGAGCACTACAAGACGCTTTCGGCGGTCGCCAAAGCGATCACGGGCCAGCACTGGAACGGCTTTCGGTTCTTCAAAATTCACAAGCAGGAGTCAGCATGAGTCGCGAGCAACTGAAACAACCCATTCGGTGTGCGATCTACACTCGCAAATCGACCGAAGAAGGACTCGACCAAGAGTTCAATAGCCTGGATGCGCAGCGTGATGCCGGCGAAGCATTCATCACCAGCCAGCGAAGCGAAGGCTGGGCATGTCTCGAAGAGCGATACGACGACGGTGGTTTTTCAGGTGGGAACCTTGAGCGTCCCGCGATGAAACGGCTCATGGCCGATATCGAAGCCGGCAGAATCGATTGTGTCGTTGTCTACAAAGTCGACCGGCTCAGTCGCAGCCTGCTCGATTTCTCCCGCGTGATGGAAACCTTCGAGAAACACAACGTCGCCTTTGTCTCGGTCACGCAGCAATTCAACACCGCCAGCTCCATGGGCCGGTTGATCCTCAATGTGCTGCTCTCGTTCGCCCAATTCGAACGCGAAATGATCAGCGAACGCACTCGAGACAAGATCGCGGCAACACGCCGCAAAGGCAAATGGTGCGGCGGCGTCCCAGTCTTTGGCTTTACGATCGAAGAGACCAAACTTGTTGTCGTACCTCACGAAGCCGAACGCGTCCGACAAATCTTTGATCTCTACCGACGAACGCATTCTCTGCTCGAAACGGCACGTGAAGCCAACCGCCGTGGCTGGCGTACGAAGCAGTGGACGACCAAGAAGGGATCAACTCGCGGTGGTCTGCCGTATGACAAGAACCGCATCTACCAGATGCTGACCAACGTCACCTACATCGGCAAGCTGACGTATAAGGACGAGATCCATGAAGGCCAGCATCAGGCCATCGTTGATCCTGAGGTCTTCAAAGAAGTCGGAGAGTCACTGCGAAAAAATGGTCGCATCGGAATGATACGAGCTTCCACCAGCTTCGACGGAATGCTGCGAGGCATCCTTCGGTGTGCAAAATGCGATCGAGCCATGCGGCACACTTCTTCTGGCCGCGGCACGAAGAGGTATCGTTACTACGTTTGCGGCAAAGCCGAAAAGCAAGGCTATGAATCTTGTCCATCGCCTTCGATTCCCGCAAGGCAGATTGAGAGTTTCGTCGTCGGCGAACTTCGAGTGTTCGCAAGTGATGACCAGCTCATTCGTGACATTTACGAACGCTGTCATGAGCAGAACCGCGAGGACGTCGATTCGCAAAAACGTGAAGCCGATTCGATCGCGAAGTTTCTCAAAGAGGACCACGCGGAGATGACTTACCTTGTCGCAACGGCCGCTAGCCCTGACTTGATTGAAGCAACGCAATCACGCATCGACAAAAACGAAACGCGATTGAAGGAACTGCGTGAAGCAATCGACAACTACCGACCGATTCGCGTCAGCCATTCCTCGATCCGCAAAACCCTCGGCGAACTGGATAAAGCCTGGGACACGATCCCACCGCGAGAACGTTGCCGACTGATGGAATTGTTAATCGAGCGAATCGACTACGACGGCGTTGAGGGCACGCTTGATATCACCTTCCATCCCGCCGGGCTGAGTTCACTCGGACAAGACACAAACTTCGCACGCCACATTTCGGAGACGGTTCAATGACCGACGCACCGAACACAACTTTTGATACGTCCCCGCGCACGCGGCCGATCCGCCGAGCCTTTCACGTTGCGCGTACTGACCGCGGAGCCCGCGAGTATCGCCGCGGTGAGGCCCCACGGCGGCCCACACCGGGCCAACTGCCGAGACTGTCTCGCTTGATGGCACTCGCCATCCACTTTGACCACGCTTTGGCATCGGGCCGCCTCCGATCACAAGCCGACTTGGCGCGAGCTGGCCAAGTCACACGAGCTCGCCTCAGTCAGATCATGAACCTCTGTAATCTCGCCCCCGATCTTCAAGAAGAGCTGCTTTTCCTAAAGCCCTATTTCAACGGCCGAGCGCCCATCACCGAGCGTCAAATCCGCCCCATCGCTGCAGAGCCAAACTGGGAAAAGCAACGCCGCCGCTTTAAGAAGCTTGCGGGTACTGCCGGTCGTAGCGATCAGTGACAGCCTGAGGGTCCGATAACAATCAGCTATGTCGCGAAGTGTTTCACGTTGCGACGATTGTGCGGGTGCGGCTTTGCCGCCGGTAGTGTCCGTCAAGTTTCGCACATTTGGATATTCCATCCCTGACTCTGGAACGATTCTCGCGGTCGTTATATCTTCGAGCATCCGAACTCGTTGTCGGGATCAAGCCACGGAACTCCTATTCCCCACACCAGAGAATCCCATTGATGGTTGTCGGTGATCGTTCCAGGGGCGTCTGGGCTTCCCCAGCCACCACTCGCTATTGACAGAATTTAAACCAGCCGCTGGCACCTCATATCTACGTCCTAGCTCGCCGGCTTCAGATAACCATGCATTCCGAGCCAACGAACATAGGCATCGAACCAGCCGGTGCTGGTAGTGGATTTCTGGTACATGCCAAAGCCGTGTCCACCTTGTTCGTAGTAATGCAATTCAACAGGGCGATTTGCTTTACGCCAGCTCTCAATCAGACCAAAGCCAACAGGGAAAAGTGGGTCATCGGCTGCAATAGCAACGAATAGGGGCGGTGCGTCGGCGGGAACTTCAACCGCATTCAGTCCGCCATAGATGCTGGCGATGAATGCGGGCTTGCTTTCCCCTCCGCTCAGCGTTGTTGTCATAGTGAGCATCGCGCCAGCAGAGAAGCCGATCATGCCGATGCGGTCTGGATCCACGTGCCATTTCTCGGAATTCTCGCGAATGAGCGCGAAAGCGGCGTTCGCGTCGGCGACTTGCGGTGCAATACGAGCGGTCATCTCTGCCGGTGTAGGACGCTCCGAACGCGGCCCACCCCTGGGCCGGGGTCTAATAGGATTTGCGAACTCATTCAGATCCGCCGCAGTCTGATTGAGACGATACTTGAGCACAAAAGCCGCCACGCCTTTGGCGGCAAGCGCCTCGGCGACTTGCCAACCTTCATTTTCCATTGACAACGTTCTGAAACCTCCTCCTGGTGCAACAATCACGGCTGCCCCGCTCGCTTTCGCAGGATCAGGTAGAAAGGGAGTCAACGTTGCCACCGTAACGTTGCGTGCAAACTTGCTTCCGTACTGGCTGTGCCAGGACTCGGGTGTTTCGGCGTCAGGCAATGGACCTGTTCCCAACGCGATGGCGTTGGGCTGTGCGGGGGTTTCGATCGACGTCATGGCGTCTCTTGGAGCGCTTTGGTTCGGTGCATTTGCACTTGCAGCTTGCTGAGCAATTGCTGGCGTAAGCATCGAGAGACAGCAGGCTGACGATAAACCCACACAGAAAAACGTCCTCCTGGCCTCTTGAAACAAGCGGGTGACTACATTTCTTAGATTTCGATTTTTCACAGATGACTCCAGTACGAAATGGTTTATTCGAGGGAATTCCAATGTCGGATCTAGGACCACAATTGATTGTGGCGTATAGGGCAAGTCGATCCGTCTAGCAGATTCTGCAGATGCGGCTTGCCGCCTGAGCAGTAATGAAGCAGGCCCAGATTCCCGCTCATAACGCTCATGATCATTCAGATCGATGCCGGCTACTGTTCCAGGTTCTTCGTGTCGATCGTCCAATCCGGATCGCGTTTCAATTGACTATCGTCGCCAACGAACATCTTGGCGGAAGCCTTATCGTCTTTGAGCTGCCAGTTGAGCCAAGCGAGGGCAACGGAGGAGTATTCGCCACCGTGCGGCCGACGGTAGGTTCCTCCGTGCCCGACGTCTAAGTTGGTCATCACGATGGGCACATGGTCGACTCGGGAGAAATCGTCCATCGCGTTGTTGTAGGCGATGTCGGAAGGGCCGCCCATAATGTAGAGGACGGGACCGTGAAACTTTTTGAGGTCTTCCTTAGTCAGGTTCGGCATCGCTGCCATCGGTGAGCGAGAGGGTAATACGCCACTGTTGCAAACAACCGTAGTTGTGACTCGGGGATCGTCCGAGATTTCGATGGCTTGCAGTCCACCACACGACATTCCCATCGCGGCGACTTTGGTCGTATCAATCTTTCCGCAGTAGATGCTGTTTTCATCGGCGTTCTGTGCGATGATCCAGTCCAAGGCAGCAACCAATTGAGAAGAATTCGTCCGCTGACGAGATGTCTCGTTTCGCTGTTGCAACTGATCCAGCGGTCCAATGCCGAGAATAATGAATCCGTGCGATGCAATCTCGTTGAGAAAGTTCTTGTGTTCCTCCGTCGTGTTCGCACACGCTCCATTTCCCCATAGAAGTACCGGCAGCTTCTTTTCGCCTGCAAAAGCAGACAAATCCTCCGGGCGATAAATCGTCATTCCCGCAAGTGTTGGTGCTTCAGTTACGATCGCTGAATAATCACCCTGACCACCCTCTTCAATCTTCACGTTCTTTGGCGGTTCGGGGGCTCTCTTGGCAGCATCGTCATCGCTATCTGCCACCGCCACAATACTGGCATACGCTGGCTTGACGTTGTTATTGCCGTCAAAAAGAAGAGGATGTTGCCCCCACCTCCAGGTTCGTCGATCGTTCAGGCCCCAAAATGTAACGCGTTCGATGACGTCTTCATGCTTCTTGAAGATAGCGAACAGCCTTGCGTAGTCGTCGGCCTGAGCGTTCAAATCGTCAACGGTAGGGGGAGCACTGTTGCGAAACCGTCGTCTTCCGAATTGCCCGCCGGATTCACCACGGATTGTAACGTCGAGTTCCGTGATACTGACTTTCAGTCCAAGCGACGCATAGTCGGTGATCGCCTTTTCGATGTCTTCGAAAGGAACTCGCCCGCTTCGCCAATGCCCTTGGATGCCGACGGCATCGATGGGAGCACCCTCGGCAAGCAGTCGTTCAAGCAGCACCATCGAACTTGCATGCTTGGGTCCCGATTCGATGTTGTAGTCGTTGTAGTAGAGCACTGCATCGGGATCTGCCTGTCGAGCAAACTTGAATGCCAAAGTGAGAAACTCGGGGCCGAGCGTTTGCAACCAATTCGAATTGCGTAGATTTTCCGTCTTCGCGGTTTCAGTGTTCCCACCATCGTTGATAGCTTCATTGACCACATCCCAGCTCTGCAACTTCCCTTTGTGCCGTCCCACAAGCGTTTCAATATGTTGTTTCATTCGCCGCTTGATCGTCTCGGGATCGCGCCCCTCGAAGAACCAATTGGGCGTCTGCGCATGCCAAACCAAGGTGTGGCCGTGGATGGTCATGTCGTTCTTTTCGGCCCATTCCACCAAAGCATCGGTCCGCTCAAAATCCCAACGATCTTCGGCCGGGTGAACTCGCTCGGGCTTCATGCAGTTTTCGGGAGTGATCGCCGCAAAATGCTCTGCGGCTAGCTTCAACTCCTCCTCTGAGTAACGCGAAGGAAGGTCACCGGCCATGCCGACCAAGAATGAATCTTCAAACGCGTCTTTGGTGAGACAATCGATTTTGACTTCGACCACCGGAGCAGGATCTTCCTTCGGTGGTGGCTTGGGAAGCTCACGCGTGGCAAGCGACTCTTGGCCGCCCCTTTCTCCAAACGACCTCGTTATCGCGAGATCCTTTCCTTTGCGTTCGCCGCTGTATTCAATACGAAACTCTCGTTCGCCGAACTGGCGGACCTCCGCAAAGCTGAGTGAATCGTTGTTGACTTTCACATCGACGAACTCGACTTTCCGCTCTTCGTCGCGAGTATCTACTTCCGCGTGCGCTGTTGCATCGCCGGCGTCGTTGATCGCAATATGGAGGTGGTAAGTCTGCAATCCGAAGGGTGAATCGAATTGGCAATGCCACGTGCCTGTCAAATTTTCGGAACTTTGCTTTGGCGAAGTATTTTCTTGGCCCAGCGTGAACGTGGCGGACAACGCGATGCAGCAGAAGCAAAAAATCGATTGAAATGACATACGGCGATATCCGATGTGGTTTTGGAAGTTGCAGTGATCTATTGGCGAAATGGCTTATTCAGCAACAACGCTCTCTGAAGCCAACAGTGAGAGCATTGCAGCAGCATATCTCTTACCAAACTCGCGAGAGCCTTCCGGGTTAAAATGCAGTTTGTCGTCGGTCGGCAAACCTGCTGACGATATCACCCGAGCACCCGAGATTGATTCCGGTAAGGTCGCAATGATCGCGTTGTGACTTGCACATCGGCCGCCCTGATCAGCGTGCACCATCTCTCCGGCCAACAGAGGCACCTCGTTTGGATCAAAATCGAGGTCCCTCATCAAGTCGTCATAGACGGACTTGACTTTCTCGGGCCACTCTTTGTCCCCGGTGTTGGATTCTCCTTGATGGAGAAGAATTCCTTTGATAACGCCGTGCTTCTTCGCCTCTCTAGCCATGTCGACAAGGTACTGATAAGGATTTCCCTCGTAGGCTTTGACGATGTTTTTCAACCAGTCTCTCTCGCCGTCGATATAAGACTGAAACGACTGTTTCTGATACAGTTCGATTTTGCATCCGGGCACACAAACCTTGATGATTCCGACGCGGACGTCGTCTGGAAGCGAATTAACCATCGCTTTTCCGAATGAATCGACCATGCAAATGCCTCGCCCTCGCGCGGCCAGCGGTGGGACGGCGTGGTACCAGTTTCCTTTCTGCCAGCCCCTTTGTTCATTGCCAAAGTCGGCCATCACCAGCAGACGCTCGGGCACTTCACGGTCAGCGTCATTCATCCGCCCGCCGCTATCCATGTTGGATTGGCCGAAGCAGAGATAAATGTGGAAGTTTGGGTCGACCGAGTCGGCCATTGCGACGGCCTGTTGTCGCTGAGCATCCGCCCCACGTTGCATCGCTTCCTTCGCGTTCTCGAACACCAGGTCGTCAACCGATTTAGACTTCTTCGCTGTTGCCTTTTCCGTTGCGAAGTCGCCTACCTTTCGCGAAAACAGGATCGTATCGCCGTCTATCTGCCCCTCGTATTCAATACGAATTTCGTTTCCACCAAAATTCAGGTTTTCGACGAACGAGATGGTATCGCCGGTCCGTTTGACCTGCTCAAAGGTAACGTCGCGTGAGCGACCATTGACTTCAGCTCTCGCCGTTGCGGAGAGTTCGCCGCTTTCCTTGCCAAACGTCATTGCATAGCTTTGGACGCCAATTTGAGTATCAAAGTCGACCTTCCAGTTGCCTAACAGGCTGTCCTCAGGCTGAAACAACAGAGGGGCGAATTCCTTCAAGCTGCGTCGCCAAGTCTGCCATTCGTGGGCGGTTTCGGGAGACAGGTAGTAGTGGGCATCGATTCCCATCTCTTTTAATTGCTTCACGGAGTCAGCCGGGTTGCCTCCCCGACGAGTTCGACCGCCGTCGACTTCTTTGCTTCCGTAGCTAACGAACACGAGTTCGACTTTGTCTTTGAACCCTTCCGTGTTCTCGACATCTTCTTTTCCAATCGTGGCTCCACTAAAAAGCCCGATGTGTGAAAACTTGTCAAGGTTGCGTAGCGTGATTGACTTCGTTTCCATGCTACCCATCGACAGTCCAGCCATGGCGCGATTCGGTTGATCGGTCAAAGTGCGGAAGTTCTGGTCGATATGTGGTACGAGTTCATCAACGAGGACCGTTTCAAAGTCTTTGATATCAAAGTTCCGAAGCCCGCCCATGCGGACTTCGTTGGTCATGCCATAGGTCATGACGATGATGAAGGGCTTTGTCTTTCCTTCCGCGATCAAATTGTCCATGATCAGACCCGCGTGGCCTTGGACGCTCCAGCCGTATTCGTTTTCGCCCCAGCCGTGCTGCAAGTACAGCACTGGGTAGCGTTCTTCTTGGTTGCTGTCGTATCCCGGTGGTGTGTAAACGAAAGCTCGCCGCTCGGAATCCGTGCTATCTGAATGAAAATAGATCTCGCGAACTTGGCCGTGGGGAACGTTTTTCAGCGCGTAGAAATCACGATCGTGGGCCGGTATTTCAATTCCGCTCCCCCAACGCATTGCTCCAAAATAGTATTTGCTGTTGGGATCAGGAACGTGGGCACCGTCGATGATCAATTCATAGTAGTGGAAGCCTTCGTCAAGAGGTCGTGAGTATCCGATCCATGCCCCATCTTCACCCTTTACGAACTCGGTGCTGTCGCGAAATGTCGTTGCCACGCTCTTCGCTTCCGGCGCGACGACGCGAAACTTGATGCGACCTTGGGAATTGACCTGCGGGTAGTCTCTTCCAGCTTGGTTGGTAGGCGCCGGCTTGAAATCGTCTTTGATGCCTTCAGGAACATTACTTCCAGCATCCGCGTTCTCATTTCCATTCGCAGAAGGCTGTTCTTTCGAATTGGTCGTCGTGTCTTCCTGCAGCTCTGAGTCCTTAGATGACTTCTGAAATACTAATTGAGCAAAATAATAAAGATTGTTTCGCCAGTGGGTCGGATCGTGTCCGTGCGAGTCGACGTTCCAGATGTGTGGAATGTCGTTCTCATTTAAGTACCGCTGCAACCGCTGGCTAATCCGGATCAACCCGTCTTTGTTTCCGCAGGACAGGTAGAGCAGCTCAAGTTGCTCTTTTGCTTTCTCGGCATCGGGGACGAGTTCATCAGGGGCCTTGGTATTCGGTGCCGATGAAAAGCCTCCTACCCAGGCGAATGTATCGAGGTGGGTGAGACCAAAGTTCAGTGATTGACCACCGCCCATCGACAATCCCGCAAGCGCTCGTTGCTGTCGATCTTTCACGACGGAATAGCGTGACTCGATCGTGGGGATCAAGTCTTCGAGTAGATCGTCTTCGAAGACCGCGAACGCTGGCGCACTGGCCATCACATTTCCCTCGGCGCGATCATTCTTTTGGGCGCGCCCATTGGGCATCACGACGATCATGGGAACCGCCTTACCGTCGGCAATCAGGTTGTCCAGTAGTACGTCGGGAGTCGCGAACCGCTGCCATTCGGTCTCGTCACCACCGATTCCATGCAAGAGATAGAGCACCGGATACTTCTTTTCGGCAGAGTATTCCGGTGGTGTGTAGACATTCATCTTCCGAGTCGTGCCAACCGTTTTCGACTCGTACTCGATCATTTCCAGTTTGCCGTGCGGAATGTTCTCCCGTTTTTCGGTAATGCTTTCAGGCGGATCGGGGTGCGTTTGCTTGTCGTTCGGGCCGAGCTCGATCGATCCACCAAAGCCACCTCCGCGTCGACCTTGGGAACGCTGCTCAGAATTTTGGTCCTGTGCGTGTGTCTGGCTGATCTGCAAAAGGCCAATCAGAATCAGGGAAAGCATGTTTCTCATAGTGCGGCTCTCAACTTCAGACAAAGGATAGGGGATTCATTTCGAGTCGTGACGGGCGATTGTTTGAGCGTGACTCGGCAATTCACAATCTTCTTATCTTGTGCATCTGGAAAAGATCGAAACGCTCGATTGAGCGGCCCAGTAGGCTTTGCCTGAAAATGGGCAAGCCCCCTTTTCTGACAAAGCCTAGCAGATAGTGCGTGCACGTCGTATTTAGTGTAACATGTTAGACGCCGAAGAGTTTCGCGGGATTCAAGAGATTTCTTGCTACCATTTCGCCACGGAGTCATCGGGCGGACATGTCGACTTTGATGATTCCGACTTGTCCGACAAAATCGAATTTGCAAACGAAATAACGGTTTCAGTCCCCCTTCATCGAAGTTTTGATCCAATGAAAAATAAACGCTTGGCCGGATTGTTGATTCTTTTTACGATCATCATCGGGGGCACACAATCCTACGCGGACTATCCGATTGCCTCTCATCGTTATCTAGCCGATCCCTCCTCGCTTGTCACCAGCGACAGAGTCTACATCTACTGTTCGAACGACGACGAAAGCCCGCTCCGTGGTGGCTACAACATTCCCAATGTTGTCTGTGTTTCAAGCAGCGACATGAAAAACTGGACGGATCATGGAATCGTGTTCGACGCCGAGCGTGATACATCGTGGGCAAAGAAAACGTGGGCTCCATGTGCAATCGAACGAAGCGGCAAAACGTACCTGTACTTCGGAAATGGCGGTGGAAACATAGGTGTCGTTGCCGGTGATAGTCCGATCGGACCATTTACGGATATTAAGGGGGAACCGTTGATCGAACATCGAACGCCTGGCGTCCAACCGGCGAAAAACATGTGGCTCTTCGATCCGGGGGTTTTTATTGACGATGACGGCCAAGCATACATTTACTTCGGCGGTAACGGGGATGAGAACGTCCGCGTCGCGAGGCTGAACAAAGATATGGTGACTCTCGACGGTGACGTGATAAAGATGGTAGCTCCCAATTTTTTCGAAGCGGCTTGGGTATACAAGATCGGAGAGACCTACTATTTCACCTATTCCACAACTCCCAATGCGGGAATGCGGATTGATTACATGACCAGCAAGCGACCGACCGAAGGATTTACCTATGCAGGTATCGTCGCCGATCAACCACCACTAAATAATAACAATAACCATGCTGCCGAGTTCAAGTTCAAAGACAATTGGTATCACGTCTACCACAACCGCATCGTCGCCACTGAGGCCGGTATCCCCACTGGCTTTCGTCGCAACATCGCAGTCGAGCAATTCGATTATCAGGACGATGGTTCAATCGTCAAAGTACAGTACACGACCGATGGCGTGACGCAGATCGGGAACATTGATCCCTATGTTCGCAATGAAGCAGAGACCTTCGCTGCACAGCGGGGAATCGAGACGGAGCCTTGCGAAGCAGGCGGTATGAACGTTACGAACACCAGCAACGGTGACTGGATCAAAATCGCCGGAGTTAACTTTGGCCCGCAGGGTGCGTCGAAGGTAAACGCCATGATCTTATCGGAGTCGAAGGATTGCACAATAGAACTGCGTCTCGACAGCCTTGAGGGAAAGCAGATTGGTCGTATTAAGGTTCCTGCGGGTGACGAGGCAAGCGAATGGGAACTGGTCGAAAGCGACGTCAACGGTGCCGACGGAGTTCACGATCTGTACGTGAGGTTCGTTGGCGAAGAAGACAACTTAGCCAAACTCGACTGGTGGAAATTCGTTGAGCGTCCGTAGCAATGTTCGACTCCTCCATTGTGCAAACACAACCTATGCCCGATTTGTTTTTTTTAACGATGAATGGCGGGGGGGGGCAAAAAAGTCGAACGAGCATTTAGGTCGGTGAAATCTGAGGTTGGTTTGTCATATAAGGTCGAGTTCTGGATCGAGATCGAGTCCATATTCAGCGGGACGGTTAAATAGTCGTGTCGAAACGGTCGCATCGCGCAGCAGACGTCACACCGATTGTTTTGAGACCGGAGTGGTGCGAGCGAGTGAGTGAGAGTCGAACGAATTAAGCAACTCACGATGCCGACTCAAGCAGCCCGCCGAAAATATGACTTTAGATGCCCACCCAGACGATCTTTACAAACCACATGTTCCTTACGGAACTTCACCGTTGCCACCGGATCGCCGTCACGCACCGGAGGCAAATGGTCCCGGGCACTGTGACAACGTTCGGTGTTGTACCAGATCGATGTTTCTTTCAGTACATGGTCAAGGTGCGCATTGGACACGATGCAGAACGCATTGAGCACTTCGTGTTTAATCGTCTGAATCACGCGTTCGACGTGAGCCTGCAGATTTGGAGAGCGAATCGGCGTTTTCTTGATCTTGCAATCCGTCGACGTGAAAACGCCATCAAACGAATCGGTGTATTTCTTATCGCGATCACGCATCATGTAGGTGCATTCCAGTCCCTCGTCTTCCATCCACATGCTGAAGTTCCGGGCTTGATGGCCGGTCCAAGCGCCGGTGGGAGTATCTGTGCATGGGGAGAGCCAAATCCGCCGGCTGCCGATATGGATAAAGACCATGAAGTAAACGTCGACTAAGCCCTTCATCGTCCATTTCTTCTTGCACGCGAAATCGCATTGCCAAAGCGTTTCTGCGTGACGCTTCAGGAACTTGTGCCAAGTGTCCGGGTGATCGCCAGGAGTCGTTGGGAAACCCGCTTCGACGATTACGTTCTTCACGGTTTGGCGAGAAACGCGAACGCCCATCCGCCGCAATTCTTGCAGAATCTTCGTGTAGCCAAAGCCAGTCTCTTTGCGGATCCGAATGATCGTATCGCGGATGTCCTCAGGCGTCTTTGGCCGGCCAGGTTTTTGATTCGACTTCTTCTTTTGCTTCTTTCCCGCTGTGAGTGCTCCATCTTCTTGCATTCGGACCCAGCGTCGAAACGTCGAATACGAAGCAATTGACATGATTTGCTTTATGGCACCACCAAGCTTTTTGCCGTGCCGAACAAGAATCAGACGCTCGCGATTGTCGAGCGCAATCCGATCAGGTAACTTGGCACGAAGAATCTGGTTTTCAGCCTTCAAGAAGCGGATCTGCTGGGCAAGTTCCTGCCGCGTAAGCGATGCAAGGAGTGTCAAAAGTGGATGGATGAATTTGGCCATGGATCGCTGAAAGACCTTGCGTTTTACTGAATAATCGAGGTGGCAACCTTTTTCTACCCCGCTCAAAACGAGAGGGTATACGAGTACGGGGTCTAGGGAAGTGGACGTGTCCAACAAGATCAACGAAACCCCTTTTACTGACGCTACGCCGCAGCTGAGCATCCGCCACTTGATGCTCTGGATGACTTGCGCTGGTGTCTTGTTTGCGGGCCACGACGCCATTGACCTATTTCGCTATTACCCGGAAGAGACTCGGGGGACCATGCGGTTTTGGCGGACTCTGTACGTTATTCCGGAGAGTGCTGCCGCCGCGGGGCTAGTTGTACTGTTCTCGCGAACGATTCGTGGTGTCGCCCCGTTGATGTTGCATCCCGGCTATTGGCTCGTGTTGGTCCACGGTCTGATCGCCATTCTCGGACCGATGGCCACCGGTGACCTTGGTACGATAGCAGTCAGCAGTATCGCGAGCGCGATCTATATTGTTGCCCTCTGCATATCGCGTTTCCCAACTAGATGGACCGTTTATTTCATCGCGGCAACTGTCCAGTGGTCGTGCAACTCATTGTCGCAACTTGCGATTCATGAAATCGCCCATGAAAATTCGGGCGAGAACAGTTGGCATTCATTTGTTGAGCTGCTCAGTATTGAACGCCTCATCGGCATTATTTGGTTGCATCAATATGCTATCACCGCCGGTTGCTTTTTGCTTCTAACAGCCGTAGCCTTGGATTGGCGAGCAAAAACCTCGAGGGACTGGTTCCACACTGTCGGCGTCATTGTGGTGATCAGTGGCAGCATTGGCGTGAGCATATCCACCATCCGATTTAAACTTGACGCGTTCGGTGGTTGGTTTTTCGAACGCTGGCCGTCGTGACGCCGCCCAACACCGCACAGCCGAAACGTTCGGCATCCATAACAACCGACGAACCCGTTCGGAGTCGCTAACAAGGATCTGACGCTCGCGATTGTCGAGCGCAATCCGATCAGGTAACTTGGCACGAAGAATCTGGTTTTCAGCTTTCAGGAAGCGGATCTGCTGGGCAAGTTCGCGGGCGCGTAAGCGATGCAAGGAGTGTCAAAAGTGGATGAATAAACTTGGCCATGGATCGCTGAAAGACCTCGCGTTTTACTGAATAATCGAGGTGGCAACCTTTTTGTACCCCGCTCAAAACGAGAGGGTATACGAGTACGGGGCCAATGGAATCCAAATTCGGTGGAACGACGTACAAGACACCAACAGGCAGCACCGTCAATCGATTTGATTGATACGGTTTTCGCGGTGCCGCATTGGTGATGACGGAATCGAATGGCGGACGGCCTGAGCGTTTGAGCCGCTGGCGGGCGATGCAAAGTAGCCGAGTCATCTCGGCGAGGGCCGTTGAGAAGTACTCAAGTGCGCGCTTTGCTGTTAACTAGAGTGTCAGTTTCTGACAAAGTTGTCACATTTCTGGTTTGGGTTAACAGCGAGAGTATTTTCAAAAGTACTCTGTTTCGAGGAGAGTCTCATCAGGGGTGTCGAGTGTAACGGCTCGCATCTTCAAAAAGCCCGTAAATCACGCTGTTTTGAAAAGTACTCGCGCGAACTCTCTGAAAAAAGTTCGAGGAGAGTCTCATACGGGGAGGTACTTCTTGGTTTCTGTCGTAGCCCGGTGGTGTGTAAACGAAAGCTCGCCGCTCGGAATCCGTGCTATCTGAATGAAAATAGATCTCGCGAACTTGGCCGTGGGGAACGTTTTTAAGTGCGTAGAAATCGCGATCGTGGGCAGGAATCTCAATTCCGCTCCCCCAACGCATTGCTCCGAAATAGTATTTGCTGTTGGGATCCGGAACGTGGGCACCATCGATGATCAGCTCATAGTAGTGGAAGCCTTCGTCAAGAGGTCGTGAGTATCCGATCCATGCCCCATCTTCACCCTTTACGAACTCGGTGCTGTCGCGAAATGTCGTTGCCACGCTCTTCGCTTCCGGCGCGACGACGCGAAACTTGATGCGACCTTGGGAATTGACCTGCGGGTAGTCTCTTCCAGCTTGGTTGGTAGGCGCCGGCTTGAAATCGTCTTTGATGCTTCAGGAACATTACTTCCAGCAGCCGCGTTCTCATTTTCATTCGCAGAAGGCTGTTCATTCGAATTGGTCGTCGTGTCTTCCTGCAGCTCTGAGTCCTTCGATGACTTCTGAAATACTAATTGAGCAAAATAATAAAGATTGTTTCGCCAGTGGGTCGGATCGTGTCCGTGCGAGTCGACGTTCCAGATGTGTGGAATGTCGTTCTCATTCAAATAACGCTGCAGACGTTGACTGATTCGGATCAATCCGTCTTGGTTTCCACATGACAAGTAGAGTAGCTCGAGTTGTTCCTTCGCCTTTTCTGGATCGGGGACCAATTCCTCTGGGGCCTTGGTATTGGGCGCGGACGAGAATCCGCCGACCCAGGCAAACGTGTCCAGGTTGGTCAGTCCGAAATTCAGCGACTGGCCACCGCCCATCGACAAGCCGGCCAGGGCTCGATGTTCTCGATCGGCCTGAACGGAATAACGCGACTCGATGGTGGGAATGACGTCATCGAGCAAGTCTTTCTCAAAAACGGCAAATGCTGGAGCACTCGCCATCACATTGCCTTCGGCGCGATCATTCTTCTGCGCGCGGCCGTTCGGCATCACCACAATCATCGGAACCGCTTTGCCATCCGCGATCAGGTTGTCAAACAACACATCAGGTGTCGCAAAACGCTGCCACTCGGTTTCGTCGCCGCCAATGCCGTGCAACAAATACAAGACAGGGAACTTCTTCTCGCTCGAGTACCCCGGGGGCGTGTAGACGTTCATCTTGCGATTCGTGCCGACCGTCTTCGACTCATAGTCGATCATCTCCAACTTGCCGTGCGGAATGTCTTCCCGCTTTGCAACGATGCTATCTGCAGGATCGGGATAAGTTTGCTTGTCGTCGGGACCAAGTTCGATCGGGCCGCCGAATCCGCCTCCGCGACGACCCTGGCGAGGACGTTCCGGGTTTTGCTCCTGTGCTTGGGCAACGGCACTGGCAAGCTGTAGCATGCCGAGCAGGACTAGAACAACTAATTTTCTCATGAGAGGGTCTCGATACAGAAGAAGATGAGAAGGAACGTCAACGAATCACCGTCGGGTCTAGTGACCTTCACCTGCAAACTCGACGGTCACCGCAAACACGAGCGGAAGCGAAAAGTCACCTCCTTTCAAGAATTCGATTTTCGTAAGTGCTTTGTCAGCTTCGGCAGGAATCTTCAAGTAGCGGATTTGCTTGCCGCCGGCTTCAATCGCCTTCTTCGATTCCGGCACATCCTCGCCCGCTTGGTAAGTCACGATGTGCTTGCCGTTTACCAGTTCAAAATCACTTGTGCTTCCGTCAGCGTAGTGACGACGGACGATCATGCTGGTCGTTTCGTCCTTGAAACGCGGGTAGGCAGCCCAGGCGACGCCCCCCAACATGTGAATCGTTTTCACGTTTCCGGCGCAGTCGAGGCTAGCCGATTCTGGCAACGTGCTTGGGAATCGCGATGATTGACGTTGCAAACCGATGATGTTGGCGATCCGATCTCCCTGGGGATCGACCAATTCGAACGGAACGCCTTCGACCTCCACACGCCCGTAGGAATCGAGTACAAACTCGTCTCCAGGTCGTCCGCGGAATCCGGGGAGGCCTTTTTTGCTGTTGATGGTCGCAGAGCTAGAGATGTTCAGCGGCGCGTACTTGCCACGTTTGGCGAGAAACGAAAGCAGATCCGCCATTTCAGTTTTACTGATCGAGCTTTCAAAACCCTCTGGCATCAATGACTTGTGCGACGAAGTCAATTGCTCGATGTCTTCGCGAAGGACCAGCTTTTCTTTGCCTTGCGTGTCGATGATGCGTAGCGAGTTTGCCGACTCGCCGGCTAGCATTCCGGAGAGCACATTTCCGTCGACGGTCAAAATCTGGTACGTGCGGAAGTTGCTTTCGACGCTTCGCGATGGATCGAGGACGTTCATCAAGATTTCTTCTTTGGGATGAACCGCCATGCCCGTCAAGTTAGGACCGATTTCTTGTCCGATTTCGCCATGGATGTGGCAAGCCGAGCAATGTTTCTTGAACATTGCCAGGCCGTTCGTCACATCGCCTTCCACGGCAGCGACCGGTAACCATTGATCGACCAATGCTTGGCGATTAGATGTTACCATCGCACCTCGCGTTTCCATCAACTCCTTCGCTCGCGATGCTATCGATGAGGTGGGGTGGTTCAGTAAGGCTTGGCGTTGATCGAGCTGAAGATCATTGAATTGCACTTGTCCATCGGCAATGGCGTCCAACAAATCTTCAGTGCCGTCGGCTCGGGATAAAAGCAACGTCAGAACTTGGCTACCGAGTTTTGGCCCCAGCGAGGTTTTCATGTCCAACAACGTTTCGGAAAGACCATTCACGCGCGCGGCCTGCAGTGAGTTCAGTGCCGCGATCCCAGTTTCTGGAGCCAGTTGCGGTGTAAAGAACGCTTCGACCGCGTCGAGAATCTTTGGACTCATTGGTGCAAGGCGAATCGCTTGATCCCAAGCACTCAGACGTTTCTCTGAATCGGCATCCGCGTCCAAAGCGGTTGTCAGCAGTTCGTCCTGTATTTCACTTACAATCTCGTTTAGGTTCGTGATCGACCACTTGTCGGCTACCGCCAGGATCGCGGCTTTGCTTTCGACCGAAGTGTCGTTGGCTAAGAACCGGTCACGAACAATTTTCTGCGATGACTCGGGAAGATTAAGAACCAGATCTCGCGGCCAACCCTTTGCTAAGCCTTCCCAGACCGTGACGGCGACTGGCGAATCGGGCGAGATTTCAAGCAGCTCGCTGATTTGCTCAGCTGTGGGATTACTCCGCGCGAGGTGCTCCGCCAGAACGGCAATCCGTTGATTGAGCGAATTCGCCGCGGACGGACTCATCTTGCCGAGCGCCACGATCGTCGCAGCAGGATCGGTCGAAGCAGCGGAAGTCCATGCGTCCAATAAAACACGATCGTCTCCAATCGAAGGTACTAAGCCAGCAAGCTCGTCGCCGCTGATCGCAGCGTTCGCTTTTCCTTCTGCAACGCGCAGCAACAAGGTCAACCGCACCTTGGGGTCGACATCGTTTTGCAGACCCGCTTCAATCGCCTTGGCGATCTGCTCGCTACCGCAACTCGCGATTGCCGCGTTGCGCACTGGGCTGGATACATGACCGAAACCGGCGGCACACGCCTTTGCAAGTGCAGCGACTGCTGATTCGTTACCCGTTTCCGACATGCCTGCAAGCGTCCAAATCGCATGCATCGCGGCTGGGTTTAATCCGATCTCGTCGACTTGATCATTGTCGACCAATGAAACGAGAGCACTGAGCGTCGCATCGTCAGCCGCCCCACGTTCCACCAAAAGACGTTGTGCCGTTCGACGCCAAAAGAAATTGTCATTACTGAGTGCCGTAACCAACTCGGCGTTCTCTGCATCAGCGAGTTGTAACGTTCGCGTCGCAGAGCCGCTGCCTGCCTCGTCGGTCACCAATCGATAGACTCGGGCAAAACGTTTGTCTCGCAGATCACTTTCATAAGCAGCCCCTTTGCCGGTTTGGAAACCGTTGGGCGTTGGGTTGTGCTGAACAATGTAGTTGTACCAGTCCAAGACCCATACGTTGCCGTCGGGACCGACCTCCGACATGATCGGAGCTGACCAGTCATCGATGCTGGCAACCGTGTTGAACGCGTTTCGACTTCGATAGCTTGCACCGTCCTTCTCCAGCACGAAAGAACCAACGAGGTGCCCCGTCGGACCGCAGACCATTTGAATTCGGTTCCACCAAGTCGGTGGATAGTTGCGAGCGGTGTAGATTGCTGAGCCGCAACCGGCTGTAAATCCGCCGTGCCAGTCCACCTGACGGATGCGATCATCGATCGGATCGAACCGATGCGACTGGGCAATATTTTGAAGAGTCTCGGGCGACCAGCCGGCGACTTGATCGTAATACCGATTGGGAATCGGCATGTGAACGCTCGGGCAACCGTTGGCAGTTGAACCAAAGACATAGCCTTCCTCGCTGAAACCCAGCCCCCAGGTGTTGTTGTTCGTGCCTCTCATGAACTCCAATGCATCGACACGGATTGTGTGCTGATCGAAGTCGCTTGATTGGCTGTCTGCGACTTTGCCCGTTTCCGCGTCGATCGCATAGGCTGGCGCTGTCTCATCCGAGGCACCCGCCTTGACCTTGAATCGCCAAAACCCTTGGCGAAAACGCATTTGCGGTTCGCCGTTGATTACGGGCTGGGAATTGTTGTAGCCCTGCATGCCCCAGATCCAATTGTCGGGGCCATACTGAAAATTGCTGACGCCGCCGTGCGTGTCGCCCAGCGCCCAGCCGGTAATCAGCGACTGTCGAAAATCGGCCTTGTCGTCGCCATCGATGTCCTTCAAATAGATCGTCTCTTCGCCGTCCTGGACGATCACGCCACCCCGGTAGCAAACCAGTGTCGATGGAATGCTTAGATTTTCTGCAAAGACCGTGAACTTGTCGGCCTGGCCATCGTTGTCAGTATCTTCGCAAATCTTGATGCGGTCGCGGCCGACGGCTGATTTTTCCTTAAGTTCATTGGGGTAGTCCACAGTTTCGCAAACCCACAAACGCCCGTCCTCGTCCCAGTTCATTGCGATCGGCTTACCCTTTAGCCCCGCGGTCTTGTCGTTTTGCTGGGGAGAGCCGGGCCAGTTGTCGGTCGACTCCTTGGCCCAGATCGCGAGTTGCGTTCCTTCCGGAGTCGCGAACGCTTTGATGGACTTTTCCGCTGGCAGAGGGTCTTGCATCTTCGAGAACGGTTCGGCCTGCGTTCCCCACTGAGCACCCGGCGTGTAGTTGGGGATCTTCGCCCCCACGTCTGTCGTTGCAAATTCTTCATCGTCGACCGAAGGCGGATTCATCTCCGGCGCAGAAAAGGGACGATTCGCAGCGATGACCGCTTCCGCTTTGGGATCTGCAGGCCTGCCGCTGTCGGCCGAAGCTGCGGTGAGCGTCTGACCACAGGCCCACAAAACACCGCGTGCGAGCAGCTTTTGAAAATCATTGTTGGACCACGTCCGATGATCGTGTCCCCACGCGGTATAGAAAACGCGACCTTGTCCGCTCGTCCGGATCCATGTGTAGGGTTCACCATCGGGATTGCTCACGGGGCCGGATTCGTCGCTCCGTGTCTCAAGTACTGTCATGTCCGGGTTGAGCTTGCTGTGGCGGTAGCTTTCGTCCATCGACCGAACCGGGTTCAGCCCCCGCATGATCTCATGATCGGAAGCCACGATCTCGGTTTCAAAGCGAGTGAACCCGTGACTTCGAAACTGACCGCCAACTAATTCGATGTACTTATCAGAATTGAGAAAACAGAACGACGCGCAGTGAACGGGAATCAGGCCTCCACCACTTTGAACATAGTTCAGCAGAGCCGACTCGGCGTCCGGTGTGATTTGCTCAATGTTTGCGAAGATCATCAGCCCTTCATATTTAGCGAGATGATCTTCGTTAAGGTCGCTCAGCTTCTCCGTGTAAACAACTTCGATCCCTTGCTCTCGGAGCGGCCCTGCCAAATGCCGATAGAATTCGGATGGCCTATGGAATCCTCTGTCGCCAAGCATCAATACCGAGACTTGCGATTCCTGAGCCGATGCGAAGCCGCAGGCGAGAAAGATAAGGACGAGCAGATTTGCAGTTGCAACGTGTTTTGATAGAGCAGTCATCTTGTTTCTGGTAGGCCTATTTGGTTGACGGTGCAAACTCCACCGCTCGATGTTCATCTAAGCAGATAGAGCTGGATTCTCGGTGGACAACATGCCGCCGTCAGGATCAATAGTGGGACGAGATATCGCGAATGATGGAGTGGCGGTACTGTGCGTTATAGCCACATTGAGCTCAATGGAAATGAGGAATTGCGCACCTGAACGGAGATATTTCACAAGCTCGCAGCAGATCCGCTCGGCAGATAACCGTGCGTACACGCATAAACCCCAGGCCGGTCTGAAAGTTCTGCAAATCGGTGAGCCAACTCATTATTTTCACGGATATTTCGATTCCATTGGGGGAATTCAACGAAACGACAAGCTCAAATACCCCACGCCCTAATGGGCGTTTGGTTTTCATTGCGCGACAGCAGTGGCTCATTCGCCAGAATTGGCGGCGCTGCGTCATTTGGGCCAGCGCCCACTTGCCGGGCAGCGCGGACAGTAACGGTGTGGACCGCCATTGCAAGCAGCTGCCCCCTCGATGCACGTGAAATGGTTTTAAAAGTTGGGACTACGTCCTCATGTGTTTGTTGTGTACACTTTGCCGAAGTGGAGTTATTTCACGGCCTCGTCTCGGTGATCTCGTCAGACGATCCGGCTCGCGTGTAGGGAAGACGCAAGCAGCGCAATTATCAACACAGGCACCTCATGCGATTCAGATCTTTGCTTGTCATTCTATCTTTCACACTCTCCTTGGTCGTTGTGGGTGCTTCAGTCGCCCAAGAGAGCATCGGACCAACTGACACGGCCACATTGAAAGAAGTGGTCGGCAATCGCTTTAAGATTGGCGTTGGGGTGAGTGAACGGATTCTCACGGACCCGAAATGCAGCGACTTGATTCGCGAACAGTTTCAGATTCTTACACCTGAGAATTGCATGAAGCCGCAGGGCATTCATCCTGAGGAAGATCGCTGGAACTTCGCCGCACCGGATCGCTTCGTCGCGTTCGCTAGTCAGAACAATCTGGAAGTTGTCGGTCATTGCTTGGTTTGGGCCAAGGATGATCGAACCGACGAGTGGATGAAGCGCGGCAAAGATGGGAACGCTGTATCGCGAGCCGAATTGCTCGCGAGAATTGAAGATCACGTCGCCACCGTTGTCGGTCGCTATCATGAGTCGGCAACGATGTGGGACGTCGTCAATGAAGCACTGGCGGACGGAGACGAAGGCTATCTCCGCGAATCGGTGTACAGCACCACAACGGGAATCGACTTCATCGAAACGGCATTTCGCACCGCGCGCAAACACGATCCCGATGCTCTGCTCATTTACAACGATTACAACTGTCACTTCCCGGGAAAACGCAAGAAGCTGATTCGGTTGCTTACGGAGCTAAAAGAGCGCGGCGTCCCTGTGGATGCTTACGGTATGCAGGGCCATTTTGAACTGGGTGATGACTCCATTACGCAACTGAGGGAAACGTTCGCGGCACTTCGGGAACTGGACATCCAAGTTGTGATCTCTGAGTTGGATATCGATGTCGTCACTCGTGGAAAATGGTGGGCCGAAGAGGGAAAGTACCGCGAGGAACTGAGGAAGTTCGATCCCTACAAGGACGGCTTGCCAAGAGATGTTGAACAGCGAGCGACGGATCAATATGTCACTTTGTTTCGCTTGTTCGATGAATACCAGGAGACAATCGCACGCGTTTCGTTTTGGAACTTGCACGACGGCCAAAGTTGGCTGAACTACTTTCCCTGGGATCGAACCAACTATCCGCTCTTGTTCGATCGGGAGCTAGAACCGAAGCCGGTTTATGACGCAGTCATTAAAGTGCTTCGCGATTCCAACCCAGTCGGAGCCAAGCCAATTCAAACCGGCACGGGCCACGTCCCTCACGAGCGAACCGATTGGATGTCGCGGGCGGCGCACGAGCAATTGTTGCGAAAGGCCAAACAGGGAAAGGTCGATATATACTTCCAAGGCGATTCAATCACGCGTCGATGGGGCGCAACGGACTATCCGCATTTGCTCGAACACTGGAAAGAGAGCTTTCACGGATGGAATGCAGCCAACTTTGCTTGGGGTGGTGACAACACGCACAATATTCTCTGGCGGATGCGAAACGGGGAGCTGGACGCGTTGAGCCCGAAGATCGTCGTGCTGCAAGCGGGAACCAACAATCTGCCCTGGCAAGGCTCAGCGAAGCAAGCAACCATCGATGACGTCGTCGATGGTATCGTAGCGATCACCGACGAGTTCTCGAAGCGTTGCCCAGACGCAGTCATCGTGTTGACCGGACTGTTCCCGCGAGACCAGAACGCGGCGCTCACTCCAACGATCAAAGAGATCAATGTTCGCCTTCAGTCGCTGGCGAATGATCGGCAGATTCTGTTTCTCAATCTCAACGCTCAACTAACCGATGCAGAGGGGCGTTTCCTGCCTGGGTATTCCAGCGATGGTTTGCATCTTGAACGACCCGCCTACGAAGTCTGGGCTTCCGCTTTAAGACCGATCTTTCAAGGAATCCTTGGTCCACCAGCTGCGACCGATGATGCGCCTAATCCGACAGGTGTCCCTTCGGAGACCGATCCATGATGGGCGCATCACGAACGCCCATAGATCGGCGAGGGTGGCCATCAGACATTTTCTTTCGCGTAGGAGTCGCTTGAATAGATGAAGGAATCCACACAGCAAGAGCGAGAGTTGCCGTTAGCGTTGCGTGCGGCCTACATGGCGCTTCACCGCAACACGGAAGCAGCGTTTGCTCAGCATGGCGTGACCGCTGACCAATTTGTGCTTCTATTGGCACTCTCCGAGGGCCAAGCATTAACGCAGCGTGAACTGGCCGACCGAATCTCCTCTGACCCGAGTACGGTTCGAGCGATGCTGGTGTTACTGGAAAAGATGGAACTGATCCAAAGGGCAAGCCACCCGACCGATTCCCGCGCCAAAACCGTAGCGCTGACCGCCAGCGGAAAACGAAAGCTACGCAAGCTTTGGAAAGCCGGGCAATCCATCCGCGATGAAATGTACAGGTGCATGACGCCGGATGAGGTGGACACGCTGATCTGCCAGTTAAGAAACATCACTTCCACGCTCAATCAAGAAAAATCACTTGTATAGCGTCCGTCGGTAAGATCGCCGATTTTTAGGAATTCATCACGCACAAACTGAAAGCTCGATGACGAAGATTTTGGTCCTTTACCATTCAAATACCACGAACACTCAACGTATGGCGGAGCTGGTGGCTGAAGGTGCGCAGCAGCTAGACGATATTGAAGTCCGACTGCGTAGCATTGAAGAGGCCGATCATACGGACCTGGAATGGTGTGACGGACTCGCGCTCGGCTCTCCGACCAACTACGGCTGCGTGAGTTGGCAGATGAAGCAGTGGTGGGACCGGCAACCCATCGAAAACTGGGGAAAACGCGATGGAAAGATCGGCTGCGTCTTTTCTTCCGCCGGAGCTTGGGGTGGCGGCCAGGAATGGACCTGCATGGCATTGCTGTCCATTCTGATCAACTACGGTTTTCTCGTTTTCGGCTTGACCGATTACTCCGGCATCAAATTCTCGGCTCACTACGGAGCCATATCCGCGGGCGCCCCTGAGGAGGAACGAGTGCAAGAGGCCTGTCGCCGACTCGGGAGAAGGTTGTCGGAGTGGACGGCAAACATGATTCATGGACGAACAGAGGCACATCCTTTGAACCAGTCCTACGAACGCTTTAAAGACCTAGGCAAATAAATCCCAAGTACGATTTCTACATTTCCCGTTCCTTTTTCCCGTTCTCTTAACGAGGTTCCGCAATGAAGCCGCAAACAAGATTCAACCGACGTGATTTTCTTCAAACGGCAACCGCCGCCACTGCGGCTGGCGTCTTTATAGGCACCAGTTCCGCTTCACACGCGCAAGACTCGCCGAATGAACGTCCCGTTTTTGCCACGATTGGACTGCGAAACCAAGGGTGGACGATCACGGACAAGTCAACCAAGTTTGCGGACTTCGCGGCCTTTGCCGACGTCGATGCCAATGTACTGGGAACGATCAACGAAAAGCTTGAGAAGAAAACCGGCAAGAAAGCTGAGGGATACAAAGACTACCGCGAAGTGCTTGACCGCAAAGACATCGATGCGGTGATGATCGCAGCCCCAGATCACTGGCACACCAAGATCTCCGTCGAAGCTATGCTCGCTGGCAAAGACGTGTACTGCGAAAAGCCGCTGACCTTGACGATCGACGAAGGCAAGTTGATCGAAAAGATCGTCAAACGAACCGGGCGAGTGTTCCAAGTCGGAACCATGCAGCGGACTGAAAACCAGCACCGGTTCCTCAAAGCCATCGCACTGATCCGCGAAGGACGGATCGGGGAGATTCGCAAAGTCACCTGTGGAATCAACGGTGCTACCGGTTCGCCCGTGATCCCAGCCATCGATCCTCCTGAAGGCCTGGATTGGGACATGTGGCTCGGCCCAGCCCCCAAGGTTCCATACAGAGCGGGGACCGAAATGCGTCGAGGCTATGGTGGCGGCGTACCGCTTTACACCAATTGTCACTATGCATGGCGTAACTGGTACGAAACCTCCGGTGGCCAGATGAATGACTGGGGTGCTCACCACGTAGATATTGCGACGTGGGCACTGGGCGCGAGCGAAACCGGCCCGGATAAGGTGACGCCGGTCAGCTACTCGTTGCCGGTCGAGTACAAGGATGGCTATCCGACGGTCAGCGATCAATACAATTCGCCAACCAAGTTTGAGATCCACGTTAACATGCCCGGCGACATCCCAATGATCATCACCAGCGAAGGCGACAACGGCATTTTGTTTGAAGGAACTAAAGGTCGTTTCTTCGTTAATCGCGGAAGGCTGGCGGGAAAGCCGGTCGAAGATTTGGAAACCAACCCGTTGCCTGAGGACGCAGTTGAAAAAGTCTACGGCGGCCCTGTCAGCGAGAATCATACCGCCAACTTCATCGAAGGCATGCGTGCGCGTGAACAACCGATCTCCGATGTATGGACACACAACCGGATGCTCGAGACTTGCCACTTGGCAAACATCGCGATCCGCTTGGGGCGTGAGCTGAATTGGGATCCGACCAAGCGTGAGATCATTGGCGACGACGAAGCCAACTCATTCCTTTCACGAGAGAGTCGCAAGGGTTATGAGGTCAACATGTAGTGGTTTTGTAACGCCGGACGCCCCCGCGAATCGATGCGGTTCCGGAGGCTTGAGAACCAAATCAGACAAGAGGAATCTAATGAAATCCACATTGCCCGCTATCGCACTCCTGATCGCGACAGCTACTGCCATGGCACAAGAAACAAAGCCAACCGATGAGTCTGCACCCCTTTTGTCAGCCACCCTAGCCACGACTGACAAAGAGTCCTTCAAGGTGACACTCGACCCGATTGAGAATGGCTCAATCGAGCTTCAACCGCCACTATCAGATGATGGAGCGTACGAGCTGGGAACTGTAGTGACTGTTCATGCCAAGCCAGCCGAAGGCTACTCGCTGGATTCGATTTACTATTCCGTTCCCGGTCGCTGGGGAGCGATGTACCACGAGTCGCTGACTGACGAATTCAAATTCACGATTGATCAGGAGAAACACATCGGCGCCTCATTTATCGAGGCAGATGCCGTCGCCCATTTCGATCTCAGGCACAACATCGTATATGCCATACCAGGCAAGAAGGAGCTCAAGTATGACGTCTACAGTCCTAAGGGTGCCAAGGATCTCCCCATCGTTGTCATCATCCACGGCGGTGGATGGTCAAGCAATGACGAAGACATCATGCGTGGGTTGGCTCGCGAACTGACCAAGGACGGCACACTCGTCGCGTGCAGCATAGACTACCGCTGGATCGGCGACAACGATGGCGACGAAAAACCTAACTCAATGGCCAATCTGATCGAAGATGTTTTCGGCGCGATCGCTCACATCATGGAGCATGCCGCTCAGTACGGTGGAGATGCAAGTCGAATTGGCGTGACCGGCGACAGTGCCGGAGGTCATCTGTCCGCTGCCGCATCCATCTTGATTGAACAGATCGGCTCCGGTGGCTCTGGTGTGAGAGAGGGAATCTACCACTTCAAACCTACGTATCTCCCAGGGGGCAAGTCAGCAGAGGACGTGCGTCAGCAAATGCTCACTTCGATCAAAGCTGCCGCGCCAAGTTACGGTGTTTTTGCCGCAGAGGGGCTCAAGGGTTTCCAACGCGGCATGAGCGGGCAGGCTGCCGAAGCCACGGCACCACAGAGTCATATCCCGGATTCCAGTGTTCGTTCAGTTCCGCAATACCTGACTCGCGGCACGAAAGATTTCTTGATCCGCGACGACGGGGTGGCTGCTTTCCTGGAAGCACTTCAAAGCAAAGGACAAACCGTTATCTACGACCAAGTCGAAGGTGCCGGTCACGCATTCTTTGACTGGAAGCCGAACAATGAAGTCAAAGCAACCTTTGCGAAATACGGTGTTCCCTACGCAGCAAAGATGCGTGCGTTTTTTGAGGATCATCTTTAGTAAGCGTGGGGTCTGAATTGATTCAGGCCATGGATCAAGAATAGGAGCGGTGTCCGGGCGACTCCCGGTGGTTGAGATCGTGCTGCCGAGTGCATGCCGCTCACACGGATTATGTTCCTCGCGGCATTTCTCCTCTAATTGTTTTGTAGCCAATGACTCGACGATCTGTCGCCCTGCTGATAGAGACCTCAAACGGCTACTGCCGAGGCTTACTTCAAGGAGTCATTTCGTACACCAAAGAGCATGGAAATTGGTCTGTCTACTTGACCGAACAGGAACGCGGTGCGCCGCCACCCGCCTGGTTAGAAACCTGGGGCGGGGATGGGATCATCGCTCGTATTGAAACCGATTCAGTCGGTTGCCAATTGCAACGCTGCGGTGTTCCAATCGTTGACCTCAGTGCGGCTCGACACGTCAAAGGGGTTCCCTGGGCTGACACGGAAGACAAAGCGATTTCACGATTGGCAGTCGAGCATTTTATTACACGAGGTTTTCGGAACCTTGCTTATTGCGGAGATGCTGGTTTTCAATGGTCATCCAAGCGTTGCCAACACTTTCGGCAGTTTGCTGAGGCATCTGATTGCAAGGTTTTCGAGTATCAATCCGTCGCGCGTTATGACCGCGCCTTTGACGCCGTCGCTGAGAAGCGGCGGATCATGGATTGGGTTCGCCGGCTTCCGCGCCCGGTTGCAATCATGGGATGCTATGACTTCAAGGCGCAAGAGGTTTTAGACGCTTGTCGGCGGTTGAAGCTTGCCGTTCCGACAGAAGTCGCGGTGCTGGGGGTCGATGACGACCATCTGATTTGCGAATTGTCTGAGCCGACGCTCTCGAGCGTCATTCCAGATACCAATCGCACCGGTTACGAGGCAGCAAGTTTGCTCGACAGAATGATGTCCGGAGAAGTTTTCACATCCGAAGAACCGCTGATCACTCAACCGCTAGGGATTCAGCTTCGCGAGTCGACGGATATAGTCGCGATTGAAGACGAGCAGATCGCCAGGGCCCTCCAGTACATTCGGCGGAAGGCATCAGCCAACATTCGCGTCATCGATGTTTTAGACAACATTGACCTGTCGCGTCGAGTCTTTGAACATCGCTTTAAAACATTAGTCGGGCGGACGCCGCACCAGGAGATTCAAAGGGTTCGAATGAATCGGGTGAAAGAGCTGCTGCGTGAGACGGACTTGACCGTTCACCAAATTGCTGAGCGACTTGGATTTGAACATTCAGAATATTTGGGCGCCGCGTTCAAGCGGGAAATTGGCGTTTCCCCTGGTGAGTACAAACGGAAAAACGCTTGACTGAACTGTCTTCATGCCGTGCGGCGATACGACATTAAGTGATCACCAAGTAGTGTCTCGCGAATCACCTGGTCCTTCGAGAACGGTCTTAGCGGAAACGTCACCTCTTGCCGAAGCGGCGGAAGGTGATCTCGTTCGGTATGGCCGCGGCGTTTGTTGTACCAGCTCTGGGTGGTGCGAAGGATGCTGTTGAGGTGCTCGTTCGTCACGATGCAGAATGCATTAAGTACCTCGTGTTTGATCGTCTGAATGACTCGCTCAACGTGAGCCTGCAAATTTGGCGACCGAATCGGCGTCAGTTTGATCTTGCCGCCAGTCGACTTGACAATTTCGTCAAATGAGTCGATGTACTTGGAATCACGATCACGCATCAGGATCTCGCACTTCAAGTCGTTGTCCTGTAGATGCATTTGGAAGTTGCGTCCCTGCTGAGTCGTCCAGGCACCGTTCGGGGTCTCCGTACAAGGCGAGATCCAGATTTGCCGAGTGCCGATGTGGATGAAGACCATGAAGTAGACATCGACCAGACCTTTCAGCGTCCACTTCTTTTTGCACGCAAAGTCGCACTGCCACAACGTATCGGCGTGTCGTTTGAGAAACTTGTGCCAAGTGTCGGGGTGATCACCCGGCGTGGGCGCAAGGCCGGCTTCGACGATCACGTTTTTCACCGTTTGCCGAGAAACGTGGACGCCCATTCGGCGCAGTTCTTGCAGGATTTTTGTGTAGCCGAACCCGGTCTCTTTCCGAATCCGCAGGATTGTTACGCGCACATCGTCTTCGATCTTCGGACGGCCGGTGCCTCGCTTTGCTGACTTTTTCTTGGACGCCGGCGTGTTGTCTTCCATTTTCCGAACCCATCGCCGAAACGTTGAATATGAAACGATCGTCATCACGTCCTTGATCTTTCCGCCCAGCTTCTTGCCATGCTTGACCAATATTTTTCTCTCACGATTGTTCAACGTGACGCGGCCGGGTAACTTGGACCGAAGGATCTCGTTCTCCGCTTTGAGGTAGCGAATCTGCTGGGCCAGTTCCTGCCGTGTCAACGACGCCAAGAGTGTCAAAAGCGGGTGGACAATGTTCGCCATCGTGCGATGAAAAGCCTTGCAAATGCGGGGACAATCGGAGTGGCGACATTTTTTTACCCCGCTGAAACGACGAGCGTACGGAACGATTAACTCACCGCAATGGCCGCGTGCGTGGTGATTGGCTTGCCGTCCAAAATTCGGCCGCGGCGTTCGGAAGAACCGGAACAGATTGCCAGCGGTGAAGCCCTTACGGGCGACATTCTCGCTCCCTGTTAACCACTCGCAGACATGCGAGAAAGAGCAGCTTCGGTTAACAGCAACATCCCCCATAGATTTCGCATTTGCGTCGACGGAAGACGTATCAAACGGGACGGCAATCGCATTACGAAAGCCGGATTCAATGCGAAAAAGCCTGCGAAATCCGCTGACTCTCTCCGGATTGGTTTTGTACGGGGAGGTCTTTGATGATGCGATCGATTTTGACTTCGACCACTGGGGTGACATCTTCTTTCGGTGGCGGCTTGGGAAGGTCTCGCGTGGCGATTGAGTCCTGGCTGCCTCTTTGCCCAAACGATCGAGTCAGCGCAAGGTCCTTTCCCTTCAGTTCGCCGCTATACTCGATGCGAAATTCTCGCTCGCCAAACTGACGAACTTCAGCGAACACAATCGATTCGCCGTCGACTTTCACGTCCACGAAGTCAACCTTCCGCTCTTCGTCTCGCGACTCAACTTCCGCTCGTGCAGACACATCGCCTGAGTCCTCGATAGCGACATGCAAGTGGTAGGTCTGAAGACCAAAAGGACTTTCGAACTGAATATGCCAAACGCCCGAGAGTTTGTTCTTAGGTTGGAACAATAGCGGAGCGAACTCTTTCAGGCTGCGACGCCAAGTTTGCCATTCGTGGGCTGTTTCAGGAGAAAGATAGTAGTGGGCATCGATCCCTAATTCTTTCAACTGTGCCACGGATTCGGCGGGGTTGCCACCTCGACGCGTCCGTCCTTCGCCACCGACTTCCTTGCTTCCATAGCTGACGAACACGAGTTTCACTTTATCTTTGAAGCTGTCCGTGTTCTCAACGTCTTCTTTTCCGATCGTGGCTCCGCTGAACAGCCCGATATGCGAAAATTTGTCGAGGTGGCGCAAAGTGATGAGCTTGGTCTCCATGCTGCCCATGGAAAGGCCAGCCATGGCACGGTTCGGTTGATCGGTGAGTGTTCGGAAGTTGGCATCGACGAAGGGAACCAGCTCGTCAACCAGAACCGTTTCGAAGTGTTTGATATCGAAATTACGAAGACCTCCGATGCGAACATCGTTGGTCATCCCATAGGTCATCACGATGATGAATGGCTTCGTTTTCTGTTCCGCGAGCAGATTGTCCATGATCAGTCCGGCGTGACCTTGGACGCTCCAGCCGTACTCGTTTTCACCCCAGCCGTGTTGCAAGTACAGTACGGGATAGCGTTTGTCTTGATCGCTGTCGTAACCGGGAGGCGTATAAACTAAAGCACGGCGTTGGGTGTCTGTGCTCTCTGAGTGGAAGAAGATCTCGCGAACTTGACCGTGGGGAACATTCTTGAGCGCGTAGAAGTCGCGATCGTGCGCGGGGATTTCGATCCCGCTTCCCCAACGCATTGCACCAAAGTAGTACTTGCTATTAGGATCCGGTACGTGTGCACCATCGATGATCAGTTCGTAGTAGTGGAAGCCTTCATCGAGTGGACGTGAATATCCGGTCCAAACGCCATCGTCGCCTTTGACGAACTCGGTGCTGTCGCGAAATGTCGTCGCAACGCTTTTCGCCTCCGGTGCAACGACGCGGAATTTAATTCGGCCCTGCGAATTTACTTGTGGATATTCTTTCCCGGCTTGGTTGGTCGATGCGGGTTGAAAGTCGTCTTTGATTCCTTCGGGAACACCGGTAGCAGTATCGGCGTTTTCATCGCCCGCTGGCTGTTCCGTCGATTCACTGGCGGCCTCTTTTTCCGTTGGCGAGTGTCCTGGATCTTGTTGAAAGACCATTTGTGCGAAGTGGTACAAATTGTTTCGCCAGTGGGTCGGATCGTGCCCATGGGAGTCGACATTCCAGATATGTGGGATGTCTTCCTCTTTTAAGTATCGTTGCAATCGCTGGCTGATCCGGATCAAACCGTCTTTGTTTCCGCACGACAGGTAGAGCAATTCAAGCTGTTCTTTCGCTTTCTCGGGATTCGCAATCAGCTCCTCAGGGGCTTTTGTATTTGGCGCCGACGAAAAACCTCCAACCCAGGCAAACTTGTCCAGGTGCGTGAGTCCAAAGTTCAACGATTGGCCGCCCCCCATGGACAGCCCCGCAATGGCCCGATGTTGTTGAGCACCGGCGACGGAGTAGCGAGACTCGATCGCAGGGATCACGTCATCGAGCAAGTCTCTTTCGAAAACAGCAAATGCGGGTGCCGATTCAAACACGTTGCCTTCTGCTCGATCGTTTTTCTGGGCACGTCCGTTTGGCATGACCACGATCATGGGGGCTGCTTTGCCATCGGCGATCAGATTATCAAACAGCAAGTCGGGGGTAGCGAATCGTTGCCATTCGGTTTCGTCACCACCGATGCCATGCAGGAGATAGAGGACCGGGTATTTCTTTTCATCTGAGTAACCCGGCGGTGTGTAGACATTCATCTTCCGTGTTGTGCCTACGGTTTTCGACTCGTATTCGATCATCTCGAGTTTGCCGTGCGGAATGTCGTCGCGTTTTTCGACAATGCGGTCTGGTGGATCCGCGTACGTTTGCTTGTCGTCACGCCCGAGTTCGATCGGACCGCCAAGATCACCGCGAGGACGCTCCCTTCGAGAGCGTTCCCGGTTTGGGGATTCGTCTTGCGCAGCGACGTGCGAGAGTTGCAAAAGGCAAAATGTGAGCAGTAGGATTGGTATTCTCATCGATTGTTCCTCAGGAGTAGAGAGGGAGAAGTCGTGCATGGAAAAATGGTGTCGATGGCTGCGTGCGCGATATTGTGTCGCCTTGAGGACGAACGTGAGCACCCGAATTGAGAGTTGGATGCAGGTGGTTTAGTTCACGTCGAGAATGCCGATGAAGCTTGATCGATTGGTCCTTTCGTACTTGCCCTGCGGAGTCGCATACCGCAGCTTCGTGACGTGTTGACCTGACGGTGCGTTTCCTTTGGGTAAACTTGAATTCCAGAAACGAAACACGTCATTCGTGCGAATCTGAATTGTCATGAAGCAATTTAGGCTGATTCCAACCTTGCTCTACTTGCCGCTTCCTAAAGACTCGCGAACCGATGTTGAGGCGTTTGGAATTCACGCCCGATCGTTTAGGGGCAAAACGTGCGTATACGCATAAACATAGCCAGCATCAGAAAGTTCCGCAAATCTCGGAGAAATTTCCGATTTGGCTTCGAATTGTGACACGCCACTTGGAAGAGCGAAGCATCGCGGGATCGCCAAAACATCGTTTTGGCCGCTGCACTGGATCGTCTATACGGAATCGTGAACCGAACGGATGGGGGCTGATTGCTCTGCCGCACCTTAACGGTGTGGACGGTGCTTTTTGCAAGAAGTTTTCGTCCGGCGGCTACTTCGCAGGTACTGGGGGCCGAGGAAAACTGTACGGGGACTCTTCGCGTCAGGTCGGATGTTGGTTGAAACCAGTGAGAGGATTTCGCTGCAGTTAAAGAGCAAGGACAAACGCCAATCACGCATGGGCCCATTGTGTCCACTCGGTGCGCTAGCAAGTCTCGAGGTCTGTTCAGCCTGGTCCTCAGGCTAGGAATCGTTTGTTTTCTGAACGTTTGTCACTCACGGTGTTTTCGCAGTTGTTCAGGTGCCTGAGTCTCCCATCCGCAGGAAAGTTCATTGGCACGGTATCCCAAGGATGTTCCTTATCTCGAATTGCGGCTTATTATGTGTGGGCAGGTGGGTTACGTCCTAGTCGACGACGTAATTCTTGGCCCGCCATCCGAAATGGATGGTGCAATCCGCCATACAGGTATGTCCCGAAAACGAGTCACTGACCCAATGGTCTCCGAGCGAACCAAAGAATCTATGGATCAAGAACGTGAACTGCCATTGGCGCTTCGTGCTGCGTACATGGCTCTTCACCGCTGCACGGAGGCGAAGTTTGCATCCCACGGAGTCACAGCGGATCAGTTTGTTCTCTTGCTAGCCTTGGAAGAAACTGGCACGCTCACGCAGCGAGAGCTAGCAGACCGGATTTCGTCAGACCCCAGCACGGTTCGAGCAATGTTAGTACTGCTCGAGAAGAATGGTTTTGTCCGGCGCGCCTCCCATCCGACCGATTCGCGGGCTAAAACCGTGGAGTTAACGGCGACCGGCAAAAGAACGCTTCGCAAGCTTTGGAAAGTTGGACAGTCAATTCGCGACGACATGTATGGAGCGATCACGCCGAAAGAAGCCGAGATTTTGATTCGGTTGCTTCGCTTGATCCCCAATTCGCTCAGCAAAGAGAAGACTTTGGTTTAACCCACTCACGCCCGCATTCAGAGCGATCTGCACCCAAAGTTGCGTGTCGGTGTGATTTGAGCGAACCATTGATGATAGGGATGCTTGGTCTGCACGGTTCGGGCAGGAGGGGCACACCGCGCATAGCAAAGCTGATTGCAGAAGGTGCAAGACAACGCGAGCACGCCGAGATCGAACCGGTGATATTGGCGAAGCTGGTGACGGCATTCTACCTCGGAAAACGACGAACCACATTTTTGCAGCAGGATGGTGCCGTCGTCGTTGGGGCAATTGTTGTCTGAAGAATTTCGAAATAGGGCGGCAAGATGGCTTGCGTTTGCTCTATCGCAGAGGCGGTTGGGAGGTGGGAGTGGATAACGCCCGTTTCACTTTTGGTCAAAGGCGGGTTTCCTGCAGGGGCCCGGACTGATTACTCTAGGGGGTGAATTCTCCGCTTGCTATGGCGTGGATTCCGCCGAGACGGCCCGGGAAGGATGTTGGGGGCCGCCTACCGGATGTTGTGCAAGGGAATGCAACGATGAACCAAGTGCTCAAATAGACGCACACGTTGAGATCAAACCTAGGAACGATTTAGGGACTTTAAGTAGCCGTCTTGGCTCGATCACCGCTCCGAATCTTCTTAACCATTTCCAGCAATCACCTAGAGAGGCTAAACATGACCCATCCGACACGTCACAGCCGACGTAGTTTCCTGCAAGTGACTTCTGCGGCGGCGGCCGCGGGCGTGTTTGCTGGCACCAGTGAATTTTCGTTCGCCCAGGATTCGCCAAACGAGCGACCGGTCTTCGCGACCATTGGGCTGCGGAACCAGGGTTGGACCATCACCAATAAGTCGACCAAGTTCGCAGACTTCGCTGCCTTCGCTGATGTTGATGCGAATGTGCTCGGAGCGATCAATGAAAAGCTAAAAGAGAAGACCGGTAAGGCGGCCGAGGGCTACAGCGATTATCGGAAGGTTCTCGAACGAGACGACATCGACGCGGTGATGATTGCGACACCCGACCACTGGCACACCAAGATCGCTGTTGAAGCGATGCTGGCAGGAAAGGATGTCTACTGCGAAAAACCGTTGACACTCACCATTGCCGAGGGCAAGCTGATCGAGAAAATCGTGAAGCAAACCGGACGCGTCTTCCAGGTGGGAACGATGCAACGTTCAGAATGTTCGAAGCGATTCTTAACAGCCATCGCACTGATCCGTGCGGGCCGAATTGGCGAGATACAAAAAGTCACGTGTGGGATCAATGGTGCGACGGGGTCCCCGGTGATTCCGGTGATTGACGCTCCCGAGGGGCTCGATTGGGACATGTGGCTCGGTCCTGCACCGGAGGCGTCTTACCGAGCGTTGCCGGAGATGCGGAAAGGATACGGTGGTGGTGTTCCGCTTTACACCAATTGTCACTACGCGTGGCGAAATTGGTATGAGTACTCAGGCGGGCAAATGAATGACTGGGGTGCTCACCATGTTGATATTGCGACGTGGGCTCTCGGCGCCGGCGACACCGGGCCAAACAAGGTCACGCCGGTGAGCTTTTCGTTGCCGGTCGAATACAAAGACGGCTATCCGACCGTGGACGATCAGTACAACTCGCCGACGAAGTTCGAGATCCACGTGAACATGCCGGGTGACATTCCACTCGTTATCACCAGCGAGGGCGACAACGGGATTCTATTCGAAGGTACGAAGGGGCGATTCTTCGTAAACCGCGGGCGTTTGGCGGGCAAGCCTGTGGAAGATTTGGAGAGTAATCCGTTGCCCGAAGGTGCCGTCGAAGAGGTCTATGGTGGTCCCGTCAGCGAGAATCACACTGCTAACTTCATCGCTGCGATGCAGTCGCGAGAGCAACCGATCTCTGACGTGTGGTCGCACAACCGGATGCTCGAGACTTGTCACTTGGCCAACATCGCGATCCGCCTGGGACGTGAGCTGAACTGGGATCCGGCAAAGCGAGAAATTGTCGGCGATGACGAGGCCAACGCATTCCTGGCACGTGAAAGCCGCAAGGGTTTTGAAATCGATATGTAGCGATGTTTTAGACGCCGGCCCCTCTCCTCGTGGTTGTTCAACGAGGAGAGGGGGGGCGACGTCGGCTTCTTAGAAGTGGTCTAAAACCAGACTTCGCTCAGTTGGCCGGATTCGAGTTCGTTTGCGTAACTCAGGTAGTAGTTGCGATTGGGCGCGTTGTACTCCCTAGCTGCGAGGCCTCGAAGTGCCTCGATTTTAACTTTTCGGGCGAGCGTTCGGTCGGCATCATCCAGCCATTTAACGTGGTCAGATAGCTCCAACGCCCATTGGTAGTCGTGTTTGGCCAAAGCGGATTGCATTTGCTCGGTCAGTTGCTGTGTGCCTCCGACCAGTTCGGACATCTTCTGCGCTTTGATTCTTGGCTCGAGCGGATTCAACGTTGTTGGATTGCCGTCGTACCAACCCAGCAGACCTGCATAGATCGCTCGGACCGCATGAGGCACCGAGCCGTAGAACTGGATCAGATACGGCTTGTTCTTCAAGTGCTCGGGAATTTTGACTTCGTGAGCGAGTTGGTTTGGACCTTTCCCGACATTGATGCCACGCACCGTTTGGTCGTACACGCTGCGAATCGCTTCGCTGTAGTCGCTGAGTGCAGTCGTTGCCGCTTGTTGTCCTTGGATAGGCATCGTGTGACCAGGAACGACCACGTGTGGTTTCAACGCAGCCATCTTCCCAACGCTTTCGGACCAATTCAGCACATCGCGATAGGCGGTGCCTCGGATCGCATACAGGTTTGGAAAGGAACTGTAAAAGTTGTCACCCGCGAACAGAACCTTTTCCTTGGGAAGCCAGACAAACAACGCATCGTCCGTTTCTCCCGGAGCAATGACGAATTCGAGCTCGATACCCGCGACCGTTGTCTTGAGTCCGTCGTTGGGAACCGTGACGCTGGGAGGAAGGAATCCCTTTCCCCGGTCGCTGTCGTCGGTGCCAGCCGGTGCAACGCCGCGGTTAGTGCTCTCTGATGGTGAGAGGTTGCGACCGAACTGACGTATGTTTCGTTTCTGCTTGACCGGATCGACGGCTTTGTTAACGCCTTCGGCGGAACCAAAACTTTTCGTGGCGAAGATCTTCGGTTTCTCATCGCCGACGAACGCACTCGCTCCGCCGATATGATCGCCATGGCTGTGAGTGTAGATGATCGCCTTGACCGGCTTGTCGCTGTATTGCCGAAAAGCCTCGGCCGCTTTCGATGCGCTGGCCGGACCGAAAAGGGTATCGATGATGATGACGCCGTCTGTGCCAACAATCATCGACGTGTTTGCGCCGTGATAACTGACTGCGGTGAAAACGTTGTCCGCGACATTGACGATGCCTTTTTCGAACTGTTGCTGTTGAGCGTTGAGCATTCGCAGGGCCGTGTCGGGTTTGACCTGCGTTTGTCCCCGGGCGACACCGGCTGTCAGTGCGAGAAGGCAGAAGAGACCGGCCGCTCGCGAGCTTGCACGGAACGTCAGTGTGATCTTATTTCTGTTCATCAGATTGGGCCTATGTGAGGTGATTAGTTAGGTTCTTCTGCATCTTTCGCAGAACGTTTTGCGTTGTGTGTAACTCTGATTTTGGAATTCCTTTCAACGCCGTTTTTCGTAAGTCATCCAACAATGGGAGGACCCTTTTCAGCTTCTGTTCGCCAACGCGAGTCAAACTGATCATCACGCTGCGAGCGTCTTTGCTCGATGTCGTCCGTTGTACAAACTGATTTTCGACAAGCCGATCCAATTGTCGTTTGACTGTCGTGGGATCGCGAATCATTAGCGATGCCAATTCGTTCATGCTGAGCGGCTCGCCGGCATCGAGCAAACTGATCAGTGTCTGCGTTTCCTCGGGCGAGAACGGCCAACCGGCTTTCTTCAGTTCAGCCGCCATGGAAGTGCGAATCAAATAAGCAACTCGCCCGATGGCGAATCCGGGCGAGGATTCTGAATCAAAGTGCATTGATGCCTCCCGACGTATCGTGAACCGACGCGGTTGCGTTGTGCGTAAGCTTTTGCGGCCCGGAAAAGATCGGGCGATACCAATCGAAGTAGCAGTAAATCAGCAGAACGCATGCCGCGAAATCGGGAAGCCCGATGGCGAGGAATTGATGCGCAAAAAAGGTCACATACAGCAAAATATTGAAGGCATAGGGCAACGACATCAGGACGGCGAGGGGCGCTGTCCGTGGGAAGAACATCAGTCCGCCCGTTATGGTCTTGAAGAGGCCAACCCAGAAAATCAGATAACCGGTCGTTTCGAGTGCCATCATGAATCGACCGACATCATCAGGTGTTTCCGTGACGGGGTAGCCGTTGACGGCAAATCTCATCGTCATGAGCCCGGTGCCAAAAAGAAACAGTGCGAAGAGTATCCGCACGACGATCGCGACACGGGGGAGTCGAATGGTCCGCTTTTCGTTTGGCAAGACACGTCTCCGAGGTTTAGTTGAACAGGGTCTGGTGGAACGAGCTGGATTCGAGTGAACGGGCGGGGGAGTTCACTTAACGCAAAAGGCTCAATTCCCTAAATTTGATTGCCTGTATAGTACAGGTAAGGCAAGGGGGAAGCGAAACAACAGAATAAATACGGTCGTTAAAAGCAAACCGAGGCGATGAATGAACGCAAAAAACGGTTGTTGGGACGAGGTCGCTGATGGGCCGGTCAACGCTCGTCACCGTCCGGACGCGGCGTGAAACTGACTGGCCAAGATATCGATCACCGAGGCGGATTCTGCTTCGCCATGCTTAGGCAGGATCAGGGCTTAGGCAGGATCAGGGATGATCTTTCCGGTGCGGTCGTCCACGCGGTGCAGGCGAGTGACGTCTCTCGTCACAGCATTGCTGGTTTTCAGGGAGACTAGCCAATAGGGTTCGTCGGGCACGTTTGCCGCCACCATTGCTTGCAAGATTTCCAAATCATGCACGCCGTTCTCGCTGTACAGCTTTGCGTAGAATTCCTTTTCCCGGCGAATCCTTTCCATGTCAAAAAACACAGCAGAGCACTTCGTGCCTGGTGAAATGTCGCCGAAGTGGTCGATGACGATCATGATCGCCGCCTTTTGATCCATCTCTCTTTTCGTCAACTCTTACTCCTAATCGTTGGCCCGTGCACTACCAGGATTTGTGCATCACCGCGAATTGAGGCATTGTTGCACTGAACGTGTGGATTGGTAGTCTACCTCATCTCATCGGTGACAAATTGATGAATGCGATCGGCTTCGCGAGCCGGCAACGCGAGCATCGAAAACAACGCTGATGATCATCCACTACGTGTTCCAGGAGAGTGCCATGCTCATGAATCTCGCTCATTCATTGCGACGGTTGCGAGCCTGCTGTGTTTGATTACGACCACCCACCTCGCTGCACATGAAGGCCGGCATCACGGGGATTCCCACACGCGAGTTCAGTCGCGAACTTGGGACAGCGTGGCGGATGGATTGCACCTGCATGGATCGTTTGTTTCGGCAAAGGACGGCATCCTGTCATGACGCGCAACGATTTCATGGGCGCTCACGAATGGGCGTTCTATGTCTGGAAAGAAGGAGCCGGCCACAAGTTCTACGGCCCGAACAACGCGACCGACCTATGGCACGTCAAGAAGGTTTCGCCGCAGCAGTTTGAACACCTCCCCGGCAAGCCGGCCGAACTCGCGGTGATGGCGATGCCGTATGCCGAATTGCAGATTGGGGAGCCGTATGGTCTTAAGAACTACTTTTGGCGGAATTCGAAGCCCGATGGTCGAACGCGGTGTAGTGAATTCGTGCAGGATGTTCTCAACAGTTCTGGACGCTATCACCTGAGCTACGGTCAAGGATTTAAGCCGCAGACGCTTCTCAGTACGATCGGCAGTGAGTACTCGGGCCCTGCTGTTGTTTCAGAACCGGTTTAAGCGCCGCCGGCGTTTTAGTCGACGCTCACGAGTTCGACGATGAAGTGAAGATTCGAGTGAGCTGGAATGGAGCCGGGGGATCCGCGTTCGCCGTAGCCGAGCCGGGAGGGAACCCACAGTTCGATCATCCCGCCTTCGCCAACGAGTTGCATCCCTTCGGTCCAGCCAGCGATGACGCTTTTCAATGGGAATGTGGTCGGTTCACCACGCTCGTACGAGCTGTCGAACACTTTTCCACTATTGAGCCATCCGCGGTAGTGGACCGTCACTGTGCTCGCGGACGTTGGCTTGCGCCCGTCGGAGTTCCGCAGAACGCGATATTTCAGTCCTGACGCGGTTTCCGAGAATTCAGGTGGGACGGTTGCGTCCATCGAACCCGTTCCGGCCTGGAGGTCTGGCTTGTCGACAAACGAAACCGGTTTCCATTTCGCTGTCGTCACATCCGGCGACGCCAGATCAGCCGAAATCTCTGGGCTGGGTGGCGCCGTGGACCGACAGCCCGGAACGATGAATAGGAGGCATAAAAGGCACCATGGCAACCGAGTCTTCATTTCCGCTCCAACGTTATCGTCTCGCATCCTGCATCAATTCATTACGCTCACCGGAAGTGAACCTCGCATCGTTCTGCGGTGGGGAGGTTAGCGAAACCCGGCAATCGTCGAAAGTCCGTTATTTACTAAACGATTCTGCGAACGCCGGAGATTGATTCCGAGCGGCATGCGGGAGGAATCTGTGGCGGTAGGGTAATCTATTGCCAGCCCACTGCTGTTCGTGATCCGAGAGTTTAAACTCGTTGGTGCAACAACTGACCGAACCGAAAAGTGAGGAATCCACAGAGATGAATGTCATTGTCGATTTGTGCGTCGTCCCGATGGGCGTGGGAGTATCCGTAGGCAGGTATGTCGCCGAGTGTCAGAAGGTCTTGCAGGAAGCCGGACTGGAACACCAACTGCACGCCTACGGCACGAACATTGAGGGCGACTGGGACGATGTTTTTGCGGCAATCAAACGTTGCCACGAACGCGTTCACGCCCTTGGTGCCCCCCGAATCACGACCAGCATCAAAGTGGGAACACGCACCGACCGCGAGCAATCCATGCAAGACAAGATCGATAGCGTGATAGAGAAGGAAATCTGAAAGATCGGGGACCACCGCATCGCAAGAGAGTTGCTCTGGCAGGTACTCGGACGGCGGTCGCTAAATCATGTTTGCGTTGAGTCGATCTACCAGATCGGATACTTCAGGGTTGGATAAGACAACGGAAACGCAGCGTAGGTCGAGGCCTCGTCCCGGCAATTTGTAGCAGGCGCGTTCGATTGCTCGGGTGATCCAGGAGTCACGGTTCCCAAACACGCCTCCGCCCAGCAGCGTTAGGTAGATCGTGTTGACTCCCGTTTGAGCTGCGTTGAGCACACCGGCGCAAAGTGTCGCTTCGTACGCTGCGTCGAGTATCAGTTGTGCGAACGGGCTCCATTGATCGGTCGCCCCGCAACCATACGCTACCGGCAGAGCCGAACAATAGGCCTGGCTGACTTTGTGCGTGGCATCGGCCAGTGTCACATCGGTCTGCCACTGGAGGCCGATTCGCAGCTCACCCCGCAGTTCGTCGAGTTCGGTTTCTGTCGCCTCTTCGAGTCGCCTCGTGGTTTGATGAAGCCCTTCGACTGTCGGTAACAGATAGCCATTCCGCATCGTCCATTTCTCACCGGTCTGGTTGCCCAAATGCAAACCGAGGTCGGATGAACAGTCAATCTGTTTGTCCATGGACTGGCCAACCGAGCCGTCGACGGGAACGAAGTAGTTGCGATAAATGGTGCCTGCGCCGCACGCGATCGCGCATGCGGGCCCTTGCGTCGGATCGGCTTCATAAATCCCGACACCGCGTTCTGGCGTCACCGAGGGACCAGTCATTTCCAGCAAGTTGAATTGTGAGGCGACCTGGAAAAGCGCATTCTCATTCCTCCGATCACAGTGCAACGTTCGGACGTCGGCAACGACTTCTCTAATCGTGGAAGGTCGCCCTATTGGTTCGATATGTTCCACCGCGTTTCGGAGTTCCGACAATTTCGGCGTTTCCAACCGACCGAAACAGAAACGGTTGCCGTTTGGGCAAACGAGCCGACCGTCTTCAATCTGTAGTTCTTGGCGAACTTGATCGGGAGTGTTTTCGTCGACGCCGGTGAGTCGATGGAACCATGTCATGATGCTAGATCGAAAACGAAATCGGTTAAGTGATTGTGCGCAAAGTAGCCTCAATCTTAACAGGTGTCAGGGCCGATCGGACGATGTGATGTGCCGTGAGTGTTTGCAACTCAAATGCGGGTTTTGTGTGGGTGACGTCAACGATTGACGATCGGATGACGAGGCATGATTCCGTTCCGTCACGTCTGAACTGTCGTAGGTGCGAACCCAGGGGGCACCGGCAGACTAAGTCGATGCGTCACGTTGATAGTCGAGATGCTGAGCCGGGCTCACTGGCGACGTTGGTCGCGCTGTAAGGTGGCCTCGTTTGTTTAGAGAGACTCATTCGCGGCATGTTCCATCGCTCCATCAGCAAGACTATCCGTTGGAGCGGGGGCAGATTGCCAGTTGGCGTTGTTCTCGCCGAGGAGTCTTATGTTCCATGGGCCCCGAATCTCGTAGGTGACCCCTCGCCAGACGATTCGGCGTGCGAACGTCGCAACAAACGAGGCCAGAAGTCCGATGAGTGCTGCCAACGAAAGATTAAAAGGAAGGCGAAGGAACTCACCCACCGTGACGCGAGGTGCCCGTTCGCCTTGCGCGGCGACAGCGCGCCTGGCACACCAATCAATCGTGAGATGATGCAGGACCGAGGTGGTCAGGGAAATGAAAAATCCTATGACTCCCAACGCAGCGGACAGATGATCGCCTTTGATCAGTCCGAACACGGCGACGACTTGCGCGACGGCGGATGCGGAGGTGGCGAAAAGGTGGTAGGCAACTAATGGGATCCACAGGCGGGAAAAGTACGTGCGTGTCCACGTGAGTTGTCGACGAATAAAGCTGTATGCAAATCGAAGGTCGCAGGCTTCACGGTTGGCCATGATTAAGGAGGGCACGAAAACGGTTTTCAGCCCTTGTTGTTTTGCAATGACGCGAACGGGGCCGTCGTCGACAATGGATGTTGCCAACCTTTCGCGGATGTCGCCGGAATCGACGAGAGACTTCTTAATCGCCATGGACCCCGCCCACGGGATCTTGAAAAACGACATGACGATCAATCCGGGGCCGTTCCAAACTTGCCGAACCAGCGAGCCCGTATTCAGTCTGTCGGGTAAGAACCAGCGATTGCCGAATGTAACTCCCACGTGTGGTTCGGAAAGCGGGGCAACGAGTTCACGAAGCCACGTCGGATGGCTTTCAAGGTCGGCGTCGGCCAGCGCGATCACCTGATGTGATTCATCAATCTCATCGAGTAACTGCACCAGCGAACTGTTTTTTAAACCGCAGGTGCGTCGTCGATTCGTCAGCGGCCAAACTCGCAAGCGATCACAATTGTGTCGTTCAATTGTGGCTTGAACGATCGGCCATGCGGGATCGCTTTTGGAGTCCACGACCACCAACACGTCGTAGTCGGGATAGTCTTGAGTCAACAGACGATCGAGGCAGCTCGCTAGTTTCGGGTCGGCTCCCCGAAGCGACAGCAAGATTGCGGCTTTTCCGAGTGGCTGGTCGTCGGGGAGTGCCCTCCTGCGGGTCAGGACGGTAGCCAGATAGAAAACCCAAGCGGAATTGAACACGGCAACGAAAAGGATGATGCCAAAGATGATCTGGGCGGCGAGGAGCAGTGTCATGGGCTCGGCCGGTTGGAAGTCGATCCGTTTATGGTCCATGCGTCCATAGACGTAAAACCAGATCTCAGTGAATGGCAAGCCAGTCGAGGACTATCGAACGCGGAAGTGGACATGACAGCGGCCACGACAGCGGCCGTTTCAACCGATATTTCGATTCCCCATGGTGTCGGCGGATTGGTGTGACGCGATCGCATGGAGCTTTCAATTCCTCCGCTCGTTTGGATCATGGCATCAACAGATTGACTAAACAACGGATGTCCAATTTTGCGTTTGAGGAACAGGGAAAGGGGTGAAGTGATCCCAACTGCGTTGATCCTTGGAGACTTTGCGATAGACGGCTGTGTTGGGGATCTCGAGCCGAGAGACTTCGTAGTCACAGCGATTGTGCGTGATGAACTGTGTGAGTGTGTCGATGGCGGGGAACTTTGCATCATCAACGACTATGAACCCTCCAACTTTTAGGATCCGGTCCGCCATGAAAAAGTCTGTAAAGACGGAGTCAAATCGATGGTCACCGTCAATATGAATGAATGACGATGACGACGGAGGTGTGGTCGCAGCCATTTCAGCCATTGCGAATTGAGAGTGTTTGCGAACTCGTCGAAACGACGTTCCAAATTGATCCGTAAGGAAATCCTGAACTTGGTTGCCCGCGTTTCCGGGTAACCCGAACGGATCGAGGATTCGGTGATCAAACATTCGACCGGCTTGGGCTCGCGACGCGAGAATGACGGCCGCGGTCATTCCCATACCAAAACCGACTTCGATTGATAAATCAGAGTCGCAATGATTTGCCAGGTAAGCGAGGAGAGCGGCTTGTTCGAGGGGAACTCTGACGATGCCCAGTGATTCATGACGCCCCGACTGATCGGAAAATTCACCCGTTTGCAGGGCGTTGACGGCGCACCCTGCCGCTTCATGGGAATGGGCGAGCTGGTGAAGCTGTTTGAGCAATTTCGCCGATGATGGGATTCCCCATCGGCTTAGCATTCGTTTGCTGAATAACTTCATGTGTTCCTTTTCAGCATGTCAATGCCTTGATAGGGTCGAACGTTTCTTTGATCGTCGTTTATGAATCGATCGCCGATTGAAAATAGTCAGGACGTCGTATCGACGCGAGCAGGCCTTCGTAGCGGAGCTTGGTTCCTAGGAATCCGATTCGGCGTCGCCCCGCGTCACTGGTTGCCAAACGATGGAACCGCTGGCAAGCGTATCGAATGAATCGAGGTGTGGTCGGTGTTTGATTATGCATTTGTTGATGACACAAGAAATCCGCATACATGAAATCTTTGAGTTCTAAGAGCGAGTGGATTTCGTGACCGTTGGTCCAGCGGAAAAATGGCAGCATCTCTTTACGGCTGATTGGGATTTCGGTGAGTTCGTTTAGCCAATCAGATGGAATCGGTGCGTCGAATCGCGAACGCAGGTATCCGAGCGATTCGCGAACATCAAAAAGAATCGAGAATCTCTGAGCATCGCTCTTGAGCCGTTTCCAATCAATCTCGTCTGGGGATCGTTGAAGGATTCGCATCGCATCGGCCACCCACAAAAAGGGATGCTTCACGGAGCCCCAACAGAGTCGTCCGTGCACCACGCAGTGCATTAAAAGATGCGTCGCGTCGGGAACCCTCACTTCCATCCCGCTCAAACACTCTTTGCGGGACGAGGGGAGCAATGCATCCAGACCGATGTAGGCATACGGGGGAGGTAATAGTTTGCGGTGCAGATCCAGTTGCACTCCATCTTCTGCCTGCCAAACACGGGCGTGGAATTCAGCGTGCGGCCCATCGCCGAGATCGGTCCAATTCATTGATCGGAGTCGTTCGGCAGCGGCTGGCTCGTCATCGGGCCGAATCAGGACATCCAGGTCATGCAGAGGACGCTCGCCGGCATCGTCAAAGTACTTGCCCGCAATCAGAGCATTTCCCTTGAGGACCAATGTCGGAATGCCGGCTTGGTCAAACGCGTCTATCAGTTTGACGAGGTGTTTTTGTTTCGATTTAGTCGTGACCCAGTGATATCGGTGGAGGGCCTTCATTTTAGGTAGCCACGGATCGTCCCGCCCGGCACTTAAGAATTGCTTGAGAACCATCGGGAGGATGCGGCAGGTTGTGTAGTCAATCTCGTCGTAGTTCGCGTAGCCTGCCTCGTTTCGCCACATGAGAAAGTGCTCAGCGAAGTCGGGTTGGGATGAAAGGGCCGCTCTCAAGAGCCATTCGTCTTCTGGTTTGGGCCATAGGTCGTCGTATTCCGGTTGCCAGTCTTTGGTATTAACTCGGGGCATTTGGATTTCACGATTGTCTGGGTTGGCAGAGACTCTACGAACCTCTAATTTATCCCGTGAAAGGAAAAGCCGAAACGGGCTTGCCGAAATGGATTCTTAGCATCCGAACGGTGTCTTTTCACCAGCCTATTGGATCTCGCTTTCAAAGAGAGTCACCCGTCATGACGAGCCAGCCGTTCTACAAATTGAACGAACCACAGGTTGTTGGAGAATTGTTGGACGGCGAGTTCATTCTTCTCCATTTCGAGACGGGCTGCTATTTCAGCGTGCGGCACACGTCCGCGAGTGTGTGCCACTGGCTCTTTGCCGGTGTGTCACCCACCGAGATCGCAGACGCGATTGCGACTCATTACGGATTGCCGAAAAACGATGTGGAGCAAGAAATCGACGCGTTCATCGCTGGGATGTTGCGAGAAGATTTGGTCGCCGTGGTCGATGCCCCGCAAAAACCCGCGTTGGTCGTTCCCACATTTGACGGTGCCTATACCAAGCTCGTATTCGAAAAGTACGACGACATGTCCGAGCAATTGTTGTTGGACCCAATCCACGAAATCGATGAGCGTGGCTGGCCTCAATCCAAGGCAACTTAGGATGACAACGTCGTGAAGGAATCCAGCGGCGATTCATTGCTCAACGAGTATTTTCATCGGATGGTCGAATCGTTTCAAACTGAAGCGAATCGAGTGGGTGAAACGACGGTTGTCTGCGAACTCGCTGGTCATCCGATTCGACTGCGTTTCGCCGGCGAGCGATTGAGCTTCCTCACCGATCCTTTGGAACACCTTATCGATCGCGATGAGAGGGCGGCAGAGTCAAACGCCGATCTTCAAACGGGGAATACGAGCGGGCCTTTTGAAATTTTGATTTTCTGCGGCGATGACATGGATGCCGAATGCCCCTGCCCGCCCTGGCTGACCGATGAGCAGAGCATCGGCGACAACGATGCGTGGCGCCGCGATCACGGCGACGTTTTCGTTAGTCATGTGCCGTCCTGTGGTTTTCTTCAACTGTGGAGTCGGCAGGAGCGGAAGGCGATCTATTTTATCAATCGTGTGGAACAGCTTTCGTACTGGGAGATTGCGGCCCCGTTTCGAACACTTTTTTCGTGGTGGGCAGAGGATAACGGAGGCCAGGTCGCACACGCCGCCGTGATTGGGCGTGCTGGTGAGGGCGTTCTGATTGTCGGACGTGGTGGCCGGGGGAAATCCACGACGGCGATCGCGTGTTTGGACGCGGGAATGGATTACGTCAGTGATGACTATGTGCTCGTGATGCTGCAGCCACATCCGACGGCGTTTAGTCTTTACAACTCCGCGAAACTTCACACCCGATTGCTGCAGGAACACTTTCCGGACTGGAAAGATCGAGTGGTCCGGAACATCGGACCCGAAGGCAAGTCACTTTTCTTTATCCATCGATCCTTCCGCGCTCAACTGAAGCGTGAAATGCGAATCGTCGCCATTGTTTGTCCGGTCATCACGGACCGAGAGCAATCGCGATGCGTGCCGACGTCCCGTGCGGAAGCTCTCAGGGGGCTTGCTCCTTCAACGGTGTTGCAACACGCGTCTCGGGAAAGCGCCGGGTTTTCGTTTCTGGCGAAATGCATTCGGCAGCTGCCTGCCTATCGATTGGAGTTGGGGCGGATTCCTTCCTCGCCCGGTGCATTGGATAACCTTTTGCGAGAGGAGGCCACCAATCTTGTCTGACACGCAACCGATGATTTCTGTTGTAATTCCCGCCTACAATGTCGCGAGATATTTGTCCGAGGCGATCGGGAGTATTCAACAGCAAGCCTACCATCAACTTGAAGTCATTGTTGTCGATGACGGTTCAACCGATGGCACGGCGGCGGTCGCTCGCAAGTTCTCAGACGTGAGGTGCATCGAGCAAGAAAACCGCGGCGCTGCCGGAGCACGAAACACGGGGCTCGATGCGGCATCGGGAGAAGTGATCGCTTTCTTAGATGCCGATGACATATGGCTGCCCGGGCATCTCGCGACTTTGTTGACGGCATTGCAGGGTGATCCCGCAAACCAATTTGTGTGGGGGGCTGCGAAGGTTGTCGAGACACCATCGCTTACGTCTACGGAAGATGCCAGCGAACCTGCCAAGGTGATGCGAGGTTTTTTACTCGGCGCTGGACTATTTCGCCGGGAAGTATTTGAGCACGTAGGGTTGTTTGATGAACGACTCCGCACGAGTGACGACTTCGATTGGTTCGCGCGAGCGAGACAATTGGGGATTCGGTCGCAATGTCTGCCGGATACGGTGTTGGCCTACCGAAAACGTCAAGGCAGTCTTACCAGCAACGTGGCTCAAATGCATGCCGAACGATTGCAACTAATGCGACGTTCTGTCGAACGACAGCGGGCACTGAAAATGAAGAACTCAGACCAATCCAAGGCAGCCGAATGAGTGTGGGCGATAGTGATGTATCGGTAAGCGTCGTGATTCCTGCGTTCAACGCAGAACGATTTTTGTTGGAGGCGATCAATAGCGTTCGCGTTCAAGCACACTCGAACATCGAAATTATTGTGGTCGATGATGGATCGACGGATCGGACGTTCCAAATCGCCAGCGACACTCCCGGTATTAAGGTGATTCGCCAATCAAACGGAGGGATTGGGGCGGCACGCAACGCGGGCGTGAAGATTTGCACGGGAGAGCTATTGGCGTTTTTGGATGCCGATGACCTTTGGAGTCCAGATAAGCTGCAGCGGCAACTGACGATCGCGGAAGACTTTGCTGAGATAGATTTAATTACCGGTCGTGTCCGACAGTTCTATGACGCTTCGCATCCGTTGGCCGACACAAAGTTGCCCGAATTTCATGAGGGTGAAGTGGCAGGGACTCTTTTGATACCCACCGAGCGGTTTCATAAAGTCGGATGGTTTAACACCGAATTGACCGTGGGCGAATTCATCGATTGGTTTTCAAGGTCGAAATCCCTCGGTTTACGATCTCATCGATCGGATGCGATCATTTTGGAACGCCGTATCCATGACCAGAACACGGGAGTTCGTCGCCGAGACGCCAGAAGCGAATACTTAAAAACGTTGAAAGCACATCTCGATCGTCGTCGAGCAAAGGAAGCTTGAACTCGGACGCTATCGGGCGAGGGCAACTTATTCAGGATCGGGTTTTGGGGCGTGGCAGAGCCGCGATCAGCTGCCCAAGTGAAGCATGGCCAGAGATTTTGCGTAAGCCTTTCTCAGCTTCCAGCAATGCATACGAAAGCCAACGATTGGCTTGATCGGTCTCAACCCAAAACCGCGTCACGCGGCCAAGCTTGGGTCGGGTATTCAATAACGCGTCCTCGATCGCGTTGGTGCTCAGCAGTGAACGGAGTATCGTGCTGGGAACGCTAAATCAATGCCGCGCCAGCAGGTTGTCACCGGCTTCGTTCAGACTCCGATACGCCTCGGTGTTGATCGGTTTCGGAAACGCGGTGAGCTCGCCAGTGACTTCCATCGGAGGTTCGATTCCTTGAACGCTGCGAAGACGCGTGAACAGACGCTAGTTCGCCCTAATTACGCTTCGAGAGCTTGCCCTTGATGTTTCGCTTTCTGTGGACCAAGCAACGCTGAATGACCGCATTAGCGAAGAACTCCAACACGGCAGAGCGACGGGCATCGCTGCCGTCGAGCCTTGCGTGCAACCGATAGTCGCAATTGAATCCGCGGTTGACGATGTGACTCATCAGTTCACGCGAGACCTCCAAGTTTTCACTACTGTCCAGTGCAAATTCAAGACATGCCTACGGCCTTCGCAGTCGATTCCAAGTGTCACCAGGGCCGTCTGATCTTTGCTTAAACGAATGCCGTCAAGCATCAAAGCACCCCAGTTCGTTGAACTGAGGTCATTGCCTCGCAGTTGTTCGATGAACTTGCTGCCAGCCTCTTGCCAAAGACGCGAAACGTTGGACTGTTTCACACCAGTAGAATTTTGCTTGATCTCTTCGACGCCCCGGGCGCTGACGCCAGAAATGATCGCTTGAACGATATGTGCCTGCAACTGCTGGGGATCTCTGGCAACACGGTAGGTGCTCAATTCGACTCTGTGACTGGAACCTTCATTCGAAGTCTGACGCATCCGAGGCCAGGCGACCTCTGCTCGCTCGCCCTCTACAGGACGCGCCCGGGATCTGGTCACCACCTCAGTAGACTCAAGCTCTACCCACGATAATTACTGATGGACCGCAACGAAAGCGGGACAAAGCTTTGGTGCTTCGTCAAGTCTCAATATGGCGGTGGTTAGCGCTTGCTACTCGATTCGATGTTCATGAAGGTGTACTTATCAACGTCCTCTGCTTTGAGCTGCTTGGTCTGTACGGGTAACCAGAGTGAAGTTGTCGGAATGTAGGTGATTGCAAACAACGCCACGGTCATCGCCGCAAAAAAAGGCAGCATAGTTCTAGTAACTTTGGCAATCGTCGTCTTTCCCACGCCACAGCCGATGAAAAGACAGGTGCCAACCGGAGGCGTACAGAGCCCAATGCAAAGGTTGGCGATCATCATGATACCGAAATGAACTGGATGCATGCCCAATCGTTCCACGACTGGCAAAAAGATTGGCGTGAAGATCAGCACGGCTGGCGTCATGTCCATGAATGTACCAACGCAGAGCAGAAGAACATTGATCGTCAACAGAATCACAATAGGGCTGTCCGATAGCCCCAACAAGGTCGCGCTGACGGTTTGAGGGATATTGGCCATCGTCATGATCCAGCTCATTCCCGAACTGGCGCCGATCAGGAGCATCACAACCGCCGTCGTAATCCCAGTCTGAAGTAATAGGTCGGGCAATTCGGCGAGTTGAATTTCGCGATAAACGATCACGGAAAGCACGAGTGCGTACACCACAGCGATCGCTGCGGCTTCAGTTGCCGTGAAGACTCCCGCCAAAATTCCACCGATCACAACGATGATCAGAAAAAGGCTGAGGAACGCGCGACGAAAGCTAGTGACTATCTCTTTCAATGATGAACGAGGTTCACATGGGTAACGGTTTCGATGGGAGAAAATGCCACACACCAACATAATAAAGAAGCCGCTGATCAAGCCAGGTAGCACGCCAGCGACAAACATCGCCGCAATCGATACGGACCCGGCAGCCACCGAATAAACGATCATGATGTTGCTCGGCGGAATCAGCAATCCAGTTGTCGCAGCAGTGGTGGTAACAGCCACATTGAACTCCCGGTTATAGCCCTTCCGATTCATTTCTGGAATCATGAATCCACCTACCGACGACACCGCCGCTGCCGCGGATCCAGAAATTGATCCGAATAGCATGCATGTCAGCGTATTCACATACGCCAAACCACCTGGAAGGAATCCAACCAATGTTCCTGCGAAATCAATCAAACGCCCCGCCATCCCTCCGCGTCCCATCAAGTGCCCTGAGAGAATAAAAAACGGGATCGCAAGCAGGGCAAAGCTGTTCACGCCATTGGCCATATTTGCCGCGACTACCACCGTTGGATCGGAACCTTCCGCCAAAATCGCAACAAACGTCGACAGAGCTATGGCAACCGCAATCGGTACATCCATGACCAACAAGATTGCGAACATAACCACTAGAAGCAATGCAATTGTGCCCATCAGTTCCATTCCTCCGGTGAATCCGACTCATGAAGGTTTGCCGCTGGCGTGTACAAGGTCTCGATCAAATTTTCAATGGTATAGAGCACCATGAAAATTCCCGATATGGGCAATGCCAAGTACACATGTCCCATTTCCCAACCCAGGGCAGGCGTACTTTGTTCCATCGCCAAGGTATCCATCACAACACGGCCACCGCCGTAGAGAAAGATTCCCCCTGCGAAAAACAGGACAATGAAATGGCTGATAGTCGCCATCCCCTTTCGCGCGTCGTGATGGAGTTTGCTCACGAAATAGTCCACCCCGAGATGCCCTTTCGTGCCGAATGCCACCGCTCCTCCCAACAACGACACCCAAATCAATAGAAACCTTGCCAACTCTTCCGTCCAATTCGCTTGTTGTCCCATCGCATAGCGAGTGATGACCCCCCACACCACATCCAGAACCAGAATCGCCACTGCAAGGATTAAGGCGACTTCCAATGCTTGCGTGGTCCATTGCTTGATTTTCGATACGATTGTTAGCATGATTCTGTCGTGATGGCGGGTACGGTTAGGGAGCAAAGAGTGGGAGGAATTGTGTGGTCAGTGTTCGATAGCATTCACTTTAGAGATTCTAGTTAATAGATCGCGAACCACGAGGGATGCAACGTTCTCAAACATCGGGGCGACCTTCGCGGCAAAAGACTTGATGTCAATTTCATGAATCGTGACACCTTCACTTTTTACCTGGTCCATCGCATCCAACGTCATTTGATCCCACAGCTGTCGCTGGTAATCCGAGGATTCGGTGGCGGCTTGTTGCAGCCAAGCCTGTACTTGCGGATCGAGCTTGTTCCAGATTCGGGTGCTGACTAATAGCAGATCTGGTATTCGTGTATGACCATCAAGCGTGAAGTGCCTACAAACCTCATAGTGCTTGTTGGTACTAAAGCTGGGCAAATTGTTCTCAGCACCATCAACCGTACCTTGAGCAAGTGCCGAGTACAGCTCCCCCCAAGCAATTGGAGTGGGTGCACCGCCCATGGCCTTGACCATCTCAATTGCTGTCCTGCTGTTCTGAACCCGAATTTTCAAACCTCGCAGATCGTCGGGCGTGCGCACGGGAGTGTTTTTGGTGTAAAAATTGCGACTGCCAGCATCGTAGTAACACAGCCCCCGAAGATACTTCTGTTCGCCATCCTGAAGCAACTCGTTGCCGATTTCACCATTGAGGACAGCCCAGTAGTGATCGCTATCACGAAAGATGTACGGGAACCCAAAGACCGACATCGAGGGAATGAAATTCTCCAACGACGCAGCCGACGTTTTTGTCATTGCCAGAGTGCCATTTTGAAGTTGTTCGATACATTGTGTTTCCGAACCCAGCACTGAACTGGGATAGATGTCAATGCTCACGGTCCCGCCAGAAAGCTCTTCCAAGCGTTCCTTCATCGATTCCATGGCCAGGTGTACTGGATGGGCGGTATCGAGCCCATGGCCGAGCTTTAAAACCAATGGCCGCCCGCGTTCCGCCCCGCTGCCAGCTCGAAGTTTTTGCGATCGAAGCGACAACGCAAAGCCTCCAATTGCGAACAAACCGGTCAAGAGTAGCCCTACGGCAATCCAAGAAATCCATCGATGGAGCGATGTTTCGTCAGGTTCACGTAACAATAGCTGCACGCTTGATTCGTTCATGATCTAAGCATGTCCAAAAGATTGTGGCACGGCGGTCGCAACTGAGGTTTTCGGCTCCCGACCGCTATGTGAACGAGGTGATGGTGGCAGGTGGCAAGCCAACCGCTCCCGCGAAACAGCATAAACCAAGGGTTGTGCGATCAATCGATTTTGGCAATTCATCTCTGCGTACCTGCATAGCGCAGTCCGAGCATCAGTCCTCGCAACTCTGCGAGGCCACGCATGCGACCTATGCACGAGTATCCTGGAGTTATTCCAACAGGTTTTTCTAGATCGTCCATCATTGTGTGACCATGGTCGGGGCGTAAGGGCAATTGCCAGTCAGGCAGTCCTTCAGCTCGACGGCGATCCTGTTCGTCTAGCAACGTTTGCACCACCGCTGGCATTCCCACCGACCCAGCCAGATGATCCGCCTCATAAAACGAACCGTCCGGTAATCGTTGGGTGCTACGCAGGTGGACCGCATGAATCCGCGAGGCAAATCGCTTAGCCATCGCCGACAGATCGTTGTCCGCCCGGACGCTGAACGAGCCAGTGCAGTAGCAAAGGCCGTTTGCGTCACTGTCCACCATCTTAAAGATGGTCTCGATGTCCGAGGCAGTACTGGCAATACGCGGCAAGCCAAGAACCGAAAAGGGTGGATCGTCAGGATGGATCGCCAAACGAACACCGACTTCTTCCGCGACGGGCACGACCGTCTGCAAAAAAGTTTTGAGGTTATTTCGTAGACGATCATTGTCGATCCCATCGTAACGAGCGAGCATGGCACGAATGTGGTCGAGGGTTAAACCCCATTTGACACCGGGAAATACATCAATCACGGATTGGACGAAAGCCTGCTGATCATTCGTGTTCAAGCCTTCCCACCAAACCTTGGCTTCGGCGAGTTGCTCGGCGGTATAATCCGCTTCGGCATTCCTGCGTCGCAATGCATAGACCTCAAATGCCGCAAACCGAGATGGATCATAGTGTAGGCATCGGGATCCATCTGGAAGCAACGAGTTCATTTCCGTGCGCACCCAGTCCAAAACCGGCATGAAGTTGTAGATCACCGTGTTGATACCTTCGTCGGCAAGGTGACGTAGCGTATCGGTGTAGTTGCGGAACATTGGCTTCAGGTCACCTTGCCCCACCTTGATGTCTTCGTGCACTGGTACTGATTCCACAACCGACCAACGCAATCCAGCCGCCTCGATCAGCTCGCGACGCGCGTGGATGGCATCACGTGGCCAAACTTCGCCATAGGGAATCTGGTGCAGCGAACTAAACACGGTACTGGCGCCGGCTTGGCGGATATAAGAAAGTGACACCGGGTCGTTGGGACCAAACCAGCGCAATCCTTCTTCCATCAAACAGAGATTGGGATTCTTAAGGTTCACGATCTAGACTCCCGAATACGCCACAAATCCGCCGTCGACTGGCATGGTCGTACCCGTCGCAAATTTCGATGCATTGCTCAACAGGTAGTGGACCGCGCCGTGAAGTTCGTCTGCTTCGCCAAAGCGGCCAAAGGGGGTGTTTTGAATCACCAACTGACCACGTTCGGTTAGCGAACCATCTTGATTGGTGAGCAGTCGGCGGTTCTGTTCGCCAATGAAGAATCCTGGCAGCAACGCGTTGACTCGCACCTTTCCACCGGTTCGCCGAGCCATGTCAACGGCGAGCCAGCGAGTGAAGCTCTCAACCGCTGATTTAGCAGCGGAGTATCCGACTACACGGGTGACGGCTTGCGGTGCACTGACCGATGAAAAATTAATAATCGAGCCGGAACCACCCTCTACCATGAGAGGTGCCAGTACCAGTGATGGCAGCACCGTGCCATGCAGGTTGAGATCAATGACCTGCTGAAAAGAGTCAAAGTCGAGATCGGAGAAACTCTTTTCCGGGGGGACGGTGGCACCTGGCATGTTGCCTCCGGCACCGTTCAGCAACCCATCAATTCGCCGCCATTTCTGCAAAACCTGATCACGCACCCGTTCCAACGCGGGTCGGTCAAGGACATCGGCGATGATCCCAAGGCATTCCGCGTCAGGCGTTTGCGCCCGACACCCCGACAAAGCCGCATCCAGCTTCTCCTGACTCCGCCCCAGGTAGACGACGCGAGCGTTTTGCGCGGCCAAGTAATTGGCAGCGGATCCAGCCAGTGCGCCGGTTGCACCGGTCACGACAATAACACGATCCGTAAGATCAAACAGAGATTTCATAGCGAGGACTAATGAGCTTGGTGGATTTGGTGGGTGGTGTAGACTCAACGATTGGCGACGGCTACCGGACGACTCGCGCTCCGCCGCCAGTCATGATTTTTTCAACTTCGTTTAACGAAACCATCGTGGTATCGCCGGGCGTCGTCATCGCGAGTGCTCCGTGAGCCGCTCCATAATTGACAGCTTGTTCGGCGTTGCCTGTGGTCAGGAAGCCATAGATCATTCCACCGGCAAAGCTGTCGCCGCCACCCACTCGGTCAAGTATTTCTAACTTGGGGTACAACTGCGAGTGATGAAACTTACCGTCGTACCAGACGATCGCGCTCCAGTCATTCACGGTTGCTGTATGAACTTCACGCAAGGTTGTGCCCGTGGCGAGAAAGTTCGGGAACTCCTTGACGGCGGTTTCAATCATGCGTTTGAAGTTTTCGACGTTCAGATTGCCCAGACTGGCATCAACGCCCTCCACTTGGAAGCCAAGACAAGCCGTAAAGTCCTCTTCATTGCCGATCATCACATCCACACTTTTAGCAATTTCGCGATTGACCTGTTGAGCCTTCGTCTGCCCTCCAATGCCTTTCCAAAGTGAAGGTCGATAGTTCAAATCGTAACTGACGATCGTGCTATGTCGTTTGGCGCACTGCACAGCTTCGATCACCACGTCAGGTGTCGTCTCACTGAGCGCGGCATAAATACCACCCGTATGAAACCAGCGAACTCCCTGACTTCCAAACAAATGGTCCCAGTTAATGTCGCCGGGTTTGAGTTGACTAGCAGCGGTCAGACCTCGATCAGGACAGCCCATGGCTCCACGGATCCCAAAACCGCGTTCGGTAAAGTTCAGACCATTTCGAATCGAACGCCCCAGTCCGTCATAGGGCATCCATCGCACGTACGACATATCGACGCCGCCTTGCAGAATTAAGTCCTCCGCCAAGCGACCAATTTCATTGTCCGCAAAGGCGCTGACCAGTGCGGTTCGTAAACCAAAACAGCGACGAAGACCACGAGCGACATTGTATTCCCCACCACCTTCCCAAACCTGAAACTGGCGAGCGGTACGAATGCGTGTCTCACCTGGATCCAGCCGGAGCATCACTTCGCCGAGCGAAACGAGATCGAACCGACATTGTTCGGGCGGCTTAAGGTAAAGTTTCGAGGGCATATTAGTCGCAAATCCCGAAAAATGTCCGAGCAGCGCTAAAACTGTCTGGACGGGTGTTATGAAAGTAATTAGTCGTATCAATCGAACGTATGAGCCGAACCGAATTGAGACGCTTTGAATCATATCTATTCATGCATCTGCTACCGTTCACTCTCTCATGTCGCCAATAGCTGACGCCGCTCCTGCACTGCTTGGGTGCTAACCCTTTGAATCTCATCGAATCGACCTTTGCGGATCCAATCCTGCCGGGCCATCCAGCTTCCTCCGCATGCGATCACAGATGGGAGACTCAAGTACTCGCGAAGATTCGTCAGTGAGATACCGCCGGTTGGGATGAATCGCACGTTGCTATAGGGTCCATGCAACGCCTTAAGCATATTCACACCACCTAATTGTTCCGCGGGGAAAAACTTCACTACGTTAATCCCAAAATCGAGAGCCATCTCCAAGTCTGTTGGACTTGATACTCCTGGGAAAATTGGCAACGAATGCTGCAAACACCAACTGACCGTTTTGGGGTTGAAACCAGGGGTGACAACGAACGCCACCCCCGCATCGGCAACCTGTTTCGCTTGCTCGACACTATGAACCGTTCCCGCGCCCACGATGAATTGCTCGCGTTTTGTGAGCTGAGTGATAGCGTGAATGGCGCCATCGGTGCGCAAGGTTATCTCGGCAATCGGTAAGTCTGCGCTTGACAACGCCTCTGCTAACGGGCTGGCATCGCTGGCAGACTCGATCGCGACAACCGGAAGAATTCCCCAGTGGGCTAGTTGCGTTTCTAGCATCGCAACAATCCTCGTGTGAAAAAACGAAAGGAAGTTGGATTAGTGAGTCACCCGATCGACCGTCGATTCGGCTGCATCCACCCGGCCAACGCTACCCTGTATCATTTGAATCGTGCCGTCTCGATTGTGCACGAGTTTGGTCACCTTCATACTACGTAGAGATGTGATGCCTCCCGATGGAACACTGTCGTGATGAAAGAGCAGCCAATCACCGTTAAACTCGCAAATGGAATGATGGGTCGTCCATCCAACCACCGGTGTCAAAATCACTCCTTGATAGGTGAACGGGCCGTACGGAGAGTCGCCGGTCGCATAACAAATTTTGTGTGTTCCACCGGTTGAGTAGGAGAAGTAATACTTGCCATTGAATTGATGAACCCAAGCTGCTTCAAAAAAACGGCGATGTTCATCCCCGGCTTCCAATGGAATGCCGCTTGCGTCGAGAATCACCGCATCGCGAGGCTCTTCGGCGAACTCGAGCATGTCTTCACTGAGACGCACCACTTTTGAGCAAATTGCCGGTTCCGTATCGGCGGGTAGGACGCCACGCTCCGTGGATTTGTTGTCCCGATATCTCTGCAATTGGCCACCCATGATTCCACCGAAATACATGTAGTACGAATCATCGGTGTCACGAAAAACGGCGGGGTCAATGGAATAGCTGCCAGCGATCGGATGCGGTTGGGCTTTAAACGGTCCTTCCGGACGTTCGCTGGTGGCCACTCCTATCCGAAAGATGTCATTCTTGTCTTTCGCCGGAAAATACAGGTAGTACTTCCCTTTTTTCATAGCACAATCAGGTGCCCAGAGCTGCCGATCAGCCCAGGGAACGTCTTTGACGTCCAAGGCAATACCATGATCGATTACCTCACCATCAACGGAGTCCATCGAAAAAACATGGTAGTCCTGCATATCAAAATGGGCGCCATCGTCGTCTGGCTCGACAGTCGTCTCGATGTCATGAGAAGGATAGATGTAGAGTTTTCCCTCAAACACATGCGCCGATGGATCAGCGGTATAAAGCCCCGGTACCAAATAGCGTGGCTGACTCGCGTCGTTCGCGCGAGCCTCCTCAGCGAGCGTTTCACCTTGAAAGCTCAATCCCCCCAATGTGACCAGAGTTATCCATTGCAGATAAACAACGAGTTTCAGTGAACGAAGCATTTTAAGATAGGCCGTAATCCAATCGAGGATTGACCAATTCGCACCACAGGCTGACGTCCTGTGATGCAGGATCCCATCCTGCCCTGCGTCAAGCGGGCTTACGTTCACGGCGGTACCCAAGCGAGGGCATGATTGAGTGATCATGATGTAATTGGCGTGTGTAGACGATCTATAAAAGAATGAAAAACGACAATAGCCTTGCTAATTCGTTCATCGGGTTTGTCGGTGGACCGAAATAGCTCGGTGGTATAGGGCTGACATGCACGATTAACTTTTGCAGTGCGACAGCGGGAGCAACCATGTAGATATTCAACGTGTGGCGGCCTCAACGTTGAACTTGCCGAACTCAACGAGCAAATCAATTGAGTTGCTACGCCCCAGCGTTCCCACAATCACTGCCAACTTTCCAGAAGGTTTTCTATCGGTCGAGAGATTCGCTTCGACGCCATTAGCATGCTCGATATCAGCCTGGGGGTCGGACGCGGCACGCAATGCGCCGGCATGGTCGCGGCTGTCGACAAAGATCGGCGAAACCTCACCGTCTTGTAACAGCGGGGAACTTCTGGGCTCAGCCGCTTCCGAGACAATCGGCTGAAATAAATTCTGAGCCATCGCGTCATCGATAACGATTTGAGTTGCAAACACAGCAAAAACAGTGATTACCCCTAAGCGAAGTTGGTACATATCTCGGAGCGTATGGTTTGTTGGAAGCAAGGGACGGAATAGAGAGCCACCACCCAAACATAAAATGGCGTGCTGAGTCGTTACTTGATCCTAGGGATCAACGAACAAATTCAAATCAATGGCATCGGCCAGTGCCTGATATCCAGTTGGATTCAAATGCAAATCATCCTTCTTGTAGGCCGACCGCATGGACGTGTTATCCAGTTCGTCGAGCACGGGGCGATCAAAATCGACGCAAGCATCAAAGACACCGGTTTCAACGGCTGTTGTGCGGATCCAAGCGTTGACCTCCTGACGCACTTGCTCCTGTTCGACTGATGCCGCGCCGCCCATTGGTGTGATGGTCGCACCGTAAACTTTCAGACCGTTTTCATGAGCCCGACGAGCCATTTCCATATAGGCGTCGATAAGCTTCGATGCGGGGGCTTTGCCGTAGACAATGTCATTGACCCCAATCAATAGAACGAGCCACCGAGCAGCGTGTTGATCAAGGACGTCGCGTTGGAAACGTTCCATTGCCATACGAACACCAGATCCGCCGATGCCCATGTTTGCGACGCCAACATCCGAAGTGGATTCGTGTTTGCTGAGTCGTGTGGCGAGATAGTCGGTCCAGCGTGTGTTGTAGTTATATTTGGTGCCGTTCCCATCGGTAATCGAGTCACCAATCGCCACGACGGTCTTGCTGGAAGAAGGTGCCAAGACTTCGATTCCCGTCAGCGTGTACCAGACATCTTTCTTAATCTGCTCAGCCATGTCCGAAACCGCAACCGCGTTACCTTTGGCAAAAAACGAGGTTGTGCGTGATCCCCGGTGTCCCGTCACCGGATCGTCCTGGGTCTTTCCGTAGTGAATGCTGACCGCCACAACCGACAAGTCAGGTAGCGTGAAATCCACCGGATCACAGTAGACCGTTTCTCCGGGCGGAATGACGACGCTCAAATCGCCATCGAACTTCAACTTGGTGTCGGTATCGGTGTTGATGTCACCATCGGTGGCACTGCTGTCGTCTTTGGCTGCCAACGCGATGTGCGCAGTGTTGATCGTTACCGGGCTCGTTCCGAATACATTTGAGAACCGTAAACGTAAACGCTCCCCACCCATGGAATTTCGCAGGAACATACGAATGGTGCTGTTTTCGAGTGGTACGGGAGGCGCGTAACCTTTGGCCATCCAAAAGCCACTCTTGATTTCTTCAGCCGCCGTCGCCCAGGTTGTCACCCAGTGATGCGCGGTCGCTGGGCCAACTCGTGTTACCAAGGTATGCTCGAGGTCATCGATTGGATTTACGGGAGGGCCAAAATACGAGTACGGCAGTGGGGCTTTGTGAATGATGACTTTTTGCAGCACCAAACCTGGATCGACCGCCCAAATCTTGAGCGTATGCACGCCCGCCTCGTTGACCCGCTGTTTGCAGGTTAAGGTCCGAGCATTGTTTCTGACCCATTTGCCCCAATCTTTAATTGCGGGAGCGGAAGTGTCACCGCGTTTCGAAGGATCCTCGTAGGCCTGTCCTGTGAAAGCATCGATGATCTTGCGTGACTCGTGGTCCAACGAAATCGCGACCCTGAGGTTTTCGTTGGGCTGAACATTCAACGATGATCCGGTGATTAGATCGATTTGATAGTCGCCCGCCTCGGCAAAGAGCACGGGATATTCCAGGCGAGGTGCTTCTGCAGGCGGCATCATTGCGGGAGACGTGGTTGGAAAGAGGGTAACCCCGGCGGAGCCACGTCCATAGTCGGGAATGATTTCCCAACTCGCATTGCCGGACGGCACGAAACTCTTCGCTTGATCCACCGAGAACGCAATGGAGCCGATCAGCCCGCCCAGTGCTTGTGTTTGCTCGCGAGTGAATTGGTCGGATTGGACCGCAGCAACTTGAACGTCGACGCTTCTCCCACCAAGTTGTGAGATGGTGACAACTGCGTCGTGTTTACCAGGCGATATCTTGTCCCAATCGACACTGAGCCAAATCCGTTGATCCGTATCCACCGAGCCTGACACGCTACTTAGTTTGACCCACGATCGATTCGCGGTGGCCGAAAACTCGAAGCTCTCGCTGCCCCGATTGAAAACATCAATCCAACGCAACTGCTGATTGATCGCATCCAACGCAGGGAGCTTTGCCTTGGATAACTCGCCAGGCCACGCAGCTTCGGATCCTTCGACGGCCACGCCTAGCACAGCGCCATTCTTGGGAGTCACCTCTTTTAGTTGAGGAAGAATGTTCTGCTTGGGATCTGACCAACTGGTATAGCCGATACGGGTTTGGGACATCATGTGATTCCAATTGCCGCCGCCAAGCTGGTGATAGGCATCGCTGAGCTGTTTGTCTTGTGCAAACAGCTCGCGAACGCGTTGTGCGTGTTGATTGGAACTCACCCGGCCCTGACCGGCATAGAGATGATTGCGCCCCGTTTCGATGTAAAGCTCAGCAACCGTGGCCGAGGCTTTTGTCGGGTAAAGCACAAGTTGATAGAAAGCGTCACGGTATTCTGTGGGCAGCTCCGCGTTGATCTGCTCCGCTTGCTGGACGATTGATTGCCATGCGGCCTGGACACGTTCGGCCTCGCGGTAATGAGTCAAACTGAACGTTGTGGGGTCGAGCAATTCAGGCTTTCGCCATCCGTTGTACTTTGCGTACTTGGAAACGATGTCCGCGATCTGAGTCGAGTGTTTTTCACAAAAATTGCGTTTCGCCCAGTTTACTGTCCATGCCTCAATCTTTTCCTTGGGCAAAGCCTCAGGATCCCAGGCAAGGTCGAGAAAAAACTCAATTGGCACTTCCATCGGCTTCAAGTCGCCGACGTTGACGATCCAAACACGGTCGGCACCGTAGTCGTAGGCCATGCTCATCTGCTGCCATATCTTCGGCAGCGGACTCGTGTTCAACCATTTGTAGCTTCGTGGCGATCCCACGTAATCGAAATGGTAGTAAACTCCCGCGCCACCCGCGCGGTTACGTTCCTCCCGAGTAGGCATGCGGCGAATGTTCCCCCAATTGTCGTCGCACCATAGCAACGTGACATCATCGGGAACTTGCATTCCGTGCTGGTAGTAGTCGGCGACCTCTTTATAGAGCGCCCAAATTTGCGGCACGTTGGTGACGTCCGGATTGACAATGTCCGCAAGAATCTCTCGCTGATCGGCAACGATACGTTCCATCAGGTCAATATTGGACGCCTCCTGCCCTTGTTGGGTCATGGGGGCGTCCCCGTCACCGCGCATCCCGACCGTGACCAGATTGTCAAAGTCCTTTGTTCGCTGAATTCCTTCTCTAAAGAATTTTTGCAACCCTTCGGTATTCAAACCGTAGTTCCATTTTCCGTTTCCATACTCGTTCTTATGCCGTGACCACTCTTGATGAGCACGCATCATCGGCTCGTGGTGAGAAGTCCCAACAACGATTCCGTACTCATTGGCCACCTTTGGATTCTGAGCGTCCGTTTCACCAAATCCGCTGCTCCACATGGCCGGCCATAGATAGTTGCCGCGAAGACGCAGAATCAATTCGAAAACGTGGGAATACATCTTTGAGTTGATACCACCAAACTTCTCACGCGACCATCGACCGAACGCCGGTTCTTCATCGTTGATAAAGATGCCGCGATACTTCACTTTCGGTGGACCTTGAACATAGACCCCCGCCTTGATGTGAAGCGAATCGCGGTGTCGCGTCGGCACGTCCGCCCACCAATACCACGGTGAAACGCCAATCTGCTTTGAGATTTCATAAATTCCAAAAATTGTTCCTCGTCGATCGCTGCCCGCGATCACAAGGGCTCGATCCAGCCCCGGCATGGGATCTTCGAGGGTGGCGATGACGAACGATTCCCACTTGCCGGCAACCTCCTCGACATTGAGCTTTCCCGACTCGACGAGCGAATCCACGAGCCTGCTGTCTCCCAATGTTCCAACAATCACGGCGAGTGACCCCGCAGAGGCTTGATCGCTCACCAATTTCGGACTCACGCCCGTAACGCGTTCGATATCAGCCTGCAAATCCGATGTGGCGCGCCGCACCCCTAGCAGGTCACTGGAATCAATAAGCAACGTCGTGGCCTGCTGGCCAGCCACGAGAGGAAAGCTTCCTGGCTCAGCCTTTTCCAAGACAAATGAATGGGAGAAGTCCAAGCGATCGGCTGCATCACAGCTTTGGTCAACTACGCAGTGGTTGAGAAACGCGGCCAGCAGGACCGTTATGTGTATTGACGGCGAAAAAACGTTCATCTTGCGATTCCTAAAGTTTTTCTGTTGAGTTTATTGTAACGTTCGCAAGGGGAAAACTATTAACTCTCCGTGTCTAGACGCATCGATTGTTTGTCCTCTAACCCTGCATTTGTTCGAGTTCGAGACCTTTGGTTTCGCTGACAAACCGAAGGACGAGGAACAGAGATAAAAAAGCACATATGGCGTAGGTAAAATACGCTCCACCAAGTCCGATATTCGCCAACAGCAGTGGAAAAGAAATCGTAACGATAAAGTTGGCTCCCCACATAGAGATACCACTGACTGCCAATGCCGAACCTCGAAGCTGATTCGGGAACATTTCTCCCAGCAGCACCCAGACGACCGGTCCCCATGAAAAATTGAAGAACACCACATACATGTTTGCCGCGATCAACGCAATCTTGCCGTTGACATCTGTCAGAGAAAGTGATCCGTCTTCGGCAACATCCGATTGATTGAATACGAACGCCATTACTGCCAATGTAATCAACATTCCGACCGACCCGATCACCAACATTGGCTTACGTCCCATGCGATCGATCGCCACAAGGGCGGCAAAGCAGGCAGCGATGCTGACAGCACCGCTGATCACGTTGATCAGCAATGCATTGGACTCATCGAACCCGGCTGATTGCCATAAGACACTGCCGTAATAAAAGATCACGTTGATGCCCACGAATTGTTGAAACGCGGCCAAGAAGATCCCGACCCATACGATCGGACGGAAACCGTACGTCCCGAGGATGTCTCGGAATCGCGGACGGTGATGGTCGCTTGACAGCGATGATTCAATTTCATCGTATTTTGCTTGCGCATGATCACCCATCAGCTTCTTCAGCACCCCAAGCGATCTTTCTTTTTGCCCGGTGGCCACAAGAAAACGCGGGCTCTCCGGGATTAACAGCAACGCGAAAAAGAAGGCGGCCGCTGGAATCAATTCAACCCAAAACATCCAACGCCAGGCCTCGAAACCCCATGCGAAAACGCTAAGGGAGCTGCCGGCTGCATTGGCGATGGCATAGTTGCTCAAAAATGCAAGAAAGAGTCCGCCAATAATTGCGATTTGCTGGATCGACGAAAGTGCTCCACGATACTTTGCCGGCGCCACTTCACTGATGTAAGCCGGCGCCAATACGGACGCCGCGCCAACCGCAAGACCGCCCAGAATACGATAGGCCATAAACTCTGACGGCCCATGGGCGATTCCCGATCCCCAGGCACTTAGAGTGAAAAATGCGGCTGACAGCAAGAGGATGTTTCGGCGTCCAAAACGATCCGCCATTCGGCCCGCCGCAAAGGCGCCCGCTGCACAACCTAACAACATGGATGCAACGGCAAACCCAGTCACAGCACTGTCTGACTGAAAGGTCGTCCGCAGCCCATCGACAGTTCCATTGATCACACCGGAATCAAACCCAAACAAAAAGCCACCAATCGTCGCCACTAAGGTGATCAGAATGACAAACCCGTTCTTATGCTCTACTTGTGTCATCTAATTTCCGACCAAAGGTTTGCAGGTTGTTGAAAATCACGTCACGCGTCGCCGGTTGGGTCTGTCTATCCACCGCTCAATCAGCTAAGCGGCTATCGGTCATTGCCAGCACAAACGCTGCGGAATTAATTTGAAAGCAGGCAATGCAACTAATTCGCGTTGCTAGGAAGCTCCTCAAGATGGCTCGCCTTCAAAATTGACTGGCGAACCGTTCTGATAACCGCATGGTAGGCGGGCTTAGGCATGCGGTTTCGATCGAACAGCAATGGATGGTTCACGCGATCCCAAGGGAAGTAGTTGAGCCAGCTTTGGCCATCGTGCAAATTCCAGAACGAAACCCGCTCAACCACATCATCGTATCGACAGAAAAGCTCAAATAGCTTGGCATACTGCTCGGCCTGTCGCTGCAAAATCTCGGGTGGGCACCCATCCTTGTAGGGATTAGACGACTTGAGTTCGTCGCGATGCCTGTTGTTGTCTGCCCACCAACGCGACCGAGGAATCACGTCGATGTCCAGTTCCGAAATGATCACCTTGACCTGCAATTGACGCATCGCTTCTAGCATTGACCCAAGTCCTTCATACGCGATCGCATCGAGCTCGTAATGACCTTGCAGCCCGACGGCATCAATCGGCGTGTTCTTCTGCTTGAGCGATTGAACCAAGCGAATCAGGCTGTCACGTTTCCCATCGGTGTCGACGTTGTAATCGTTATAAACAAGCAAAGCGTTGGGCGCTACTTCCCGGGTGTACTCGAACGCACGCACAATAAAATCCTCGCCTGCAACACGGGCCCAAAGAGTATCACGCAAATACCCGTCACTACCGTCTGACAGCGCTTCGTTGACCACATCCCACTCTGAGATCCGGTCACCATAGCGCCCGGCTACCGTCTGGATATGCGTCTTCATTCTTCTGAACAACGTCTCTTTGCTAGTGGGTTGCCCGTTCTCGGTCATCCACCAGCTAGGAGTTTTACCGCTGTCGGCCCAGACCAAACAATGGCCAACGACCTTCAAACCATGCTCTTCGGCGAACTTGACAAAGGCATCACCCAGATCAAAACGAAAGTCGCCTTCAAATGGCTGCACCACCTGAGGCTTCATACAGTTTTCGGGTGTTACGATGTCAAAATGCCGCAGCAGCAAGGCTCGATCCTGCGGGTGGTCAACCAAATCACGATTGGTGCCGACACCGATCTTAAATCGCCCCGCTACAGCGAGTTTCAATGACCCGACATCGTCGGCGCGTGTAGAACGGACCATGCAAGGATTGCCGACCAGCACAATGATCAACAACCCAGTCCTGAAGATGGCATCTCTCGCAAATAATCGCAAGGCAATCACGTGGTGTATTCCTTTGTAGAAGTGACTTCCAACGCCACAAACATCAGCCTGATATTCGTGGCAGTAGACGAAGCCGAGAAAGCTTGGACACAATTTAATGGCAACAATCGCAAAGCGTGAAAGAGAAGCAAGGCATCTATACTTTTGCGATTTTGGCTGCATCGCTTTGCGAACGGCTTAAAGCTGCGGTTCTGGTTTCATCACCTTCCCCTTTCCAACTTTTCTTGTGCTTCGGCTAACTCGCGTTGGTGTTTCTCGTACTCCTCCACTCGCGATTGCGACTCCGCTCCCGGCTGAATCGTGGTTGGTTCGGAGTTGCCGCCGCAACCGGAAACCGAAACGCCACACAGGCAAATTATAAATACATGGATCAGTTTCATTTGTGTTTCCATTATGACAAAAACGATAGGTTTAACTAAGCAAGATCTACGGGCGATTTGGTAAGCGAACCTGCAAGAGCTTGGCTGCCCACGCCTACTCTCCAAAGGCTTACGACCTCCGCTGCCAGGATGTTTCAATGGCGAAAAAAGGACGGCGGCCTGTACGCTACAGGCCGCCTTGCATGTGACAAAACCGACAATTACAGTTCGGTCTCGATCGTCTCCTTAGCCGCTCGAGAACCAAGCGCGCCCCAAAGACCATACGGGCTATTGGCGCCAACTTGATTTGCCCCCGGCGGAGAGCCACCGGGCGTTCGATACACCATCGCGGCCTTGCTGTTCCCCGCTTCAATTGAATCAGTGACGAACTTCACGGCACCATCTCCCATCAAAACATGGGCCCCACCTTGATGTCGGCTGCTGACCGACAAGTTGCCTCCGCGAACATCACCACCGCTGGCCTGACATAGAGGTGAATTGGGAGGGCGAATCGTGGTGACAAGCGTGTACCGCGCCGCTCCGTCAGCCCAGCGATATCCTCGGCGATCGGCGGAACTCGATCCCGCAGACGTAATCCAAAATTGAGGACGGGTCGGATTGATTTGTCCGTCACATGCAGATGGGTTGTCATAGACACCATCCGCCGGATTGGCTGTTGTACTTGTCGTGGCAACGCCAGGTTCGGTTCGCGTATCCAGGTCACCCAAATCCGTCGCGATTTCCCCCGCCATAATCGTGTTTGCCAAGCCGTCTAGCACGTCTCGAAAGGCCATCTTTTGCCGATGCACAAACACGCCCCGATGACTCGCCCTCACCATTTCCGTAGCACTCCCCCACCAATTTCCAGTGTTTGCGGTACCGTCCGCTTTGAGAATCGGTTCGTGCAAGCAGTATCCCGAATCGCCATAACACGCTGCGTAGTTGGTTCGCCCCATCGCCGGCAAGCCAACGCCAGGGTCACTGGGGCACCGAAAGCCAGGCACTTCGGTCATCCAAGGAGCGTAAGCAGCCTGCCAAGGAACGGGCCCCATCGGACTCCAAGAACCAGTCATCGTTACGGCAGGGTCGGCATTTCGGCGACTGCCATTGGATACCTGCTCCCACAACGCTTGTTGTTCGATAAACGGCAACATGCCTACCAAATAACTGAGCCGCATTTCATTGTTACCGCCTCCAGTCGTGCCGTTGCCACCGGACGCACCACCACCTAGGCTGTTGGTTCCACCGCTATGCACGGGCAGTTGATTGTAGGCCGCGTGGTAGTTGTGCAGCCCCAATCCAATTTGCTTGAAGTTATTGCTGCACGACATGCGACGAGCCGCCTCGCGAGCAGCTTGAACTGCCGGCAACAGCAGGCCAACCAAAACGCCGATGATCGCAATCACAACTAGCAATTCAACCAGTGTAAAACCGCGGTGAACCTGTCTCATTTGAACTCTCATTTAGTCATCACTCCCATTGTAAAGAATGCCACAGAAAGAAACCTTAAATATTCCCAATGAAGATTGGGCTGGTTGTACGCCAAGGCAGTTGGTTGGCTGGATCGGGACAAAAACTCCTCCGTTTTTTTTCAAGTAAAGCCCCCGGAGATGGCTTTTCGGGGGCGATAGACAACACTAGGGTGTTTTTTGTACGTAATGCTGGCGTTTTTGTCCCGAAATGGCGATTGAGCTTCCTTGGCAATCATGCGCATAGCGAGCCAGCCCGAACGCTGGATTTTACACCTTCGATGCCTGAAACAATGACTAACGATTCTGCCGTATGTGGTAACGATGAAAGCAGTGCGCAAGAACACCCTGAGCACGTCGCGCGACTACTGATCAAACACCGATCGTCTTTGCTGGCGTTCATTTTCGCTGTGATGCGTGACTTCGATGCTGCAGAAGACACTTTGCAGGATGTTAGTGTGGCGATATGGGAAAATGCCGACACGTTTGAGCTGGGTTCCAACTTTGGTGCTTGGGCGCGTTCGATTGCACGGCGTCGCATTGCGGCGTATTGGCGAACTCGATCTCGAAGTGGGCAAACGCTGAGCGACGAGCAAATTGACCAATTGGTTGACGGTTTTGAGCAGTTGCAATCGGCCAACGAACCGGAACCAAGGAAGAGAGCATTGGTTGAATGCCTTGGGCACTTGAGCCCGCTCTTGACGCGGCTCATCCACCTGCGGTATTCCAAACAGCTCAGCTTGGCGGATGTCGCTGAGTCGGTGGGGCAGCCAACGGAGACGATTCGCAAAGCTTTGTATCGAGGCCGCACCGCGTTGCGGGAGTGCATCGAACGTAAGTTAGCGTTGAATGCGGAAGCAGGATCTGTATCATGAATGAAAAAGACATGATCTCTCAAGAGCTTATTTCACGCTATCTGGACGAGGACTTGGATGATAGCCAGTTTGCTGAATTTCAGAGCAGGCTGGCAGATCGCGAATTTAGTCGGCTGTTGGCCGAACATTTGGTAGATCATGTTTCCTGCTATGAACTGGGATTGAATGATCGTCTGCCATCGAGCAAAGTGGTGCCAAGTCTTGCAACGACACCTGCGTCCTTGCCAACCTGGAGGGTTGCGTTGGTCGTGATGGCAGCGTCGGCTTTGTTTGCTTTGGGGTGCTGGAGTTTTCTGAGATATCCTCGCACGTTTTCGAAAGACTTACGTGTGGCTGAAGCGATCACGAAGGGTACCGCATCGGATACGAATCCTTCGGGGCTGGAAGCTACAAGACAGGTGATCGGCAAGGTTACGATGGCCGAAGGTCGGCTCGCGGCTCTTGACAATAGAGTTAAGCTTGGAATGGCCGTTCACTCTCATCAGTCGTTTTCGATCGAAGCGATGGCGGGTTCAATCGAGATTGAGTTCCTTGATGGCACTGCGGTCAAAATGTTTGGGCCCGCGGAGGTTGTTTGCAGCGTCCAGGATGGCCAAAAAAAAGTGGAGTCGGAGAATGGAAACTTGCTGCTCTCTGTTAAGCCGCAACCAGCTGGTAAGCCGCTCCTGGTAGTCACCCCGAAGGCAGTGCTTGAGGTGCTCGGAACCGAATTGGCAATTACCGCCGATTCGATAACGACGAAACTTCGGGTCAATCATGGGCATGTGGTGATGCGCCGGATCGAAGACGGAAACCAAGTTGATGTTAAAGCGAATCAAAAAGCAACCGTCTCATCCAGTGTCGAAATGCTTGCGGAACAAGTTTCCCAACTTCCAGATACTTGGGAAGCGAACCTTGAGAACGGACTCCCGGAGAGTTGGATTGCAGGTGAGATACTCAAGTCCTCACCTGGAGCGGTTACTGCAGTTCCCGTTTCAAATCGCTGGGGTCTGAACTACACGATTACTTCCAATGTGGACTACACAGATGGCTTGTTTCGAATTCATAATGACAGCTATTTGAACTTTCGAATTCGCATGAAAAAGTCAGGCTTTTATCAGGTGCTGTTTGAATCCCGGCGGACTGATTTCAAAGGGGTCATTCCCAATCATGAGTATCAAGAGACGCACGCGGACTGGATGCAGGATGACGGCTGGCATACCGTCAGCATCCCTTTCACAGTGTTCCGGCACAGCATTGCGAATTCCGATGGGACTTGGCCAGAATTTGAAACGCGATCACGTTACCCGCGAATGGAAGAGCTTGTTCCGTTTTTTATTCAATTCAGTACACTCGGCGACGACCTTGGACTGTCGGTGGAACGCATTTGGGTAAGCCGAGGTAAACCACAAGACTTGGTTGGGTAGCCGAGACCTCTGTGAATGTCGCCGACGCCCCAGTCGCTTCCAAGAAAATGCCAGCGAATCGGCCGATTTGCCTTCTCCCACGAAGGTAATTGCACCGCTGTCCAGGTCCATTACAAGCGTCACATAGCGGTGGCCTTTGCCAATGCAGATTTCATCGATGGTGATTCGCCGGACGTCCTTCAGCGACGGGGTTGGCGAAACGTCGCTGGAGGTCCTTCTTTTTGATTTCTTTGATCACGTCCCAGGTAACGCCAGGCAGGTCTGCGACGTCCTTAATCGTTATGCTGCGGGTCAACTGCAAAGCGCATTTGGCCCAGCCCTTGGTGTAGCTTCGGCGGATTTCGGCAAAATCAATTTTGATTTGGCGAACGGTCCCGCAATCATGACACTGCACACGAGGTAAGGCGGCGACGACGACGGTTTGTTTCAGGCCGATCGGAGAAGCCCGAAATTCTCGTTGCTTGAACCCTAGACGGATCACGTTTCGACTGCCGCACATTGGACAGCAAACCGTCTTTTCACGTGGCTCGACATGAAATCGTGTGACACCTCCGGTGAACTCGATCCGGGGCTGCCGGTAGCCACGGATGCCAAAGGACTGATACAACAAGGTGGTGGACATGTGGGTTTTTCAAAGAAGACGTGAGAAATCTCCTTGAAAGATGGCATGTCCACACTTTTACTACCATGTGCCGAGCTTTCGATCGCACTCAGCCTTGCGCACCCGTCAGTCGGATGAGCCCCAAATTAGACCACTCATCACAACTCACATTCTCTGAGCTAGGTCTTTGCCTTCTAAGGCCTGACCGGTTCGGTTTCTGAGGCAGAAAATTGCCCCAGGGATTCTAAAAAACTGACTTCGTTCATGATGGTCTCCCCGTCGATTGCACCCTACGAAAAGTGGAAAGTTGCGGAGGCAGAGTCTGCTCTTCGGGGGACCACCTTACAACGTTCAGCAATAATGGGGCGTTTCCTATCGGGTGGTTGTGGACGTTTGTCTGTCGGTGAGGCATCCATGTTCGCACCAAATTATTCGCTGAAGTCAGGTAGCACTTCGTCGGCGATGCGTTTCATCGTTGATTCGATATTGGCTCGGTTGAATCGTAGGTTTAATGCTACGTGATTGACGCCAATCTCTTGGCGTGCCCTGAGATATTCGCGGAGATGATGCGTTCCGATGCGGAAACCCAGGTGAATGGGCTGCGGCGGCGTCTTTGGATCTTCGGTAATGTCAACGTACAGTGGCTGCATGACCGGCTGATTCGGGCGACTAACTTCTTCGAGTCGCCGTCGCCAATCGTTGATCGAGAGAGCCTGCACGGTCAACGGTCGTGGATAGGTCATCCAGCCGTCACCGTGCTTGGCGAGCCATTCAGGTGATTGTTGACTGCCTCCGGTAATCAACAAAGGCAGCTTTGCCGATACCGGTTTGGGGAGTAGATCGATATCACCTCGCGTTTGACCAAAGTCGCTTTCAGTCTCGGGACGTGTTTGACTCATCTTTCTGATATAGTCGTAGCTCTCTCGGAACAGGGCGCCACGGTCAGCAAATGGGACTCGCAAGGCGGGGTATTCTTCCGGACGGTCGCCCGACGCGATGCCGAGGATCAACCGACCGCCCGAAAAGACATCCACAGTCGCGGCCGCTTTGGCAACGTGTGCAGGATGGCGTAAAGGCAAGATGACACTCGCGACACCCAACGCAATCCGTTCGGTTTTGCCGGCGAGCAACCCTAGATACACGAACGGATCGTAGGTTTGCCCTGCATCGCCAAAAGATGGAACATTGAAAGGCACGTCACGCAACCATACGGCGGAGTATCCGAGTCGTTCGGCGAGTTGAACGCGTTCAACATGACGGTCCATCTCAGGAACGGGACTTCTGTCATAGTTCTCAATCGGCACCACCAATCCTAGGCTCAAACGGTTCGCATGGAATACCGTGTTGTAGCCACGATTGATCGTTTGAAATTCGATTGTGTCGAAGGTGGTTGTTGACGACATCTTTCTTTTCATTGACGTTGACGAGAACGGTGGTCACGAGTGCTCACGCGATGATTCAGCGGTGTCTCAAAAGTGTCTGAGACGAGTTCAGGATTGAGACTGCTGTCCGTGTTCGTGCCTAATTTTCGATAACGACCTTGCCCATTCCTTTGCCGCTCTCCAATCGTGCGTAGGCCTCGCCCACGTTCGCTAACGAAAATGTCTGCTCATCGAGTACCGGTTTTAAGCCACCCGACTCAGAGATCTCGGCGATTTTGCTCAGGATCTCGCCGTGTTCTTCTCGTTTGTGGTTGTGGAGCATCGGAATCAGCATGAAAACAACGTGTAGTGATAAACCTTTAAAGTGCGCCGGAGTTAAATCCAGTTCACACATCGAAACCGTGGTCGCGACGTGAGCGTTCAGAGCGGCAGCCTCAAACGATTTCGTTAGGTTGGCACCACCGACAGAATCATAGACCAAGTCAAAACCTGCTCCGTCGGTGTGCTTGTTCACATACTGTTCAACTGATTCCGTTTTGTAGTTGATTCCGATTGCGCCTAATTCCTCGATCAGGGCCAGTTGTTTTTCGCCACCACCGGTGGAATAGACTTCGGCACCGAAGTGCTTTGCCAGTTGAATCGCCACGTGGCCGACGCCGCCGGAACCGCCATGGACGAGCACTTTTTGCCCTTTATGAATTTGCGCTCTGACGAGTCCTTCGTAGGCAGTGATCGCAACGAGTGGTAACGCGGCGGCCTCTTTCATCGAAAGGTTCTTTGGCTTGTGGGCAATCAGTTTGCTGTCAGCAACCATGTATTCCGCCAATGAACCTGGCAGGTCGGCCAGACCACCCGCGCAGCCGTAGACATCGTCGCCGACGGCGTAGTCGCTGACTCCCTCGCCTACCGATTCGACGGTCCCGGCAAAATCCATTCCGAGAATCGCGGGTGTGTCGGGAGAAAGCGGGAGGTCTTTGCCCATCTTGCGGATCATCGTGTCCACCGTGTTGACGCTGGAGGCCGCAATTTTGACGAGCACGTGTCCGGATTGAGGTTCGGGCTTGACGACCTCGCTAGCTTCAAATTCTGCGTTTTCGCCATACGCTTTGATTAGCATCGCTTGCATCGTGTGGTCCTCGGTTGTCGGAGTCAAAAGTGAAAAAAGGTGAGTCGGTCGCAATTGAACGTTTTGATCCGTGATTACGAGATCGTTCCAGTTGAAATTGTTGTTTAATTCGTTATGCAAGCCTTCTTCATCGGCAATGGCAAAACGCATGCTCGCGGTTGTTTCATTGGTTGCGAGACAAAACCAATAGGCTTCTGCTCTGAGTGCCTCGTCCGTCGGTAGGTCGAATGATGCATGTACGTTTCGTTTGCGTGACCTAATCGACTCGAGCTTTTGGATTGCAGGTTTCGAAACAGCATCCCTTCGATGTGATTGAGACTGAATCGTCACTTTCGCGAGTACAGCGTCATGGTATGAGTATCGCGACATTCGGCAAGAACGCACTTTTAAGACCCATAGGTACAAGATGGGAACCTATGCAGGCTGTCCGATGTCACCTTCGGTTGAGCACGACTCGCTGGATGGTCTGATTGCAGCGTCGACTTACGCTGGGGAGTCAGGCTAGCGAGCGGATTTCCGCGGTTTCTAGTGACCGGATTTGTTGGTGGTGCCGCAGGTCTTTGCCCGCGAATGCCGTGATCAAAATTTGTAGCGGATCGCCGTGCGACACGAACAGATAAGTCTTACCTTCGCTCGCGAGATCGATCTCGCGAAGGAAGCCGAGCATTCGTTTGGAGACGGATTGAACGCTTTCAACGCCCCAAAGTTGGTGTGAGGCATCCTGGGCATCGGCATCCCAAACGGTTTGGTAGTTCGCATTTGACTGCTCGTCCCAACTCCCGAAAAACCGTTCTCTGAGTTCGCGGGCCGATTGAATCGGGGCGTTCAGCAGATCCGATGCAATCTCTGCTGTTTGTCGTGTTCGGCAGAAATCGGAAGTGACGACGCGAGTGATTGTGCCGAGGTTATCGCGGTTGGATGCGATGGATCGCCGAACTTGCTCGCGTCCCGCAGCGGTCAATCCATAGTCATTGATTGCTACCGCCGGAGAGCTTGCGATAAGCGATTGCTCGTTCGCGGTGCTTTGACCGTGTCGTAGAACGTAGAAGCGATTTTGCAGCGTGTGCGTATTCATTTCGTTGCGTTCTTACTCGATCGGTGCCTGTTGCGTGAGCGTGACGCCACGATAGCAGGAACATGACGATTCTGCTTGCACCTTGAGAGGGCGAATGCACTGGGGAATCATTAGTGTCGCTGTACATGAACACGAGTTCGTTTGATAACACCAACGCACGGGGCATGTCTGCCTCGTCTAGGTCAGAAGACTTACGGTGGATGTTTACTTCTCTTGACGTGTTGCGATCGGTACGTAGCCAAGTTCCATGCCGGCGGGCGGTGTGACGAGGACGCCCGCGTCGAGTCTCGCCAATTCACCTTCTCTCGGTGGCGGTAAGTATTCCTGATCCTTTTTCCATGTGCGGTGCAGTTTCTCCACTTTCGTTTGCATTTCTTCACGCTCGGCATCGGTAAGGTCAGCATTCAGCAGTGCGGGTTGGTCGGCGAAGCGATACCAGTAATAGGTCAGCAGGCTTCCGTCACCGAGTTTGGTGGTGAAGGGGCCGGCGGACGGACCGGGCGTTTTCCAACAACTGTCGGGTTCGTCGGGAGTCACGTAGGCTTCCGATGGCTTGCGTTGGGGGCTGACGAATTCGACGTCGGCGAGACCCGTGTCGGAGGGAACCTCGTCGGGCGTGACGGCAACCCATTCGGATTTCGATGCGGTGTTTTCGTCCAAGCGATAGTACTGCGGCAGTGTGACGAGCGAGCCTTGTTCGGTTTCTGTTTCGGTGGTGAGTCGTTCGTCCCAACGATATCCATAGGTCGTCGGGCCGAGTGTTACGGGGGTTGCGAATGCGTTCCAGCGGATCGGACGCTTGTCTTCCTTGGGCGTGGCCCGCGGATAAAGCCTCCACGTCGAACCGCCCGCCGGTGCAAAGGAATGCACTTGCGACGCGGCGGTGTCGACGGTGCCATCGACTGGTTCGCCACCGCCGAACCATTCCTGGACCGAATCCCAAAGTGCGGCTCTCGTATACGCGGTGGCTTGGTGCACGACGGGCGAGGTTCCTTTCGCGTCACGTGGGAACGACGTTGGAGCGACGCGGGTGTAGGTCACGCCTTTGGAGTCGGTTGATTGAAAGGCGGGGATGTACTGCGTTTCCATCTGGATCGCCTTGTTCGGGTTGGCCGGGCGGCTGTCCAGAAACATGCCGCTGTACGATGGCTCTTTGACGCTCGGTTTAGAAAAGAAGTAAGGCGTGAAGAAGGCGACGGGGCCTTTGAAATTTCCCGTGTTGAGAAACAGCGTCCAGGATTGGTCGCCGGTGGGAACGTCGGCGCCCGCGGTCGTTTGTTTGGCGTCGGTAAGCGGGAGTGGTAGGTAGCCGTAGCCAAAGAGTTGACTGCAGGTTCCTTGTTCCAGATTCAAACCGTCCGGTGGCCATACGACATGCGGGCTTAGTTGTGCGATGCCGTACTTGCCTTGAGGTTTCGACCAATCGCGACCCTTGCCCGCCCCCGGGCCGTTCGCCCATTCGCTGAAACTCTTGGCCACGCCGCCCATGATGAATTTGGGTGTTTCGGTGGCGAATCGGGTGTCACGCCACCATCCCAAACCGCCCTCGATGTCGCTGTAGGTTTCCATCGACCGTTTTTCATCGGTCTTCGCAAACATCCATGTTCCGAAGAGCCCCGTTTGGAATCGGTTTCCCGGGTATTTGTCGAGGAGCGGCCAGGCAGAGACATAGAGCGAAAAACCGGCGTCGTATTTTTCCGAGAGCTTCTCATGCGGGACGAGCAAATAACCCGCCGTCTCGACGGGAGTCGGTTTCGAATCTGTTTCAGTATGAGACGACGTGTCAGGTTTAGACGTGGTGTCTCCGGCGGACGCAGTAGCGAATGCGATGATCACGACGGAAAAGAATATTGGGAGGACTCCCCATATGTCTGAACGAGTTTTCAGCATGGATCGACTCTTGCAGGAAGGCGGTGGCAGGTGGGCGATCAAATCAACCGTGTCTATCAATTTGATCGGTGGCGTCGAGAGAAATACGTTTCTGGGGTGAAGCGTCTAGTTGTAGCGGAGAGCAACTGATGAGACAGGCATTTACGGTGAAACGTGGCCGCTTTAGGTGGAAATGGGAGTGTCGGATGGAGTAAGCACGCCTTCCGACGGTGAATCACGCGGACCGATGCCATCGTCTGGATCGCGATGCGTGTCGACAAAGACAAGTTAGGGTTGGTCGATTTGCGTCCAGTGTTTCCTACTGGAATCGATGGTTTGCCAAAATGCCCGTGGAAGGGACCAGAATCGTCCCAACGTTAGATGCGGACCCGATCCGATTTGACTTGGCATGCAAACTGCGTTGATGGGGTGAAGCACCAAGAGAATCTTACCTGTCATCGGAGTCACCCATGTCCACTGTCGATCTGCAACGCCCGCTTTCCCACACTCTCTCGGGGTGGCACTCACGACCACTGAGTCCTAAGACGACGACTGGCAACGGTTTGTTTGAAATGTCGACTGCCGCGTGGGGTGTGATGCTCGCGTGCAGTGTAACGGCGTTTATCACGAGTGCTTATTTGGCTTGGTCTGCGATGACGTTATCGCCGGTCGCCGGTTGCAGTGGCGGCAGCGTATTCGATTGCGAACATGTTTTGCACAGCCGTTGGTCAAAGGTTTTGTCGGTGCCGGTGAGCATCCCCGCGCTGCTGACGCACGCAACCGTGAGTAGTCTGTTGTTGGTCAATCCGGTGAGCACGCGTTTGCGGCAACTTCGTTGGGGCGTGATCGGATTGGCAAGCGTGGCCGCGGGGGGCGCGGCGGTTTGGTTTATCGGTTTGCAGGTGTTTGCTCTCGGGCATCTTTGCCCTTACTGCCTCGTCGCTCACGCAGCAGGGTTGGTTCTCGCTGGAACGTTTTTGTGGAACCATCCCGTCGATCGAAAAGCGTTTCGGTGGATTGGTGCCGGTGGGGTAGGCGCGTTAGCGGTTTTGATCACGCTGCAGGCGACCTCCGAACCTCCAGTCACCTACCAGACGATTGAATACAACTCTGTTCCGGCCTCCATTGAATCAGGGACTAACGCGGGAGCAGATGCCGATGGGACATTTTTCGCCCCACCTGCGTCGGTGAGTACGAGCACAGCGATTCACGAAAATTTTGCACAACTCGGGTTGTCTGATCTCGGGATTGGAAGCGCAGCGAAGTTTGCGTCGGTGATCATCAATCCTGCGTCATTACTTTATGGCGAAGTGAGTGCGGCGTCTCAGGAGCCGTTCAAGACTGTCCAGGTGCTTGGCGGGGTAAAGCTTTCGACGAAAGATTGGCCGGTCGTAGGGGATCCCGATGCCGACATCGTCTTCGTTGAAATGTTTGATTACACGTGCCCGCATTGCCAACAGACGCACAAATCGTTGGACGCGGCTCGTGAAAAGTTTGGCGAACGCTTGGCCGTGATCGCGTTGCCTGTGCCGCTCGACGGGAAATGCAACCCAACCGTTCGATCGACGCATGCGAGTCATTCCGAGGCATGTGAGATTGCCAAGCTCTCAGTTGCAGTGTGGATGGTCGATCGTCAGAAGTTCGCGGAGTTTCATGACTATCTCTTTGAGTCCACGCCGTCTTATGCCGACGCGTTGAATCACGCGTCTTCTCTTGTCGATAAGGCAAAACTGACTGATGTCTTGAGTGGCTCGGTTCCGAGTGAATACATTCAACGACACGTTCAGTTGTATCAGCAGGCTGGATCGGGAAAGATTCCAAAACTGTTGTTCTCGCGAACAACCACGGTAGGTGCTGTGGATTCGGCTCAAGCAATGATTGATTTGATCAATCGGAATCGATAGACACGTTTGTGGCGGCTTATTCACGCCTATTTGAAGGCGGATGAGACGCAAGCCGGGCTAGAAGTACGAATGAGCATTAACTCATTCCTGCCAGTGGATACGCCATGGGAGGGTGCGTTGGGTGCTGAGCCGGAAAAACAACAGCCTCCGCTCAAATCAAGAAGTGATTGAGCAAGTTGCCTTCAAGGTTTGGGTTAACCACAGCCTGAGCCTCGAAGTTTTTATTTGCGACTTCAGGAGCTTGATTATGCTTCGGGACGTTTGACGTCTCGACGCGTTGCGTTTTGGATCGGGGTAATCGCCTCGGGAGTGAGCCAGCCGTGTTCGATCGCAATCTCAGCCGCTTGCGTGCTGTCTTTGACCAAGTACATCGGTACGCCCACCTCTGCCGATTTGCGAACGTATTGATCCACTTTCGCATCGTGGTTGCTCACCAAATCTGGATCGATGTCACGAATGAAGATGCCATGAATGCGTTTGGGGAACTCCGCAGCGGCGGCCGCGTACAGTCTCGCGTCCTCCTGTCCGGAGTCGCCAAAGAGGAGAAACGGAAGCTGATCAAAAGTCTTGATCAAGCGTCGAGCTTTATCGAGTTTGTGGTCGTGCCCTGACTTCAAGAACTTGTTTTCATCAAATCCAAGGTCACGCAGCAACAGCGGACCTCGAGGGATGGCGTTGAGTTCCAAAAAGTCTTCGAGTAGATCGTAGAGATTCCATGGCGAACTCGAAACGTAGAAGATCGGATTGGTGGGGACACCGTGGGTATCCCGCTGCAGATGTTCGTACAGTTCAGCGACTCCATCGAGAGGAGCACGCGTACGCGCATTGCCGAAGAAGGTGAGCTTTGCCATGGTGGCAATGTCGGTCGCACCGGTGTGCAGGATCGTGTCGTCGACGTCGCTGATGATCGCATAACGGGCGTCAGGGGGAACCGATAACACGCCGCACGATGCCCGGTCGCTCTGACGTCGCGCCCGCGGGTGGTTGAGGATTCGCAACGTTGCGATATCCCAAAAGACGTGATCGCGGCTTTCGGATCGGGGAAGTTCGAGATGGAAGTAACCTTCGGCGTCGGAGGTCGTGGTTGCTCTTTGACCGTCCAATGTCGCTTCTACGGTGACGCCAGGAACCTCATCGCTTACGAAACGCTGGATTGCGTTGCTTAGGTTTCGCCACCAGCGGTCGCTCTGATAGTCGGCACTGATTGGTGGATTGGTAAGGACCCTCCCGTGCAGATGAATGAAGTCAGTTGATGCGTATCCCATGTATGGCTGAATCTTCGGTACGCCTTCTCGACCAAAGCGACGCCTGATTCGTCGAATGCCGGAGTCGGTGATGTCATCGGCCGCCGAAGCGGTACGAGTCAACCAGCTCTTGAAGTGCTGTTGCCATTCATGGTTATCGGCGACACTCACGGAATCAGTCCTTGGATTTGGGTACAAAAACAGCCGATCATGAGATCGGCTGTTCGGGAAATTTAATTTGGCGGCTTCCTAACTCGACAGTGTCGAGGCCGCTCGATAGGACTCGCGTCGCATGAACGCTCGTCAACTCAGCGATTTATTCGACTTCCTGGACGGTTTCGTTATCGTCCATCTCTTCGAGTTGGTCGGCACGTTGTTCGCCTTCTGCCTCGATTTGATCAGCGATTTGTTCGCCGCGGTCTTCCAGGTTGTCAGCTTTTTCTTCAGCCTGATCTTCCCAGGCAGGGCGAGCGGATTCGTATCGGTCTTCGATGTTTTCCGCTGCGTTGTCGTAGTTTTCGCGAACGTCGTCAGCGTACTGCTGAGTGGTGTCACGGACATCTTCGGCTCGCTCGTCATATACGGAGTCATCGCAACCGACGAAAGTCAAACCGAGAGCGAGAGTCAAGACACTAAGTAAAGTCTTCATTTTTGTACCTGTCTGTTGGTGGCAATTCGCCGCCTCGCGACGGTCGCAGGCGGCGTCAGGATTCGAAGTTGAACTGGATGAAGGAAAGGCAATCGTCGTGCCAAAGTCACGCCGAATTTTGTTGAAACGCGAATCTGAATTGCAGCTGCCTTCAGCGATCCGTCCGCGAGCGTCTTGCATTCACGTTTACGGTGGTTTCAGCGACTGAGTTTTGCACTCGACAAAATCTGCTCCGCTGGTTGGGCAGCGTTAGATACGGAACGCGACCGTATGATTCTCGCCGTTGCACTGAGGTTCTCGAAAGTCGTGGCGGTAGTCGTCTGGATGGTGACGACCCGTGATCCCGGCCAAGCGAACGATTGTTTTTGATTCGTAGCGTTTGTTAATCGGCGGCGCACGGAGAGTGCGTTCGATTTGGAGAGAAATCGACACCCTTGGGCGATCATCGATCGACGATAAGGCTTCAATAGAAATGATCAACGATCGGCTGGGCTCGCTGCTTGCGCGGCTTCGTCGCAACTCGTCGTCGGATTCAATCGCGGATGGCGTGTTCGGGTTCTCGTTGGACCGCTTCGCCATTAATCTCTTCGTCTTCACGAGCCCGTTCGATGCGAAGGTCGACTTCTTCCTGGTCGTCCGGTTTTTCCTCGAGGACCTCATGCTCTTTTTTGCGTTCCGGTTCGAGTCGCAGGTCGATCATCATTGGGAAATGGTCCGAGCCGATGTGTGGCAATCGGTGAATGTCACTGACGGTGAAGTGGGGGGAATGGAAGATATGGTCGAGCGGGTACCGGCAATACCAGTGATCGGCATGAAATGTGTTGAAGAATCCCCTGCCACGTCGCGGGTCCAACATGCCACTGGTACGTAGGAACAAACGCGTCGTTGCCGACCAGGCTACGTCATTAAGGTCGCCTCCAATGATGGTCGGTCCAGTCTCATCAGCCAGTTCTTGCCCCCAAATTGTAAGCTCGGCGTCGCGGGCGGTGGCGTCATTTCCTCGCCACGGCTCCGGTGGGCGTGGGTGCACCGCGATGACGCGGATCTGCTGCCCATTATCGAGTTGAATATGGGCGTCAATCGACGGAATATCGTCCTGAACGAGAAAACGCAGTTTGTGATCGATGATGGGCAGGCGGGACAACAACATCATGCCGTACCAGTTGTCTTGCGGTTGGACGATGCGGTGTGGGTACCGTTCAAACAGGGTCGAGGAAACCGCGTCGACCCAATGTTCATCGATTTCGAGGGCGACGAGAATATCTGGATCAGCGTCCTGGACGACTTTGAGCCATCGTTCGTACTGGTCGTTTTCCTCTTCGACGTTGGAGACCACCATCCGCACCGTGGCTGGATCCTCGCTCCGGCGATGCTCCCGAGCCGTCGGCTTTGCTTGTCGTGGGAATACGAGAGTGTAGGGAATGATGCGGAATCCGTGCCACAGGGTGAGCCCCACGGCGAGCGTGACGAGTAACCAGAATGGAATGGGCGATTCTCCTCCGACGGCGGAGTGAACGGCGACATGGCAGAGCACGATTGCCCAACCAATGACGATAATTTGCACGCGCGGGAAGTCCCAACCTCGGATGAACCAATGCGGGTTCGAACTGAGGTTGAGTAGCGAGCCGCTCACCAGGAACACCTGGATGAGTAACAGCAAATAGTCGAGCATTGTTATGAGCATGGTGGTCCTTCATGAAATTCGCGGCACTTCCAACGGAACATGGTTGCAACAATCGCGCCGGAACGCGGTTTGCGTCCGCTGCGTGAGCGAGTGTTGAACAAATGTTCGCGATCCGATCAATCGGAGAGCTGAAACCAATCCGGGAAAAACCATGGCAACTACGCGAGACAGACCGGCCAGAATGTCAAACGGGCGTCGTCAATCCGGTTTCGCCGCGGATTCGCTTCGCGTCCATGGCCCGCATTGGACTCGTCGTGATTCAACATCGCCATGGGTGGTTTGCATCGCATTTGTGCTAATTCTAGGCGTTTTGTATGTCGCCAGCAGTCTTTTTGTGCCTTTGGCTGTTTCGTTGATCGCTTATCTGACATTGAGGCCGCTGGTCGCGCGGTTGTGTCGTTTGGGATTGAACCAAGTGACCGCGACCGCGGTTGTGATACTGGTGTTCTTTTCGATTGCCGCTCTCGTGACGTCCTTACTATATAGCCCGTTGCAAAGTTGGCTTGCCGAAGCGCCGGAAAGTGTCAATCGACTGCGAGAGAAGTTCGACAGAGTCGCTGAACCATTGGCGACGGTCGATCGAGCGGAAGAACAGCTTAGCCAAGCCACTGAAGGCGTGAGAAATGAGCCGACGGAGGTGACCGTCTCGGTGAAAAAGCCGAGCGTGATCGACCCTGCGTACTTGATCAATCAAACCGGGCACTTGCTCGCGTTTGTTGGTGCGATCGGCGTGCTCACGTTCTTTATGTTGACCAACGGTGATGACGTGCTCAATCGCATCTTGAACGTTTTGCCTCGAGGCGGCCGTCGCGAAAGCGTGCTCGAAACGATTGCTGAAATTCAAAACAGTGTTGGTACCTACCTCGGGCAAATCACGATCATCAACGCGGGGCTCGGCGTGGCGGTCACGATCGTGATGTGGGCCGTCGGCATGCCGACGCCGTATCTTTGGGGAGCGATGGCAGCGCTGTTCAATTTTGTTCCATACCTTGGTCCGATTGCGGGCACACTGGTTGTCTTGGTAGCAGCCGGAACGACGTTCGATTCTTTTGGTCGTTCCCTGTTGACTGCTGCTGCGTTCTGGGTAACCACCGCGGTGGAAGGACAATTCGTCACACCGGCAATCTTGGGGACGACACTGAAAGTCGGAAGTTTGATCGTGCTCGTGTCGGTTGCGTTTTGGGGATTCATGTGGGGCATGGCGGGCGTGTTGTTGTCGGTTCCCTTGCTAATCGTGATGCGGCAAGTCTTTGCCAGTTTCGATGAGACGTATGCGATCGCAGTTGTCTTAGGTGAAGACCCCTGTCGACCTGGCGACGATTGCGAACCTCTTAAACAGGATGAAGCGATAGCAGAGTCGGTGTGACTCCTCAGAGTGATGTACTTGGCATGGATGTTGCGAAGACCGATGGGCATGAACGGATGGAGGGCCCATCTGATTTTCGATTCTTACCTAGAGTACGACGAGTACACGATGCCATTGAACTTCTGTCGCTCTCTGCGGCTGATCGCTTGCACTGCGATGGTGACTGCAGCGACAAGTATCGGCGATGCGGCGACCCAAGATTCCATTCAAACCGGTGATGGTTTGCTGATGGTGAAAGCCGCAATGCCTGAGACCGCTCGCGTCGGTGAAGAGTTTTCTTACGACGTCGAAGTGGTTAACACATCGGACAATACAGTCCTCCACAATGTCAAACTGAAACAGCGAAAGGCGAAAGGGTTTACGATTGAATCCGTTTCGATGCATGGTCAAAACGACCAGTCCGAGCACAACGCCACAGCGTCCGGCCAACAAGGGAAGTCCGAGAAAAACGCGTCCGACAAATCGAGGGCAAACCAAGGAGACGAGAAAGATCGATCTGAATCTTCAAAGCGGATGATGGTCATCGAGAAACTCGAACCGGGTGAATCTCGCACGTTTACCGTAAAAGCCTCTGGTGATGAAGATGGACAGTTCCGCAGTTGTCTGGAGATTTCCAGCTATACACCGGCCTTGTGTTTGGCCAGCGAGATTGTCAAACCTGAGCTGGAGTTGACCAAGATGACTCCCAAGAGAGCCAATCGATGCAACGTCATTGAGTTGAATTACAAAGTCAAGAACGGCGGGAGTGGTGACGTTGGCAAGTTCACGATCACCGATTCACTTGGCGAGGGTCTGATGACAATTGACGGTGAAAGTGAGTTGTCATTTCCCGTCGATGAGTTAGCCACAGGAGAAACCCGCGAATTCGTCGCTCGTGTTTATGCGAAGAAGCCGGGCACCTTCAGCAGTCGTGCAATTGCGAGTGCCGATGACAGTGAGCTCAAGAGCCGCAGCAAAAAGACGACGACCGAGGTTGTCGCGGCAGACCTGACCGCGCAGGTAGATGGGCCGTCGCGAATTTATGCTGACGACCTGGCAACGTTCACTGCAACGATCACCAATACCGGAAATGTTGCAGCAGAGTCGGTGAACGTAACCGTCGATTGGCCTTCGGAAGCGAACTTGGCTGATTTGAGTGACTATAAGATTCGCAAGAGCAAGGCATCAACGCAAAGCCGCAATGGTGAACCGGCACCGGCGGAAGAGAACGCAAAGTCCGACGACGCGAAGTCGAAGAATGGACCGAGCGGCGACGCAAAAATGCAGAGTGAATCTTTCGTAATCGATCGGCTGGACCCGGGACACACTGCGGAGTTCACGTACGCGATCCGTACCGGTAATCTCGACAAGATCCGTACGAAGGTTCGCGCTCGTCACGTCTGTACTGTCGACGCGGCCGAAGACAGGGCGGAGTCGACGGCGAAGACTACCGTGACGTCGATGGCCACTGCCGAAGTCGTTCGGTTGGCAGCACTCCAATTGGCAGTTTTTGATGCGGAAGATCCAGTTAGGAAAGACTCGAAAGTCGAGTACACGATTGAAGTATGGAACGAGGGTGACGCGCCCGATCAGAATGTACGCTTGGTCGCCATGTTACCCAAGAACTTGAAGTTTGATTCGGCAGACGGGCCAACCGAAATGAAGAACGACGGCAGCAAGATTACCTTTGACCCGATCAAGACAATGCGGCCGGGTGAGCGTGTGGAATACACGATCACTGCCAAGCCGACAGGTACCGGGAACGCACGCTTCGAGGCAGCATTAACTAGCAAGATGTTGCAACAAGAGGTGGTCGGTGAAGAGCCAACTCGTCTGTTTGGTTCGGAAACGAACTAAAGGTGGAAAGTTGGATCAACTGAATCTGTTTCGACACCCGAAACCTCGTCAGGATGCCTGGCGAGGTTTCTTTCGTGCGGCAAGAGTGAATTTGTCAAAGCTTCGACGGGATCAATACTTCGTGGCGAGAGCAGCTTATCTCGTTCATTTGTTGACGGCGTCCGGCATTGTTCCTGCGGCGCTCGCGATGCACGAAATGTTGCAGCCCGATTGCGATCCCAGGATCGTTTTTGCATGTCTGCTGGTCACAACATTGATCGATTCGATCGACGGACCGTTAGCACGCCGATTCGAAGTGAAGCGGAATGCCCCGTCACTCGATGGTCGCGTGATTGACGACCTGTTGGACTATTTGACGTTTGCGTTCATCCCGTTGATGTTGATTTGGCGGATGGACTGGATGCCGGGCCGTCTTGGTTTTACCGTGATGATCGCGATGGGCGCGAGCCTTTTGGGTTTTGCTCACCGTGAGGCCAAGTCCGAGTCACGGGGCGTTTTCCGCGGGTTTCCTTCGTATTGGAATTTATTCGCCATTTACGCTGGTGTGTTCAGCACTCAAGTGAGCCCATGGTTGACTGCGATCACGCTATGGGGGCTCAGCGTTCTAACGGTTTCGCCTGTTTGGGTGCTGTATCCGAATCTCGCACCAAAGCGATTTAAGGGGGCGATTTTCATAGGCGGTATTTTGTGGACGTTATGCCTGATCGCAATGCTGTTGATGGACTATCCGCGTTCGCCTTTGTGGTTGGTTTACGGATCGCTCGCGTATCCGCTGTATTACGTCATTGTTTCGGTCGTGCATGTTCGCTCGATGAATTGAGTGAACGATGTCGTGAGTGAGCCATGACTGCTGGCATAGGAATTGCGATTGATTTGATTCGGAAACAATCTCGCATTCCTTGGAGCAAATGACATGTCAACGACGCACGCCGGCGCTAAACGCGGAAACCCAGATATCACGTGGCACGGATTTAAGGCGCGGTCGATGCCTGAGGTGCCGTCTTGGATTGAATCACTCGGACGATTCGGACACGTTGCCAAAGGCGTCGTCTATTTCATCATCGGTTTTCTCGCCTTCCAACTAGCCATTGGTGCCGGCGGCGAGCTTTCCGGATCTCGTGAAGCGATACGCGAAATTGGTCAGCAGCCCTTCGGGAGGTTGCTGCTGGGATTGGTGGCCACCGGCTTGCTCGGGTATACCGCATGGCGTTGGGTTCAGGCGATACGAGATACCGAGGGTGCAGGCACGGATGCAAAAGGCATCTGCAAGCGTCTTGGATATGCCGTAAGCGGAGCCGCTTATCTTTCCCTCGGTTGTTTCGCCGGGTCGCGTGCTCTCGGATTTGGTGGATCATCTAGCGGATCATCGGGTAGTGTGCTGCTGGATTCGAGTTTGGGGCGTGTCGTTTTGGTCGTTGCGGGGATTGTCACGGTCGGTGTTGCGTTGTACTTCGTCTACAAAGCGTACTTGGCATCGTTCATGACGAAGTACCGTTTGGGCGAGATGAACGATACCGCTCGGAAGGTTGCATTGAACGCCGGTCGAATCGGTTTGAGTACGCGGGCGGTCGCGTTTGCGATCATCGGCGGGTTTATCTTTGTGTCGGCACTTCGCGGGACAGCCGACGGTGAGATCGCTGGCATGAGCGATGCACTTGCGATGATCGCAGCTCAGGAGTACGGGAAAATATTGATCGGCATTACTGGCTTCGGTTTGATGTGCTACGCCGTTCACATGTTTTTGATGGCACGCTATCGACGGTTCAACGTGGCGTGATCCCGGCGTCACGGATCGAAGTTCGCGAGATTAGGACGTGACATTGGTCGCCTATCTGAAACGCTTTTCACTGTAGTGGAAAGCGTTTTTTTGTACGTTTCCGGGGGCTGGCTGCGCGTCACTTTTTCCGCGTATCGATGTGAAATCCCCCGTTTTAAGGTGGAGAGAAAATGATCGATGAGGTTCAGGCACGGGGTTTGCGTTTGCGTGAATGTTGTAACGGAGGTGGCTCCGCTCAATACGAAGTCCCCTGAACTGTCATTCGCTTGCCTCTCAATACTGAACGATGAATTTTATAAAACAAACTTTTGCTGAATTTTCCAAGGACCGCTGTACCACGTTAGCGGCGGCGCTTGCGTATTACACCGCCTTCGCGCTGCCGCCGATGCTGTATCTTCTTCTGTCGATCCTGACCTTTGGACTTTCGGTGATGTACGACAGCGAGGACGCGGAGGCGAAAGCAGAAGGCATTTTGCATAGTCAGGCGTCGCAAATGATTGGAAATCAGGCGGCCAGCGAGGAGATCGCGACGATCCTTGAAAACAATAAGAACGCCGAAGGAAAATGGTGGAAAACGCTTCTTAGTTTTGCGGGAATCATCGTCGGTGCTACGGGTGTCGTAGCGGCGCTACAGTCCGCCCTGAACCAAGTTTGGGAAGTGAAGCCTGATCCGGAAGAAACCGGATGGACCGACATGCTCGGGAAGCGGCTTTTGTCGTTTGGGATGATTTTGGGACTCGGGTTTTTGTTGCTCGTATCATTGGTGGTCTCTTCCGTCCTCCAGGGATTCAGCGAATGGATTGGCGTATCAGGTTTGCTCGGGGGCGTCGTTAATTTTGCCGTGCAAGCGGTGGTCGTGCTGATCGTCTTTGCCGGGATTTTCAAATACATGCCCGACGCTATTGTCGAGTGGAAAGATGTCTTGGTGGGTGCCGCGTTGACCACGGCGTTGTTCCTGGCCGGACGTTTTCTCTTGCAGATCTATTTCATGTACAGCGAACCGGGCGCACAGCTCGGTGCTGCCGCGGCGTCGTTGGCGGTACTGTTGGTTTGGGTCTATTACACCGCAGTGATTGTGCTCTTGGGAGCCGAAGCAACACAGACTTATGCTGTTCGTTATGGCAGTGGCATTCGGCCTGAACGCGACGCGGTTCGTGTCGTCGAAAAGATTAAACGCAACGTTGAACCGACAACTTAGGGAGAAACACTCATGTCTTATGCAATGCGACGAACGAATTCATCTTCCTACTTGCGTCGAGCTGGCTGGGTGCTGCGGGCGTGGATGCGAGAGCCCATGCAAGTGGCGACAGTCTGCCCTAGTTCGCCGTACTTGACTCAAGCGATCTCGGACCGCGATTGTGTTCGCCGAGCTAACACGGTCGTGGAACTCGGCCCCGGTGCCGGTGGTACAACACTCGCACTACTCGAGCAGATGATGCCCGAGAGCAAGTTAATTGCGATCGAAAAAACATCGGAGTTAGCGGCGGCTACTGCGGAGATTGACGATCCGCGGCTCCGAGTCGAGCATGCTGACGCCCAGGACCTCGTCGATGTGATCGTCCAGCATGGCGTTTCATCGGTGGATGTCGTCGTCTCAGGGATCCCTTTCAGTTCATTGCCTCAACCAGTTGCCAAGCAGATTATGCAATCGATTCACCGAGTGTTGTTGCCAGGGGGACATCTCGTTGCCTACCAATTTCGACCCGACGTCTGTGACTATGCCCGGCCCTTATTCGGGCCTCCTACGACGAAAACGGTGGCATTGAATCTTCCGCCGCTGCAAATTCACACCTGGGAAAAAGTCGAGACTCCGGAACACGCGAAGCCACATGTCGCGATCAACACGTAGTGAGAAGCGGCAAACCGGAAGGCGCGCATCTTCAAACGAAATCACTTTATCTCAAAACAGTGGAGGCCGATTTGACGAAGGCGGCTTTCGTTTGAACCCGGCTCCGTATCTTAGGAAAACACTGGGCGAGAGTAAGAGCGTTTCTGCGGTTATAGGTCCACTGTTACTCATTGCGATCGTATCGTCCACGTCCAATGCGGGATTCGAAGAGTCTGAGGGCAAGTTCGCATAGTAGACGTTTGTTAGAACCCGGCGGGCGTGCAAACGGTAGCTGCTTCGATTTGTTGCCGCGTTGGTCGAGCTAGCACCTCGATCGATTCTGATTCGCGGGCAAATTTAATAAACCCACCCTCTGCAAACGCATTCAGCCACGATTCCATCGGCCAGGTTTTCCATCGCCGCCGGAATTGTTCCGCATTGCGGACAATCGCATCGAAATGGTTCAGTGGTGGTTTGCAGACTGCGTGATGTTGATGATAGGCAATCGCGCCAGCGAATCCGAATGGGACACCTGCATCACGTGCTGCAAAAGCAAAATCAGTGTCTTCGGCTCCGTAGCCGGCAAAGCCCTCATTGAAGCCTCCGATTTTGCCAAAGGTTTGTTTGTTAACCGCGAAGCACAACGACCAGAACTTTTCGTATTCGGTCGAAGATTGCCGTTGTCCGATGTCGATCGCGGGTTGGATGGGATGCGATATTGCTGATTGAGCGAGATCGTCCATCGTCCAATCCCCGGCGGTCTTGTTCTGCGGGAGGTACCGTGGACTGCCCATCCACAAGTGATCCGGTTGACCGAACGCGTTTTCGAATTCGGTGAGCATTGTCGGGGACGGAATGCAATCCACGTCTAAAAACACCATCGCATTGCATGGACTCAATTGCGCCGCGTGATTTCGAGCTTCGGCAAGAGGGAGTGAGTCTCCGGTACCGTCAACGCGATCGGTGATGATTTCGATTGAATCGCATGGTTTGGGCGGATGAACGTCCTCATCCATGCCAACGATGACCCAGCAGTCGGGTTTACGGTTTGACATTGACCAACCGCGCGCTTGATTTTGAAGATGACGTTGGCGACCGCGAACGATTGTCAGGGCAGCTATTTTCATATCGATACCTTTGCGGATTGCTCTCGTTTCTGGTGGGACCAAGCGGCGACTTCGTGGATATGGTCAGCTGCCTGTTTTGCGCCGTCTCGGGCAAACACGGAATCCCACCGTGACGGATCGAGGTTGGTTGCCCGTTGGATGAGCGATGGCCAGGCTTCATCGGCAGGCCACTGGTCGAGTCCGATCGCAAGGCCTTCACGCTGAAGAATTTCGACCTTCCGAAACTGTTCGGCGAAGGGTCTCGGTTGCGCGACTGCGATGAATTTGCACCTCGCGTTACCGAGTTCCATGACACTGTTATGGCCCGCGGCGGTCACAACGACGTCTGCAGTTGTCGTGTATTTGGTGGCGTTGTCGATCCAACCTAGATAGCGAAGGTTGGGTGGATCATAGGCCTTCATCTCGTCAGCTTCTTTCCCGATAACGATGATTTGGTATTCGGGAAGCAGTTCGGCAGCTGCGCGGATACGTTTGTGAACGTCCCCTGAACCGCCACGGCCAAACATGAATACGATGGTAGCAACGTCACTGGTGTCTGCGGCGGAGTTGGACGGGCCTGTTGCGTGATTACGACAGAAACCGTCAAGGTACACTGTTTTTGCTCGCACCCAATCGGGCGTGATTTCGTCTTCCATCATTTCTGGAAAAGGAGCCAGCAGCGAGTGAGCAGCGGCGTAGGCGCCCAAGTGGGCCGGGTCGCTCCTGTCGCCGTGCTGACGCATCACAATCTGAGGAACTGAGGCAAGACGAGTCAGCATCGATATTTCTACTGACACATCAATAACCATCAAATCGGGTTTCGATTTGGCGAGCCAAGTTGTGTATTTGGCAACACGATTGGAGATGTTCTGTGACCACAATGGGGCGAAGTGCAGTGATGGGACATCCGACGCATGCCGCAGTCCGTCTGGACTGAGGTTGTCGTTGTCGCAATCCAATCCGATCAATTCCGTCAACGTATGCCCTGACCATTCGAGAGTGTCGATTCGGCTGGTGACGACGGATGCAGGAATCGTCAGATGCTGCAAAATTGCTTCCGTGCGATGTTTATGTCCCATTCCATGGTAGTGAACGTAAAATCCGACGCGTGGGCCGATCATGCGGCAACCTCTGCTCGGGTGCGTTCGTACATCGCCTCGTAATGGTCGACCATGCGGTCAAAGCTAAATCGCTGCTGTGCGACGAGTCGGCATCGTTGAGAAGACAGCGTTAAGCATTCACGCACTGCATCAGCGAGTTGCCACACATCTCCAGGAGCGGCCAGACTTCCTACTGATTTGTCGATGATCTCGGGGAGCGCACCGCGGGCAAAGCCAGCCACCGGTGTCCCGCAGGCTAACGATTCGGCAACTACCAGCCCAAACGGTTCATCCCAACAAGGTGTTACGATTGCGACGGCCGATCTCGCGATCAACCGGCAAAGGTCCTCGTGCCGTTGATGTCCCAGGTAGCAAGTTTCGCGATCTAAACGTGGTAAAACTTCTCGCTGAAAGTAATCGTCGTCACACACTGGGCCAACGATATCGATAGGAAGTCTCGCACGTCGCGCCGCGTCAATGGCGAGGTGTGTGCCTTTGTCCGGCAAGATGCGGCCGAACCAAATGGCTCGCTTGCATCGCGCGACACCGGCCTGGTTCCAAAATCCGGTGTCGACGCCGTTATAGATTACGGATTGGTTTTGAATGTGTGATTTCCAAGCGTCCGCATTCGCGTTTGAGATGTTGACAAACTGCCCGCACCGGAAGCAACTCCGTGCATTCAGTTCCGCAACCATTCTTTCCAACGGCGGAGCATGAAGGGTGGTTAGCATCGGCGTTGCGACGATGCCCGCGAAGCGAAGCGGGATCGGGCTTAGTGAGTGGTTGTGAATGACATCGAAGGACTGCTGCCCGAGCGCGGTCATGAGATGTTCGTAAGCTTCGTCTTCAACGCTTTCGACCCACTCGTTGTGAATGCGTCCTAATCGACGGCGGCTATCGGGAATGGTTGCTCGATCGATGATGGGCGTGAGTGGTAGAGAAGGATCAGAATCGCCTGAGGCGAACAGGGTAACGTCGTGTCCTCGTTTAACGAGGTTTCGGACGTATGCGTCGGTGAAACTTTCGAGGCCACCCGCATATGGTTTTGCGATGGGGTATTTTAAGTGTCCTATGATCCCAATCTTCATCACGTTGTCCCCATCTTGCGAATGTTATTGTCAAGTTTTACGGCTAGGTTTTGCAAACATGTCCGTGCAAGTCACGTTGTTTACTGCATGGTCTTGTACGTTGTTGTTTGATGTTCGATGTAAGCGAGCTCACAACGAGAAGCCGAATTAGCAACGGGTGTGCCAAACCTTTGCTGGCAAAATGAAAGGTGACACACGTGTTAGAAGAATACTGAGGAAGGTGTGTTGATTGCCTTAGATGAGGGCGCGAAAAAGTTCAGTCCGACGAAGGGAAGTCTCTGGGCCAGATTGGTCGATAATGTTTCTAATTTTTCGCGTGGAGTGTTTGCTACACATCCCGGATGAACTGGGCAATCGTTGGAACCCAGGACGAATCGAACCGACAATGGTCTTAGATCATGCGCCCTTGAGGCGCGCAACCGGGGCGTTTCAGCGAATATGGCGGCAGCAGCAATCGCCGCGTCCACTCACGGGCCCGGCGAACGGGGTGGGACCGAACGTTTAGAGCAGCGTTTGCTTCATCTGAGCGTCGAATCGACGATCAAACTCAGCAAACAGGCTAACGATGTCAGGGCGGTCTAAAACCTGTTGGACTTTCTCAGCACCCGTTTCGACTTCTTGAGAAGGCTCAAGATCGTCCTTAACGTTTTCATCTGGGGCGGCAACCTGGCGAGCGGTTTCCATCGCGGACGTTTTCCAACCACTCACGTGTGAAAGCGCATCGTTCATTGCAGCCTTTGCGACACGAAAGTCCATGCCGGAGTACGACTGATCGAAAGCGGTTCGCATTCTCGCGGCAAATACCGCGTCGATTTCCAGCGAGTCGTCACTTAAATATCGCTGCAACGTTCGGCCGAGGAGAACCATCCGCATGATTTCGAGCGGAACACCCCGGACAGAGGTGACGACCGCCAGGACTTTTCGGATTGGGAACAGGAGCAGTTTGAGTGGTGCCTTTGCGATTGCACCGACGCATCCGGCAAGGCATCCTCCATTGTCTGCGTAGTAAGGTTTCAGTGCGTCCAGGGTGACGTTGGCGTTCGCTCGATTCGCTTCCAGTGTCTGAGACACCACAAATCGTCGGCACTGGTCACGGACGAGGTCATCGATGAAGGGAACCGGAATGAATCGTGACGAAGATGAAACGATGCCCGCAACCACCCATTGATGAGTCAGGTAATCTGAAGAGTGATTAACAGACATCTATACTTTCGTTTTGGCGGGAATGAGTGATCCGCGTTCTGCCTGCGCGACGACCACTCCCGCACGTTGCATCCGGCGATCCGATTCGTTGATCAGTAACGCAAAACGGTGGAGAAGGTGTCGGAAAGTCACCCAAGGATAGGATGTCAATCGATGAAAACCAGTCGGTGCGGAAGTTGCAGACATGCAAATTTACCAAATACGGGAGTGTGTCGGATGTTTTTCGAGACCACTACCGTTCTTATTGCATTTCGCGAGCCAAACGTTCTCTCTAAATTTGATTGAGTCTCTTGCCTGCCCTCGAACGAACCGAAAAGAACGATCAAGCGTTTGGTTATCGCGCTCTTTTGTCGGTCGCCATTCCTTTGGCGGCGACGGTCGGTTGTTTTTCGATCACGTTGTTTACTGACCGAACGCTATTGATGTGGTACGGGCCGACGTCGTCGGCGGCGTCCGTCTCGGCCGGAAACTTGTATTGGGCGGTCGTTTGTATTCCCGTCACAGCGATGGGGTTTGTGACGCCACTAATTGCGATGACGCTAGGTCGGCGTCGCGGGCGTGGAGCGGTGACTCAACGTGTCTGGTCACTCGTTTGGCAGTGCATTTGGCTAACTTTCGCGAGCATCCCGCTGCTCATATTGGTCGGATGGTTGAGTCCACGGGTTTTCGAAGCGTTCGGTCACGAGACACTGCTCGCGCGCGAGGAGGCTCGGTATTTTCGAACCTTGTTGATTGTCGCCCCGGCGGCCATGCTCGAAGCCGGGCTGACTGCGTTTTTCGTTGGACGCCGGATAACCAGGCCGATCTTGCGAACGAACATCGCGTCGGCGATTTTGAATGTATTTCTTGATTTCTGGTTGATCTTTGGAGGGTTGGGGCTGCCCGCGATGGGCGTGTTCGGTGCGGCGTTGGCGACGGCGATCTCGATGTGGGGCAAAGTCATCGTGTTCGCAATTTTGTTGGCGAGAGTGAGGTCTTTCGGACGTCACTTTGCGGAGGCATGGCGACCCAACTCGTCCATCATTCGTGAAATTGTGATTCCCGGATCTGCTTTAGGAATTCAGCAACTCATTCGCTCGAGTCTGTTCAGTTTTGTTTTGCTCATGATCGGAACCGCTTCGGTAACGGGCCTCGCGGCAACGTCCGCAGCACTGAGTCTCTATCAGTTGCTGTCGATTCCGGCGATCGGTTTGGCGACCGCAGTGACGGTCGTGACGGGGCAAGGCTTTTCATCGGGGGGAATCACGTTGGCGGCCAACGTCGTACGACGCGGGTTGTCCATTGGCGCGGTTGGTGTCGGGGTGCTTGCCGTGTTGCTGATCGGCTTCCCGACGGAACTGCTACGCATTCCGCTCGGAGGGCTCGAACCGCAACAACAGGCTGATATCGAACCGGTGGCGGTCACCCTGCTTGGCTACGCGGCCGTCTATGGTGTCTTTGATGTTGCCAGCATGTTGATGGGGGCGTCGGTGAAAGCGGTTGGGAAGACCGTGATTATCTTGGTCGCGACGGCAATCCCAGGTGCCTTGTCGATTGGATTTGGAATCTGGTTTGCGCCCGAGGGAGATACCGCGGTGACCCACTGGTGGTCCGTGCTGGTCGTTTGGGCGATGGCACAAACGGGCATCATTGGTGCCGGCGTGGTGCAATTGTTCTTTGTTGCCACGCATCGCGTTGTCCCACGCGAGACAGCTGTTGGTGAGAGAGGTGGCAGTCGCTGACGGCGAGCCCGATTGGTGCTAGGTCCATCTTGCTCGCGAACGTGTCGGTTGGACTTTAGCGGACAGGAAGTGCACAGAGGCGAAATTGCGACGACGAACGTCCCAGAGGAGTTCGCGGATCAATCTCGCTCGATCTTCCATTTCGGCGGCGCGCGGAAGTCTTGGTTGCCGAACTTGTACGGAGGAATACTTTCCGTCGGTTGTAGTGAGCGGAACTCACGCAGCTTTTCGAACAGTTCGGTAACTTTCTCCGGATGATTTGCCGTTACGTTTTGGGTTTCGTTTGGATCCGTCGAGATATGAAAAAGCTCGACACGGTGGGAATCGGTGATTGACCCCGTAATGCGTGGTCCGTTGACGACGAGTTTCCAATTGCCCGAGATTACTGCGATCGGTTCGGCGGATTCGCCTTGTTGGCCGTGGTAGAAGAACAGGTCACGGGGAGGCAACCGATCTTCATCGCCCGACAGTAGTGCCGTCAGGTTTACTCCATCTAATTCGTTTGGCAATGATTGAGGATCGGCACCCGCAAGATTCATGACGGTGGGCAAGACGTCAATGAACATGGTCTGTTCAGTGAGTTTTCGACCTCCGGGAAATTGTTTGGGGTATCGGACGCAGGCTGCCGCACGCACACCGCCTTCGTAGGCGGTTAATTTGGATCCGCGCAAAGGCCGGTTTGAGTCTCGGATGCCTCCCACGCCGCCGTTGTCACTGAAGAACCAGACGACGGTGTCGTCGCGGATTCCATTGTCATCGATGGTTTGAAGAATTCGTCCCACTTCGTCATCCATCACGCTGATCATTGCGTAGTACGTTCTCTTTTTTCGGTCCTTTATCGCGGGATAGCGTTTGAGATCGGCGTCGGAGGCTTGGAATGGTGAGTGTGGGGCATTGAAGGGAATATAGCAGAAGAAGGGAACATCTTGGGTTGCGGAGTCTGCAATGAATTGCGATGCGGCTTGGCCAATGAGCGTTGTTGCGTAACCATTCTGGTGCGCCGGATGGTCGTTGTGATGCCAGTCGAGCTCGCCTTCACGTTCATGAGTGAAGTAATCGATGGCTCCGTTGTAACAGCCAAGGAAATCGGTAAAGCCTCGGTTGTTGGGCAGCCATTTTTTCCGAGCATGGCCGAGATGCCATTTTCCGAAAATTCCACGTCGTTCGTAACCGGCGTCCGCGAGCACGTTGGCGATTGTCGTTTCAGTAATTGGCAAGCCATAGTCTCGCCATGGTGGGATTACGGCCCGTGCGAGGCCAAATCGAATCGGATAACGTCCCGTCATGAATCCCGCTCGTGTTGGGCTGCACATCGGAGACACGTAGAAATTATCGAATTCGACTCCGTCTCGACAAAGTTGATCGAGATTGGGAGTCGAGACGTCGGAGGTGTGCCAGCCGACGGAATTCCAACCGAGGTCATCGGCCATGATGACAACGATGTTCGGTGTTTGAGCGTCAATGTAGTTCTGTGACAACATGCTCATGCACGCAATCGCGAGGGTGAACAATCGAAACAGCAGGGAGTGGGCCGCCATGATATTGCCAGAGTCTTTCAGTGAGTTGCGGATGATCGACTTTATTGGTTCTTTTTGCGATTGTAGGGAGAGTCTTTCGGGACCGTGCGATCGGGAGCTGCGGACATAGGGATATGGGCAGCGAGTCTCGCTTGAATTTGAGCGTGTCCGGCGGTGCCCGCGAGATTATTGAACTCATTGGGGTCCGAATCGAGATCGTAGAGTTCTTCGAAACCATTACCGTATCGAATGTAGCGGTAACGCGTGTCACTTACCGCGTGCGAGGCGATCGGTTCGTTCGTGAATTGGAACGATGTAAGCGATAGACGCTCACGTTTGGCATCAACGTCACGAAGTTGCGGTACCAACGTGGTGCCGTCGCATTGGTCGGGAGTCGGTATCTGTGCGAGGTCACAGAGAGTCGGGTAGACGTCGGTTAGCGTGACGGCTTGTTGGCTCGATTGTCCATCTTGGCTAACACCGGGAGCGTGGATGAATAGAGGGACATGGGTGGTTTGGTCCCACAACGCAAACTTCTCCCAGTTTTCTTTTTCGCCGATGTGAAAGCCATGGTCGCTCCACAAGACCAGGATCGTGTTGTCTTTCATGGGGGATTCATCTAAAGCGTTGAGAATGCGACCGAGCTGATGATCGACGTAGCTGATGCTGGCCAGATAGCCTCGCATGAATTTGGGCCACTGTTTGTTTTGGGTGACCCATTGATGCCAATGTGTCCGCCCGTGATCGTGCGCGTCGTCCAAATCATTGGTCTGGTGCGGCGGGAGTTGCACGTCCGCATCGGCGTACAGATCGAACCATCGCTGGGACACTTCCCATGGGATGTGGGGGCGAAACAATCCGACGGCGAGAAACAGGGGCTGCGTGTGTTCGGCCTGGAGTTGTTCGATCGCCCAATCGGCAACGAGGTGATCGCCGTAACTGTCCTCGGGGGCATCGATCACTGCCGTTCCGAACAGTTGGGCGTTAAGAGGACGCCCCTTCGTTAACCCTGTCTTGGCGTCCGGAATACGCTTGGCACGTGGCCAATCCGGCGCGATCGGATTGAGCGGATCGCCGCGATAGTCGTCCCAGGCATGGGGATCGTTCTGAGAGTCGCCAGCCGTCCACTGCAACGTATGGAAAATCTTTCCTCCTCCGACTGCGCGGTAGCCGTGGTTGCGGAAATGCTGCGAAAGAACTATCGCGTTTTGGAGCACTGGGGATTCATGTCGCCAACGGGGGCCGTGGGCACCAAATAAATTGCGATAGATTCCCGATGTTGCCGGGTGTACTCCCGTCATCACAGACACCCGCGACGGGTGGCAGGCGGGGGCGGCGCAATGAGCGTTCGTGAAATTGACCGATCGCTCGGCCAAGCGATCAAAGTTGGGTGTTTGAATTCCCGGATGATTGTCTAGCGGCGAAATGTAGTCATTCAAATCATCGATGGCGATGAACAACATATTAGGACGCTGAACCTCGTCGGCCGCGGTTAAACCTTGGATGCCGAGTAAAACAAACAGGACCAAACAAGAACGCATTCGATTTCGGTGGGATGGAGTTGGGGCGGGGGAGAGGAGGCGGGCGGGTGCGGTAAATGCCAAGGTTTACCTCGTCCGAACACATTGTACTGCCGCTGAGCGATCGAGGGCTCGTGCAATCGTCGGTCGATCGGAAAAGGGGATCACTTGCGATCACGATAGGTCGATTGAGATAGCAGTGGCTTGGGTCGGATGGGGATTGCCGCTGTATTGCACTACGGTAGAAGAGAGCCGATATCGACGTGAAATATCGAGTTTCGTTAGCGGCGGGTTCCCAACGAGGCGATCGTCATATCGTTTTCGATTGCGTGTCGTATTCGGAAGTGAGCGACACTCATCGTGAGGAGAGCGGTTGGCAATGAGCGTTCATTTCACAATGCCTGCCCGTACCCGAGGAACTCGATGAAAATACCGGAGGGAATGTGATTTGGTGTCACATTCGTCTCCGGCAGATGGGCTGGCGTTCGTTCGCTAAGTGCAATCCGGGTGAGCGTCGGCGTCAAAGACGTTCGCCTCAGACACCCGTTTTTGACGACATGTTTATGCCACTGTTGTCGCGGTCGAAACCGGTTCGCAGTCTGGGAGTTCATTACGGCGACGGCGGTGCTCTTCGTTTTGCCGACGGCTGCTGCGTTGAGCCGTTTGAGTTTGGTCAAACGCATAATTCGATAGCAGGCCACATGATGGGCATCGACAACTGACCACAGGCAACACATTTTCGTGTCCCATCATGAAGGAGCTGAACGTGCCGCTGACCCAGAACAGATTGTCTTTGCGGTAGTCACCAAATTGGTCGAGCAGGAAGCCTTCCTGCATACTCGTGTTACAACTCGGACATCGTGGTTGGTTCATTGTTCGTCTCCGTTCAGAATGGTGCATTTGGCCATTGAAATCTTCCGCGCCGCCAATCGTTCCACGCAGGCGCATTGAACCTGAACTCGCCGTTGAATCCGCTGACGCGATCATCGAGAGTCCTTAGCAACTGTTGTTTCCGATTGTCGGGCAGCGATTCGTCTGCATTGATGGCCTCGCGAACCTCTTGTCGTGTCCCTTTGAATTCATGAGAGACCGTTTCCTTGTTAGGGTCGTTGAACGTGATGCGCGCGGTGTAGGTGCCGTCGGCTTCTTTGACAACGCTCAGTGACACGAACTCGCTCCATTCGGTTCCATCGTGCGTGGCATCCTGCGTTTCGGTGAGAAAGTTTGGACGCATGGATGACCATGGGAAATTGAATGGCGGTGTCATCCCGGACCAATCATTGGTGTGAATCCGATTGCGTTTGGGCGTTTTGTCCAGCGTGACGCTGGTGGATTGGAGTTTGCCAGCACGCACGTATTCCAATTCGACCGTTGATCCCGGTTTGTCGTTGCGGACTTGTTTGATCAATTGCTCGCTTGAGTACAAATCTTGGTTGTTGTATCGAACGAGTATGTCGTGGCGTTGGATACCGGCTTTCTCGGCTGCGGAACCTTCCAAAACGTCGGATACTAACACGCCACGTCCATCGACGATCACGTCCGGCAGATGACTGGCGAGCGTTTCGGGAAGTGACGAAATCGCGATCCCAAGACTTGCTTCGGTAGGTTCCGATTGGGTGACGTTCGATGCGGCGTTCTCGCTGTAGGCGGGGGCCGCCAATACGAGCGTTAACAGGGCGGCAAACAGGTTGTAGAGCTGAGTTTTCATTTGGGTGCCTCCTTTGGGCAGAGTTTGAGTTTACGACTGATCGAGAAACACGTTAATCGTTAGGCAAAACAGCGCAATGCCGATTGCAAGGTAGAACCAATCGAATAGCGGACTGGCCCGCATCCACGGCCATGATGTGGTGAGGTCGAGCGTGCAAAGGATGATCAGAGCGATCGAGCCGACAAGCGATATCAACGTGAACGCTTTTTCAATCGTGAAGTCGCTGAAGAACCGCACGAGCCGTGGACGCCGGCGGGTGGGACGTCGCGGTATCGGATATCCATCGAGCTGGGTCGCGGAATTTGACGTCGCGAATGTTGGGGAGGAATTGGACGTTGAGGGCTGGCCCTCGCCCTGTTCTCGATTGCGGGCCGGACGTTTGATCGCATGATGTCGGCGATCGCGTTTCGGTGAGCGACGGTCCGCCGGTTGCGGTTCCGGCGTGTTGTGTTGAGCGGTTTTTAGATGCACGGTCATGATCGAATCCTCCGTTGACAAAAGGCAGCGAAGTGATTTCCGCGATCAATGCAGAATGTGTGCCAATTTCGTCAACAGAGGATGGTTTTCCAATGCGTACAAACGCTGACTTTGCCACGACAGTTAGGCGTTGCGGACATCTTGAGTCGACACGGTGTCAGGCCGACAGATTGTCGTCGTCGGTGACAAATTGTCCGTTGAACTCGTAGCACCACCGCGGACCGTGTGGAACGAGATCGTAACTCGCAACGCTGCGTGGCACGTCGCAATCGTTGCCAGCATCTCGTGAGAGACCGTCTTCGAGCGTGTCGCTTAGACGCGTGATCATCGCGACGCTGATCGGGATGAGGATCGACGGAGGAAGGTGGTAGAGCCTTGAGACGTCGACAGCGTGCTGATAACCGTCGAGCGGGCCTCCAACAAAGTCCACAATTGCGACTTCGTCGACGAAGTCATCTTCGGTGGTTGAGATCGATGCAAGCCAATGTTCGAACCATTCGCCTGCTCGCGTCAGTACTAATCCGACATAGTCCATTGGATCACCTTGAAAAGGTTGCAAGTTACCCTGACACACTGCTCATGCATGAAAACACGATAGAACGGATGTGCACGAAACGTGCCGTCACCTATTTCGGCAATTATAGGTGATAAACTGTCAAAGGAACGTCAAATTGTCGCAGAATTATTTTGTCTGTAGGTACTCGTCAACGGCTTGGGCAAACGTTTTCAAAAGCGGCCGGAGTGTTTCGATGCGAGCGGCGGCCTCACTGATTCGATCTCGCTGAGCGTCAATTTCGATCTTTTGTGCGATATCGCGCGCCTCCTCGTGGTCATAACTGCTCACGAGGCTTTTCAAACGGTGGGCGGCGATTTGCAATTGGCGGGCGTCTTCGCGTTCGATCGCCTCCGACATCATTTCCAACAATTGGGGCATGTCGTTGAGGACATAGCCGATGTGCTCTTTCAGCAGATCGACTTCGCCACCCATCCGATGCAGTGCGGAGGCGATATTGAATGATCCTGTCGTTTGCTCCGCCAGGGTTTCTGATGATTCGGAATTGATGGCGACGTTTCCACCCGCGACTTGTTCCACGAGGTTCAGGAGATCGGCGGCATGAATGGGTTTGGGCAGATAGCAATCCATCCCTGCGGCAAGGCATTTCTCGCGATCGCCTTGGAGGGCGTGAGCGGTCAAAGCGATAATCGGCGTATGGGATCCAGACGCTGTTTCGATCGCGCGGATCTCTTGGGTGGCCGAGAACCCGTCGCGATTGGGCATCTGCACTTCCATCAATACCGCATCGAATCGATCGTGCCGGTAGGCTGCGACGGCGGCATCGCCATCACATTCACAACGCACGTCGTGCCCGCGACGACGCAAAATGGATTCCACGAGTTTGCGGTTGGGCTGATGATCATCGACAACGAGTATGCGGAGACGGGGAGACGACGGACGTGAAAACGTGCCATCGCGAGAAACCGTTTCGGACGACTCAACGTCGCTGTCTGATCGATCGAACACGGAGACCACAGCGGCGTGCAACGTCGAGGCGGAGACGGGCTTGACGAGATAGTTGTCGATGCCCAATTCGTCGCATCGGGTTTGTGAATTTAGGTGATCGGCGGATGACAACATCAGCACCGTTCCGGGTTTCAGGTCGCGGCGTTTCCGGATCATTTTGGCCAATTGAAATCCGTCGACCACTGGCATCATGGCATCCAAAACGACAAGATCGAACGGTTCGTCTTTACGAGCCGCCGTCTCGAGTTCCATCAAGGCTCTGGCGGCGCTGTCGCAAAGTGTCGCCGCCATTCCCCAGTGTGTGAGCATCTCATTGAGGATGCGTCGGTTGGTGGCATTGTCGTCAATGATTAGTACCCGGCGGTCGTTCAGCGAAGGATGTCCGGGTCTGGTCGATCTGTTCGCATGTTTCGTGTCGGAGGTTGACAACAACATCGGATCGGACGTTTCGGAGTTGTTTGTGGCGAGTTTCATGGTCAAGGTGAAATGGAAGGTGCTGCCTTTTCCTTCGCTGCTTTGCACCCACAGTTTGCCATTCATCAAACGAACGAGCTGGGAGGTGATTGTCAGTCCCAAACCGCTGCCTCCGAAGCGACGAGCCATGGAGGAGTCGACCTGGGTGAAGGCCTCAAAGATTTTGTTCAGTCGGTCTTTGGGGATTCCTACTCCAGTATCTTTTACTGAGAAGTGCATGCAAACTTCGGAATCGGTTTGCCATTGCTCTTCGACATCGATCACCACTTCGCCTGTTTCGGTGAACTTGATCGCGTTGCCGATGAGGTTGAATAGGATTTGCCGGATGCGAGTCGGATCGCCTCGCAATTCCTGCGGCAGCGTCATGGGCATGTGTACGGCGAGTTCCAGTCCTTTCTCGTGGGCACGGACGGCCAAAGCCTTGGTGGTCTCGCGAATGATTTCGGCTAGGTTAAACTCGACTTCGTCGATTTCCATCTTCCCTGCTTCGATTTTGGAAATGTCCAGAACATCGTTGAGCAGTTCCAGCAATGCGTCTGCTGACGTCTGGACGGTCTGCAAGTAATCTCGTTGTTCACGCGACAGGTCAGTCGTCAACGCGAGTTCCGTCATTCCCAGGATCGCGTTGAGCGGCGTTCGAATTTCGTGGCTCATGTTGGCCAGGAATTCGCTCTTGCTTCGACTATTGGCTTCCGCTGATTTTTTTGCCACCAATAAGGCTTCTTCGGTTTGTCGGCGACGAGTGACATCGCTTTCGATCACGATCCATCGAGACAATCGGCCCACGTCATCGTTGACCGGAATTAGTTTGCACTCAACCCAAAGTGTGGTGCCGTCGTGTCGATATTGCAGTACGTCGGTCGTTAATTCCTCGCCGGTATTGAGGGTCCGGGAGATCGCCTTGCGTGTTTCGGCGTCGGTACTCGGCCCGAAGACCAGATCACTGAGTTTGTGTCCGACCGCTTCGGCAGATGCGTAGCCGCTGAGATTGCTGAACGCGTCATTCGTCCACTCGATGAGCCCGGCGGAGTCCATGATGAGGATCGCGTTGCTGGCACGACTGACCACCAATGACAGGGTTTCCAGATCGTCGCGGTCAGCCGCCGCTTGAGTGTCCGCGTTGATCGGGTCGGAACTCGTCTGAGTGGGGGATTGGTTTTCAGGCAACCTGATTTGAAACGCTTTTGTAGCCATCACTTTCAGCAAAGGGGGACGACAAATTGGCACACTGCTTGCGACCGTTTTCGACATGCAAATCTGCTGCCAATTTGACTTTGTCGACCAATCGCCTCGTCGCGAAGTGGGGAGTTTTAGTACTACGAAATTGAGGTCAGAGTACCGCGATGTCCCGTATTCTTGTCGTTGATGATGAGCCCGCAGATCTCAATTTGGTCCGGCATGCCCTGCAAAAAAAAGACCACGATGTCGAAACCGCTCAGTGTGCCAAGGAGGCGTTGAGGCTGCTGCGGCATCGCGCGTTTGATGTCGTTGTGTTGGACGTGATGCTGCCTGATGGTGACGGGTTAGACGTGTTGAGCAAGATCCGCGAGATCGATGCTCAACTGCCTGTCATTTTTGTGACATCGGGTAGCGAATCGAAAAATGCGATCTGTGCGATGAAGATGGGCGCGTTGGACTATTTGCTCAAACCAATTAATGTCTCGGAACTTCGAAATGGGGTGGCTCGAGCGATTGAAATTCGACGACTGATCAATACTCCGGTCGAAATGAACGTTGATCAAGGATCGAACGATGTTCGTTCGATCATCGGCCGGTGTCCCGCGATGCAGGAAGTGTACAAGTCGATCGGGATTGTCGCCGCTCAAGATGTCACTGTCTTGATTCGAGGGGAAAGTGGTACGGGGAAAGAATTGGTCGCACGGGCTCTCTATCAATTCAGCGAAAGGGGTCAGGGACCGTTTCTCGCGGTCAATTGTGCGGCAATCCCCGAGACGTTGCTCGAAAGTGAACTGTTTGGCCACGAAAAGGGGGCGTTTACCGGCGCGGACCGCAAACGGATCGGCAAATTTGAGCAGTGCAGCGGCGGTACCCTGTTCCTCGATGAGATTGGCGACATGTCTCCGGTACTGCAGAGCAAGTTGCTGCGAGTGCTGCAAGAACGGCAGTTTGAGCGTGTCGGCGGGAACGAGACGATTAATTGCAACGTGCGAGTGATCGCGGCGACGCACCGCCACCTCGAACAGATGGTGAGCGATGGGGAGTTTCGGGCTGATTTGTACTACCGGCTCAATGGGTTTGCGATTCACCTTCCTCCGCTGCGAGACCGAGGTAAAGACATCGATTTACTGGTGGAGTATTTTCGCCGCTTGGCAGGCTTAGAGCTACACAAAGACGCTCGCGTGGTTTCGCCTGATGCGATGCAAGCACTCCGGAAATATCATTGGCCGGGAAATATCCGCGAGCTTCAGAACGTGATGAGGCAAGCGGTGCTGAAAGCGGCAGGCCCTGTGATTCTTCCCGAGTTTTTGCCGCACACCGTTTTCGAAAAGGGGAGGCTTGCCCAGGTTCAAGAAATCGATTCACGAGATCCAATTTCGCCTCAATTACTGCCTGATTTGCAAGACACCAACGGTGATGACAGTCACCCGAGAAATGTTTCACCGATGGGAGGAGCCGACCTTTCGTTTCCTCCGTTGGATTTCGATTCTACGTGTCTCTACGACGACGTCATCGAATCCGTGGAAGTGCAACTCGTTGAAGAAGTTCTCAGGCGAACAGGCAACGATAAGGAGCAGGCGGTACAGCGTCTCGGAATCAATCCAACACAGTTGCGTAGTCGGATCTCGCAGAAAATGCTCGATGTCGATCCGACTGAAGAGCGAGAAGCGGACGAGCCTTTGTTCGTCCGTGGGATGACGATGGCCGACATTGAACGTGAGGCGATTCGCCGGGCACTTGACCGGTTTGATGGTTGTCGGAAAGCGGCCGCGGAACAGTTGGGAATTAGTACCCGAACGTTGCAGCGACGGGTTAAGGAACTCTGAAATTTCAGGCGTTAGCAATCCAGGCGTTCTAAGCACTCAGACGCATCTGTAATGCACATGATGCGACGTTGCATTTTGATGTCATTCATCTGCTTTTCCCCCGGAATGGCTTGAGATTGTCGGCCAAGTCAAAAGAAGTCCGTGTCGCGTATCAGCGGATACGTGGCACGGACCGTCTGGGCACCTTGCTATCGCAACCGTGAGGTGGGGAAGGTGCCATCACTGACAAATTAGCTCGTTTTTACTTCGATTCGACGAGGCTTCGCGGCATCCGATTTTGGCAGATGCAGTGTAAGGACTCCGTCATGCAGTTCGGCCGAGATGGCTTCGCTGTTGATGGCCTCGCCGATCGTGAACGTTCGCTGGAAATCGCCAACGCCGTACTCGCTGTACAGGTAGCCTTCGCCATCGTGGTGACGTCCAACTTTCCCGTGAATGGTTAGTTGGCGATTCTCGAAGTTGATCTCAAGATCGTCGCTCTTCACGCCGGGAATGTCTCCATACAGGACGAGTTCTTCGTCACCTTCCCAAATGTCAAAACGAGGTTGAAAAGTGGGTCGGTGCGATTGTCCGTTGGACATTTCGGAACGTTCGGTTTGCTTGTTAACGTCTTGATTCGCCGTGGTCATGGTTGTGCTGCTCATTTGATTTCTCCTTTGGAAAGTTCATTCAAGTGCCAATGAGATAGACGGGGCCGGCGGTTCGAACGCAGAGAGCATGCACGCCGGAGGACGCACATTCATGCGTTGTGCGTCAGGCGTGCATGGCTTTCTTCGAAAACGCCCGCCGGGGCGTCTTATCAGTTCGAGGTAACCTCAATGCGGCGTGGTTTAACCGCTTCGCACTTAGGTAGAGTGACGTGCAAGACGCCATTGTTCAGTTCGGCTGATACTCGATCGGCGTCGATGTCGCCGGGCAATTCAATCATTCGGCTAAACTTCCCGTACCCACGTTCCTGACGATGCCACGTTCCACCATCATGTTCGGGCGGCCGTCGTTCGCCTTTGATCGTGAGTTGGTTGCCGATGACGTAGATCTCCAAATCATCGAGAGCGAATCCAGGCAGTTCGGCTTCGGCGTAGAGGTTGTCGTTGTCTCCCCATACGTTCAGAGCCGGAAAAGTCCCGACGCCTGTGACGCTGTTGATGGCATTTCCGCCGCGGCTAAAAAGGCGATCCATCTCGCGGCTCAATCGATTCAGTTCGGTCCAGGGTTCCCATCGTGTGGCTAACATTTTTTGCTCCTTTCAAGCGGGGCCAAAAGAAGATTGTTTGATTTGGTCTTTTGCATTTTTGGCAGTCTTAACTGCCGTGAGCCAAGAAAAAGCAACGGCCGTACCAATCACATTTTTTAAGATGGAATTTTCGATTTGCCTCGCTATTTGAGAGAAACGAATCGAACGTCAATAACGATTAATGCAGGTCATCGGTGGCCGCTGTCGCTCGAATCCAGCGGGACCATCGCTTTTGATGAACGCTTAGCCTAGGACGACGATTTGTATGTCGCCTTCCTTGCGTTCCACGTTCAAGCCAACGTCACGCGGGTGGCGATGAACGGCGATATCCACGACGCCATTTCCGACGCGTAGATTGCGGATTCGAACCCAGTTTAGGAAGTCAGGAAGTCGTGGATTTTCGAATCGCACCTGTGGTTTGGAGGGAGCAAAGGCGAGCCCAAGAACGCTCTGCAGTAACAGGAACACTGCACCGGCAGCCCAGGCCTGCGGTGAACAGGCAACCGGGTACAAAGTGGGGGCGTGGCCGGGCATCCGATCAAATCCGCAAAATAGCTCTGGGAGGCGATGCAGGTCATTGAAGAGCGATGCATCGAACAGACCCGCGGTCACACGAGCACACTCGTCGCGAAACCCGTAACGAGCCAACCCGGCGGCGCAGATCGTCGTGTCGTGTGGCCATACCGATCCGTTGTGGTAGGACATCGGATTGAATCTTGCTTCGCCTTCGCTGATGGTGCGAATGCCCCATCCGTTGAACGCGTGTGAATCCGTCAGCGAGGAGGCGACTGAAGCGGCGTTCGCCTCGTCCACAATTCCGGACCACAGGAGATGCCCCGCGTTACTGTTGCGAACCTTGCAGGGATTCTTGTCGCCGTCCAAAGCGATCGCGTACGTGCCCAGGGATGGAACCCAAAATTGTTCGTTGAATTTCCGTTTGAGTTCAGTTGCTTGGTCACGCAATTGTTCCGCCCAATCGTTCGCATTCATGACTTCGGCGAGGTCAGCCGCGATCAGCTTTGCCTCGTACACATAGCCTTGAACCTCGCTGACTGCGATGGCGCCCCGGGCATCTCGCCCATCGCTGTGAAAAATGGAGTTGTTGCTGTCCTTCCAGCATTGATGCGTGAGGCCACGGTCATTATGCGACTGGTACTCCACGAATCCGTCGTTGTCGACGTCCCCGTAGTTGTCGATCCACTCGATCGCACGGCGAAGGTTGTGCCAGATGTACTCAATGAATTCACGGTCATTGGTGCGGCGGTAGTAGTAACCCGCGAGGATGACGAACAAGGGCGTTGCATCCACGGTCCCGTAGTAATGTTTGAAGGGGATCTCACCTAACGCCGCCATCTCGCCATCACGCATTTCGTGAATGATTTTCCCAGGTTCGGCTTCGATGGACGGATCCACTTCGGTCGCCTGAGTCGCGGCCAAGAAACTCAAAACGCCCCGTGCCAATTTCGGGCGCACCCAGAGCGTCTCTAACGCGGTGATGATTCCGTCACGTCCGAACGGGGTCGCGAACCAAGGAACACCCGCGTACGGATATCGCCCGTGAATCGTGTCCGTTACCAACATGTCCAAGTCGGCGTTACTGCGATTGAGCCAGCCGTTGAACTCTTCATTGGATGTGAATATTTCGGTTCGTTCGGATTCCGTTTCCCGGATTCGGTTGTTCCATCCGACGATCGCTTCGGCGTGATTGCGTGGCGGTGGATCTGATTTGCGAACGTGTCCCGGTTTCTCGGTTCGGCATTTCGCGGTTGCATGCAGAGTCGTTTCGGCGCCCCCGTTGAGTTGTACCTTGAGAACGCACCTGCGAGCGTCAATGCTTTTGATTTCACCATCGAACGCGATTTCAACTTGTCTTAACTGGTCGTCGAGGCCGCGGTAGGCGAGCCTCACGTCAGAGGCCGCAATTTCCGTGTCGAGCAATTCACCGCGCTGCACACGTCGTTCGCCGCGGACTTCGAAAATGTCATGGAAATCCGCGAGATATCGGTACTCGATTTCCAGTTCGATGGGGCGTTGTGAATAGTTTTTGAGCCGAAGGTGTTCGTAGAATGCTCCGCCGTCGAGCAGCATGCTGCGAAAAACATGAAGTGTCCCTTGCGGGAGAATGTGTGACGATTGAGGCAGCTCCGCAGTCGTCATCTGAACGACGAAGGAACTGTTGTCTTCTTTCGCGGTGGAGTTCAACAGGAGCGGCCGCTTTTCGTTGATGAGCAGTTCCCAGTTCGACAGAAAGCGTGTGCCGAGATGGTAGAGGCCCTGCTCGCAATCGCCTGCGGTTCCGATCTCGCCGAATTTGTCAAATATTGCAAAGGTGTCGCCCTGCTTCAGTACTTGGATATCTGCCGGGGCACGATGAACTTGTGATTGAATATCCCAATCCGTGGTGCTGTTTTCAACTTTGGTGAGAGGTGACGTGCTCATCTGAATTTACGTTTGAGACGGTGTTGTCAATCGGAGTGATCTGCGACTTAGAAAGAGCCGTGCTCATGTGCCGGCAACGGTGCGTTTGAGTAATTAATCAATCAAGCGGCGACCGGCGAAGTGTGTTCGCCGCATCTTTTCCGTTAAGGAGGCGTCGTCGATGATGAACTTCAATAGGCCGTAACCGGTGACGCATGACATAGGTGGGAGAAAGGAATCGGGCGCCGTGCGTTAGCTCGCCGTTGCCGATGATTCACTCGACTTCGCAATCGATCGCCGCGACGGAATTCGGATGGTCGCTTGTGGACTGAGCAGTTGTTCGTACACGCGGACATATCCGTTCGCCATCGCCTCGGCGGAGAAGTGATTTTGGAAATAGATGCGACAACCACGACGCGATATCGTATCGATCTTGCGAGCCGCCTCGACGGCTTCGTCAATGCTTTCAACGATGAAGCCAGTCACCCCGTCCTTCATGACTTCGTCGACGCTCCCGTTGCGGAACGCGATGACTGGCGTACCGCAGGCCATCGACTCGGTCATGACGAGTCCGAAGGGTTCGGGCCAATCGATCGGGAATAGCAAGGCCCTGGCGCCGCCGAGAAGGCGGTTCTTCTGAGAGTCGTTGACCTCGCCGATGTATTCGATGAGCGGGTGTTCGAGGTGTGGTTGGATTCGCTCTGCAAAATAGGCTTCGTCAACGGCATCGATTTTGGCGGCCATCTTGAGCTTCACGCCCAATCGCTTCGCTATTTCGATCGCACGCTCGGGGCCTTTCTCTGGAGAAAATCGGCCAAGGAACGCGAAGTATTGATTGGGGGCGGGTGACGGTTGGTAAACGTAGTTTTCTCTGGGCGTTCCGTTGTACACGGTGCCTACCCAATTCGCATTCTGGATCGGTTTGCGTTGAGACTCACTGATGGAAACTACTGGCATGTCGGTGAATTCATCAAACACGATCTGAAAATCCGGCAGGTCGAGTCGTCCGTGAAGGGTGGTGACGTGTGGCGTATCCCAATGCCGCATGACACTGAAATGACTGAAGTCGGTATGAAAGTGGATGATGTCGAATTGGTTGGCCATCCGAAGAACTTCCATCAATTGCCGTTGGTGCCACAATGCCGGGTCGCGATGCAAGTTACTGCACCGGAGTGATTCTGGTACAACGGCAACGTGATGAGCGTTAGTGAGTGAGTCGCCGCTGGCAAAAAGTGTGACGTCGTGTCCCTGTGCCACGAGTTCCTCGGTGAGATAGTGGACGACTCTTTCGGTGCCACCGTATGTTTTGGGCGGGACCGTTTCAATGAGAGGGGCAACCTGAGCGATTTTCATCGATTGGATTCCTTTTGTATTTGCCTCGAATTCCATTCACATCCGCCCATCCGCGGAGTGACAATCGTCTCGCGTCCGACGCCCTGCATCGGTGATGCGATTGGCGTCGTGGGCTGGTGTCAGGATGAACAACGGGATTGGCTCGCGATTGCAACGAACGTGCCAAACCGGGGTGTCAATGCCTCAACTGACAAACTGACTCGTGGCGAGGGGGAGGCGAACCGGCACGCGTGAACCTATACATGCACTGGTCAATCACGCGTGCAATGATTCATCACACGCGCAGCAAGCAATGGCGCTCGCGGCGTTGCTAGATGCTCTGACGAATTCGCCTGAGTGTTACCTACTCCATGGCCTTTTCGGGGAAGGGACTCGGCAATGCGGCGAGGACGTCCTGAGCTTCTTCGAATGATTGATAACGAGCGTCATCGATTAGCAAACCGCCCGCTTCCTTTGCCGCCGTGTCCGCATTGGATCCTTCCGGGACGCCAACGATGGTGTACCCAAAATCGGTTTCGACAATGACATAGTAGCTCATCGGTTTTCTCCTTAATCAATGAATGGACCTGTTGCGAGAAACGATCACCTTAGAAGGACGAAGCACGCGTTCACGTAGACGGTAGCCTTGTTCAACGACGTCCATGACGGATCCATGTGGATGTCCGTCGTCGTCCTCATGTCCGACGGCCACATGTTGGGTTGAATTGAAGGGGCTCCACGATCCCGAGACCTCTTGGAGACCATGATTGGTTAGCGTGTCGAAAAATTGATTACGCACTACTTCGACCGCCTCCATGAATCCATCAAAATCGCCGCTGTGTTGACCGGTCAGGATGGCACGCTCGAGATTGTCCATCACCGGAAGAAGGTCCTTCATCAACTCAAACGCGGAAAGGTTCTCGTCGTCGATGGGAGGATGGAGGACTTGAAGATTCGAGTCGCATTGAGACGCGTGTGGCGAGTGATCGTGCGAACCGCTGTCACGCCGTTGGGTTGCTATCTCACTACTGGAGGTCTCGGGGCGTTGGTTTCGGTAGCCTGTTTGAAACTGGTCCTGAGTGTCGTGCAGTACGTTCTTGTTCATCGTCTTGTCTCCGCTGAATCAGCAACAAGCCGAAGACATCCGTGATTGGCTCATCGCCTTTTGATGTTACTCACAAACGCAAACAAACGATTGAATGCGCCGACCGCCGTTTCTCATTATGTGGAATCGGAGAGCCGAATACAAACAAACAATGAAGGTGACGCGATGCAAACGTTGTGCCTATCGACACCTGTTGTTGGGGAAGCAACGAGCGATCGTAGAAGTACGAAACGATTCGGAACATCGAATGGACTGAACCGCTGTGTAAAAGTACAGCATGGATTAAGGGCGACAAATTGTCCGACCCGGTGACAGGTTGTCATGAAGACTGTGGTCGGCTTTATTGCGTTACTGGGCTCGCTATCGGTTGCTCGGTTTATGCGATCAGTTCACTGACCACACGCCCGTGAACATCGGTTAACCGAAAGTCGCGGCCTGCGTACCGATACGTGAGACGTTCGTGATCAAACCCGAGTAGGTGGAGGATCGTGGCGTGCAAATCATGCACGTGGACGCGATTTTCGACCGCTTGGAATCCGAACTCGTCGGTTGCGCCGTGGACATGGCCGCCCTTCACTCCGCCGCCCGCTAACCACATGGTAAAACCGTAATGGTTATGATCCCGCCCGCTGTTCGTGCCTGCGTTGGCTCCCGGTTTGGGGAGTTCAACGGTTGGCGTGCGTCCGAATTCCCCGCCCCAAACGACAAGAGTGTCTTCAAGTAACGAACGTTGTTTGAGATCTTTTAGCAACGCACCAATGGCTTGCGAGCATTCTCCGGCGAGTCGGCGATGATTCTGTTCGATCTTGTCGTGACTATCCCAGGGTTGACCCGCGCCGTGCCAAAGTTGGATGTATCGAACTCCACGTTCGACGAGGCGTCGGGCGATCAGGATTTGCCTGGCTTGGATTGAATCACCGTACATTTCGCGAATCGACTGAGGTTCGCGGCTGATATCGAAGGCGTCGGTTGCTTCCATCTGCATTCGATACGCCAGTTCAAAACTTTGCACACGCGATTCCAAATCGGCGTCTTCTTGTCGAGCTTGCAGGTGACGTTGGTTTAGATTTTGAAGGAGGTCGAGTTGGCGTCGTTGCTCATTGCGTCCGAGGCCCGAGGCGTTGCGGATGTTCTCGAGCAGCCGTTCAATTTCTTGATGCTTGCTATCGATGTAAGTCGCTTGATAGGCACCGGGCAGGAACCCTGCCTGCCAATTTTCGGCACCCTTGATCGGGTAACCGCTCGGACACATGGAAATGAAACCGGGAAGGTTTTGGTTCTCGCTACCGAGGCCGTAGGTGACCCAGGACCCGACCGACGGTCGGACAAACTGCGCGTGCCCGCAATTCATCAGCATCAACGAGGGTTCGTGGTTAGGAACATCGGCATGCATGGATCGGACCACGCAAACATCGTCAATCATCTCGCCGACGTGTGAGAAAAGTTCACTGACTTCGATACCGCTTTCGCCATACTTTTTAAACTTGAATGGAGACCGGTAGGCTGCACCGGTTTCCCGTTCGGTGCGCAAATTCATCGGGATCGGTTGCCCGTGATATTTGTCCAAGGCCGGCTTGGGATCAAACGTGTCGACCTGTGACGGGCCACCGTTGAGGAAGAGATGAATCACCGCTTTCGCTTTCGGGGCGAAATGTGGCGATTTGGGAAACATCGGGTTCGAGTTTTCTGCGGCTGTCAATTGATTTGACGTATCATCAGCCATCACTCCAGCGAGTCCGAGTGCTCCAAGTCCGATACCACTGCGACGGAGGAATTCACGACGCGTGGAGGGAACCGAGCACAGGTGTCGTGGAAGGAAATCAGTCATCGGTGACTCTTCAAATGGTGAACGTGTGAGACGATGAGCAAGGATTGGAATCAGTGTCCCGCGGCGAATTTCGAGTGCCGCGTGTTGGTCGGCATCTTAGGCTGCACGGGTGATTTGGGCTGCGTTGTTGAGTTAATCGACAAACGCAAATTCATTGCACAGCAGAAGTACTTGCGCTAGCTGCGTCCAGGGATCGGGTGTTTGTTGGTTTTCTTTGGCATAGCGAGCTTTGCCGGTCGTGATGAAATTTGCGTTCGCGCTCCAAGTCTGTGTGGACGAGTTGCCATCGCCCGACGCTGTGACATGCGTTGCTTCGATCGAGGGTGACCATTGAAAACTATCGAAACTCGAATTTTCGAGGCAGTCAACAATGAAATCAATCGTGTCACCCGGTTGCACTTGGATCTCGTCGGTGCGTGTTTCCGCGTCACCCCCTCGGGCTGTCCATTCGCCTTGGAGTGCGAAGCGAGAATGGACGACCAACGCTCGTACACCGTCTCCTTTTTCAGACGCGTGATGTAACCGTCCGTTGATTTTGACAATGCCCGTTAGCGGGGAAGTCCAACGGCGGATTGCACTATGTTGATTGTCTGATCCAGGGTGACCGCCATCGGCAGAGATCCGCAGATAGTGCAGTTTGGGATCTGGGAATAGTTCGGATGCCTGCCAAGACTGCCCGTCGAAATAAGGAAATGGAGTGAACACAGTTTTGGATTCGTTGACATTGAAATAACCGTACCCTGCACGCCATGGATCCGAGGTGTCATCTTCACTGCGTTCTTGTTGCTGCCGAAATTCCTCTACGGATGCAGGGGCTACAAAATTCAACGCGGCTTCTAATTCCACGTCGTCTGGATCACGAGATAGAGCGAGGCGATAGAGATTGTCAACGCGTTCTTGATCGTTTGGTGGCGAGACGGATCCGGATACGTCCTGATGCGTGTTTGGATCGTAACCGGGCAGTGTTCTCGCGGCAAGCGCTTCGGCCTGTTCGATGACGAAGCGAGAGTTCATCAAGTAGAGAGCTTGTTGTGGAACGGTTGTTTCTGTTCGTTTGGCACGACTCGCGTCGGGACTAGGCAAGTCAAAACTCGCCAGCAGTCCAGGGAGATCTTCACGATCGATGTAGGCGTAGAGTCCTCGGCGAGTTGCGTCCTGATGAATCATCACGGACCGACCGCCGATACGTTGATCAAGCCGTCCTGCCGCCACCAGCAATCGATCGCGGAGCGGTTCGAATTCCATTCGTCGTCGTGGCATGTGCCAAAGTAGGCGATTTTCGGCGTCGATTAAGACCGCGTCCTGACGCAGGTCACTCGATTGTTGCCACGCGGAGGACAACATGATGCGTCGTTGCAGTCGTTTGATGGACCAACCATCCGCGACGAACTCGTTCGCCAGGTGATCGAGCAGTTCAGGGTGCGTGGGGGCTTCCCCACGGAAACCGAAGTCACTTGATGTGCGAACCAAACCTTCACCGAATTGGTGTTGCCAGATGCGATTGACGATCACTCGGGCGGTTAGTGGGTTGTTCGGACTCGCAATGGCGCGGGCCAATTCCAGTCGTCCGCTGCCGTGTTGAAAGGGGGTGCCCCCATCGACGTGCGAGAGGACTTGCAGGAATCTGCGAGGAACCTGGTCTCCGCGATTACCGGCAACTCCCCGACGGAAGATGACTGGTTCGATCGGATTGGCTCGATCTGTCATGACCATCGCTCGCGGCGGCGCACCGGGATGCGTGACGTCGACTTCGTTGACTTTGCTAAGCTGCGAGTTGTATTGATTGCGTTCACCTTGATCGAGGTGTGCGATCATTTGAGCGGTGTCGAGTATGGTCGGGATATCTGACGCGTACAGCACCCGACGAAGCTGCTCGAAATTGTCGTCTGTTAGACCTTCGAGGTCTTTGTTCGCTTTGTGCTCGCGGACCCATTGCGTGTCGGCTTCTTCGAGGCATGTGCCGAAGGTCTTTGCCGCGTCGAGCATCGATTGCGGATTCGCCTCACGCAGGGCATCAATCAACGGCTGCGGGATTTTGAGCTGAGGATTGGTTACGGCGGCAGCTTCATCGAGAATCGCGGTGGACTGCAACGCGAATTCATCCGCCGGAATTGCGACAAGACGGCGCCACAGCGTCCAAATCGGACCAGACGTTGTTTCCGAGTTGGAAAGAAATCGCTGCCATCGTTGAACGGCTGCACGGCGCAGTGCCCCACGCTCGCCCTGCAGCGGGATTTTTCCTTGTTTGTATTGAGGCAGGTTTTGAGCAACATGGACAAGGTAGTCGGCAACGCGAGAGCGAAGTTCGTGCTCCGTTGCAACACGGCGTTCTTCCAACCATTGGTCGACGGTCTCTTGTTTTGCGGCCTTCTCTTTCACGAACGCATCGTAATCGTCCGATGCGTGAGGTTCCCCCAGCATTGGCAATTCCGCGGGTTCCTGAGAGCTGGCGAAGACACCGTAGAGTGAGTAGTAATCCGCGGTGGGAATCGGATCATATTTGTGATCATGGCAGCGTGCACACGCAACACTGAGACCCAGGAACCCACGCGTGACGACATCGATTTGGTCGTCAATGATATCGTGTTGTCGGTTCATGAATCGACGTCCGACGGTAAGGAATCCCATCGCCGCGAGGATCTTTCGTTGGTCACCGGTTGGCTCGAGTTGATCGGCCGCAATCTGTTCAATGATGAACTGATCGAAGGATTTATCACTGTTAAACGCATCGATCACGTAGTCACGATAGGTGTATGCGTACGGGTAGCGAGTCTCCAGGCTGCCGGCCAAATATCCTTTGGTGTCTCCGTAGCGTGCAATGTCGAGCCAGTGGCGAGCCCATCGTTCGCCGTAGTGCGGGTTATCGAGCAGTCGATCGACCAGTCTCGCAAATGCGTTCGGATCGTCGTCGTTTAAAAATGCCTGAACCTCCTCATAAGAAGGAGGCAACCCGAGCAGTGTGAAGTAGGCACGGTGGATGAGGGTGCGACGATCCGCGCGAGGATTGGGTGTCAGCCCCGCCTCGTGCAGACGGTTGCCGATGAAGGCGTCAATTGCCGATTCGGACTGAGCTTCGGCGTCTGCTTCTTTTGTGGTGACCGGCGTTATCGCTGAGTTTACCGGGGGGAGATTGGGCGAAGTTAATGGACGAAAGGACCAATGGGTTTGCCGCATCTCGTCAATTTGTTCAGCCGGTGAACGCGTTTCTGGGGACGTATCGGCTTGCGACTTATCATCCGGCCAAAATGCGCCCGAACGGACCCAATGCGTGAGATCGGCAATCGCGTCATCGGGCAGTTTGCTGTTCGGTGGCATTTGTAGTTCGTTGTCTTGATAGCCGACGGCGCGGAGCAATCGGCTGCGGTCGGGTTCTCCTTCCACGACAAGAGGCCCCGAACCACCACCTTGCTTAAAATGATCTTGCCGATCGAGTCTCAATTCGCCGGATTGATCATGGGGACCATGACATTCCACGCAGTGTTGAAGCAGCAAGGGGCGAATTTTCGACTCGAAAAACGATTCGAGTTCGCTGGTGCCAACAAGTGCTTGCGGTGGTGTCGGCTGACCATACAACTGTGGTGAGAACGAAAACCATGCGATCACGCTGATCGTTGCGATCAAGGCATTGGGCATCCTTGATTGAGCGTTTAGGTCGAGGCGTCGTTTGCGATTTACGACGATCGGCGTGCTACCGTGGGAACGGCAAGAAACGGGTTGAGAAAACACGATTCGTGCATCTCCTCCTGGAGGGCGGGCAAGGTGGGCAAAGCGTTCGCCTCGGTGGTCAGAGGCAACAGACTTCGGAGTTTTGGCGGGAATCTTGAGCGTCCAGGTAACGACTGGTTTCAAGATGTTGGTTCATTCTAGCTGAATTTTGGAGATCAAGGGCATGTTTTCACTCACCGTGGAAATCGCCCGATTCATGGAGTAGCGGGAAGGCATTAGTCAGGGGGCGTGTAATATGCTCGATTTCTCTTTTTGGGGGGGATTTAAAATGACGTTGTTTGACGCGTCAGTCGACAAAATGGTCGATGGCGATTGGCATTCGCTTCAAACGCATTTAGTCTGTTGGAACGCCCCCCTTTTTCTCAAATTGTTCTATCAGAAGTCACGCTTTCGCCTATGAATCAGTCGCAGCCGAACAATCCGCTCCACGGAGTCACGCTGAAGGCGATGATGGAATACTTGGTCAACGAATATGGCTGGGATGAGTTGGCGGACCGCATTCAGATTAACTGCTTCGCGTTCGAACCGAGCATCAATAGCAGCCTCAAATTTCTGCGAAAGACGGATTGGGCCCGCGCCAAAGTAGAGCGGCTCTACTTGAACTCAATCAGTTTCGATCAACGACATGGTGCCAAACAAGAGGCCGAAGAAGAACGCAAAATCGACCTGGCAAGCGTTTGGGATCAAGCTCGAAAGAAGTGAGCAAGCTTCGAACGTCAAGCTTGCATTCGGCTTCCGCGGCCTTGTCGCGAGAATGATGTGAGAGATCTCTCGCGAAGGATTCCCGCTCCCCATCATCAACACAAGGTCAGCTTTATTGATGCGTCCCAAGTGCGTTTCACTTTCGCTTGGACGAGCGACCGTTGGTTTTTGCCTGGCATCCAGTTCATGATACGGTCCTTCGGTACGTTGCCCGACGGCCGAAGAAAGACTTTGACGGCAGCAAAAGGCGGGGTACGAAAAGCCAGGGATTAACTGCTACAAAGGTATCGAATCAGCAGGGGCTTTTTTGAACGTTTCACGCAGGCCAACGCCGCAACGTACCACCGTTTCTCCCTAACGCAATCTCAAAGCGGTCGATCATGATTTAGTCCGCGGGTGCAATATATTATGCGGAGCTGACTCCAGTCCGCACATTATCAGGGCCAGAGGCCCCTCCGTCGGGATTGGTGTCGATCGCCCAAACGTCGATTCCCGTGCTTTGTGCGTCGCCACGAATTGTTGCAAATGCGACGTCCGCGGCATCGCGGCCTGTCCCGATACGCACAAATCCTCCCACCGGTGCCAGTCGCGTGGCGTCAAACAAAAACCATCGTTTGTCCAGATAGGCTTCGAAGAAACCGTGAAAGTCGGGTGGTTGGAGATTGACGGCGTAACCAGAAACATAGCGTGCGGGAATTCCCATCGCACGGCAAAGGCTGATCGCGACGTGTGCGTAGTCCCGGCAGACTCCCGTGCGTTGCAGCAGAACGTCACACGCGGTTGTGGTTGGCCCCGTGCTGCCAGGCGTGTAGGTGAGTTGTTTGAAGGTCCAGTTGCAGATCGCGGTGACGCGTGAATAGCCAGGCAACAGTTGGCCAAATTCTTCAAAGGCGAATCGATACAGTTTGTCCGATTCGCAATACCGACTGGGGTTGAGGTAGGCGAGGACGTCGGCGGGCAACTGTTCGTAACTGGTTTCGCAAAGGTTGTTGGAGTCCACCGAATCGGCATGAAGTTCGACGGTGGCGTGATAATTGATTGCCAACTCGCCAGGCGGTGCATTAAGTCGAACGATGCGATTTCCCAGTGGACCGACGGCACACTCTTCAACTGATTGAGTGGGGGATACGTCGAGCGATTCTGCGTTCACGATTTGGTGAACGTTCTGTGCTGCCGATAGGTTCAAGAGGAACACCGCAGGTGATCGCACGAGATAGTTCAGGCGGCAGCCAACGTCAATGATGCTCATAGCGGGACTTTTTGAAGGAGTCGATGCGATACCTCTTTTATCCTAGGCTAGGCGGATGATTTGAGTAGCCAGTGGGACACCGATTTCAATGCAATTCGAATTTCCTTCATTCGAAACTCGTCATCCTCCAAGGGCCTGCCGCGGGCAAAAAACAGAGCGCGGCCTATCGTTGCTCCTGTGGGCGTGTTTCAATAGTCGATACGTGAAAGACCGTTGCAAGTGCGTTTTAGACGGCTTTTTCATGATTGCAGGGCAAGCTTTCTGGGCTGGTCACGCCTTTTCTCTCGCCTCGAAACGTTCTGACGACCGACGACGACATGCAAATTCAATGGTTCCCCGGCCACATGCACAAGGCTCGGCTTGAGATTCAAGCGGTTTTGCCCAAAGTGGATGTCGTTATCGAAGTCTTGGATGCGCGGATTCCGTACTCGAGCGAGAACCCGATGCTCGCGGAACTGCGAGGTGACAAGCCCTGTCTGAAAGTGCTCGCCAAGAGCGACTTGGCTGACGAAGAAATGACCACTCAGTGGCAAGAGTATCTCGGCGCAGTCGCAGGCGTGCGGGCTCGCGCCGTGACGACCGAAGACATTCCGACCATCCGAAAGCTGAAATACGCCGCGGCGAGAATGGTGCCGCATAAAGAAGGGAAGACCATCAAGACGATGATTGTTGGGATTCCCAATGTAGGGAAGTCGACGATCATTAATGTTTTGGCGGGGCGGAAGATCGCCAAAACGGGCAACACACCCGCCATCACCAAACAGCAGCAAAGCGTCAACATTGGCGATGGTATCACCCTACTCGATACGCCTGGTGTGCTCTGGCCGAACGTTCACAATGTGAACAGCAGCTACCGACTCGCGTTGCTCGGTTCGATCAAAGACACCGCGATGGACTACGGCGACGTGGCCTTCTTTGGCGCACGCTACTTGATCGAAAACTATCCCGAACGAATCGCGACTCGGTTTGAGTTGGAATCCGTGCCGTCGAGCGAACTGCCGTTGCTTGAGGCGATCGGACGCAAACGCGGTTGTTTAGGGCGGAACAATCAGGTCGACATTGATCGGGCGTCGAAGATCTTCGTCACCGAAATACGTTCCGGCGGTCTCGGCCGATTGACGTTTGAGACGCCTCAGATCATGGAGCGAGAAATAGCCCGAACGGCTGATCTGATCGCTGAAAAAGCGGAGAAGGACAAAGAGAAGGAAGCAAAACGCAAGAAGCGATTTCGCGACAAACAGCGGGCGCAAAAGAAGTCCCGTGAGATGCGGGGCTAGGCGAAGAGGGGCGTTGCAATGAAACGTTATCCACGTGGCGGAAGCGAACGCGACTGAAATCGTTGAAAAAACGAGTGCTTTCGCATTTTATTGCTCAAATCGCGTTCGTGTTTTGGTCGGAGCCGGGGTTTTCGAAAATGAGTTTGCAGGGGAGGATGTCGGCTTCCCTGACGCGGCGAATGTGGCCGCGTCACTACAAAAACACCGATTGCAACCCTGAGATTGAGATGGCAACCGCAAGCGCACGACACATCCTCGTTGAACTAGAAGAAGTCTGCTTGGACTTGAAAGAACAGATCGAAGGCGGAAAAGACTTTGGAGAAGTCGCCGCTGAATTTTCGTCTTGCCCGTCAGGAAAATCCGGTGGGGCGTTGGGGACGTTCAGCCCCGGTCAAATGGTGAAGGAATTTGACGATGTCGTCTTCACCGGCGAATTGAACAAGGTTCACGGACCTGTCAAAACTCAGTTTGGTTATCACCTGATTGAAATCACCAAACGAGTCGACTGAGTCTCATCAGCCGCCTTCATCACGATCGATTACGATGCGTGAGTGGATGATTTGAGTCGCGACCGATTCGTGTCGCGAAGTATGGCGGTATTGCTCTTTGACGGTGTAATCTGATGCTGACGACGTTTGACGAAGCGTATCAATTTGTGTTGGACCAGAAGGTTTGCACTGTCTTTGGTAGCAAGGGCTCTGCGTACGCATCGTTGTGGGACAACACCGGGCTTTCCGAAGAGAAACCCAAGGAGGGCGGGTGGAGCCCCAAGGTGATGGCCGTTTGGGATTGGAAAACGCGTCTACCGCAGACGTATCCGGAAACGATTTTTTATGGAAAGGTCCCCGGGGGCGATGCGGTTCTGATGGAGATGAATCACTTTCAATGTGTTCATTATCCGAGTGCTTATCAGCATGTGATGGAGTTGGATCCTCTGTCCCAAGAAGTCTACGATCTGATTCGGGGCGAACCGATGTATACTGGCCCGCTTCGAAAGCGGGCGATCGAGAAAGTGGCTTGTACGAAGAGCCAATTCGACACGGCGCTGAAGAAACTGCAAGTGAGTTTGAACATCGTTCGTTCAAACGATCCAAATCACAAGAACGATTTCTGGCTGCCGATGCGAGAAGTTCACTTTGAGATCGTCAGTAGGCACGAATTGTAATCGGTGACGGTAGAGCCGGCGTTGTGCGCGATAAGAGATGCGTCGAACGATCCGGTAGTGCGAACTCGTAGCCGATTCACTGAGCAGCGTCAGTTGATCGTCGATAACGCGTTTCGGACTTCCCCGACGAATTTGGGAATGGCGGCGTAGGGATCCTCTTTCTCTTCGTATTCGAGAACAACGTATCCTCCGAACTGAGCGTCCGTGAGTATCGCGAGCATCCTCGGCAAGTCAGCGGGGGCCGGTTCGCCGTTGATGTGGGTCATTACTTTCAGTTGAGCCGTGATCGCGTATGGCGCGATTTTGGCGAGTTCAGCGTAGGGATCGGGCGTCGGGGCAAGATTGGCGGAGTCCCATGTCACACCGAGCCACGGTGATTCGAAATTGTCGACGACCCGAATTAGGTCATCGACATTGGTCATGATGTCATGATTTTCAAGCCCCAGCATGACGCCGCGTTTCTCAGCGTAGGGCAACGCTTGTTCGAGGTTCGCGATGACGTTTGCGGTGATTTGTTGGGCGTCTGTGTTTTTCGGCTTTCCGCGACTGGCAAAGATGCGGACCGCGGGGGCACCGAGATCCGCAAAGTGGTCGATCCACGACCGAAAGTATTCCATCTCTTTACGCGTTGACTCACTGCCGGGGGCGTTAGCGAAGTTGTTTCCCATCGCCCCGCCGGTGATATCGATTCCGAGCAAATGGGCACGTCGTTTGAGTTGATTGACGTACGAACGGTCGAGCGGATCAGGAAAGAAGTAGGACGTCATCTCTGCCCCGTCGAGTCCTAGTTCGGCGCAGTATTCGAGAAACCCGACTAGATCCAAGTTGGCGTCGGTGCGACTTCCTTTCCACCAACGCATGTGAGGCCTCATCGAAAACGCACTCAAGGAGATCCCCTTGATGCGTGGATTGATTCGATGGAATCGATCGAGTCCAAACGATGGTGTCGTCGACGTGATCAATGAGGTTGCGACGGCGGCTTGGAGGAAACGACGGCGGGGAGTGAAATGCATGTGTCTTCGTCCGATTGTTTCAGGGGCGTGAGACGTGTTCGGTATCAATTGCGCGAGCTTGGGTCACGAATCGAGGGGCCCGGCAGCGATCATACTTTAGCTGACAGGCTTCGTCGGCGTTGGTGCTAGTCGGTTGTCTTATTACAGAGTGGTCGCAAAGGGCGGCCGGAACACTGATAGGTGGAAGAAACGTTGGGCGATTCAGCCTTCATTTTAGTGGTACGGGGTTTGCGATGTTCTGACCGCCGGGATGGTTTGCCAAACCGAACGGTCCGTGAGTCAGGGCCCCGTGTCAGTACGGTTCTGAATGATCGCTGACCGAATGATCCTAATCGCCGATTGAGCGTCCTGGGTGATGCGTCGGCGACGTTCGCATGGCTTGCGTTGAAAATTTTTTTACTAGCGAAGGAAGCTTAGATGAACGACACATTTGAAAAATGGACATTTGCCTCATTCGACGAGATCACGATGGTCGTGCTTTCTTCGATTGTGACCTACGCGGTGATCCTCTTGTACACGCGTTTAAGCGGGCTGCGGAGCTTTTCCAAAATGTCGGCGTCTGATTTCGCGATGACCGTTGCGGTGGGATCACTCTTTGCCTCGACCATTTCGTCGTCCACGCCGACGCTTTTTATCGGGATTGCTGCAATAGGATGTTTGTTCGCCGGGCAGTGGGGGCTCGCGATCCTGCGTCAACAGATACCTTGGCTAAGTCAACTCATCGACAACGAGCCGCTCCTACTAATGGTCGGTGGCGAGATGATTGAAGAGAACCTTCGCAAAGCCAACGTCACACGCTCAGACATCTACGGGAAACTGCGGGAATCAAATGCTTTCAGTTACGATCAAATTCTCGCTGTTGTCTTCGAAACGACCGGTGACATTTCAGTCATTCACAGTGAACGCGACGATGCCGTCATTGATCCTGACATCGTTGGCGATGTAATTGGGCACGAGAGACTCTTTAGCGGACAGCGGTCTGCGGCCAAAAAGTGATCGATGTCGCATCGCATCGATCGCCTCGATTACGCCGTCTGTCGCTCTCTTTTAACACAATGCGTCGACGGCATCGGGATGAAACGTCGCCAGTTGGTTTGTTTGGTAGACGAAATTTTTGGCGAGAGGGAATTGATGGGATCGGCTCTCGAGGAAATGCATGAAGTAGCCAGCCGTGTTCGGGAAAACAACCAGATCACCACTTTGGATCCCAGTAGGGAAATGGAGTTTGCGGAGCTGGATCAATTCGGATTCGGTGCAGTAGGCTCCGACCAGATAGCCATCGATAGACTGCTGGTTTGCGGTTGAGTGTTTAGCGCCATGAGGTAGAACCGACTGAGGAATCACGATAGGGTCGACGAGGAAGTCATCGCTCCCGGTTCGACACTGTGTTCGGTTCATTGCCAATCCGATGTACCAATCGCCGCTGTGGTGTTGTTTCGTGTATTCGACTCGGGCGACGGTCATGCCACAACCATCAAGACTGCTGCGTCCGGGTTCGCAGCGAAGTTGCAAGGAACGGTCTCGCAGTGCGGATGCGATTGAATGGCCTTCGCCAGATTGAGCGTCGAGCACATTTGCGAGCCAAGTGGCACGTGTCGGTGACTGATGGTATGGGTAAGTGTTTCGCTCGCCGTGAATTTGATCGCCGACGCGCGTGAAACCGATCCCGTGGTTGCGGTAAGTGATCGGCGTATGGGCCCCTAGCAACGCCTCTCGATGAGTTGACCAGAATTGCTTCCATTGCGATTGGTGTTCTAGATAGCTCATCGGCAGTCCCCCGCCGATATCTAAAAACTTGATGTCGTGGCCACGATTGCGCATGTAATCAACAATCGGGAGACATTGCTGAATCGCGGAAACGCGTTGTTCGCCACAGTATCCATCGAGGTGAAAGTGAATTCCGCGAATGCGTAACGTGTCTGGTGAGGTCAAAAGATTAAACGTTTTGATGACCTCTGTGATTTCATCGACATCAAATCCGAAACGCGAGTGAAGTTTCGACCCATCGTGATGAAATCCGCTGATTCGAATCGCAATATCGACGGGAGCATCGAGCGACGTAGCGATCCGAGTGATTTGTCTTAGTTCGTCAATGTTGTCAACTGCAACCGTAACGCCACGTCGGGCACACAGATGGATGAGCGTCGATGACTTAATCGCTGCGGTGCAAATGATGTTGTCACCTGTGACGCCGAGATCGAGTGTTTGCTGGCACTCTGGTTCGCTGGCAACGTCGATTCCCGCGTTCACTTCGTTGGCTGCCTCGACGAACGCTAAGCATTTGTTGGCTTTTCGCGCCAAGAATGGCTGGAACCAAAGTCCGCGTTCAGCAGCGACGTCGACGAGTTCGTGAAGATTTCGCTTCAGTGGCGTCGTGGCGATGACGTTGAGTGGCGATCCGTTCTGTTCGACGAGTTTATGAAGCTTCGAGGGATGATTGGAAAGTATGTCGACCATCCATTCGTCCCATATCGCATCGAGGGGGAGTATGCCTCGGCAACTCTGACGTAAATCGTCAAGTTGTGCTCGGTTTGAAAGATCGGGAGATTGGTCCACGACACTCATTTCAATATCTCAGCGTTTTGTATTCGTTTGACGACGAAGGCCGCCCACCGTTGAGGGTGATCGTGAAGCGTTCGGCTCAATGTGTCATTGCCGAGGACGCAGCCTTCCGTTGCGCGACCGATGATCGCGATTCCGTCCGGCGTATTACCGATTCGTTTAACGGGGCGTCCTTGATTGTCAATGTGCAAGGTTTCAGCGCCAGGAAGATGTTCGACTGCTTTTTCATCGACCAGCGATTGGAACGGTCCTAGTGTTGTGCACTCTTTAGGTGATCGCAAGACGGCGTCGATGCATCGATCAACAGTGTGTGTTTTTACCGCGTTTTTGAGAAAAAGAAGTTCTTCGCTGCCGCTTGGCTTTTGTTCGATTGAGCCTGAGATGAACTGGAGGTTAACTATTCCCTGCTCGATCAGCGCCAGCATTTTGCCTACGTTTTCGGCCGGTGGGCCGAACGCGATTCGTTCCATTTCGCTCGCGATGTTACGGAATTTCGGCCAAGGGTCGGAAGCGAGGCCGCCGTAGCTGACACTTTGCACGAGTGCAGGATACAAGTTCCGCCACGCGGCTCCCAATGCCCATGCGATGTCCGGTTTCGCGTGGCCGGTCGCGACGTTGTACGAACGTTTCATCGCACGCAGTGACTCATCGGCGTCCATCGTCGCGTCGCACCAATTTTTAAACCAGGCTTGAACCGTTTCTGACGTGGTGGCGGAAGAGTCGGTGCTGCAATTAATGGCAGACGCGGCCGTGTCAGTGATGATTGGCCACAGTTCGTAAGAGAGCGTTTGGGCGGTGATGGGACGTGCAATCGCCTCAATCGCTTCTCTCCCGCTCGCCCAGATGTCGTCTAGTTCGGCGGGTTGATTGAAGAGCGATTCGTCTGGTTTGGCCAGCATCGGCCTGCCGGTTCTCGAAAAAGGGTACACACACGCGGGTTCATGTCCGCTGGGGTGGTAGGTCCAATCTTGACCGCTTTGGTGAAATTCTCCTTCACGACCCTCGGTCAGCGCGAGCGTCGCGTCAATCCATGTTAATCCAAACCCGCGGATCGCAACATCGCACTTGCTAGGGATACGCTCTTGTGTCAGGTTCTCGCTGACCGGAAAAGTTGGAATGAACGCAGATGTTTCACAAACACATTTCTCGGGCGGTTCTGGCCATCTGCCATGACCGACGGTCAAGAGTAACTCATCAAAGTTAAACAAGGTGCGATCCGTGCGAACTTGCCAGGCTTCGGTGAGTTGCCCGATCGAGGTGACCTCTTCCTGCAAAACAGACACGTTCGCAATTTGTTCGAGTTGCTTGGTGACGTGTTGGTAGCAGTGATGAAGGTATTGTCCTACCGCGGCACGGCTGACGAACGAGTTGGGGTCAGTATTGCAGCCCCCGTCATGATTAAGCCAGTCGACAAGATTCAGCCGTCTTCGGCAACGCTCGTCATATCGCGGCCAAGCGTCAATGTGTTTGGCCGCGAAGTTCATCTTGAGAAAACGAGGTTGTCGCGGATCGTAGACGTTCCCCGCTCCAGGGAAATCGGACGGTTCAAAAATGACGATTGCCAACGGGGGCAATGATTCACAATTCTGCAATTCGTCCGCGAGAGATTGCAAGCAATACAGACCACGTGGCCCACAACCGACGATTCCAATTCGGTACTCCCTACCCAGTGGCGATGATGCTGCTAGTTGGGGTGGAGGTTCTGACTCGCTTGCTGCGGGTTGCGCGTTTGGCGTAGCGAAGCGGGTGTCGGGGGTGTTGGTTTCGACGTCATCATGACGAGAAGGTTCAATTTCTGTGTCGATCATGATGCGTTACGGACCGATTGAAGAGCGGGGGCAGACGTGCGTTGGTTCACCGTAGCCGCAGTAACGCCGAGTGAGGATTCGACCCAATCGTCGTTGAAGACGGTGTCAAGATAACGCGTTCCGGAATCGTGGAGGATCGCGACACAGCGTTTTCCACTCAGTTCGTTTTCGAGAGAGCGAACGACCTCTAGAACTCCCCCGGCGGAACCGCCAACTAGCATCGCTTCGCGTGCTGAGGCACGGCGGCACCCGACGACACAATCCACATCTGAGACGCGAACGATTTTGTCGAACGTTTGGTCTTTCGCGAGTGCTGGAAGGTGCCCCGCACCGATCCCAGGGATCAGGCGTTTGCCGGGGGAACCGCCGAACAGGACGCTGCCATTGGCGTCAACGGCAACGACTTGGGTATGTCGGTTGTGTTTTCGCAAATAGTCTCGGCAACCTTGAGCGGTCCCAGTGCTGCTGGTTGCGACGAAGAGGTAGTCCAGGTCGCCACCGGTGGCTTCATCGATCTCACGGATGGTGCCTTCGTGATGCGCGATTGGATTTTGGCGATTGGCGTATTGGTTAGGCCAAAAACTGTTCGGCACGTCACTGAGTATTTGCTGAACTCGCTGGAGTCGGGCGGCGAGAAAGCTGCCGTCAACAGGAGTTTCGACGCGAACGACCTCTGCGCCCAATGCTTGCATGATTGCAATATTTTGTGGTTGAGCGTGTGGGTCGACGACACAGATGAATCGCATTTGGTGGAAACGGCATGTTTGCGCCAAACCGATTCCCATGTTACCTGATGATGATTCCACGACGGTATCGCCGGGAGCAAGTTCGCCGGTTTCCAGAGCGTGTTCCAGCATTCGGAGCGCCGGTCGGTCTTTCGCACTGCCGCCCGGATTGGCGGCTTCGAGTTTGGCGTGAAGCTCGATCGAACAATCGTCGAGGTAACGCGACAGATGAACGAGCGGTGTTTGACCGACGCAGTCGAGAATGCCGGAGGCACTGTCGATAGGGAGGCGAGGTTTCGCGATACGTGTGACCGTCGCAGGTGTGTTATAGGTGAAATTGTGATCGGTAGTGGTGATCATTTGCGAGGCCCTTCCGCTGCGATGCGATGTTCCCGCAATGGGATTGTGCGGTTGTGTGATCGGCCTCGATTGTTCGTTCGCGATCCCTCGTCTAATTCGCTCATCGTGTCTTCTCGCGCTTCGTAGATTGGTTTGGTTATTGGTGAGTTCAGTCATGCCACGAGTCGACAACCATTTCTGTGATGCTAGGTTTAAGCGAGTCCGTGCATTTACAGGCGGAGGCTTTCAGAGCTCGGTTTGTCGGTCGCGGGTTTCGTAGATGGCAAGCTTGGGCAAACGCAAACGCCGTGCCATGGTTTGCAATGTGCGTGAGTCAAGGGGAATTGAGGGCGTTCATGACATCGCCAATTCAGCTGCGAACGCGAGCAAGGCTTTTCAATGGTTCGTGCACGACCAGTTGGTTGTTGACCCATCAATGTCGCCGGCTGCGGCGTCTTCACTGAAGTTCGACGTCGTTTGAAAGGTCAGGCACGAGACCCGCTACGCGCGGAATGAGCTTGTGAGAGGTTGCCGTCCCAGATAGAATGCGGGCATGAAGTCCCCTTTGCTTGCCCTGCTGTTGATCGTCAATTTGTTGGCGTGTCCAGTGCGTTGTCTTTCGTGCGAAACGAATTCGGCGGCGGGAGAGCAATCTATTTCGGCCGGATGTCATTGCTGCTCGCATAGCGATCAGACTCCGCAGTCAGAGCATCCGAAACCGTGTGACGACGAGTGCGATTGTCAAAATTGCATCTGCGAAGGCGCCGTTGTTGAAAGCGATATTGAGCTGCCGGAAACGGACGCGTTCGTTGGTGTTCTTCCGATCGTCCGGTTCGCTGCCAATACTGCGTTTCAGCCGAGCGAATTTCGTTCGCAAATGTTGGATGCGTTGGGTGGGCAACTTCTCTCGGGACGCGATGTGCGCGTTGCCAATCAATCGTGGCTGATCTGAGCCGCTAGCAATCGATTGCTATTGATAATGGTTCGTTTGAATGCATGACGATGGTTGCGCGCGTTCATTCGTTTGAGTCCATTTCTGTTTTTGGTTTCTGTCTGTTTTCGTTTCCCGTTGTTGGGTGCTGCGCGCATGGGGCGTGTTTGTTCCAGTGGCGAAGTGTTGTGTCTTCGAAAAAGGATTGAGTTGATGTCGAGTATGTCAAAAACGGTAACGTGTTTGTCGGGTGTCTTGTTGTTAGGAGCGATGTTGGGGCCGTTCTCGTCGGCACGAGCCGCGGAGCCGAAGAGTCAAAACATCATGATGACGGTCGGTGAAATGTGTGGCGGATGCGTGAAGAAAATCACCAAACGGTTTGATGATGTCGACGAGGTCGCGAAAGTCGACTGTAGCATCGAGAAGAAGTCGGTGACGCTGGTCCCTCGCGATAACGTTCGCCTGAGCCCGAAGGGCATTTGGGAGATCATGGAAGGCATCGGCAAAACGCCCAAAAAGATGGTCACGCCCGATGGCACGTTCACATCCAAGCCGAAGTTTTAGGTCCCGGGCGGCAACGGTCCTGGGCAGTCGTGCTGCATCTTCGAGATTTTGAATCTCACCCTGTTTTTTCACTCGTAACTCTTGCCACTTTCTCTGATCATGCTACTCCCGTGGGAATATGGTGTGCGCAACTTAGCACGCCGCCCGGTGCGAACCGCGTTGACGCTCGTTGCTCTGGCAACGGTGGTCATGTTGGTGTTCGTGGTTGTGGGATTCATTCGTGGGCTCGAGCAATCGTTGTCCGTGAGTGGTGATGCGAACGTTGTGTTGATCTATTCCGTAAACTCGGAAGAGAACATCGAAAATTCGTCGATCCCTGCCCGGACACCCGCGTTGTTAACGGCGAGTGTCGGTGGCACGGTGAAACGCTTCGGCGTCACCCATGTTTCGCCGGAACTGTACCTCGGTACGCGGGTGAAGACGCAGGGTGGTGACGGCGGGTTGGGATTGGTGCGAGGGGTGACGTTGACGGCACCACTCGTCCGCCGATCCGTGCGTCTCATTGAGGGGCGATGGCCAGCCGAGGGTGAGATCCTCGTGGGACGATTGGCTGCGGCCAAATTAGGCAGTTCGGATGAGGAGATGGCAATCGGCAAGTCGCTCGAGTTCGAGGGTGAAGAGTGGCAAATCAGTGGCCGTTTCGCCGCAGGTGGGGCAGCGTACGAGTCGGAAATTTGGTGTCGCCTCGGCGATTTTCAGGCGGCGACCAAACGCCAAGACCTGAGTTTGGTCTCGATGTTATTGTCGGCAACGGGATCAGCCGCCGAAGTGTCGCTGTTTTGTAAGGAACGCACCGATCTGGAACTACGTGCGATTCGTGAAACGGACTATTACGCGTCGTTGCAACAGCATTATCGTCCGGTTCGATTGTTGGCATGGTTTGTTGTCGTTTTGGTATCGGCAGCGGGCATTTTCGCTGGACTGAACATGATGTATGGAGCCGTTGCCGGGCGCATTCGTGAGATAGCCACGTTGCAGGCGATCGGATTTCGTCGGCGTGCGATTTTGATCAGTTTAGTTCAGGAAGGCGTGTTGTTGGCTGCGGCCGGATCGCTGCTGTCTGGCGTCATCGCGTTGACGATGCTTAATGGAATGGCCGTGCGATTCACGATGGGGGCGTTCACGCTGCGTATTGATAGTGTCGCGATCTTAATCGGTTGCGGCGTGGGGTTGTTGTTGGGTGTTGTGGGGGCGTTGCCCCCGGCACTGAAAGCGTTGCGAGCCGAAGTCGCGACGAGTTTAAAAGCTGTTTGATGGTCAGAGCGGAACACCGCGACTTCGTGTCGGTGCACCGCGTTTCGTTACTTAGTTCAAGGAGATTGAAATGAAGATGTTTTATAGTATGGCGTTGTTAGGGTTGGGTGTCGTGGCCGTTGGTTGTGGATCATCGCAGTCCACCACCGCTACTGAGGGTGGGGCGACAGGGGACTCAGCACAGTATTTGGCCGCGAGCGAACCCGCGGACGCGGTTCCTGTTGGTGAGGCTCGACAATCGAGCGAAGACGGACAGGAAGTGACGTTGGTCGGATTGATTGGCGGTTCGACGGAGCCGTTCGTCGACGGGCTCGCTGCGTTCACGATTGTTGATCCGAAGGTGCCGTATTGCGCCGCCGACGAAGGATGCCCGACACCTTGGGACTACTGCTGCACGCAAGACCAAGTCAAAGAGAACATCGCGACGATCAAGGTTGTCGATGGATCGGGGAGCCCGGTTGCAAAGGACGCCCGAGAACTTCTCGCGGTAAGGGAATTGTCGACCGTGGTGGTCAAGGGAACTGCCAACCGTGACGACCAAGGCAACTTGACCGTTTCGGCCAATCAAGTTTTTGTGAAGGGTAACTAACTCGGCAAGTAAATGAAGGAGAGGCACGCGTCGCGGGAATCGTGAAGGTGATCCCGCCGCGGCCCTGCTCTCTTCCTTTTTTGCTTTGATTTTAGTCTGTCATTATGTCTACTCCGTTCGACCTCAGCCAACTCGCGCTCGATCGTTCACCTCCTAGTGAAACGAAGACCCTGCCCGCGCGCCGTCGCCGATGGATTACTCGATATCTGTTGCCGTTTGGGATATTGGCAGGGTTCCTCGTTTTGTTTTTAGCGGCGGCAGGCCGACGGTTGATGCCGATGCCATCAGTCACGGTCGTCCCGGTCGTGGTGAAACGGGCAGAAGTGCAGCAGGCGGGAACCACATTGTTTCAATCGCCCGGATGGATCGAACCGCGGCCGACGGCGATTCGTGTTGCCGCATTGGCTCCCGGTGTAATCGAAAACCTGTTGGTGGTTGAAGGTCAGCAGGTCAAGCAAGGTGAACCGATCGCGCGGCTGATATCCATTGACGCCGAACTGATGGTCGAGCAAGCGAAAAACTCCCTTTCGATTCGAGAGGGCGAACTGGGACGGGCGAATGCTGAGCTCACTGCGGCGAAAGTACGTTTTGAAAATCCGGTGCACTTGGAAGTTCAGTTGGCCGATGCGCAGAGCACGTTGGCGAAAGCACAGACGGAACTCGCCAAGTTGCCGTATTTGATCGAAGCGGCCCAAGCAAACATGCAATACGCACTCAACAGCATGGAAGGAAAGCAGTCGGCCAAGGGGGCAATCTCTGGCCGAATCATCGCCCGCGCCGAAAGCGACTACGCAGCTTCGCAGGCGACCTTGGCTGAATTGCAGCAACGTAGGCCGAACCTGCAACGTGAGGTCGACGCGATGATTGATAAAGTGAACGCGCTCAAACGCCAGCTCGAATTATTGGTCGAAGAAACGCGACAGGTGCAGGAAGCGAAAGCGAAAGTGCAGTCGGCCATGGCACTACGCGAAGAGGCCCAATTGCAAGTCCGTTTGGCGGAACTGGCACTTGAGCGAAACGTGGTGCGGGCATCCATGGATGGGCGGATTTTGCGAATTGTGGCATCGCCGGGAACACGCGTTGCTGGGATGGGGACGTCGGCGGGGCAAAGTTCCAGCACGGTTGTCGAAATGTACGATCCCAATCGTCTTCAAGTACGCGCCGACGTGCGGCTCGAAGACGTTCCGATGGTGACACGCGGGCAACCCGTCGAAATCGAAACGGCGTCTTCCACCATGATCATTCAAGGACGAGTGCTGCAGACGACGAGTTCCGCGAACATCCAAAAGAACACTTTGGAAGTGAAAGTGGAATTAATCGACCCGCCGCCGACGGTGAGTCCCGAGATGCTGGTAACGGCAACGTTTTTGGCTCCGGTTGTGGAGCGAAGCCGAAACGAAACGACGGAGACAGAACGGGTGTTCGTGCCCAGTCAGTTCGTTCAAGCGGACGACTCAGGTGCATTCGTGTGGGTGGTCGACGCGGACGAGGTTGCGCATAAACGCAGAGTCGTGCCGGGCGCCAAAGTGAACGACACGTTGGTTGAGATTGTGACAGGATTGAATGTGACGGACAAACTAATCGCGTCCGGCATGGATGGGCTGACCGAGGGGAACGCAGTCCATGTCAGCGGTGACGATCAAACTATTGGGGTGAATTAATGGCACTTGTAGAATTACGCGGCGTTTCAAAGAGTTTTCGCAAAGGCGACGAGACGATTACGCCATTGGACAATGTCGATTTGGATATTGAGTCGGGGGAGTTCGTTTCGTTGATGGGGCCGAGCGGTACTGGCAAAAGCACACTGCTAAATCTAGTGAGTGGGATTGATCGTGTTGATGCGGGATCGATTGTCGTTGCCGGAACAGAGGTCACGAAGTTATCGCGAAGTAAATTAGCGGATTGGAGAGCGGCTAATTTGGGATACATCTTTCAGACGCATAACTTGATCCCTGTTCTGACTGCGTATGAAAACGTCGAGCTTCCCACGTTGCTGCTGAAGTTATCGTCAACTCAACGACGCCAACGTGTCGAATTGGCGTTAGAAGCCGTGGGGCTGAGCGATCGTGCGGATCACTATCCGCGACAGCTTTCCGGCGGTCAGGAACAACGTGTCGGAATCGCTCGAGCAATCGTGGCGCACCCCAAAGTCGTTGTCGCTGATGAACCTACCGGGAGCCTCGATACGGAAACCAGTGAACAGGTACAGGTCTTGCTGCAACGCCTCAATAAGGAACTCGATATTACGTTGTTGATGGTGACTCACGATGCCGAGGCCGCGGGCATCGCGTCGAGGCAATTGGTGCTCGATCGAGGACGGTTCCTAGAACGAGATTCACATTCCGGCGTGTCTCGCAAAATTCAGCACGCAAACTGATTGCTAAGTGCATTATGAATACCTACGTTTTGAAAACGCTTTGGCGGCACCGAACACGCACACTGTTAACCGTCACTGGAGCGGCGGTGGCGATGTTCGTGTTCTGCTTCGTCGGGTCTGTTCAGGAGGGGCTGCATCGACTCACGTCGGGGGCCGACGCGGATCGTAGCTTGATCGTTTTTCAAGAGAATCGGTTTTGCCCGACGAGCAGCCGATTACCAGAAGACTACGCTCGGAAGATCAAAGAAATTTCCGGTGTTCGTGATGTGATGCCGATCCAAGTCTGGACGAACAACTGCCGCGCGAGTTTGGATATTGTTGTTTTCAACGGGGCTGATCCGAGGCAAATCCAGAATTCACGTCCGCTCAAATTAGTCGATGGCGATTGGGGGCAGTTTTCGTCACAGCGCGATGCCGCCATCGTGGGACGCAACGTTGCACAGCGGCGTGGTCTGAAGACAGGCGACCAGTTTTCCATTGGTGACCTCTCGGTAAAAGTAGCGGGGATTTTTGAATCGACGGTGCCCTCAGAAGAGAATCTGATTTACACAAGTCTCGCGTTTTTGCAGTACACGCGTGGACTCGACGCGGCCGGATTGGTGACCCAACACGAAGTCATGCTGACCGATGACGCCGATCCTGATCGAGTGGCATCCGAGATTGACGCGGCTTTGCGTGCCGGGTCGGTCGCGACCAAGACGCGGCGCAAGGGCGCGTTTCAGGCGAGCACGTTGTCGGATCTCGTCGACTTAATCGGGTTTGCCCACTGGCTCGGTTACGCCTGTGTCGGGCTCGTCTTGTCGTTGGTCGCGACCACGACAGTGATGAGTGTCCAGGATCGAATCAAAGAATATGCGGTGTTGCAAACAATCGGAGTGCGGCCCGCTCGCACGATGCGATTGGTGTTGGCCGAGAGTACGCTGTTGTGTTTGGTCGGAGGCGTGGGCGGCACCCTGTTGGCGCTCGTGTTGCTCGGTGTGGGTGGTTTTGCGATCGGCGCCGAGGGAGCCACCATTGCATTCCGGCCGTCGTTTGGTTTGGCGATTTCGGGAACCCTGGTTTCTGTCATCGTGGGGATTGCTGCGGGGTTAGCTCCGGCCGTTCAAGCGGCCACGGTTCCGATCGTGAACGCGCTGCGTCAGGCGTAGTGGTTCGATGAACTGCGGTGCCTCGGTGTGGTTATTTGAGTCCGCAAAGTTTCAACACCAGCACCGCGGCCAGTCCTCCCAGTCCCATGCAGAGTGATTGCACGGTGAACGTTTTCAGAAGGATCGCGGGCGGCGCGCTGTGCAAACGGTTCAACAACCAGAAGAAGCTGGAGTTGACGTGGAAGACGCAAAACGAGCCGCTGCCGATCAACGCGGCAGTCATTTCCGCGGAAATGCCGAGCGACGGCATCAGCGGTCCCACGATCGATGCGGTCGTGATCATGGAGACGGTGAGCGACCCGGTTGTGGTCGTGAAGATTGACGCCAGCACGAATGGAAAGAGGAAGCCGACTGCACCGATGTCGCTCGCGTAAACGGATATGGTTTCGGTGACACCCGAGTTTTTGATGACGTGTCCGAACGCGCCGCCGGCACCCGTGATCATGATGACCAAAGCGGCTTTCTCGATCGAACGTTCTGCCACGTTGGAAATTTTGGTCATGCTGAAGTTGCGTCCGTACTGCAGCATCGCCAGAAGGACTCCGATCGAAAGTGCGACCAACGGCGTCCCCAAAAATCTCACACAAACAATCCATGTTCCGGATTGATCTTTGTTGACGAAGGAGTTGATCGCGATCAACACAAGTGGTACGAAAATCGGCAGCAGCGCCAACCATGTGGGCCCACTCCTTTCGTCTTCGGTCTCGCGGCTTCCTGTGCCGGCATACTTCTTTCGGATTTCGGAGTCATAAGGGAGTTCGACGTTACGGCAGTAAAACATCGCCCACGCTAACCCGCCCGCCATGGCTGAGAAAGCCACAAAGGTGTTAATCAGAATGATTCGGCCCAATTGTCCATCAAGGATTCCCGCAACCGCCAAGGGGCCTGGTGTGGGCGGCATCAACGCGTGGGTTGCCGTTAATCCGGTCGCGAGCGAGAGCCCCACACCGAGAATGTTTTGTTTACTTTTGGCAGCGAGGGCTTCGGTCACGGTTTGCATCATGATGTAGGCGACGTCAACGAATACCGGGATTGAGATGACGTAACCGGTCAAACCCATCGCAAAGGGCAGGCGTTTTTCACCCGATAATTTGAGAGTCGACCGTGCGATTTGCTCCGCCCCACCGGTCTCGTTGGCAATCTCTCCGATCATGGCGCCGAGAATCATGATGACGCCAATCCACTTCAGCGTTTTGGCGAATCCTTCCATTAGAAGATCAACGGAGTTCACCGCCCCGAGTCCGCTGCCGATGCCGAAAAGCAAGCCCACGGCCAGCAACGCGAGGAAAGGGTGAACGTTCCACCGGCTGATCGACAGCAGGAGGAGAACGACGCACAGCAGGAGGATTAGCAGTTGTATGAATGTTTGATTGCTGGCGTTCAATGAAGAATGGTGCACGTCATGGTGGCACAGCAGAGCGTGCCGACGCGTGTTGTCCGGCGGCACGACCGAGCGTTCATAATGAAAACGCGAACGCAGTCGGAGTTGATGCCAGCAAGATCCTAAGCCGACTCGCTTCCGATTTCTATAGAACGGGTTTGGTGGCGGCAGCGCATGCGGAATTGAGAACTCTTTTGATGACGGTGGTCGTGGTCGCTATGCTGTGAAGCCATCGTGCGTTTTCGGTTGCGGACGGTCGTCACAACATGTTGCGAACGTGCCGGCGACCAGAGGGACAGGTTTACACGATGATTTCACTGACCCCACATCAGCAAGTAATTAAAGAAATTTCAATGAGATACCTCTTAATTGTTCTCCTGTGCGTGTTTGCTTGCGCGGCCGAGGCCGGGCAACGCAACTTCGTGTTCATCCTCGTCGATGATCTCGGTTTTGGAGATCTGGGGTACAACGGCAGTACGTTTTACGAGACCCCAAATGTGGACGCGTTGGCGGCCTCGGGGATGAGATTCGATCAGGGTTATGCGGCATGTCGCGTGTGCAGTCCTTCGCGGGCAAGCATCATGACGGGCAAGGCAACGGCTCGACATGGAATCACCGATTGGATCGGTGCTGCTCACGGGACTCGGTGGGATCGTGACGATCCCGTGCTGCCGGCGGAGTATGTTCACCATTTGCCTCAAGAGGAAATTACGATCGCTGAAGCCTTGCGTGACGCGGGCTACACGACATTTTTTTCCGGAAAATGGCATCTCGGTGAAGAGGGCTCGTGGCCGGAAGATCATGGGTTCATGATCAACAAGGGCGGATGGGATAAGGGATCTCCCGCCGGAGGGTACTTTGCCCCGTGGGTGAATCCTCGATTAGAGAACGGACCCGACGGTGAGTTGTTGACCTTGCGACTGGCAAATGAAACCGCGTCGTTTATTGAGTCGAATCAAGATCGTCCGTTTCTCGCCTACCTTTCGTTTTACACCGTTCACGGACCGATCCAAACGACGAAGGAACTGTGGCAGAAGTATCGTGACAAAGCCGAAGCGATGGGACTAACGGGGAATGCTCCGCGGTTCAAATTCGATCGTCGGCTCGCAGTCCGTCAGGTGCAAGACAATCCAATTTACGCCGGGATGGTGGAATCGATGGATACCGCCGTTGGTATCGTGATGGAAAAATTGAAAGCGACCGGTCTGGACAAAAACACGGTTGTTATCTTTACGTCGGACAACGGTGGTGTCTCTTCCGGTGACGCATTCTCAACGAGTTTGTTGCCGTTTCGTGGCGGCAAAGGTCGGCAGTGGGAGGGCGGCATTCACGAGCCATACATCATTCACGTTCCCGGCATGACTGCGTCAGGTACCGCTTCAGATGTTCCGGTAATTGGAATGGATTTCTATCCAACGATGCTCGAACTCGCCGGACTGCCGTTGATGCCGAACCAACATGTTGATGGCGTGAGTTTGGTTCCCGTATTGAAAGGGGACAAAATTCCTGAACGCGATCTTTTCTGGCACTATCCTCATTACGGAAACCAGGGTGGAGAACCGTCATCCATCATTCGTGCGGGAAATTGGAAACTGATTTATTACCACGAAGATGGGCGAAACGAACTCTATGATCTGACTGCTGACATCGGAGAAACGAACGACGTCGCGTCGGTCCATCCCGAGAGAACGTCGGCACTGCGCAAGCGTCTCGATCAGTGGTTGGCGGAGACCGGGGCAAATTTCCCTCAGCCGGATCCTCGATTCACGCAAGAGAAATTTGACGCCAAGATTGAGGCGCTCAGAACCCGCCGAATGCAAAAGCTCGAAACGCAGCATGCTGACTTCTTGAAGGATTCCTGGACGCCGGGAAGCAAGTCGGGATGGTGGGGCAGCGATGTCGATTGATCGGCCATCGTGATGACGGGATCCGTCGGTGTTGGCCGTTCGGTCCAGGGATGTTCATTCTGTTCGACGGATGCAGACGTCACGTATTTCCCTGAATCGAATTTCGTTTTGATGAGGATTTCGATTGGAAGGTTGGCAAAATGTTGCATTGGGTGCCGATCCGGCGGCAGCGACAAAAAATTGCATGTTTCTTGTTGACGGTCGAGGCGGCTGCGTCATTAGCCGTTTGACGGACGCATCGGAGCCCGTCGCCTGCGATTGAAATACGTATCGCGAACCGCTCAATGACCGGCAATGAAAAAATCACTTGAACACGCCAGAGCCGAAAGATCCGCAGTCCGAAGTTGTTGGGCTGATCGCTCAGCACCAATCGCGGTTGCGTGGGTTTTTGCGATCTTTGCTGACTGGGCACGATGACGTCGATGATCTTCTCCAGGAGGTCAATATGGTGTTGTGGAAGAAGGCCGGCGACTTCGAAATTGGGACTGATTTCTGGGCATGGTCTAGCCAAGTGGCACGATTCAAGGTGATGGAGCGTATTCGGAAATATTCGCGAGATCGATTGGTTTTCGATGAGTCGTTCATTCTTGAGATCGCTGACTTGGCATCCGAACGATCAGCGGGCTTCGATGACGAGCGATCGGCGTTGCGAGGATGCTTGGAACGTTTGCCGCCGGCACAGCGCACGCTGCTTGAGATGCGGTACACGCAAAATCTTGCCATCGGCCGAATCGCTCAAGAAATGAGTCGGCCGTCCGGTTCGATCCGGCAAACGCTCTATCGGATCCGGGGATTGTTGATGCAATGCATCGAATCGCGATTGGGGACGCAAGAATGACAAGCGAAGGCAAACGAGAAGACAACGAGTTTGATCAGCTTCTGCAACTCGCACTCGAGGGGACCCTGACGCGCGAGCAGGCTATGCGTGTTCAAGAGATGGTACGGCGCGATCCGGCAAAATTAGAAGTTTGGGTCGATTACTTTCGATTGGATTCGATGCTGAGTGAGGAGCTCGATGGCACTGCGATCGTCGACTTGGTCGATTTGGTCTGTCAGGTCGATGAAGGTGACTCGGATAGTAGTTGCGTACACAAAGCCGTCGCAGAGCAGCCAACGAAACGGAGCAGAGCAGGCGAAGGAGGGACGCGGTGGCGTGATCAGCGATGGAGCTTTGGGTTGGCTGCCGGGGTGGCTGTCGTAGTTTTGTTCATGGCGACTTGGCAGCGGCGAGCGGTCGAACGGGGCTCGGTGATGGACGCGGTAGCGGTTTCCTTCACCGCGAATGATGCCATTGCAATGCTGACCCAGGCCTCCGGTGACGTGTGGCAGGACGGGGAAACTCCGCCGATGCAGTTGAGCCCTGGTCGATTGCGTCTGGAGTCGGGGTTTGCGGAGATACGCGTCTACAACGGGGTGACTTTGTATTTGGAGGGGCCCGTCGATCTCAATTTGGTGTCGCTGGATCAAACCCATTTGCGTAACGGCAAACTGCGCGCGATCGTTCCTGACGGCGCTGAAGGTTATACCGTGACGACGGAATCGGTTCGGCTCGTGGACCGAGGCACCGAGTTCGCGATCGCGTCAACCGGCGACGGTGTTTCGAGTGTTCATGTGATTGACGGGTTGGTCGATTTGTATCCGAAAGGGGCGAGCGAATTAGCGGTTGAGTCTCGACGCAAAGCGGTGCTCGAAGGCGAAAGCGTCGAGATCAGTCCGGAATTCGAAATGAGAGAGACGACGCTCGACCTCGATGGTTTTCCGTCGGCATCTGCGATCGATCGATCCGTGTCAGATCAATATCAACGATGGCGGAGTTGGAGTGAAGCGTTTTCTAAACGCAGCGACCTGTTGCTGTACTTCAATTTCGAAGGCAAAAACAAGCAAATGCTGGCACGGGAAGGGCTCGCCAATCTTGCGGCGTCGCAGCGAGAAAATGTGAAGGCGACCGTTGTGGGATGTGAATTACTAGATGGACGATGGCCGCAGAAACGGGCGTTGGGGTTTTACAACACCGCCGATCGGATTCGGATTCGTGTGCCTGGGCGTTTTCCGCACCTCACGTTCGCGTGTTGGGTTCGCATCGATGAACTCAAGGGGGTGAACCAGGCATTGTTGTTGACTGATGACTTTGATGATTGGCGACCGCACTGGCAAATTGCAAAAGAGGGCGATTTAAAACTGGGGATCGGTCAATCGACGCGGGCGCAGCGCCGGCAGATGCGCAGCGGATCAAAGCATCTCGCGAGTTTGTCGCCTCTGGGGCGTTGGACGCATCTGGCGACGACCTATGACGCGGATTCCAAATTGGTTCGTCACTATGTCAACGGTGAGCAGGCCGCATGGAACGAGTTACCACGTGCCGAACCGCTGCACATCGGTGCCGCTGAAATCGGCAACTGGCTCCGCCCTCGGAAAACGGGCGATGAACCGATTCGAAATTTGGATGGCAGGATCGACGAGTTCATGTTGTTGCGGTCGGTGCTCGATGCCGATGCGATACGTGAAATCTACGATGTGGGCCGTTAACAAACACAAACGCTTTTTGATGGACTTTTAAACGATGAAACTTAATCGACGTACCGCACTATTGAGCGGTTGTGCCGCTGCCGCTGCAAACTGTCTGCCTAGCCGTGCTCAGGGGGGCGTTCTCGGCGCCAATGAAAAAGTCAACATTGCTTGGTGCGGCGTTGGCGGGCGTGGCCCTCGGATTATTGAAAACTTTGAGCGAGCGGGGATTGCGAATTTCGTTGCGTTCTGTGACGTCGATCCCGAGAACCCGCATATGAATGCGACGAAGGAAAAATTTCCCGATGCGAAAGTGTTCCAGGATTGGCGGGTGATGCTAGACAAGATGGGCAAGGAGATTGATGCGGTGGTCGTGCTGGTGCCCGATCATTCTCATTTTCCCATCAGCATGGCGGCCATGGCGGCGGGCAAACACGTCTATACCGAAAAACCACTCGCCCGCACGTTCGAAGAGATCGAATTGTTGATGGCCGCGGAGAAGAAATACGGTGTCGCAACCCAGATGGGCAACCAAGGTCATTCCGGCGACAACTATTTTCAGTTCAAAGCGTGGCAGGACGCAGGCATTATCAACAATGTCACGCACGTCGATGCGTACATGAATAAGTGGCGTCGGTGGCATCCGTGGGGTGATATTCAGGCCATGCCAACCGGCGAGACGGCGCCGAAATCGTTGGATTGGAACCTATGGCACAGCACGACGCCGACTCATGCGTTTAGCGAAAAGTTTCATCCTGGGAACTGGCGTGGTTGGTACCAGCACGGAACGGGATGTTTTGGCGACTGGGGGGCGCACATTCTCGATACGATCCATCGCTTCCTCGACCTAGGCATGCCCGAAAAGATTTCGGCGACCAAATTAGTGCAGCCGAACGATCTCATTTACCCACTCGCATCGACGATTAACTTTCAGTTTCCACGACGTGGCGCAATGCCACCGATGGACATTGATTGGTACGACGGTACCGATAACCTGCCGCCGTTGCCTGATGATTTCGAGGGTCGCAAACTCGATGCTAAAATTCCTGGCAAGTTCATTTACTCGGGTGACTACGTTTTCCAGGGCGGCAGCCATTCATCGAAATTGGAGATCCTGTCTGAGGAAAAGCGAAACAATCTCCAATCAACCGGACGGATGCAAACGGACTTCGGAAAAAACTCTGACCACTACGCCAACTTTTTGCTTGCCTGCCGGGGCGATGAAGAGACTCGATCGCCGTTCTCGGTCTCAGGACCTCTGTCGCAGGTTCTGGTACTCGGATGTCTCGCACAACGTCTCGGCGGCGAGTTGGAGTTTGATCGTGAAACCAAACAGATCACGAACAACGAATTGGCGAACTCACTGCTCAAGGATACGCCGCGCAAGGGCTGGGAGCAGTATTACGCGCTGTAGTGCGGCGGATTGAATCAGCAGACGCCGTTCGCGAGGTAGAAGTGCCTCGCGGTCCGGTGTTTTGTTTGTGCCGAAGTCTATATTTCGGCCAGAGATGCGAGGAAGGGCAGATCGGCTACTGCAAACGCCTTTAAAGGGGAATAGAATCTCAATTCACGTGCGTTATTGTTGACAGTTAGCAATGGCGAGAGCCCGCTCGAATCCGTAGGTCACTCTTGAAAATATGAACACCACGAAAGTCACATTGTTAGTAAGTCCCCTGTTGTTGGTCGTTTGGATGGCTTCCGCGAACGCCCAGGAGTCTGGATTTCCGTTTGTCCTTCCCGAGTCAAAGCCGGATCGTCCGATGAGTGCGGCGATGTCGCGGAACTACTCGCAGTGGTCGGCACCGCGACCTGAACACAACGAACTGTATTCGCAGTTCAAGTACACGAAGCTCAAGGGATTTGATTACCACGACCAGGACGGCACGGTCTCGCGACGCGACCCATCGAAAGTGATCTTTGCCAATGGGAAGTACTACGTTTGGTACACCAAACGCGACACTCCGACGCCACCGAAGGGCGCCGCCGCATCGACCGATACGATTCCGTCGAGCGATTGGGACCTCTGTGATATCTGGTACGCGACCAGTGAAGACGGCTTCACATGGCAGGAACAAGGCGTGGCGGTTCCGCGTCCACCGAAACCGAACGTCGGATGGCGTTCCGTTTCCACGACTGACATCCTGCAGTGGAAAGGAAAGTATTACCTCTACTATCAGGGATTCATGGAAGCGAGCGGGAAACGTGGGGACGATTGTCCGGTTGCTGTCTCGTATGCCGACTCACCCGATGGACCCTGGACTCCTCACAATCAGGTCGTGATTCCCAATGGGGGCTCCGGAGATTGGGATCAGTATTCAATTCATGATCCGTATCCATTGGTGTACAAAGGCCGAATTTATCTCTACTACAAATCGGACTTCGACGGCGAACCGAATTTGGTTCGCATGCAGGGGCTCGCGATTGCGGACAATCCTTTGGGACCGTTTGAAAAACACCCTCTCAACCCGGTCATCAACTCGGGGCACGAAACGACACTGTTTCCATTCCGAAAAGGAATCGCCGCGCTCGTGATTCGCGATGGAAACGAACATTCTACCGTTCAGTTTGCCGAAGACGGTGTTAACTTCGAGATCGCGTCGATCACCAACCTGATGCCCACCGCGGGCGGTCCGTTCATTCCAGACGCCTTTACCGATACCAAAGACGGCCGGGGAATCACGTGGGGAATCTCTCACTTCACCAATGCGACGACATGGGACCAGAACCACGCGGTTTTAACACGCTTTGATTGCGATTTGAGTTTGGACCTCAATGATCCGGTGATGAAACGCACCGGTTTGTATCTGAAACCTGAGATCTATTACCAACAAGGACTCGGTCAGACGCAACGAAAGCGAATTGAGGAATCCAATCGGAAGATCCGCGAGCACGCGAACAATCAATAGGCGCATTGCACGCTAGCGTGCGAGACAAAATTGGCTAAAGAAACATGAGTGCAAAACAAGTTTTCAAAATGCGATTGATTCGATGCAGTGTCGTCGTGTTGGTGACCAATTTGCTCGTATCGCAGCATGCGGTTGCAGACCAGAAAGGCGGCATCGTCGCAGAGCAGACCTCCGGTAGCCGCCGATCGTCGATCGTGGTGGAGCCTGAGATGACCCGTGCGATCCAGGGGATTACCGACGTCGAACGCAAACGTTATTTCAACGTGTGTGATCCTGGAACGGGATTTGAAAATCAGGTCAAAGACGATGCGATGTACGACTACCTCGTTAAGGAATTGGGGATTTCGTTCGGTCGTCGTTTGGGTGTGGTCAAGCATCCCGCACAAACGTTAAGCGAAGATCCGAATCGACCCGGGTACCCAGATATTTCGCGTCTGAGAAATAAGAAGGCGGTGGAACCATCCGAGCGGATGCGGAAGGACTTTGGAGCGAATCTTAACGTGGCCGCGCACGGTCATCACAACGCGTTCCCCGAGTACATGGGGCGGTTCGAGACGAGCGAATCGGTACAGGACCCGAAACATTCGCAGTACCTGCCCAAAAACCTCGATGCCGCAGCGTTTCTGTCGGCGGCGGTTCTGCGGTTTGGTTTCAACGACTTCGATCGGCCGCAATATTACGAGCCCGTCAATGAACCGCATTGGTCGTTTCCAAAGACTCAGCACCTCGCCGATTGGCATCTCAAAACGATGGAGTTTGTGCATCGTGCAACGCCGGGTGTCAAGGTTGGCGGACCGTGTCTTCCGGTCTGCTATTTCTACCGCAACGAATACAAAGCATTCGACGGTCTGACGGAGTTTATCGAGCGAACGGATGCCAAGATGGACTTCTATTCGTTCCACACCTACGACTATTTGCGTTGGCGTGAGGGGGATTTCAAGGGGCGTATCCAGTCCGGGCTTGCTCTCGAAGGAACGCTTGATCTGGTGCAGAACTACACGGTGAACACGTACGGAAAAGAAATCGACGTGGTCGTCAGTGAACAGGGCGGTTACATCGGCAGCGACCCCAAAGGCGAGTACGACGGGGAATTCGTCGCCGGTGAGATCATGGCGGAGCAATATCCCGACGCTGACCCTGCTTCGTGGGACTACGAGATGAAGAAACGATCGATCGTTAACTTCGGACACGTCAGCAGTATCGTGGCGAACACGTTGGCATTCATCGAGCATCCGCATTGCGTTCAGAAGACGGTCCCATTTCTATTGCCCAATACATGGGCTTGGGGGCCAAAGTATTACGCACAGTTGTACGTTGCTCATGACTACGAGGATAAGACGCGTTGGGTCGAAACGGACCTGATGATGTACTTCAAGTATTTTCGAGGTCTGGGGGGGCGTCGCGTGAAGGCACTCTGTGATGATCCCGATTTGCAGGTGCGGGCGTTCGTTGACAGGAACAAACTGTTTCTGGCCATCAACAATCAGAGCTTCGAATCGGAGACCGTTGATCTGAGTGGCATTTCCACCGAGAACGTGGAGGTGCGCCGATTGGGCCGGAACACGGATTTCACCGCGTTCTATTCCGAAGACACGATTCCCACACCCGAAACGCTGACGTTGGCGGGACGCGAATCGGTGATGATTGTCGCTGAGGCGGATGAACCGATTCAGCAAAAGCGTGTCGTGAACGAGTTGGTCTGTTACGGCGACAAGGTGGTGCAACCGATGCAGGACGCAACTTTTTCGGTTCATGTGCCTCAAAACGAGCCTATCAATTATGCCCAATTGCGAATCGGTGTCACTCGATCACCCGACGCTTTGAAAACGCCGGTGGTGCGATTCAACGGCATCGTTCTCGACGTTCCGATGGAGGACTGCGCGGAGCGTTTTGTGGATCGTGAATATGCGATGACGAAATTGATTCCACTCGACCCCACGTTGATCAAAGCTGCAAACACGGTTTCCGTATCGTTCGCGGACGGATCGGACGGTGCCGTTGGCAGCGTCGTGATTCGTGTGGCCGTGAAGGAAACTCCGTGAAAATCGGAATGTTGACGTGAGGCATCAATTCCTCGCGAACGCAGGTTGTGTTGACCGTCAGTTCGTCAAAGCGATGGGTGGCGTCGGCGTTTCCGCAACATGAAATCGACAACAAAACTGAAGCCTAACGAAACCCTCTCTTGAGTTCCCGAATTGCCACCTGGCACGAAGTTGTATTGAAAAGGATGCCCCCCATGATCCGCCTGAAGATGATGTTTTGTTTGACCCTCGCGATGGCGATCCTGGCCATTGCGGCCGATGCACGCGGTGACTACCGGCAATCGTTTAACGATGGTTGGTTGTTCCATAACGGCGATGCACCGGGAGCCGAGGCGGCGGACTTTGACGATTCAGGATGGCGACCCCAGCAGTTGCCGCACGATTGGGCGATCGAGGGGCCGTTTGATGTGAAGTACAACGCCCGCGCCGGTGGATTGCCGTTTCATGGTACGGGGTGGTATCGAAAGACATTCGAGACGCCGGAGAATGCCAAGGGGAAGGCGGTTCTGATTACCTTCGATGGCGCGATGTATGACGCTCACGTCTGGGTCAACGGACAATTCGTAGGGAATCGTCCATACGGGTATATCGAATTTCAATTCGATATCAGCAAGTACCTCAACGAGGACGGTTCGAACACGATCGCGGTAAGGTTGATTCCCGAAGATCTTTCGTCGCGTTGGTATCCCGGTGCGGGGATCTACCGAAACGTGTGGATCGATGTCCGCAATCCCATTCGTGTTGCTCAGTGGGGAACATTCGTGACGACACCGAAGGTGGGTGAGGATAAAGCGACTATTTCTGTCGAAACAACCCTCACGGGAAATCTCGGAAGCCGAAACGTGCAGTTGCGATATGACGTGTTTGATCCGTCAGGTGCGAAAGTGGCATCAGCGACAACGAAGGGCGAAACCGAAACCTCAACGGAATTGACCGTTCGCGGGCCACAATTATGGGATATCGATTCGCCGAACTTATATCGATTGACCACAACGGTTCTTGATGGCGATAACGCTGTCGATGGCGTAAACACCACGTTCGGAATTCGCACATTGGAATTTTCCAAAGAGAAAGGCTTCTCGCTCAATGGAAAACACACTCGAATTCAGGGCGTGTGTTTGCACCACGACAACGGACCGCTCGGTTCGGTTGTCAATCGCCGAGCGATCGAACGCAAACTGCAAATCATGAAGCAGATGGGTGTCAATTCGATTCGCACCAGCCACAACCCACCGTCCAATGAATTGCTCGAATTCTGCGACAAATTGGGACTTCTCGTGCAAGTCGAAGCGTTTGATGTTTGGATGAAGGCCAAAGTGCCCAATGGTTACAACAAGTTCTTCGAAGAGTGGGCCGAACGCGACATTAAAGACATGGTCCGTCGCGACCGCAATCACCCATCGGTCTTCATGTGGAGTATCGGAAACGAAATCCTGGAACAGTCCAGCAAAGAAGACGGCAACCGCATCGCCAAGCAGCTCAATGACTACGTAAAGTCGCTCGACACCACCCGTCCGACCACCTGTGGATTCAACTGGTACCCAGGTCCTTATGCGACCGGGATGGCCGGACAGGTCGATATTGCAGGGATGAATTACAAACCGCTGGCGTATGGTGAGCCGGTTAACGGTTACCTGCCCAATAATCCTGTTGTTGGATCCGAGACGTCGTCCTGCACCAGCAGCCGAGGCGTCTATCATTTGCCGATTGAAAAATACCAAACGCACGAGTCAAAACAGGTCACCAGTTACGATCTGATCGGACCTCCATGGGCGTACCCACCCGACATCGAATTCGATGCATTGGAAAAACATCCGGAAGTTCTCGGCGAATACATTTGGACGGGATTCGATTACCTCGGCGAGCCGACACCTTACGGCGGCAAAGACAATAGCACCAATGGTTATTGGAACGCCGACTGGCCGTCACGGAGTTCGTATTTCGGTGCGGTCGACCTGTGTGGTTTTCCAAAAGATCGTTTCTATCTGTATCAGAGCCAGTGGACTGATGAGCCGATGGTTCACGTGTTGCCTCATTGGAATTGGGAGAACACAGGGCACGAAATGATTCCCGTGTACGCCTACACCAACTGTGAAGAAGTCGAGTTGTTCGTCAACGGTGAGTCAGCCGGACGGCGAGTCAAAGGCAAGGACCTGACCAAAATCTTGGTCAAATTCAATCGATACGAGAGTGATCATCTCATGTCGAAATATCGATTGTCGTGGGAGGTGCCGTTCGCACCGGGATCCCTCCGAGTGGTCGGCTACAACGACGGCCAACCGGTTCCCGAGAAGGAAATCAAAACCGCGGGAACGCCGGCCCAGATCAAATTGGTTCCCGACCGGAGCGAACTATCCGCCGATAGCAGCGACCTGTCGTACGTGACCGTGAGAATCGAGGATGCCGAGGGCAATTTCTGCCCGCTGGCATCCAATCTCGTTCGATTCAAGGTTGAAGGAGAAGGATCGATCGCAGCTGTTGGTAACGGGAATGCCGCGACAACGGCACCCTTCATCGCTGATCACCGAGAGGCCTTCAACGGGCTTTGCATGCTGATCGTGAAATCGGGTAACCAAGTTGGCGAAATTAAGGTTCTTGCCGAGTCGGATGGATTGAAATCCGATGTCACTTCGCTCGATGTGAAGTAGATGCAAATTTGTGTTGCAAACGCCCGGAGCTGATCGAGGCGTATTTGACCTCGCTGCGAGGGCGAGCGAATCAGCTTTCCTTTACGCGGTTGCTTTTGCACGTGTTGGCGCGTTGGTCGAAGGATGCGTTGATCCGGTGCACGTATTGGCACCTTTGTTCTGTGAACTAACTTCTGTGAGAAATTGATGAGATCTCCAATTGCGACTGTTGTCGTTGTGATGGTCGCCATGATGACTTCGGTTGTCCCAATTTCGGCGAATGAGACCGCAAAGAACCCTCTCGTTACCTGTCGACAATGGGACGTACACGATCTCTCATTTCATGTCGAGCAAATCCCGAGTCAGCCCGTTGACGTCGAGTTCTCGGCAACTCTGCGACATTCAGACGGGCGAACGATGGAAGTACCCGGTTTCTACAACGGTGATGCGGAGTACGTCATCCGCTTCACACCACCGACATCGGGAGATTGGTCATACGTGACTCACTCAACGATCGCAGGTCTCAACGGGCAAAAAGGACTTTTGACGGCGCAGCCGCCACGCGAGGGACGTCGAGGTGGTTTGAATCAGGATCCTAACAATGCTCGCAACTTCGTCTACGAAGATGGCAGCAGTTACTACCCCATCGCGATCGAATCCGATTGGTTGTTTGCATTGGATGTAAACAATCCGGATGGTATCCCCGACACGCGAAAGTTTGTTGACACGCTTGCCGACGCAGGGTTCAACCAGGTCGTGATGAACGTGTTCGCGTATGACGTGAAATGGGCAAAAGACGATCGCCTCGACGATCAATACGATTACGGCTCGCCAGACGCGTTCCCGTTCGGTGGTAGTAATGCCGAACCCGATCATTCGCAACTGAACACGGAGTACTTTCAACGGCTTGATCGGGTGATCGACTGTCTCGACCAGAAGGGAATTGCTGCGCACCTCATGATCTACGTTTGGAATAAGGAGGTTAATTGGCCTGACGCCGATTCCGAGGCTGACAATCGCTACTTTGATTACGTGGTGCGACGCTACCAGGCGTTCCCGAACCTTGTTTGGGACATCTCCAAAGAAGCTCTCGGGTATGGGCACAACGATGTCGGTTATATCAGCGGTCGGATCGATCGATTGCGGAAACTCGATGCTTGCGAGCGTTTGGTGACCGTGCACGACTACGGTTATTGCTCAAGATTTCCAAAGAAGGTCGACTTCATTTCGGTGCAGATTTGGTCCTCTGAGCTTTACAGTGTGATGCGAAATGTGATCTCGCAGTTTCCAGGCAAGCCGATTCTAAATATCGAACACGGCGGATACGAAAGAGGCCCCTATGTCGTGTTCACCGGCAGTTACACGTCGCCGGAGGTGTGTCTCGAACGTGCCTATCAGTGCGTGTTCGCGGGAACCTATCCAACGCATTACTGGCAGGGGGCGGCCTGGAACGTGGTCTTCCCTGATATCGAAGCGATGGATCCTTCTACACGCCCACGTTTGGAATACTACCAACACATGCGGACACTAATCGAACGATTCGACCTGTCCCAACTCAAAGCGGGAGACAAGAAGAGCAGCAGTGGTTTTTGCCTTCACAACGACAACGATCTTTATCTCTTTTACGTTCCCAAAGAAAATATCAATATCGGTGTTCGGATGCCGAAAACCATGTCGGGCGGGCAAATGAAGGGGACGTGGTTTGATCCCATGACGGGAAAATTTAGCAAACCCATCAAGAAGAAAATTACTCAGTGGCCGAGTTTCGATAAGCCGGACGGAGAGCACTTCGCAATTTTAATCGTCAAAGTCGAATCCGAAGAAACGAGGACCGGAAAGTGAAGTATTCAATGCGTCTTGTTCGCGATCTAACGAGTTGCGTGCTGTTGTTGTTGGGCACCGGTGTGGGAGTGGCCGACGAGCGTCCTAATTTTGTGTTCATCCTCACTGATGACCAATCGTACGGAATGATGGGATGTGATGGTAATGAATTGACGCAGACGCCCCATATCGACCAACTCGCAAAGGACGGCGTGTTTTTTGATCGGGCCTACATCACCAGCGCGATCTGCACGCCGAGTCGGATTTCCATTCTGCTCAGTCAGTTTGAACGCAAACACGGGGTGAATTTCAATTCCGGAACCAGTGTCTCTCCGGAAGCGTGGGCGGATTCCTATCCGGTCGTGATGCGAGATCACGGATACTACACCGGCTACGTTGGCAAGAACCATTCACCGATTGGATATGGTGGCTATGGCAGCGGACTGATGGACCGGTCGTTCGACTATTTTTATGCCGGACACGGGCATATCCGTTTCTATCCCAAGGATCTCCACGAAATCTTTCAGGCAGCAAAGTCGGATACCCAGGTCGAAATCATTCAGGAGGGGGTTGATGATTTTTTATCCAATGAACATCGGCTCGAGGGAGCGATTCGCTTTCTCGAATCACGGCCTCAGGGCAAGCCGTTTTGTTTGAGTGTTTGTTTCAATCTTCCTCATGATGCCGGTGCAGGGACGATGGCATCACGCGAAAGCGATGATGAAATTTACAAGTCTCTCTACCGGGACATTGAAATTCCGCTTCCGAAAAACTACGTGGCCAAAGCAGACGTCCAGACACCGAAACTGCCACCTCACGTATTGAAAACGAGCGAACGCCAGACCGGATATGACTATTCGGATGAGCCCGATGCGGCGATCCAGCGGATCATTCGGCGAATGCAGGCGATGACTGGAATTGATCGGATGGTCGGCAGGGTTCGTGAAAAGTTGGAGGCCAACGGCCTCGACAAAAACACTATCATCATCTTCACGTCCGACCACGGTCTCTTTACCGGTGAGCAGGGTTTGGGTGGGAAGGCGTTGTGCTATGAACAGACAACGCACGTGCCTTTCATCGTGTACAACCCGAACGCAAGTGAGTCCGCACGTGGGCGGCGATGTGACGACTTCGTGCAAAGTATCGACATCGCGCCGATGATGCTTGACTATGCCGGAATTGATTCCCCTGAGGCGTTTCAAGGCAAGAGCATTCGCGGTCTCGTGGATGGGGGGAATGCTCCGGTACACGACGCCATCTTTACCGAGAATTTGTGGGCGACGCATTTCGGTAATCCACCGATTGAAGCGGTGCAGGATAAGGAATGGAAGTACATCCGCTACTACGCCAATAACAGTTTTCCGGCGTCAATCAAAATCCGAACCGCAAAGGAAATGGGGATTCCTCTCACCAAAATGCTCTACACGGTCGCGGACGAAAACATCGCGGTTTACCGCCATTATGTCGAGTCGCCGTTGGAGGGAGAGAAACCGATCTACGAAGAGTTGTATTACGTCGCGGATGATCCGCATGAGTTGCGGAATCTGATTGACGATCCGAGCCTGAAGGATCAATTGAGCCGGATGCGTGCGCTTTGGAAGAAGAAATTGAAAATGGCCCGCGGTACCGAGCTTCCCAAAGTCCTCCGTTACACCGAAACCAGTGAACTCGAGCGGAAGTTGAAAGAGTGTCAGTCGCGTTAGCGAAAGATGACGAAGCGTTTTTTTCGACGAAATCCATGCAGCGAGAAGTAAAACGATGAACCGAGTTGTCTGTTTTTTAATGATGCTAGTGACCGTAGGAGCTAGCTTCTCAGCCGCGGTGTCGGCGGCCGAGAAGCCGAACATCATTTTGGTGTATGCCGACGATATTAGCGCACGCGAATTGCCTTTGTATGGATCGTCCGTGTGGAGTCCACCCACTCGCGGCGATACGACAGACGTGAAATTCCTTGCGGAAACACCGGTTCTCGACCAAATGGCCGCCGAAGGTTGTTGGGTAAAGACGGCATGGGCTTCGGTGGTTTGTTCTCCGAGCCGGGCGATGATGATGACCGGACGATACGCACACTTGCACAAGTGGTGGAACAACAAGGACAAAGGGCGGTACATCGATGAAAACGGAAAGGCACTAACATGGCCGTTGTACCTGAGTTCGCCGATGTTAATCGGCCATGTGGCCCAACAAGGCGGCTACGGAACGTATTGGGCCGGCAAAACGCAAATGGCGGGTGACCTTCGTGAGTTCGGTTTCGACCAAGGTTGTTTTACACCTGGGAATCTGTCGGATACCGATAATCCGTTCACCGATTTCAAGATGCACTACAAGAAGGTCGACGGCAAAAGGGTGTTGTTGAATTCTGACACCATCGAACCGCTCGATACTTACCAACAGCACGGATGGTACTTCTATCCTCATGTGCGGTTGATGAACCACGATCGCAAAAATTTCCAGTGGTGGCCGAACACGCCAAAATCAATCGAAGAGTTCGGCCCGGGGACGTATGGCCCCGATGTGGAACTGGACTTCATTTTTGATTTCATGGAGCGGCAACATGGCCAAGATCGACCGTTCTTTGTCTATCACACCACGCACCTCGGGCACGACGCATTCGATTGGTTGGACCCTACGTCGGAAAGCAGTTGGCCGGGGACGCCCAAACTGACTTGGGACGGCAAAGGATATACGCGGACAACGCCCCACATCACGGGTGACAAAGGTGTTTACGACACTCATGGTACGGTGAGTGAACCCGGGATTCATTCGCATTTGAAGTATTTGGATTACCAAATGTGGTTGTATCGCAACAAACTGAAGGAAATGGGGATTGAGGACAATACGGTTGTGATTTTCTGTGCCGATAACGGAACCGGTGGGTACGGGAAGAACAGTTCCGATCGACAGAAAGGGACACATGTTCCGTTGATCATCTATGCCCCCGGGATGGCGAAAAAGGGAGCGCAGGACGTGTTGGTCAATATGTCGGACATGTTGCCGACGGTTGCGGATTTAGCGGGTGTTGAAATCCCCAAAGACTACGAAGTCAACGGGGAGAGCCTCGTGCCATTCTTGTTCACGGACAAACCGAAACACCGCGATTGGATCTATGCGTATAGTCGCGAACAGCAAATGATTCGCGGCGAAAAGGTGATGAGAGATGGTCCCGGTCGATGGTGGGACGTTTCCGAGACGCCTGACGACCTGATCAGTTTTCAGCAAATTACAGATTGGGATTATGTTTCGGAGGAACATCGTGCTGAACGTGATCGGTTGCTCGACGTGTTGCCTCGGTTCGATTTGCACGCAACCGAGCACGATGCGCCGGGTGTCGATCTGTCTTCGGCCACCACGTCGAATGGAGCAAATGCGAGTGCATCGAAAAAGAAAAAAACAGGTGCGAATGTCCAGCCGAACGCACCAACGGTAGATGCATCCTCATCGAGCAAAACACGCCCCACTCGTTTTGCGGACGACTTTGAAGGACGCTCGGACCTTGGACCTCGCTACGACACCGCTCGTGCAACGAAGGACGCGTGGACGTTGGTTGACGGTGCATTAATCGGGATGCAGACTTATGACGACCATGGCGCTGTGATTCGCACGCAATTGCCTTTTGATGACATCGATCTGGAATTTGATTTTCGCTTCAATGGCGGAACTCGCTTTAATTTGGTGATGGATGATAAGAACGAGAAATCGGTGCACGCGGGGCACATTTGTCGCGTCTCGATTTCGCCGAAACGGCTGACGATCGGTGACGACAAGACAGGAGGCATGAATCTGAAAGTCCGAAAATTACGGCAGAAAGCAACCTTGTCGGAGGCTGAAAAGTTGAATCTGGCAAACGTGCTCGCCCGAACGCACTCGTCAGCGGCGATCGCCATCAAACGTGGGGAATGGCACCGTCTTCGGGTTCGTATCCAGGATGACATCATGAACGTGACGTTGGACGGCGAGGAGGTCGTATCTCTGCAGTCACCGGGATTTGCTCATCCGACGAAGACCAAGTTCGGTTTCACCGTCAACGGAGCCACGATCGATTTCGACAACATTAAGGTCTTTGCGAACGAGACGGAGACAGCACGATGAGAAGTTCAACGAGTATCGGCTCTCCTATTGGGCGAGTGACTTCAGCGATTGTGGGCCTCGTCGTGGTAATGACACTGTTGGCGTCTAGTTCTGTGTTGCACGCGAAAGAGGCGAGTCGGGCTCCGAATGTTTTGTGGATCATCACGGACGATCAGCGTCCGGATTCGTTAGCGTGTTACAACCAGGCGGTCCGAGGGACGACCGAAAGCCCGCTCGGGTTCGTCTCGTCACCGCATGTTGATCAACTCGCGTCCGAGGGCGTTCTCTTCACTCGAGCGTATTGCAATTCGCCGGGATGCGCTCCATCGCGTGGGTCGATGATCACGGGTCGGTACCCGTTTCGAAATGGGATCTACGGATTCGAACAGACGCACAACGCCGTCTCTACGTTCGAACCCGTTGTGCCGCAGGTCATGCGTGATCAAGGCTACCACACGGCACTCTTTGGAAAGTCGGGTTACTACATCTTCGATTGGGGATCAGGACTGACATGGAACGATGTGGGTTTCTGGGATTTCGATGTTGATGCCAAAAACGACTTGCAGCGAAACGGCTTGACCGATTGGTTCCGCGAGAAGCGTCGCCAAAAAGCAAACGGCAAGAACATCGTCGTGGGGACGGAGGACCGCTTTTATCATTCTGACGGGACGTACACTTCGTTTCTCGTCGGGGATGAAATCGACGAGCAAGAACGAGCCAAAAAGAATGCGGTCGAAGAGGAACTCGATCTGCTTTATTCGAAATCGGGAGCGGCACACATCATTGGCGGTCGCAGTTCGCAACCGTCGGACAAGACACTCGATGGATACACGGTCGCGGAGTTCAGCCGTTTTCTCGCCAATGCGGGCAGGGAATACCAGACCGGTTATGGACTCGTGACATCGGGTGCGTCATTGGACAGACCCGCGTTCTTAAACGTGGGGTTTCATTTCCCACACACGCCAGTGATGCCACCTCAAGAATATCGTGACTTGTTTGTCGGGAAAACGTATCGCGTTCCGGAGTTTGACATTGCGGAACTCGAACGACTTCCGCCTCAGCTAAGAACACTGCATGCGAAAAATCGGTTCGACGATCTTTCGCATGATGGAAAGCAGCAGGCGATTCGTGATTACTACGCGTTCTGTACTTTTGGCGACGCGATGGTTGGGAAAACCGTGGATGAGTTCAAGTCGTTCAGCAAAAAGCAGGAACGCGAATACTTGATCGTCTATGTGTGTGGAGACCACAGTTGGCATTTGGGCGAACAGGGCATCGAATCAAAGTTCGGTCCGTATGATCATTCCAATCACAACGCTGTGATCGTCGTGTCGTCAGATAAGAATGCGTTTCCGTCGGGCACGGTGTGCGATGACTTCGTTGAGTTTGTTGATTTCGCGTCGACGTTCTACACGGCTGCGGGTTTGGACGTTTCGCGACCTGAGTTTGCTCATCTCGATGGGAGGCCTTTGCAGGCGACCGTCGCCGGCAGCGTGACCCCGCGGGAATATGTTCTCGGTGAGATGAATCATGTCTACGGACCTCGAGCGTACATTCGCTCGGATGATTTTGCGTTTTCGATGCGTACTCGGTTTAAGAATGGCAAACTCGGGGCTGGATATGCGCCCAATCAAGAGGTTCGCTGGGCACTGGACTCGCCTCGCGAAGACATTGAAATGGCTCTCTTCGATTTGCGATCAGATCCTGGTGAACGATTTAATGTCGCAGGAGAGGAGCGTTATCAAGCGTTGGTCGATTTCTTACGCAACAAACTCGGCAATATCGTGTTGGGGGATCGCCGATTAGAAGTGAACTGGAAGCAGGAAAACGAATTCGATATCAGTGACTTTGCCGCCGGAAGTGATGACAAACGGTTGGACATTCCTGCGGGTTGCGTTCCCGCGATCGAAGCGTCTGCGTCGGTGGGCAACGTCACTGAATCGCCGCCGGACATGAAGATTGAATTTGGAAAGGTCGATCGAGAATCGGTCTTTCGCAGTGACGAAATGAGTATATGGGGGGCTTCGCTCGTTCGTGACGATGCGGGCGTGTACCACCTGTTCTATTCGCGATGGCCGCGAAAGTTGGGGTGGGCGTGGGTGACCGATTCAGAAATTGCTCATGCGGTAGCGGACAGCCCGTTTGGTCCGTTCGAATTTCGAGACGTGGCACTGCCTCGGCGAGGAAAAGAATTCTGGGACGGTTGGTGCACCCACAATCCGACAGTGCATCGGTTTGGGGACAAGTACTATCTTTATCACATGGGGAATACCGGCGACGGTGAGATCGTCGGTTATCCGGGGAAGCAGTTGCTGAATTGGCAACATCGGAACAACCAACGCATCGGTGTTGCCGTCGCCGACAGCCCGAACGGTCCATGGACTCGGAGCGATGTTCCTCTCGTTGACGTTAGCGAGGACCGCTCCGCAGCGGACTCATTGGTCACATCAAACCCATCGGTTTGTCAGCGTCCCGATGGTGGTTATCTGATGGTTTACAAAGGCGTCGGCCAGGAGCGTCCCTTGCCGAGTGGTGGGCCCGTCGTGCATTGTGTCGCCACCTCCGAAAGCCCAACGGGACCTTTTGTCAAACAAGATCGATTGGTTTTCGTTTTCGAAGGCGAACACTTCCCGGCTGAAGACCCTTACATCTGGTTCCAAGAAGGGAAGTATCGAGCGATTGTTAAACGCATCAAACACGAAGGACGGAAACGGGTCTTTTCGTTAGTGCACTACGATTCGGTTGACGGTTTGGATTGGCAGCCTGCGAAACATCATGAGATATCACAACGAATCATCGAGTGGGAAGATGGTGAGGTTCAGCAATTCGATCATCTCGAACGTCCTCAGGTCTATGTTGAGAACGGAGTGCCGGTGGCGTTGCTCTGCGCGGCCGACACGATCGATGAAAACAATGTGCGTCACTCATTCAATATTCAAATCCCGCTGGTGATCACGTTTGATTCGAAACCTTGAATTTTCGATGAGAAGCATTGGGGCCATTGGTGCAAGGCTCGATGCGAGTGAAATACAAATCGCGGGTTCGGCTTCGAATCACGTTTGTCGATCGGCGGATATCTGTTCGAAGAGCAATGATCCATTTCAATTCAAACTTCCTTTGCAGAGCTGCGATTGCTCTGCAGAGTTACACGTTTTTAGAACGCGAGTCATGAACCCCCCATATTTTGCTTTTGCCGTCCGTCTCATCGTCTGTTTCACTGTCTGTATCGTTGGCGATCACGTTAGTGGGCACGTTGCTGCGGCGGAGGCAAGTAACCAAGGTCGCCCCAATATCGTGTTGATCATGGCTGACGATCTTGGTTTAGGTGACGTCAGTCACCACGTTCGCACGCAGATGAAAAAAGAGCCGGTGATCGAAACACCGGCGATCGATTCTATTGCTCGCGAGAGTTTATGGTTTACCGACGGTCATTCCGCGACCGCTCTTTGTTCGCCGACTCGATACTGCGTGATGAGCGGCAACAACAACTATCGTTCCAATGCGCCATGGGGTGTTTGGGGAACGTTTCGCGAGACCGCGTTCAAGAAGGGTGACGTCACGCTGGGAAGCGTGGTGAAGGACGCGGGTTATTTCACTGGTTTTATCGGCAAGTGGCACTTGGGAGGTGACTTTCGCGATCTCAGCAATGGCGGGATCTATCGTGCGAATGATCGAAACGAAGACATTACCGGGACGGTCGATCTCACCAAATGGATTGCAAACGGTCCGCGAGATTGGGGATTTGACTATGACTTCACGCTTCCATGCGGCATTCAAGGTCCCATCTATACCGCGTACGAAAACAACTCTTGGTATCCGATGAGGGACGACTCTGAGATTGTGTTTCTGAATAAGAACAACGCGATCCATCCCAAAGATCTGACGTCGAAAGGTGAGGGAATGGGCGATTCAGGATGGGATGCACGCGAAATCGGCAAACTGATTTCCTCAAAAGCGGTTGACTTCATCGAGGCCAACGCGGGAAAGGATAAACCGTTCTTTCTGTATTACTGTTCGCCGATGTGCCACGTCCCGCATTGTCCGCCGGCAGAGTTCGACGGCAAGAAGATTGAAGGGGCGACACCTTCGCGTCATCTCGACATGGTTTTGGATCTCGATCAGCAAGTGAACCGGATTATCAAAACGTTGAAGGCCAAAGGTGTTTACGACAATACCCTGATCGTATTCACGTCAGACAATGGCGGTTTGGCGGTTGATAAAGCGACTCGTGCGAGCGGTCATCGTGTTAGCGGTGGATACGCGGGGTCGAAAAACTCGCCTCTCGAGGGAGGACACCGCACTCCGTTTTTCGCCGTTTGGAAAGACCACATTGCTCCTGGTGTGACTGACGAACCTGCGCTCAACCAGGATATGCTGGCGACGTTTGCGGCGTTGGTGGGGACGAAGGTTCCCGATGGGCAGGCTTTGGATTCCAACAACCTGTTGCCGCTGTGGACGGGAGAAGGCCAATTCAAACAGCGTGATTTTATCGTGCAGCAAGCAGGGTCCGGAAAAGAAGTCTACTACCGCAAAGGAACGTGGAAACTGATCCTGCAAAGCAATCTGCAGCTTTCGAAATTCGACCCGATCGCATTGTTCAATCTGGCGGATAATCCGCGGGAGGCGAAGCAATTTAACTTTGTGAAATCGCCTGAGCACAAGACACGTGTCGAGCAGATGCGGAAAGACTATCTCGAGATTCTCAACTCACGTGTGCGGACGACTCCTCGATCGGCGGACGTCGTAACACCGCACGCGAACGTGATCAAACCGGAAGGAGACACACCTGTTTGGACAGACGCGAAGACGGCGGCTCAGGAGTTTTCCGGGTTTGCGTTTCTAGGTGAGTACGTTCGTGGTGACGAGGCGATGCAAGTCGTGCCTTGTGAGGGACAGTTTTATCTTTCGATTTATCAGGGCGGACTGCCGGGCGATGGATGGAATCGTGGTGTGATTGGGCATGAATGGTTGGACGCAGATGCGATCGCAGAACGTTTGCAGGGATACGTGAAAGTGGATCGTTCGTCGGAGTTCGAATTTACTGCTCCCCCCCGTGATGCCATCGTGTTGTTTGATGGTTCGGGAATGGAGCATTGGGCGTTCGGCAAGATCAAAGATGGGTTGTTGCAAGCGGGGGCGAAAACGAAGCGAGAGTTCCAAGACTTTCAGTTGCATTATGAATGTTTGATTCCGCTCAAGCCCGAACTTCCGCTGGCGCATCCCGGACGAGGGAACAGCGGCGTGTTCGCGGTGGGAGCCTATGAAGTTCAGGTCTGCGACACGTTCGGCGTCGATTTCTCACCGGAACGTTGGAAGATCGATCGAGTTCTGAAGCATCCTGATACTTGGTGTGGCGGCATCTATGGCATCCGAGCGGCAGACATCAACATGTGTTTGCCGCCGCTAACGTGGCAGACGTTTGCCATTGATTTCACCGCGGCTCGATTTGACGGTGACAAGAAGGTGACGGACGCGAAGATGACGGTCCACCAAAATGGCGTGCTGATCCATGATGATGTGACTCTACCCGAGGGAACTGGTGGTGGGCCGAGCGGTCCTCGGGCGGAGGTTCCTCGCGGGCCGATTTACTTCCAGAGCCACGGCAACCCTGTCCAATACCGAAACGTTTGGGTTGTCGAGAAGTAGCGTTTGGCACGGTCTCGGAAATTGGTTTGGCCCGACCGGTCGATTTGCGGGCGATCGATCCAGTTGAGAAACGGCGTGTTTCGCCCGATGCGCGGCGACTGAATTAACAGAGTGCTTTGCTTGAACGTTCGGCAATGGCCGTCACGCGAGGTGGCATTGTTAGGGGGCGTTGAGTCGCTTGAGCGATCGGAACATTCGAGTTCTGCCGCCTTTCGGAGACAATCGCGGCGATGCGAACGTCTGCCACCTTGAGTATGTGTGACTCGGGCGGTAACTCTATGTTGCTGTCCGCACCGGCAGCCGAAGGTTATCGGACTGCGGTGTGCGGCGTCACTTACTCAGGAATTTTTGATGGAGCTTTGGACCATACTCGGAAACGTCGTCATCTTGTTGGGGGCGTCGTTGTTGGTCGGAGGTTTGTTTTCACGATTCGGACAAAGCCCGCTGGTGGGCTATCTGTTGGCTGGGATGATGCTCGGTGGACCCGGCAGCATTCACGCGGTCAGTTCCGAGCACGAGATCGAAGCGATCGCGGAACTGGGAGTCGCGCTGTTGCTGTTCAGTCTCGGTCTTGAGTTTTCGTTTGATCGACTCAAGAAGCTCGGTTCGACGCCGCTCCTTGGTGGTGTCGTGCAGGTTGTGCTCACCGTCGCATTGGCTGCTGCGGCGGCCTATCCGTTCGGGTTGGCTCTTCGAGAGGCCGTTGCCTTTGGCGCGATGATCGCACTCAGCAGCACGGCCGTGGTGTTGCGAATCTTGATGGAACGAGGCGAGGTCGAGATGCCTCATGGTCGTAACAGTTTGGGCGTGTTGCTGACTCAGGATATCGCTGTCGTGCCGCTCGCGTTGTTGATGACGGTCCTTGGTGGCGAAGGTTCCGCGTCCCAGATCGCGTGGGACGTCTGCAAATTATTGACGATGGCCGGCGGTCTGGTGTTAGGTTTGTTCCTGCTCAATAAGATCGCCGTGGTCGCATTGGGAACATTGACATTGCAACGCAACCGCGAGTTGACGGTTGTGTTCGCGGTCGTTGCAGCGTTGGGGGCCGCGTGGGCGTCTCACTTCGCGGGCATGTCGCCTGCGCTGGGGGCGTTTGTGGCGGGAATGATGTTGGGCAGTTCGGCGTTCGCGACCCAGATTCGCGCCGACGTGTCACCGCTTCGTATCGTGTTGCTGACTCTGTTTTTCGGTGCTGCGGGGATGGTAGCCGATCCGATATGGATCATCCGAAATTGGTATGTCGTCGCGACGGCGGTGGCGGTGATCACGATTGGTAAACTGGTCGTGACCTGGGCCAGCTTTCAAATGCTCGGTCAGTCGACTCGGGTTGCCGTGGCGACTGGTGTTTGTTTGGCTCAGGTTGGTGAATTCGCGTTTGTCCTTGGGAGTATCGGGCGTGCCAGCGGAGTGGTGTCCGAGGACGTCTATGCACTGGTGGTCTCGGTTGCGATTGCTTCGTTCTTCCTGAGCGCGTTTCTCGTACCGGCAGCGTCGAAGATTGGAAACTGGGTCGCTCAACGGATGCGATCCGATTTTCGACCGAATGATGACGGTGTCAAAATCGTGGAGTCGCCGGATGTGTTGATCATTGGTTTCGGTCCCGCCGGTCAAATCGCGTCGTGGCCGCTGGTCGATCACGGTCTCAGGGTCATCGTCATTGATCTGAATCAAGAAGGTGCTCGAAAAGCACGAGCACTGGGGTTTGGCGGTCAGGTCGGTGATGCCACGCAGTCAGAAGTGCTCGAGCACGCGAGGCTGCATGAATGCAAAGCGGTGGTGATCACGGTGCCCCATCCTGAATCGGCATTGATGATTCTCGAGCATGTCCGAAAAGAAGCACCGAACGCACACGTGATTGTGCGAACTCGCTACGAACTCCACACGGGCGACTTTGTTTCCGCGGGAGCCCACGTGGTGACCGGGGATGAGCAAAAAGTTGGCGAGAGTCTTGCGGCGAATTTGATTGAGTGGGTCGAAGGACGCGACAACCATTTGGCCGACGAGAATGGAAGTATCGATCACGTGGAGGCCGGCATCCCGGCTTGATTCAGCGAGTCTTGATTGGCTCCGCAAAAAAAATTTGGTCTCAATCGATTGAAGCTCACCGGGGCGATCGGTTCGGTCCCGCGAGGTCGGCCCCATTGATCCGGCGTCGGATTTTTTCGGTCACGGACGCATTCCCGCTCGCGTGGCCGGCGACCGGGGGCTAGATCAGTCGCCGGAGACGCAAGGTGCGATGATCCGCGGGAAAACCGAGCCTTTTGGGACGGGTGGGTTTCGCACGTGGTGGGGGGCGTTCGCCGCCGGTGGAGTCGGTCAAGGTTGCACCACGGCGCCTTCGGGTAGGCAAAATCGCCGCCGATTCAACTGTTCGGGGGGATGAGGTTTACTGTCACCTAATGTCGAGATGTCAGGGGGTATCGCTATTTTGACATCAAAGACTTGTTAGTCTTGAAATATGACCAAGGCGGCACCATTTTGCTGGCATTTTCCGGCCTCTCGGAATAAAGCGTCAGATTGATTACAACGATAAACTCTTGTGGGGGGAACGTTTACGCTCTGAAGTCGGCAAAAACTCATTTTGACGGTGAATGTCTGGACTAGAATGTTAAAGTACATAAGCTAGGGGGTGTTGTGCTGTTGGTGAGAATAAGACGAATGCAAGAGATATTTGGGGCCTCGGCCTCCATAAATTTGCGGTCATTTTGACCGGGAGGGTGGTCGATTGGTCACCTGTCATTAGCTGTTTGAACTTTCCAAGAACCTTTATGCGATGAATATTGTTCCGCCAGATAATTCTCCCCGTTCTGAGGGGCACGATGGAATGACTTTGGTCGACATTTTGATGTCTCGCAGTCGTTCGTATCCTGAGCGTTTAGCGTTTCGGTTTTTGGAAGATGAGAATGAATCGTCGACGCTGACCTACCAAGAGTTGGATCATGCGGCGCGTCAGATTGCCGCCGGGTTGCTCCAGCGAGTGAATCCAGGTGACAGCGTTGCATTGGTTTTTCCACCCGGGCTGGACTTCATCAAAGCATTTCTAGGTTGTGCGTACGCGGGTGTGCTCGCGATTCCGGCGACCTACCCTAAACCGCGACGACCGTCGGCGAGGTTGTCCGCGATCGTCGAGGACGCTCAACCGGGAGCAATGTTGGCGACACAACGTGTCGTTGAGTTGTTGGCAGATTCCGAAACGGCGGGACGGCTCGGCAACCAAACGTGGCTCAGTATCTGCGAACTCGAGTCCGCGTCGGCGTCGCAGTGGCAGATGCCTGAGTTGGGAGCATCGAGTACCGCATTCCTCCAATACACATCGGGTTCGACGAAAGATCCGCGAGGCGTCGTGGTCAGTCATGGGAACATCACCCACAACCTCGAGATGATTCGCAAGGGATTCGGCCTTTCGTGCGAGACGGCACAGGTCGGCGTTTCTTGGTTGCCGGCGTATCATGACATGGGATTGATCGGTGGGATTCTGGAATCAATTTTTGTAGGCGGCACGACCGTGCTGATGTCGCCGTTGTCGTTCTTGCAGCGACCCGCGAGATGGTTGCGGACGATTAGCGAATACCGAGCGGTTGTCAGCGGTGCACCTAATTTCGCTTATGAATTGTGTTTGAAAAAGATCAAGCCTGCCGAGATCGATGGCGTCGATCTAAGCAGTTGGCGGGTGGCCTTCTCGGGTGCTGAACCGATCCGATCGTCGACGATGCGTCGGTTCGCGGCGAAGTTCGGGCAGTATGGTTTTTCGGACTCGTCATTTTATCCGTGCTATGGACTCGCCGAGGCGACGTTGTTGGTTGCCGGCGGTCACGGTCCTGGCAAGCTTGCCACTTGTTCGGTCGATCCGGATGATTTGCAGAAGCATGGGCATGTCACGACAGTCGACGCGCAGCCGATCGAATCATCGGAACACTCGTTCGATGGCGGCCACCGAAGTCATCCGATTGAATTGGTGAACTGTGGGCGCCCACCAATGAACGAAGAGGTTGTGATCGTTGATCCTGACACTCGATTGCCATGTGGCGAGAATCAAGTCGGTGAGATTTGGATCCGTGGTCCGCATGTGGCTCGAGGCTATCACAATCGCCCCGAGGATACGGCGGCCACGTTCAACGGACAGCTCGCGAATTCCGATGAGGGCGGTTATCTGCGGAGCGGTGATCTCGGATTCATTCGAAACGGATCGCTCTACGTGACAGGCCGTCGCAAAGAGTTGCTGATTATCCGCGGACGCAATCATTACCCACATGATTTAGAGGCGACGGTTCAGAGTTCTCACGAGATGTTAATTCCTGGCGGCGGTGGTGCCTTCCTGGTCGAAAACGATGGCGAGAATCAACTCGTCCTTGTGCAGGAGGTGGATCGTGCCGCGTCGGCTTCTGAACGCGAAGCGATTATTCCTGAGATCCGCCGCAATGTGACGGCTGAACATGATGTATTCGTTCACGAAGTGATTTTGCTGCGGATGGGATCCTTGCCGCGAACGACGAGCGGGAAAGTTCGCTACGCGGACATCCGTGAGCAATACCGGCTCGGCGAGCTTCAGAGTGTTTGTCGATGGTCATTTGCGGCGTCCGCAGGCGACGCGAAACCGCAAAGTGAGAGTAACGGTCAGCCGACGATCAGTGATCTGACACAGTGGTTTGAGGTCGCAGAGATCGATGACGCGGAAACGATGGCTGAAGAGATCGAAACGTTGTTGACGCGTTGGTTGCGTCAAGAAGCGGATGATCATGACAGCGACTTTGATCCGCACCGACCTTTTGCGGACTACGGTCTCGACTCGCTCGCGTCGATGGAATTGATTGCCCAACTCGAAAGTGGTCTGAATCTCAAATTGTCGCCAACGATCGCGTGGACGTATCCGAGTCCATCGACGCTGGCTCGCCATTTGTCGCACATGATCGTTCGTCGCAATGTCGATGATTCGGAGAACGAGTCAGAGCTGAATGTAGATACTTCAGAAGACGGAATGGACGATCTTAGCGAACATCAGTTCGATCAGTTGCTAGCCGAACTCGAACAAATGCCGGACAGTGCTGCCGCCGCGATGCTCGCTGCACAAGATCAGACGGAGCCCCGTCAATGAGTTCGACCTCGGAGCGAATGGCAAAGTTATCTCCCGAGAAATTAGCACTCCTTAAAAAAGCGATGGGCGAGACCGATCGCATTGCCGAACCGATCGCCGTGGTCGGGTTGGGGTGTCGGTTCGCGGGTGCGTCGAACATTGCCGAGTATTGGAAGTTGATCCAAGACGGCCTCGACATGACCGGGGAAATCCCCACGTCGCGATGGGATCTCGAGTCGTTCTATGACCCCACTGGCAAGACACCGGGGAAGATGACAACGCGTTGGGGGGGATTCCTCGACGACATTGATCGTTTCGACGCTGCGTTCTTCGGTATCTCGCCGCGTGAAGCAGAGAAGATGGATGCTCAGCATCGATTGTTGCTGCAGGTCGTTTGGGAGGCTCTCGAGTACGGCGGGATTGCACCGACGAGTCTTCGCGAATCGTCGACGGGCGTCTTTGTCGGCGTCGGTGGGACGGATTACTCTCGCATTCCTGTGCAGCTCGATAATTACTTTGAGCAAATCACTGCTTATTCCGGAACAGGCAATGCGTTAAGCATCGCGGCGAACCGGCTCTCGTATACGCTGGATTTGCGAGGCCCGAGTTTGGCGATCGATACCGCGTGTTCGTCATCGCTGGTTGCGGCACACTTGGCGATCCGAAGCCTGCGCAGCAACGAGTGTGACGCGGCGATTGTTGGTGGCGTCAATGCGATTTTGACTCCGGAAACTACGCTCGCATTTTCGCAAGCGCACATGTTGTCTCCGGATGGAAAGTGCCGTCCGTTTGACGATCAGGCGAACGGGTACGTGCGCGGTGAAGGTTGCGGTGCGGTCGTGCTGAAACGTTTGTCCGATGCGGTCAGCAACGGCGACATGGTTCTCGCGACAATCCGAGGAAGCGCGGTCAACCAAGACGGATTGACCTCAGGAATCACTGCCCCGCGAGGAACGGCTCAGGTTGAAGTGATCCGGCGTGCGTTGCGAGACGCACGATGTAGCCCCGATGATGTTTCGTACGTCGAAGCACACGGAACGGCCACGCCGCTAGGGGATCCGATCGAACTCGGTGCGTTGGCTGAAGTGTTTCGTAACCGTAAAGGCGAAGAGGCACAGCCAGTCTTTTTGGGGTCCGTCAAAGCGAACATTGGGCACACGGAAACAGCCGCCGGGATGGCGTCGCTGATCAAAACAGTCCTGATGCTCAATCATCAAACCATTCCGGGCCAAACTCATTTTCAAAAGATCAATCCGCACGCGGAGATTGAGAACAGTCGGCTGCAAGTTTGCCAAAAAATGATGCCCTGGGACGGGGTGAAAGGCAAGGCGATCGCCGGCATTAGCAGCTTCGGTTTTGGAGGCACGAACTCGCACCTCATCCTCGAGGGGGCCCAAGCCGCGAGTGCTAACGAATCGTCAAAGATGCCAGCGACGTCCGCAGATGTTCGGCCGGATCGTCCGAAGCATCTGATGACGTTATCCGCGAAGTCGCCTAAGCAGTTGCAGGAACTCGCAGGACGTTTGGGCGAATCGATTGCGGATCCTCAAAGCTATCCGCTCGCCGATGCCTGTTACACCGCTGCGGTAGGCCGTGCCGCATTCAAACATCGTCTCGCGATCTCAACGGGCGATGCGGGTAAACTCAAAGAGATGCTCGAATCGTTCGCCAGCGGCGAGACACCCAAGCGAGTCAAGCATGGTGCGGTCAAGGGCGATCGGCGTCGTAAGATCGCGTTCCTGTTTCCTGGACAGGGTGCACAAACCCCGGGAATGGGGCGCGAACTGTATCAGACCCATCCCGTTTTTCGTGACGCGTTGGATGCGTGTGATGAGATACTCGCCGACCTGCTGCCTCATCGGTTGCTGCATGTTTTATTTGAAGACAATTCTGACGAACCGCTGATTCACCAAACTCAGTACACGCAACCGGCGCTCTTTGCGATCGAGTATGCGATGTCGCGGTTGTGGCGTTCGTTCGGAATCGAACCGACCGTCATGCTCGGTCACAGTATTGGTGACTATGTCGCCGCGTGCGAGGCCGGTGTGTTCTCGCTGCGTGACGGATTGACACTGATCGCTCACCGTGGGCGGTTGGTGCAAAGTCTGCCGCGTGATGGATCGATGGCGGTCGTGTTTGCTGATCGAGATCGAGTTACTGATCTGATCCTGCCGTACGAGAGCGATGTGTCGCTGGCCGCCCATAACGGTACTGAGAGCGTCGTGATCGCCGGACGCAGTGATGTGGTGGCGGATCTGTTGAATCAGTTTGAATCCGCGGGCGTGAAAACACGTGCGCTCGAAGTCTCCCACGCGATGCATTCGCCCTTGTTGGATCCGATTCTCGATGAGTTCGAGCGGTTGGCGGGCGAGATGACATTTCATTCGCCGAAGATCACTTTGATTTCCAGTCACGACGGAAAGAAACTCGACGATCGAGTTTGCTCGCCGGCGTACTGGCGAAATCATCTGCGACATACCGTTTGCTTTGTCGACGCATCACGCACGCTCGAATCCTTTCCGCTCGAGGCAGCGATCGAAGTTGGCCCCGGCACGACGTTGTGTGGGCTCGCAAGCCGACTCTGGAGTAGCGAGCCGATCGCGTGGTTGCCATCGCTGCGAAACGGGCGAAGCGATTGGGACGTGATCAACGAAAGCCTTTCTGAATTGTTCGTCCGCGGCGTGACTGTCGATTGGATGGCTTTCGATCAACCGTATCGTCGGAAACGTGTGGTGTTGCCGACCTATCCGTTCGACTTGCAACGGCACTGGTACGACATGACGCGACGACGCGACATACATATCAGTCCATTGCCACATGCGTCCAATCGTGCCACGCATGCTCTTGTCGGTGTTCGGTTGCCGATGGCGGGTGAGAAGGTCGTTTTTCAGCAATCGCTCGATGCCCATCATCCCGCGTTCTTGAATGACCATCGGCTCGATCAAACTCCGGTGGTGCCCGCGGCGGCCTACATGGAACAGTCTCTGACGATCGCAAATGAGTTGTTTGGTTCCGGGAATCACTCGCTCTGCAACCTAGCAATCGAACAACCATTGGTTCTCGCCGGTGAAAGTCGCCGTGTGGTTCAACTGAGCGTTGGGCCTGATTTGCGAGGTGAACGATCGATTGAGATTTACAGTCGTCCCGATTCAGATGACGAGACTACGAACGAAACGTGGACACTGCACGCATCGGGAACGCTCAACGGAATTTTGGATAGTGACGCCGTTCCGGACGCGTTGAATCGATCCGAGATCCAGAAACGCATGAGCCATCAAATCGGTGGTGAATCATTCTATCAGCGAATGGCCGCATGCGGATTGCAGTATGGGCCGATGTTCCAAGTCGTCTCAGACCTACGGGCGGGCGATGGCGAGTGCCTGTGCGAAATACAGTTGCCGCAACCGTTGCAGAATGAACTGCAAGACTATGTGCTTCATCCGGCCGTCATGGACGGTTGTCTGCAATCGATCGCAGGCGTTGTGATTGATCCCAGTGATGATTCGGTCACTGATTTGGTTCTGCCAACACACGCGGAACGGGTTCGTGTTTTTCGTGATGTTCCTAGCGGTCCGCTATGGGTTTACACCCGTAACGCGAGTTCCTCGACGGCAACGGACACCTTCGACGCCGATATCATTTTGTTTGCTGACGACGGATCGGTCATTGCTGAAATCACCGGCGCTCGCGTCCAGCGTGTCTCGAAGCAACGCTCGTCAGGCCAGACCAAACCAGACGAATTGCTCTATCAAACACGATGGCACCGTCAGGCGTTGGTTTCGAGTGATCAGAGTGAGAAACAATCCCACCGCTGGGTCGTCTTTGCCGACAGGACCGGAATAGCGAAAGACTTTATCGCACGCGTTATTGAGTCGGGTGACGAGGTTTGCGTCGTGCATCAGGGAGAGGCATTCCGTTTCGAACCATCCGACGAAACACCCGGCCTTTCGACGTGTCACCTCGACCCGGACAAACGAGACAACTACGAGAAGTTGCTCGGTAGCCTAAGTGGTGAATCTGACCGACCGACATCCATCATTGATCTTTGGGCAATCGGAAACGAATCGGAGAACGGAAACAACCCGGCCGAGTTCGCTCATCGTGAATGTTCGCACGCGTTGTTGTTGCTCAGCACGCTCGCGAAGAATTCTTCGTTGCCGATTGCACACACGACCTTTGTCACGCGTGGTGCGAATGCGATCGCTGATACCGACGATGTATCGCCGTCGCAGGCTGCGTTATGGGGGCTTGGTCGCACTGCCATGGTCGAGATGCCTCATCTGTCGATGACATTCCTGGACCTCGATCCGTCGCAGTCGATCGAGTCTTGCGTGGATGGAGTGCAAGCCGAACTGACGCGACTCGTTGGCGAAGATGCTTCGAGCGAAGACCACGTCGCCTTCCGGGCGGGTGAACGATATGTGGCACGGTTGGAAAAAGCGGCGGATCTTCTGCGAACCGAAGGCGCGTCGCGTCAAAGTTTGCCTGCCTCGGAACGTTTCAGTCTGCGATTGGGTGACTCGCCCAGTTTTGACGAACTGCATTACGTTCCGGTTGGATCGAAGAAGCTCGAGCCGAACGAAGTTGAGATCGAAGTACGCAGCGCCGGATTGAATTTCAGCGACGTGCTCAAAGCCCTCGGTCTGTACCCAGGCGTCAAAGACGAAATCGTGCCTTTGGGGATTGAATGTGCAGGGGTGGTTTCGCGTGTCGGCGAGGCCGTTGATGCGTTCCGCCCCGGTCAACGAGTGATGGGGGTCGCACCGTACAGTTTTGGATCGCACACGACGACGGCGGATTATGCGATCGTTGCGACTCCCGAGAACCTTTCTGACGAAGACGCAGCGACCATCCCGATTACTTTTCTGACCGCACATCACGCGTTGTGTTCGTTGGCTAGGTTAAGCAAAAACGAGCGGGTTCTCATTCATGCCGGTGCGGGGGGAGTCGGTCAGGCAGCGATTCAGATTGCACAGGCCGTTGGTGCTGAAATATTTGCAACCGCTGGCAGCGATTTGAAGCGAGAATTCTTGCGTTCGCTCGGCGTGCAGCATGTCATGGATTCGCGGTCACTCGATTTCGCCGACGAGATTCTCGAGATCACGTCGGGATATGGCGTCGATGTAGTGCTCAACAGTTTGCCTGGCGAAGCGATTACGAAGAGTCTCTCGATTCTCGCGGCATACGGACGATTCTTGGAAATCGGGAAGACCGATATCTATCAGAACCGCCGCATCGGCCTATGGCCTTTCCAAGACAACCTGTCGTACCACGCGATCGATCTTGACCGCATGCTGCGTCAGCGACCCGATGACATCCGGCGGTTGTATGCCGAGATCGGACCGCTGTTTGATCAGGGCGTGTACCGCCCACTGCCGTTGACGACGTTCGGACCCGAAGCCATTGTGGATGCGTTTCGATACATGTCGCAACGGAAAAACATCGGTAAGGTTGTCGTGGCTTATCCCGATCGCCAATCGAAAAAGACGCACGAGGCTGCACCGGCGACGAGCGTTGCATCGCATGATTCGGTTGACACGCTGTCGTTCGGAAATGGCACCGTCCTCATCACCGGCGGATTGGGAGCGATCGGCCGCCAAGTCGCGCAGTACGCCGTTACCCAGGGGGCCACGCACTTGGCCATTCTCACTCGTCGCAGTAGCGATGACGTGAAGGAAGAACTGGCATCGATGCAGGAGTGCGGTGCTTCGGTTGCTGTTCTGCAGGGTGACGTGAGTGATCGAGAAAGTCTCGTTGCCGCTGTTCGCCAACTGCCGTCGTCGTATCCTGCTATTCGCGGCGTGTTTCATGCTGCGGGAGTGCTTCGCGACGGTTTGATGCAGACCATGGAACTGGATCAACTCGATCAAGCGATGTCGCCGAAGACTCATGGCGCGTGGAATCTGCACGATGTTTTCGATGACCAACTCGATTTCTTCGTCATGTTCTCGTCCGTTGCGGGAACGATTGGTTCACCGGGACAAGCAAACTATGCGGCCGGGAATGCATTCCTAGATGCATTGGCGAATTACCGTCGCGGGCTTGGGTTACCGGCAACATCGATCGCGTGGGGCCCTTGGGATGCGGAAGGGATGGCGGCGACACCTGAAGTGCGGCGTCAATTGGCAGAACGCGGCATGAGTCCATTGCAGCCGAGTACGGCAATGCATTTGCTCGATCTCGCTATCCAGAATCGCGTGACGCCGTTCGCGGTGATGGACGTCAATTGGAACGTGATGCTCGGTAAGATGGTGGGCGGCGGATCGAGTTTGATGAGTGAGTTTCGCTCGGCAACGGCGTCGACCGAGAAATCGAACTCGGGCGGTGCTCGCGATGAAAAATTGGTCGCCCGTTTGATGGCGGCATCGGCAGAGGAACGCTTGCAGCAATTGCAGTCGTTTGTCGCGTCCGAACTGGCCGACGTGATGGGCACCGACGAGGATGCGATCGAGGCGGATCAACCGTTGGCGTCGCTCGGACTCGATTCGTTGATGGGGATGGAGTTGCGATCGAAGCTCGAGTCCCGGTTGGGAATCGAGTTGCCGATGTCAGCTTTGTTTGATGACCCCAGTGTCGTGTCGCTCGCGCGAGTCGCGGGGGAGGCGTTCGAGGGTGCAGCGGGTCGGTTGAGTGAGGAGACGGCGGAGAGTAAAGCAACACCGATTGCTGAAAAGACAGACACACCTGCGCGTCCTCGCACCGAGTCGCGATCGAAGCCGGGGATCGTCGCATTGGGCGGTTCACAGGGTGATCATGCACCGTTGTTCTGTTTGCATCCCGTTGGCGGCGACCTTCGTTGTTACGACTCACTCGCTCGCGCGATCAAGGATCGTCCGGTCTATGGTTTGCGAGCTCAGGGGTTGCAGGCAGGATCGACCGCCCATGAAACCATGGACGCCTTGGTTACCGACTACACCGAGATCATTCGCAAGACTCAACCCAGTGGGCCTTATAGCCTCGTCGGTTGGTCGACCGGCGGTGTGTTTGCCTATGAAATCGCAAGGCGACTGCAGGAAAATGATGAAACGGTGCAGTCGCTGATCATGATTGATTCACCGTTGCCTGTTGTCTTTGAGAGCGTGGATCTCGGCGACAACGCAATGTTTCTGGTCGATTTGGTGGAGTTTGCCAACTATTTCGCTGGTACCTCGATGGAAATTACGTACGAATCACTCCATCAATTGAGCGAAAAAGACGCGCTCGATTACGTGCTGCGGTTGTCGATTGATCATGGTATCTTGCCCGCGAAAACGACGGCGATGTATCTCGAGCGTTTGATCAACGTTTGCAAGCAACACGTTAAGATTCTGCAGGGTTATGAACCACCGCCGAGTGACTTGTCGGTGGAGATGTTGAGGCCAGAGGTCACCGGCTTGCTTTCACACGCGACCGGGCATTCCTTTGATGAGGATCTCGGTTGGGGCAAATTGGTGCAACTCCGGCTGCACCAAGTCTCAGGGCATCACTTCACGATGATGACCCCGCCGAATGTTTCTGCGATGGCCGAAAAAATCAGCGACCTGCTTGCTCAGCCTAGCCTGCCCTCCCTGTGATTCGCGAGATCGTTCGCACCGACACGCCTCGGACTCTGAAAATATCTCCTGAGACTAGTTTATGAATGCTCGTTGGGCGTATATCCGATTGCAGTCCATGATCGTCAAGCGGATGTTGGCGAACAATGTGCGATCGCGTGAGATCCAGCAGCAGGTCATGAGGAAAAAGATCCAGCTATGCGCCGAAAGCCGGTTCGGACGTGAGCATGGATTGAAGTCGATTCGAACCGCGGAAGATTTCCGTCGGCAACTTCCGATTACGGATTTCGAGTATCTTCGGCCGTACATGGATGAGGTTCGCAACGGTAATCCGCGAGCGATGTTCGGACCTCAGACTCGTTTGTTGATGTTCGCATTGACGTCAGGGACGACCGAGAAACCCAAGCTGATTCCTGTCACTGACGATTTTGTAAAAAGCTACAAACGGGGATGGAAAATCTGGGGGCTCAAAGCCCATATGGATCATATGGACTTGGCACGCAAAGACTACGTGCATCTCGCCGGTGATTGGCAGGAGAGCCAAACGGAATCGGGGGTTTGGTGCGGTAGCATCAGCGGACTAGCCGCTGAGACCCGTCCGCCGATCGTACGTCGTCCTTTCATCGTTCCACCTCAGGTGGGAAAAATCAGCGATTGGACGAGTCGGCAGTACATGACGTTGCGATTGGCACTTCCATCGCGACGCGTGGGCATGATCATTACCGCGAACCCGTTAACGTTGATCAGTTTGGCAAACCTCGCCGACCAGCATAAGGAAACGTTGCTCAGGGACATGCGTGACGGAACGATTAGCATGCCCGATGGCGAGAAAAAGTCAGGTGATGCGTCATTCGGTCAACGTGTTGGCCGTGTCAGTAAACGCCGCTGTGATGAACTGGAAGAGATCGTGAATCGCACCGGGCACTTACTGCCTCGTGATTTCTGGCCTGAATTGTCCGTCGTAGGCGTGTGGATGGGCGGTTCCGTCGGCGCGTTCATTCCGGATGTTCGAAAACTCTATGGTGAATCTGCGTTTCGCGATCACGGGCTTTCTGCGAGCGAAGGTCGAATGACGATTCCGATGCAGGATGAATCCAATGCGGGGTTGTTGGACTACACCTCCAATTACTACGAATTTATTCCGGTTGCCGAGTTCGGTACCGACGATCCGACCATCCTAGAGTCGCATGAACTCGAAGAGGGGCAGTCGTACTACATCTTGTTGACCAACTCAGGCGGTTTGTTCCGGTACAACATTCATGATGTGGTTCAGTGCGTCGGGTTTGAAGGGCAGACGCCACTATTGACGTTCCTGCATAAAGGCGTGCACTGCAGTAACATGACGGGCGAAAAACTGACCGAGTACCAAGTCGCGACCGCCGTCCGTGAGGCGTTCGTGGATTCCGGACGCACCGTTGAGACGGTAATGCTGGTGCCTGTCATGGAGCGTGTGCCTCGATACATGTTATTGATCGAATCGCAGGCCGATCACGGCGTCGAGCGGTTGGCCGAGGCCATCGATGCCCGATTAGCAAATCTCAATTGCGAATACGAAAACCGTTTGAAAACGAAACGGTTGTTACCCATTCTTCCCAAGACGGTTCCGTCTGGTACCTGGACGCGATTGCGTAATGAAAAGATTGCCGATCGCGGTGGCACTCAGGAACAGTACAAACACACGTTCCTCGGTTCGTCGGACGCGATTCTCGACCAACTGAATCTTGGATCGCTCGCCCGCGGTAGATGATTCTTGCGACTGATGGCGTGAGTTACCGTTTCGATTCGACGGGCGACCGTTAAGTCGTTGAAGCCGACGCCACCTTTTGGCACCATTTCGCAAGGTCGTGAAAGTAGGAAGACGGATCGTCTTCGAATTCCAGCGTATGGGAGGCCCCTTCGTACTCGATGACGGTTTTGTCGGAGGTGCCAAAGCGTTGCACGAATCGGCGAGTCGCATTGTTGTCGGTGATCGGATCGGTCGACGCCAGCATCAGCAGCACGGGCGTCTGAATCTTCTCGGGGGCGGTTGTCGCTTCGCTGAGCAGTTTGAGGTTGTTGATTGCGAATCGGATCGTGATTTCACGCAGTGCTAGCGGGTCGGTCTTGATGTATTCCTGCCAAACTGGCGAATGAGTGAAGAGTGCTGGATCCTGCAACGGGACCTGAACCCGTTTGTTGAGAACGCCAACCGAACGGGCAACGCGGAGGGCGATGCGTTGGAAACGATTGGCCGCCTTGCTCGAGTAAAGCCCAGGGCAAATCAAGGCCAAACCGTTTACCAATTCCGGATGCTGCTTGGCAATATATGTCGCGAGGATTCCTCCCCAGCTGATCCCCAGCAAAATCTTTGGACGGTTGTTTGGGAGTTTTCGTAGATAGACAACGAAATCCGAAACCCAGGTTTGCCAATCGTCGACATCTCCGGGGGAATCGACATTCAATCCCGAACCTCGACGTTCGAGAAAGTGCACGTCCATCCCGTTTTCGGCGAGGCTCGCGCTGCTGGATTCATACCAACCTCCGTGGCTGACGATTCCGTGAAGACAAACGACATCCGCAATCGGGGCCTCGGTATTCCAGACCCGTGCGGCGAGACGGCGTGAATCGTGACCGGTGTAGTACTCGAGTTTGGGATGAATCATGACAGGCGTCTCACGAGATTGGGAAGGTTCGAGACTGCAACACAAATCGTGAGAGTTCAGGTTCGTTGACGGTGATTCCCAGGCCGGGCTGGTGCAACGCGGGAGCCCATCCGCCACGGCCAAAGGTGATTGATTCGTTAATGATTGAATCTTTGAGAAGATGTCGATCGGCGGAACCTTCTCGATAGCGGATCGCATTGACGGATGAGGCAAAGTGTCGTCCAGCGGCGGATAAAATTCCCGACTCACCGGGATGGCAGCCGAGTTGATATCCGAGTCCGGCTTGATGGGCCATGATTGCGAGGTTCAAGCTATTGAGGAATCCGCCGCACTTGGAAAGACGGATATTGAATAGGTCGCAGGTTTCGTCTTCAATCGCGCACGCGGCATCGTGTTCGCTCGTGAGTGACTCATCGAGCATGATTGGCGTTCGCACGTTCCTGCGTACGGTTGCCAATGACCGTACGTGATCGTGGTGGACTGGTTGTTCGGCGCAGGTGATTGCGTAGGGCTCGAGTTCTTCGATGCGTTTGGCCGCCTCATTGGGGCTCCACGCTTCGTTCGCATCGACTCGCAGGTCCATGCGTTTGCCTACAAATCGTCGCATGCGTTTGAGTCGCGCCGCGTCGAGATCGGGGTGCATCGCGACTTTCACTTTGCAATGCCCGAAGCCGTAGATCCGCATTGCCAATGAACTCAGTGTTTCTTTCCGCGGGCTACCAGTGCTGATCGCGCTGGAGTACTGAACTCGATCGGATGATTTGTAGATGGGTGACGCGACGGCAAGTGTTTTTGTCACTTCGCTCAGAGGAGATTGGAAGAGATTGCCGAACGCGTCAAGGATGCTCAATTCGACCGCGCATCGATGAGCGTTCGCGAGGCAATCACGAGGATTGTCCGTGCCGACATTGGGGCAATAGTCGCCGCACATCTGCATCACGTCGTGCCAATCGCCGCAGTCCGCGCCGAGTTGTTGTGACAGATCCGTGGAGGCGAGTTGCTCCATGGCGCCTTCGGGAGATTCACCCGTGACGTACGTCCGTGGGATTCCTTCGCCCCATCCGACGGTTCCGTCGGTGAGTTGGCACCGGACAATGAAGTTGTCGCTGTAAGATCGAGAAAACGATGCGTGTTTGAATTCCTTCTTCAATTGAAGTCGGACGATCATGCCCGTCAATTCTGCTACACGCATCGCTATTTCGCTCCGAGTGATCGGAAGTGCTGAGCGATTTCTTCGCGGCTCATGAAATGCTTCTCTTTGGATTTTTCCATCTTGTGCACCATGCGGACCACTTCCGAGTTGTACGGTGCGGGGACTCCGCTTTCGCTCGCGAGTCGGGCGATCTCTCCGTTGACGTAATCAATTTCTGTCGGTCGATCTCGCATGAGATCTTGATAGACCGAGAACACCAAACGTGGTGGATGCAGCGGTCCTTGTGCGACCAACCGAACCAGCGAATCGAGCCCGGGCACGTTGAGGATTCGCATCAATCGATGAAACCGCAGAACGTCGGATCCGCCGCTGGCTTTTTGCAACGGAATCCCGGCGGCGGACAACACGCGAAAGCCCTCCTGCAGGATCGGTAATGCAACGCTGTTGCGCCAATTGCGATTGAAGATCCCACCGCTTAAAAAGTCGGTCGCGGACAACACGGACGCATATCCCATCGTGTTGAATAACAGTTTGTTGTACTGCACGCCGAGGATTTGCTCGGAGGCTTCGACGGGCAATCCCGATGAGTCGAGCAGTCGGCGAGCGTTTTCAACCACCTCGGGGGTGACGTCCTTCGATGCTGGACCGATCACACTCACGCCACGCCTTGCACACTCGATCACACCGGGAGCAACGATTGCCATGTTGGTAGCCGTCATCCCCACCAGCAACCGATCTTTGCGAATCGTCTGCGATAGGATGTGTTGGTTGATCCCGTTTTGAAGCGAAACCACCGTTGCGTCGCCGATCGATTCGGCGAACCTTTGGGCGGTTGTCGCGGTGTCTTGAGTCTTGACGGTGAAGAGAACGAGATCGGAGCCTTCAATCGCGGACGGTTCGGACGATGCCGTCACTTGTGCGTTAACGTTGCCCCAGTCGCCTCGCAGTTCAACGTAGCCCCGTTCCTGCATCGTTTCTAAATGGTCGCCGCGTGCGATCATGACGACGTCGATATCGGGGTTGTTACGTTTAATTAACCCGCCGAACATCGCTCCGATCGCACCTGCCCCGATGACGCTGATTTTTTTCACTGCGGTATCGTTCGCTGCCGACTTCGCGTTCGCCGATGGCACGGTCGATAGTGTGGACGCTGTCGATGTGGCGGTCACTTGGGCAACTCGGTACTGGCGGGCGGGAGTGTTGTGTCAGGTGACGACGGATTGACGTTTCCAAGCAGGTCGCCCAGTTTGCCCGCTAACAAAGCCGGCAATAAGACGAGGTCGCCAAAAAGTGCCGCGACCAGCATCATCAGCAAAATCCATGAAAAATGGCGTACCGGTAAGAAGCCGCTGAAGGAATAGATCATGAGCCCGCATGCACAAATAATCGTTGTCTGAATCAAGGCACCGCCGCACCGTTCGTAGGCAATTTTAATCGCTGACTCTTTCGATTCACCATCATTGAGTGATTGAATGAACCATTTCAGGAAATGGAAGGTTCCATCGACGGCGATACCGAGAGCGACGCTGGCGGTCATGACGGTACCGATGTCGATGGCGTGTTCAAACCATCCCATCGTGCCGAAGAGAACCAGTGTCGGGAAGACATTTGGCAGCATCGCGAGCAGTCCCGCCGGGATGCTGCGAAGGGCGACCATCATTACGACGGCGACGAGAGCGAGTGCGGTTAGAAAACTGTAAAACAGATCCGCGAGCAACATTTTTTGGATGCGGTAAACCAGTACCAAGACGCCGGTACTGGAAGACGAGATGCCGTGGTAGCCCGCTTCCTCCGCTTTGGAGAGAACAAAATCAACTTCGGTTTGTAACCGGTCGAGAAACTGCCCGTAGTCGAAATGCGCCTGCCCCTTCACTCTCGCGCTGATCCGCCAAGCGTCGCCTCGTTCACTCTCGGCAAGAAAATGTGATTCGATCAGATCGTCACGACTCTGGTCGATCTGTCGCAGGAATACGGTTTTGCGGATCGTGGAGCCGAGTCCTGTTAGCCGCGGGAAGCTCGGGACAAACGTCACGGCGGACATCGTTCCTTCTAAGACTTCGATTTGTGAGATTTGATTCTGAATCGCGGCGACGATTCTCAGCCGGTCGATCGGGTCAACGTTGCTGTCGCGATCAAAGTAGATGACTACCTCGATGGGGACCAACGGGCAAATGTTCTCTTCGACCCAATGAAAGTCTTTGACCGCACGGTTGTCTTCGGAAAGCAACGAGACGACATCGATCGTGGTTCGTAAGCGGACCAAGCCGAACCCGCACACGATCATCGCGGTAATGCACAGTGTTCGTATCACAAGACTGTATCGAGCGATCCATCCCGAGACGCTGGCAAAGGAAAGCCAATCGGACGCGGAAGCTCCATCAGCGTTACCAGATGAGTGGTGACGTGTTCGCGGTATGTAACGTCCGTGCGACACCTTCAACCAAATCACCATGAAGCCGGGCAGCATCAAGAACAGCAATCCGACGCAAACGAGGACACCGATCGCTCCCAAGAAACCGAATTGGCGTATCGGTTCGACGTCGCTGATGCAAAGTGAAGCGAGCCCGATGGCAGTGGTCAGTGCCGCTAGGACACAGGGGCCGGTTGCCTTGCGAATCGCACGCCGAGGCGCGTTGCTGCCTTCCCCCGCGTCGATCTCCTCAAGGAAGTAGTTGGCGAGGTGGATGCCGACACTGACAGCAAGGACAAACACGAGTGCGGGGAGAACGATCAGGATCGCGTTCATCGTTTCGCCGCCGTAGTACACCGACGCGAGCATGAAGCCTTGCGCCCACGCGCCAACGGCCAGAATTGGGATCGTCAGCCAAATGGATCGCAGGCAGACCACGCACAGGACGAGCGAGATCAAGATCGACGGGATACTGTATTGCTGGATCGAGCGGCTGCTTTCGTCGTCGATCGCCATGCCGTCAATCGCCGGCCCGGTGATGATCAATTCGTCCTCGGGAATGCCGATCGCGTTCGTGATCGTTTGTTTGATCAACGGGATCGTTTCACGTCGCTGAACGGCTCCATATTCGGTTAGTTCGACGACGAGGCCGCTGGTCTTATCGTCCTGTCCCACGAGGACTCCGTTGAGACGGTCCAACGCGACCTGTCGAGACAGATCGATCGGCATCGATGTTAAAGAGTCGAGCAGCGTCTTGCCCGAGAACACATTGTTGAACAGGCGTTCTTGATTGGATGCGGCGCGATCGGATTGGACTTTCTCGATCGCGTTGGCGGCTTCCCTCAGACGTTCGTCGTCGACTTCGCAACCCTGCCAGGTGACGACGATCATGTCATGAGCACCGAAGAGGTCGATGAACTCGTTGAATTCGCGACGGGCGCTGGCATCCCGATCGACCCACATCAGCGGAGCGTTGAACATCGACAACAAACCGCTGTCTGAACCGTGGACGACGAAGGGCGCCGATACCAGGAGTCCCAGTACCGCTAGAGCGGCCAAACGCACGTATGTCGAGCTGAACAAACTCGGGTCGCCTAGGTCGGGCTGTTTCTCAGTCATTTCCGCTATTTTCGTCGAATCGTGACGTCGCCGCGTGGGGGCCGACGCGATGTCAGCAATGGTCCCGCAATCGCCGGATTTTGGGCCCCATTTCACGCTCCTGAGGGAGTCGGAATGTTACGTCATAGCGTCCTTGTACGACAGCCCAAGGGGATTACGATACGACCCGTTCTGGATTTCCTCTCACGACTGAATTCATGCATTCCATCTCCCATTACGTTCGCCTCGGGTATCTCCAATGGCGGCTTCGGCGGCTGAAGCGATATCTCCATGGCACGGCTGATTGTCAGGCCGTTCAGCGGGGGCGGTTGATGGAGAAAATTCGGCTCAATCAAGACAGCCAATTCGGACGGGAACACGGGTTTGAAAAGATCCGCAGCGTAGAGGATTTTCGCGCCCGCGTGCCGATCGCAAATTACGAGACCTACCGCCCGTACATCGAGCAGGTCAAGAACGGCAATCCGGGCGCGTTGTTCGGCCCTGACACCAAAGTGCTGATGTTCTCGATGACGTCGGGAACGACGAGCGAGTCGAAATACGTGCCGATCACCAACCATTTCTTCGAAGAGTATCGACGGAGTTGGAATTACTGGGGATTGGCGACCTACCGGGATCACAACGACCTGCTCTCCAAACATACGTTGACACTGGCGAGCGATTGGGATCAGTTTCGGACCGCCGGCGGTATCCCGTGCGGCAGCATCAGTGGATTGGCGGCGGAGACTCGGCCTCGGATCACGAATTCGCTTTTTATCCTGCCCAACGCACTCCTCAAGGTCAAAGGCACCGAGAACAAACAGTATGCCTCCTTGCGCGTGGCCATTGAGTCACCTCGCGTTGGCATGATTGTGACCGCGAACCCGTTGACGTTAATGCATCTCGCCCGGATGGCCGACGAGCAAAAAGAGCGGCTGATTCGAGACGTTCACGATGGGACTCTTTCTGATCACGTGGACGTGCCGGCGGACGTGCGAGCCGTGCTGAAGCAACGCGGCAAAGGGCCGAATCGAAAACGAGCCAAGGAACTCGACGCGGTGGTCGAACGAACCGGTCACCTGTACCCCAAAGACTTTTGGCCGGGCCTTTCGGTCGTGTCTGTTTGGATGGGTGGATCGGTGGCTGCGTACCTACCGAGCGTTCGACAGTACTTTGGCGGCGCGCCGCTGCGAGATCATGGGTTGTCTGCCAGTGAAGGGCACATGACCTCGCCGATGCAGGACGAATCGTGTGCGGGATTGCTCGACTACGAGAGTCATTTTTTTGAGTTCATTCCTACCGAAGAACACGGAACACCCAATCCCACGGTGTTGGAAGCTCACGAGCTGGAAGAGGGGCAAGAATACTTTTTGCTGATGTCAACGCTCAGTGGTCTGTATCGCTATGACATTCACGACGTCGTCCGCTGCGACGGTTTCCTCGGACAATGCCCGCGGTTGACCTTCCTAAACAAAGGCGCTCACTATTCCAGCATGACGGGCGAGAAGCTCAGTGAGTTGCAGGTTACACAAGCGGTCGGGCAAGCATTTCAAGATTGTGGGGTCCTCATCGACCATTACAGCTTGGTGCCCGTGCCGGGGGATCCTGCCTATTATCGACTGCTCATCGAGGAACGGTTCGACGCGGAGAAAGTTCGCGAGATTGCCGCTCGCGTCGATCAGCGTCTCAGTGAGGTGAATTGCGAGTACGATGATCGTTTGCAGGGCCACCGTATGGCTGGCGTGACGGTGGTCCGTGTGCCAGAGGGAACCTGGGCTGAGCATCGTCAAATACAAACGTCAGGTGAAGGAAACGATACCTACGCGTACAAACATCCGTTTCTCGCGGCGAAGCAAGAATTGGCGGAAAAGTTTCGGGCATTATCGGACACCGCAGCGTCCGATTGATGAACAAGTGACTGGTGGCCAATGGACGCCTTATGACCAAGGGGCTTTACGACCAATGGACCCTTAAGACCAATGGACAATGCCCGCCCCGATCGCGGTCATTAACAACGAACCGGGGAACGTGCCGATGGCGGAACACCACAGAAACCTCCGCCAGTTCACGCCGGCCGCACCCGGCACGAACGAGCCGATATGCATTCCTAGCCACGGGACCTGACGAATACCAATCAAATACAATGGATGCTCGACGGGCACGCCACGGAGCCAACTCGGAATGCGGTTTACCTCTTGTTCCAAGTCAAAGTCCTTTCGTGCCCGCCGTCCGAGTCCGAACTGAATCAACGCGGCGATATACCAGCCGATCCAACTCAATCCGGTACCGATGGTGACGCCATAGAGTGCTCCGTTTGCGATCGAAAAGAGATCGGAAGGAAACGGAGTCAACGCCATCAACACATGCGTGGGAAGCAAAATGGCGACCGCATTCAAACCATACGTTTGTCGAATTTGTTCAATGTCGTTCTCCGCTAACCACTGCATGGTAAACCAGCCGGCAACGAGAATAACGAGAATCGTGTAGAAGACCGGTGATCGAATCAAGCGTGTCGAAAACCGACGCGGAGAGGACATGTGTTCGCACGAGCAAGAAGGGATTCTGAACCAAACCATCGCCATTCTACCGTTCGTATACGGAACCCACCATCGAGATGAATCGAACCGTCGAAAATCCTCGCATTCTCCTTTCGGAAGGTTCGAGCAATTCTGCTAGGCAAACGCTCTACGGCCTGCCGCGTAACTACTCGGTTGATATCCTCGATCCGTCCATGTGGTGCCAATGCCGTTTTTCGACGCGAGTGTCGCGACGGATCGCTTGTCCTCAAATCGCCAAAGACCCGATCGGCTACATTCGCTTCGTCGCGGATCGCGTTCGCCAGGACGGGTACGATGTTTTATTCCCGACCCATGAACAGGTTTATGCGTTTTCGCGTTTTCGTGATCAACTGCAAAAGCACGTCGGGCTAGCGGTTCCGGATTTCAATGCGATCCAGCGAGTTCAGAGCAAGGCAGAGTTTGCCACTTTGATGAACGAACTCACACTGCCGACACCGGTGTCACGAATCGTCGAAACCAAATCGGAACTATTCGCTCACGAGAACTTCCCTTGTTTTGTGAAGGTCGCTCACAGCACCGCGAGTTTGGGCGTCGAGCGGGTCGGGGACCTGACGGAACTCCGCGACACCGTCGAGCGTTTCGAGCACGCCGGAGTGTGGAAGGAAGGATTGCCGATCGTGATCCAACAACCCGCCCCGGGCAGGCAAGCCGAAGTCAGTGCGGTTTTTCAGGACGGAAGGCTAGTCGGGGCCGCTTGTGCGGATGTTCTCGCAACGGGGATCGGAGGAGGTCCGGCACTGCGTCGAACTGCGATTCACGCACCTGTGTTAGAGCACGTCCAGCGGTTCGGGAGTGCGTTGAACTGGCACGGGCCGCTTTCGTTGGAATACTTCTACGAGGCTGAAACGCAGCAGCCGTTTTACATCGAATGCAATCCTCGGATCGGCGAATCATTCAATGCCTTGGTGGGCGGCGTGAATCTGTGTGAAGCGACAGTGCGAATATCGGTGGGCGAGCACGTTAACCGCATGCCTGACGTTCAGCCAGGTGTGCTGAGCCATAACGGTTTTATCGTGATGATTGCCGACGCCTACAACGGTGCATCGCGGACACAATTAGTCAAAAAGTTGCTGCATCATTGGACTCGCCGTGATGGCTGCGAAAGTGAGATGACACGGCCGAGTGAGGACCTTTTGAGTCTGGTCCCCGCGACGGCTGTCATTTTGTTATTGCTCGCTAACCCGCGTTCGGCTCGAGATCTTGCCAAAGGCACGGTCGACAACTATTCATTGCCGCATTCTGCTGCGAAAATAATTGACGACATGCCTCAAGAGACGATCGAGGAAATACACTCGATTTTGTCATAACGTTCCCCGTCTCCTTTTCGCTCTCGCCCTTTCGGTCAAACATGACGATGGATACTGCCTCGCAATACAATTTTTTATCCAATGGCTTTGGCGCGGGTGATGTGGAGCGTTTGAAAACTCATGTTCGCGAGCGGGTGCCGTTTTACGTTCGCATGCAGATTTCATCGTTCGAGGCTCGTGCGGCGTGCCTGTTGCACGCGTTGGTGAACGGCAATCGTCCTGATCCTCAGGCCTTTCATGCGTTCTTTTGCAGTTCGACATCGGAGTCCATTTCCGGGGCGTTGAAAGTGGTTCGCCACAACCATTTTGTTCGCCGGCCGAACCAGCCTCTCGTGACGGCGGTCTACGATCCGACCCATTGGCTGCAGCAGATGTTCGACCCGTTCTCTTTCGGTGTGGACGAAGCTCTCGTGCCCGGGTTGGTTTACTTCGACGATTTCGATCGTTTCTGTGCTTACGCAAGAGAGCAATCGCCATCGAGTCTTCTGATCCGGTACGCGGACCAGATATCCAGCGATTCGCTCAACGACGTCATCCGCCACGCGGCAGAGAATGAAATCTTTACGATTCTTGATGAGTCGACCACCGATTTGTCGGCCGGCGGACCTGTCGCGTCGCGTTTGAAGTGTTTGCCGAATGTGATCGCATTTGGCGAGAACCTAGCCGATCACAAGATCCCGGCCGGTTGCTTCTTGATGTCGAAGCCGATCTTTAAGGTGTGGGATAACGTCAAAGACTACAACCTGCACAGCAACACGTGGGGCGGCAACAGTGCGAGTCTCTCGACGATGTTGACTTACTTGCAGTCGACTCCAGGGTTTGCGGATCTGCCGCGTTCGGTCGCGGACTCAATGCAACAGGCGGTTGAATCGCATCCGGCGGCCACAAAGTTGTATGAAACGCACTGCAGCCCCAAAATGGCGACGATGTTAAACATCAGTGGCCTCAACAAAAACATCCGTTCGGCGTACGGGGCACGGATCACGACGGCGACGAGACGAGGCGACGAGAGTGTGATCGACGCATCCGGGACGTACGGCGTCAACCTGCACGGACACAATCCGGCGGACGTCGTCGACGCGGTGATGAACGATCACGATGAGAACCATGACTACTGGGCGGATCTGCAAACGCGTGTCCAAGAGAAGACCGGGTTTGCACATGTCATTCCCGCCGTCAGTGGTGCGACGTCGACGGAAGCTGCGTTAACGATGGCGTTGCTCGCGTCGGCTCCCAAGAAAAAGATCGTTGCGTTGAAGGGCGGATTCGGTGGTAAGACCCTGATTTCGTTAATCGCAACGTCACGCGATCGTTTCAAAATCCCGTTCGGGCCGCTGTATCCACACATCCATTATGTGGACCCGTTTGGTGACCAAGGCAAAAAGGAGTTGCTCGATCTGCTCGCAACGGACGACGTTGCAGTGGTTATTTTGGAAACCGTTCAAGGAGAGGGCGGCGTCAAAGCGTGCCCGCAAGAATTCTTGGATTTCTTAGTCACGCAAAAGAAGGAGCATGGATTCTTCATCGCCATCGACGAAATTCAAACGGGAATGTACCGAACCGGACGTTTTCTAAATCATCAAGGCAAGATCGCGGAAACGGACATCGTCTTGATGGGCAAGGCGATGAGCGATAACGTGTTTCCGGTTTCGGCAACTTTGGTGACCGACCAAGTCTACCAGCGAGCGAGCGAAACCAACGCCGCTGCGGTGGAACGATATGCAAACATGTATCGTTGTCAGTTCGGCGCCCACATGGCGCTCCACGCGATCGAAGCGGGGGAAACGCTCGGGCTCGCTGATCATGCCAAAGTCGCTGGAGAGCATTTTTTGAAGCGTTTGAGAGCGAAGTCGGGTGATCTAAAGTTTGTCAAAGAAGTTCGCGGTGAAGGGCTGATGATTGGGATCGAGTTTGAGGAATCAAAACTGCCGCGATTGCTCCGGGGCTCGTTCGGCGGTTTGATTGCATCACGCTGCGTCAACGATGCGCGACAACCCGTCTTGGTTGCGTTCAATCCCGACAAGCCATTCTTGATCCGTTTTGTTCCTCCCCTCTGCATCACGATTGACGAGATTGATGCGGTCATCGACACGTTTGTTCGAGCACTTCGGAGCGGTTTTGTTGGGCTGCTAAAACCGATTGTCGTCAATACGGTGAACTCTAAAATCGGACGCTTTTAGGTCAGGCCCTGCGCGTCATCCCTATTCGGTAATGCCGAGACAACAGCATTGACCGCTTAGTGCGAGTGACTCGATTCGGCGAGGTGAGCGTTCTGGGTGGCCCGGCAGAGGTCCATCAGAATCTGAGTTTCTTTGAAGAGATTGATCCACTGCATGTCCTCTTCGGACTCTTGCGCGACGATTCCGATTCGTGCCGCGGAATCAACGATGGGCATCAGGTAGTTCTCTTCCGCAATTTCGGCTAATTCAGCGGCGAGTTTTTGTAGACCTTCAATGTCTTGGGCGTCGATCGCGTCGGCAAGTTGTTCGATCTGTTGTCCGATTTTCAGTGCGAGGTGCTTCGGTACCGCGAGTGCGATTCCTCGGGAGGTTGGGTACCCGAGCGCCATGTCGTCGTTTCCGAGCACGGTCCGTTTGAGGAAGTGTTCGACCAATTCGGTGTCGAACTGAGTTCCTGCACAACGACGCAGTTCGAGAACGGCTTCTTCGCTGCTGCGCCCCTTACGATAGGTTCGGTCGGATGTGATCGAGTCGTACGTGTCCGCGATTTTGAGCAGTCGCGCCGAAATCGACATGCTCTTGAAATCGATCGGTCGGTTCGACCCACGGTCGCGTGACATGCTGTGGTGACTGCGGATGACGTTTTCGAGTTCGTCGCAGTGGAATGTTCCGGCGATGATATCGAGGCCGACGGTGTTGTGTCGACGCATGATCTTCCACTCGCTCTCGTCGAGCGGTCCTGGCTTATGCAGTACGGTGTCTGGAACGCCGATTTTGCCGATGTCGTGCAGCAATGCGGCGATCTCGAGCACGTAGGTTTCTCTCTGGCAGAGCAATCCGTCCGATGCTTTCACGCAAAGGTCGGCAACCCGTCGACTGTGTTCGGCCGTTGCCGGGTCTCGGTAGGCCAGAGCCGATACCAACGCGGTGACCGCGTGGAACGGTAGCTTCGCCAGATCAGGATCGGCGATGTCGGTGGTTTGAGGTTCTTCTTCACCGAGCACCGATACACGCTCGGGGTCATACACCACACTTTGGTTTCGTCCGCCACGTTTGGCGACATACAAACACTCATCGGCCTGGTTGATCAGGTCTTGGGTTTCGGCGGCGCCGAATCGGGTTTCGCTAACTCCGATTGACGCGGTCAAACGGAGTGCTTCCGGGTCGGCTAGGCGAACATTCATAATCGCCAGGCGTGTTCGTTCCGCCTCATCGAACGCCTGATCAAGATCAAATCCAGGCAGCATGACGCAGAACTCTTCGCCGCCGTAACGACAAACGATGTGTTGTTCTTCGAACATTTGACGTAGGACCGCCGAAACCGAACGAAGCACTTCGTCACCAGTGTGGTGACCGTAAGTGTCGTTCACGCTCTTGAAGTGATCGACGTCGACCATGAAGCACGACAGCGGACGGCCTTCGCGGCGGAACTGTTCGAGCATCGGTTCCATCCGCTCAAAGAACGCGCGACGGTTCAAACAACCCGTCAACGCATCGCGGGTGGCCAGGATTTCCAGTTCTTGGTTCTTCTTTTGGATTTCGTCTTTGCTCTTGCGGAGCATCGTCAACATGTTTTCAAGTTCGACCCGGTGTTTTTCAACGTGGGTGACGTCTTGGAAAGTGACCAGTGCACCCTTTTGCTTGTTGTCTTCGCCGATCGGCCCCGCGTTGACGCTGAACACACGGTGCACGCCATCACGTCCGGTCATACGGAGGATTTCCGCGGTGACGCTTTGACGTTCTTGAATCGCGCGGCTCCATGGGAAGACCCGTTTGGGCGAAGAGTCTCCGGTCGCGTTTCCAGGGAAGAACCACGGCAGGTCCGACGCCAATCGGTCGATCAGTTCTTCCATCTCGAAACCATTGATGGTCAGGAAGTTTTCGTTAGCGAGGACGATTTTCTCGGATCCGTCGAGGACTAGCAGGCCTTCCGCAAGCGTGTCGAGAGCTTGACGAACACGATCCGGAACGACTTGGGTGCGCGAGAACACACCCATGATTCGCATCATCAGCAGTGTGTAGGAGCCCATCCCACACGCGACGAAGAAGATAATGAATTTGGTGATTCCCGCGTCGAGCACGCCACCGAACAGTCCGGTCGGTGGGTTCCGGAAGCAAAATTCCAAGTTGCCCCAGTGTTGATTCTTCAACATGATCGGGATTTCTAAACACAGGTTGTCGTTGGTCTGTGTTGCCGGATCCGACGGTGCGCTGGCAGTGGCAGCCTCGTCGGTCTGCCCGGCACCGGTAAATTTCTTTGCGAGCGAGCGGATCTTTGCACGACCGTCTTCGGTGAAACTCAGACCCGAACGGCTGGAAGGTGCGTTCGTCTTTTTCGATGCCGATTGTCCACTTCGAACCCATTCCGGAACGTCGTCAACCACGATCGGTTTGGAACCGTCGGGGGCGTTGAGTTTTCTGGCTGCCTCCGGAGAATGCCAGCACCGCGTGTGATTGTCGGTCGCAATGCGCAGAACGCCCACGTCCGTCCGAATGCCAATTGAGAGCAATTGGTCGTCTTTGTTGACGATCGTGCGAAGCATCGAATCGAGAATCGGCCAACGCTGATTTCGGATGTCATCGAGCGTGCTGATGGCGATATTTTGACAGGTCTTTCGGCGCGCAATTTCCTGCTCGATGCGTGAATCGGGGATGAATCCGAACCACTGAGCACCGAGTATCAGTCCGATTCCGACGCACACAAGTGCGAACGCAAGTCGGAGCGATGCGAGGACTGCTTTGAACAAAAGTTTTGTACGAAAGAACGATCGAAGACGGTTAGTTGAGGCGACTTCCCGCACTGATTCGGTACTTTCGGCCATCGAAACCCGGGTGGGCTGTCGATCGCCTGAGTGGATTGTCCGCCAACAATCCCTGAATCCAGTTGAGAATATCTGGCAAACTCTTGGTCACAATTGTGCGTTTGCGTAAAATGCATGGTCTTCCAATCCTTTGAGTGGATTGGCGAACGTGTTTTGTGCCGATCATTCCGGTCAGACCAATTGGGGTGGCCCATTTCCGAGGCTAGACGATTCGGTAACCTATCTGTGTCGGCTCCCCACTGCTCGGTAGAACGAGGACGACCGGTCACATCGTTGGGAACCGGATTACCGGCGTGATCACGCTGCCCCGAACATCCCAATCCCCAAGGACGGACCTCAGATCAACCGACCCGACCCCAAAAATACTGTTGAACCAACTCCCGAATCCCCTTCGGAACTCTCCGAAGGAGTAGCTGGGGGTGCGACGTTCGAGTTCAAGGGCAATGCCCACGCGGCAGCCAAGGTGAAGACGTTCCCTCAGGAACCAGGCGTGTACCTCATGAAGGATGCCGCGGGGGTGGTGATCTATGTGGGAAAGGCGAAAAATCTAAGAAGTCGCGCGAGCAGCTATTTTCTCAAAGCGGCTTCCGAAGACGCCCGCACGGCGGACTGGATCAGCGACATTGCTGATATTGATTTTGTTCAGTGCGAGAGTGAAGTCGATGCGTTGTTGATGGAATCACGGTTGATCAAAGACATCCAGCCTCGCAACAACAAAGACCTCAAAGACGATAAGACGTTTCCGTACCTGATGATTACGACGCGAGAGGAATTCCCTCGTGTGGAAATCACACGCGAACCCAAGACCTCGGGAGTCAAACTGTACGGGCCCTTCACGAGCGCCGGGGCACTCCGAGGTGCGATTCAGGTGATGCAGCGGATCTTTAAGTTCCGCACTTGCACACTCGACATCAGCGAATCGGATGAAAAGTGGAAATGGTTTCGTCCCTGTTTGTTGGCCAGTATCGATCAATGCACGGCGCCGTGTAATTTCCGTATCAGCAAAGAAGACTATCGTCGCGACATCAAGAGGCTGCAGACGTTTCTCGATGGCGGGAAGACGAAACTGCTGAGAGAGTTAAACGCGGAAATGACCGCCGCGAGCAAAGAGTTGGATTTCGAACGCGCCGCGGTACTACGTGACGAAATCAAGATGCTCGAACGACTCAGCGAACGCGGCGAACTTGACACTCACGCACAACCAGAGGTTTTCTACATCGACCCGAAGAAGGGACTGACGGGTTTGAAAAAGGTTTTGAATCTCAGCGAGACTCCGCGGATCATCGAAGGCGTCGACATCGCGCATCTGGGAGGGAACGAAACCGTTGCTTCGTTGGTGCAGTTCATTGATGGGCTCCCGTTCAAACCGGGCTACCGCCGGTACAAGATCCAGGACGTCAAAGGCATCGATGACTTTCGCAGCATCTACGAGGTAGTCTCACGTCGGTTCCGCCGGCTCAGCGATGCCGGGGATCCCTTTCCCGACATTCTTTTGATCGACGGCGGGAAGGGGCAACTCAGTGCCGCCATGGCGGCTTTTCGCGATCAGGAAATCACGCCACCGACGGTGATCTCGCTGGCCAAACGCGATGAGGAGATTTTTCGTCCGGGGAATTCGGAGCCGCTGCGACTGAGCAAAAGTGCGTTTGCGCTGCGATTATTGCAGTATGTTCGGGACGAATCGCACCGATTTGCCCAACACTACCACCACATATTACGTAATAAATCTACTTTCGAACGTTGAACCTTTCCCGGCGGCAGAATGTCCCTTGTGGGATTAAAATGGTAACCTGCAGCCTCGTGGACGCACCCGGCGTCGCTCAAACCTCTCTTTCGGAGTCCCAATCCACCTCGTGTCTCATCAACACAAATCTTCGGACTTGATCTCTCTAGTCGATGACGGTCCCGAACGCAGCATCCTAGCGCGTCTTATCCTGCCCGGTTCGGTCGTCGAGGACGACCCGCTGGAGGAACTTCACGGTCTTGCGACCACCGCTGGCACCGAAGTCGTCGATGAATTGACGCAGCGCCGAGGAACCCCAGATCACTCGACGTATCTCGGTAAAGGCAAAGTGGAAGAGTTGCGATTGATGGTGGAACGCCATGAAGCGCACGTGATCTTCTTCGACAACGATCTCTCACCGGCGCAGGTTCGCAACCTCGAAAAAGCAACCAACGCGAAAGTGATTGACCGGACCGAGTTGATTCTCGATATCTTTGCCGCCGGGGCGCGGACACATGAATCGCGGCTCGCCGTTGAACTCGCTCAGCTCGAGTATTCGTTGCCGCGGCTGAAGCGAATGTGGACTCACCTGTCGCGGCAATCGATGGGCGTGGGCATGCGTGGTCCTGGTGAGAAGCAACTCGAGGTCGACCGGCGGTTGGCGCAGAAACGAATCCACGATTTAAAGATGGAACTCGAGAAAGTGGAATCGCGTCGTGAGCGGCAGGTTGCCGGACGCGACGAATTGCCAACGATCTCCTTGGTCGGATATACCAACGCCGGCAAGAGCACGTTGATGAACGCGTTAACTGAGGCGGGCGTTCTTGCGCAAGACAAATTGTTCGCAACGCTCGAAACGAGAACGCGACGATGGCACCTTCCTAATTGGGGACACGTGCTATTGAGTGACACGGTCGGATTCATTCGCGACCTGCCTCACTCTCTCGTTGCGAGTTTTAAGTCAACACTCGAAGAGACGCGTCAAGCTGATTTGTTGATGCACGTCGCCGACGCGAGTAGCCCCAACGTTTTCGAGCAAATCACCGCGGTCTTTCAGGTGCTCGAGGAACTCGGCATCCAAGAGAAAGACACGTTGCTGATTCTCAACAAGATCGACTCGATCCAAAGCCCGCGGATTCTCAACCGGGTTCTCGATCGATATCCCCATGCGATCCCCGTGAGTGCGAAGACCGGGAAAGGATTGATCCCGCTTTGCGAAGCGGTCGGCGAGGCCTTGTCGCGTGAATTTCTCGATGTGGAGGTCGACGTGTCGCACCATGATGGCAAACTCCTCGCGTACCTGTCCGCGAAGGGGAAGGTCGAGTCTCGCAAATTTCACGATTCGCACGTTACTGTCCGTGTTCGAATGCCCGCCGCCGCGATGGGCGAAGTCAATCGTTCGGCAATGCGTATCACGCCGACCCATTTGAAGCTCGCCGACGAACTCGCTAAACCGGAGGTTGAGGCGGTGTCAGATACGCAGAGTGCTCAGGCGGATGCCCACGACGCTGATACTCCTTCGAGTGAAGTGGCGTAGAACCAATGGCTGCGCCCTCGAAATCGAAACCGGCGCCGTGGACCAACCGACGCCGAAGATGGCGACCCGAAGGGAGTCTCGCGGTCGTGACCGGTGCCAGCAGTGGGATCGGCCGAGAACTCACGCTGCTGCTCGCGGGCAAAGGGTGCCGAGTGATTGCGGTGGCGCGTCGGCGGGAACGACTCGAGGAACTAGTCGCCGAGGCAAAACGTTTGTCACCGAAGGCAGAAGTCATTCCGATCGTTGGCGACGTCACCGACATGTCGGTCCGGGATCAGGCACTCGAGCAGGTACGCGTGCTTGGTGAGGGAAAGCTCGACTTACTCGTCAATAACGCGGGAGTGGGTGGGATAGGCCGGTTCATGGATGCCGATCCGGAAAGAATGCGTCAGATCATGGAGGTCAATTTCCACGCCCCGGTGGAGTGGACCCGCGGAGCGATGGAGATGTTGCGAAATGCAGCGAACGATTTCCCGACACGGCAATGTACGCCCGTGATTTGCAACATCGGTAGTGTTCTGGGGCACCGTGCGGTTCCTGAGAAGAGCGAGTATTGTGCGAGCAAATTCGCCTTGCATGGATGGAGCGATTCGATTCGCGCGGAACTGACGTCCGATGGTATCGCCGTCGTGTTGGTTAGCCCGAGCACCACGAAGAGCGAGTTTTTCGATTCACTTGTTGGAACGGAGGCGGGGCAAAAATCCAAGAGCTTCGGCAGTTGGCCGGCCGACCGTGTTGCCCGCGCCGCGTACGCTGCAATCGTGGCATGTCGATCCGAGGTGATACTCAGTTTGGGTGGCAAGGCTCTCGTATACTCAGACCGCCTCACGCCGCCCTTGGTCAACGCCATCCTCGCGCGGACAATCGAAAACGCCGACTGAAGCGGACGTTGCCAAACCGCCGTTCGGAGACGCGTCGAGTTGCAAAGCAGAGCACTCAAAGACCTTACCTGCTCAAGTTGAGCGGTTTGTGATTGTGATGCCGCTTCAAAATCGTTCGTCGCAGCCGTTTTTTCGCTGCAACGGCTAGATGTGTAACGCGTTCCCATTGTTCGTTGACGGCATTTTGCAGGCGGAGATCGCTACTTCGAGGGCCGATCCGACTGATGGTTCATACAAAATACAAAACTTTTCTATGAGATTGTGGTTTACTCGGGTATAAACGGCCCGTGAGGGTGTTTAATCCCCCGGAAGCTGTTTTTGTCCTTCCTCGCCCCCCGTTGTCCGAGCCGGTCTTCATGATGCCTCGCATCGAGTGAAACGAGCTGGCTCAATCTTTCATAAGAAAAATAGGTAGTGTTGCGATGAGACCTGCGCAGTCGTTTGCTCCCCGATTGATTGTCCTCGCCTTTTTCGTTCTGACACTCGCTTTTTCGGGTGACGCGAATTCGGAACCGGCACCCGCGAAAGCTCGGCCGTCCGGTGTGAAACTAGACAGCTTTCCCAAGGTTCTCAAACCTCTGCCCCAGCGGTTTGCTGATGCGGAAACGGCTGAAGTGCCTGACTTTCAGCGGCACGTGATGCCTTTATTGGGACGACTCGGTTGCAACGGACGGTCTTGCCACGGATCGTTTCAAGGCCGTGGTGGATTCCAGTTGTCGCTGTTTGGCTATGACTTCAAGGCGGACCACGAGGCCTTGTTGGATGAGAACTCTGGCCGAGTCGACGTTGATGATGTTGCCGAGAGTTTGATTTTGGCCAAGCCGATCGACGCTGACATGCACGAGGGCGGAAAGAGACTCGACGAGGGCAGTTGGCAGTACAACACGCTGCACCGGTGGATCGCATCGGGAGCGGCGACCGAGAGAGCGATTCAGACTTTGGAACGACTGGAGATTCAACCTGCCGAAATTCAGTTCAACACGGACGATCAGCAGCAGCAACTGACGGCGATTGCACATTGGGCCGACGGTTCGAAAGAGGACGTCACGGCGCTCTGTCGATTTGCGAGCAACGATGACGCGGTAGCTGCGATCGACGAATCCGGTCTCGTGGCCAGCGGGTTGTCGGGAGACACTCACGTGGTCGTCTCATACGACCGAGCCGTGGTGCCAATTGCCGTAACCCGCCGTGTGCAGGTTGATGCCGACATCGACGCCCCGCCCGGATCGAGTCATCCGGTCGATCGACTCATCGCTGCCAAACATGCGAAACTCGGAATTATCCCTTCGCCGATTTGCACGGACACAGAGTTTATTCGCCGTGCCAGTTTGGACATTACGGGAACGTTGCCCGCGGCCGAGGAGGTCCGGATCTTTCTGGCGAACGAAAACCCAAATAAACGAAAGGAGTTGATCGATGACTTGCTCGATGCGCCGGGGTATGCCGCATGGTGGGCGACTCGATTTGCGGATTGGACGGGCAACAATGAACAGGAACTCAACAACGTCTTGCCGATGCGAGGTGCTGCGTCGCGACTGTGGTACGAATGGCTCCGAGTGCGTCTCGACGACAACGTTCCTTATGATGAGATCGTGGAAGGGATCGTTACCGCGCAGAGCCGTCAGGAAGGGGAAGACTATCGCGAATATTGCGAGTCGATGACCGAGGCGTGCAAACCTGGAAACGAAAATCTGTTCGCCGCTCGCGACGGCATGCCGCTGTTCTGGGCACGTCGCAATTTTCAAAAACCTGAAGAACGGGCCATCGGCTTTGCCTACGCATTTTTGGGGATTCGGATCGAATGTGCTCAGTGTCACAAACACCCGTTCGATCAGTGGTCCAAGGATGACTTCGATCAGTTTTCCAAGATCTTTGCGAGCATCAACGCGAGAGGAAATACGGTTTCGAAAGAGGCCAATCCGATTCGCAAGGAGTTGCTCGACAACATCACCGGTGGGAAGAAACTGAACAACGGGGAATTACGCAAGCTGATCTATCGACGAGCCAACGAAGGGGCAATCGTTCCGTTTCCGGAATTGATCTATGTCAATCGCTCTGCTGCGGCACGTCAAAAGGCGGCGAAGCAAAATAAGAAACGCAAAGGCAGTGCGGTCGCAATCGAGGTGCCTAAGGGATACGTGCTCGGTCAAGCCGAACCGATCGAGTTGGATGACGACCCACGAGCGGAATTGATGCAGTGGATGCGTGATCCTGCGAATTCGTTTTTTGCACCTGCGATCGTGAACCGAGTTTGGTCGAACTATTTCGGTGTCGGGATCATCAATCCAACCGATGACATGAATCTTGCTAACCCGGCGAGCAACCAGCCTCTGCTGAAATATCTGTCGGATGGTTTTCGCGAGCATGGATTTGATCTGCATTGGCTGCACCGAGAGATCGTGACGAGCGATGCTTATCAGCGGAGCACAATCACCAACGCCAGCAATTCGCATGATCGACTGAACTTCAGTCGGCATGTACCACGGCGTTTGCCCGCCGAGGTGATTCGCGACGCGGTGTTATTGGCAACGCAGTCGACCGTTCAGACGCAGAAAATGCGATCGACGATGTCAGACATGGCGATTGCCGCCGACGTGCCTCAAAACCGCAATCAACGTGATTTCGCGTTGCAGGTGTTTGGACAGTCCGCGCGGGAGAGCAATTGTGATTGTGACCGGAGCGATTCGCCGAGTTTGTTGCAATCCATTTATCTCCGTAATGACATGGAAATGTATCAACAGCTCGCCTCCAAAAATGGGTGGGTTGCCCAAGCATGTGCGAGTCTCGGTGAAGCCGGCCCCGGGCAGGCATCCAATCCGCAAAAGGACCAAATCGCTCGTAAGGCAGAACAAAACCGAGTTCAAATGATCGCTCGTGTCAAACGTTACCTCGCACTCAATCCGAACCGCCGTGCCGGGCAACGTGAGAAGTTCGAGGAATCGTATAAGGCCATGCGAAAACGTTTTAAACAGTTTGGTTATGAAACGCCCTCACTGTCCGCGATTCTTGCCGATCCCGATGCGTGGCAACTCGTTTCGACTGGCAATGCGAACGCGAAAGAAGCCTCGGACTCTCTCGAGTCAATTGTCGAGGACGCTTATCTCCGGGCGCTCTCGCGAACACCTGATCGTGAAGAACTCGAGATTGCGATGCAGTACATCAACGATTCCGATTCCGTCGCCGATGGTCTTTCATCGGTCATGTGGGCGTTGGTGAACACCAAAGAGTTCATCATCACGCACTAATTCCCCGTCCTTACCTTGCAACCCCTCAGATCAAATATGCGATTGCACAAAACCTGTGATGGCGTTCGACGCCGCGACATTCTTCGAATGGGCACGCTCGGAACCGGCGCGGTCGGGATCGGCGGACTCACATTGCCTAACTGGTTACAAATGGCCGCGGCGGGCGAGGTCAGGCCCAATCACGCTCGGCGGGCGATCTTTATCGAACTCGTCGGTGGTCCGTCGCACATGGACACGTTCGACTTGAAACCGGACGCTCCTGATGCGGTGCGTGGTGCGTTTCGGCCCATCGAGACGAACGTACCCGGCGTCCGTATCTCGGAGCATTTGCCTCGGCTCGCGAATGTGGCGGACAAGTTCGCGATCCTTCGCGGTGTGTCGCACACATTGGCCGCTCACCAACTCGGCCGTGAATACGTGAATTCGGGGAGTCGCCCGATTCCAGCCTTATCGTTCCCGAGTTTCGGATCCGTTGTCTCAGCGGAACGCTCCTCCGACATCAATATCCCACCGCACGTTGCGATTCCCAGAGCGGGACACGGTCCGGGGTTTCTCGGACTGCAGAATGCGGCGCTGGAAACCAAGGCCGCTCCTCAATTTGGGAAACCGTTTTCGGTTCGTGGGATCTCACTGCCGGGCGATCTGACGGTCGATGAAGTTTCGCGGCGTCAGGATTTGCTCAAACGACTCGACCGACGTTTCGCCGAACTCGAAGAAGACGATCAGTTGTTGCAGGGCTTGTCGCGGTTCGGTGACCAAGCTTACGCGATGATCACGTCACCGCGGGCCCGCAAAGCGTTTGATATCAGTAAAGAGCCCGAGAGCTTTCGTTCTCAGTTCGGTGAAGACGCGTTCGGTCAGAGTTGTTTGCTGAGTCTTCGTTTAGTCGAGTCGGGCGTGAACTTTGTCTCGCTGCAATTGGGCGGTTGGGATACTCACCAAGACAACTTCACCAAGTTGAAGACGGACCTTCTTCCGAAGCTCGATTACGGTCTCAGCGGGTTGCTCACCGGTTTGGAACAACGTGGTCTGTTGGATTCGACGGCAGTCATGGTCACCGGTGAATTCGGCCGGACACCAAAAATCAATACTCGTAGCCAAGAGGGCGGTCGCGATCACTACCCGCGATGCATGTTCATGCTGATGGCAGGCGGCGATGTTCGCGGTGGGCAAGTGATCGGCGAGAGCGACGATACCGCCGCGGCGCCGCGACACGACGCAATCACACCGGATGACGTCGCCGCGAGTTTCTACCACAACCTCGGAATCGACCCGACAAAAGAGTTTAACTCGGATACCGGACGGCCGATTACGTTGGTCCGTAACGGTAAGGTCGTCGACGCTTTGTTCTCGTAACCAACACGATTGCTTTGCAATGTCGCGGTGAACTCAAACCGCCGGATCAGAATTTGGTCCGGCGGTTTTTTCGTTGGATGCATGGGGAGGTGTTTAGCGGTGCTGTCTTCGAATCGACATCGGCGGCCTCCGCCGGCTTGTTAAAAGAGACTCGCCGGTTCGGCTTTGAGAAGCTTCCGCAACGCGAACACGCCCGCGGCGTTACACATGAAGAGTGTCAGTACGAGCACCAACACGATCCACGTTGACGTCATTCGGATCGGAATGCTCGAGTAGTGCGACGTTGCGTAGTACAGAACGCAGGCGAGAAGTAAAGACGGAGGAAATGCGAGTAACGCTAACAGCGTTGATTGAGTCAGCAGTGTTTTGACGAGGTACGCGTTGCTGTATCCGATCGCTTTTAGCGTCGCGTATTCACTCAGGTGAGCCATCACATCGGACGCCAACACCATGTAACTGATCACGCCACCAACGACCACGCCGAGCACGACTCCGATTCCGAAAATCATCCCGATCGGAGTTTCAAAGTACCATCGGCCACGTTCGCGACTCATTGCTTCGTCGAGTGTCATCGGAACCGCTTGCGATGCCGGGCCGCCGAGCGATTTCAACCGTTGCTCAATCGCATGCAATCCTTCGTCGAGTTTCTCAGGGTTGGTCAGCGACACCAGGATCAGCGAAACGCGATTGCCTCGTGGTCCTGGCGTGAGTTCGTCGAACGTTTTTCGAGAACCCAACAAGGCACCATTGGCCGCCAAGCCCGTCCCCATCTCGAAGGTCCCTTTGATCGTCGCGGGACTGCCGGCCACGTCGGTGGTCGTGCCGATATCTGCGGAAGTGAATTTTTCGCCGTTACGCGGACCGAAACTCTTATTGCTCGCGTCATCGATTAAAACAGCCCCGGGGGGCCGCAATTGAGCGCGAACGGTTGGTGTCAGCTCAGGGAGTTCGAACGCGGGATCATCGAGATCAATTCCCATCAACGCGATCGCTCGAAAGGAATCATCGACCGGGCTTTGCCAAACCGTCACACCGATATCCAGCGGAACCGCAGCGCGAACTTCGGGGATGCCCTCGAGCCACTGAGGTAGATCACCCGGGAGCGTCGTCGGATCGTAGACGTTGAGATAGTCTTGAGACTGCACAAGGATGTCGCAATTCATCCGGCTCAGCACAACGGTCGCGGTATCACCCACGCTGCCGAGAAAACCGAGTTGCATGAACATTAACAGAATCGAGAACCCGATCCCGCCGAGTGAGACCGCGGTGCGAATTGGAGCGTCGGTTAGATTCTTCCACGCCAGCGAAGTCCTCCGAGCGGGTCTTCCGCGGAACGTTTTGCTCTCGGAAGTCGCCGAGGACTGGAGACTTGATTCACGCGAAAGTTTCGGAGACGCACCCGCACTCATGTCGACGTCGCGTCATCAGTTGCCGGAGCCGAAGTGGACGTCCGTTTGGCCGAATCGGACGCGTCGGTAAAGATCGTCACTTCGACTTGCATGCGGATTCGCTCTGCCGCGATCGCGTTGTCTTCCGGTGAGATTTGGATGGTCACCTCGGCGGTGTGTCGATCCACGGGCTCCATCGGGAACGGACTCGGCATACTCGGCGAGGCGATCAAATGATGAATCTGTCGTACCGTGCCGTGCAGTTGATTGGCCAGTCCAGGGCTGCTGATTTCGGCGGATTGGCCAACCTCAATACGTCCTAAGTCGGCCACGTTGACTTCCGCGATGCAGACCATTTGGCCGGTGTCGGCCATGTGCATCAACGGCATCGTCGTGGTGGCTTGACCGGGCATCGTATCGATTTTGAGAATACGCCCCGAGATCGGACTGACCAGCTTGGCCGTCTCGATATTCAATCGCAACAGTTCGATTTGTTTTTCGAGCGACGACAACGATGCTGACGCTTCGGCCGCGAGGATGGATTTTTCCGCGGCAACAATCTCCTGCGTCGCAGCTTGGACGGCCAAGTCTGCTGTTTCGATTGCGTTACGAGCGTCGATGCGGGCGGCTTCGTATTGGGCTCGCGTTTCGCTGATTTTCAGCGACTCTTCTTCGAGTTTGTTTTCAGACACCAGACGTTGGGTCGATGGGTTGTCCGACGCGTTTCGCAGGCGGCTGAGTTTGCGTTCACCCAATTCGGCGGCTCTTCGCAGCAGGTCCAAACTGCCGCCAGGGCTTTCGGCGATGTCGAGTTTGGTGCGAGATTGTTCCAGTTGGTTTTTCGCTTGTCTGAGCTTCGTCTGGGCAACCTTCAGACGAGCTTGAGCGGCCGCTTTCTCCGCCGCGAGCCGAGATTTTCCTTCCTCGAGTTTAGTTTCGGCGACGTCCAGTTCGATCGTCTTGACTTTGAGGCTTTCCAACTGCACGAGCAGGTCGCCTGCCGAAACAACGTCACCTTCGCGAACGGGGATCTCGACGACTCGGTCGCCGGGCGGCGCGATGACCGAAAGCACTCCGCCGAGAGGCTCGAGTTGGCCCTGGGCGACTACTTGGGTGAGCACTGCCGGGGCATCGTTACCGGCGCCGGAGGACCCGTCGGCCGACGATTTGCCGGAAAGGGAGTTGGGCAACCGGACATCGCAACCAACGTGCGTCAAACCGCAGGACACGGCGAGTAGCGGGCCGATCAGCAGGGACCTGTGGATGATGGGAAACCGCATGGATACTCAGTGAACCGAAAGAAAAACGAGTGGAATCAGAAAAAGCCCATACCTGACCAGATAGAGTAATTCAGAATGGGGACACGCGGCAGAAAATGACGAAAAGTCTGTACCCGCACGACCTAAGGTAAGTTAACGTAGTCGCAACGCTTTTTACTATCTCCCGTTACATGAAAGACAGCGTGAACCGCGAAAACGGCAAAACGAGAGCCGCTGATACTGTTCGATCGGCCCGCGATTCGGCGACTGGCAAGCTTTTTCAACGCTTTAAATCAAAAAGTGTCGAGGCAGATCGCAGTTTTGACGGGTCCGCGCTCATTGACGTTTGTGGCATCAACCACTTTTTCGGCAGCGGCGACGCCCGGAAACAGGTGCTCTACGACAACAATCTGCAGGTCCAGCCTGGCGAGATCGTGATCATGACCGGGCAGAGCGGCTCGGGAAAAACCACGCTTTTAACGCTCATTGGCACGATACGGCGGATCCAGGAAGGCCAGATCCACATTCTCGGCGAGCCGATGAAGGACGCCAGTTCGGCGAAAATTAACTCCATTCGCAAGCGTCTCGGCTTTATTTTTCAGGCTCACAACCTTTTCGGGTCGCTGACCGCTCTGCAAAACGTACGAATGGCGTTGGAGCTGCAGGCCGACGGAATGCCGCGCAGCGAACAGAATCGCCGCTGCGAAGAAATGCTAGTCGCGGTCGGTCTGGGCGAACGAATCCACTACAAGCCCAAAAGTCTATCGGGGGGGCAGAAACAAAGGGTGGCGGTTGCCCGAGGCCTCGTCCACCAACCCGAAATCCTGTTGGCAGACGAACCGACCGCGGCACTGGACAAAGATTCGGTACGCCAAGTCGTTGAGTTGTTCCAAAAGGAAGCTCGAGAACGGGGCACGGCGATCGTCATCGTCACGCACGACAACCGAATCCTCGATGTCGCCGACCGAATCGTCAAAATGGACTTCGGAAATATCGCTCAGGATACGAACCTCGATGAAGCCGCACTGCTCGGTAAAATGCTGCATCGCTGCGATCTGTTTTCACTCGTGTCGGTAGGTACGTTGACCACGATCGCTCGCAAAATGAAGCGAGAAGAGCACGCTCCAGGCGATCGAATCGTTACCTATGGAGACGTCGGGGACCGTTTTTACTTGATCCGCGAAGGAGAAGTCGTGGTCCGCCGACCACCGTTGCCGACGGATCCGGCCAGTATCGAGAGTCAGGAATTCACGGAAGTCGCACGACTCACCGAAGGCGATTTTTTTGGCGAAACAGCGCTGCTGACTGGGGACACTCGGAACGCTCACGTCGACGCGACGACCGACACGGTGACCTACAGCCTCGACGCGGCGACATTCAAGGAAGTCAAAGCGGGGCAGAAATCGCTCGAAGAGGAAGTCCGAAGCAGTGTCTTCTCGGAATAGTGATGTTTTGCAGAAGACGGTCGCCCCATCTTGACGATTACGAAGACGGCGTCAAAATACGATGCTCCCAACCGGAACCGGTTGGCGACCAAGGAGGATAAGCGAATTGGCAAGCAGGTTGATTCGAAATCAATTGCTCCGTAAGGAGTTGCGGGTTCGAGTCCCGTGTCCTCCGCTCTTTCAAAAGCACCGTCTGAAACCACTTTTTCAGACGGTGCTTTTTTATTGGTACACCGCTTTGTGCCAAGATCGTAGTTTTGGCACTGACTCGCTGCCGTTAGCTGGCTTTCGCAAGGTCGTTGTCTTCGCATTGTGCTTTTCTGGTTTGGGTGCATCGCCATCGTTGCCATTCACCAACGCCTCCCTGGTGAGCGTGCGTGATCCAGTCGGCGTGCGAGGTCGTCGATTCCCAGGCCTCGGTTTGATGGATCTGCGAATGGGAACTGCCGTTGCCCTCTCCACCGTACTGGCCGCTTACGTAGCTGTAGTCGTGATCGGTGTCGTAAACCTTATCCAGCGTATACTCACCCTTGCTGTGGCCGGTCGACTCGTTGGATTTGTGTCCCCAAGTTTGAGAAGCCTGGCCGGTGGCCGATGCACTGCCGGTGTAGTCGATCTCGTCCCACGTACTGGACGCTTCGCCGCTCTCGTCGATCCGTTTAAGGTACAGCTGGCGTTCGTGTTAGTTTCGCTCGGTGACCTGCCTCCTCAGCGTCACCGTGACCAAACGAAATTGCCGGTTGAGTCTCGCATCGCTCGAGAGCGTTTGTCTGCATCCAAGACCATGCTGAGCGAATTGGAACCTTCGCCACGCGACGCCAGTGAGGTTGCCGTGCTGCGAGCGCGGATTCATCTTGCGGATTCGTGTCGGGCGACGCGGCTAGTCATTCGACAGTTAGAATAATTGTCAGCCACCGAGATTTTGCGTGAACGCCTGACTCAAACCCCAAACGATTCTCGCGTTCGGTTTGCTTTGGTTGAGGTTCTCGCCAGCGTCAGTTTACGACGTCAGTTTGGTTCACGACAATTGATTCATGAGGTGGACGAGCGATTGAATGAAGCGCTTTCCGAGTTGCAGCCTCTTCGGTCTATCAATCCAAAAACTCAATTGTTCGCAGTCTCCGATGTGCACATTCTGCACGAACTATTGAGTCTTGAACGTCTCGATGACGACCTCGCACTCGAACGGGACCGATTGAAAAATGCGATTGCCATCCAGTCGTCTTTGGTCGATTCATCGCCAGACAGCATGCCCCATCGATGCTGGCGAGCGTTGCTGTACCGAAGTCTCGCTGACGTTAATCGGCGGCAAGGTGACGAAGATGGAGAGCGTGAAGCGATTTCCGCCGCAGTGGCTGACCTAAAGTCGATCACGCCAGAATCGAAAACGCATCCCTTCGCCGCTCAGGCTCAGCAGGTCATCGACGAGTTGGTGGATAGGGGAAAAGACGACGCATCTGGCGATGGTGTTTTGTAGGTTAATCCGAAAGCGTTTGGTGTCAGTTAGTGGTCACGCAGACGTTGCCACACGGCGGTTTGCCGACGAAAACCGATTTGCCGTTGAGGATTGTTTGTCGCTGCAAGTGTGTGCTTCACTCAAATTCATGTGCAGGCAATCGTTCTGATCCAGAGCATTTTCATCTTGTCGTAGCCACCGTCGTGAGACGGTGGGCCGTGTCTTGGCGAACGCAGCGGCTCCTAAAAAAATTACTCAAAGGCAGAAATCTCTAGCCTGCATTTTGAGGGACTACACGGATGCACGGGGCGTTGTGATCGCACTGGGCTCTGACATAGATGCGACGCGCTTTATTGCGGTTGTTTAAGTTGGTTCCACCAAAGGACGACGGACGAGCGATCTTCGTTGTGCATGAATTCGCCGACCGCGAAGTCCAGATCACCGTCTTGATCGAAATCCCCGACTTCGAGAGCCGCTCGCGACGTCGCACCCGTCTCGATCGGGTAGCGAATGAACTGCCCACCTGATTGTTCGAGAAAGATTACGCTATCGAGTTCAAAGTCGGCTGGGTTTTCGATCTTACTCGGCAACAACGAGACGGCGATGATGTCTAAATCTCCGTCGCCATCGAAATCGCCGGGGAGGGCTCGGCTGACGCCTGGCATTTTGGTGATTTCGTGATGGACAAACGGGAACTGACCTCGATTCTCCAACCACTGAATCGAATGGTAGGGTTTGAGCAGATGGTCGTCGAATGAATCGCCGTTCGAATACAAAACGTCCATGTCGTTGTCACCATCGAGGTCAACGAGTTCGATTCCGCTGGACCCGTATGAAGGATAGCCGGGTTCCCAAACGAGTTTTCGTTCAAACGTCCCGTTCCCGGTGTTTAAGAACGCCACCACTTGCTCATGCTCCTGGCTGAAGACGGTGACAAAGTCGAGCTTTCCGTCAACGTTGAGATCGCATTTTTGAATTTGAATCGCACCCGATCGCTCGTCCAAAATCTCGGCTTCGAATTTAGCGATTCCATCTTCGCTCGTTTTATTTCTTAGAATGGTTAGGCTTCCCGTCTCACGCCATCCGAACTCCGACACCAAAATATCGATGCGTGAGTCCGAGTCGAAATCTCCAGTCTCCAGCATTGCAACGCGGCCCACGTTGCGTAGCAGAATTTCTTTCATCCAATTGCCTTGGTCGTCTCTTTTTAGATGATAGACCTTACCCTTGTGATGGTCTGAGGGTTGAAAGGAACCAAGGTCGGCGACTAGGAACTCGATCCCGCCGTTGCCATCTAGGTCAACGGGTTCCACGAACGCGATGTTGTGAAATTTCTCGAGTACTTCGTAAGGCAATTCGCCGTCAGTCTGTGATGCCGTCGACACGTCCAAAGGCAGCCGCGCAAGGTAGCCTCGCCGCATCTCACATGCGTATAAACCTGCTACGTCACGCAACACATCTGGCAAGTCGCTCGGACGAGTTGTGTCGGACGAGGTAGTCGGCGTTACGATTGTTTCGGGCAGCCATCGTAGGTTGGAGATGGTCATCGGTCTGTCTTCGATGACGAGTGGGAATTCTTGCCGGGCGAATTCTATCGGAGCCTTCGCGTCTGTATTGTTAGGCGGAGGGATCGTGAGTTCGTCCGGTGCGGAGTCTTGGAAATAACGCAGCACTGCATCTTTGGGACGCGGGATCCGCAAGTCGTTTCTGCCCGACTTAAAGAACAGTCGAAAGCCCTGGTCCACTTCTTCAGGCCAATTGCTTTTCGCAAAGCTGCTCGGCCGCGGAACGCCATGGCATGCGCCGCAAAAGTTTTCAACCGTCTCGGCAAAGTCAGCTTTCGCATCGGCCTCTGCCTGCGCTGCTTCTCGCAAGGTTGATTCGCTCGGCGGTTCAGGCTCTGACACACGGTGGCAGCCTACGAGTGGTGCCGAGACGAATAGAAAACTGATGACACACGCGTGCCATCGGAACCGAGATATGAACGTCGTCCATAACCGCACGATACGTCTCCGAATATGAACGAAGTCTGATTTGAAAGAGGAGTTTGAGTCAGCAGAACGGTGCGACGAATCTCCCGTGCTGTGTCATACAAACTGATATATCGTGCGACACATCGCAATACCGTAGGCACGATAGAGAGGTTGAGGCAGATTGTTCTAGGTGCGCAAAAATGCATGGTTTTTGCGGAAGATCGCATGGCTCGATGAAGTGCGACAATGCAGACTTCCTAACGATCGGTACTCCCCCAACCCGTTTCAACTCAACTGTTTCTCTAATGCTATTCGTCCGCGTTTGTATCGTATTGCTCACTGTTATTTTGTTTTGGATGTCCAACCAGAGTGTTGGAATGTGCGGCGAAACCGGTGCGCGATCAGAACCGAGAAATCGCGTGTCGATCGTCGTCGCACCGGCGTTGGAATCGCAAGACGACTCAGCCCGCAATGGGAACTACGTTTCCAACCGATTGCCGTTGGTACCCAGTCGCTTGATCGCGTTGCCGCCCGGCGCCGTGACCCCACAGGGATGGCTCGCCGAAATGCTCCGTCGGCAGCGTGACGGATTGACCGGTCACTTAGGCGAGATCAGTGCCTGGCTGACCAAAGAAGGCAATGCTTGGTTAAGCCGCGATGGAAAGGGGAAATACGGCTGGGAGGAGCTGCCCTATTGGCTCAAAGGGTACATCGAGCTGGCCTACTTGATGGACGACCCTGACATGATCGCCGAAAGTGAATTTTGGATCGAGGGTGTTTTAGCGAGCCAGCGTGCGGACGGTGATTTTGGACCCGACCAACGGCTTGGAGATGGAACTCGCGACTATTGGGCCAACATGGTGATGCTTTACTGTTTGCAGTCCTATTACGAGTACGGTGAAAGTCGAGGTGAGGCGGACAACCGTGTTTTGGAATTGATGACGCGATACTTCCGGTATCAAGCAACTGTTCCCGACGACGAGATGTTGACCGGTTACTGGCAGAAAATGAGAGGTGGGGACAATCTGCAATCCATCTATTGGCTCTACAACCGAACCGGAGATGAGGAGTTGTTAGAGGTTGCGGAGAAGCTGCATCGTTGCACGGCGAATTGGACTTTGCCGAATGACCTACCGAATTGGCACAACGTCAATATTGCGGAATGTTTTCGCGAGCCCGCAACGTATTATTTGCAATCACGCGATAGTGGGCATCTGCAGGCGGCTTATGCGAATTTTCATGAGGTCCGGAAGCGTTTTGGCCAAGTGCCTGGTGGCATGTTTGGTGGTGACGAGAACTGCCGAGTCGGCTTTGACGACCCGCGTCAAGCGACCGAGACATGTGGTTTCGTGGAACAGATGTTGTCAGACGAGATCATGCTCCAAATTACCGGTGATCCCTTCTGGGCTGATCATTGTGAAAACGTGGCGTTCAATAGCTATCCCGCGGCGGTCATGCCCGATTTCAAGTCGTTGCGTTACCTCACTGCCCCCAACATGGTTCTCAGTGACGCGGCCAATCACGCGCCGGGAATTGACAACAGCGGGCCGTTCTTGGTGATGAATCCATTTAGTTCTCGCTGCTGTCAACACAACCATTCGCATGGTTGGCCTTATTTCGCCAAGCATCTTTGGATGGCGACCCCGGACAACGGTCTGTGCGCCGCCATGTACAGTGCGTCTGAAGTTAATGCAAAAGTTGGTGATGGAAAGCAGGTGCAGATACGCGAAACAACTCGCTATCCGTTTGATGAGAAGATTGCGTTGACCATTCAAACCGATGAACCGGTGACGTTCCCGCTCTACATGCGTGTTCCCAAGTGGTGTGAAGTGGCGTCGCTCGACGTCGCTGGTGACTTGGAGCAATTGGCAAACGCACACGGGAAATACGTTCGTATTGAACGAGAGTGGCACGATGGAGACACCGTCACGCTCGACCTGCCGATGCAAACGTCGCTGCAAACCTGGGCGAAAAACCACAATAGTGTCAGTGTGAATTTTGGGCCGCTCACCTTTTCACTCAAAATCGGTGAGCGGTACGATCGCAAAGACAGCAAAGAGACCGCGATCGGCGATTCTAGCTGGCAGCCAGGCGTTGATCAAAAGCAGTGGCCGTCGTATGAGATTCACCCAAGTACCAAGTGGAACTACGGATTGATTCTTGATCAAGATGATCCTGCATCTGGTTTCGAAGTGCATCGACATCCGTGGCCCGCTGATGACTTCCCATTCACTCAGGAGTCCGCTCCGATCACGATGTCAACGACGGCAAAGGTCATTCCGGAATGGACACTCGACAACCATGGATTGTGTGCGGTATTGCAAGACAGTCCGGTTCGCAGCGACCAACCCAGTGAGTCCGTTTCCTTGGTCCCAATGGGGGCGGCTCGACTTCGGATCTCGGCGTTTCCTGTGATCGGAGCGGACGAGCAGGCGAATGAGTGGAAGGCGTTGCCGAAGCCACGCGAGTCAGATTTCGTCATTACGTCATCGCATCGTTTTCATATGGATTCGCATGCCGCGATTGATGACGGGTTAGTCCCGGTTTCCTCTGGCGATCACAGCATTCCGCGATTTACGTGGTGGGATCACAAGGGAACACGTGAGTGGGTGCAATATGACTTTCCAGAACCGCGTGATGTTTCGAGTGTTTCTCTCTACTGGTTCGACGATACAGGAGTGGGGGAATGTCGCGTTCCACAATCTTGGAGATTACTTTACCGAGACGGACAAATTTGGAAGCCTGTGCTCATCGGCGAACCAAAGGCGGCACGAAAAGATGGATGGGACACACTTTCGTTCGCATCCGTTTCAACCGATGCGTTGCGAGTGGAAGTTCAGCTTCGTTCCGGCGTATCGGGCGGAATACTCGAATGGAAAGTGGGAGCTGTACCGCAATCGGAAACCACTGCGGCGATATCGGAAAAGCCACCTGCGTCACATCGGGTTCTCCTTGGAGGGAACGGTCGTTTGGCGATCGTTGAGCGAACCGGAGAAGTCGCATGGGAAATGCCATGGAGCGGAATTCACGATCTGCAACTGCTCGAGAACGGGAATGTTCTCACGCTTGATGGGCCAACACGCGTGGTCGAGATTAATCCTTCGACGCGGCAGGTCGTGTGGCGTTATGACGCCTCAACGCAAAATCGCCCCGACGACAGGCATTTCGAAATTCATTCCGCTCAATTACTTAACAACGGCAACGTGATGATTGCGGAATCGGGCGCTGGTCGGATCATTGAAGTGGACCGGCAGGGTAAGCTCCTCCGCGAAACGAAGCTTACTCTGGATCATTCGGATTCGCACAGCGACACGCGGTTAGTGCGGCAACTGGAGAACGGCAACTACTTAGTTGCTCATGAAGCCGATGGGATGGTTCGAGAATATGATTCTGGATCGGGAGACGTTGTTTGGGACTTTGCCGTTCCCATGTTCGGTAAGGAGCCCAAGGGCGGCCACGGTCCTGATGCGTTTGGGAACCGTTTGTTCTGCGCCATGCGTCATCCCAATGGAAACACTTGGATCTCTACTGGCAATGGCCATAGCGTGATCGAGGTCACTCCGGAAAAAGAAATCGTGTGGCAACTTCACCAGGATGATCTACCCGGCATTCGTCTTGGCTGGGTCACCACCTTGGAATTGTTGGAAAACGGCAACGTCGTTCTTGGGAACTGCCATGCGGGAGCAGGGCAGCCGATTCTCGTTGAAGTTATTCCGGATACTAAGCAGGTCGTTTGGGTGCTCGATCGCCACGACGACTTTGGAAATGATGTTTCAAACTCGCTCTTGATCGACCAGTCCGGAACCAGCATACGTTGATCCCGTTTTCGACAGTGGCTCTTCCACTCTGCGAGGTTTATAGATGATCGATCGGCATTCCGCTTGAAGGAGAACTCGATGTTGTTACGTTTGATGCTTCTGCCCGTCTTTGCGTTGGTTTGTGTGTGCGGGATTGCAGACACTCAGGTGCGGGTCGACCAGAATTCCGAAGAGAACGCTAACGAAAATTTTCGTTTTGAATCAGTCGCCACGCCATCAGCATTGGACGCGGGTAACCTTGCCAAAGTAAAGGTTGTTGCTGGAACGATTGATGCAAATTCGGCTGGCATTGCCGCTCTCAATGACGGGGTTGTCCCTGCAAGTCAGGATGCACCGAAGTCGAACTTTTTCTTTTCCGGTCGGAATCCTGGTCGATTGCTGTTTGATTTTGGAAGGCCCATTGATCTTCAGCAGATCAATACGTATTCCTGGCATCCGAGTTCCCGTGCTCCGCAAGTCTATCGGATTTACACCACGAATAGTGAGAAGATTGCAACGCAGACTCTTCAGAATCATGCCGGATTGATGGAAGCCGGATGGCGGCACGTCGCAGATGTTGATAGTCGAAAGACAGGTAATGAGCAGGCAACTCAGATCGCCGTTGGCATTCAAGGCTCCGACTCTGCTCAACTCGGCACCGTGCGGTTTGTTTTGATGCATGTTGAACCGACGGGGACCAATCGTGCTTTCGCTCAGACGTTTTTCTCGGAAATCGATTTTCTCGATGGGAAGTCCTACCCGCCACTTCAGCGGAAGCAAAATGAGGAAGCGGTTGATGTTCTCGTCATTGAAAACAAGTACAGCATCTCATTTGATACAACCGAGGTCCCCGAGCTTCGCACGTGGGTTCGCAACGATTTGATGCCGATTTGCGAGCAATGGTATCCCAAAATCGTCGCTGCTCTTCCGAGCGATTATTTCGAACCACCCACTGAGTTTTCCGTTACGTTTCGACAGAATATGCGTGGCGTCGCGTATACGGCCGGGAAAGATGTTTTCTGTGCTCGAGACTGGTTCGTGAAAAATAAGCACGGAGAGGGCGTTGGGGCAGTCGTTCACGAGTTGGTTCATGTTGTCCAGCAGTACCGATCACCTAGAGGAAACCGGGGGGCCCCCTTGGGGGAAAGGCCGTCTTGGTTGGTGGAAGGCATCGCGGACCATATTCGTTGGTTCCAATACGAACCCGAGGATCGCCGACGTCACTTGGATTTACGAATCGTGAATTACGATGACGGTTACTTTGCGTCTGCGACATTCCTCAACCATGTGATTGTTAATCACGATCGCGACGCTATCTCGCGACTCAATAACGCACTACGGTTTGGGCGTTTTCATTCTGGGCTATGGAAGGAGTGGTTCGGGAAAACAGCAGAAGAACTATGGGACGATTGCCAGAACGCGGGATAGACGTGATGTCAAAAGTAACGTCCAGTACGGTGTGCACCCGAAGACCAGCGTCAATTCGTCACTGAGATTCAAAGATCCGTTTTTGAAAACGGCGGTTTGTCGAGGTCCAGTCGGTAAAGGATTTGGTTGTAGTCGTAGCGAGGTGTCTTTGTCGCGTTTTTCGCGAACGTTGCGGTAAACGTACCTTCGAAAAGTAGTACTGGTGACCCCTTGGTGACCATGTCGCTGTGAATTTGCGGATTGTAGAAAGTGTAATTGTCGTGTGTGACGATCGGGATCGCGTTTCGCCAGGGGCCAAACGGAGACTCTGCCTCGGCATACCAAATTTCACCGAGTTCAGATGGTCTGCCGCCTTTCTGCGTGAAGATGGTAATCCATTTATTACGGTATTCGTTCCACGCAATGGTGCCTCGATGCGGGGTAATGGTTTGCTTGGAACCGTGCACTTCAACGGCATTGTTCGCGTCGATGGTTTCCCATTTCCCCGGTGATGCCCAATCTTCAAACGTCGCTCGGCACCGCAGTCTCGGAAAAGGGGCACCAAATAGGATCCAATTCTGATGGTCTGGATCGGTGTAGTGGATCGCGTGTCCATGAGGCATCAGCGGGGCCAGCGGATGCTCGGCGTCTTTCGTCCAAATCGTCTTGAAATGTTCAAATTGTTGGAGCTCTTGATTCCAAGAACAGAGCCCTTTCTCGTACTCCGTTAACATTCCCTCGATCTTTGAATAAGTCGCACCGAGACGCTCGCGTCCGTGTCGATCGGTAAGGTTGACCAGTCCGAAAAGCCAAGTGGGGCCCTGGCCAGGCATTTGGGCGATGTTGCGTGGGATGTTCTGGGGATCGGTGAAGTAGTTGTAACGAAGCTCGATCGGTGGCACGAGTTTCAAGAAGGGGCGAGGTGACGTGGTCGCTCCGGTCGTGTGGTATCGGCCCAGCGGGTATCCGGCGAGCGTCGTGTCTCCCCAAAGCCAGAATTTTCGGTCGCCCCATGTTGCGTTCTGAACGCTGTCGCAGCCGAGTATGTTTTGATCGGTCCAGTCGAGATGCTCGCCACATTTTTGAGATTCGGCAAAGAGCCCGGTGCCCGTCACGCGGCCCAGGCGTTGTGCGGGCAATTGGCGTTTGACTTCGATGACGTGGCTTTTTCCAGGTTGAGGCGTTAATCGGACCCCCATGTAGCCGAATCCATCGGGCTTGACACCGTAACCATGGCCACTGATTGAGAACCACGTTTCTGTGTTCATCAACTCAGGGAGATCGAATGCGATGACGCCTGCATTGTCTGAGACAAACCGAACGTGATGGTTCGTTTCGAGTTGAACGAGGGGGACTGGCCAACCGTTCTCTGCGTCAACAATTTCGATGCGAAAGGGAGGCTCCGCGTAGACAAACGCAGGTGCAATCACCAAGAACGGCAAAAGGTAGCGAATCATCGTAATGCAGTGCAGCAATGGAGGAAGGTGGGTGTGACGAAGGGAAAGCGACGAAACAAGTCACATTATCATAGCATGGTCATCATCGAGCACGGTCGAGACGGATCTCGTGAAGGCGGGGGCTGCGGCGGAATCGCATGAATCAGCATGCGTCCGTACGTTGCGAGTTGGGCGGCATCATGAGAGAATGAGTTTTCGCTCGACGGGGAGTACGCACGCGATTGCATCGCCCCCTATTTCGTTGTGAGTTTTAGAAGTCCGTCACCTAGAGAATGTCGATGTCAAATCAAAAGTTCGCGACCGTTGAACGCCTGGTTAATTTGTTGGACCCCGATTCGAATGTTCTGTTCAACATGGCAATTGATGAGGCGATCGAACGGGTCGGGACAGGTGAGCCTGAGAAGGTGCGCGAGATCGATGGGCAGTTCGCGTTAGTGCACAAAAACGGAAAGATCGTGCGTTTGGCTCGTTCGATTGGCCGACCGATGCGTTACTTCCTCGCCAAGCAGGCGGCCGGCCCTGTCTTGATTATTGCCGAACGAATGGATGAGATCCGCGATCATTTGGAGAAGGAAGGAATCGCCGATCAGTTTCATCCGTCGTACACTCGAATGGTTCCGGCCCACTATGTGACCGAACTGTCGCTCGTGGGGTGTCCTGATCCGAATCCTGTCTACACGCGTTTTTTGACGCAGCACGCCAACGAGTTACCCGCGGATATCGACGCGATCGGTAAAGCGTATATTGGCGCTCTGGCGAACGAAATTGATTCGTGGATCGATTCGATTCCTGAGAAAGAACCGATCGGTGTTCTATTTTCAGGCGGTGTCGACAGCGGGGCGGTATTGACGCTCGCGTATCACTCGCTGCTGAAGCGAGGTCAGAACGCACAGCGGCTTAAAGCGTTTACGTTATCTGTGAATGAGAACGGAAGTGATTTGGATCAGGCGTCTGAGTTTCTAAAAACGTTAGACATCGATTATTTGTTGGAGCCGATTCAGGTGGATGCATCGAGTCTCGATTACAAAGATGCGATCCGCACGATCGAAGACTACAAGCCTCTCGATGTTCAAGCGGCGACAATGGCGATTGCGGTATTGAAGGAAGTTCGGCATCGATATCCGGAATGGAAGTACTTGCTCGATGGTGATGGCGGTGATGAAAATTTGCGTGATTACCCGATTGAAGAGAATCCCGAGCTGACGATCCGAAGCGTCTTAGGGAACCCGTTTTTCTATCACGAAGGATGGGGCGTGGATAAAATCAAACATTCGCAGACGTATTCGGGTGGACAAAGCCGAGGCCACGTTCGCACCTATGCCACGGCAGCCAAGTATGGCTTCGAAGGTTTCAGTCCATTCGCCACATCCGAGGTAATTGAAGTTGCGGAGAAAATTCCGTTTATCGAGTTGACGGATTGGGATCACGAAAAACTTTATTCACTCAAAGGCAATGTGACGCGTGCCGGTGTTCATGCGATTACCGGAATGATGATGCCCGTGTTCGAGAAAAATCGCTTCCAACGCGGGGCAACGTCCGAGTCCGATTTCGCAGCGGTGTTTCCTGATTCTCCGTTGGCGTATCGGCAGGCGTTCGCGGAAGTTTTCAGCAACTAGCGGTTTGTAAACGCTCGGCAATCGATGGCTTTCAACACACGCGAAATGGGTCGAACCACATTAACGACCGAAGAGATTCTTCGGCTTCGCGGGCAAAAAAATATCGTCTCGCCGACCAAGCCTTATGCGTTTTTAGTTGAGCCCGAGTTGGCTGAATACGGCAACGTGGTTGATGTCGCGACCATCTTTCTGACGAACAGGGAGTGCCCTTATCGTTGTCTGATGTGTGACTTATGGAAGAATACGCTCGACGTGCCGGTGCGGGATGGTGATATCGTCGAGCAGATGCGATACGCGCTCGAGCGGATGCCCGATGCGAAACGGCTGAAACTCTACAACAGTGGTAATTTCTTTGACGCTAAGGCGATTCCTCGTCGAGATCGAATCGAAATTGCGACGCTCTGCAGACGTTTCGAAACGGTCGTCGTCGAAAATCATCCGAGCCTCTGCAATCAGCAATGCATTGAGTTTAAAGATCGGCTCGATGGAAAGTTGGAGATTGCGATGGGGTTGGAAACGGTTCACCCCGAAGTTTTGCCTTTGCTCAACAAGCAGATGACGTTGGACGGTTTTCGACACGCGACTGAGTTTCTTTGTGTAAACGATATTTCTGTTCGCGCTTTCGTTTTGCTAAAGCCTCCGTATCTCAATGAGAGAGAAGGTATCGAATGGGCAGTGAAATCGGTTGAATTCGCAGTCGGATGCGGGGTCTCGTGCGTTGCAGTGATCCCGACCCGGCCGGGAAACGGAGCCATTGAGTTATTGGCTGAGCGTGGCGATTATTCTCCTCCCCAATTGCGGTCTCTGGAATCTGTTCTTGAGCAGTCACTCGCAGGGCCAAAGACATATCGTGTTTTTGCGGATCTCTGGGATGCAGAAAAGTTTTCATCCTGCAATGAATGCATGGCGGCCCGAATTGAGCGAATTGGCCAGATGAATCTGACACAGACGGTGCCGTCGCCAGTGCAGTGTCACTGCGGTGAGGTCGAGCCGGTTTGATGAAGATTGATTCAGACGTTTTGATTATTGGCTCGGGTTTCGGTGGTTGTTTGACGGCGCTTTCCCTCCGCAAACTGGGCTATCGAGTTTGCGTGGTCGACAAGGTGACACACCCACGATTCGCCATTGGTGAATCGTCGACTCCTTTGGCCGACCGGATTTTGAAACGCCTTGCAGCTCGGTTGGAATTGGATTGGTTGGCTCCGCTGAGTGCGTACGGAACGGCACAAAGCCTTGCGCCCGAGGTGACGGTTGGTTTGAAACGCGGGTTCAGTTATTTCCACCACGCTCGTGAAACCGCTTTTGAGCCTTGCGGGAACCATGCTTCAGAACTGTTGGTGGCCGCGAGTACGTCGGACTCTATCTCGGATACTCATTGGTTGCGATCGACGGTTGATCATTACATCGCTCGCCAGTTAGCCAACGCGGACGTAAAGCTGATTGAAGGTTTTTCGATTGAAAAAATCACGAAGGGGAATGATTGCTGGTTAGTGCGGGGCACGTGTCAGGGAGGGGCTGGTCATGATGATGTTGGAGGTCCATTGGAGTTGACCAGTTCGTTCATTATTGATGCCAGCGGTGCGGGTGCAGTGCTCGCCGACGTTGCCCATCAACGTGATATGAGTGGTGAATTGAAAACCAACACGGGAGCGATTTTTGGCCACTTTTGCGACGTAAAGGATTGGAACGACGTTTATATTGGGTGCGGAGGTGAGCATCATGCGCATCCCTACGTGTGTCATTATGCGGCAGTCCATCATTTGATCGAGGAAGGTTGGGTATGGCAGCTCAAATTTGACAACGGGGTGACGAGCTGCGGTGTCGTTTTCGATCAAACGCAAGCGGACGGAGTTGCGATCAACGAGGAAAATGCCGAATCGAATTGGCGTCGGATCCTGCGAAAGTATCCTTCGTTAGAAACTCAGTTCGCGAAAGCGCAATTGGTCACGCCCTCCCGTCTCGCTGCCAAGGAGCGTCTTCAACACTTGCGAATGCCTGGGGCCGGCGAGGGGTGGCTTGCTCTACCTTCAGCGGTCGGTTTCGTCGATCCGCTGCACAGTACGGGGATCGCCCATACGCTGGCGGCGGTTGAACAGATTGCGGAGATGTTCTCGCAGTGCAAAGGTCGCGTTGAGTTCCCCACGCATGAAAGTCTGTTGGATTACGGGACGCAGGTACATGCTGAAATTTTGTGGATCGACGAACTCGTTTCTATGTGCTATTCGGCGATGTTCGATTTTTCGTTATTTGCCACTGCAACCATGACCTACTTCGTTGTCGTGACAACGGCGGAGCGCGATGAGAGTGACGGTTTCCTCAGCGTTAGAAATCTCGAGCTCGTCGAATGTGTCGGCCAGGTGTCTGCTCGCGTTCGAGAACTGCGACGCAGGCACGATCATGGTGTGATCTCCGATGACGAAATTTGTACTGCGATCGCTTGGATTCGCGAACGCGTCGAACCTTACAATCGTGTGGGGCTGATGGACCCCGCCAAGCGGAATCTTTATCGACATACCGCGCCGAGCGACAAGACCGTCTAGGTGATGGTGCTTTGATGAGTCAAAAGCTTTCGTGTTTTGGAGGCGTTCTTTGCGCTGCGTGGCTTGATGTGTGGCACCAATCGATGCGTAAATTTCAGATGTTGCCTTGTGGAGCACCCTGTCGACCGCGGGGAGGTTATTATAGCCGTTGGTCGCGAAGGCCGGATCGATTCGAGCCGGTGACGTCGCACCAACCTCGTTCCTAAGCATCTTCTTTTGTATTTTTACTGCAGTTCCTGAAATGACGAAGTTTTTTACTACTCCAACGTGCCGCGACTTGGGGTTCTTGGATCGGGCAATCGCGAACCGTTTCACGATGGCAGTCTTTTTCGTGATTGGGATCACAGCATTCATTTCTTCGGGGGCCAACCTGAACGCACAGGAGAAGGTCGTTTCCGAAGAGAGCGGTGCTGCTCAAAAAGCGGAGGCTGAGGCACCGCAGGAACAGGAGAAAACGGACCCCGCATACCCGTTGGCCGTTGCGGTCGACGGCGACGATATCTACTGCGTGGATCTCGATTTGCCGGGAGTGTGGATGGCGGGCAGTTCGCGCGAACTGTTTTGCCGTGGCAGTCGTTTTCTTCGCAAGCCCATGAATCGGCCACGGTGCATCGTGATGCATCCAGGTGGAGGTGTCTTGGTGGGCGATTCGGCAACACGAGAAGTCTACAAAATCGATGGCGTGAATTCTGAGCCGATCGGATTGACCGATGGTCACATCGGGATCCCGATGGCACTCGCGATCGATGCCGCCGGCAAAATGCTCTACGTCGGCGATGCCGAAAAGCGTGCAACATTCCGCCTGCCGATCGACGGGGGCAAACCAGAGTTGGTCGCCCGGGTGAACGCGCGAGGGTTAGCCTTCGACGCCGACGGCAATCTGTGGGCGGTGACTCCTGATGCAGTTGCGATCGTTCGTATCAACGTCGAGACGAAGGAAGTCGAAGAAATTGTTACTGGTCGTCCTTTTCAATACCCCAACGGAATCTGTTGGGCGGGAGACCACGGTTACGTAACGGACGGATACGGCAAATGCATTTGGACATTCACCGCCGACGGGAAAAGTGAAAAGTGGTACGAAGGCGAACCGTTGGTTGGACCCGTTGGAATCGCCCTTACGGAAGATTCCTTGTTCGTCGCGGATCCCAAGCAGAAGCAGGTGTTTCAATTTGATCGCGATTCGAAAGAGTACAAGACTCGCCTGTAGGACGATTTTGCACTACGGCTCCACGTCGTCGGCAGTCGCGTCCGTTCCCGTGCCTTGGATGAGTGTGATCGTTTGATCGATGGCATTGACATCGAACCGTTCGGAAACGCCACCAGGCCAGGTGACGACGATTGAGTCGACGGCCGGCGACGCACCGAGCCCAAACGTTAGTGTTTTTTCGCACTGACTGAGGTAACTTCGTGTTGGCATGACCGTCCGTGTGAGGGTGCGATTTTCGAGGGACAATTCTGCGATTGCGCCGATCGCGTCACGGTTGCATTGAGTTCCCTCTAGTTTGACCCGAAGGAAGTGATGTTGGGTCTGTTGGTCGTTACGAAAGACAGCCGGACGTGAATGGCTCGTTGCAATGACGACATCTTCGTCGCCATCACTGTCAAAGTCGGCGAAGGCGGCACCTCGGCCGACGATGGGTTGGTAGAACGCCTCGCCGACGTTGGATTCCTCCACGAGGACCAATTCCGTTTTGGCTTCGCGGCCCGCGTTCCAAAACAGTTGCGGCGACTGTTCATAACGCTGCGTCGCTTGCGTTTTTGCGATTTCCTCTTCGAGGTGTCCGTTCGCACCGAGCACATCGAGTCGGCCGTCTAAATCGACGTCAAAAAAGAACAGCCCGAACGTGAGCCCCTTTCGCGTCGGAGGCCCAAATCCGGTGTACATCGCCGCGTCGATGAATTGGCTGCGTTCGGGACGGGCCATGTAAAGAGCACTCGCTTCGTTGGCGAAGTTGCCGATTCCGATTGCGAGTGTTCCGTCGTCACGGAAGGCGGCTGTGTCGATTCCCATCGCGCCGCGTGCGTTGCCGGTGCTACGGTCGAATGCAATTCCCGACAACCGTCCGATTTCGGAAAACGTTCCGTCCTTGTTGTTTTCGAATAAGAAATTTCGGACGGTATCGTTTGCGACCAGGATGTCCATCCAGCCGTCGCGATTGACGTCAACCGGTGCCAGCCCCATCGCTTTGCCGAGCGGAACGTTGGTGTCGTCATTGCGCATTTGGATGCCAGCCGACGCGGAGACGTCCTCGAACGAACCGTCTCCTCGGTTCTTGTACAGATATGAAAAGGAACCCGCGAACGCGCGGGGAGGCCCATACGCGCGTGTTTCGCCATCGAGAGTGAAATCCTGACTGAGATCGTTCTCTTTGCTCCATGACACATAATTGCAGACGAAGAGATCCAAAAGGCCGTCGTTGTTGTAGTCAAAGAATCCGCAACTCGTGCTCCACGCGTCCTCGGCGCCCCCGACACCCGTCTCGACGGTCACGTCGCGGAAGACGCCGTTGTCGTTTCGGTACATGCGGTTCGTGCCAACGGCGGAGAGGAAGACATCGCTGTCACCGTCGTTGTCATAGTCACCTACCGCGACGCCCATTCCATAGAGAGTGACGTCGAGCCCCGTTTGTTCAGAGACGTCGTTGAAGTGAAAATTACCGTCTCCTTCCAGCAGTTGGCATGGCGAGGGTGTCGCGTGGCGTTCATCCCACGGCCAATAGCAAGAGTTGACTAACAGGAGGTCTTGGTTCCCATCGTTGTTGTAATCGAGTACCGCAACACCGCTTCCCATCGTCTCTGGTAGCAATCGTTCGCCGTAACGCCCCGATTGATGTGTAAAATCGATTCCGCTCTGTTGACTGACTTCGGTCATCACGAGCGATGGCATCGTTGCGTCACCGATTTCACGGACCTCTGGTAACGTGACTTCCGTTTCAATGGACTGTTGCGTTTCTTGGTTCAATTTCAGAAAAAGAACAATCGCAATTACGGGTAATCCCAAAACGGCAAAGAGGGTCAGTGACCCGCGTAGCGCGGAGCCGATCACCGCATCATTTTCAACGTCGGGGTGTTCGTCGACGTACTCGGTAGAGGATGGCATCTTAGTCATGCGTTTCGATCAATCGGGGGTGCGTTTGCGCGTCTGGATCAAGGTGACGTTGAGGATCACGGGGTCAAATCGTAGATCACGAGATCTTCGGCCGCGTGATTTGCCGCGGGATATCGTCTTCGCGCGGCAGGAATGGCGACTTCGGCGGCGTTATCATCGGGTTTGTATTTCGCGTGAAGCATTCGGTGATGTTCCGCTTTTTCAGTGTCGCCGCTCCAAGCAAAGATTTCAGCGAGGTTGGCGTGGGCAGTGACGTTTTCGGAATCGACTTCCAAGACTTTCTCAAAGTGCATTTCGGCTTCGGCGAGCAAACGCTCAGAGGCGTCGCTGTCGCCTTGGACCTCCGCACGCTGAAATAGATCTACGAGCGTTAAGCCGAGTTGGTTTCGCACTTCGTAATCGAGCGAAAAATCAAAGCCACGTTCCACGATTTTGGTTTCGAGAACGTTTCGGAGTGATTCAGCGGCGGCGTCGAGATTCCCTTGCTGTCGGTTCACAATCCCACTGAGCCAGCTGTGTGTCCATGACGGTGGGAGTGGTTCCATCGTGGCAGCGCGATGAAGCGATTCGGTCGCTCCATCGAGATCGCCTTCGGTGAATTGCACGCGTGCGAGGTTAAGCGGGCCGTCGAAGCGGCCGAGTTCCTCGACGTGACGAAACGCGTCGGCGGCCTGCCTCAGTTCGGCTTTGCCTTTTAGGAGCATCCCGATTCCGTAGTCGTTCCATCGTTGCCAAAGCGGAAATGCGTCAGGTTCGGTCTTGGTTTTTGGTTCGTTGTTCACGTCGCCGAAATCCAGAACGAGTTTGTCGCTGGCGATCTCGATGATTGGTAAGTCGTTCGGATCTCCAGGGCGACCGAGCTCCAGTTTGTCACGTTTCGGGTCGCGATCGCGGCGAATGTAGTCGAGATATTCCGTGTCAAACTTGCGATAAAGCAATCTAGCAGAGATCTCGATCGGTTCGGTCGAATCGGTAGGTGTGGTCAAACGGTAGTGAACGGTCTGGCCTGCCCCGGGCGGGATTTGGTGGCTGTACAGAGGAGTGAAGATATCCTGGGCGTTACGACGATTGATTCGATTTCCATCTCGGTCCAGCATGAACGTATTAACGAAATGAGAGTCGGGTTCGACGGCCTCGCGATCGTCTCGGTGACCGCTGCGTCCGATCACATTGCCCGCCTGCGTCGCCGTTAACTCGATCCATATCTCGTTCGAGTCCGTTGTTCCTTGAGTGAAGTGGTGACCGAGCGTTAGCGTCCGAAGTACGGTCTCGATGAGATAGGTTTCACCTGGATCCACTTTGGTGCGATCGCCTAAGGGCGCGATGAGTTCGCCGTTCACTGAACCTCCCTTACGCAGTCCAAAGAGGTCCACACGCAGGGTTCCCTGTAGGTAATCGCGATGTCTCTGAACGCCTTCCGTGTCACCCATCCAATACGCGAGCGCCGTATTGGCACTAGGGAAAAAGTGACTGTGAACACCAAGGCGACCGAGTTCGTCCATGTATTTCGCCCCGAATTCATCGGTGGCGAGAGCGGGCATGTGGCACTCGTTGCAATTGGTTTGAGCTTTGGGGGGGTAGTAAAAACTTCTCGCCCCGTGTCCCGAAACGCCCGACAGTAAGTAGCTGTCGTAGTGATTCTGCCCGCGGAGAAATTCCTTGTAGTTGGTTACTTCACCGGGGAGCGAAACTTTATGGCATACGCTGCAGAATTCTGCTTCCTTATGAAACGGTTTCAACATTTCGTGTTTGTGAAACCTCGGTTTGGCTTTCACCATCAACGAATTCAATTCTTGCAGCAGTGGGTTTTCGCTGTAGGCAAACGGGTAATGTTGAGGTTCGGCAATGGTGTAGTCCGCGTTGCCGACGTTGCTGTTGACGGACTGAATTGAATGGCAGGCGACGCAGGTCAGCCCCGCGTGTGCGGTCGGATTTTCGACATCGTCGTAATTTGGGTCATCGAACTCACCCGAGAAAAACGGCACGGGGTCGTGGCAACCGGCACACCAACGCGAGGCCTGGACGGATCCCATGCGTTCGAGCGACACTCGACGCGTTTCTCGGACGGATGCTCGATAGGCAGGGTTGTTGAAACTGCTCAATCGGTGGGCGCTATGGAACGCCGAATTCGACAGATCCTCATGGCAGCGAAGGCAGTAGTCGTCATTCATCAGCGTTTCAGCAGCGATGAATTTCCCTGTCGCGGTGCGAGCGAGTGACGGTTCAAAATATTTCTCGCCTTGCAAAGGTGCTTTGTTGCCGCTGATGCGAGGGTCGGACGCTTGGAACGCGACCATCGCAGCGACGATGACCGTGATCGCGAGCACAACACGCTTGCCGACATTCCACTTGATTCGAGGACCGACTAGGCGATGCAGCCAATAGAGCCAGATGACGGCCAATGGGGCAATCAGGTGAGCCCAATAAACAAAACTCCGGCTCGTGGGGTCCACGATCGCGATCGATCCCACCCGCATTAGAAGCAGTCCTGTGACTAAGATCGCGATTGCGACGGCGAACAACGCGTAACCAATTTTTACCGCCCGACGGTTTCGTCGCTTGCGACTGCGGACCATGTGTAGCAGGCCAAAACCGATCGTCGGGACGATCAGCAACAACCCCAACGCGAGGTGCACCAAAAACATCAGTTGGTAGAAGTGGTCTTCGTAAATTCGGCCCGTGAAGTGTTGCAGCCACGTAATCGAAGTGAGATAGAGTCCGTTGGCTAGCAAAACGCCGAATAGAATCAACACCAAGTGCAACACGACTCGTAGTCTGGGGGTGACCGGGCGAACGGGTGGCTTCGACGAGGAAACAGTTGGCATTGAATTTGGTTGCTTTTGATGATTGGCGATGAACCGTTGCGTATCAGTCGCGTGACGCGGGGCGTCCGAACTCATTTGAAATGGCGGGAACGATTATTGAGTTGCGGGGCAACTCCCGTTGTAGGTCAATGGCGCGTGTGCGAGACCGCGCGACAGAAAATGTTGATGCTTTGCATGCATTGGGGGATTCGAATTGGATGCTCCATATTCTAGTCGATTTCTGAATGCCAATATGTTGATTTGCGGACGGGAAATGCTATTTCGCGAATCGCATCGCGGGTGCCTTCTGTTCGCGGTACCAGAATGACCGGAACGTTTGTTCTCGCCCGAGATGACCTTGGTTGAGTTGGTTGACCACGACGGACTTGGGGTGTTGATTCACTCCCGGAGGATACTGTTTCATTTCACGAAATGGAAGCGGCCCGATCTGTTGCCCGGTGAGCGTGTTCAGATCGGCGTCCTTGTCCCATCCAACGCTGTGCAGGATGAAATCACGCGTCCAGCCTACCGGCGGATCGTTTGGTGGAACTGCGAACTCGAGTCTGATCTCGTCTCCGCCACTGATCACCGCCATCTGATCGTCCCATTTGTTCACTAACTCCATGCAGTCGCCCTCACGAGAAAGCTTGCCTCGTAACGGAGGCCAACGCGACGCAGGCGACGCGTCGTGGTAGTCGTAGACTTCCGGTTGACGAGGTCCCTCTTTGATGCGGCGTGAAAAGCCGTGAAACGCGATGTTCGCTGATAGCAGTTCACAGTCTTGTGTCACCGTGTCAGTGGTTTGAGATTGCGTCACCACCTCGGCCCCGTCCCAGTAGATTTGCGCGGAAGTGCGCACGCGGAATCGGGGATCCTTCGCGTTCACAATGTCGGTGACGTCGACCACAATCGTCTTGGTTTTTCCACCCGGGAAACCCATGAAGGGAATCGCTTTCTTCCATCCGGAATCGCTCGAATTGTCGGGAACCCAGACTGATGGAAATTCAATCGGCGCCAACTCGGGATTCTGATCGATTTGAATGTTCAAAGACGCGTCCGTCGGCATGATCCATCCAGTAAGGATCAGGTAGATCGAGGTTGATGAATCCTCACGAGAAGCGATCGTTTCTTCGATGAGTTTGTCACCGAAATCGAGGTCGATCCAATGCGGTTCGCACAAACCTTGTCGAAGACGACGATCGAAACCTTGAACGAAGTCTTGATCGATTCTAGTGAGCTTTGCTGTCACGTCGTTGCCGGACGTGTCCACTGCATGTCGAACGGGATGTCGATCACTCGGTGCGAAGGCGAACGTGGTTGGGGTGGCAATGTTGCCGGGGCCGACTTTTTCGTTGGTCCAGACATCGACATCGGTTGGGTGATCGACCGCGCTGAGTTGCACTTCGTCAAAGTAGGCAACCTCCCACAGTTCCTCGGTGATCCGCAGTTCGTACTTGCCGTCTTTGGGACGAATGTTTCTTCCGTCGAGTTTGAGGTATTCCCACGGTCGGTCTTTGGCAACAACGCCGTGAGCGACCTGCAGTCCGAGTGGCGCAGCCCACAGACAATCAGTGACAAAGGCGAATCCTTCTCCGTCCCAAGCATACAAATAGGGGCACGAACCCTTGAGCGTCTGTTCTTCTTCGACGAGTGAATCGATTGGAGGATTTGCGATCGTTTGGGTCAGTCCGTTCGGCAAGATCGCCCGCACGCTCCCTGCTTGATCGAGCCCATCGAGGCCGAAATGCGTTGACGGCGACGTGACGATTCTGGCGCGGTAGTGCGGGCCAAATCGGGCTTCCAGAACGCTGCCGATCGCGTAGTGATTCACTCGTCCGCTCGCGTTATCGTCGATGCCCTTGAACCGTAAATTGATGTAGTGCCCGATCGGAGTACTGCGATTGTTCATCACCACGATGTCTTCGTCGGATGCCGATGCCAGGTCGATGCTCCCGTCTTTGTTGAAGTCCGCGTGTGTAAGATCTCGTGACGGATTGAATGCGTCAATTGGTTCCCATGACGACCACCCCCATGGGCCCATTCGTGAAAACTCGCCATTCGCGATCGTTTCCATCCATGAATCGTTGTCGATATCGACAACAACTGCATTTTCCGAACCGTGTTCGCTCGTTTCTACTCGGTCGACGACCCAGGCGCCGGCGTCGGCTGTGTGTGAAAACACGATTGCTGAGGTCGAAGTTCCGCCGATGACAAGGTCCCAAGAGACGTTCCCGTCGATGTCTTCAATCGCGAGTGACCCTGCGCCGTCAATCTTGGGGATGTCATCGAAGTATCGCCCACGAAATTGTAGGTGCAGCATGTTTTCCAAAATCCCGACGCGACCGGACGATGCGTGTGTTGTCACGATGTCGAGGTCCAAGTCACGATCGAGGTCGGCGATCGCGAGCGATGAAATTGGGTCGTCGGTCCCGAATTGTTCACCGGAATCCGGGTGTTCAAAGAACGTGCGATTGCCGCGATTGATAAAAATGCGGACGCCGCTTTCTTTCGTCGCGAAGACAAGATCGAGGTCACCGTCGGCTTCTAAATCTCCCGCAACGGATGCCGTGACTCCTTGAATGTCCCCAAGTCCAAGATCCTGTTCGACGACTTGTAGGCGGGTTTGATCGGTTGCGGTCGTTCGGCCATCGATGCGAATCACACGCACGCCTTCGTCGCCGCAGGCAATCAAATGCAGGAATGTGTCGTGACGTGAACTCGATATCCGCTCGCTGTCATCGGAGTTTGCGCGATCGGCTCGCAAGCGTCCCGGAGAGCTGCTGTCGACGATGAACAGGTCGGCAACGAAGATTTCGGACGGGACGATGTCTAGTACAACCTGTCCGGCTTTCTGCCAACTTTTTTCGTCATTTTGCCAGAGTACCACTGTTCCTCCGTCGTCCGAACTCACGAGGTCAGAGTCAAGATCAAGATCAAAGTCGATCGCTTGAACGATTCGACTCATCGATGAATCGGCGAGTGGGACGCTTTCATATTGAATTTTCGAAGAACCCTTCGCGATCGGAGATTGCTCGGCAGCTTTCGCGGAAAGTTCACGAAGAGAGTCAAAATTTAGCCGGTCCAACGGGTGAGGCATGGCGCGGCGACGGTCGGTTTTCATGATCTCGCTGCTGTTGAGAACATTGAACCACAACAGATTGCGATTCTCGGCCGTTTGCCAGTCTTCAGATTTGATCGCGGAAACGATCTCTTCGACGAGTTCTCCCGGAGTCATGCCGATCGTTTGGGTGTCGGCACTGATCAGGGGTTCGATCGCGGAGGTGAGTTCGCGTGAGCGTTTGATGTACACGGCCGCTCGCTGGTTGCGGTCTTCGATGTTGAGTCGTGCGGCCCTCAATGCAAAAAACAGGTTGTCGGGATGGTGGTCAGACAACGCCGCAAACGCTTTGCCTGCGTCCGCCAGAACTTTTTGGGGCAGCCCGTCGATCGGATCTTCCATCTGGTCGACGACTTTCGCCATCACGCCACCGAGGATCATCGAACGAGAGTCCTTTCCGAGATCGCTTTGAATCGTCTTCGATAATCGTTCGTAAACCTCTCGCCGAATCGATTTGGTCATCGAACCGGGCAGTAGCGATGCTTCGTGAAGGTCGACTTCCGAGCTGAGCCACTGTGAAGTGATCGGATCCTTCGAGACCTTTGCATACGCATCAATCGCAATTCGGGCATCCGAAATGGCGTCAGGAAGCTTTGATCGTGCTGCCTTTTTCTCGTCTCCGTCGAGAGCCGCGTTGGTCGCCTGAGATGAAAGCGTGTCCACTCTCAAAACACGATTGAGCGCCCGGTTCAATGCGATCGAGGCATCTTCGGGCGATTGCTGATGGAGTGTGCTCCAGTTCGCGTCCGCGCTGACCAAATTGAGGTTTTCGGTTTCCGCTAATGCGAGCCGTGTTCGTTCGAGTTGTCCGTCACTGGCTGAGGTCTCGGTATCGTTCGAATCGGCTGTTTGCGGTTCCTTGTCTTTGGTTTGCAGCATCACGAATGCCGTGATCAATGCTAACGCGACAACGCCGACGGCGCTAAAAATGATCCGCCGCGATTGAGGTTGAACTGCAGATTGATCCGTGTTTTGTTCAGAGGGCGTGTGAGCGTCACGGGAGGGTTTACCGCTCTGGTTGAATTTCTTTTTGCGCATCCGTTCCTCGGAAAAATAGCGATTGCGTCGGCGTGCCGTTGGGATTGGCGGCACCGGTGGCCCACGTCTTGAACGTCTAAGGTTCTTGTTTCGTGCGGACACAGCGTCGCAAATAAATGCTCGACGCTGATTTGCCTATGGTGGCAGAGTGGGCCCGAATTGCAAGCATCGTAGCGAACCAGAACGGCACGCGTTTTTCAGTTTCGCGTCATGCAATTTCGAAGCTAGGATCCTGACGTAAGTCTAACGCAGCGGAGTGCGTCGTTGTTGAAACTCGATCAGCAGATTCGGGGCAGCATTGCGGCGATGGGTTCATCGAGTGGTTGGTCACCACCCATGCCTCGAGAGACCAAAACCGGAGAAATTTCACGTCGACGAGCGTATCCGATCGGTGCGGGATCGCCGCAACTGGAATGAGTTTTCATCACCGAAATGGCGTCTTCTGTCCGGTGGGAAGCAATTGCCGCGACAAAGGTGCCTTCGTTGGCGACGAACATCGGGTCCAAACCGAGTAGTTCACAGACGCCGCGTGTTTCAGGGAGCAGCGGAAGTTGGGCTTCGTCGACCCACATCGCGAGAGTGGATTCTTCGGCCCACTCATGAAGCACCGCGGCAACACCGCCACGTGTTGCGTCACGCATGGTTCTCAGATCGTTGCCAAGTGCGCTTTGTAAGTCTGCTGCCACTCGGTGGAGTGCGGCAGAATCGGATGCTGGTGGTGGCATGAATTCGAGCGATTCGCGAGCGGCGAGGACAGCAATCCCGTGCCGCGCGATCGGTCCCGACACAACTAACGTGTCACCTGGCTGAATTTGCTTCGCGGACATGCGTTGATCGTCGTGATGGACTCCAACGCCCGTCGTGTTGAGGAACATCCCGTCGGCGGCTCCCTTGGTAACCACTTTGGTGTCGCCGGCAACGATTGGGACCCCGCAGGTGTTCGCGGTCTCGGCGATGCTGTCGATGACTCGGTCGAAGACTTCAAAAGGGAGCCCCTCTTCCAAAATCAGTGATAGTGTGAGGAAGAGAGGTGAGGCACCCGCCATGGCTAAGTCATTGATGGTGCCGTGGACCGCGAGAGTTCCGATATCGCCTCCCGGGAAAAACAGCGGGGAAACGACATAGCTGTCCGTCGAGATCGCGACGTTGCCTTTGATCGTTCCCACGCAGGCGGCATCGCTGAACCTTTGAACGTTCGTTTCTCCGAGCTTCGAGACGATGCGGTCACGAATCAGATTCCGCATCATCTTGCCGCCTTCACCGTGGGCCAGAGTGATGGTTTGATCTGATGTTGTTGGACGAGGACACGCGAGTGGTGACATGGGAGCGTTCATGATGGCACCTTGATCGGCAATGGTTCAAATCGATAGTACGCCGCACAGGCACCCTCACTTGATACCATGGGGGCGCCGAGTGGTGATTGCGGCGTGCACGTGGTTGCGAAGGCGGGGCATTGTTTGGGTTTGATTTTCCCCGACATCACGTCGGCGCCGCGGCAATCGACATCGCCCCGACCCTTTGGCGGTAGGACGTCGGCGAACTTTTGTCGTGCGTTCATGAGGCTGTATTCCGCTCGCAGTCGGTAGCCTCCACCCGAGATCGTTCCGAACCCGCGCCAATCTCGATCGTCGACTTCGTATACTTGGTCGATGATCGATTGTGCGGCTAGGTTGCCTTGACGTTGAACGGTTCGACTGTACTGGTTTTTTACGATGGCCTGTCCTGTTTCCAAAAGTTCGACTGTTTTCAAAATTCCTCGCAGCAGATCAATCGGTTCAAAACCAGTGATCACGATAGGCACGCGAAACCGCGACGCAAAAGGTTGGTAGGCTTCGAAACCGGTGATGCAGCAAACGTGACCGGCGGCCAGAAAACCCTCGACGCGGTTGTCTGGCATTCGCATGATGGTTTCCATGGCCGGAAGCACACGCACGTGAGCGGGAACGATCGAAAAATTGTTGAGGCTGAGCTTCGTTGCTTGAATCACCGCCAGTGCAGTCGCGGGGGCCGTCGTCTCAAAGCCCACCGCCAGGAAAACGATTTCAGCGTTCGGGTGTTGGCGAGCAAGAGCTAACGCATCGAGAGGTGAGTAGACAATTTGGATTCTCCCGCCGCGTTCACGTGCCTGCATCAACGACTGGCTACTGCCTGGGACGCGAAGCATGTCACCGAAACTCGCGACGATTGTGTTCGGGCGAAGTGCAAGTGCCACGGCAAAGTCAATTAGTTCGGTGGCGGTGACGCAGACGGGGCACCCAGGACCATGAATCAGTTCAACACAGTCAGCCAATTCTCGTTCGATGCCATACCGGACGAGGTTGTGGGTTTGCCCGCCGCAGACATCCATCAGTACCCAAGGACGTGTTGCTCTCGCACGGATGTCGGTGATTAACGATTGCGATGCCGCCGCGTCACGGTATTCGTCAAGGTGTTTCATCAGAATTCTCGCCCAGCGATTTGAGTTCCGCCAATGTCTGTTCCGCTTCCACCTCGTCGACGAGACAGATTGCAATACCCGCGTGCACGATGACGTAGTCACCCAGATTGGCATCGGTCACGCAGGCCATGTGAATCTCGCGACGGACGCCAGAAAACTCCACCTCCGCTTTCGCAAAGTTCGACTCGCGATTGATCCAACGGACCACTCTTCCTGGAACCCCTAAGCACATGGGTGACCTCCCATGGTCGATGGTGCACAAGGAAGTCGGTCGGATGTGTCGCGACGTGAGTGCGAGTTGCGACTGATGGTCGCCGACGCAACGACGAGTTGACCGATTGCCAAGCCGCCGTCGTTAATTGGGAGCACCCGAGGAAATCGGATGTCAAGTGATTGTTGCCTAGCGAGACGCGACGTCACTTCCAAGAGGGTGCGATTCTGGAAAACACCGCCGGATAAAACGCACGGGATGTCTCGATATCTCGCCGCGATATCCACGATTAGATTCGCAACAGCGTGATGAAAACGCATCGCAATTTTCGCAGCCGAAATGAGTTTCTTGTCTTCGTCGATCTGTCGCAGGACTGGACCCCAATCCATTTGCAGTGGCTCGTTATCGGTGATCTCGAACCGATAAGTTTCAGCCTCGAGACGGTCACACTCTGCCTCGAGTCGCATGGCGGCTTCGCCTTCGAAATCAACCGTGTCGATACCGAGCACGATGGATGCGACGGCATCGAACAATCGTCCCATGCTGGACGTCAGTGGTCCTCGATCGATTGCGAATTGCAGGCAGGGATCGATGGGTGCGAAGCCAGGCAGTTGTGAGTTGAGCGAAGCCGCTATACGCCACGGTTGTTTGATCGAGAATTCACCGCCGGGCAATCGAAACGGACGGAGATGAGCGACACGTTGGTAGGATGTTGTCGTTGCCTCGAGGACCTCTCCTCCCCAAATGGTCCCTTGTCCAAAGCCCGTGCCGTCAAATGTGATACCGAGAACCGTTTGGTCGTCCAGGTTGTGCTCGAACATCGACGCAGCGATGTGCGCGTGATGATGTTGGACTGAGATCGCTGGTGTTGTGTTTTGTTGTGCCCACTGGGTTGTGAAATAGTTCGGATGTTGATCGTGTGTGACGGAATCGAAGTCAAGCTGATAGAGCGTCCGGCATTGATCCAGTGACTCTTGAAACCGAATGCGACACGCTTCGGTTGTCATGTCGCCAATGTGTGGAAGGAGAACGAGACTTTCTCCCGTTTGGATTGCAGGGGCGAGTTTTTGATGTCCGCCGACGGCCAGGATGCGATTTTGATCGGATGTCGAGAAGGTCAGCGGGGTGATACCACGGCCGCCTCGGATCGTCATCGTGAAATCGTCAACGCATTGCACGACGCTGTCATCAACAGGATGCAGGATGTCTCGATCATGATGCAGAATCACGTCCGCGACGCTGGCCAGATCGGATGCGGCGACGGAATTTTCAAAAATGATCGGCGATCCGTGTCGGTTGCCACTGGTCACGACGATCGGCCGGCCGACCGCATCGGTAATCATCGCGTGCAATGCCGAACTCGGCAGCATAACACCGATCGTGTTCAGCGAGCCTGCCACTTGTGGTGAAACGATCCGCCTGCTCAGTGACGTCAGTAAGACGATCGGATTGACGTGACTTTGCAATGCTGCGTTTTCGTGTTCGCGTGCGTTTGCAATGGCCGCGACCGCGTCGGTGTCACCGACCATAACTGGCAACGGTTTGCTCGGGCGTTGTTTTCGAAGCCGAAGTCGCCCAACAGCATCGTCATTGGTTGCGTCGGAAATTAGCTGGTAACCACCGATACCCTTAACCGCCGCGATTTGACCTGCCAGGATTTCTTCGGCGACGAAAATGACGGCATCGCGACCGCTGGCGAGAACGTTTCCTAGTCGATCCGTGACCCAGCATCTGGGGCCACAATCGGGACAGGATATCGTTTGTGCGTGAAATCGTCGGTCATTCGGGTTGCGATATTCGGCTTCGCATTGAGAGCACATCGGGAACGCCGACATGCTTGTCAAGTCGCGGTCGAATGGCATCGCTGTGATTATGGAATAACGTGGCCCACAGCGTGTGCAGGTGTTGAACGGATATCCGAAACGTCGGTTCGATTTCGATCGCACTTCCGCGAGGCAATCCTGACAAATTGCTAAATCCAACGGTACGGTGGTTTGGACGCGATCTCCAGCGAGAGTTTCGATAATTCGGAAACGGGAAGGTTTCGATTGGCAATTGCGATTCGCGGTATTCGATTGCAAGGTGGCGTTTGCAAACGTTGATGCTAATGCCTTTGCGAATGAGGCCAGTGATGAGGGGGGGGCAAATGCGTCGATCTCTACTCCTCGGCTACAATTGCGGACTGTCCCGCGGATGCCAAGGTCTGAGGCAAGGTTGGCAATCGTTGGACGGACGCCTTGTCCCTGCACCAAACCTCGTAACAGGAATGTTGATCGCGCGACGGTGTCGGGCAACGTGTCCCTCATGGGATTGCTCTTTCGGACAGCATGGTATTTCGACGTTGCTCGAGCATTCGGCACCAATGTGAAATTCCCTGGTCATGAAGCGAGCTGACTTCAATCACATCAATGGATTCGCGAATACGACGTGTGTCGAGGGTGGCTTGCTCGACGTTGAATGGAACGTGGGGTGCCAGATCCATTTTGGTGACGATCATCACGTCGCTGGTGCGGAACATCTTCGGGTACTTGCCCGGTTTGTCATCGCCTTCGGTCGTGCTGAGCAACACAACGCGAAGATGTTCTGAGAGATCGTGAGAGGCGGGGCAAACTAAGTTTCCTACGTTTTCGATGAACAAGAAATCAAAGCGTTCGTTCGGCAGTTTGGCGAGACCTTTTTCGACGAGTGGTAACTCCAGATGACATCCGCCACCCGTCGTTAACTGCTGCACCGGTACAAAAGGACGGAGACGATCGGCGTCGCGTTCGGTCGCTAAGTCGCCGACCAAAACCGCGGTTTTCCATTTGTTCTTCCACCACCGGCAGGTCGCTTCGAGCAAGCTGGTTTTGCCTGCTCCCGGCGATGAAACGAGATTCACGACGAAGGTTCCCGTCTGCGTGAACGCGAGACGCAGTCGCTGGGCCGCGGCACGGTTTTCGGATTGAATGTCGCGATTGATGAGAAGGGTTTTACTAGGCAAGAGTGGCACCTTCTTCGAAAGTGATTGAGAGTAAACGGAACTCATCGCCGCTGATGACTCGAACGCGTCCAGAATGACATTGCCCACAACGAAATGTGAAATCTTGAAGTTCGGTATCGCTCTCGCAATCAAGGCAGCTCACCTGAAGCGAGGATAGCTCGATCGTTAAGGTGGCAGGCGGACGACGTTCTTGATTACAGAGTTGATCATAAGCCATTCGTACCAATTCCGGTTCGACTCCCGAAAGCGGACCGATCTCGATGGTAATGTCCTGGACCGCATCCGCATTGGCATCGTGGTCCGTGGCGATCTGGTCGACTTGACGAACGAGGCTTCTAACGAGTGATATTTCATGCATCGCTCACCTCGCTCGCAATCAATTCTGCACACCGGACAGAGTTAGATTGGGTGGTGGCCGACATGAGACTGAATGGTTCGAATTGTTCGCCTTTTCCTACCCAGAGCGTAACATGATCGGTGGGCTTTTTAAGCGAACGGGCTAGGCGAAAAACAGACTCGAGACCCATGTCATGGGTGCCCCGGTGGGGAGTCTCGCGGAAGATCCGGATGTCGATTGCATTGGCGATTTGGAGTTTGCGAATCGGCTCGTCCGGCGGCAAACCTTCCGCCGCATCCACGACGATCACTCGCTCGTTGGCGTCGAGCATACCGAGGATATCAACCGGGTGTTCCGATTTGGTTAGCGTAACGTGCGATAGTCCCATCGTGGCAAGTCGATCTATAACTGCCCACCCGAACTGATCGTCACCGTGAGGGCTGCCGAGTCCGATTAGGCACGTTTGGCTGTTCATGATCGATCGATCGTTAACTTCAGGAAGTGAGTCGAACAACTGATGCACGGGTCGTAGGTGCGTATCAGTTTTTCGGCCTCGGATGCGATCGTTTCGTCGGAATCGTTCAACCATTGCGGTAAAAATTCCCGCAAGTCTGATTCAATTTGTAATTGGTTCTGGGATGTTGGAGGGACGATGTTGGCGGAGGCAACCATTCCGCGTGAATCGATCCCGTAGTGATGGTAGATCATGCCACGAGGTGCCTCCGTGGCGGCACAACCTGCCGACTCGTGTGGGCGATAGTTGGTGAATGCGTGATACGGTGGAGAATAGTTCTCGATCACATCGATCGCTTCCTCCAATGCGTGAACGACTTCGAGGCTTCGAGCGATAATCGCTTGGAAACGGTTCGTCAGCGGCAATGGTGGACATGCCGTTTCGATCAAATGCTTCGTAGACGGAGATAGCTGGCGCGAGTTCAACGCAACTCGTGCAAGTGGTCCGAGGAGATACGGCGCCGAACTGTCCCGTCGAGAGGACTGCAACGCGGTACTGTATTCGACTTGGTTTTCGCCGAAATGCTGTTCGTATTCGTTGACGTTGATCGACGGACAACAAGTCGATGCAATAACGCCTTCATTGAATGGGTATTCGTCGTTGTTTTGTAAACTGATCAACTCACAGTCGAGGTCGAAATCAGGGAAATCAAAACCCGCGATCCACCGTGTCGATTCGATAGCGGCTTCGAGGCTCCAACGCAGGTCTGGCAACAACGTTTTCAGTTCATCTTTGGAAGGCAGATGATGGAAACCCCCGACCCGGACGTTGACCGGATGGACGGCCCGGCCGCCGAGCACTTCGAGCAATCGATTGCCAATTTTTTTAATGCGCAGTCCGGTGTTGATCTGATCGGGAAACCGTTCAGCCAATTCGATGCCGCTGTGGCAACCAAAAAAGTCAGGGGCATTGAGCAGGAAGATGTGCAACACATGACTCTCGATCCACTCGCCACAGACGAGCAACCGCCGAAGTCGACGGATTTCGGGATCGATCGCGATCGCAAGCGAGTTTTCGATCGCGTGCACGGACGTCATCTGATAGGCCACCGGACAGATCCCACAGATGCGAGCGGTGAGATCGGGCACCTCCTCGATCGCTCGTCCACGCAAGAACGATTCGAAAAAACGTGGTGGCTCATAGATCGCGAGTCGTACGCTTTCAATCAATTCGTCCCGGATCCGGATGTGCAGCGCCCCTTCTCCTTCGACACGCGTCAATGCGTTGACGGTAATCTTACGCGTGGAACTCACTGAGTCGACTCCGGATGGGCGGATTCGATTCGATCGCTTTCGATTTGAAAAACGTTGGCTGCAGCGGAGACGTTGCGAAGAGCGTGTAGAAGAGTCGTCTCTGTTGTATCACCCGCGAGATAGTGTTCGGACAACGCAGGGCAATTTACCTGAGCAGCGGGACCGAAGCACCCGTAGCACGGCCGATCATAGGCAGGGCAAATGGCTCCACATCCCGTTTGAGTTATCGGTCCCAAACAAGGCTGTTGTCGCGTAACGGCGAGGCACACGGTCCCTCGCCGTTTGCAATCGATGCATACGCTGTGTCGTGGTGTTCTCGTTTTTCGATCCGCGATCAAGGCACCGATGACCTCTAACAGTTGGCGTTTGTCGATCGGGCATCCACGAAGTTCAAAATCCACGGGCACGTGATCCGCGATCGCAGTGCTCGTCGACAAAGAGTCGACGTATTGAGGGCTTGCGTAGACGGCCGCGACGAACTCGTCGTGATCGCCCCAGTTGCGTAACGCTTGGACGCCTCCTGACGTCGCGCAGGCACCGATTGCGACAAGAGTTTTTGATGAGGACCGGATCTTGTGGATGCGGTCCACATCGACCGATGTTGAGAGGGATCCTTCGACGAGTGCAATGTCAAACGGACCTTCCTGGACAAAACTGCTCGCTTCCAAAAAGTGAGCGATTTCGATCGTTTCGGCGAGCTCTAGCAGTTCGTCTTCGCACGACAGCAGTTGGAGTTGGCAACCATCGCAGGAGGCGAACTTAAAAACACCGAGTCGCTTTTTATTATTCATAGCGAATCCACATGCATCCAGTCTTTCACTTGGTCATACCGCAGCACAGGGCCTTCTTTGCAAATGAAATGAGGACCGAGTTGGCAATGACCACATAGGCCGATGGCGCAGTTCATATTTCGCTCGAGTGAAACCCAAAGATTCTCGCGAGGGACGCCTCGTTCACGAACGGTTCGAATCGCATAGGTCATCATCACCTCCGGACCGCAGGAGAATACCATGGTGCGTTTTGGTGACTGGATTCCTAAACGATTGATTAACAACGTGACGACACCCACGTTGCCCGACCAATCGGCCGCCGCACGATCGACCGTCGATTGGACTTCGATTTCAAACGCCCGCCATTGATCGTAGTCGTCGGTGTAAAGAAGGTCTGCCGGTGTGCGGGCGCCGATAAGAAGGCTGACGCGACCGAACATTTGACGACTCAAGACGATTTGATCAATCAACGGACGCATCGGCGCGAGCCCAATCCCGCCCGCAACGAGGATGATGTCTTTGTTATGAGCTTGCTCGATCGGCCAGTGCGATCCGAAGGGCCCACGGACGCCGAGCGTGCCGCCCGGATCGGTGGCCGCTAACGCTCGCGTTACATTGCCGACCGAACGAACCGTGTGAACCAAACAATCGCCCGGCGACGGCAGGTGACTGAGTGAAATGGCTGCTTCACCAATGCCGGGCATGAAGAGCATGTTGAATTGACCGGGCCGGGCATGATAGTTTTGGCGATCTTCCCGGTTCGTTAGTTCAATCCAGTAAGTCTGCACGCCAGGCGTTTCCAACTTCACATCACGCAGACGTGCCGCCGATACCGTCCAAGGGTCAGGTTGTTGCAACCGCATCGCCCACCTCATTCGGTGTGGGAGTCGCGTTCCAGTGGCGACGCGAGATCCAAACGCTACAAGGCGCATGTCGCAAAACGTACTTGGAAGTGCTGCCTAGCAGAAACCGACTGAGTAGGCTGTGCCCGGTATCACCAACCACAATCAAGTTTGCGTTGGTTTCCTCCGCCACGTTGACGATCGAGTCGCCAATGTGGTCTGACACGGGGGTCTGAGCATCGGTGTGAGGGAAACGGTCTGCGATCTGGCTCGCGATGCGTTCGGCCGCCTCATCGATTTTGCTGACGAGGGCCGGGTCGATCGTGATAGGAGGTCCCGTGTAGCCTTCGCCAACAAACACGTAGGGTTGCAAGGCGACACTGACCACGTTGACTTCGCAGCTGGGCTCCAGGTTCCACTGCATCAGTTCCCAGACCGCTTCGCGAGACGCCACCGATTGATCGAATCCGATGACGATTCTCTTTAGATCAACGTCTTGCTGTTCGTCGCCTCGCACTACAACGACCGAGCACTCTGCACTCGCCGCGACGCTGTCTGAGACGCTGCCCAGCAGGACGCGTCGGAAAGCCGAATGGCCTTTGGCGCCGAGCACGATTAAATCGACCTTTGATTTTTTCGCCTGTTCTAAAATGCATGGTGCGGCGGACCCCGAACCGTGAGCCAACGTCACTGATTCACAAACGTCTTCCAAAGCCGATTTTGCTTGGTCCAGGATAGGCTGAGTGCGGTCGCTCTCATGCTCCGTCCAGTGAGGACTCCAGGGATGCATCGGATAGTGTTCGGGATCGAACGAAACGGTCAAAACCACAGCATCGACAGAGCAGTTTTTCGCCAATTTTGCCACGAATTTGGTAGCGTTCTGGGAGGGGGAAGAGCCATCTGTTGCCAACAAGATTTTCATTGTCAGGTCTCCTCGTTTGTCGATCGTTTGGGGCGTTGAACGAATCGAACCAATTGCAGTTTGCGTACCAAAGGCCGAAGAGGATGGTTTTCCGAATCGTTGGGGCACCCTGTGCACAAATTCCATCCCAGAACGTGCAGGGGTGCGCGCTCTAGCACGCAAGCGTGCGGAGTGCCAATGAAATGCTCCCAATTGCGACAAACAGTCACTAGGCATCTGAAACGAAACGGTTACCAGTGAATCAGGCGTTTGTTACGATAGAGCCAGCGGAAACTCCATGATTTGTATTGATCGTGTTGGTACCGTGGCGTTCTTTTCCTTGATGGGAAGATAAGATGAACGATGAGTTAGAGGTGTTGCTCGTCGAAGACGATTCGGACAGTTTGACTAACCTGACGCAGATTTTGCAGCAAGACGGACATCACGTTCGAATTGCAGAAAATTTCGCACAGGTCCGCGCTGCCGGCCTGCAACCTCATATCGCATTGGTGATGCTCGATCGCCAGCTCCCCGACGGGCAGGCGGAAGAGGTGCTGCCTGAACTGAAAGAATTGTTGCCCAACGCAGAGTTTGTCATCGTGACCGCGTACGCGGATCTGGAGCATTCCATTGCGGCGTTGAAATTGGGGGTCGTCGACTATATCTGCAAACCGTTTCATGCCGATGTGATTCGTGCGAGCGTCGCTCGCATCATTCGCCAGCGGCGCATCGAAAACCAGTTGTGCGAAGAACATCAATTCGCCGCTGAAGTACTCAAGACCGCCGAGGCCGTCATCCTTGTGCTGGCCCCGGACGGAACGATCCAGCGTTTCAATCAGTATTTCACTCAAATTACCGGTTGGAAATTAGAGGACCTGCTCGGTTGCAATTGGTTTACCAAATGCATCCCGGCCGATGACCGAGAGCGGGTATGTGATGTTTTCTTAGGTGTCGCGCACAATGTGCAAAGCGCAGGTGTGGTGAATTCCGTGTTGATGACAGACGGGCGAGAGCGACAAATTCGTTGGTCCAACACGACTTTAAAAGACGATCATGACCAGGTGAAATCGATTTTGGCGATTGGTGTTGACGTCACCGACTTGATCGCAGCCCAACGGAACTCGGTTCAATCTCAGCGATTGGCCGCGATTGGTCAAACCGTCACGCGTATCGCTCATGAAAGTCGTAATGCGTTGCAGAGGATTCAGGCGAGCGTTGATATTCTGCAGCTTGACATCCCACTGGAATCGGATCTTCGAGAGGAAGTCGATTCGATCTATCGGGCATCGAACGAATTGAAAGAAACGCTCGAAGAGGTGCGCCAATACGCGGCACCCCTTCAACTGCATCGCGAACCAGTCGATCTGCCCGAGCTATGGCGTCGAGTGTGGGGCTATCTCGCGTCATCACGTGGGGATCGTGATGCAAAAATCGTAGAAAAACTCTGTGGGTGCGCTCTCGTCGTCGAGGTTGATGAGATGCGTCTAGAGCGTGTTTTTCGTAACCTTTTTGAAAATTCACTGGCCGCATGCGAAGACCCAACTCAGATCACCATCGATTGTAAATGTGATGGACCGGATTGGATTTGGTTGGAAGTCCAGGATAACGGACCGGGGTTATCGAGCGAGCAGCGTGAGAAACTCTTTGAGCCCTTCTACACTACGAAAGTCCGTGGAACCGGGTTAGGCATGTCGATCGTCCAACGGATTATCGAAGCCCATGGTGGGAGTATTAAAGTCGGGAACTCGAACGGCCGTGGTGCGAAATTCGTCATCCGAATCGCGAAGCACAGTCAAGGCAACAGCGACTGTTGTCATTCGTCACTGCACAGGGAGCCGGTTCAAATTTGACGTAAGCGACCGCTCACTCAACGTTCGCGTTTTCGGTTTGGGCGTCACCCGCGATGACTGTATCGTTGCCAAGTTGCGTGGATCTCTCCTTGACGCATTGGCGATGACATTGATGACGCCGAGTCGCATCGGCTGGCCATGGTCCAATCGGATCGGGGTGGCGGCACCTCAGTACATATTCGGCGAAATCGACTGCGAATGCCTCAACGGCTTGCCAGTCCGTGTATTCATAGTCTTGCGCTAACTCGGTGGCGTACCCTGAAATCTCAGCGAAGTGACGCATGATGCGTTTCTTGAGCCAGCCGTACTCTGAGTAGCGCAGCGCTCCGGCGAATGCCGTCCGCCGTGACGGGTTAAAGATGTTGCGTGAAAGAAGTTCGTCGGTCACGTCTTCAGCTGCATGTCGGTCTTGTTCATTTTTGCTAAGGATGCCGAGACAAACCGAAAAGAAAGCCGTCGGAATTTTCGCTAAGTATCGCTGGTGTTCTCGGATGCACCACTCAATCCGACGATCATGTTCTCCGTAGTGTAATGACGAACCCAACACAACGGCGTCGTAAGTCTTTAATGCGATTTCGGTGACGGATTGTTTGGCGACGTCGAACGTATCCGTGGGCACGCCGTGTTTGCCCATCGTCTGTGCAATCCGATGTGCGATGCGAAGGGTTTGGCCTTCACAGGAAGCAAAGATGACGATCGCACGCATGGTATTGACTCCGATTGAAGGACAGTCACGGCAGTTTTGTAGAGATCGCCTACTTTCGATCCTATCCGATTCCTCCTGGCTAATGTTCAGATCCGAAAATTGTTTTTAACAATTGCGTTCATAGCACCCTAGTGGTTTGGGACGCGATGTGGGGTCTGAAAGTGGGGTGAGGAAAGGAATCCGGATCGTTCATGATGCCCGTAACGGTGACGACCATCAAAATGATCGTTATTTCTAACACGACTTCTGGTTGGCGGTTTCATTCGGAGCGAACGTTGTGCCGAAGTCGGAGCAAATTTGTGCGTGCTCGATTGGGATGTGGCATCCCGGTTGCGTATTCGGTGACGCTGGTTTGAAAGAACTCTTGAGCGTCAGAAGCACCATGCAGACTATTCCCACGGTACGAAACAATAGGTTGGCAAACTTCCTCCTTGAAACCTCTCCGGTGGCAATTTTTGTTTCGAGTCCAGCCGGGATTATCCATGTGGTGAATCCTGTCGCCGAACGATGGTTCGGATACGAGGAATCAGAATTAGCAGGGAGGCAGCTGGAGCAACTCTTTCCCGAGGACGCCTCCAGTGACAATATGTCACAGTATCTGTGCTTCTTGTCACATCTGCGCGCCCCAGAACCCGGCAAGGAGTGGTGGTTGTCGGCCCGACGTCGAAACGGAACAGACTTTCTTGCAAAAGTCACGCTGCATCCGATAACCACGATAGACGGTGAGATGCGATTGGCGAATGTTGTCAAGCTTTCTGATCACGAGTCTCGCACGGAGAAGCATGTTCAGCGTGAACGTTTGGCCGCGGTATCGCAAATGGTATCGGGGCTCTCGCATGAATCTCGCAATGCGATGCAACGAGCAGAATCCTGTCTCGATTTGCTGGAAATGGATCTCGTCGAGGATTCTGAGACGCATCAATTGACGAACCGTATTCGAGAGGCCTTGCACAGTATTCATCGGACATACGAAGACGTCCGCGAGTACGCCGCACCGATTATCCTGAAGCGTTCTTCCGTCGACCTGCGTTGGCTGATAAGGGCGGTGACCGACCAATGGTCGCGGGAACGTAGGGGCGAAACGCCGAAATTACATATCGAGTGCGACGCCTTCTGTGATTCGGTGAGTCTTGATGTTGACCGGTTTGGTGTCGTGCTACGTCACCTTCTTGAAAACGCGTTACAGGCGAGTTCTGTCTATCAAACGATCGAGATTCGATGCCGGCGTTTGGACTCTGGAACGGGAATGCTACAGATCTGCGTGCGAGATCACGGTTCTGGCCTCGATGAAGCCGTGAAGCGGTGTTTGTTCGAACCGTTCTTTACGACCAAGCAACAGGGCACGGGTCTGGGATTAGCGGTGTGCCGTCGCATCATCGAGGCACACGAAGGGAATATTGACGCGTCGAACCATCCCGGCGGCGGAACCGTGGTTCGGATTCGTTTTCCGCAGCTTTATGCAAACTAAAGCAATTTCCAAGGAGATACAGCCGATGTCGCCAGACTTCGTGAGACTGGATTTTGTGAGTCCGGTTGCGGTATTGGATACGTCATCATTTGAAATGCTCTCACATGAATTGACTGCGAACTGCCTCATGAAACGAAACGAAAACCGAAGCTAGCCAACGCTTTTACCGGCTAATTCGACATCGCACCGAGTGAATTCGGTCCGCCACCGTAGGCAAAAGTGAGACACGTCAAAAGCGTGCATCGGCGACCATCTGTGCGGCGATGCACGTGAGATTGGGGCATTGTGTAGCGGTTTGTGCTGTCGTGGGCTGCGGAACGTCATTCGCAGCAGGTTCGACCACCGTGCTGCGGGGATACATGATCGTGGATCGACTTTGCGGCGGGGAGACTTTGACCTCCAAATCACTCCCGTGAGGAAACGTGATGTCCGAAACTCCTATTAAGCTGTTGCTCGTTGACGACGAAGAGGATTCGCGCCGTTCGGCGGCGAAGTGGATGCAACGCAAGGGACACGAGGTTACCGATGTATCCAACGCGGCCGAGGCTCTCAGTCTGATTCAGCGAGAGACTTTCGATGTCGGCATCTTTGACATGAACATGCCGGGAATGTCTGGTCTCGAGTTGTTGCAACGCGTCCATCAAGAGAAATTGGACATTGAAGTGATCATGTTGACGGGACAGGGAACGGTGGAAACCGCAGTCTCGGCTATGAAGATGGGAGCGTGTGACTATTTGAGGAAGCCGTGCTCTTTGGGCGATCTCGAACATCATTGTTTCCGCGCACGCGAGCGACGCCAGCTCAAGAAGGAAAACAAGCAACTCAAGGCGGTGATCTCACGCGCACGCCCGGCGGCGTCCCTGATCGGTGAATCGCCGTCGCTCATGCAAGTTGTCAAAATGATCGAAAAAGTCGGGCCGACGAATAAGCCCGTGCTTTTGCAAGGCGAGAGTGGAACCGGTAAAGAGGTCGTCGCACAGGCGATTCAACAGGCGAGTCACTTCGCGGAAAATCCGTTTGTGACCGTTAACTGCGCTGCGTTCCCTGAGAACCTCGTTGAGAGTGAATTGTTTGGTCATTTGAAGGGATCGTTTACCGGAGCAACGGCCGACAAGCCAGGGTTGTTTGAGATTGCAGATGAAGGCACGTTGTTCATCGACGAGGTTGGCGAATTGCCGCTCTCGTTGCAGCCCAAACTGTTGCGCGTCCTCGAAGACGGAACCATGCGCCGGGTGGGGTGCCATCGAGAACGTCGAGTGAAAGTGCGAATCATCGCGGCCACGAATCGTGACCTGCAACAGGAAGTCGATGCGGGACGTTTCCGAGAAGATCTATTCTATCGAATCAACGTTTTCTCGATTCAGTTGCCGACGTTGCGTGAACGCGAAGGCGACGTCGACCGATTGATCGATCACTTTCTGCCACGCTCGTTCCGAATTGAACAGGACGCCCGAGACGCTCTGAACCGATATCCATGGCCGGGCAACATCCGGCAACTCATTAATGTCATCGAACGAGCCACGATCCTGGCGGAGAATTTTGATATTATGTTGGACGATTTGCCGTGCGAGATCGTGAACTACAATCAGGCTTTGCCAGGGCGTTCCAGAACCGAAAGTACCGATAGCCTTCATGCCCCGTCCAATGCTTCCCCATACAGTGAGATGCTCGGCGACGCGAGATTTAAACTCGATGATGTTGTCCGTGTTCACGTCGAAGAGGTCTTGGCGAAGGAACATGGAAACAAAGCCAGTACGGCCCGGCGATTGGGGATTCATCGACGAAAATTGTATCGTTTGCTCGATCGATTCCAAAACAACGCGAACGCAAACAAGGAGACGAACGGCGAATGTCGTGAATTCGTATCGTCGTGTGGATCAGCCGTTTGATCGTCCTTTTGTTCGGGTGGGCCGCGAGTGAGGACGCATGCTTCGAGGACGCCGGTCCAACGCATCGCCAGTGGCGGTGTGTTGCTGCTGTTTGTGTTTGCCATCGCGGTTGCGGGTTATCGCTATCTTGGTGACTATGGATGGCTAGAATCCGTTTGGATGGTAGTGATCACGATCTCCACGGTTGGCTACAGCGAATCGAGTTCGCTTTCACCAGGGCTGCAACTGTATACGGTGTTGGTGATCCTTATCGGAATGTCTGCGGCTGCGTATACATTCGGCGGGTTGATTCAGTTACTCTTGGCGGGAGAGATCGATCGCCTTATCGGATTACGTCGAATGACCGCTGAAATTGCAAACATGAAGGATCACGTCATTATCTGTGGCTTTGGACGGATGGGCCAGAGTTTGGCAGAAGACTTGCGGTCGCAGGGACGCGTTGTCGTCATTATTGAATTGAACGCAGACCGAATCCGCGAGGCGGATGTTCTTGGCTTCGCGTGTTTGACGGGAGACGCGACCGAAGAAAACACGCTGGAGTCAGTCGGGATCGTTCGGGCACGAACTCTCGTGGCGGCGCTTTCCGGAGACGCCGAAAACGTATTCTTGACACTCACGGCACGTAATCTCAATTCCAAAATTCAGATTGTCGCGCGAGCGGAACTACGCAGCACCGAGAAGAAATTGCGCCAAGCGGGAGCCGACCGTGTCGTGATGCCGACAGTGGTTGGATCGCGACAGATGGCTCGCGTGATCACACGTCCAACGACGGCGGATTTGATGGAATTGGTCTCGCAACGTGAATTCTCCGACTTGGAACTGGATGAATTGCGTGTCGCCGAATCGAGCCTATTGACCGGGATGTCCGTTGGTGCGACCGATGCTCATCGTGGCCACAAACTGCTTATCGTTGCGATTCAATCTCGAGAGGGGAAATTGCTATTCAACCCGAACGCGTCTCAGGTGATCCAGGTCGGCGACACATTGATCCTAATGGGGCACATCGGAGACATTCAAGCGTTTCGAGAGAAATTCAACCAACCGGTTGAGTCCGTGTGAAGAGACCGACAGGGAACTCGCAGATCAAAGCCCCGTGGAGCGGTGTCGATCGCATGATCCTCTATCGCATCAACGTTTGCTGCCGCATTGCCGTGGTGATCTGACGAATGATTGCGGCTTCTTTTTTCGATACCTTTCCGAACCCGAAGTGACCGCCCGATGCTTTGGCAACGTGTAGCATTTGGGATTCAGTGAGTTGAATAAGCCGCGATTTCGCAACATCCGACATTGATGCAAAGATCTCGTGTACGTAACGCTTCCAAGCGTCCACGCCGAGCCCCGGTGGCTTCTTCGAGAGCCACTGGGTGAGCAAAATCCACGCCGTGGTGTCTTGGCGAATACCGATCTTCAGTGCTTGGGAGAGCACCTCGGTGCGTTCCTTCGCATCTGCATCGTCTTCGGCCCACGCGACGAGAATCAGTGGGAATAAACGCAGTGCCATCAAGCCATCAGCGGGGATTCCTAGACTACTCAACTCATTCAGCAACACTTCGTCATGCAGACCGGTGCTTCGCAACAATTCGGCTCGACCTTCCTCACTGCTGGCTTCGGTTCGCAGCTTTTGAACGATTCGATCCTCCAGTTCTTCAAAGAACGAACCCAGTTGGGCGCGGCGAGCTAATGTCGAATTCTCGTTGTATTTCGTCATGGTATTCGTCTCCGAGTGGAGGGGGATGGGCGGGCAGATCACTGCGTTGGTGAGCGGTTTCAATGTTTGTTCGGTCTCGTCGCAATCGTTTTACGTTGCATTCGTTTTGCGTATTGCGGCCACTTCTTCGGTGAGATCAATGCCGACGGGACACCATGTGATGCAGCGTCCGCAGCCGACGCAGCCTGTTACCGAAAATTGGTCTTCCCAGGTCGCCAATTTGTGAACGAGCCATTGTCGGTATCGACTGCGAATGTCGTTGCGCACCACGCCACCGGCGGTATGACTGAAGTCAATGTTGAAGCAACTGTCCCACCGGCGAACTCTTTTGACTTCGGTGTTGGCAAGGTTGGATTCGTCTCCTACGGTGGAACAGAAGCAGGTGGGGCAAACCATGGTGCAATTTCCACAGGACAGGCATCGTTCCGCTACGTCGGTCCAGTGAGCATTTTCGAGATTCTTCGCTAGAAGATCGTGAACGCCCTCTTTATCGAAACGTTTGGTTTGTTGGTCGCTCGCGTTGGCAACTTCGGATTCGGCCTCGTTGATCTGGAGGGAGGTTGGCGGTTCGAGGTTGAGTTCGGCCAGTATCGCTTGACCGGAGGCGGATCCGGAGCGGACGATGAATCCGTCGGTAATCTCGGTCAGCAGGAGGTCGAATCCGGAATCGCATTCGGGCCCCGTATTCATCGCACGACAAAAACATGTCGATGCGGCCGTCACACAATTGACGGCCACAATGAAGGCAGCCTTCCGTCGTCGTTGATAGGCGGGATCGACGTACGCGTTCTCTTGAAAAACACGATCTTGAACGGCGATCGCGGCGAGGTCGCATGCGCGAACGCCGAACAATGCATAGCGGGGCGTTGGTTCGTTCGGCGCGTCAAATTCCCAACCGTTGTCGGTCAACTTTGCCGTTCCGATCTCGAGAGACGCAGGAAATAGGAAACGTTTCCAAGAGTCGGGGCTCGAGTTGAACCGAAAGACGGATTGATGGTCATCACGGTGAAGTTCATAGACGGCCGGGGTTTGTTCGTCAGTCCATCCCAGCGGTAATTCTTTGGTTGACTGAATGCTTCTGTAAACGATCGCGTCCTGTTGGATGGTGGGGCCGATGGTTTCGTACCCCTGCTGCCCTAGCAGATCGAGCAGTGTTTGAAGTTCATCGCGTTGCATAAAGCCTTCAGGTTGGTTCACGTTCGTATTCACTCGTTGCTCCCGTTAGGGGAATGAAAGAGATCTAACAATTGCAAACGCGTTGCCAGTAGTCTTTGAGCGAGTTGTGATGCCAGGTGTTCCATCACGCGAAAGCCGATTTCGTGGTTTGCTTGACACAAGTTCCGCAGTTCCTGGATGTCCAACCGCACCAATCGTGTCGGTTCCGCGACTCGCGCTGTCGCGGTCATGCGTCCGCCTGCCAGGAATGCCGACCATGCCAGGATGTCGCCGTGGCCGAGCGTCAACAGAGCCTTCGCGGCGGGGACGCCGGAACTCATTTCGAGTGAAATGCTCCCGTCGAGCAGCCAGTAGATGAACGAGTGTTTGTCGCCTTCGCGGAATACGCGCTCGTCAGCATTGAAACTGACAACGTTGGCGATACTAGCCAATTCGATCTGGTCGGTTTCGGGTAGATCGTTTCCGACTTGCAACTCTCGAAGCATCTGTGGCGTGGCTTTGTCATGCATCAGTAGAACCCTCCACACCTTTGCGTCGCAATCGTCGTTCCATCATCCGTTGGTCACCGCGAAGGCTAAAACGCTCGGTAAATGGTCCGTTTGGGACGTGAGCGTGCGAGCGAATACGCACGTCGTGCTTTTATGCGCATTCAGACGGATAGGTTTGGCTCGTTTGATTGGTGGCACAGGCTTTGCCATCCCATTCATGTCAGAGTTTCCAATCGTCTGATATCTGCCCGGGAGAATTGTCATGCGTCAAATTCAATTGGTTTTAATGGTGGTGTTTCTTGCGTCACCGTTGGCTGCTCAGGATGAGGGCGAGTTTCCTGACGGTGAGATTGTTCCGAGCGAAACGGCGGAGCAACCGCTCGACTTCTGGATGCAAAAGAAACTCGACTATTCCGGAGGCATTTTGCGTGGGCTCTCGATGGGCGACTTTGACCTGATTGAGATGAATGCGAATCAAATGCGATTGCTGAACAAGATCGAAGGGTTTGTTCGCAGTCGGCACGAGGGATACCGCGGACACGTTCGGGCGTTCGAACGCGTCACCGAAGAGTTAATGCGACAAGCACGGAAGGAGAACATCGATGGTGTGACGTTGGCCTATCACCAACTCACGGTCAGTTGTGTTCGGTGTCATCAATCAATCCGGGAATCTGACTTCGACGAACAACGGGCAGTTTCGTCGGAGGGAAAAAACGCCGCAATCCGCTAGCGTTCGCGGTGGCGACGTCGCGAGGGGGCACCGATTTTCGCGGTGCCTTTGGTAGTTCACGAAACGTGCCTTTTCTACGATTGTCGAAAAGCAAATTCGTAAGGGGAGATTTGACATGTCTGATCAACGTTTGCCGCGTTCGCGTCACGAAACGCTGTTTTGGATTGCTGCAGGCATTCTTGCGTTCATCCTCTTCATTGTGTTGATGCAGAATGCAGTTGGTCCTTAGAGAGAGTTTTGGTGCCAGCGAATACTCTCATAGGATTGAGTGATTGATGATTTCCGGCGTTCACTCACTGGTGTGAATTAGGTAAAGAGCACCATCGGGCGTTCTGAAGTTTAGATTGGGTTTAGTTACTTTCACGGGAGTTCTAGCGATGAGCGTTGCGACAGAAAACACCTTGGATCTCGTACGCTGGTTCGACCAAATCAGTATGGACGATGTGGCCGTCGTTGGCGGTAAGAACGCGTCGCTGGGCGAAATGTACCGCGAACTGACGCCCCAGGGAATTCGTGTTCCCAACGGCTTCGCAACCACCGCGCATGGTTATCGCGTCTTCCTACGCGAGTCAGGTTTGGATAAGGAAATTCCTGAGATACTCAGCGGGATCGACGTGGAGGATGTTGGGAATCTGCAGCATCATGCGATGATTATTCGGCACATGATTCTTGATGCGCCGTTGCCTGATTCGCTGAGTCACTCGATCGTGACGGCCTATCACCATCTGTGCGATGCGCACAATCATCAGTTGGCAGATGTTGCTGTCCGAAGCAGCGCGACGGCGGAAGACTTACCAGATGCCAGTTTTGCCGGACAGCAGGAAACGTATCTGAATGTTCGAGGCCAAGCATTCTTGCTCGACGCCTGCCGACGGTGTTACGCATCGCTCTTCACGGATCGTGCCATCTCCTATCGGTATCAGCACGGGTACGACCATATGCAAGTCGCGCTGTCGATTGGTGTGCAGAAAATGGTTCGATCTGATTTGGCAACGTCGGGGGTGATGTTCTCGATTGATACCGAGAGCGGTTTTCGCGACGCAGTGCTAATCAACGCCGCCTATGGATTGGGCGAAAATGTGGTGCAAGGGAGCGTCAACCCAGATGAGTACTACGTGTTCAAGCCAACGTTGCGGCAAGGACGTCGCCCGATTCTCAAAAAGAGTCTCGGTTCGAAATCAATGAAACTGGTTTACGATGTTGGCGGAAGCAAGATGACCAAAAATATCCCCGTGACACCTGAACAATCGGCGAAGTACGCGATCTCGGATGACGATATTTTGCAGCTCGCTCGATGGGCGTGCGCAATCGAAGAGCACTACAGCACGCGTAAAGGCTCCCATTGTCCTATGGACATGGAATGGGCAAAGGATGGTAACACCGGCGAGTTGTTTATCGTGCAGGCGAGGCCGGAAACGGTTCAGTCACGCCGATCCGTTAGCACACTCGAAAGGTTCCATCTGAAGGAACGTGGGAAGTTGTTGCTGACGGGACGCTCGATCGGTGAGAAGATCGCGTCCGGTCCAGTTCGACTGATTCGAGACGTGCATGAATTGGCAATGTTTCAATCGGGTGAAATCTTGGTCACGGACAAAACCGACCCTGATTGGGAACCGATTATGAAAAGGGCCGCCGGAATCGTTACCAATCGTGGCGGTCGCACTTGTCACGCGGCAATCGTCAGTCGTGAACTCGGAGTGCCGGCGATCGTCGGAACTGGCAACGCGACCGATGAACTCAGGTGCGGTGATCTGGTCACGATCAGTTGCGCCGAAGGGGATGCCGGAAATGTTTATGAAGGGATCCTTCCCTTCGAGGTCGAAACGATTGATTTGGGCACGCTCCGGCGCCCGAAGACAAAAATCATGATGAACGTCGCATCGCCCGATGAAGCATTCGCGTTTTCGATGATTCCTCAAGACGGTGTCGGACTAGCACGGGAAGAGTTCATTATCAGCAACTACGTCAAGATTCATCCGCAAGCATTGCTTTGTTTCGATGACCTCGACGAAGTGACTCGTGCCGAGATCGAAAAGGTCACTCGCGGTTACGGCGACAAACCTCAATTCTATGTCGACAAGCTCGCCGAAGGGATCGCGATGATCTGTGCGGCGTTCTATCCGAAGGAAGTGATCGTCCGTTTGAGTGATTTCAAGACGAATGAGTACGCAGGGTTGATCGGAGGGAGAGGTTTTGAACCGACAGAGGCCAACCCAATGATCGGATTTCGCGGGGCGTCACGCTACTATCACCCTCGTTATCAAGAGGCGTTTGGCCTCGAATGTCGGGCGGTTCAGAAGGTTCGGCAGGAAATGGGGCTGGTGAATTTGAAACTGATGATCCCGTTCTGTCGTACGATCGAAGAAGGACAATTGGTGCAACAGGAAATGGCGAAATATGGACTCGTTCGCGGTCAAGATGGACTTGAGATTTATGTCATGTGTGAGATCCCGAGCAACGTCATTCTCGCGGATCAGTTTGCGGAAATCTTCGATGGATTTTCGATCGGATCGAATGACCTGACTCAGTTAACGTTGGGTGTCGATCGCGACTCCGAAATCGTTGCTCATGTGTTCAACGAGCGCGACGAAGCGGTGAAGCGAATGATCCGCAGCGTTATTCGATCCGCAAAAGCAAGCGGAACCAAAATTGGTATCTGTGGCCAAGCCCCGAGTGACTACCCTGACTTTGCACAGTTTCTCGTCGAAGAAGGCATCGATAGCATTTCGCTGACACCGGATGCCGTTTTGAAAACCACCATGCACGTGTTGCATGTGGAAGACGATCTGGTGGCGTCATCGTCTTAGGGCGAGTCGGTTAGTGAACGCAAACGCTAAAAGCGTTCCTCCGTCAACGAACGGGGGAACGTTTTGTTCAATGGCAATTCGGAAGGCAATAGTGACGCCACCCTCGAAAGGACGTCGCGCACTGAAAAGCGAGTATGGCGGTATGGTTGCGGTTTTGACGTGCAGTTATGGAGCTTGATGACACGCCAACCGAAGACGGCGACTGCTGTTCCTGTCTGACTAAATCAGAACATCTTCGATCGCACGGCGAGGTGTCGGTTGGACTTCACGACCATAGCCCCAACGCAACAGGATTTGCGGAAAACCTTCGTTATCGCAATATTCGCCTAATTGCGGACGTAGTGACGAGACTTCGATGGGTTGGTTAAGGAACGATGCTGATAAGCCTCTCGCGGTGCCGAGGAGCAACAACTTCGCGAGTGCTTGTCCGCATGCGATCCAGGCTGCAGGGGTATCCTCTTCGGTGCCAAGAATCGCCAGCAACGGAGAACCCTCCGCCAACTGCTTGTCTTTCGCTGCCTGACCTTCACCCCAGTCAAACGTGCGGACGAGAAGCGGTCCCAGGTAGGAGGCTATGTTGCCAACGCCGTGGGCATATCCTGGCATGCCATCGCGACGGGTGCTTCGATTTGCGTGTACCCATTTCGCGAGTTCACGTCGGAATGCCTTGTCACTGCCTTGGATTCGGTCGCCTTCAATCACGAGATCGGCGATCAGGTGTTTTTGAGTAAACTCGTCAATCAGTTGCAACCAACAGTTCTCGGATTTCGAATCCAAGTACCACTCGTCAAAAATGGATGCGGGGACGGGCTTGGTATCGAAAGGTTTGCGGTTCGTTCGGCGCTGCGAGATCGCGCGAAACTGCTCCAGTTCTTCCTCGCCGGGAGTGTGAGGACCACTGATCCGGAGTTTTGCTAGCAGATCGGGACGAGCTGGATCTGGCAAAATATGGACGAGCGTTGCCAGAGCGTCGCAGTTGAGTGCGAGACGCAATTGATAAAGAGCCGCGCCGCAACTGATTGTCAATTCTCGATCGGTGGGATCGACGACATGTAAGGCACGAGTCCGGTCGGCGAATAGTTCAACGCCATCTCGGACAATATGAAACTTCCATGGTTGTGCGTTGTGTCCTGAAGGAGCCATCACGGCGAACTCGATCGCCAATCGCAGTCGTTTCTTCAGACCGCTGGTGCGTTGCTGCATGGCAGCGCTGTTATAGGTGAGTGTCATCGCATGACTCCCTTTACGTTTGTGTGCTCAAATCGGAAGTTTGATGCGAAGAGTTGCAATGATCATGCCGATCGCAAATTGAGCCTAAAAGTGCGAAGAGAGCATGCGATCGAGGTCGCAGAGCGGGCACCAACGCACGATGTGTGTTATTACGTGCGTGCGGAGCAGGAGGAGCTGTGGCGTATTGGGCCCATTCGATGCAAACTACCTCAATGCCAGCAAATCATACGTTGCCGTGGTTTGTCCACGTTGTGCGGGAACGTTCCGATTAACTGCCGGTGAGAACGGAGCGGCGAAGTTTTTCTCGCAGCGTCCACTCAACCGGTGGTCTTTTCTCGCTGTGTTCAGCCGGCTACACGGTTCTGCCGGCTACACGTGGAGACGTTTCTGAAATCGGAAGACGCTCAGTGCGATGACAAGGATGCCGCAAATCGTTAGTCCGGTGATCCATGGGATAAGATCGATCGTGTCGGCACCACGCAAAACGACACCACGGAGGATTTCGATGTAGTAGGTGGCAGGGATGCTGAACGTGACCAGATAAATCGGCAACGGCATTTCACTGCGAGGGAAGACGAAGCCGGACAACAACACCGATGGCAGCATGATCACAAATGCAAATTGCACTGCCTCGAGTTGTGTTTTTGCGAGTGTGGAGACGAATAATCCCAGTCCGAGCGAACAAACCATGAAAAGCATTGATAATGCAAACAGCAACGTGACACTCCCCCGGATCTCAACATGGAAGATGTAAATCATGACCACAAGGACCGTCAACAATGCAATGAAGCCGACGAGTGCGTAGGGCAAGAGTTTGCCGAGTAGCAATCCGGTGCGTCCGACCGGCGTGACAAACAACTGCTCGAGCGTCCCCAGTTCTCGTTCACGCACGACGGCAAACGAAGTTAAGAAAAGGGTGACCAATTGCAGGATGATTCCGACGAGACCCGGTACGAAGAAGTGCGAACTATCCAGATCGGGATTGTAAAGCATTCGCGTACGCACCTCGATCGGCAGCGACGCGGCGCCCGAGGCGGTTCGCGCGGGCGCGAGTTGTAATGATTCACCTTTGGTGGTCGCCATTTGAATCGATAGGTTGGTCCCGAGCAGTTGAGCGGTGCTTTGTGCCGTGGTCGCGACTTGCGAGTCACTGCCGTCGATTAGTACTTGGAGCGTGGTTTGCTCGCTCCTCAAAATTCGATCGGCATAATTGGGTGGTATCCTCACGCCAACTTTCGCCCGTCCGGATGACAGGGCACGCTGAAAGGATTCTTCGTCCCACACGTGCCCAATCAGTTGGAATCGTCGTGTGTTTTCAAACGCAGCAGTCAATTCGCGGGACAACTGTCGCCCGTCCATATTGAAAACCACCGTTGGAATATGCTCGATTTGGGTATCAATCGCGTAACCGAAAATAATGGTTTGGATCACGGGTACCACAAGCATGAAAAAGAGCGTCGTGGGTTGCCGGCGGATGTGCACCAGTTCTTTGATCAGAATCGCTCCGAGTCCACTCCAGGTGCCACGTCTCGGTTTCTTTTTCCGGGACAAAGACGATGCGATGAGTGATTCAGGTTGAACTGAATCAGATGCGGTGTCGCGGGGAGAGTCCTTCTTTGGGGCATCAGCCTCCGTTGTTTCGCTAGCCTCCGTTTCAACAACGTTCGAACATTGGATCGGCGCCGAATCTTTGTCGCGTTCCTCTGCGTTGCGGGTGAGCGTGACGAACACGTCTTCGAGACTGGGGGCGATCTCGCGCACGTTGGTTTGGAGTGAGAGTCCGAGATCGTCGAGCACACCGGCGGGCGAGCGTGTCGAGTCGAGCAGCAAATGAATCGTTTCACCAAACAGCGTCGCATCGCGAACTGCGGGAAGTGTCCTCATCGCCGAGATATGGCGAGCGGGATTCGGGATTCGAATTTCGTAACGCTTGGTGCCGTTTGGATTGACCTCGGGAAGCTCTTTCAGTTGATGTGGTTTGCCGAGGACCAACAGACGAGACTCGAAAAGATAGCCCACATCACTACAACGTTCCGCTTCATCCATGTAGTGCGTGGTGACAAACAACGTCACACCGCGTCCAGATAACTCGAACAGCAGGTCCCATAGATCTCGACGGGCGACCGGATCAATGCCAGCGGTGGGCTCATCAAGAAATAGGACGTCGGGCTCATGGATTAAAGAACACGCGAGAGCGAGCCGTTGTTTCCATCCGCCCGATAACGTTCCCGCGAGTTGTCCCGTTCGATCGCTGAGTCCGGTGAGGGTGAGCACGGTCGCTCTTCGCTGAGACAAACGTTGGCGTTCAAGCCCATAGATGCGCCCGTAGAAGTCAATGTTTTCCTGGACGGAGAGGTCCGCGTACAAGCTGAACTGCTGCGACATGTAGCCGATGCGTGGTTTGATCCATTCGGCATCCGTGCGAACGTTCATCCCCAAAACGCTAGCATCGCCATTGCTCGGCGGCAGGATGCCGAGCAGCATGCGGATGATGGTCGACTTGCCGCTGCCGTTGGGGCCCAGTAATCCAAATATCGATCCGCGATGGACTTGGAACGAGACGTCTTGGACCGCAGTCAACGGACCGAACGAACGTGAGAGTGATCGGACGTCGATGATGGGCGAGTTCATTCAGCCGTGCCGGTTTGATCCAACCACACGTCCACAGTCATTCCCGGCCGCAATCGGTTTTGGTCGTCGTGAATCGTGATTTTGGTTCGGAAAACCTGTTGGGATCTTTCTTCAGGCGTTTGCACGTTACTAGGGGTGAATTCAGATTGCCTGGCGATGAAGGCAATCGTTCCTTCGAAGATTTCGTTGGGAAAGCTGTCCACACGCAGCGGCAATGTTTGACCGACGTTCATGCCAACGCGATTTTGCGGTAGGTAGGTGCGTACCCAGAGATTTTCGCGATCTAAAATCGAAAGAACGGGGGCTCCTGGTGCGATCATGTCACCGGGTTGCAGATCGAGGGCTTCGACCGTGCCGTCGGTAGGGCACTTAATTTGCAGTTCCTCCTTTTGTTTTCGAATCGCATCGAGTGCCGCTTGGGCGGCGTCCCGAGACGCTTTGGTTCGTTCGATTTCCTCGGCGCGATTACCGTTCTGCATCAACAGCAAAGCCTGCTCGGCTTCCTTGGCTCGAGCGATTGCTTCACGCAGTTCTTCTTCTCGGGTACCTGCTTCCAACAATGCGAGTTCCTGTTGACGGACGGCAACATTGGCCAACGACGCTTCGTAACGTTCTCGGGCGGCATCGAGTTCTTGTTCCGACGTCGCGTTTGATTGGGCGAGTCGGCTCAGGCGTTGTGTTGTTTCCTCGGCGAGTGTTTGTTCCGCCTTGGCGAGCGAGAGACGTGCTCGAGCGGCTTCGATTTCCTGTTGGCGAGGTCCGGCGCGTAGGAGATCGAGGCGTGCTTGGAGTTGGTCGAGCTTTGCTTGGGCTTGACCGATCTCCTCGGGGCGATAGCCAGCGATCACGCGTTGGTAGTCGGCTTCATGAGCTGCGAGTGTCAACTCGAGTTCCGACTCGCGTTCAATCAGGTCGTACGGTTCGAGTTCGACGAGAACCATGCCTGCGTCAACGGATTGCCCTTCCTGAACGTTCACCCGGGCGACCCTGCCACCGATACGCGATCCGAGACGAACCTCGTCGGCTTCGATAAAACCGGAGACATGGATCGGATCGCGATGCCACTTGCTGTACGCGGTCAGTCCTAGCAACAAGCAGACAAATGCAGTTAGAGGAACGATTCGCGTCGTCATGAGCTTGCATCTCGAACGAGGCTTTGAGTCTAAGTTTCTTGAATTGGCTGCTGAATCGAGGCCGGTACGCAGCCCATATGGCTGTCACACGTTCATTTCAGAATACTCGATCGCAATTCCTCGATCGACGGGGACGATGGATAGGAAGACGCGTCATCACGTTATTAAAAATGTTACGGAAGTGTGTGCAGCGTCAGAGCCCTACTCCGGTTCCCTGAACCTGACTTTCATTGTCCCACATGATCTGCCATGGATCTTTGGTTTCGATTTGAAACGCTTTTAACTTCTCTTTTAGCCGGTCGAGCAGTTTTAAATGGGCATCGTCCGTAGCTAGGTTTTTAAGTTCGTGCGGATCCATTTTGAGATCGTAGAGTTCGAACTCAGGCCGAAAGAGATAGTCCTTCACCAACCGGTTGCCGAAATGCGTTTCTTCCGCACGATGGATTCCTTGCCATGTGGAGGACGCCCACAGGTCCGAGGCAAACGGGTAGCTCAATCCGTACGCGATGTTCCAGATCAATTTGTGATCGCCTTCCCGTATGACTCGCATGGGGTAGTACATCGTCAATTCGTGAAAGTTGTGAGCGGCGTAGATTTCATTCCATCCCTTCGGAGATGTTTGACCGAGAATACCGGCAAAGCTGCGACCTTGGAATCGTTTCGAGTCGACGATGGTCCCCGTCATGTCGAGGATTGTCGGTGTGAGATCTGCCCATGTAACCAGGGCATCGTTGACCGTTCCGGATGTTTTCGAACGAGGGTCCTTTACGATGAGTGGAAGATGGATGCCGGGTTCGTATACCGTTGTTTTCGCACCCGGAAAGGCGATGCCGTTATCGGACAGATAGATGACGATGGTGTCGTCGGACTTGCCCGCGTCCGCGATCAAGTCCAGTAGTCGTCCCAATCCCTGATCGATTCGTGAAACCGACTGGTAGTATTGAGCCAACTCTTCACGACACTCCTCGGAGTCTGGTAAGAATGCAGGCACCCGCACGTCAGATGGAGGGTAGGTGACGGTCTCGACACCGGGGTAGCCCTCTGGACGATTGCCGAATGAATTGGGATCGCTCCAAACTGCTGGCGTGAAGGGGTGACCACGATGAGGGTCATCGGGGCAGAAGTAGAGAAAGAACGGCTTTTTCGAGGTGATCGTCTCTTTACAAGCGTCCGCCATCTCGACGGTGCTGCGAGGGTCGACATCGAGGACGGTGTTGAACCGGTAAACCGAATCAGGAGCGAGATGATACTTGCCAATGCGCGTCGTTTGATAACCCTCGTTTTCCAACAGTACCGGGAGTGACTCAACCGAGTCAAACGTACTGAAGTGATGGTAGTCGTGGACGTGGCCGTACGATCCGGTCGCGTGTCCGTACTGTCCGGTCAGGATGACGCTCCGACTCGCGGCGCAGCTCGCACTCGTGCAATAGGCCCGAGTAAAACGAACACCGTCCGTCGCCAATTGGTCCATATGCGGTGTCTGGATTACCGGATTGCCATAGCATCCCAACGCATCGAGACCGTGGTCATCGGTAACGAAAAGTACCACATTGGGGCGTGTTGGTTTGGTGTCAGCAGCGGCGAGTGTGCCTGTTGAGGTTAGGCTCGATAAAACCAGAAGAGTCAGTGTGAGGACTTGTCGCATGATCGAATTTCAAGGGTGAGAAGACACGCTGCTGAAAACAACTCATCTTATCAGAAACCCGATCGGGAGTTGCTTTACCAAAGCGGCCTTTGGAGGGAGATTGACCGTGAAAACGGGTCGAAGTTGGCGCGTTGATCGGGAGGTCTTATGTCATCGCTGGCGGTCAGGCTGTTGAAACGTAAGTGAGTCGGGGCGATTGGGCTACTCGTCAAAAGTAAACTCCAGCAACGGGCCGACCGATTCGGGGTGATAGTCGCTTGCGAAGGCGTGAGTCAGGCCGGCAACGTTGCCTTCGATTTGTGAAGTGAGACGGATCAAGAGAAACGTCACCGACCGGTCGGATCGCTCTTTCACAAAATTCAAGAGCTCCTCGTTCGCGATTCCAAATGTTCCACGCTGGGTGCTGCGAGGGATTTCGAAGGTGCCTAGCAACACGCCGTCGTCGGGAGCGGGGGCATCTTCCCAGGTACCACCGATTTGCCAATTTTGTTTCGCGTCATTCGTCATCCCATAAACACCGAACCGATTGATTTCTGGTAGACGCGATGCAAAGCCGCGAACACTCGGAACGAGATTCAATCGGAGGCGAGCTTCTTTGGCAGAATCCAGATTGACGGTTGAGAGATCGAATGCGAAAAACGATCGATAGTCCCACTTTTCACGTCGATGATGTTTGACGCTCAGTATCTCGCGGTCGATAAACTTGTGCCGCTTGTTGTTAGGAAGTACCGAATCGGATCGTCCGTTTGTTCCCACGCGAGTGATGAGAGGACTGCTCGGCATGCCCGTATCGATAACCTCCTGTGTTCCCGTTACGAACGAACTGTCCTGAATGGTTGCAACCTCTCCTTCATCGACCAACCGAATCTCCCGGCCGGTCGTCGGTTGATGGACCGCGATTTCACCTTCGACGAGTTCAAAGTCGGATTGCTGTTTCGTCGGATCCACTCGGACGGCAAAACGGGTGCCGTAGTCCACGGCGTAACCATCGGGGGTTTCCAATATGAATCCATATGCCGATTCAGGCACATCGACGACTGCGGCGCCAGAAGCAAGCTTACCTCGCATTGGCGTAACCAAGAGCAATTCTGCCGGGGCTTCCAGCAGGACTTCAGCACCGGAGCGAAATCGGATGGTGGCAACGCCGGCTCGCAAGTTCATGGTGCCCGCTGCGAGATGCGAGCCTGGTGTGGTCGGCAGAGTGCTCTCCCACGCCGCGGCTTCGCTCGACACCAGCGTGGCAATTGTGGCTGTCCCCGTAGTGCTTGGCTGCAACCCAATGACGACGAGGAGGATCGCCGCTAATGCTGCTAGCGCCATGGGAACTAACCAATGAGAATTGTTCCGATTGACTTGTGGTGACTGCCCGACGCCGAACGATTGTGGTTCGGTGCCACGTTCGATCGCGATCTCTCGCAGCCCAGCATCGAGCGTGGCGGCCTTCACGAACCGAGCACGGAATTCCGGATCGTTCGTCAGTCGCTGATCGAGTTCTCGGACCTCGTCGGCATTGACACGTCCGAGAAGATAGCGATGCATGAGTGTGGATGGATCCATCTTAGGTCATCTCCTGCTGCAGTTTGACTTCAACGCATTCGCTCAATTTCTCTCGGAGACGCCCAATCAGTTTGTACAAGGCGTTTGCCGTTTTGCCCGCTTGTTCGGCAGTCCGTTTCACTTCGCCGTCACCGGCATAGGGTGCGAGAAGCAGTGTTTGGTGCGAGTCAGAGAATCGTTGCATGCAAGCATCCAGCGCGGCTCTCGAGTCAAGGAGCGTTTGCTGAGACAACGGTTCCGCTTCGTCGGCAATCAACCTGAGAACCTCCTCGCTGAGGATCGGGCGATGACGTCGGTTGGCCGCCGCGACCGCGAAGCACTTAAAACGTAAGATCACTTTGGCCCACGGGAGGAAACCGTCCACGGTATGAAGTTGGTCAAACTTTTCCAGCATTGTCACACTGGCTTCTTGCAGGGCGTCGTCGACCGATCCCCAATCGGGAAGGATGGCCCGTGCGTACGTTCGAAGGGCGGTTTCGTGGCTAAGAAACAGCGGCATGAAATCAGCTAAGGTCGGTGATGCCGGTGAGGGTTCGGAATGTTCCATGGTGTCTTATCTGATCAGTTGCCGGAACCTGCCACGGTTTGTGGGAAAGGAAGCATACTTTCGGAGAAAAAAACGGTCACTCGTCTATGGATTTTGCTCGGTCGTGTGAAAGTATGCTGCGGCCGGCGTTACGGTTTAACGTTCGTCGCGGTTGATTCGGGGCCAGTCATCGCATTGGTCAACGGAAGGAGCGAGGCGGACTTTCGAGAAAAATGTAAAACGAGAGGCAGGTCGAGGGGACACGATAGATAAGTTCACAGTTGACCACGCAAAGGCGTTAAAATCGATGTCCCGCCCGCCCCACCTGATCGTATCAAGAGTAAGTCCCCATGCCCTTTTCGCGTCGCTCTATTTTGCAAGGTTTCGGCGGAGCCATCGCTTTGCCAAAACTCGAATCGATTGCCCAAGCGGCAGAAAAGCCGTCTGCAGGTAGCCAATCGCATCGGCCAGCAGGAACGCTTCGATTCTTGGTGGTCGGCAATCCACTGGGGATGCACCCGCCGAATTTTTTTCCAAAGGATTTCGGTCGTGATTACACGATGTCGCGAACGCTACAGCCTTTGGAGTGGGCGAAGGATCGGTTTACCGTTTTCTCGCACACCGATCATGGAATGAAAAGCGGCCATGGTCGCGAACTCGCTTTTCTCAGCGGAGTGTTGCCCGAGACGAGCCACGCGTTCCCGGAAAAGAACATGTCGATCGATCAACTGATCGCCAGGCATATCGGAAGTGACGTTCGGTACCCTTCCATTCATGCTTCACTGCAAACCGGCATACGGATGGTGTGGAATGCGAACGGTGTCGAGCTGAAGCCGTTCACCGACCCGCAACGATTGTTCGAACATCTGTTCTTGAATCTGAGTGAGCAGGAAAAACGCCATCAATTGACGACGATCCAACGTAACGGCAGTATTCTCGATGCCGTCCGTGAACAATTTGCTGGAGTGAAGGCGAAGGCCGGGGTGGCCGACCGAGAGCGATTGGATCAATTCGGCACGTCGATTCGCGAATTAGAAAATCGTCTTAAAACGCGTGAAGAATGGGTCGGTCGTGATAAACCGGAATTCGATATCTCGCATCACCTCGAAGGCGAGGCCAGCATTATTAATCGCTACAACGCGATGTTTGATATGGTCGCCTACGCGTTTCAGACCGACCTCACACGCGTCGCCACTATCGCGTTTCCCAACGAGTTGGGGTACACCGACGTCAATGGCGTTAATCGTGGGTATCACGCTTGCACACACAACGGCAAGGACGAACAGGTCGTGTCGGAGTTGGTTGCGATTGAGTCGTTCCAGATCGAGCAGTTGTCGAGGTTCATGAAGCGACTCGATGAAATCGACGAGCCCAATGCGAACGGATCGATGCTGGATCACACGGTGATCTTGTTCGGTAGCGGAATGGGGTATGGGGGAACTCACTCAAACCGCAATCTTCCCATTCTCGTTGCCGGTGGCGGGTTCAAACACCTCGGTCACGTCGACACCCGCAGTGCGGCAGGCAAAAATATGCCGTTGTGCAATCTCTACGTCACTTTGATGCAGCGATTCGGAATCGAACGGGATAGCTTCAATCTCAGCACCGGGAGTTTCTCGCTTGATCATGCGTAGCCTTCATCGTCTGTTCGGTATTGCTGTTTTATTGGTGGCATCGACATCAGTCTTGCTCTGTCCCGCATCGCATGCGGTGGAGCACGCTATTTTGCAGCGGCATTGTTCTAAATGTCACACGGGTGATGAACCCGAGGGAGGCTTTCATCTTGACATGCTCGGTGGTGGTGTTACCCGTGACAGCCGAGAATATTGGCAGTCGAGTATGGAATATGTTTCGCTCGGCGACATGCCGCCGAGCGAAGATTCGAAAGTTACGGAAACGGAACGTCAACAGATCGCAGAATACATTCGCGACGTTGTCTTGGCTCGTGATGCCGATGTGGCAGCCGACTACCAAATTCCGACCCGTCGCCTGAACAATCGGGAGTTTGCCAACAGCATCAGCGACGCGTTGGGGATTGAAGATCCCGGGACGCATTTTCCGCTCGGCAATCTTCTCGGTGATACGTTGCATGATGGGTTCGATACCAACGGTGACGTGCTCGGCATCAGTGAATATCACCTCGAGCAATATGTCGATACGGTGCGGGAAATCGTTGACGCGATTGTTCTGACGGGTGAGCGAACGCCTTCCCAACGCTACGAGGTCCCTTCGGCGTTGCTGCAAATGTCGTCACTGAATCAGCGAACGACACGTCGTCAATCCGCGGGCCGGAATAGCGACAGTTTGGAATTTCGCGACATGCGTTTGCAAATGTCGTTCGAGAACTTCAAGGAAGTGCCCACTACGGGATATTATCGCATCAAGATCCGAGCCACTGGTGTTGACCGTGGTTACTACGATTCGGAGCAGACCGGTGTCTACGATGGGGACCCGATCCGATTGTCGATTCACTTTGGCGATCGCGTCCGCACGTACGAATTGCCAGACAATGAGGTGAAGGAAATTGAATTGACGGAATGGTTGGCAAAGGGAACCCGCATCGAGCTTTCCTATCCTACCGATGGTCTTCGAAAAAGAGGCAACGGGAACTTCAAGTTTCAACAATCAATCGCCCATGACCATATCAAGGAAAATGATCCCGAGTTGTACGAGAAAGTCGTTTCCAAAATTCGTCCTAAGAAGGCCGGTGGAAGGAACTTGCGTGTCAATCACTGGAGTTATTGGGTGGATTATTGGCGCGGTCCACGTCCACGCGTTTTCAGTGCAGATGTCGAAGGCCCGATCTACAAGTCCTGGCCACCCGAACGGCAGGTTGCCCTTGTCGGTGAGTCGCCGAACGCTCACAACGCGGAGGAAATACTCAAACCGATTGCTGAGCGAGCATGGCGACGCGAGGTGCGTGACGGTGAACTCGATCCGTTGGTGCGTTTAGTATCGATGCGTCAGAAAGAACTCGGTGATTTGGAAGCGATCAAGGAAGGGATTGTTGCGATTTTCGTGTCGCCTTCCTTTCTATTGATCAATCCAGAAGGGGCCTCACATCCGGACCGGTTCGCAACAAAGCTGTCCTTCTTTTTGCAAAGCACTCTGCCCAGCGACGCGTTGCGTGATTTTGTTCGGGCGGGAAAACTCGATGACTATCCATCGGTTCGCAATGCCATCGTGGAATACTTCACCAGCAATCGCGGCGATGAGTTCCTCGATGAATTTCCGCAGGGGTGGTTGCAGTTAGATCGGATCAATTTCATGGCTCCGGATCCAGATCACTTTGCGCACTATCACCGAAAAGGTGTCAGTGATGACATGATTGCCGAAGCGAAACGCTTTTTTCGTCATGCTATCGAAACGAACATGCCGTTACCCGAAATGTTGACCGCGAACTTCTCGTTCATCAATGCCGATTTGGCGGAGGTGTACGGCGTCGACGATGTGCCGGAAGATTCGATCTTGCGGCGATACGAGTTCACTGACCAGCGTCGCGGGGGAATGTTGGGAATGGGGGCTTTCCTGACGCTCACCGCTGACAGTTTGGGAACCTCACCGATTCACCGCGCGGTCTACGTGTTAGAGAATTTTATGGGAATCAAGCCCTCGCCACCTCCGGGCGATGTCGAGATACAGGAACCCGATGTTCGCCAAGCCAAAACGATCAAGGAAATCCTAGCCGCTCACATTGCTGAAGAAACGTGTGCGTCGTGTCATCGAAGCATCGATCCGTATGGATATGCGTTCGAGAACTTTGACCCCATGGGGGCGTGGCGCGACGCGTACGTGCAGGTCAGCGTCAGTGAACCCGTTTCAGAGGCCAAGGTGCCGAAGCGAAAGAAATCGGTCGAAAAGCAGTTCGAACTTCCGATCGATGCCTCAGCGACGTTTCGGAATGGGAACAGCTATGACGATATCGTTGGTTTCCGTGGCCTGATGAGGGACGAAGCGAATCAGAAGCAATTTGTACGGTGCTTCGTTAAGAAACTGCTGGTCTATGCCAACGGAGTTGAGCCCGAAGATACCGCTGCCGTTGAGGAAATCGTTTTGAAGTCGGCCGAGAACGATTACCGGATCGTTGACACGATCGCCGTGGTGGTCGACAGCCCTCTGTTTCGGGAGCCCTGATACGGGGCTCGTTGACGATCCCACTCAATGCGTTTCGACGCCGTTTGGAGTGAGTCATCTGTCGCGTTTTTTCTGTTTTACTCGCCCAAGGTTCGGACGAAGAAATGTCCCGGCCTTGGTGGAGATTTCCTCTTTCATTTTATTGCTCTTACGCCTTTTTAACGCAACGAGAATATGCTGAATCCTATCGTTCGAAAAATCTGCAGCACCACGACTTTGATCATTTCGGTTTTCGCAACCGTTTCGTGTGTCGGGGCTGATGGAAAAGACGTCCGGCCCAATGTCCTGTGGATCACGATTGAGGATTGGTCGCCGGACCTCTCGTGCTATGGCACCAAGGGCTTGCAAACACCGCATGTCGATCAGCTCGCATCGGAGGGAATTCGGTACGAACGTGCGTTCACGACGTCGCCGGTTTGTTCGACGTCTCGTTCGGCAATGATGACCGGGTTTCATCAGAACTACATTCGGGCCAATCAACACCGCGAACACAACAAGCAACCTTTGCCACATGGCATCAAGCCGATTCCGCATTTGCTCAAGGAGGCTGGCTATTTTACGGCGTTGATGAGTTGGAAAACGGATTGCAATTTTTTGCCAACAAAGAAAAACGAATTGTTCGAAGGCGAAGACTGGAGCGAGCGAAAGCCCGGTCAACCTTTTTTTGCACGAATCACGTTCGGCGGGACGCACAGAACATGGAATCGTGATCCCGAGCGGCCGGTCGATATTGCTGACGTCGAGTTACCACCCTACTACGCCGACACTCCGTTCATCCGTCGCGATTGGGCCAACGGTCTCGAGCAAATGCAGTTGGTGGATCGCGAGGTTGGGGCTCTATTGAAAAGACTAGAGGACGAAGGGTTGGCCAAGAACACGATCGTGTTTTTCATCGGGGACCATGGTCGGTGCCATATTCGCGGCAAACAGTTTCTTTACGACGGTGGCATTCGCATCCCGATGATCATGCGTTGGCCAGGACGCGTCGATCCGGGGCAAGTGAACGATTCGATGGTAATGTCGATCGATATCTGTGCAACGATTTTGGATGCCGCTGGGATTGCTTCTCCGGTTCCATTGCACGGTTCAAGTCTGCTCGGTGACGAAGTGAGCAAACGCGAATATGTCTTCGCGGCGCGAGACAAGATGGATGAAACCCATGACGCGATGCGTTCCATTCGGTCGAAGGATTACAAGCTAATCCTGAACCTCATGCCCGAACGCCCATGGTGCCAGTACAACCGATACAAAGAGGGTGCGTATCCGGCGCTGGCGGAAATGAACGTGCTCAATCTGTTGGGGAAACTAACCCCCGAGCAGGCACTGTTCTTTGCGTCTAGCAAGCCGCCCGTTGAGTTGTTTGACCTGCGTCGTGATCCGCATGAGGTTCATAACGTCGCCGATGAACCGGAATATGCCGCTGTCAAAGAGTCGATGCTCGCTGAATTAGAAAATTGGCGGAAGGAAGTGATTGATGATGAAGGTATCAGTGACGAATTTCGTGCCGTCGGCGTGTTCCCCGGTCACTGCCCGATGTCGACTGTTGATGATTGGGTCACGGCGAATCAAACAGAGTATGATTTCAATGTGGTCGGATGGCCATCCTGGTATCCGACTCGAACACTCGTTGAGTGGCAGAAGGCACGCGCGGCCTGGGAACCATGGGTGTTTCGTTCGACTGATTCGAAGATGGAACGTCCTGTTATCGCGAATGAGAAACCAAAAAAGAAGAAAGCACCCGCAAAGGCCGCACGTTAAAATGTCGTCTCTTTCAATGTTTGGAGGCAGCGTTCGTGCTCTCACGCTCATATTGCTTTGCCTATCCTGCGTGTGCGTTGCCACGTCCGTGACGGCCGATGGACCGCGTGCGGTCGTCTCTGTCCGCAACGAACGGCGGTTGGACATCTACGCGATCGAAACCGGCGGGAAGTTGACCCGCGAGTCGCAAACGCCCGTGGATTCGAAACCAGGGGCATCGTGTTTTGATCATGTCGGTCGCCATCTCTATGTTGGCGGTGGAGAACCGAATTCTGTGTCGGTGTTCCGTGTTGAATCCGCTTCATTGAGCCCACTGCAGAATGTCAGGGTGCCTGCCAGCCCTAGTTATTTGTTGATAACGCCGTCAGGCAATTTTCTGATCGCATGTTATTACTCGACTGGACAAGTCACGGTCCATCGTATCGTTGGCGAAGGTCGATTGTCGGATCAACCTGTGCAGACATTGCAACTCGATGAAAGGACACATGGGATCGCAATCGATCGCAGCGGTGAGTTTGTATTCGTCTCGCACACGCGTCCCAACTGTATCTCGCAATTTCGGATGGATACGCAGACCGGACAGTTGACGCCGAACGCGCCGGCAAAGTTGCAGCGGGATGATGATGTCGGGCCGAGGCACGTATGGTTTCACCCAACCGCTGATTTGGTTTATGGCAGTAATGAGAAAGGGAGAAGTGTGAGTGCCTATGGCTTCGATTCGGACTCGGGGACACTCTCTCTTCGACTGACGATCAACACTACCTCTGGAGATGTCGACGGTAAGGCGTCAACCTCGCATGTGGAAGTGCATCCATCGGGGGATTTTGTGTACGTCGGCAATCGAGGGCACGGCAGCATCGCGGTCTTTGCGATTTCCGATACGACGGGTGAACTTTCGCTTTTACAGCGGAAGTCAACGGTTACGGTTCCTCGATCCTTTAGTTTGTCGCCGGGTGGGCGGTATGCGGTGGTTGCGGGACAACGCTCAAATAAACTGGTCTGCTATGCGATCAGGCAGGATGGAAAGTTGATCGAGACGGATTCAGTCGACACGGGGAAAACGCCATGGTGGGTTTCTTTCTCGCCGATGCATGAACAATCGAACGAGCCGAACACATCGGTATCGCAGCATCGTGGTCTCTCGTTGGGGCAAGGAACGATGTCGGGGGAGGTGACCGAGTCTTCGGTTTTACTGCAAACTCGGCTTACGCAAGGCACGACGCTGAACTCCCACGGAGACTTGCTCGGCTATCCCGGTATCGCTTGTTTCGAATGGTCAGCTAGCGAGGATTTCACGGCAGGGTTCCGGTCGCCGCTCCAGTTGGCCACACCTGAACGCGATCATATCGTGCGGTCGTTGCTGTCCGGTTTAACGCCCGACACCAAGTACTACTATCGCACGCTCTTTGGTGAGTCGAGCGATCAACTCAGCGGAGGACCCGTTTGTTCGTTTCAGACCGTGCCCGGCAAGGAGATCGATCGTCCGGTGAGGTTCATCATTGGCAGTTGCATGAACTATGTCAAATTCATGCACGGCAGAGCGGGAAACGCAAGTGGACCATTAACCGCGACGAAGGAGGACAAGCGTTTGGGCTTTCCCGCCTTCGAGGCAATGAGGCAGCTAGATCCTGAGTTTTTCGTTGGCACGGGTGATGTTGTTTACTATGACAACCCGTTCCGGGTTGCCAAAACGGTCGAAGAACTCAGACGCTGCTGGCATGAACAGTTTCGCTTCCCGCGAATGATCGAGTTTTTTCGTGACGTTCCCGCGTATTGGTCAAAGGACGATCATGATTTTCGATTCAATGATTCGGATCCGCATTCAACGAAGGAACCGTCTGCGGCGACGGGGATTCACCTTTTTCGCGAACAACTGCCCATCGCGTCATTTGAGGACTCTGATCCCCGAACGTATCGCACGATCCGGGTGAGTCGTGATGTGCAGATTTGGCTGACGGAGGGACGCGACTATCGTTCCAAAAACAACGCACCCGATGGCCCTGAGAAAACGTTGTGGGGTGTCGAGCAACGCGACTGGTTGAAAAAGACCCTCGCGGCGAGTGACGCGAAGTGGAAGTTGCTGATCAGCCCAACTCCGATGGTTGGCCCCGATGACGCCTATAAAAAAGACAACCACGCAAATCTGGATGGCTTTCGACACGAGGCCGATTCATTTTTCGAATGGGTTGAGACAAACCAAATGGACAATCTCTTCCTCGTCTGTGGTGATCGACATTGGCAGTATCACAGCATTCACGCGTCAGGAATACACGAATTTTCGTGTGGTGCGTTGAACGATGAAAATTCGAGAATGGGTGTCCCACCCGGGGCTGATTTTGGATCGGATCCTGATTCGTTGGTCCGGCAACCATACACGTCCGCGACACCGAGTGGTGGTTTTTTGCAGGTGAAAGCGGGAGACATGATGGAGGTGACGTTCTTTGACGACCGGGGGATGGAACTCCATCGTGTCTCGTTTCCTGAGAGTGAGTAATCGTGTGGCGACGTTGGCGGGGTGTCGCGGAGAGAATATGATCGCTCACGTGCGATAGCGCATCGACGATGTGATGCAATGAGGAAACGAGAGGAAAGTGTTTTGATGTGTGCTTGCGAAACGAAGTCTTGTCCCACGAGACGGCAATCTTGGATGGCGCTTCCCTTGATGGCGGCTGTCTGCGTCTTGATCAGTGGGGGTGGTCATGCGGATGACCCACCAGAAGATGCGGGAGTGGCGAATGCCGAATGGGACGAGCGTTTGAAGATACTGGCGCCGGATGGAACGTGTGATCAAAAGGCACTGAGACGCTTTCTGCGTGATTCGTATCCGGAATATCAGTTGCCGGCACGTCGACTTTTCCGATTTCTCGATGCGAACGAAGACCAATTGCTCGATGTCGACGAACTGAAGGAATTGGGCGAAGTGATTGAGCAACTCGACTCCGAACTCGTTGACGAGCCGGAAGATCCAGGAGAGACGTACGTGCCGCTGCGTTCGCTGACCGATGGAATTGACGATGCCTTGATCGACGGAGCGGTTTATCATCGGCACCTTGATGCACTCAATGACATGCGAACCGTTAAGTCGGTTCAAATTGAAAACGTGCCTGAAACGTGTTCGCTGCATCTTTCGAGTGCGGAGTCAGCGAAGGCGACCGTCGAAGACCTGATGCAGGCGACGGTGATCATTGCCGGCGGTCAGGGTGACGACTACTTCACCAGTGGCGGCGTCTTGATCAGTTCGAATGGTCTGTTGTTGACGAACTTTCATGTCGCCGAAGCGTTTGAGCTCGGACTGACGGCATTGACGAGCGACGGACGAAACTATCGCGTCGTTGAATTTCTTGCCGGAGATCGTCTCAAAGATATCGCATTGTTACGTCTCCATGGGGATGAGTTTCCGTTTGTCGCGGTAGCCAAAACTCCGCCTAAGGTTGGTGACGATCTTGTGATGATTCATCACACCGAGAATCGTTTTTACACCTATGACCGAGGCTACCTGATGCGGAATCCATGGATTGAAGGGAAGCAATGGATGGAGGTTTCGTTGAAGTTTGGTCCCGGTGGCAGCGGTTGTGGCATCTTCAATCAAGATCACGAATTAGTTGGTTTGGTTTCGATCGTGATGCTGGGAGACGGTCCCTCGTTGGCTAAGTTAGGACATGGTTTGGGCGAGCTTGAGCCGGAGGTTGAAAGCGAAGCCGAATCACTTCTGTGGGATGAATCGGAGGATTTTGGCGCCGATGGGTTTGAACTCGTCGTCAGGCACGCCGTTCCATTACCCGCCATCCGATCGTTGTTTCCATCAAAATACGCACCGTGAGGGTGTGGTCGTTTGATGAAGATTTCCCGAGTCGGGGTAGATTGCACACGATTGCAGATTGGTTTCTATCCGTAACAGTGCTGAGTAGGCACTCAGTTGCCACTTTATTCGCAGAGATGTTATCTAAAATGAACTCAGCTACTTTTGACAATTGTTTGCGATGGTCGGTGGCCATCATTGTCGGCACGTTAGTGTCACAGTCCGCGTTTGCCCAATCGCTAAGTCGCCAATCGGCACCTCCCAACATCGTGTTAATGATCGCTGATGACATGAACTGGGATGATTGTGGTGCGTATGGTCATCCCGCCATTCGGACGCCGCACATTGATAGCCTCGCCCGGGATGGGCTGAAGTTCCAACACGCGTATTTGACGACGAATTCATGTAGCCCTTCGCGGGCGAGCATGATCACGGGAAGGTACCCGCATAACACCGGTGCCGAACAACTGCATTGGCCCATACCATCGGAGATGCCCACGTTTCCACAGGAGCTTAAGAAGCTGGGATATTACACGGCCGCCGCGGGGAAATGGCATATGGGCGATGCGGTTCGCGATTCGTTCGACAAAATCTACGAAGCGTCCACGGCAGGTTTTGTCTTGCCTTCGGGGAAAGACGGCGAGCCGCCCAAAATGGTCGCCAAACAACCCAGTGGTTGCGAGGATTGGGAACGTGCGCTCGGAGAGCGTGATCTCGATAAGCCGTTCTTCCTTTGGTTGGCGGCATTAGATCCACACCGTGAGTACACCGACGGGGCTCTCGATCCACCTCATCATACCGCCGACGTCATCGTGCCGCCGCACCTGCCGGACACCCCTGCGGTTCGAGAGGACCTGCGACTTTACTATGACGAGATTGGGCGACTGGACACCTATGTGGGCAAAGTATTGTCGAAACTGGAATCACAGGGCGTGGCCGAAAACACGATTGTGTTATTCATCAGCGACAATGGGCGTCCGTTCCCGAGGGATAAGACGACTCTGTACGATGGTGGAATTCGTACGCCGTGGATTGTTCGTTGGCCTGCTCAAATTGCCGCCGGTGTGACGACGGACGCGTTGGTCAGCGCAGTGGATATAGCGCCCACGTTCCTGCAGTTGGCCGGTGGCGAGGCAGATGCCATTGCGTCCGAAGGCCGCAGTTTTGCAGAGGTGTTGCGCGATCCGACACTCGCGCATCGTGAATTCGCGTTCGGCGAAGATCACTGGCACGACTACGAAGACCATGCTCGTTGCGTCGTCGATGGCCGGTTCAAATTGGTTCGAAATGACTACGTTGATTTGCCTTCGACACCGTCGGCTGATGCGGGGCGCGGATTGAGTTGGCAGGCGATGTTGAGGCTGCAAGAGAAAGGAAGTCTGACCGAGGAGCAGCAAACGTGTTTCCGTTCGCCGCGACCTCGATGGGAGTTATACGATTTGCAACGGGATCCAGGCGAATTGAATAATCGAATTGACGATCCTGCTTATGCGTCAGTCACGAAGCGTCTGAAGTCAGCATTGGACGATTGGACGTCGACGACCGGTGACTATCTCCCGAGCAAACGGACTCCAGATGAATTTGACCGGATCACCGGCGAGCCTGACCATCGTGTTCGTGTTCGACCTCGACCGTCAAAGAAAGAAATGTTCGGTACGAACGGAAAGTATTGATTCTCATCCGAATAGACAGATCATATTGATTTTGGAAGGCACATGATCATGGTTAGCAGATGCATTTTAATGGTCGCTTTTGGGGCGATTCTGGTTACACCGTGTTTCGCGGACAATGAAAATGCGTTCGACGACGGCGTGTTTATTGACGACTTTTCGTCGTCGCATCTCGACGGGCGCGTCGACAATGCTGATCGAGGTCAGTGGATGTATCGTGATAATGTCGCAACGGTGGTATGTGATCCGGAACGGTATGTGGAGCACCACAACCACGGACCGATTTTGAGTTGGCCCGTAACGTTTAAAGAAGGTCATGTCGAATTCGAAATGAAAGCGACCGACTGTCAGCGTGTTGTTTTCACGTTAAACGGCGATGGCCACATCTTTCGAGTCACATTGGCGGATGAGACCGACGCGTGCAAAGCAGGCCCGTCACGCGTTCCGACTAGGTTGATCGCATGGAAAACAAAGTCGTCCAAGCAGAACAAGGGCGACACGATCAAGCCGGAAGGGCTTCCTGATTTGCCTGCGATTCAGGACCAATGGGTGCGACTGAGTTTAGACATTCGTGGTGAGAACGCGGTTCTGGCAATTGGTGATTTTGAACACCGTGTTCAGCATGCAGCGTTCGTACGCGACAAATCGGCGATCACGCTGACATTCGCACACGGAAAACTCGCTGTTCGGGATTATCGAATGTCGGTGCGATAGTTGATTCACGGACGTTTGGTGATCGCTTTGATCGACTGATGATGCGGAAATCCGCGCCGGGCGAAGCGATTGTTTTCTTTTTCTTTCGGCACTCCCTTGGCAGAGATGTACGTGAAAACCTACCGAGTGATCGTTTTGTTCTTGATCGTGGCGGCAATGAAGTCCGCTGCCGCTGATCGTCCGAATATTCTGTTCATCTTTACCGATGACCTGAACTACAAAACGCTGTCTTGTTACCCCGAGTCGCCTGATTTGGGTAAGTACCCCTCACATCGATGATTTGGCGAAGCGTGGGATTCGATTTCGACGTGGCTATTTTGGTGCTTGGTGCATGCCTTACCGCGCCAGTTTTCTTACCGGGCATCTTCAGCATGGCGTGCAATCGATGCGGATGGAGGGCGAGTATCCAGGCATTGCATACGATCCGCAGGAATGTCGCTTCTGGCCATCGGTGTTTCGCGAACAGGGGTATCACACTGCACATATTGGCAAGTGGCACACGGGAACCGATACCGGTCATGGACGCGATTGGGATCATCAAATCGTTTGGAATCGACCTGCGCATCCTGAGAACGCGAGAAACTATTTCTACGATCAGATAATCAGTTTCAACGGATAACTACACCAACTGGGCCGTCGAATATGTGAAGGGGAAACATCGCGACGCGGAAAAGCCTTGGTGTTTGTGGCTGTGTACGGAGCCGTGCACGGGCCTACCACACCGGCCGATCGACACGACGGGAAACTTGCTGGAAACAAAGCGGATGTGCCCGCTGATATTACGGGACGGTGGCCAGACAAACCCTCTTATTTGCCAAACGTCGCAGCGTGGGGCCGTGATCAGAACGGGACGATTCGGCGGCGAAAGAGGAAAGCAGATGCGACAAACTTCAACACGAACACGGTCGGTCAATCGTTGGACGATTGGGTGCAACAAACCAACGAATGCGTGATGGCAATCGATGAAGGCGTAGGCCGCGTGATGGCTGCCCTCCGTGAGTCCGGGCAACTCGAAAACACGTTGGTCGTGTTTACTGCGGATCAAGAGTTCAGTTTGGGTGAACACGGGCTCAATAAGAAAGTTGCCGCCTACGATGCCGCGATCGCATCGCCGTTGATTGTTTCGCATCCAGGTGTGCTGGCACAAGGCAAAGTCTGCCGGCACCCCGTCAATGCGCCAGATTTAGTTCGTTGGTTTTGCAACGTCGCGGAAGTGACTCTGCCGTGGCGAACCGATGGCCGGGATATTCAACCTCTCATGCAGAACCCGGAGACGATCGATTGGGATTTGCCCATGTTGATGACGCATACGGGACGAAAAGATGGTGATGATACCTACCCGATTCCAACAGACGGCCCGATGTACGAAGTCGGTGGAATTCCTTGGTATGTCTTACTCCGCGACGGCCGCTACAATTACACTCGCACTTTGATTGCGGGGGAACCCGAAGAAATCGATGACCTGGAGTCCGATCCCGAGGAGTTGCAGAATTTGGCTGTTGACCCCAGATATCTGGAGTTGTTGAAAACCATGCGTGCGAAATCGCTTGCCGAGTTAAAACGAACGAATGCTAAGTTCTCGCAGGAAATGCCATCGCGGTAGTTGGTCGGTAACTCGAATTTGCCGCCTACGTTTGCTGATTTTTTATTGCCTGACACGCAGACCACATGCGCGGACTCGGACCTCCGAGCCGTGTTTACTTGGTGGGATGTTTACTTGGCAGGAAGCGAGCGTGCGTGCTTGGCGGCTCGGTCAATCCAAGTCTTAAGATCATCGTCGTTGGAGATTCCGGCGGGGTCGATTCTTGCCCAACCCTTCATCACTCTTCCGGTGAGATCCATCGGTTTGGCGTGCGGAAGCGAATGGGTTTTCTCGTGATCTTCTTTTGCCAAGCGAACGATGAGTGAGCCTTTCCATGGACCAACGCACATGTTTCCGTTGATCATGAAGCACACGCCGCCGAACATTTTTTGTTCGGTGCATCCTTTCCGTCGCTTCATGAGTGGCCGAATCCGGGAGGCCAATAGCTCATCTTCTTCAGTCATTGCATTTCCTCATTGCCGATGTTAAATGGCAGACGATTTTGGGGGCGTGGCAGATTCTCGGTTCGTAGAAGTGCGTCGACGATCCACGAATCGAGCGGATCTCCTGTCGGTCATTGTACGCGCGAACGAACTCACTATCCTGGTAGCGAGCTTCCTCACGCACATCAGGCTGGAGTCTGGATATGAAAAAACGAGTAAAGATGTTAGTCGTTCTCAGTTTGACCATCATCGGAATGATGGCGATGACACTGTCGTCGGTTGCCGCCGATCATTTGCCCTCGTGGAATGAGGGAGCCACGAAACGTGCGATTATCGAATTCGTTGAGAACGTTACTGAGGAAGGTTCACCGGGCTTTGTGCCCCCGAGTGAACGCATCGCCGTTTTCGATAATGACGGGACGTTGTGGAGCGAAGCACCGCTTCCTTTTCAGGCGGCCTTCGCATTCGATGAAGTCAAACGCCGTGTGCCTACCGAGCCGGCACTTGCAGCTGATCCCATGGTTAAAGCGATGCTCGACGGCGACATCGGGAAATTACTTGAGGGAAAACACCATGACGGACTGATGAGAATATTGGCGTTAACTCACGCCGGCATGACCACTGATGAATTTGATCGGCGTGTAAATCAATGGGCTGAATCTGCGTCACATCCGCGATTCAAACGACCGTACCTGGAGTTGACGTATCAACCAATGCAAGAGTTGCTGGACTACTTACGGTCCCACCAATTCGAGTGCTTCATCGTATCGGGCGGAGGAGCTGACTTCATGCGAGTTTGGTCGGAGCGTGTTTACGAAATCCCGCCGCAGAACGTCGTAGGTTCAACAGCGCAGGTGAGGTACGAGATGCGCGACGGCAAACCCGTTCTCATCAAAACGCTCGATCAGCTTTTCGTCGATGACAAGGAGGGAAAACCGGTGGGGATCCACCAATTTATCGGCCGCCGCCCGATCGCATGTTTTGGAAACAGCGACGGTGACCAAGCGATGTTGGAGTACACCACGATTGGGAATCCGCACCCGAGCTTTGGGCTGATTGTGCATCACACGGATGCGGAACGCGAGTACGCCTACGACGAAAAACCGCCAGCGTCCGGAAAGTTGACCACCGCTCTTGAGGCCGCGGCAGCGCGTGGGTGGACGGTTGTTGATATGAAGAGGGACTGGAATCAGATTTGGTCGAACCCTGATGCGGCCAGCAATGCCGATGATCCGCGTGGGTTGTTCGGAAAATGGCTGGCGGAGGACATCGCAGGAAAAGGCGTTCTTGATCGAGCGCAATCAACGCTGGAGATTGAACCCGATGGGGCCGTCGGGGGCAGTACCTCAGTCAATCGTTACCGTGGTCAGGCAACCATTGACGGTAACGCGATCAGTTTTGGACCGTTGATTACAACCCGACGCGCAGGCCCTCCCGCGATGATGGAGCAGGAGTCGCGATTCACCGAGGCCTTCTCTCGCGTCACTAGTTTTCGAATTGACGAACATGATTTGCTGTATCTGACCGATGGTGACGGCAACGACGTGTTGCGATTTTCGAGGTTAGGAGAATAGCGATGCGACGCACCGAATCGTTTTGCGGTTTTTAAACCGGCGGGCCGGTCCCTGTTGCGGAAACGGAAAGTCGGACGCAGTGCAACAGTGTGGTCTACGGTTTGATCTCGATCGGATTCAAACCGCGAGGCAAGCCGTAAAACATCAGAGTGCCCCACGGGATATGCGTCGTTGAAAAGCCTTCCGGGCGGCGTTCTTCTGCGACCTGAAAGCTATATGGCATTTCGAGGCCCATTCTGTCGCGGTAGTGATGAACGATTCGTTCGTAGATCGGGGAGAACCGCCCTCGTGAGTTTGTCGAAATTTTCGGGTAGTGGTACCGGCTTTCAAAACTCGTGTAGGGTTCGTATGGAACATCGTTGCCAAGGTTGAATTTGGCCGTGTACTCAAACCCTAAGGCAAGACGATTGTCGGCTGCACTGTAAAGGTCGACGCCTTGTTTCCACGCGATTTCACATGCGCAGGCTAAGAACCCTATTCCCATTTGAGTGTGTGCTTGGTCGCGTCCGCTTTCTTGGCACTCACCAAATTCGTTGAAATAGTTTTCGATCGCACCGTTGCCTTCGCCGTTTCGGAAGTAGTTAACGGCACGGTCGAACATTTCGCGGTCGTCCAAATAGACCCCCATTGCCATCATCGTTTGGATCATCGATGCGTCCCAATTGCCGTTGGCGGACGGATAGAAATCCTCGATCACGGGATAAAAGATCTCTCGAAGCATTCGAGTGAATTGATCTTGGTCGTTCGCTTTCCATCCGGCGTCGGTGTGGCGAAGAAGCTCTGCTGCGTTGCAGTAGCCCATCCCCGCCATCCCAATCAACAATCTTGCGTCGTGTCCTGAAACCGTTTCGAGTGTTTCAGACCATGCATTCAAAATCTCAATCGCCTTCTCCGCATGAGCGGGCTGTCCCGTCATGCACCACTGCAGTGCATGTGAGTAGGCTGCAGTGGAGTCGTTTGAAAAATCGGAGCTGCCGATGTTGGGGTTGTTGCTGGCTCCGCGAACCACGTCGGCGAGGGGACTGGGCTTGTAATCGAGACTTGAAACGTTCACGAATCGAGAAGAGCGTCTGTCTGACCTCGACCGCCTTCTCGATCTCGATTTTTGCGTCGTGGGTGACTGGAGTTCTTTCCATGCGGTGATCCAGGGTTCCTCGCCCGCCTCGAGTTTCTGCTTGATGAATTCCAATTCTGCTCGACTGTGAAGCACCCCGGGATGGACGAATGCTTTTTCTGCTTCCTGAGGATTTAGGTTTTCCTCAGCGAGAACGGTAATCGACGAACCAAAGGTCAGCAGAATGAGAAGAAGGCTTTTCATGGGGGCTAGATGTCTGAGGATGTGAATCGGGATCCGTCGAGCGGACCAATGGGTTGTTTCATGCCATGTCTTTCGAACATTTGAAAACATGGTCGCCGGTACACAGGGGGGGGCGGATGTTACGGCTCAGGCTTCGCTAAAACTTCCAGCACGGTGCTCGCGTTCACACGGTCTCGATGAGACACGACGGTCTGTCCAAAGAGAATCTTACGATCTCTTCCAATGACGAAAGTCGAGGGATACGCGGTTTCCCGGGTGGCTTCCCATCGTAATCCCCAAGCGTTGGTGAACTTGTAGTCTGGGTCGATGACGTAGTGAAAGTTGTCGGGGAACGATTTGGCACCTTGGAACTCTTTTGCGTGTTCCGCGAGGAGGTCTGCAGGCCCGGGATAGATCATGACCAGTTGAACGTCGGCGAAGTCAGATTGCTTGTTAAGGAACTCTCCGACCTGACGATTGCAAATGGGGCATTGATACCCAGGCCAACCACGCAGCACCAGAATCACCACCGGAGAGTCTTCCGTCAATTTCTCTAGCGAAACGATATCTCCGCCAAGCGTTTTCAGTTCAAAATCGGGAGCTTGTTCGCCGACCTTCGGTGGATGAGGCGGTTCCTTCCCGGGCTGTGCTTGACGACGGCCTTGGGCGAAGGCGGGCGTGGAGAATGTTGCGATTGAAAGCAACAAGAAGATGCCGACGGTTTCAGTTCGAATTCGCATGGGGGCTCTGTTTTTCTTTTTGTCTCGGAACATTGGGTGGAGGCTAGATTTCAACCCCGCTGTTCCTTACGCGTTCTGTTCAGATTGTTATTACTGACGATTGCAAAATTTAGGGGTGGCGTTGAACTGCGATTTAGGAAACGCGATGAACTGCGCGATATGCAGCCAGTTTATCTCGCATACTAATTTGAAAAGTGGAACGGAACGAGTCATTGTAATTTGGTGTGTTCTCTTCTCATTTTCTATGTGGCAATAAAAGCTTGATAGAAGAAGCGATCGGCTGAGCTTTTTTCTAGCGTGAGAAATCGAAAGGGAATGATTGCTTTTTGCGAAAGCGTCTAGAACTGAGTTTTGGACGTCGCTAACGATACGTGATGTGTGAACGCGGCATGATTGGATAGTTTGTCTGACTAGCAAGATGCTGATTGATGAAAGACGCTGATAATGAATGGTGCTTTTGTATGACTATCGCACGAGGCTGCTTCTGCTCAAAGTCAGGCGTTACGCTTAGGAATTTCTGGCACTTTGTGCACTGAACTAGATGTGTTTTTCGGTGTAGATGTTGGTATTTGTCGTGCTGCTATCCGCAGTGATCACTCCTGGTCTTGCTTATTGCCAACCAAAATTCATTCGGATTCAGTCGCTGGTAACTTACCTGTGGAATACTGCCAGACTTTGGACTGAAACGTTCATCTGAAATGTGATGTAGGAGAACGCCTATGTCTTAGCATCAATTAACAGGTTTTTTGGAATTCAGGGCGTTATTTTTGTTGGATCCACGATGCCTATCTGTCGTCCCGTTCATTGAGGCGGGGGCTCCAACTTTCTGACGTAACTTTTTGAGTGGTTCTTTTCGCTCGTCAATTGTCATATAAAACTGATATCCAAAGTTCTCGAGGTCAATATCCAGCATCTGTTCTAAACCTCTGCTGGCGAATTGTCGATTGATTAGAAACGGGTCGTCTAACGAATCGAGTAGATCGTCAATCGCCCAGTGAGATTCGGTTCTCATTAGCGAATCCGCTCCGATCAAACGAACGGAAGATTTTCGGCTCGCAAGCCAATTTTGGGCAACCGGGGCACTGCGATTGGGATAGGACTTGGCCAGCAGGTTTTCTGAATAGGTTTTCCCGTACCATTCATTCAGGTGAGTCAACGTCCAGTCGATCGGCTTTTCGGTGTGGCACATGTTGCATGCGTTCGGATGGTTTTTCTCGATCATGTTGCGGTCGGTGGGAGAAAAAATCGCGTGCGTACGTACGATGTCCTGTAGCCCTTCATTGATCCGCGGCATGTGGCAATTCATGCAGCGTGATCCGGCGGTGTTCGGTTTGTGATGTGTGTGTGCTTGAATCGCAGCAGGTTCAGTAAATTGATCGTGGCAGCGGATACACGATTGATCGTCTTGCGTCGGAGTCGCGGCCCACTTTTTGCCGATGCCGGAATGCGGATCATGGCAATCGATGCATTTCAATTCAGAGTAACAACTTCCCAGTGTTGCGTCGGTGTATTCGGTCGAATTCCAGGTTGAAATCTCGTTCGCATACACGGGGCGGCCTCCGGCATGGCACCGACCGCACATGTAATTGACGTTGGTTTGATTGCGACCAAAGTCCTTTTCTTTCAATCCTTCCAGACGCAGGTGCGGACTCTTCGCGAAAAAGTCCAGCTTTTGGTGTTTGTCTTCCGCATGTGCTTTGCTACCCATATGACAGGCTTCGCAACTGATGCCTAGATTCACTGCCATGTCTGGAGCTTCCCATTCTCTTGTTGTTTCGATCAGGTTCATGATTTCCTTTCGCGAATGAACCGATGGGCGCTGGTCCCGTCTACGAAACGTGGGACGCTCGCTTCTTAAGTAATCAGAAACGGAGAAGTTGGCTTTGTGCGGGAAATGCATGCCAAGAATGTCAGGGCTCTTAACGAATAAGTCAGCGAGTGGGAACGTCGTATGGCAGTCATTGCACACACTGTATGGCACGAATCCAGGATTCGAGAACGGATCGAGTCGCTGGTCCGAAGGCCATTCGTCTTCATCCTTTTGCGTCTGTGCATCTTCATCGACAATTTGATGCACGTGCACAATTGGGATCCATTGTTGTTCGTCAAGCCAGTAGCCGAATGGCAACACATGATCCGTTTTGTAAAAGTCATGACCAGCGTGTTCGGGCCCTTTGATCATTTTTCCCACATAGTACTGAGTGAATCGTGAGCCGATTGTTTGGTTGATGCGATAGACACGCGTGATGTTGCCACGAGTCAGCTTCATCCGATATTCACTACCTACCAGTTGAAATTCACCAAGTCCTCCGAAGTAGTTGATCGACGCGTTGCCTGAGAAGTCACCTTTAACAGTTGACTCGTTCGCGTAGGCGTTCATGAATCGGTGTGAGTGCGTGGACCAGGACTCATGGTTTCGAGCATGGCATTCCTTGCAGGAGTCCGGTCCCACATAATCGCCGGGATGGATGTTGCTGTCTCGTGGCGATGAGTTTACGGGTTTGACAGAGGGGCCGGGCGGTTCTGTCACCGGGGTCCACCATGCAGTCAAAGATCCAGACTTGTAAGAAAACGCCTGAGCCCGTGGCTTCGAAAATCGGTGCGATTCAATTGGGTCTGTTGCCATTCTCACGCTCGCCGCAGCAATGAGGTTCAACGTCACTACGATGACGATTGCCGCGATGATGCCTCGCAGCATAAGCCTTCGACTCGTTGCCCTGGGCCCGACGCCCCGTCTGCTGACGTTAGGTGCATCGCAACGGTTTTCCGCTTGGCGCATGAGCTTTCCTGACGCGATCAATTTGGCCCATTGGTAACACCGACGATTGCTTGCGATGCAGGCAACCAAAGGTGTGTCGGTCTCTGCAAGCAGTGCATTCCGAGGAAGCTACGGTGTACTTCGAGGGGCTAGCGGGTCGCACAAAGCCCGTGCTGCAAACACTCCGGAATTTTGAGATCTCCAACTCCAATGCGTCGCATTCTGATGTGTGCAGAAATCAGGTTTACTGAGAGTGGCGTTGCGTTTGCAGGGCTGCCTTGAATGAGGCAACGTGATCAAGCCAAAGAACGACGCCGCTTCAAGACGATTGTATTTGACGGCAGAAGGGACGAACGAGACAGCCAGCGGTTTGCTGGCATGTCAAAAGAGTTCAATTTGGAAGACGCTACCTAGCGTTATTCACCAGCCGTCGTTTCTTCTTCCAGTCTTCTGTTCTCTGCTTCATACGCTGCAAGATCAGCATCGGTTAGGTTTTCCGTTGCCACGGTCGGTTCTCCTCCGCCTCCACAACCAGTGATGACTGAACAGCCCAAGGACACCAGAAACAGAACTGTCAAAATTTTCATGCTAAACTCGATTTAAGATACGTAAAAAAATATCGCAGGGCGTTATAGCGCCCTGCGATGATTGATCCGACGGCGCGTCAGAAACTAAAAGTCTTCTTCAATGGTTTCTTTGCTAGCACAAGTTCCGAGGGATCCCCAGAGACCATAGGGGCTTTTCGACCCTGGAGCTTGAGCGCCGGTGCCGTTGAGCCATACGTTGCCAGCTTGTGAATTGCCCGCTTCAATCGAATCGGTGATGAACTTGACAGCGCCGTCACCCATCAAGACGTGACAACCACCTTGGTGTTGGCTGGACATGGTGCCCATCGCGACCAAGTCATCAAAGTTCGAGCGGCCACAGAGTTCTTTGTTCGGCGGCAGGATCGTGTGAGCACCGCTGAACATCACGCTGACGTCGGCCCAACGGAATCCGCGTGAGCGAGTGTCTCTGTCTGGGTTTGCACTCCAGAACTGCGGTTTGTTGGGGTTGATGTTTCCGCGGCACAGCTGAGGATTATCGCGAAGGCTCGAGATGCTATCATCGTTACCACCTGAGCTTCGACGGATGCTGCCTCGGATGTCCTTGTCTCGCAGATAGGTGATGATCTCGCCCATCGCGATGGTGTTTGAGAGGCCGTCCAAGCAATCGCGGAACCTGCCTTTGTTATTGAACATTTTGAAAAAGCCTCGTTGTGCGGCTCGGTTGTGCTGAGCCGCTTCGCTGGCCGTTCCGCCGGTGATGTCTGCATGGGCAAACATTGAACACATCCAAGTCGAATCACCCAGGCATGCCGCGTAGTTGGTTCTTCCTAAAGCAAAGTTCGTTGTTCCGCGTCCAGGAAGAGATTTACCGGGGTCGCTCGGGCATCGAAACGCTGGAATGGTCGTGGCCCAAGGTTCGTATGCGGGCGTGTCAGGCGTTGGATCCATGGCAGGCCAAGTGCCTCCAACGTTGCTTGGGTTCGAGATTTGCTCCCAAATCGCTTGTTGTTCGATGAATGGCGTAATCCCAACGAGCATGCTCAACTGAGAATTATTGTGAGCAGTCCCGTTACCAGCGCTGACGGTCTGGTAGCGGTGGACATAGTTAATGGGCGACGATTCTGTCGTTCCCATGGTGCCGCCACCGTGCGTGGGAAGTTGCTTGTATGCGGAGTGGTAGTTGTGGATTGCCAAACCGATTTGTTTGAAATTGTTGCTGCAGCTCATCCGGCGTGCCGCCTCGCGGGCTGCTTGAACAGCCGGCAGGAGAAGCCCTACCAATACACCAATGATGGCGATGACCACTAATAGTTCCACCAGTGTGAAACCTTTCTTCGTTCTAGAAGCTTTCATCAAATTACCTTCAGAAAATTTAAAATTGAAAAAGCGGAACCGGGGTGAGGTTCCGGCAATGTGAGACATCGTTCGGGGTTGCCGAATGAAAATGTTCTTCAGAATCGTGTCGTTAACGCGAGCGTCTGAGACGCTCGCGTCTCAAATTCTTTGAGCGATGGAAATCCATCGCCTGATTGGTTAATCGTCGGTTGTGTCATCAAGGGGATCTGCTTGATACCGCTTGGTCTCTTCCATCATCTCTGGATTGTCGGCAACAAAGTTCGAGATTTCGTCGCCTGATGGAGCGGTTGCACCACTACCGCCGCATCCTGAAATTGAGAGGCTCGCGACGCATAGCACAGCTGAAAACAAAATGAAAAAACGCGTCATGTTCGTTTAACACTTATAAAAGAGGAATGGATATTTGTCGGGAGAGTGGTGTGAGGAACGTTGTAAAGACGCTGCCCACAGAGCCCTCTCGCTGAATCGCGAGAGAGCGTTTGGTATCGGCCGGTCCGGGTTTGATTAGAACTCTTCGTCGATAACTTCAGCACCTTTGCAGGAGCCCATGGCGCCCCAGATACCGAAGGGGCTTTCAGATCCGATATCCACGCCGTTTCCAACAACGCGAGCGTTGGGGTCCTGCGAGTTGCCGGTGTCGATTGAATCAGTGACAAACTTCACAGCACCATCAGCCATGAGAATGTGGCAGCCACCTTGGTGACGGCTGGCAGCAGGCAACAGTCCGGTACCGAGAGCATCTTTGGAAATGCAAAGCTCACTGTTGGGCGGGAACATTTCGATCACGCCGGTGTAGAGGCTGATGCCTGCGGCCCATTTGTAACCACGCCCGTGTTCAGCACCGCCGACGCGGCCGATCGTGCCACTCGAAAGTGAGAAGTCGTAAAATTGTGGACGTTCGGGATCAATCAGAGACTTGCACTTGTTGTGGTTGCCGCCGAGTACGTTGGCACCACTGCGTCGCGAGCCGGGGCCGGCGGAGTCGCCTGCCGGTGTCGATCGCTTATCGTTATCGCCCAGGTCGGTGATGATCTCGGCCATGCAGATCGTGTTGGCCAAGCCGTCGGTAATATCCCGGAACGCTCTTCCGGTAAATCGAGCGTTAAAGAAACCTCGACCGGCACCCTCTTGCTGCCTCGTCCATGACTCGCGGGATCTGCCGCCGGAGAAGGGAACCTCGCCCTTACGATCCAGTCCGCTACCGTCCGCCCGCAGGAACGAGTCACCCAACGACGCGCCATAGTTCGTGCGTCCCTGAGCAGGAAGGCCTACGCCTGGATCGCTCGGGCAACGCAATGTCGGAATGTTGGTCAGGAACGGCTCATACCCACCGAAGGCGGCGTGATGTGCGAGAGTCAAATCGGGGTAAGGCCCAAATGGCTGGATCATTTCATTGGGATTGCCGGAGCCTCCCGTGTCATACGGGTTGGAAATCAGCTCCCAAAGGGCCTGCTGTTCCATGAACGGCATGATCGCAGGAATGTGGCTCAAGTTGAAAAGGTTGTTCGCCGTCGGCGGGTTCCTTGAGTCGCCACCATTTTCGAATGTTCCTGCACACCAAGTCGGGATTTGGTTGTACGAAGAGTGGTAATTGTGAATCGCCAAGCCGATTTGCTTGAAATTGTTGCTGCAGCTCATGCGGCGAGCTGCTTCGCGAGCTGCCTGCACAGCGGGGAGTAGCAACCCCACTAAAACACCAATGATGGCGATCACGACGAGGAGCTCAACTAGCGTGAACCCCAGTTTTTTCTGTGGCTTAATCATTTTTCCCTCGTTAAAGATTGCTTAATAAAGCATCCGTGGAACCGGTTAACGGACGCTTGGGGACCACTGCCCGTGGATCTATGGAGAACTGAGTTGGGTTCTTAACAATCTTTCGCCGAATTTCTTTTTAAAATTCATTTTGAAGCGCGAAACTTCGGGAGCTTCGATGGGTTTACCGCGTCGTTGCCAGGCCAGTGGGTTTTGGCTAATATGGGGGGGGGCTTGTTTGGCCGTAAACGAAGCGGATGAGTTCGCATTGCGGACGCAGGTTGCCCATGCTTTGTTGCCGAAGATTCGTGTGGCGGGAAGTCTGAGCGGTTTCGTCATTTAGATCGCAAAAAACACCTTGAAGGCGTGGTTTTGTTGTTAAGGAATGAGCTGCGTCGCTCATTGCTCCGAGGTATAAGAGGCACGTGCCCGCGTATTGATATGTTGTTTGGAGCCAATGATTTGAATTCGACCGCCCCGACCCATCGCGATCACGTGAACGCACTTTTCGTGTTGCACTCGCCTCGTATTCGAGGGTTCATTCTCAGTCTGTTGCCGAATATGAGCCGGGCCGACGATGTGATGCAGGAAACCTTTCTGACGATTACCGCAAAGGCGGAGGATTACGAGAGGGAAACGAACTTCGTCGCTTGGGCGTGCACGATCGCTCGATACAAGGTGCTTGAAGAGTGCAACCGAAATCAAAAAACATCGTTGATGTTGTCCCCTGATGTGATCGAGGCGGTTTGTGTGTCGCACTCGCCGATGACGCCGGATGAAGAAGAAGGACGTCTGGCCGCGTTAAAAGACTGTATGGACGCGCTCGCTCCTCACACTCGACGTGCTGTTGAGTTGCGTTATTCCCGTGCCCACAGCGCCGCGGAAATTGCCAAATTGCTGGGATGGTCCACTGACTCGGTTTACGTTGTGTTGTCCCGGGCGAGGACTGCGCTTCAAAAATGCATCACCACTCATTTGAAGGCGGTGGGCTAAGAGATGGATATTGATCGACTTGCAAGACTGCTCGACCTCTACCTCGACGAAGGGCTCGATTCGGAGACGAAACGCGAATTGGAAGAGATGCTGCTCGCAAATCCGAAGGCTCGAGAGTTTTTCTGGCAGCGTGCCGAACTAAATGCTCATTTGCGTCAGCACGGGCAGGAGGCCTGGGGCGTTAAAGTGTTGGGGCAGGACGGCGAAGGTGGAGACAAGTTGCCGACGGTGTCGGAGTCGCGTCAGGCCAAACCGATATTGAAATGGATTGTCGCTGGGCTCGCGGCAAGTTTGATGTTGGCGATGGTCGGAAGTTGGATTCTGCGTGATGGCGGACGCGTTGGCACGCGTGATCAGGTCGCACTGAATTCTTCCGACATGAACGCGTCCAATGAGAGTTCTCTCGATGGAGGGCAATCGTCGTCGGTGGATGATGAGCGTCCTGTCGACGGACTGCGTGACGTTTGGGTCGCTGTGCTGAGGAAAGCAGTTGACGTCGAATGGAAGAATCCATTGAACGCACCGAGCGTGGGAGAGCCGATGAAAGCTCGGCGAATTCAGTTTGAAAACGGCTTGATTGAAATTCAGACCAACCGCGGCGCTCGGATTGTTCTGAAGGGTCCGGCCGATTTAGAAGTGATCAGCGATATGGAAATACGCTGTGAGAAAGGCCGGCTGAGCGTCGATGTTCCACCGCCGGCGCAAGGGTTCCTCGTGCACACGCCTTTGGTGAAAGTCGTTGATCGTGGGACGGCATTTGCGATGGATGTCCGTGGCGACACGACGGCGGAAGTCCACGTCATCGATGGGCTGGTGGAGTTAAGTTCTCAAGTGGTTGACTTGCCGATGCGAGAGCTTCGCGAAGGGGAAGCAGTCGGCGTCGCGACAGACGGTATCTTCAATAACATTCCCGCGGCCTCGGAATCATTCCCTTCGACAGCCGAGATCAACTCAAGAACGCGGGCTGTTATCAATGAAATGCGTCAATCGTGGAAGCAACGTCGTAAGGCCATTTCCAATGACCCCTCGTGTCTCGTTTATTTTGACTTTGAAAGAACGAACGACGGGCTGAGAGGGAATCAGGATACGATTGTCCGCAATCACGCTCGCGATGCAGAAGGTAACGGGAATGGAATTATCGTAGGCTGCGATTGGACGAGTGGGCGTTGGACGGGCAAGCGTGCGTTGGATTTCAAAAATGTTTCCGATCGAGTGCTGTTTTCGGTCGACGGGGAGCACGAATCTTTGACTTGCATCACTTCCATCCGTGTCGGGTCGATTGACCGAACGTTCAGTTCACTGCTGATGTCGGGCGATGCGGTAGAAGGCGAGTTGCAGTGGAAAATTTCGCGAACAGGCGCTGATAATCCGATGGGGCGATTGCGATTGGCGCGTCGTTCGGCCGAGTGGGATAATTCGGTGAGCGATTTCTTAAGCGACCCGGTCATCGGTCCTCAACGCCTGGGAACATGGATGCAACTAGCGTTTGTATGGGACGGAATCAATCGAACGTGCAGTCAGTACATTGACGGGGAGTTGGTCAGTCACGACTTCATTCAAACATTGCCTGATTCTTCTTTTCTGAGAACGGGCCAGTTGGAGTTGGGTAACTGGACGCCTCGCGGCAGCGACGAGGTGATGTCACCGGTGCGTAATTTCAATGGCCGGATGGATGAGTTCGTGATGTTCAACCGGGCATTTTCTCAATCGGAAGTTCTCGCTTTCCATGATCTGAAAGCAGCGTATTGGAAGGGGCAGAAGGCCAACAACTGGAGTGACCCGAGCAATTGGTTCGCAGGTGTCGTGCCAACGCGGTCTGACGACGTTTACATCGATGCATCGGACGAGCAAAAAGCCGTTTTCGACAGTGGCGCGACTGAGGTTCTCAGCAGGGTCATCGTTGGATCGAAGACAGGTCGGTTTGGAGAATTGGAAATCTCCGGAGGAAGTCTGTTTGCAACCCGAAATTCCGACCGTCATACCCGCGTTGGGGTTGCAGGTGGAGTTGGGATCGTGACGCAAAGCGGTGGAGAGGTCGACCTCAACACACTTCAAATCGGTCTCGATCCGTCGTCGCAGGGGACCTACCAGTTGAGTGGTGGGAACCTCCTGTTGTCCCGCGGTGTCAGTGCTACGATGAGTAGCCTGGAAATTGGTCCTCAGCTTGGACGTGGCCTCTTGGAAATATCAGGCGGGACGCTGATGACGCGTCGCGGTGTGACTCTCGGCCGAGACGGCGGCACGGGCGTGTTCTTTGTCCGCGGGTCGAAAGCATCGCGGATTGACATCGGATCGTTCCGAGACTTCGACGGCTTTTGGGTACAGAATACCGGAAGCACTCTCAAGGTGCGCGTCGACGACGAAGGCGTTTCTCAAATTCGTGTGCATGAAACGACTGCCGACGACGGAGCCAATGTTCACTTTTCCAATGGTGCGTTGCTCGATGTTGGATTTGAGGCAACACCGAGTGCCGGAGAATGGGACATCCTGAAATGGGATGGTGATTTAGTCGATGAAGGCTTGCAGTTTGCTTCTCACGTCGACACCGATGTTTGGAGTTTCAGCTTCGTTGACACCGATTCGTCGGGGAGTCCCGATACGCTGCGTATCACGGCGCAGCCTTAAGTCAATTCTTTGAGCAAAGCCTTCTGCGAATCGAGCGTCATTATGACGGATCGAATTCGCCCCGTTTTGCCTGTAGCGATCCGAGCAATCTAAGCGTTTGTTGCGTGGCGAGGGCTCGTTCTGTTTCTAGCACGCGAGGGTTCCCTGCGCGTTTTGCTGTTTCGTTTACCTGCATATTCTGATCAACCATATGATTTGTTCGTTGGAGGCTCGTTCTGCTTTGGGGCGATTTCTTTGGATTCGCTATCTCGCTATCGTGGCGTGCGGTCTCGGTTTCTCGACGCAATCTCAGGTCGGGCAGGCTGTGGGAGCCGAGCGAAATAAGACGACCGTTGTTTGTTTTGGCGACAGTATTACGCGACGTGGGTTCCCTGAGATTTTGGGACGGTTGTTAGGGGTGAAGGCGATGAATGCTGGCGTTGCTGGTCATACATCGCAGGAAGGGCTTCGCCGAATGAATCGGGATGTGATCGAGAAGAATCCCGATGTGGTGGTGATTTTCTTTGGGACCAACGATATCCGTGTGGACAGTAAGAAACATGTCCCGGTGAGTGACTATGCGGCGAATCTTCGAACGATGATCGAAAAGTGTCGCTCTCATGACAGTCGTGTCGTTATCTGTACTTTGCCTCCTATTGATCACGCGGCCTATTTCAAACGTCACGAGAAGGCGACGTTCGATCAGGTCGGCGGGTTAGCAAAGTTGATGACGGAATATCGAGCGACCGCGATGGAAGTTGCTCGCGATGCGAAGGTTCCCGTCGTTGATCTGAATTCGTTGCTCCCGTTGGAGCCGATTTGGATGTCGCCTGACGGGGTGCATCCACGCGAGCAAGGCAGCGCGATCATTGCAAAACATGTGGCCTCAGCGGTTCGGCCTCTCCTGCTGAACCATGGTCGAAAACCAGAGCATGAAGAGGGTGCAACCCATGCCGATGTTGTGGTGTATGGCGGAACGAGTGCTGGCGTGATCGCGTCCGTGCAAGTCGCTCGTATGAATCGATCGGTTGTGCTTTTGGAACCTGGGAAGTATATCGGTGGGATGACATCAGGCGGTTTAGGGGCGACCGACATTGGTAACAAGGATGTGATCGGTGGGCTCAGTCGAGAGTTTTACCGTCGTGTGGCGGAGCACTACGCGGACGATTCCGCGTGGGTTCATGAAACACGAGAGGAGTTTTTCTCGCTTCGGTCAAAGCGAACCACGCTCCAGGAAGTGAGCGGGCCAGGTGCAACGATGTGGACATTCGAGCCTCATGTTGCGGACAAAATTTTCGGAGAGCTATTGCAAGAATCGGGTGTTGAGGTGCAACGCGAGCAACGTATTGAACGTGTCACGATGGACGCGACAAGGATACTTTCGCTGCAGACGGATGCTGGCGAAACTTATCACGCCAAGATGTTTATCGATGCTACCTACGAAGGCGATTTGATGGCGATGGCGGGTGTGAGTTATCGCGTTGGTCGCGAGGCCAACTCGGAGTACGACGAGACACTCAACGGCATCCGTGATCGAACGCCTAAGAATCAGATTTACGATAGTGTTGATCCGTACGTCATTCCTGGCGACCGGTCGAGTGGATTGATTCCGTTGGTTCAAAACGGGGATGGTGGAACGCCCGGGGAAGCCGATCATCGAGTGCAGGCGTACAACTTTCGTCTCTGTTTTACCAACGTTGCTGCGAACCGGCGGGAGTTGTTGCCCCCGGATGACTACGATCCCGGACGCTATGAGTTGGCGGCCCGGCGGGTTGAAAGAATCGTTGCGAAGGGCATGGAGCCAAAGATGAAGAACTTCTGCAATCCAGTCTGGATGCCCAACTTCAAAACGGACATCAATAACTCGCAGGGCATTTCGACGGACTTCATCGGCGGAAACTACGAATACCCTGATGCTGATTACGCCACGCGGGAGAAAATTTGGCAAACGCATGAGAATTACGTTCGTGGTTTCTGGTATTTCATGTCGACGAGTCCGCGTGTGCAAGAAAGCCTGCGATCGCAATTTCGAGCATTCGGTCCGTGTCGTGATGAGTTCTTGGACACGCAGGGGTTTTCGAATCAGTTGTATGTGCGTGAGGCACGGCGAATGAAATCAGACTACGTGATGACCGAGCACAACTGTCGCGGCAACGTTGTCGCCAACGACTCGGTTGGTATGGCGGCGTACGGGATGGATTCACACAACTGCCAACGCATCGTTCAAGGCGGGGCGGCGCGAAACGAAGGTGATGTTCAAGAACACGGATTGCGACCGTATCCGATCTCCTATCGGAGCATTGTTCCGAAGGCGGATGAGTGTGAGAACTTGCTGGTCCCCGTTTGCGTTTCGGCGACGCACATCGCGTTTGGATCCATCCGGATGGAACCGGTATTTATGGTTCTCGGTCAATCGGCAGCGGTCGCGGCCGTCTCGGCCATCGACGCAGATGTCTCGGTGCAGCAAGTCTACTATTCCGATCTACGAGAACTGCTGTGGGCGAGTGGGCAAGTCCTCACTCGGGGCAGCGATACGAAGAAACACACGATTCAGACGTCTGTCTATCGTGATGTTGAGTGGAGCAATCGTGATGGCGACAACGATTGGAACAACCAAAAAAACTGGACTGTGAACTCGCTTCCGAGCAGCCAGGACTCTGCGTTCATCAATCTCACTGGCGACAACAAGGTGAAATACGGGCAAGGAGTTTCGCCCAACCTCAACGCGATCTATGTCGGATCCGAATTTGGCAGGGCGGGGGAACTGGAGATCACGGGAGGGAGACTCGAGGCAACGGCACGATCGACACGGCACACACGCGTGGGGCTTTCCGGTGGGCACGGCACGGTCGAACAGAGTGGTGGCGACGTGACGCTCAATTCGTTGCAGATCGGTTTGGATGCTCAGTCAAAAGGCATTTTTCGTCTCAGCGGAGGAAAGCTGAGGCTGAAACGATCTGTCAAGCCGACGCTCGGTAGTCTTGATATTGGGAATACCAATTATGAGGGCACCGCCGAGTTCGTCATCTCAGGAGGCGGGTTGGAGACTCAATCGGGAGTCACACTGGGGCATGCCGATGGAGAGGGACGCTTTACGGTCGACGGTTCAGGCCCGGCGTTGATTGAGATTGGTTCGCACAATCGTGGGGCTGGGTTTTGGCACCAGAACTCGATCAGCACGCTGAAACTAATCGTTGATCAGCGAGGTATCGGATCGATTAAGGTGAACGCGTATCGTGGCGAGGGAGGAGACGTCACGTTCGAGAAAAACGCGTTCCTCGAACCGGGTTTTCACGGCACGATTCGGTCGGGATCGTGGGACGTGATGAGTTGGGCGGGAACGCTCATCGATCACGGATTGCGTTTGGCATCTGGCGTTGATTCCGACGTTTGGGCATTCGAGTTTGTGGATACCGATGCGTCGGGAACTGAGGACACGCTTCGGATCACGGCACGCGTCAAGCACACGCTGCCTGAAGACAGCATTACTCGTTTGATCGCGGACTGAAGGTCCGGTCGCATCGACACCATATCGGATGGTGCCGAGCGACGGAACATGAAAAGACGATGTCTACTTCGTTCGCACGTAGACTCGCAATCGTTTGCTGTCGTAGGAACTCGCGTTGCCCGTGAAGGTCCAGTCGCGAGTGTCGCCGTTGCTGTTTCCGATTCCGATATCGGCCTTGTTACCTGCGTTCCATTTATTGATTGCGAAGAGAGTCTGTTTCGCTCCAAAGTTATGGACCTGCATGCTTCCGTATCCATCGACAGGGGCGCTTGGTGCGTCGCCGGTATCGTAGAGTTGGTTACTGGCTCCTTTTATCTTGGAGTCATTGGAGGGGCCGTAGTTGTTCGGCCAAAACTCAATATTGCCGGTTTCGAGTCCGGTGCCGGTCGTGATGCCATCGACGTTTGAGTAAATGTCGAGTGATCCGACGCTGCATTGAAAGTGAGCACCGGAAGCGAACGTTGGGATACCGATCTTTTCGACTTCATTGGTGAATGCGTCCATCGATACAAACAGTGTGCGTTGGGCTCCATCGTCGCTCGCCAATTCGAGCAGATAGCCGATTCGATCGAATGATTCGATCGAGTCGCTGTTGTCGACATCGTAGTGGATGTCTTCGCCGAGTTTGGAAAGGTCGAGGTCGTAGACGATTTCGTAGCCGTCGCCGATCGGAAGAGTGTCAACGAATGCGGGGACTTCACCACCGCGTGTCGCGCCGACTGGAAGTCCCGTGCTGCCCATCAAATTGGGTTCGGCTAGCTTGTGCCACGCGAATCGAAACGCGACGGGGGTATCTACTTTATCCGATGAGAGTAACACGGCATCGCCATCGATTGTCGCGGTCGCGGTTTGGAAGCCAGCGGATCCAGGACCGATGATCTCGAAGTGGGTTGGTGCTTTCGCGTCGCGTGTCTTGAGTCCACCGGCGGTGTTGTTGAAGACGACTTTCAATTGACGACCGACTACTTCCAGCGATTCAAACTCGGGGCTGTTCGCAACGAGTTCAGATCGACCGTAATCGTTCTTGAGAGCGAGCATTGCGAGACGTTTGCCGACCTCCTGTTTGCCTGGAGGATGGATGTCGCCGATTGTTGCGATGTCATTAATCACGACCATGCCGGTGTGGTCGACTTCTTCTTGAACAGCGGCTTGGGCTTCCCAGAAACGAGCAAGGATTGCGGGGTCTTCGTTTCCATATTGGTACGGAGCAATTTGGACGTAATAGAATGGGAAATCGCCTTGTTGCCAACGTTCACGCCAACCGCCAATCAGGGCTTTTTTCTTTTCCGTGTACAGCATCCCTTCACCGTGATTGGATTCGCCTTGGTACCAAATGGCTCCGCGGATCGGGAAACCCAGAACAGGATGAATCATTCCATTGAACAGCATCGTGGGATCTTGATGGCTGGTGAACGGTGTCAGTTCGGATGGGTAGGTCGGATTAGGATTCAGTACGTCTTCCGATCGCAGGGATTGTTTGGCGTCATCAATCCACATTTGAGTCGCGCTAATGTGAGCGGACAGTTTTGAATTGTAAGCATCGGTGCCGGGAGTGCGACCGACGATCGATTGGTAGATGTCTTGCAAGGCGTCGACTCGTTGGAATCCGACTGGTGGCGTCCACGGTTCGACTCGCGTTCCGCCCCAGGAGGAATTAACCAAGCCGATTGGAACGTTCAGTTCTTGAAACAGTTCTCGCGCCATGAAGTAGCCGCATGCAGTGAATCGTCCGGCGGTCTCGGGCGAACAAACCTGCCATTGGGCGGGCACATCGTTTCGCGCTCGGAACTCAGGTGTCTTGGGAATCGCGATGTGGCGAATCAGCGGATAGTTGGCCGCTGCGATCTCCGCGTCTGCATTGCTGGACCGTGCGACGGTCCATTCCATGTTGGATTGTCCCGAGCAGAGCCAGACTTCGCCAACGAGAACATCACTGACTTCGACGGTGTTGTTTCCTTGGACGATAAGAGATTGTGGTTCCGCGTTGGCATCGACGGCGGGTAATTCGACTTGCCAACGCCCCGATTCATCGGGTTGTGTGGTGGCAGAATTTTCACCGAAGCGAACGTTCACTGATTCACCGGGGGCGGCCCAGCCCCAGATGCGAAGTTTCTGTTGTTGTTGCAGGACCATGTGGTCGCTGAAAACACTGGGCAAACGAACGTCAGCAAACGCGACCGACACGCATGACGCAGAGAGAAAAGCCATCGCTAGTTGGAAGCAAAGGGGCCGGAATCGTAGATGTGTCATAGCAATTGGGGGTGGAAGGAAGGTAGGTGGGGCGGACGGTGTGATCGTCCGGATGGGGTCGCAGTATAGAGGATTCAAAGCGGGATAGGGTGTGTGGCGATGACGAGTTCGCAATTGCTCCGACTGCGTTTCCAGGTTTTGCTCGACGCGGTGGAATCAACGCGGAATGGGAAAAATCACTGTGTTCGCGGCCGCTGCGATGAAAAGCGACATTTGACGACACCAGAAAACGGGAGTCAAAAAAATTTCGATCCGTTGCAATGGTGACCTATGTTTCCGACGGGGGGCACCCTCCCCTGCGATAGCCACCCCGACCTTATTGCCTCCAATTTGCACGACCAAAATGAATGAATCCAACCTCCAGGCTGTCCAAGAATCGCTTTCAACGGCAGCAATTCCTATCGCACTTCTCGTACTTGTTTTATGCGTTGGCTCCTTTTTAGTGGCGGGCTATTCCATGAAGTTTGCCCTGTTGGTCGCGGGTGTGGGACGGTTCGGGTTTTGGAAATCGATCGGTGTTGTGCTGGTCACCGGGCTGATGAGCATGTTCGTTACTTTCTCGATCGTATTCGCGATGCCCGGTGAACCGGTCGCGGGGTTGATCGCGGGTGTGGCATCGATCGGCTCCTATGCGGTCATCGTTTCGTTGGTTGGTCAGTGTGGGATTGGTCGCGGTTTGATGACGTATTTTTTGAACGGGATATTCAACCTTGTCGGAACGGTGCCGTTGGCCACGGTGCTGTTTTTGGGAGGTTTTGCGATCGCGAAGACGAGCGACCTCGACCAAATTGACTTTGAGAGTCTGCGAAAAGATTTGGCAATGGCGCAAGGGAACCTGCCCGTCGGTGAAGAAGGCGAAGGATTGGAGAACGCCTTTGGAGGATTCGACATCACCCAAGTTTCAGGCACCGGGTTCGATGACGGTTTTGCCATTGCCGGCGATGCTCAACCGGCCAGTCTCCCGAAACAGTTGCCGAGTTTGGTGCCCGCGGACGATTCATCCAACGGGATCTTCAACAGCTTTTTCAAGGAAGAGAAATCAAGTCCGTATCCGGTTCCAGCGGCGAGCGGATGCAGGAGCGGTTGTTCAAAAAACAATCCATCGCTGCCGAAGAAATCTGAGCCAGTGACGAGCGGGTTGCAGTCGAACCCGTTCGCGAAATGACCGCAGCCTAATTTTCGATCTGCAAGAAGGCGACGATATGTTGATCGTCGACGAGATGTTCAGGGTCACGCATCATTTGTCGGCCGAGCCCGAATGTCGGTTCACTTTCGGTCGATTGAACGACCGGTGCGATGACCAAGGTTGCACCAGGGCGAGTCGTCCAGGAGAGGTCGAACTCGGCTAACTCCCAGCGATCGCGGCCTGCCTGAATCCGAACAGCGGTATCACTGCTGACAAATTTTTGACGCACGGCACCGTGATGAATTTCGGGGCGGATTTCGAGTTTCGATTGGCCTCGCCTCGATCCTGTTTCTGCCGTAACGGCGAGCAGGAATTGCGGGGAGTGTAAATCTCGACCCGTTAATCCGGTATTCTGCCGCAGCAGAACGGTGTGTGAACCTTCCAAGGCGGGCGCGAGCGGCAATTCATGTCGTCGCGATGGCCGCAACGGGATGATTTCTCGGCCGTCAGATTGAGAGCCCAATACCTCAGCGCCCGCGAGGAGCTCGTTGATCGGGTCACGCATTTTGCCATCGGATTGTGCGTCTCCTTCGGGAGCGTCTTCGATCGAATTGAGAAGACCGATCCGGAGGCCGTTTGCCATCCAGGCCTTTCGAACGCGAGCATCGAAGGCGGTTTCGTCAATGTATTGCCACATCGTTTCGCCTAGAGCGGACGAAGGGATGTGCCGAAATTCCACCGCTAAAGAGATCGTGTCGCGTGACTGATGTGTCAGCGTGGAAACCGAATGATGCGACGTGACGGCGGAATTATTGCCTGTTTTGGAATTATCATCGGTGGAATCAAGCAGATTGACCGATTCGGTCCACACGCCGGCATTCCAGATCGCGCAGCCGGGAACGGCGAGCAGGATTGCGAGCGTCACGAACGCGGAGATTCGGAAGAGCGATCGTTGCCGATTCTGCCTCTCGATTTTCGCGGTTTTCATCGTGGGGGCTTCGTGATTCGCAACGACGGAATGTATGTAGACCGGAAATACCGGGATTGACCAACGTCCCTATACGAATTCGCGATGCCGCGTGTCAACGTCCGGCGGCGATCAAGGCCAGGAATTGGCGACAAAAATCAGGCAAATCGTCCGGTCGACGACTTGAGACGTGATGTCCGTCCACCACCACGGCGGCGTCTTCAAAGATCGCTCCGGCATTGACCAAATCATCCTTGATGCCCGGTGAACCGGTGACTCGGACGCCGCGATAGACGCCTGCGGAGATGGGGATCCATCCACCGTGGCAAATTGCGGCGATCGGCTTTTTCGCAGCGTCAAACTCTTGAACTAACCTCAGGACATCGGGGTCACGGCGAAGCTTGTCTGGCATAAAACCGCCGGGGACGAGCAGTGCGTCGAACTCATCACTCTTCATTTCTGAGATGGCGGCGTCGCTTTCGCACGGATAACCGAGTTTTCCTTGGTAGGTCTTTGCCGCTGCGGGGCCTGCCACCACGACCTCTGCGCCGGCCTCGATCAAGCGGAAACGGGGATACCAGAGCTCTAAATCCTCATAAATCTCGCCAACAAAGGCGAGCACACGGCATCCGGCGAGCGTGATCGGGGAAACGTGATCGGTGTTCGGCAGTGGTTTCATCGGATTGTTTTTGATTCGCAAAGAGATCGTGCGGCTTTGATGGGAACAGTTAAACTAGTAGATTCGTTAGACAACGATCTAGGTGAGCGATTCAGAAATTTCACGTTTCGTTCCCTGACGCCCTCCCTCCCCTCCCCTTTTTTCGACAAAGACCGCTGTGGACGCCCTGGCTCGCCCGAAAGACGATCTGTTTGACAACTCCACGATGACTGTGGGGGAACACCTCGAGGAACTCCGTGGAGCGTTGGTAAAGGCGATCATATGGCTCGCCATCGGATTAGCGTTCGGGCTGCTGGTCGCCAACCGGGTGGTGCGATACGTCCAAGAACCGCTCAAGCAGGCGATCATTAAGTACAACGCGGACCGGGACCTCGTCTTGATGGGGATTTCGAATACGGATGACCCGGATACGCAGAAGTTCCACCGCTTTCTGACACAAAATGCCCTGGTGGCCGAATTGGTGTACGCGCTTCCCACGCCCCTGTCGCCCTCGGCGGCGGAAGCTTTGCTGGGAACTGACGTTGAGCCGGCCGATGAAAAAGTGTCGGGGAAAAAAGAGACCGAGACGCCCAGCAAGACGAGCGATAAACCGACACCCGACCCCGAGAAGGAGTCAGCGCCGGGCGGAGTTGATGTCCTCGACGGTACTCAGCGGATTCATACGGCGGATTTGATCGCAGCGATCGGAGCGGTTCCAGATCCCAATGCGATGGTTCCGACAGTTCAGTTCCGGCGGAGCGAACGAGGCGTCAGCTCGTTGAAAGTCGAAGAGACTTTCATGATTTGGGTGAAGGCCGGCCTGATCGTCGGAGCAGTGTTGGCGTCTCCGATGATTTTTTACCATTTGTGGAGTTTTGTGGCGGCGGGACTGCATTCGCATGAGCGACGGTATGTGTACGTTTATCTGCCGTTCAGTGTGGTGTTGTTTGTTTCGGGGGTTTCGCTGGCGTTCTTCCTGGTGTTGCAATACGTTTTGAGTTTCTTGCTCGCGTTCAACAGCAGCATGGACGTCGCCATCGAACCACGGTTGTCTTACTACGTGAACTTCGTTTTGATGTTGCCGCTGGGCTTCGGAATCGCATTTCAGTTGCCGTTGGTGATGTTGTTCCTGCAACGCATCGATCTGATTCAAACGAATGATTACATCAGCAGTTGGCGGATTGCGACGTTGGTGATCTTTGTCATTTCCATGGTGGTTACGCCGGCGGACGTGACGAGTATGGTCGCGTTGGCGATTCCATTGATGCTGTTGTATTTCCTCGGAATTGGGTTGTGTCTCTACATGCCGCGCGGACGCGGTTTGGGCAGTGGTGCATACGACCCCGCGTAAACGGATTTGAAAAGATGGCACACCGTATCCGACTGCGGAAACCCTGGACTCGACTCGATCACTCGTCTGCGGCGCCAGTAACCTCTGCGTCGTCGATGGGACCGAACGAAGAGAACACGAGTCAGGTCGACGTGCCGGATCTTTCCGGTGACGATGCGGGATCGCTCGATGGCTCTTCATCGTCTGGCGAGATTGCTGAGACGATTGTCCAGCGTGTTAGCTACGTCCGACGATTCAATCGTCCCAGCGGAATTGAATCGGGGGAACGCGTTGAATTGGAACTGGGCGAGGTGACAGGTCGCTTGGAGGACGTGCGAGTGAATTCGCAGTCTCTCTTTGATGATGCGGACCACCACGTGAAGTCAATGAGATTCGATGTGACGGATCGGTTGTCAAATCACAATGAACTCGAAATTCAAATTCACGGCGACGGATTGTTGCCAAGACTCACGGGGGCGGTGAACCTCTGGATTGTGACACCGGAATAGTTTTCCGTTGAGGTCCATTGGGTGCACCGAGTGTTGAGCCTCGTCGAGGTACATGCCGTCATGCAGCACTTCGCGGAAACGCAGGACCTCGTCACGGCATCAATTTTCTGATTTGATCGAGGCTCAACCGAAAGAACGTTTACTTCTGATGTCGGCGAATCATCTCGTCGAGTGCCTCGTCGCTGATCAGGTTTTTGATTTCATCGTCGATAGGATCTCGTTCTCGGTTGCTTTGCGGTGTGTTTCGAGGGAGTTCGGTCGAGGGGATTTGGGTAGGTGGCGATGATGTGGCGTTCCGTTTGGGTTTGGGGTATCGCTGCAGCAGGGTGTGGCCGTCGAGCAGCCGATCGAGCCAAATGTCTGAGTCATAGGCTCCCGCTCGTCGGCGGCGCGCGGCGGCCTGGACGCGATGATCCGATGACACCACGGTCAGGCTCTTGGGGTTGGGGTGGTCGCCGATGATACGTTCGAGCAGGTCGTCCGCTTCGGTGTGTTCGACCGCGAATTGCACGTCGATTCCGTGATAGTCGTAGCGGCTGGGCAGATTGTTCGGTGCGTCTTTGGCGTCAAAGATGACGGTCGTGCGAAGTCGAACGATTTCGTCGAGATGCTCAACGAGTCGATCGAGCAATCGTTGGCGTTCGATCGCGAGCCAATCATTTGTTCCGCCTCGCCCCGGCGCAGCAACAGGCGCGATGACGTTGTATCCGTCGATCAGCAGGACGACCGACATGCCGCGCGGACTCCAGGGCGAATAAGTGTTGCGAACGAGCGTTGTGGTGAAACCGCCATAATAACAGCAATCCAAAGAATCGTGACAAAGCATCTTCGTAATGCGAAATTGGGGAGCGTTGCACTGCGGTGACGATGAGAATCGTGTGTGTGAAGCAGTCGACCACCGCCCGTCATGTTTGCTGGAACTCTCAAAATGGAAATGAATCGCAACCGCTACTTTCTGATCGGAGTGCTGTTGGTATTGCTGGGGTCACAGTTTCGCATGATCGATTCGTTCGTTTTGAATGAACCGACAACGCGGGCTCTGGCGAACATGTCTCGCAACGCCACGCCAACGCCGAGTGATTCGTTTAGCACTTTCTTGATGCAGGTGCATCCGAAGCCGACCAAACGGGTGCATCCACCGCGTTGGTTGGGGCTGGCAATGATTGCAGTCGGCAGTGTCGTCAGTCTCCATGCACTGGCGATTCCTCGCAATGGTTAAGTCCAAGACTCTACGGCGTCTCGTCCTCGCGGCGAGTATCGTGACGGGCGGTGTGGCAGTGGGAACGTTTGCCTGCACCAGGACAGCAATGGCGCAATTCGCGGGCGCCGTGGAATCCTCGCGTGGGGATTCGCTGCGCGGGGAACGCGAAACCGACGGCGAACGCAAACCCCCGACCAAACGTGCGATTCAGATCGTTCTTCGAGAGGGAACGTTTGTCGGTCCGCTGCGAGGTCGGTTTGTCGTTCGTGGGCAACGATGGAGTTTTTTGGTTGAATCCCAAACCCGGTCGACTGAGCTGGGTAAGTCAGAATGGGTCGAGGGTGGGATCGCTCGTGAGATTCTTCCCGATCAGGACACTCTGCTGGGACGACATCGAAATGCGAATCCGGCTGATACCGATGGAGAAGCCGTCGCACCTGGGCTCGGCCAACCCAGCGCTGAAATGTCACGTGCGGTTGTGACAGCACCGGCATTTGATTCGATGGTCGTCATCGAGAACTTGATGCTCGATCGAATTTCCCGGGCGATTGAAGAGGACCCGGAAGACGACTACTGGATGATCACCGCGACGGTAACCGAATTTCAAGATGAGAACCGTCTGTTGTTGTTGACGGCGAAGCGAGCGAGAAGCAATCGCTGATCGGTGGAATGGTTTTTCCGAAACCGATTGTATTCTGTTCTAAATCGAGTCTCCATCGTCCGACCCATTTCGTGGTCGGACGATGGATTTCCTCCGCCCAATATTCTTAACGATTCAGTTCGATACCGAACGTGTAGCCGACGGCGACGTAGTGTTGATTTCGGTCGCCGGTGTCGATCGTTGGCTGCAAGAGCCCACCGGTTTGCTCGGTCAAGTTTCGGCTCGAACGCCACACGCCGGTTGCCAGGTCGATCAACTGCATACCACAGCGTACGTTAATCATCTTGGTGAGTTGGTAACCGATCTCTGCACGAGCGTCGAAGCCGATCATGAACTCTTCGTTCTCGAGGAACTGTGCCGCGTTGGTCACGGTGATGTTCGAGAGAACGTCGGATCCAGTGGTGTTGCCGTCGTAGACAACCGTGGTTTCACGTCGTTGGCTGCGGTAGCATTGCAAGTTGATACCGGTGAAGCCGCGGAACTCTGCTGAGTAGCAAAAACGCTCTTGATACTTGAAGTAGCGGAAGCCGGCTTGCAAGGTGTAAATGTTGTTCTCGATTTCGGCAATGCTTTGTTCGAGGATTTCAGTGTTCTCAAACTCGACGCCGAGCAGTGGAACGACATACGGAGAGGTACCGAAACCGACACCGTCCTGGAGTGGTCGATTGAGTACGCTTAGCGAGCCGGAGTCGTCCGCAGTGATAACACGCAGGCCGAGCATCGGTTCGAGAATACCGCCATAATGGTACGGTTCCATACGCCAAGTTTTGCTCAACTCATAGCTACGCATGCTCATGTCATTGAGAGTCAAACCGACCTCATAGAATCGCCGCGAATAGCCGATGACGTTACCGTCTTCGGGGAACACGGGAAGGCCGAAGCGGTTATCGCCGAGTGCAAAGGCGGGCTCTCCGTCCAAATCCTCATCGTTAATCCGGTTGAGAGCATCGACTCGCAAACCGTCCCGGCCGACCGCCGAGTTTTCGAGGAAGGTGAACAGCATACCCGTGTCTTCATCGGGACGCATGTAGCCGATTTCGTAACGGTGACCACCGCCAGCGTCGAGCTTGTTGCTGTCGTTGATGTCGTCTATCTGTTCGGGCCGTGATCCATAAAGATGGATCCGGTCGTACGTAGAGAACCACCCGGTATGAGCCCGCTTTTTAGGCTTCATGTCCAGGATGTCCGCATCATAGATCGGCTCGAACCAATTAAAATCTGGATCAAACGCGAACGGGTCTGCGGGCGGCAGATCGTGATCTTTCGCCGATGCGTTGACGCCTCCGGTTATCAATACCAGCAACATCGCCAATTTCGTCGTCAGCTTCCGTACCGACATCGTTATTCCACCGTCATGCTAGGAGTTGCTGCCAGCGCCCTGAGAATCAACCACGATCGACTCGCTAACGTCCAAAACGTCAACGGATCTAACGAGTTCGAATCTTCCCCGCGTGGCTGCGGGTCGCTTGAATCTGCCCGAATCTCCGTGTCCACCACGGATGGTGTCGTATGGATATCGGGTTGTACCGGTAGTATCGGTCGCAAGGTCGGCTCAGGCTTAGTCGGATTACGCGATGAAACGGCAAATCCGCCAAAAACCTTAGAAGCCGGATCCTCGAGTTGGGTTTCCTATCTTCTCATATCGGCGGATTTTTCCGCACAAACGGCGTCCTTTGCCAATCAGACACCATCGAATCCCCCCCAAGGGCGTAACAGCATCCTCTCCGGTGACAATCAAGAATCAAGGCTGACAATAGAGTACCAGTTGGCTACACTAGGAGTTTGTTCAGCGCATCGTTCCATAGGGAGCGGCTGAACCCCTCCTCGACTCCTCGTGTCTTATCTAAACGAGACGTCGACAGACTCCTCTCTTCTCACCCCTCCCCGACCGGTTCTCCTTATCATGGAACCCCCCACCCCGCCAAGGTCGGCGCGCGACTCTCGTCGTGGGCCTCGCCGCATGCGCCACCCTGACCAAGCTGTCGATCAGCGCGTTCGTGAACTCGATGCCGAACGCGATCCGTTGTCGCTGCCCGAAGAAATTGTCAGCGAGGTTACGAAAGCCGGAGGTCGTGTTGGGATCCCGCATCCCGATGAAAACGAGTCCCCGATCAATCTCGTGCAATTGCAGCAGATGTCCCATCCGGATCTGCTCGTCCTCGCCGAACGAGAAGGTCTGCAGGACATCGGAGGCCTCGCTCGCCAGGAACTGGTGTTTCGCTTGATCAAAGCGAAGATGAGTGCCAACGGATTGATGTACGGTGAAGGCACACTCGAAATCCTGCCCGACGGGTTCGGGTTCTTGCGAAGTGCGCAGTACCACTACCTTTCGTGCCCTGACGATATCTACGTCTCACCGAGTCAAATTCGTCGGTTCGGGCTGCATACCGGAAGTCACGTCGCCGGGCAAATTCGTCCGCCCAAAGAGAACGAACGTTACTTCGCTTTGCTGCGCATTGAAGCGATCAACCACCACGAACCGTCGCGTCGTGGACGTCAAGTTCCGTTCGACGAACTCACGCCGCTGCATCCTCGCACGCGAATCGTGATGGAGCATTCGGCGAAGGAGATGAGCACGCGCGTCGTTGATCTGTTCACCCCGATCGGTTTCGGGCAACGCGGTCTGATCGTGAGCCCGCCGCGCGCGGGAAAAACGATCCTGATGCAGCAACTCGCCCACGGCGTGTTGGCCAATTATCCGGAGGCGTACGTCTTCGTATTGCTGATCGACGAGCGGCCTGAAGAAGTTACCGAGATGGAGCGTGAAATCAAATCGCACCAGTGTGAGGTGATCAGTAGCACGTTCGATGAGCCACCGGCCCGGCATATCCAGGTCGCGCAAATGGTGGTCGAGAAAGCAAAGCGGATGGTCGAATCGGGAACCGATGTCGTCATCTTTTTGGATTCGATCACGCGCCTCGCTCGAGCCTTTAACAGCGATACCGAATCGGCCACTGGCAAGATTCTGACCGGAGGACTCGACGCCGGTGCGATGCAGAAACCGAAAGCGATCTTTGGTTCGGCGCGCAAGGTAGAAGAGGGAGGTTCGTTGACGATCCTCGCGACCGCCTTGGTCGATACCGGCAGTCGCATGGACGACGTGATCTTTGAGGAGTTCAAAGGTACCGGAAACTTGGAAATCGTTCTCGATCAAGACCTCGTGCAACGACGCGTTTGGCCAGCGATCGACCTGTCTCGCAGCGGCACTCGTCGGGAGGAGATCTTGTTCGACGATGAAGAGTATCGCCGGATTCAAACGTTGCGGCGTTCGCTCGCGGAGTTGTCGCCGACCGATGCGATGACGACGCTGACGAAGAAACTCGCCACGACGCAGAACAACGTCGAGTTCCTGATGAGCATCCCTCCGGACGCTTAGTCGCCGACAACGTGCCGAAGCGTAACAAGAGTTGCGTTTCGGCGATCCGCGATCGTACGGATCGTTCTGCGACGAGTTAGCTCGCGTTTTGAGCGTCTTCGGTGGGGCAGGCTTCGCGTCGAAATACGAATTCGTTGCATCCCCACCCTGAGCCAACTGTCCGGAGGTTTTCGAGCACGAAGCCGCGACGGCGGAGCGGCAGGATAATTGCCTCGGGGGTGGCGACTTCGAACGGCAGGCCTCCGATCCAGTCGACCCAATCGTGCCAGACGCTCATGCCTCGATCGTCACGTTTACTCCGCCAATCGGAGAATGGCAGCGGATTGCGCCCTCGGGCCAAACGTGCGATCGCGAATTTGGTTTCGTAGACACCTGCGACCGCAGCGACATAGATCGGGCGTAGGGTCGACGGCAGGCCGTGGTAGCCTCGTTTGATCAAATGCCATCGACGACTGGCTCCGCCCTGATCGTTATAGATTGCGATCGCTAGCCATCCGTCGGCTGCAACGCGAGCAGACGCGGTTTCGATCGCGAGCGTCATCTTGCCTGTGTGATGCAGCACGCCCCAACTGTACACGACGTCGAACAAACCCAATGAAGACATTGCCGCCGTATCCAGAACGGAGAGATGATGGACATCCCAGGAGGCGTCAGGCGTGTCTTTTGTGCTTGGCTTGACGGACGCGTTGAACTGATCGCGTAGCGTTCGGGTGCATTCAAAGCTGTCACGGTCGATATCGACGGAGACGGCCGTTGCACCGAGAGAGATCGCAGCCAGCGAGAACAGGCCGCTGCCCGAACCGATATCGAGGAAGCGTTTTCCTGAAAGCGGTTCAGGTTCGTCAGGATCGAGCAGCAAGAGGCCTCGAAGGGAGGCAACCGCTTGCTCGATTCGGTGGGAGTCGACTTGTTTTAAGAACGCCGACCAATTCTTGCCGAACGCGAATCGTGTTTCGCTGGGATCGACTGCGTCGGGCACTACGCGAACCACTGCACGGCGTTGCGGAACATTTGCAGTCCGTCGCCATGTTCGGGTTGAACCTTGCGTCGAGTCCAGAACGGATGCTGGGTGGCATCGATGTGACGCTCGGGGTGCGGCATCAATCCGAAGACGCGTCCTGAGGCGTCGCACACGCCCGCCACGTTGGCATCACCGCCGTTGGGGTTGATCGGAAACGGCAACGTTTCGGATTGGATTTGGCCGTCGGTATCGCAATATCGAATCGCCAATCGTCCGGCCGCTCGCAGTTGTTCCAACGCGTCGGCGTCGCGAGCGACGAATTTGCCTTCGGCATGTGCCATCGGCAAATACATTTGGTCGATATCTTTCAGGAAAACGCACGGGGTTTTGTCGACGGCGAGGTGCACCCACCGATCTTCAAATCGTCCGTGGTTGTTCCAGGTGAGGGTCGCCGGAGGAATTTCGAATTCTGGTGTGTTTGTTTCGCTTCCCCAATTTTGGTCGCTTGGGCTGGCCACGGCGTCTTCTGCGGTAGCCTCGGCCAATTGGGGAGTTTTTACGCCGGTGGTCAGGACGCCCAATCTCATGAGAACTTGCATCCCGTTGCAGATTCCGAGAACGAGATTGTCGCCGCTGTCGACGAAGTGGTGGATCATTTCGTCGAGGTGGTGACGCATCCGGGTGGCGAGAATCCGTCCCGCCGCGATGTCGTCTCCGTAGCTGAATCCGCCGGGGATGCAGAGGATTTGATAACGTTTGTGCAGGGCCGGGTTTTCGGTCAGCCGTCCGACGTGAATTCGCTCTGCCGTCGCTCCGGCTAGCTCGAACGCGTGGGCGGTTTCGACATCACAGTTGGTGCCGGGGGCGCGGAGTACGAGAACGCGTGGAGCAGCCATGTTGGGAAGTTTGACGTTGGGATTTCGAATTGAAAAGAAGAGAAACGCAGTGCACTCAAAAACTTAGTCGTTCATCGATTGCGGGGCAACGTGGTCGGAAGTGGGCCGGGTGATCAGTTCGCCACGGAGCGGGTAGCCGCCGTCGACGTCGATCTGTTGGGTTTGGTGGCACCGCCAGTTTTCGTTGTCGACTTCGGGGAAATCGCTGCGGAAGTGAACCCCCCGGGATTCCCGGCGGGCGAGAGCGGCAGACGTCATCGCGGATGCGGTGAGCAATAGATTCTGCAGTTCCCAGCCCTCGACGCTTTCGAATTGATGCGACATGACGTACGCCGATAGCGACCGAATCTGTTCGTTGGCTTGAGACAGTCCTTCGGCGTCTCGCTGCACCCCGACGAGTCGTCCCATCAGGCTTTTGAGTGAAACGCGAACGTCCGCGATATCGAACGATTGGGTTTGTTGCCTTGCGGTTTGTTGGATTCGGTAGGCGATCATTTTATGCGGTCCTTCCGCGGCGGCACGGCTCGCGGCCTCGCCCGCGTGTGCTCCGTACACGAGCCCCTCGAGCAAACTGTTGCTGGCCAACCGGTTGGCGCCGTGCAATCCGGAGCTGGTGGCCTCGCCGGCGGCCCATAATCCCGGAAGGCTCGTGCGTCCTTGGCTATCGACGGTCACACCGCCGATCATGTAGTGAGCCCCAGGACGCACCGGGATGCGATCGGTCGTGATGTCCAGGCCGAACTGTTTGCACGTTTCCGCGATGCCGGGAAAACGGCTGAGAACGAGTTTCGGATCGAGATGAGCGAGGCTGAGATACACGCACGGGTGCGACGTCACGCTCATTTGGCTGACGATCGATTGGCTCACGATATCGCGAGGGGCGAGTTCGGCGCGGTCGTCGTAGTTAGGCATGAACCGATCGCCGTGCGAATCGAGCAGGTGAGCGCCTTCACCACGCACCGCTTCGGTGATCAGCGATCGCGACGACCCTGCGATATACAGCACCGTCGGGTGAAACTGGATGAATTCCATGTCACGCAGTTCGACGCCGGCTCGATAGGCGATCGAGGTTCCGTCGCCGGTTGCCACGGACGGATTGGTTGATTCGCGGAAGACTTGCCCGACGCCTCCGGTGCAGAGGATGGTTTCTTTCGCCCACACCATCGTGGGACGTTCGTTTTGTCCAACGATCACGGCGCCTCGGCATCGTCCTTCGAGCGTCAGCAGGTCCACGGTGAAGGCGTTTTCCCAGATATCGATGTTCGGCGCCTCGCGACTACGGTCGATGACCGCTCGCATGACCTCACGTCCCGTCGCATCACCCATCGCGTGGACGATCCGTTCGTGGGAGTGCCCGCCTTCCCGGCCGAGGGCGAGTTCGCCGGCGTTGGTGTCAAACTGCGTGCCCCAACGGATGAGTTCTTCGATCCGCCGCGGTCCTTCTCGGATGACACGGTCGACGACGTCTCGGTCACACAGGTTGGCGCCCGCAATCAGCGTGTCGCGGATGTGGTCGTCGAAGCAGTCTTCGGGGTCGAGCACTCCGGCGATCCCGCCTTGGGCGTAGTTGCTGTTGGATTCCCGCAAGTGATCCTTCGTCACGACGAGCACTGAGAGGTTCGGTTCAACGGCGTTGGCTGCCCGGAGACCCGCCAATCCCCCACCAATAACGAGGACGTCGGTGAATCGGTGAATCGCCCGACGCGAATCAAATGGGAGAAGGTAACGAGGCGTGATCATGTCGTCTGGATGAATGGCAAATAGCGGACGTCTTATCGACAAAGGGTTATTGTAGCCGCTACGCTTGTCCTCCATGAGCACCCCGACCGAATCCATTATGCCGCCGCGATCGAATCGGCCGAGAACCGATGCCGTTCCGGCAATGGACCCGGCGGTGAAGTCGATTCAGCCGGGCGGTGGCGTGGTGATGGCAATGGAATTAGCGTGGGGGCGGGCCAGGCGTGCGTATCTGAGAAAATTTCGCCCCGGCTACGTGTCTCGAATGGCCGACCGACGACAAGGAGAACGCGGGGACTTGACCTTCGATCCCGTCGACTCTCGTGACATGAAGTACTACCGTAACCAAGGAAGTTATTGGTGGGCGGACGCCGACGATCCCTTCCTTTGGCGTGACGCTCTTCCGTTTGTTCGGGTGGGGCTGGCGGAGCTGCTCGTGCTTGGCGGAGCGGCGTTGCTAATTTCGGTTGTGATGGCGCTGTTTTGGTGGCCCTTATTCCTGCCCCCGTTCATGCTCTTCATCCTGGTCGTGTGGTTTTTCCGCAGTCCTCGTCGCGCCGTTCCCAGCGGTACGGGAACGGTGGTCTCGCCCGCTGACGGCAAACTGGTTGAAATTGTTGAGATCGACGACCCTGTGATCGGCCCTGCGATCCGGTTCGGTATCTTTTTGTCCATATTTAATGTTCACGCGAACCGAGTTTCGCTGCCGGGACGCGTTGTTTCGGTCCGTTACCGGCCGGGCAAATTTCTCAATGCACTTCGTCCCGAGTCGGCTCGCGAGAACGAGAAACTCGATATCGAGCTCGAGAGCGGTGATCTGGATGGGCGGGTTATCCGGATTCGGCAGATTACGGGACAATTTGCGAGGCGAATTGTTTGCTGGGCACGGGTGGATGATGTTTTTGCCCGTGGCGAAATGTACGGAATGATTAAGCTGGGGTCTCGCACCGAGCTGGTGATCCCTCGCGACGACGCGCTTTCGATTGTCGCGAAGATCGGTGAGAAGATTTTCGCCGGCTCGACCGTGATGGCCCGTTACCAATCCGATGTATCCATTGAATCCGACGCCTAACCTCCATGAGTGAACTCAAACCACGGTTGCCACTTTCCGAGTGGACGGACGCCGATTCAGATCCTCAGGATTTGACCGATGACGGATCGGAATTGGAGCAGGAGATTCCCGAGGAGGGAGGCAGGCGACGTCGTCGTCGAAAGCGTCCGCGTGGCGAGCGGCGACGGTTAACCCTCGCGGTTCTGCCTACCGTGTTGACGCTCGGTAACGGCGTCTGCGGTTTGGCCGCGATCGCGATCGCGGTCAGTACCGATACGCTCGCGTGGGAACTCGAGACCAAACTGTTTGCCGCCGGGCTGTTGATTTTTGGCGGGATGCTGTTCGACGCGTTGGACGGTTCGGCCGCTCGGCTGACTGGTCAGGCGAGTCAGTTCGGTGCCGAGCTCGACAGCCTCTGTGACGCCGTGACGTTCGGTGTCGCGCCGGCGGTGATTGTGTGGCGGATCAGTGACGCGTTGCCACAGCGACTGACCTGGGCTATCGGTGTGTTGTTCGCGGTCTGCGTTCTGATCCGATTAGCTCGCTTCAACGTGGAAACGACAGAGGACGACGATCACGAAGGTTTCGAAGGCTTGCCCAGTCCAGCCGCCGCGGGAACGTTGGCCGCGTTTGCGATCGCCATTCCCGACCTGAAAGACTTTGCGACGGCGGAGAACTATCCCGAATGGGTTTGGGCCGTGAGTGATTGGTCGCTGCAAGCCTCGCACTACTTCATTCCGGTGCTGGCGCTCGTCTTGGCGTTTCTGATGGTGTCGCGGTTCAGCTATCCACACGTTTTTGCGCAGTTGGTGCGAGGTCGGCGGGCACCGAACCAGATCGGGCAAGCGATGTTTGCAGTCGTGGGGATGTTCCTACTGCACTGGGTCGCGTTGCCGTTGGTGTTCTGCTACTACAGTTTCGGGTCACCGCTGCGATCGATGATCAAGCAATATCGCAACCCGACGGAAACGAAGGCTTAACGCATTTTTGAAGACGTCGTCGAGGTCGTCAGACATCGGGGACTCAGTTCGGGCGAAGCCAGCTACTGTGAGCGGGCCCGTTATCTTCTTCACGCTACTTCGCGGTACAAAGCCCGCGTGGAGTCCTCGTCCAGTGCGATCGGATTGAAGGTTCCCGTCCATTGCTGCAACGCGTCGTCGACAAACATGCCGATGTCCGAGGACGGTATCGACAACTCGTCGAGCGAAGTCGCCATTCCCGCTGATTGCACCCAGTCCTGAACCATCTCGGCCAAGCGGTCGGGGGCCTCGTCGATCGAGATCGAGTCGGTGCCCGCCGGATCGATCTCTCGCAGCAGTTCCGCGTACCAGGTTGCATGCTGCGTCCCGTTGAACCGTATCACCGCAGGCAACATCAGCCCGACGGCTTGGCCGTGCACGATGTTATGCCGAGCGGTGAGCGGGTTGGCTGTCGCGTGAGCGGCACCGAGCATGGACGTCTCAATCGCCATTCCCGCGAGCGATGCACCCAACTGCATTTCACCCCGTGCGTTCAAGTCATCTGGTGATCGCAGGACTTTCGAAAACGATCTCGCGAGCAATCCGAACGCGCGGCGACTGTAGGTGGTTGAGATCGCGTTACGCCGGCGTGTGACGTAGGTTTCCACCGCGTGTGAAATCGCGTCGATGCCCGTCAGGCTGGTGACGCTCTGCGGCATGGTCAGTGTTAGTTCGGGATCCAGGACTGCGATTCGGCACGCGGCACGAGGGTCGCCGCATGCCATCTTCACGTGGGTGTCCGCATCGCTGATTAATGCGAAGCTCTGGGTCTCGCTTCCGGTGCCCGCGGTCGTGGGGATTGCGATCATCGGGAGGAGGTCTGCGGTCGCTTTGCCGACGCCGTGGTAGTCATGGATGGAACCGCCGCAACTGTAAACGAAGTTCATCCCTTTGCAGCAATCCAGGCTGCTGCCACCGCCTAGTCCGATCAGCAGGTCAGGTTGGAACTCCGCGGCCGCAGCGACACCGGCGTCGACCATGGTGGAGGTCGGGTTTTCAGCAAATTCGTGAAACGAGCCGACTTGCAGGCCGGCGTTTCGGAGTCGATCGGCGACGTGTTCGAAATGCCCCGCCGCAACAATTCCCTCGTCGCTGACGACCATCACCCGAGTGGCTCCCAGCGAAGCCGCCAGTTCAGCGATTTGGGCCGAAGATCCTGGCCCAAAGATTAATCGCGTCCTCGGCTGGATATCGAATGAAGCCTGGGACGAGAAATCGACAGTTTCGGCATGCGTGGTCATATCATCTTTCTTCGGGGATCTGAAAATGGAAAACGCAGCGACTCAGACAAATTGACTTAAACAGATAATGCCCAAAGGCTGGCCGATCACGCCAGCCCCCAACGTCGGCGCAACGTCCACTCCGAGCATAGGCAGCCGGCAAACAGCACGAACACGATCCAACCGCTGATCGGGCCATCGCCGAGTCGCCATTTCTCAATCACGGCCCGCTCCGCCCGTCGACGCTGGGTCGATATACGTTCGATCAGCGAATCCAGTTGGTCCGGTCGAAATGACTCGCCTCCGGACGTGGCCGTGATCGCCGCCATCCGGTCCAGCAATGCATGGTCCGCCGCGATTGCGGACAGCTCTCGTGTGTCATCGATGATTTGAAACGGCAGTTCTGCCGAAACGATCGGGTTCGCCGCATCACCGAGGCGTACCCGCACGCGGTGAATTCCCGGTGGCATTGAGGAAGTGTTGCTCAGCGGGGCGTTGGTTTGCGGAGACTCCGTCGGCGACGAATCGTTTGACGCAGTCACGTCGGACAATTCAGTGTTTTGTTGTTGTGGTGTTTCCGGTCCGGCCGCGTCGCCAAAAACTTCGGCCGAGATTACAGCTTCACGTTGGTCACCAAATGCTCGGGTGTTCGTTGAGATTCCCAGCGGTCGAACGTCACCCGATTCCAACACGACATCCGCGGACCAGGCACCGGTTTGCTGGTTCATGTTTTCGTTCAAGACGATCGTTCCGCTCAGGAGGCTGCTCTCGGACGTGTTGAACCGACGCCGTGTCATCTCGAGTTGCAGCTCGGTGTCGTTGTCTTCTTCTCGCGAAAGTAACCAAAGCATCAGTTGTCGCCAGAAACGCCGATGGAATTCGCTCGAGCCGCCTCGCCACCAAACCCAAGTCGAATCGAATGCCAGTGAGGCTACGCGGCCTTGTCCGTACTCGCCGACGATCAGCATCGGATCGGAACGATCGTCTTCGAGCAACACCTGCACGCCCGGAGATGCTTTGACTCCGGGGAACGCGTTCGCGCCGGGCATCGGAGGCAGCGTCGACCAATCTAAATTGCGGTCGCCTGCGTTGATGGTCGTGATCGGGTGCGGTCGAGATGTTTTAAGCGTGATCGGGCCGGGGAGTTGACCGAGTAATGACTCTTCTATTTCGCGACCGGGCGGAATCGCGATTGATCCGTTCATCTTTATTGGCAACACCTTTGCCAATGGTGAATCGGCATAGCCGCCGGGGCCGTAGGCGCGTTCACCGCCGAGCGTCACCAACGCGGTACCGGCGGCAACTGACTCGGCCAGTTGTTCGAGTTGTTGGTCGCCGAGGGCGGCCGAGTGTAAGTCGCCGAGGATGACGACATCGAAGCGTCCTGATTGTAAATCGTCCGCGAGGCTCGCCGGCCATCGTGGGGCGGTGTCCCGTGGGATCCAGCGATACGTGAGTTCCAAATCGGGGAATCGCCCTAACGCTTTGCGTAGGTACATCTGTTCCAGACGCGGTGTTCCTTCGAGATACAACACGCGTCCGCCACCGGGCCGGACGTCGACGAAAGCGAGTTGGAAATCATTTGATGCGTTGGGTTCGCCGGCGGGCGGACGAGCCCGGACGACCAACTGATACTGTCCCGGATCCGGTGCAACGATTGGTATCCGAAACGCTTCTGTGTGGGACGTTTGATCGCTCATCATGGTGCGAGTCGCGGCGCTTCGTGAATTCCCGTTATTGTCGATCCACTCCAGTGACAGCGTGATCGGGGTTCCTGGGTAGCCTTGCGAAACGACCTCGAATGAGACTTCCGTTTCGTTACCCGTGAACATGCGGTACGTCTCGGGAAGTGACTGCACTGAGACGTCTTGAACACGGCTCGTCTCTGCCCGAGGTCCGAGTGCAACGGTCCACAGGGGGACACCAATTGCCGCCACCAATCTGGCCGACGAAACGGGATCAAGCCTGCGTCCACCTTGCAGCCCATCGCCGTTTTGTGAGGTGGGTTGAGTTCCTGAGTTTCCGCTCGATCGTGATTCCGGCACAACCGTTTGTGTTCCGTCACTTAATAGAACGATGCCTGCGAGTGGCATTCCTCGCGACGCGGCAACCGCCGACTCCAAGGGGACAGACAAGTCCGTCAGCACGCCGTCTGGTTGGATCTGTTTTGTCGCCGCCAAGGCATCACTCAGTTCGCTAGCCCGACCGTTGGCGACTTGGTCACCTCGACGATCGTAGCGGTACAACGTGATATTCAGTTGTTCGTCTTGGCCTGAAAGATTTTGGGCCAACGTATTGAGTATCCGCTGCTGTTGCTGCCATCGTGTATCTGCGGCCTCTTCGGTGTTGTTTGTGGCAGTCGCGGCGGATTCGTCTCCGGAGGCGAGCGTCATGCTACGTGACGTGTCCATTGCAATCGCGAGCGTTGCAGCAGCGGGCCGGTTATCGGTCTTCACAAGCGAAGGTCGTAGCATCGTCAGCACGAGAGCCAACGCCGCGATACCACGCAACGCGAACAACATCATGCGCCGCGGACGAGTCACTCCGCTCGGTGTGATCACGAACAGCAGTACAATCACGACGGCCGTCAAAAGCACGCCGGCCAAACCTGAATTGTAGATCGGGTCGTAGCTCAATCGCATCATGCGGTCCCCGGGTCACGAGCGGCACGATAGAAGCGATTGCTCAAGAGTTGTTCTGCCAGAAATATGAGTACCACCAGCAGCGTCAACGGTGCGTGCAGCGAGACCGCGACGGACCCGCCACCCCCTCCCGTCAGCGACAAGGCCTCGACGTCGTTGGTGATGGACCAGTTTTCGTCACCGAACCATCCACGCAGTGCGGTGAGCGTGGTCGTTTCTCCGCGGGACCATTCGGGCGAGAGGTTCGCCGAAAATCCGCTCCACAATTCTGCTCCTCGAAGAAAATAGGTCCCCGGTGTTTCGGTTTCGCGGATGGTTACCTCGGAACTCGCCCACGGGATCGTTCTTCCCGTGTCTTGTCCCGGTGCGTAAAGCTCCAGTGACATTGGCGAGTTTGTGGTTGACTCGTTATTGAGTTTCTCGGGGAGGTCGCGATTGCGTTCGTCGTCACGTGCGAAGGTGGCAGCGTCGGGCGACACGACGGCTGTTTGTCCGACCAGGACGGTCGCGTCACGTCGATCGATGCCGGATAAGTAGGCCGCCAATCCGCGAACGGTCATGAATGCGGGCCACGCGTCCGATGCGGTAAATAGCTCATTCCACTTTCGCGTCGCTGCGCCGAGTGCTGGCAACGGAGTGGTCGTGACGGCGATCCGGCCGCCTCCCATTTGCCGCGTCATCACGGCAGGTTGTCCCGTCGCCGGGCCGTCCTTTGCCACCGCGTAACGTGCGATCACCTGCCAGGGTGTCGAGGGAAGGCTTTCTGTTGCGACGGAGGGATTCGTATTAGGAGTCTGCTCGGCATTAACTTGCCAATACCTCTGCACGCGGAAGTCGCTCCAGTTGGGCATTGATGACGGACGCATCACCGAACTGAAGATCGGATGCGAACTCGCCGTCACTCGCCAGAACGTTCCGGGGCTCGGCACACGCCATGATCGCACTAAAGGCGGGACAAGCCATCGCGATGTGGATTCATTGCCGGCGGATTGACTGCCGCCCGGACCGGTTCCCGTTTCCTTGGGCAGCACCTCGGTTGCCGGACCAAGACTGATCATCAAACCGCCGCCTCGCGTGACAACGCCCGCGATCTGATCCAGCATTGCGGAGCTGAGTCCTCCGTTGGAGCCAACAATTTGATTCTGTTCGGCCGAGTAACGCAGCGGTGGGTCGATCAAAACCACTAGGTCAAACGGTTTCCAATCCACGGCCGCCAAGTCGCGGTAGCCGACCGTTTGGATCTGATAGCTGGCCGATGGATCATCGGGTGAGTGTGGCGCCGTCATCGCCGCGGCCATCACTCCGGTTTCGTCGGTGTCGTTTCCTACGATTAAAACGTTTGGAGGTGTTGGGATATCAACCGTGACGAATCGCCAATTGTCCCACATGAATCGATCGTCCCCGATCAATTCGATGACCGCGTGATACGTTCCACGTTCCAAGGGCGGAAGCGTTAGCAAGACTTCATCGCGGCTGTTGAGTGCCCCGCCTGTTAACTCGATCGAAGCACGGTCGACAGATCGAAGCGGTGGCAGCACGAGACGTCCGTCGCGAACCACGGGCAGCGACGGATCTCGTTCGTACAAACTCAGTTGCACTGTCGCTGTTAAGTTTGAGCCCATGCTCGATGCGTTGCCAACACTTACGCCAGAGAGACGTGTGTCGGACGGGTCACGCCAAACGCCGACGTCAAAGCGGATCGGAATTGCGACGCCCGGTGGTGGAGCAACGTCGGCGACGAGCGGTAGCGAGATCCAAGGATTGATCGCGGGAACGCTCGCTCCGCCTGCACCCGATGTCTCGTCGTCTGAGCCGGCATCCGCCTGCAATGAGGCCGATTCGTGAACGTTAAGCACATGGATTGGAACGTCTTCGTGTTCGGCGGGACCCAGAGGCGAACGGGCCAGCGACGCGGGAATGTTTTTTTCCCAGCTAGGTTCGGCCATGTCGGATACCACGACGACATGTCGTTCGGTGAGGTCGCTCGTGCGAACCAGTTCCACTGCGGATTCGGTTCTCCGAATGATTGAAGCGGGTGAGGCTGTGGGGCTCAATCGAGCGAGTCGCGAGCGCGCGGCCGCGATGTCAAGTGAAAAACCGACCGGTGACGAAGAGCGATCAACGATCGCGACGCGGCTGCCCGACGGTAAACGGTCGATGAGTTCTCCCGCCCGTGCGATCGCAACAGCCAGCCGAGTCCCCGGACGTGCCGTGGCGAAGAGCCTGCTCGGTGTGTTTGACGCTGGCGATGCGTTCGACGCGGAAGATTCATTTTCGCCGCCACCACTGAACGCATCTCCGCCAATGTCACCGCCTCCAAAATCTTCAACGACGCTCCATGCAGATGAGGGTGAGTTGTCGATCACGATCGCGATCGCCATCGGTCGGTCGACTCGAAAATCGGGAGCGTTCCCAGTTGCGATCGCGCGGATGGCTCCGATTCCCGCGATCAAACCTGTGATCAACGCGGCACCGAGCAGCGACCACGCCATCGATCGCCCTAAACCGCGAGAGAAGGCGACTGAAGCCAATGCCAACAGACCGACGCTGGCGATTGCGATCAGCCCCACCGTCGTCCACGTCGACGACATCGCCGAGTCAATATGCGGTCGGGCCAGGACAACGGCGAACGCGATGATCGCAAGAATGCGTAACGCGAGCAGCCACCAACGGCGAACCTTCAGGCGGCTCGTTTGCGTCGTCAGTTGCCGCTGTAAAAATGCAACGCTCGGAAAGACAACCCGTCGCGGTGGTTGACGAGCCAACAAGTGCAACGCGACAGGAATTCCTGCCGCTAACGTCCCCAACAGCAACGTTGCACTGAGAAAACTCATTGCTTGGTTGAGACCGCCAACAGACGCAGTCGTTCGACCAACCGAAACAGCGTGTCCGTTTCAATCGTGTGTGGTCCTTGGAACGCCATGAATTCGACTTCCGTGTTTCCGCCGCGAAGCATGTCACGCAGTGCTTCGGCACTCGAGAACGGAAGAATCGGGTCGATGCGACCGTGTGATTGCAGAACGTGCGTGTCGGCGAGGCGATCCAGTTTGCTTTTCCATAACGATTCGCAAACGAGCGTTCCGGAGAACTGAACAAGAATATTCGGCGGTCGAACGCTGCCGCGAAGTGCGAGATCCATCGTCAACATCGCACCCTGCGAAAAACCACCGAGAACATAAGGTGTGCCCTCGGGAACATCCGCGAGCACCTGAGTGACGGTTTCCTCGAGTGCGGCACGGGCCTCGTCAATTCCCGGTGGGACTTGATCGTGCAGTTCGTCAAAGCGATTAGTTTGCAAAAGTTCTTGGAGGGCCATCATATTCAGCGGCCACCAAGCTCGTCCTTCCGGCATGCCGATGTCCGACAAATCATGCGGAGCCTCAGGGTAGATGAATCGAAGTGCACCCGAGTCGGTGCCGATCCATTCGATCAAATGAGGAGTCAGCGACGCGAGATCGTCGCCGGGAGCACCGTAGCCGTGGCACAAGATTACCGGGATGCGAGCATCCTCCGATCCGTCCACGACGAGACAACGAAGAGGGCCGATAGTTTCGACGCGCGGCCGAGCAGCGTAGCCGTCGGCGGAGTAGTTGGGATTGTTCATCCCACTAGGTTACGCGAAACGTAACCGTCATTGCCAGACGCCTCGTTATTCAGAAGTCGACATGCCCAGTTGCCGCATTTTCCGGTAGAGATTCGAGCGATGAAGACCGAGTTTGCTCGCCGCGTCGGTCATGTTTCCGCCGCAGGCCATGATCGCCGCTTCAATATGGGCAATCTGAAACTCACGGGTCGCCTCGTTCAGGTTAATAATCGTGCCACCGGAAGTGTGACGCATTGCATTGGCGGGAAACTCTGGAATCCCTCCCTCGATTGGTCGCAGCATCAAATCTTCTTCATGGATGATGTCGCTCGTGGTGAGGTAGCAGACTCTTTCGATCGTGTTACGAAGTTCACGAACGTTACCCGGCCATGGATGCATGATCATCGCACGGCGTGAGGTCTCGTCGAATTTCGGTACCGCTCGGCCGATCTGCCGACAGAAATGATCGAGGAAATGTTCCGCGAGCAACATCACATCACTGCCGCGGCTGGACAGAGGTGGCAACGTCAATGAAACCACATTGAGCCGGAAGAACAGGTCTTCTCGAAAACGTTTGGCCGCGATCAAGTCTTGTAGCGGTTGATTGGTCGCCGCGATCACGCGGGTGTCGACGGGGATCGGTTGAGACCCGCCCACACGGACGACGACACGTTCTTCCAACACACGCAGCAATTTGGCTTGTCCGCCTGGGCTCATGTCGCCGACCTCGTCCAGGAACAACGTCCCGCCGTTGGCCAATTCGAATTTGCCTTGTCGTGCACTCGAGGCATCCGTGTAGGCACCTTTCTCGTGACCGAACAGTTCACTCTCGAGTAATGACTCGACTAATGCCGCGCAGTTAACGGCGACGAAGGGGCCGTTTCGGCGTTCGCTTTGGTAATGAATGTGTTGAGCCAGAACCTCTTTGCCTGTCCCGTTTTGCCCCAACACCAATACACTCAAGTCGGTCGGGGCGACTTTGGTTGCGTTCGTTCGGAGTTCGCGGATCGACTCATGATTGCCGATCAATGGATTCGATTCAGCGGCTTGGGAAACCAAACGGTCTCGCGTTCGAGTCAGGTTGACCCGCGTCCGCTGCGAGTCGATTGCCACGACGGCGTGAAGAGCTAACTCCGAGAGTGTACGCACGTCCGGAGCGTCGAACGCGCCGCTGCGATGGTCGTCCGGATTGGCATTGATCGCTTCGAAGACACCGATGATTTGGTCGCGGGAGTTGACCATCGGCACGGCGAGCAGCGAATGCGTGTTGAAGTTCTGGGCTTGGTCGATCCGGCGGTTCACGCGTCCTCCGTCGTTGCCGCCCGCCGACCACCACCGGGGGCTGCCGCTCTGGAGGACTTCGCCCACGATGCCGGCATCGTCTTCTACTTCGAGCACACCGCCTTCAATCCCGATCGCGGGGCGTCCGATCAACCGGCGGCGAGATTTGTCCCACAGGAAGATGGTCGCTCGTTCACAGGACAGCACTTCGCACGCACACTGGGCGACGGACTCGAGCAACTCGTCGTCGTCATCGAGTTGTTGCCATTGAGCGGCGTTTTGCAGCATGGTCGATGTTTGCCACAATCGGCGAGTGTCGTTCTGCCGGTCGCGATGCAAGACGAGGAATCGTCCGAGTGTCACCGCCAACGTCCGCAGCAACGCGGGAGGAGCGGGGGCGTTGCCGATCGACAACATCAGCGCGACGTTCGGTGTTCCCGGGGCGACGCTGTCGTCGATGGCGGACGATCGTTCGCGAGTGACATTTCCTGATGACACGCGACTGTTCTCGCCGCCGGTCAACGATTGTTGGATACCGAGCGACTCGACTTCGACGGCAGAGAACGCATCTTGAGTGATGATTTCACCACGGTCGATCGCTTCGCTGGCTAATGAATGAGCCGTCGGAAGTTCGTCTCCGGTCCAGAAACTGGTTTGCCAGCGATCCGCATTTTGACTGACTACTCCGCATCGGATGTCGCCTAAGTTGCCGGCTTTGGCACCCGCTAGTAAGCCGAGCAGGAGAGGCATTTTCTGCACGATGATCTCGTCATCAGACAATTGCCCTCCTGGCGCTGGCCCGGCGTGATTGACTGGCGACGACATGTGGGGACCTGGTTTGTTGGGGCGGTGCTCGTTGCCTGGTAGACGATGCGAAGGTGATCCAATCACGGTAAATTCCAAAACGTTCCGCAAGGATGCCTTGTGAGGGTGGACGCGTGTGACGATGATGGTCGCCCCAACAGCAAAACCCCGACAGAAAACAACCGCTCGAAAAGGTAAAAAATGCAATTTGAAGGAAAAAAGGGACTCATCGTCGGTGTCGCCAACGATCATTCGATCGCCTGGGCAATCGCTCAGCAAATCCTTGAAAGCGGTGGCAAGTGCGGGTTTACCCACCTTCCAGACCGCGCCGATGATGAAAAGAAGAAAAATCGGCGCCGAGTTGCCAAATTGACGGATCAATATGAGGGCGCCGAGTTCCTTCTACCTATGGACGCGAATAATGATGATGACATCCGCACTGTGATGGATCACACCGAAAAAACTTTCGGGAAAATCGATTTCCTCCTTCATTCGATTGCCTTCGCCGACAGGGATGACCTCGGTCGTGAAACGCTGCACACGTCGCGTAAAGGTTTCAAAATTGCGATGGAAGCCAGTGTTTTCTCGCTTTTGGCGGTCACCGCTGCGGCTGAGCCGATTCTGAAGCCGGGCGGCTCCGTTTTGACGATGACCTACTACGGGGGCGAAAAGTGTGTCCCCGGGTACAACGTGATGGGCGTCTGCAAAGCCGCTCTGGAAGCATCGATGCGATACCTCGCGTTCGACATGGGGGCCCGAGATGTGCGGGTTAATGCCCTCTCTGCAGGTCCGATCCGTACGCTCGCAGGACGTGCCGCAGGCGTCGAAGACATGCTCAAAATGTATGAGCACATGGCACCGCTGGGTCGCAACGTGACCCACGAAGAGGTCGGACGCACCGGTGCCTTCTTGCTCAGCGACGATAGTAATGGGATCACTGGCGAAATCCTCCATGTTGACGGCGGATACAACGCGATGGGCAGCCCAGGTCGCTTGCTCGATGAAATCAAGAAAGCCCAAGAAGCCTGATTCGGGCGAATATCGCCCCCGTGGCGAAATTGTCGTAAATGCCGGAGCGGGTGTCGAGATCAGCTCGCTGGCAAGATGGTGAGGATGTGGCGGCTAACCGTCACCTCATGTTGACGGCTGCGTGAGTTTCCGTCACAACGCCTCAATTCACGTTTCTAGTCCGCACCGTCCTCCCCTTTCCCAAACGCCCCGCCCATTCATGGCTAAATCGACCAGCAAGAGTTTGGTGATCGTCGAATCGCCCGCAAAAGCCCGCACGATTTCGAAGTTTTTGGGCAGTGGATACCAGGTCGAAGCCAGTGTGGGACACGTTCGCGATTTGCCTGGCGGAACGAAAGACATCCCGAAAAAGTACAAGAAAGAGCCGTGGGCTTATCTCGGCGTCAACGTCGAAAAGGACTTCGAACCGGTCTATATCGTGCCGGCGGACAAGAAAAAACAAGTTGATAAGCTCAAAGAAGCTCTCAAAGATGCCGACAGCCTCTATCTCGCGACGGACGAAGACCGCGAGGGAGAAGCGATCAGTTGGCACCTGTATGAATTGTTGAAACCAACCGTGCCGGTTCACCGATTGGTGTTCCACGAAATCACGAAGGACGCGATTCAACACGCCCTCGATACGCCTCGCGAAATCGACGACGGACTCGTCCGGGCTCAAGAAACTCGTCGGATCCTCGACCGGCTTTACGGTTACGACGTCTCGCAGTTGTTGTGGCGTAAAGTCGGCCCCGGTTTGTCGGCCGGCCGCGTCCAAAGCGTCGCGGTGCGTTTGATCGTTGAACGCGAACGTGAACGCATCGCCTTCCATGATGCGACGTACTGGGATCTCGAAGCGATCTTCACAACCAAGGACGGCGACTCCCTACCCGCGACGCTGAATGCGGTCTCGGGACGGAAGATCCCGTCGGGGAAAGACTTTGATCCTGATACCGGAAAACTGATCAACACGGATCTGTTGCAGATGGACGAGGCCGCGTCGTCGGAACTCGCCAGTCGTCTGCGGAGTTCCGATTTCCAAGTCACGAAGGTGGAAGTCAAACCGTTTGTCGAACGGCCCAAGGCGCCCTTCACGACCAGTACATTGCAGCAGGAGGCGAACCGCAAACTCGGCATGACGGCGAGACGCTGCATGCAGGCGGCACAGCGACTTTATGAGAACGGTTACATCACTTACATGCGTACCGACTCGACGACGCTGTCGAAGGAAGCCGTCAACGCGGCGCGGGATCTGGTGCGAACCGAATACGGTGAACAGTTCCTGCACGAAACCGTGCGGACCTACAAAGGCAAAGTGAAGAACGCGCAGGAGGCTCACGAGGCCATCCGACCTGCCGGTACCCCGTTCCGTGTCCCCGCCGCGGTTCAGTCCGAGCTCGATCGTGATCAATTCCGATTGTTCGAACTGATTTGGAAACGCACCGTCGCTTGCCAAATGGCCGACGCGAAGAAACAACGCATCAGTGTCACGATCGAAGGTGGTGATTGTTCCTTCGCCGCATCGGGAACGAGTATCCTGTTCGAAGGTTTCCTACGTGCCTATGTCGAAGGCAGCGACGACCCCGAAGCGGAACTCGCCGATAAAGAACGTTTGCTGCCACCGGTCAGCGAAAGTGATCCACTCGATGTTGCCGAGATGGATCCTAAGAGTCACACCACTCAACCGCCCGCGCGATTCAGTGAAGCCTCGCTGACGCGAACGTTGGAAGAGAAAGGCATCGGACGGCCGAGTACGTACGCGTCGATTATCGAAACGATCCAAAAACGCGATTACGTTTACAAGAAGGGCAGCGCGCTGGTTCCGAGTTGGACCGCGTTCAGCGTGATCCGTCTGATGGAAACTCACTTCGAGGCCCTCGTCGATTACGACTTTACGGCCCAAATGGAAGACTTCCTCGACACGATCAGTCGCCAGGAAGCCGAGTCGCTCGCCTATCTCAAAGGCTTCTACTTTGGTGATCAAGAAGGCTTGGAATTTCCCGCCGATCACAAAGCCGCAGTCGGTTTGAAAAAGCGACTCGAAGAGAAGATCGAAGAAATCGATCCTCGCGTCACCGCGATGTTTTCGCTCGGTATTCCGACCGAGGGTGAGAATCGTGAAGAGGTCTTCGTGCGTGTTGGCAAATACGGTCCGTTCTTGGAACAAGGCGATCGCAAGGCCTCCATCCTCGATGGCATGGCTCCCGACGAAATGACCCTCGCGAAAGCGATGGAGATGTTCGAGGCGGCGGCACGCGAAGACGAACCGCTCGGCGTGCATCCTGAAACGGGCAAAAACGTTTACATCAAAGCAGGACGCTTCGGTCAGTACATCCAACTCGGTGAGAAGGATGACGAAGAGAAACGCAATCAGTCGATTCCAAAGAGCATCGCGCCCGAAGACGTGAACTTCGAAATCGCGTGCAAACTGTTGCAGTTGCCTCGGAACTTGGGGAACAACCCCGAGAACAACGAACCGATCATGGCACACGATGGACGCTATGGTCCGTACGTGAAATGTGAAAAGGAAACCCGATCACTGCCCGCCGGAATGTCACCACTCGAAGTGACCTTCGACGAAGCGATCGCGCTGCTGAAGCAACCTAAAACACGTGGCCGCGCCGCGCCGAAGGAACCGATCGTTGCCTTCGAGAAGAAAAGCCCGGTTACGGATCAAGAAGTTAAGATCCTCGAAGGCCGGTTTGGCCCCTACGCGACCGACGGTGAGACCAATGCGTCGATTCCACGAGGCACTGATGCCAAAGAGGTGACATTCGAAGCCGCTTTGGATCTGCTCGCCGAACGAGCTGCGAAGGGCCCTTCGAAGAAGAAAAAGAAGAAAGCAGTGAAGAAGAAAACTGCTAAGAAGAAGGCGACCAAGAAGAAGGCCGCAAAGAAAAAAGCGGTGAAGAAAGCAGCTAAAAAGGCGACTAAGAAGAAGGGCATCATTAAGAAGTCTTAGGACGAGAACCCATGCGATTTTCCACCGACGAAATCCGGCTCGCTCACGAACTCAAAGCCGCCGGCTTGCCGTGGCAGCCGCAGCCGGGGCATTTCGTATGGGATGGCGAGCCGTTGATTGAGCACGATTCGCCTTTTCACGATCGGGTCTTCTTCATCCTCGACCTGAAACACTTTCTGCGTCGAAGCAAGACGATCGAGCGGTTGGTGGAATCGATGGTGTGGTTGCCGACATGGCAGCAGTGCCGTGATCTGCTCGACCAGCGTGGTGTCGGCAGTGATGTGATCCTAAAACGCATTCAAGAAACCAACGCGTTCGAGCTCGGGACTGAGCGGCTCGAACTGTACCGTTTGTTGCTCTAATCGATCGCTCGCAATCTGTCGGCGTTTGCGGACGTGCCTATCTTGGTTTCGTCGACTGTTCTCGTTTGATCAAACGTAATTGATAGACTTCCTCAACACCCATTTCGCACCCAGACGTATCTGAGGACTTGGCGTTCAACCCTCGACGCCTTCAAATTTCATGACACGACTCTTTGCCGGGACTCCGTTTGACATTCCACCTGAGTGTGATCTTTGCGGACTCCCCGAAACCGATTGTAAGTGCACGCCGGACGATAAAGCTGAAGCGGAGGCAAAGCGTCAACGCGAGGCCGACCGCATTCCGCCGGAAAAGCAAACCGCGCGGATTACTACGGAGAAACGTAAAGGCGGCCGAACGGCAACGGTGATTAACGGATTAACCGCGAAGGCCAACGACCTGTCTGCTCTGTTGTCGCAGTTGCAAACCGCATGCGGCACGGGTGGGACGGTGAAGGCGAAAGAAGATCTGATCGAGCTGCAAGGCGATCACACAACCGCTGCCCGAGAGTGTCTCAGCAAAATCGGATTTCGCATTAGGTAGCCCTTGGGGCACGGTGACCTTTGAGACGCGGGACGTCAACGAACGGTCGGTTGCCGCAATGGGGCGTGGTGGACGCTTGCAGTGAACGTCCAAAGTCGCTTGTGGCGGCCGAGAGTGCTCCCTTAAGGATCGATACGGAGTTCGTGACAGTGCGACGCGTGTCTCCTGACGATCGGTGCGGTAGCATACAGGCAATGAGTTTCCCGGTTGCAAACTTTTCTCTTGCCTAAATTCCCGGATAGTCGTCGTGAATTCCGTCACTGAATTATCGCCTCACGATCTGGCCGAAGTCCGTGAGCGGTGTCAGGAATATGAGATCGCGTGGCATCGGAGTCCTCAGGGAACGAAATTGCAGACCTGGGTCGAAAAAGCCCCCGAGAGGCTGCGCCCACGATTGTTCGCGGAGTTGCTGACCCTGGACGGAAATTTGCGGTCGTCGCACGTCGAAAGTTTATCGAGGTTGTCGCTCAGCGAACTTTGCCCGTTCGACGTCGCGGATTCAGTGCCGGTGAGCGATGAGACCGTGGATTTCGATTCACTCGACGGATTCATCGAGAAGGCGTTGGCGGGGCGAGATGACGGCGTCGTCGATCAGGCCCGACGTTCGCTGTTGAAGTGTCCGACGTTGGCCGGGATTTCCGAACAAGCGGCCAGCGCACTCAACGACGGTTTGCAATCGGTTGAGTTTGCCCCAGGTGATGTTTTGCTGAAACAAGGCCAAACTGCTGGTGGCTTGTTTGTGATCGTCAGCGGGCAGCTCGAAGTTTCAAAGAAAGTCCGCTCTGCCGATGTGAAATTTGCCCAGTGCAACGCCGGTAGCGTCGTCGGCGAGATGTCTTTGTTGACGGGGAAACGTTGCACCGCGACGGTGAAGGCGATCTCCCCGCTCGTGGCACTGCGTTTGGATGTCGATCGCTACAAAGAACTCACGACGGCCTATCCCGAAATTGAAATCGCACTGAGTCAGTTGATCAGTGATCGGTTGGGAAGTCGTGAAGTGGACGCGTTGTGTGGACGAACTATTCACGGATATCGATTGAGCCGTTGTCTCAGCCGAGGAGGGATGGGCGTGGTCTATGAATGCCGGAGCGACTCGCATCCGGGGCAACCGCTTGCATTGAAAATGCTACGTCATGAGTTCATCCACGAGCCTCAAGCGATCGAGAATTTCGAGCGAGAATCCGATGTGCTCCGCAACCTCAGCCATCCCAATATCGTTTCGGTCTTGGATGCCTTTGTCGACTATCGGACGCGGTTTTTGGTGATGCCGATGTGCGACAGCCACGATTTGGCAAGGTTGCTTCGCCGTCATGGGAAACTGGACGAAAACTGCGTGAGAGCGTTGCTCGGTCAAATCACGGCAGGTTTAGAATACGCTCACCAAAATCAAATCGTGCATTTGGATCTCAAACCAGCCAACATTCTGATGAATTGTGACGGAACCGCCGCGATCGCTGACTTTGGTTTGTGTAACGTGATTGGTCAGGACGTCATGGGGGATACCGTGATGGGCACTCCCGCGTACATGCCTCCTGAACAATTGCGAGGTGACCATGTGTGTCCCCGTGGTGACTGGTACGCTCTCGCGTGCATGACCTACGAGATGTTGAGCGGGAAGAAGTTGTTCGACCGCAAGGATTGGATGTCACTGCTGATTCAAAAAGAACGTTTCGAGCCTCGTGACCTCCCACGTGATATGACCATCAGTGATGAGTTACGAAACATCCTCGAAGGTGCGTTGTGTTATGAACCGGCTGATCGCGAGTGGCCTCACGAACTCATTTGCTCATGGTCGAAACCGGTCACCGAATGGATTACGGAGTAGAGGTTGAACGCTATTTTTTCGGTTTTTCGTCATCGATTAACACTCGCACCGACGGCGTGTCCAGGTCGTCGTATTGGCCCCCGCGTATACAGAGGATGCACGCGAGCACACCGCCGCCACCGAGAATTAAGGCGATGGGAAGTGCAACGAAAAGGACACTCACGATTTCGTCTCCGGTGGCAATGAACGTTCTGGATAAGTAGGCCATGCAAGTGTCAACGCGAGCACGCTAACGCTGCTAATTGGCATCAGGACGGCAGCGATCAGCGGACTGATTTTGCCGAACATGGCGAGTCCCACTGCTATCAAATTATAAGCCAACGAAACGGCGAGAGCAGTCTTGATCAACCAATCGGTACGTTTCGACGCGCTGATTAAATCAGTGATACTCGCTAAGTCACCCGATGCGATAAACACCGGCGCCGCTTGCAAACTGACTTCCGCACCGCCGCGCACGGCGATTCCGACATCCGCAGCCGCCAATGCCGCTGCGTCGTTCGCGCCATCACCAATCATCACAGTCGTGTGCGGGCGTTCGCTTCGGGGTGCCGTTTCATTCGGGCACGGTTGATTTTCGGGTGTCGATGCTTGGGGGTTGCTGAATCGCGAATCACCTCGTACGGCCGCCAATTTGTCTTCGGGACTGAGGCCTCCGAAGGCTTCTCCGGAGTCGATGCCAATTTGGTCAGCGACATGTTGAACGATTTTGGGGTGGTCTCCCGAAAGGATTCCGACCCGCCATCCTTTTTCTTGAAGGGTCGCAATCGTTTGACGAGCTTCGGGTTTAAGTGGATCAGAAATGCCGATCACCGCTTCGATGACGCCCCCCAACGAGATCAGAATCGGGCTGGCAGACGTTCGCGTGCATTCGTCGATCCCGTCCAAAACGACGCGGCCGAGTCCGAAGCCTTGTCCGCGGAAGAAATCAGCGCTACCCGCCATGATCTCGCATCCCTGGACGCTACCCGTCACACCCTGACGATCGACCCGTTGCAGTGTCGCGTCGGAGGGGAGGTTTTTGCCCCAGATGCCAGCCATCCGTACAAGAGCTTGAGCGACCGGGTGATTGCATTGTTGCTCGACCGCCGCAGCCAACACAACTGCGGTTTGTGATCCCCAAACCAGCCTCGCGTCTGGACGCCCACTGGTGAGCGTTCCGGTTTTGTCAAACCAAATCGTTCCGCCGCGTGCGAGTTGTCCGAACGTGTTCCCGTCTCGAATCAGTACTTTGTGTTTGGCGGCGCGGCCCAGCGAGACGGCGATCGCGAGCGGTGTCGCCAGAGCCAACGCACACGGGCACGCGACAATCAACAACGCGGTCGCATGCGAGGCTGCCAACGACCAACCCTGAGGTAACCACCATAAAAACGAACCCACCGCCAGCAGTGAGACGACCACCACAAAAACACCGCCTACCGAGTCGGCGAATTGCACGATGGGAATCTTCTCGCTCGTCGCGTCTTCCACGGACTGCATGACTTTGCCGATGCGACTGTCGCGGCCCGTTGCGATCACGCGAACGTCGATCGGTTGTTGCAGATTCAGGGTGCCCGCGGACACCTCCTCGCCCTCGCCCGCATCGACCGGCAGGCTCTCTCCGGTCAGCAGCGATCGGTCGACGGACGTTTGTCCATGGACGATCTCGCCATCGACGGGGATGTTCTCCCCTGCGCCCACGCGTACCACATCACCGGTTTGCAACGCATCAACCAGAACCGTGTCGGTCGTCTCGTCCGGATTCACGCGAGTGGCATGTCGCGGCGTGATCCTCAGCAACAGATCGACCGCTTTGGCCGCCCGGTGTTGTTGGTGGAATTGAATCCATCGCCCGATCAGTAGCAAAAAGACGAGGACCGCGAGTGAATCGAAGTAGAGATGTCCGACGCCGGTGATCGCATTGACGGTTCCCACAACCGTACCGACGGCCAGACCCAACGCGACAGGCAGGTCCATGTGGGGAACACGGGTTTTCAATGAAGCGAACGCTCCGGTGAAGAATGTTCGGCCAGGAAAAAGCACCGCTGCCACGCCTAGGCCTGTGCCGATCATTCGCATGAAAAAGCGATGATCCGCCGCCACCCCATAGGCTTCTCCCGCGTACAACGCGACGGCGATCCACATTGCGTTGGCTGCACAAAATCCGGCCAAAGCGATCTGGATTAAATGCCGACGATTCTCATTTTGAAAATGATCATCGCGTTCGGTCGACATCGGCGCCAGTTCGTAGCCGAGGCGATCGAGCAACTGTGCGATCTTGCTCAGTGTCGTGGCCGTTGGGTCGAATACAATTCTCAGAGTGTGATCACTCATCTTCACCCGTGCGACGTTCCATCCGGGTGTGCGTAGAGCCGCGTTCTCGATCAGCCACGCACACGCGGCACAGTGCAGGCCGTGCACCGCGAGTTCGGTGCACATCAATCCGTCGTCTTGCGGTTCCGGTTTTGATGGCCCTAAGAACTCATCGTTGTCGAAAACGTCATACCGTGACGATTGATCTTTGACACGCGTGGCCGTGCCGCTGCCGAGCTGATCACGGAGGCCATAAAATGATTCCAGGCCCCATCCGTGGATCAGTTCATAGGCTCCTTTGCAGCCGTTGCAGCAGAAGACTTCATCGGCGGGTTGTTCCGCGTAGCTGTCGCTCGGTTCCCCGCAATGGATGCAGGGCCGCATCATCCTTTGCCGGATGGCGTCCGGGGCTTGTTGCTCGTCGATCACGGTGTGCTTGACGAATCGGCGTCAGATCCGTCCCCGGAGGTTTTGCCGGCACAGCACGGCAGAGGAGTCTTCGACAAAGCGCCGATTTGATCGGCAATCGAGTTGGTCGGCGTGGAACACTGGCATGTATCGCCCGTTGTCCCGCGCGCACATGGGCCACCATCGGAACACGCACACCCACCCGCACACGTGGTCGCGTTTGCATCCGATTCACCTGCGTGAGCCAGGTCGATTGAGATCGCGGGGGCGATGTCGGTGAGCGAGTTCAGTTCGGCGAAGCCTCGACCTGACGCCGTGATGCCGCCGGTGACGATGAGCAAAATGGCTGTGACCATCGGGACGACTTTCACGAACTCATGAGACAATGTTTGCGTTCCTGCGATGAGCGCTGTTAAGGCGGGGACCGTGCCGACCCAAAACGCCGCCATCGTGACGCCACCCATCAAGACACTTCCCGTTCCGGCGGCGACCAGGGCGAAAAGATACAACCACCCGCAGGGCAGCAGCGTCGTTAGCATTCCGACTGACAATGCGCGACCGCTCGGCGGGAGTGCAAAAATAAAGGGCCGAAGTTTCACGAGCAGACCGCCGATTCGCGACGGAGACGGTCCGGTGGACGCGGTGATTTTACTCGCGAATAACATTGTTCCCAATTTCCACACGCCAATGATCACCATCAACGACCCGACCACGCGTGCGGCGGCGAGCTGAAACCCGAGCGTTTGTCCTCCGACGTCAACCAGGCTGCCGATGCCACCCGCGATCAGCCCGGCGATGGTGTAGGTGATCAAGCGACCGACGTGATACAGCGACGTGGACGTAACGATTTGCATCCGTGAAGCGCGTTCGCCTGCCCCACTGGCCCAGATCGCGAGCGGTCCGCACATGCCAACGCAGTGCATGCTGCCCATCAGGCTGGCGGTGACGACGGCGGTGATTAGGATCCACATGGATTGAGTCGCTTGAATGGGGCGAGGTGGGGTTGGCGTGAATCAGGTCGCGGGGAACAGGCGTGAGCCATTCGGTCTTGTTCTCATGCTGAATGCCGCTCGAGCACTCGGTGAAGGAGCGCTTTGGCGAACTGTACCGTGTCTACGTTGTTTGACGGAGCCAACGTCGCTCGACGGTGGACCACGTCCTGGCGAACGTAGCTGCCCGTAATGGGTTACCGGTTAATGGGCTACGTCTTTAGTTAACATCCTCTAGCTCTTGAAATCGAACGTCTTCACGAGCGTCATCGGTTTGCCTGCGTTCTGGAGGTCGAGTTCCACCTGCCAGAGTCCGTTGCGGCCCATCGCGGGAAGTGCCATGTAACGGCCTTCGCCGACGTTGTCTAACTCGAATCGGTCCACCTGATCCGCTGACGCGTGATGGTAGACTTTCGCGAGCACGTTGAGATCAGAAACGGGGTTCCCATCGCGGTCAGACACGTGAAGCTGCATCGCTCGCATTCCACGACCGTCGGCAATATTCGACATCTCGAGTTGAACGTTCCATCCCATCCGTGCCGCCTCACCGTTGGCCGCGTGGCTCGCGTCCCAGTTGAGTGCCGCTTGATGATAGTCCGGTACGACCGCGAGTGCCGGGTCGCCTACCGCGAGTTTGAGAGCCGTCCCCAGGATGGTGCACTGGATGGCAAACAACAACAGCACCAATCCGGTGTAGAACCGTTTGGCACTGCGTTCGGCTTTCACTTCCGTTTCCGTTTTTTGATTCAATGTGTCGTCCAATAAAAGTGTTGAGACCACGTTCGTGGCGAGCGCGGTGGATCGTCAGACTAACGAGGTCCCAGGATTTTGAAATCAATCTCGTGTTGATGGTCGGTTTCGTCGTTCACGACTAAGGTCGCCTGTGTGTTCCCTTTTCCGCGTGTGAGAACCGGTTTGAACTCAACACTCAGAGGCACGAGCACGTTTCCACCCGGAGGCAGCGATAGTAGTTCTTGCTGGATCACCTCCAGTGTCACGCCTTCAGGAGTGTCGATCGTTAGCGTGTAATTCTGGTCTTGTTGGGTCCGATTGACTAACCGTAATTTGAACGAGTTATTGACCGATCCGGTATTCGTAATCGAAAACGGTGCCCCTTTTCCTCGCAATAGACGTGCGTCGAAGCCCACTTTGCTGGAAACCGCGTAGGCGAATCCGCTCATCACGGCGAGCAAAATAATCGGATAGACGATCGTGCGGGCGCGGAACAGTTTCTTCGGTTTCCTCGCGATTTCGTCTTGTGAACTGTATCGGATCAAACCGGCCGGCAATCCGACCTTTGCCATCACGTTGTTGCAAGCGTCGATGCACTGAGTGCAGTTGATGCATTCCATTTGCAGTCCATCGCGGATGTCGATTCCGGTTGGGCAAACGACGACACATTGGTTGCAGTCGACACAATCGCCAGCGGGTTTTGCCGAGGGGCGTTTTCCTTTGGCGCGAGGTTCACCTCGAACAGGATCGTAGGCGACGATCTTTGATTGTTCATCGAGCATTACTGATTGAAAGCGACCGTACGGGCACGCGATCAAACAGAGTTGTTCTCGGAAAATCAAAAAGTCAAACAGCATCAACCCGGTGACCGCTGCCATCACGAGGAACGCGGAGGGGTGTTCGAGCGGAGACAAGCGTACCCACTCGGCCAAACGATCAGTGCCGACAAAGTACGCCAAGAACGTGTGCGCTAGAAACATGCACAGCACAACGTAGACGGCGATTCTCGCGACCGCGCGAAGCCCACCCATACCGGCCTTGGGTTTGCCTCCTTTGCCGACCGTTCCTTCAAAGAGCCGGTCAATTGGCCGAAACAGGAATTCCATGTAAACGGTTTGAGGACACGCCCAACCGCACCACGCCCGACCGGCCACCGCCGTGATCAGGACGATCGTGATGAAAACCGACAGCATTCCAAATGCCAGGATCAGCGTGTCTGTCGGATAGAACGTCTTGCCAAGAACGGTTAGCTGACGCGATACCAGATCCATCAAAATGATGGGCTTCCCACCAATTCGAAGGTGTGGGATCGCTACGAACACGACCATCAGCACGTATGCGACGACGCGCCGTTTTTTCCACCAATCGCCCATCGACAATTTAGGACGCAGCCAACGACGGCTACCGTCTCGCTCCAGCGTGCTGAGGACGTGTTCCTCAGGTGTCAGCAACGCGTCGTTGTTGGACGCGGGTTGCTCAGGCGACGCCGCTTCGGACGCATGCGAGTGTTCGTGATGGTCACCGTGTGAATGCGACTGGTCGTCGCAAGAACAGTTTTCGCACTTTCCGCATCCACCCGCATGACTCGACAGACTACCGTCCCCGGGGCCGATAGGGAGGGAAAACGCATCACTCATTGGATTGCAAATCTCGCAAAAAACGGAGAAGGCACGCGGGAGGTTAACTCCCGCGTTTCCTTCGTGCTTACCTTATTCCGAGGAATCGGACTCCGCCGTATCCTCGGTGTTGGCCGTGGGCTCAGGCCACGGCGGGATCGTTTTGCCTTCGGCACCACGTGGACCGTCGAGGTTTTCGCCTCGCATACTGGCCACGTACGCTGAAACCAAAACGACTTCGTTTGGGTGCAAGCGGTTGGACCACTTGGGCATGGCACCCGCGGCGGCGCCGTTGTTGATGACCTTCGCGATGTCTTCGATCGTGTTGATGTTCTTGAAATACTCGTCCGTCAGGTTAGGACCGACTTTGCCTTGTCCTTCCCGGTCGTGACACGACACGCAGTGGGTTTGGAAAACGATCTTACCGACGCGAAGCCAGTTGTCCTTTTCCATGTACTCAACCAGTGTCGCGGCGTCGGGTTTCAGTTCACCGATCTCTTCGAACTGCAAGCGAGTGTTGGCTGCGAGCGCAACGCCATAGCCGTCTTCGATCGATCGACCGGGCGTGCCACCGTGGTAATACAACCAATAGGGAGGGCAGAACGCGATCGACGCGATGAACAACCACTTCCACCAACCCGGCAACGGATTGTCAAACTCTTCAATGCCGTCGTAGGCGTGATCCGTTTTCGGCGCGTCGTCGACGACCGGTTTGTTGTTGGGTGCTGTCGAACTCATTGGCGGGAATCCTCCACTTGATCGGTCAGCGGAATCGACGCAAAACGATCCGACGCATTCTGGCTGAGCTTCATCGTTCCGTACGTGATCGTGGCAAACGCGACCACGAACAACGCAAGTGCCCATTCGGCACACGCTGAATAATCCAACGCACTAACTAAATCTTTAATCATCCGTTTTGATTCTCGTTCGAGAGGAATTGGTTGGTTTGGCATCTCCCGGGCTCGTTTCGGTGTCGAACTGAACCCGGGATCGTGAAATGAATGGACCGTGGTCAGTCGATTTGCGATTCGTTCGCATTCAACATCGCAACTCCGGCGGGCTCTTCGGCAGGTGCCGATTCGTCTTCCGGAGTGCCTTCAGCGGGAACGGTTTCGGCAGGTGCTTCTTCGGCGAACAAGTCGATGCCGACGCGTTGCAGGTACGCGATCAACGCTACGGCTTGCTTTTCGTAGGTTTTCGCAGGCCCACCTTGCTCAACAATTTCGGCGGCGATTCGTTCGGCTTGAGCCATCGCGACTTCGGCAGTGTTGTTGAGTTCGTCGTCGGAGTATTCGGCACCGAGGTACGCGGCCGCTTGAACGTGGGGGGCAATCGCGTCGTACTTCATGTCCTCGGTTAACAAATACCCGTAGCTCGGCATGACCGAACCCGGTGACACGTTTTCGGGGTTTTCGAAGTGCGTCCAATGCCAGAAACTGCTCTGCTTGCCACCCTCGCGTGCGAGGTCAGGACCGATCCGGCGACTGCCCCATTGGAACGGACGGTCGTAAATCGATTCGCCCGGTTTGCTGTATTCGCCATACCGTTTCGTTTCCGAAACCATTGGGCGGATCATTTGCGAGTGACAGTTGTAACAGCCTTCGGAAACGAAAATGTGACGACCGGCCAACTCCAACGGTGTGTATGGTTTCACCGTCGCGATGGTCGGCACATTCGTACGGATCAAAAACGTCGGAATCGCCTCAAACAACGTCGCGACGATCACCGCGAGAGTCACGAGCACGGTGAACTTCACCGGCAATCGTTCCCATGATCGGTGCCATCCCATGCGTCCGAAGATATCGAGCTTCTTGCTCAGTTCGAGTACGGGAGCACCTTCGAGATGGCTCTTTGATTTCGGCTCGGTAACGTTGTATTCTTTCGTCAAACGCGGCGCCGAAATGACAGGCACTTCGTATTCCGCGGGACGACTCATCCACGTCATCAACGCGTTGAGCCCGAGCATCAACGTGCCGCTGACATACAACAGACCTCCGACGACGCGGAGCCACCAAAGTGGAACGATCGATTGAGTGGTTTCAATGAAGTCCGGATACATCAGGTGTCCGGTGTCGTCCATCGCACGCCACATCCAGCCCTGCATCAGGCCCGCGGCGTAGATCGGAATGATGTACAGGAGAATGCCGAGCGTTCCGATCCAAAAGTGCAGGCTGACGAGTTTATCGCTCCAGATTTTCGTTTGGAAAATGCGTGGCAGCATCCAGTACAGCATGCCGAACGCCATGAATCCGTTCCAACCCAGTGCACCGGAGTGAACGTGAGCGATGGTCCAGTCGGTGTAGTGAGTAAACGCGTTGATCGCTTTCACGGACAACATCGGCCCTTCAAACGTGCTCATGCCGTAGAACGTGACGCCGACGACGAAGAACTTCAGCACGGGGTCGGCGGCGACCTTGTGCCACGCCCCGCGCAGTGTGAGCAGACCATTGATCATCCCACCCCAACTCGGCATCCACAGCATCAAACTGAACAGCATGCCTAGTGTGCTGGCCCATTCGGGCAGCGATGTGTAGTGCAAGTGGTGAGGACCAGCCCAGATGTAAATGAACACCAACGACCAGAAGTGGATGATGCTCAGTCGGTAACTGAAGACCGGACGGTCGGCCGCCTTGGGCAAGAAGTAATACATCAACCCGAGAAACGGCGTGGTCAAGAAGAACGCCACCGCGTTGTGTCCGTACCACCACTGCATGAACGCGTCTTGAACTCCGGCGTAAACCGGAATGCTCGCGAACAATCCGATCGGCACCACCAAGTTGTTAAATACGTGCAGCAACGCGACGGTCACAATCGTTGCGATGTAAAACCAAAGTGCGACGTACATGTGACGTTCGCGACGATGGATCAGCGTCATCAGGAAGTTGCCGCCGAAGATGAACAACCATACAACGGCAATCAGAATGTCGATCGGCCATTGCAGTTCGGCGTACTCTTTACTTTGTGTGATCCCCAGTGGCAGCGTGATCGCGGCCAACACGATGATCAGTTGCCAGCCCCAAAAGTGCATCCGGCTGAGAGCGTCGCTCCACATCCGAGCTTTGCACAGTCGCTGCGTGCTGTAATAGACCGCCGCAAAGATCGCGTTGCCCGCGAACGCGAAGATCGCCGCGTTAGTGTGCAGCGGACGCAGGCGTGCGAAGCTGAAGTATTCCAACCCTCCTGCTAACCCCGGAAGAATCAACAACACGGCAACGATCAGTCCCGCGAGAGTCGCCACGATCGCCCATACGATGGTCGCCGTAGCAAACATCCGCACGATCGAATCGTCATAGCTGAATTGTTCCATGCGACCTGAATCGGTCGCGCCATGGCTTTCGACTGCCCCGCCCTGCGGTGCATCGGTCGACGTCACTGTCGCCATCTTTTTCCTCTGAATCGGTACGAAAAATGGCGTCCACTTAGACGCCCGAGAACGGTGTGTGCAAATACGACGGTTGCGTGCTCGCTTGGTTGCTCGCAACGTCTACAACAATCGCGGTGCCAAACGGCGAGATTGTACCCCGCCTTCGAGTTGCCATCCAACGTTTGAGACAAAACGCACGTGTATACGTGTTTTTAGGTGTAATAATCGCACATCAAAGTCGATTCGATCGTGCGAGCGGATACGCACGTCGTGGCCTGTGTTGTGCGATTATGCACGCTCTTAAGCGAAGGTATGGTCCCCTAGGGACACCTGAGCAGAAGATACCTGACTTCAATGGGAAAGGAAGTCGCAGAGTCATTTCGTCGCACGTGATCGCGACATTAAAGCATCACGAAATGCGCAGATCGTAGGCTCGCGTGAATCTGCCTAGGTTGGGTCGTTTGCTCACCGCTGCGATCGTGCTCGCATCGGTAACGGATAAAAAGAGATGTTCGCGGCAACGAATTCAACATGCATCCAACGGTACGTCGTATCAATCCCGACGCAGCAAGCTTTGCGGTTCGACGAGATTAGCCGCGGATTTTTAGAAAGCCTGATAAGCAGACGATGATGGTCGCAAGCAGGACAATGAGCCCGAGCCATTTCGATTTGTTGGCTCGCATGCCGTCGAAGCGAGGGCTTCGGCCGACGAGTGCCGAGGCGAAGAAGAAGATGACGAAAGCCATCAGCATCTTGGCGCCCAGCAGGCCGTGATACAGCCCGTCGCCTTTATGATTCGGGATCGCGCGGAAGTAATTGTAGAAACCGCTGATCAAAAACAACGTGATTCCGCCGTGAATGAATCGTTTCCACCGGCCGTTGATCGCCTCAGCGAGTTGCTTGTGCGCTTCGCTGGAAAGCGTTTTGGCAGACGGCAGGAGCACGAACAGCGTGAAAACGCTGCCACCGACCAACGTGATCGCGGTGGCGACGTGCACAATGCGGGAAATGGTATCGATGAGAAACATGAGTCGTTGTCTTTCGTTGAAACCGGTCGGTGGAGAAGTCGTTGGCACGCATTCATGCCGGTGTCGTTACAGTTCCAGCGAATCAGGGAGGTTCAATCCACAGTGGTTGCCGGGTTCGATGAATGCCAATCGAGTGATGCCGTAGGCGCGGATGTCCCAATCGCCCGGCGGTAATCGATCGGTATCGAATGTGTAGTCCGTTTCCGCCACGAGAATGCTGCCCGGTGGTGCGTGTCGCTGCACTCGCGTGATGATCGCACAGAGTTTCGGGAAGAATTCTGGATCGGTCCAGAACCGGTACGGAGGACTGAGAAACACCACCCAAGGCGTGTCGTCGTCATCGGACACGGTCAACAAACGATCGGCAACGGCAAACGCGTCTGCGGTCAGGAGCGTGAACTTCGACTCGAGGTCGAGGTGTTCGACCGTTTTGCGAATTTGATCCGCCGCTTGGCGCATCGGTTCGACGGCCACGGCGCGGACGGCACCTCGGCTGATCGCTTCAAACGCGAGCACTCCGGTGCCCGCGAACAAATCGAACGCGGTCGTGCCACGCACGCCTCGTCCGAGAATGTTGAACAGGTTCTCGCGAACGCTGTCGCGCATCGGTCGCGTGAACTCCTCACCGTGATAGGTGACGGTGCGACCGCCCATATCACCACCAATGATTCGCAATTTCGTCGGTTTGGTTTTGGAGCCCGCTTTCGCTCCCGCTTTGCCCGAGGCTTTTGCGTTCGCCTTGGGCTTCGATTTCGACTTTGGTTTTGATTTCATGGTGGCTTTGGGAGTAGGGATCAATGCCAATCCAGTGGCGCTTGCCACGCAGATTTCGCTTCCGCGATGCTGACATCGAGGACGGTTTCCGATCCGTCGCGTATGCAAACGTTTTCGGTGGAAGTGACTTCCCCGAGACGTGTCACGGGAACGCCGGCGGCGGCGAAACGCGAAAGGATCGCGTCGACGTTGTCCGGTTCCACTTCGATCAAGAACCGCGTGTTTGACTCGCTGAATAACAGTTCCGTGCTGCTCAGTGGTCCGGTGTCGGAACCGGCGTCGTCGCGTGGCACGGCGTCGATCGCGATATCTAATCCGAGTCCGCCGGCTAGGGCCATTTCGGTCGCGGACACGGCAAAGCCTCCTTCGCTCAAGTCGTGACAGGATCGGATTTGGCGTTCTTTCATCGACGCGTGAATCGTCTCGAATACGTTTTTGGCGTAGACAGGATCGACCTGCGGGACTTCGCCACCGTTTTCGTTCTCGACGAGACAGTAATGCGATCCGCCGAATTCGCGTCGGGTGCGGCCGACCAGCAGCAGCACGTTGCCGGCTTCCTTGAGGTCCATCGTGACGGCGGAACGGACGTCGTCGATTTGTCCCATCGCGCTGATCAACAGGCTCGGCGGGATCGCGATGGTTTGTTTGTCGCCGTCGTCGTTGAAGTAGCTGAACTCATTGTTCAGGCTGTCCTTGCCGCTGACGAATGGCGTTTGCAATACCACCGCCATGTCTTGGCAGGCGATCGCACTTCGGACGAGCGAGCCGAGTGTTTCGGGACGGTCGGTATAGCCCCAGCAGAAGTTGTCGAGGATGGCCACTTTGGACGGATCCGCCCCCACGGCGACCGCGTTACGCATCGCTTCGTCGATGGCGGACGTCGCCATGTGGTAGGTGTCAAAGTCGCCGTAATGTGGGTTCATGCCGCACGAAATTACGAGTCCACGGTGGCTGTCGAGTTTGGGGCGTACGACGGCGGCGTCTCCGGGGCCATCGCATTGCGGGCCTACGAGAGGTTTGACGACGCTGCCTGCTTGGACTTCGTGATCGTATTGGCGGATCACCCAGTGCTTACTCGCAACGTTGTAGCTGCCGAGGATGCCGAACAGGGTTTGGCCGTTTGCGGCCGCGTCGCGTGCACCGATGGTGAGTGGCGTTGTTTTGGGCGGATCGTAGACGGCGTCGCGGATCACGGGCGGTCGGCCATCGTGCAGGAATGACATCGAAATGTCACCGACTGTTTCGCCTTGGTAGGTCAGTTTCAGCCGCCCGGTCGGTACGAATCGTCCGATCGCGGCCGCTTCGACGCCTTCGCTCTCGCAAAGTTCTCGCAGTTCGTCCCACTTCGATTCGGGAACCGCGAACACCATGCGTTCTTGAGCTTCGGAGATCCAGATTTCGGTATAGGTCAATCCGTCATATTTCAGCGGAGCCTTATCGAGCCAAACTTCGGCGCCGAGTTCTTCACCCATCTCGCCAACGGCACTACTGAAGCCACCGGCCCCACAGTCCGTCACGGCGTTGTACAGGCCCCGGTCACGTGCTTGGAGCAGCACGTCGAGCACCATCTTCTCGGTGATCGCGTTACCGATCTGAACCGCACCGCCTGATAAAGACTCCGATTCGCTGGTCAGTTCGGCACTGCTGAAGGTTGCCCCGTGGATTCCGTCGCGTCCGGTTCGACCACCGATGGCGACGATCAAGTCATTCGCTTTGACTTCCTTTTCTTCCATGCCGACGGGGATGATTCCGACGTTCCCGCAATAAACCAACGGGTTGCCGAGATAACGGCGGTCGAAATACACGGCTCCGTTGACGGTCGGGATGCCCATCCGGTTCCCGTAATCACGAACTCCCGAAACGACACCTTGAATCACCCGCCGCGGGTGCAACACGCCGGGGGGCAGTTCCTCGGGTGCAATGTCTGGCTGCGCGAAACAGAACACGTCTGTGTTGCAAATCGGTTTCGCACCCATTCCGGTGCCCATCGGGTCGCGGATGACACCACCGATACCGGTATTGGCGCCGCCGTAAGGTTCGAGTGCCGAAGGGTGATTGTGTGTTTCGACTTTGAAACAAACGTGGTCTTGTTCGTCGAACGTGACGACACCGGCGTTGTCCTTAAACACACTGACACACCAATCGTTCTCGCCGAGGGTTCGGCGGATCGTTTGCGTGGCTTCAAAGATGGTCTCTTTGAGCATGTTGTCGTATTGGCGTTCGTCGCCGCCGGGAGTTCCGTCGACGGAAGGGCCGCGGTAATGGATCCGTCCGGCGAGCGTTTTGTGGCTGCAGTGTTCCGACCACGTTTGGGCGACGGACTCGAGTTCGATGTCGGTGGGATCACGATCGAGTGCGACGAAGTGATCTCGAATCGTCTGCATTTCGACGAGCGTCAGATATAGTTGGCCGTCTTTGGAGAGCTTTTCCAATCCGGCGTCGTCGAGTTCGCGAATGGGGACACGCACCAATTCAAATTCACCCTGCGAACCGACGCCAAGGCGGTCCATATGGAGGGGGCCGACGACGTAGGTTTCGATCGAGTCGTTCGACAACGCGCGGCGGCAAATCGCTTCCAAACCGCTTTCGTCGACGCCTGAAATCCAATACTTGCGAAACGTTTTCACCGCGTCGGCGTCCAGGCCGCTGTCCGCGAGTGCCCCTTGCGTGCTCGCCGCGACGGGGTCCATCACGCCCGGTTTGCTCATCACGTGAACCAAATGCGGTTGGTCTTCGATACCGCGTTCGGCGAGGTTTTCCATTAACGACTCGGGTGGATCGGACAGATCGTCGCCGAGCGAACCGTTCGTGCCGCTCGCTGAGAGGCGTCCGACCACGGTGCGTTCGGTGACCGCGTCGGCCAACAACGTTGCCGCGATCTGTTCGGCTTGCTCGTCACTGATTTCGCCTTCGACGAGGTATCCGCGAGCGGCGGCGACGGTCAGGTCGTCACCGAGTCCGAGTTGATGGATTTCGTCAGCGGTCTGCAGGCCCATCCGGTCGATTTGCTCAGGAGCCGGATGAATGTCGATTTGCCAAAGCGGCATGGCTGGAAACTCTCTGCGAGGGGTTTACGGTGGAAAATTTGAATTGAGGTTATGGGGTGGGCAGTCGCGTGGGGCGGGCCGCCTCACGTTTCTCGCGAGCTTCCCGGAGGAAGCCCGTCAACGATTCGTCGTCTCGGGAGCGGATCACGTCGATCAGGTCACCGAGATTGCCGGCGGTTTGTTCGAGGGCACTGAGGATTGCGTCGCGATTCTCCGAGACGATTGCCGTCCACAAACCTTCGTCGCCCGCGGCGATCCGAGTCGTGTCGAGCCATCCGGTGCCGACCATCGGGATCGCTTCACCGGGCAATTGATTGGCAACGAGAGACGACATCAGGTGCGGCATGTGCGATGAAATCGCCAACAGGTCGTCGTGACGCCGCGGTGTCAGATGCACGACCCGTCCGCCGGTGGATTCCCAAAATCGGGTGACCGCCTCGATCGCTCCGGGGGATTCGTCGCCCGACGCGGTGATGACGATCGGTTTGTCTTGAAACAGGTCTCCGCAGGCGTGTTGCAGGCCTGTTTTTTCGCTGCCCGCGATCGGGTGAGCGGCGACGAACCGGGCGGCCGCTTCGGGAGCCGCCTTGACGGCCTCGACGATTCGAAATTTGGTGCTGCCCACATCGGTCATCAATACCTGTGGGCATTTCGCCGCGATGTTGATCACGTAGTCGGCAATCCGGTCGACCGGCGTGGCGATCAGAACCAGATCCGCCTGAGCGGCCGCCTCCACCGGATCATCGGTGACATCGTCAACGAACCCGTGTTTGACGGCAAATTCTCGGGTTTCGGCACGCCGGGCACACCCGATCACGCGAACCGCAGCGTCGCCGCTCTGGCCGCGTACTGCTTTCGCCACGCTCCCGCCGAGCAACCCCAATCCGACCACGGCAATCGTGCGAATCGAGGCTTCGGAGAAGTCGGTGTGGGGGGCAGACGTATTCACAAGCGGCAGAATATCGCATCGCCTCCGGTCTGCTAAGTGGGATAGCCCGGCGGCGGACCAACGGGGCCGATTTCCTGAACGATTTACTCGCTAGAAGGAGCCTGCTCTATCGACCCCCGCCCTCGGTTTCGCCGCCCGGAGGAATGACCTGAACGGGAGATTGCAGGTACGCGATCAGGTTCACGATTGCCTCGTCGTCGAGCGGTTGCAGCAGACCGCTCGGCATCGGCGAGTTCTCGGTCGGGAATTCGTCCTCCACCTCGTCGAGCCCGATCGTTTCGGTTCGTGTTGCCGACGCGATCGTCAAGGTTCGGCGTGTTCGCTGAGTCACCAGTCCTACGAGTAAACGTCCGTCGACCGTCAGAACTTTCGTCGCCCGGAAATCCACGCCGACGACCGCGTCGGGGTCGACAATGTTGCTGAGCAGGTATTCCAAACTGCCACGCTGCGATCCGGTCAAATCCGGTCCGACCTGCTCGCCGTTTCCGAACAACCGGTGGCAGGACGCACACGCCCGATCATACAGGGCTCGCCCCGCCGGCACGTTCGCGTTGTGAAGCCGGTCGGACGTCAGCATCGTTTTTAATCGCTCGATTTCCGCGATCCTTTCACCCGGAGTTTCGCGGACCCTGCCCCAAACCGATTCCAAACGTCGGGTTAAATCTTCGTTACCGAGGGCGACCAAGCCACGGACATGGGACGCGTCGAGGGCGTCCTTGGGCAGTCCACCTTGTTCGAGTCGTTTGACCAACGCGGCCGCAAACGTTTCTCGCGAACACAACAATGCGATCACGTTCGGGCGTAAGGGGGCTCGGAATCGCCGGTAGTTGTCCAGCAAGATGTCGGCGACCGCGTCATGCTCGATCGTCGCGAGAGATTCCGCGGCGGCGAGGTTCACGTGAGGGCTCGCGATCAGGGGACGCGAGGACTTGATAAGGACGTCGGCGGATAGTCCGCCTTTCGATTTTGGATCGTGCCACGTCGCCACTAACCCCTCGAACGCGTTGAGTCTCTTCGTCAGGTCGACATCCTTATCATTCAGGATCGCCAGCATCCGCTCGGGGCTCAGCCCGTCGCCGAAAATCGTGTCGAGTTGACCGATGGCGTCGCCCGTGTCGATCCCGGCGTTGGCTAATGTCTTTTTCAGTTCCGGCCAAGCCTCCGGCATCACCGCGCGACGAATACCCACCAGTCCTTGTGCGACACCCCTGAACATTGCCTCACACCACGGACGCGCCGATTCGGGAGCGGTCGTCTTCAGTTTCTCTAGAGCCGTTTCTGCCAACCCACCAAAAGCGTCGGGGGACGTTTCGATTTGCTCCGCGATGCTGCGAGAAACATACATGGTCAGCTCAGGCAAACTCGATACCGCGGCGACTTCGATCATCTCGCCAGGATGCGTTTCGGCACGACTCATCACGCCATACCAAATCATCTTTGCCATGTTGTGGTCGCCGGTGTCTTGATCGCCACTAATCTGCAACAGCTTCGTTGCCGCATCGGCTCGCAAGTCGATCGGTAAACGCTGCAGCGTCGAGGCCAGCGTCAAACGAACCAACGCTGAGTCATTGCCGCCGAGTTGATCAAACTGCCCGATTAGCTCTTTTGCGGATGCATCGATCTCCGGCCATGCGGTCCGTCCGGATGCGTTCGGGCCATAGACATCGTCAATCGGCCAACGCTGCGTTAGCGAGCGGATTGCGGCGGCCCGTACGTGCTCGGAAGCGTCATTCAGGAACGGGAGGTAGTCGTCGAACGCTGGCTCCTGGCCCGATTGAGTCAATCCGCCAAGGGAATCCAACGACCACAGCAGCCGACATCGCTGGGCTGCATCGTTATTGTCTTGCGATTGTTGAGTTTGAGCGAAGGCCGCTCTCATGTTTTCAATCGCGGCAGAAATATCCTCGCCGCGATCGTGGACCTCTCGCAGACGCAGTGCTGCCTGATGGCTGAACCATCGGTCTTCGCCGCTGATCATTTCGACTAATTCCGAGACGGTCCCATCGGCGAGCTGTTGCATCTTTGCCTCGCGAGATTGTTTGGCCGACTCACGTTCGGAATCGCTTTGCCGGGCCGTGATTTTGTAGACTCGCCCGCTATTTCGGTGAACTCCGGTGTGTTCGTGGCATTCGCCGAGATCGCTCCAGTCGAGCACGAAAACGTTTCCGTCGGGGCCGGCCGACAATTCCATCCCGCGGAACCACTCGTCGCTACTGAGAAAAAAGTCTTCTCCGTGCGTCCCGACGTAGCCGCTGCCACGTCGAACCAAGTTTTCGCGGTTTGCCCGTCGGCCGTGGAAGTTCAGCGTCATCAATGATCCACGATATGACTCAGGCCACGTCGACTCTTGATAGATCATCAGGCCGCAATGAGCGTGGCCGCCCCCAAAATCATTCGCCGCACCGTCGCGAGATTTGGTCCAATGTTGACCGGTGTCAAAGTGATAGTGGTCTGCATGCTGATCGATGGTCGCGTACACGCTAGGATTGGGATCGAGCGTGAAGGGCCGGTTGAAGTGAGCACCGTGAATGCTGTGCCACAGATGCCCGTTGACGGTGTTGATGAAAAATGGCTCGCCAAACTCATTGAAGTCATGGCCCCACGGATTCGTCGTCCCATGTGAAAGGACTTCGAATCGTTCTTCGCGGACATCGAATCGCCAAAAGCCTCCTTCCAGTGCAACGCGTTGTTCTTCCGGTGTGCCGGGCGGGCCGACCTGTCCCGGACACGATCCTCCGCATCGCCCGTACAACCATCCATCCGGGCCGAAACGCAATCCGTTGGCAAAGTTATGGTAGTTCTGTTTGGCGACGTCGAATCCATCTAAGACAACGCGCGGGCCGCTGTCAGGAACGAGATCGTGATTCGCATCAGGAACGAACAGCAATTGCGGTGGACACATCAACCACACGCCATTGACGTTCGCCGGTGTGTTGTTGGTGTTTGGTGTCGCTGATGAACCTAACGCCGATACTCGCCCCGGGCCGACTTCGACGCTCGTCAATCGGGAGAGCGTGTCTAAAAATACGGTTCGTTGTTCCGGGGCTCCATCGCAATTGGCATCGGTGAAAACCACAACGCGGTCTCGCAAATCATCGCGAAATCGGACACCGGATTTTGCGTACGTGTAATTTTCGGCAACCCACATCCGTCCCCGGTGGTCCCACGCCAGGTCGATCGGGTTTTGCACGTCCGGTTCGGCCGCGAACACGGTGGCGGAAAATCCGTCTGGCAAACGGATCGCCGCGGCACTGTCCGTGGGGCTAAGCTGCGGATGCGTCGCCGCCAACGGCTCGGTGTCGTCGGGCGTCGGAAACGACGACTCCCTTGAATCGGAGGATCCGGCCGGGAGAGTTGGGGGCGGATTTGGCGTTGAATTCGCACTAGGCGGGGCTGAGAACCCAGGTGACGCGACCGCAAACCAGATCAACGCACCGCTGATCCACTGAAACCTGCCGCCGGCGAACGCCATTTTCGTGACGGTGTGAACCCGTCGAGCGTCAACCGGTCGTGCAACAAGAGCCCGAAGTGCGTAGAACATATCCAAAACAGCAATCATCTGACGAAATTGGGAACTTTTCTGATGCGGCGAATCGGCAACCTACCGAGCGAGACGCAAGCAAACCGCTTCTGCGACTACCTACAAACTCAATCGATCGACGCCAAAAGCAGCTCAAGCGATGAATCCGCGCCGCCCGCGACAACGGACCATGATATCTGGATTCGTCACGAACAGGACGTCGAGAAGGCGCGTGAACTGTTTTCGCGGTTTCAATCCGACCCGACGTCGAGTGAGTATGACGTATCCGCCGAAGCTGCGCGGATGAGGAAGCAGCGATCTGAGCAAATCGCACAAAAGATTGCCGCTCAGAAAAAATCGCAAATGCGTCTCAATCGAGCCACCGGTGGACGCGGTTTCTCGGGAGGCCTGGGCGGTCCCGGGCAAACACCAGCGACCATTCCGGTCACGATCGCGGTCATCGTGTTGGCGACGATCATCGGATTCGCAACAGAGTTCACGACGAATTTCAATCGTGTACCTATGAATCCAGATGGCAGCAGAGACGGTGCTGATTGGGCGGTCTACAACGCGCTGACTTGTGTCGACTTCCCGACCTACTACGCGACGGGCGACGCGTTCGCGTCGATCAAGAGCGGCCAGGTGTGGCGGTTGTTCTCGCCGATGTTGCTTCACGGCAGCATGATGCACCTCGCGTTCAACATGATCAACCTTTACATCCTCGGCGGTGTCGTGGAACGCATTCACGGCAGTTGGTTCTATTTGTTTCTTCTGCTGGCGTGTCAGGCGATTGCGACGACGACGCAAATCGCCTTGCCCGATTGGCTCGAACCGCCTCTCGCGATCGGGGCCTCCGGAGCGGTGTTTGGGGTGTTCGGGTTCGTCTGGATCCGCCCCAAAATGCAAGCCAGTTACCCGGTCGAAATCCCGTCGTTTAACGTCAAGTTCATGCTCGGCTTTCTCGTGCTGTGTTTCACCCCCATCATTCCCGGGATCGCGAACGGAGCACACGTCGGCGGGCTGATCGCGGGCATGATCGTCGCTGCGGTCGCTCCCCCACGCTTCTAGTTGTTTCATCTCAAAACCGCACGGATTGTCGTCGACGCCCATCGTCTGTCGTTGAGGCTGCTCGGCGGTGTCGATTAGCCGCGTCGACTCGCTGCATCACTTTAAGATTGTTTTCCGTTTATTAACCAACACCGATTCGCGAGATCTCTCCATGTCCAACGAACTGATCGAAGGTGAACTTCCCGAAGACATCGTCGCGGAACTCCGTGAAGCAAAGGCGACACTCGAACATCACGGTCTCGCCGATCGGCTGACTGAATTGATTGGCGCACCGATCACCGCATCGATCAGGATGTTGCCGAACATCGCCGAAGATGCTCTCAACGCCGCGGTCGACAAATCACTGCAAACGGCATTGAAAGTTGCCCTTCGCACGCTAGGTGAAGAAACCAAGGGCGGAAAGCCGAAACTCATCAGCCACAAATTGATGGCCGGTTTGTCCGGAGCAGCGGGGGGCGCGTTCGGGCTTTCGACCGTGGCTCTCGAACTGCCGGTCTCGACGGTATTGATCCTCCGCAGTGTTGCCGACATCGCGCGGTCTCAAGGCGAAGATCTTACCGATGTCCAAACGCAACTCGCCTGTTTGGAAGTCTTCGCGATCGATGGGGGGAAACGCGACGACGAAAAAGGTGGCGACATCAACGACGAAACTGAAATCGGTTACTTCGCCGTGCGGGCGGCGATGAGCAAACAGGTCGCCGACGCATCGAAATACGTGATGAAGCACGGCGTCAGCGAAACGGCTGCCCCGCCGCTGGTCAAACTGCTGCAACTGATTGGCAAGCGGTTCGGAATGGTGGTCAGTGAAAAGCTTGCCGCGCAAGCGATCCCGGTAATCGGTGCCGTCGGCGGGGCTCTGATTAACAGCTACTTTATCGACCACTATCAAGACCTCGCCCGTGCTCACTTCACGGTCCGCAGACTCGAACGTGAATACGGACACCTACTCGTCGAAGAGGCGTACCAACGCATCGACGCGGACGCTTAACCGTTCAAACTCACGAGGTTCGAATCGCGAGCGATACTTCTCGTCGGTGTCCCTGCAAACGCGGTCGGTCATTTGCAGGATGAAATTGTGGTTTGCTGCAACGTCAGGCTGCACTGACCTGGCCGCACTCTTCGCCTGCCGCAATTGCGTGAGTCGCGAGTTCGCGAATTCGATGATCGCTCATCACCATGGCCGCGTCTTCGGGGGTAATGATGCCTGACTCGATGCGTTTGAGCGCCGCGTCCGCGAGAGTCATCATGCCATCCTCGATGGCAATCTGCTCGAGTTCATCGGCCGAGTCACCTCGTGCGATCGAGGTCGTCAAACGCTTGGTGACGTCTAGGATTTCGGGCAAACAGGTCATTCGTGTGAAGCCTTCATGGCCACATTGATCGCACTGTCCCGCCGAGTAGTAGTGTTGCGACGACTCTGGGATTTCGACCCGCACGCGACATTCCGTGCAAAGCTGGCGAACGAGTGTTTGATTCAGAACACCGATCAACGCGTCGGATAAAAAGTGCCGATTGACTTCGAACGACAACAGGTTCTGCACCGCCGTCGTTGCGGCTTGTGCGTGGACGGTTGCTAACACCAGGTGTCCGCTCATCCCGGCACGGATCGCCGTTTCGGCCGTTCGTTTGTCACGAATTTCACCGACCATGATGACGTCGGGGCTTTGCCGCATGCATCCATACAACAGATCCGCAAAGTCGCAGCCAGCCCGCGCGTTCACTTGTGATTGCAAGATCCCAGGCAATGTGTATTCGATCGGTTCTTCCAACGTATGAATCTTTCGCTGTCCGTTATTGAGATGGTTCAAGAACGCGTACAGGGAGTTGGTCTTGCCGCTGCCGGTGGAGCCCGCGACCAGAATCAATCCGCTCGGCGACGTCAGCATACGGCGCACGACTTTCGACTCTTGTTCGAGAAAACCAATGTCGTCAATTTTGATCAAGCCAATGCTGTGATCAAACAACCGCATCGCCATGTCCTGGCCGAACGCAGTCGGCATGACCGAAAAACGAACGTCAACCTCGTGGTCGTTATCCAGATCGAATCGTACGCGTCCGTCCGCGGGGCGTGAAAGATCAGCAATGTCGATGCCCGCGAGTGCTCGGTAATGATTCAGAAGTCGGCGACCGTACGAGCGTTGGAGGCGGCGGACAACTTTGAGTCGTCCCATTCGCCGAACGCGCACGACCGTGGAGTGTTGTTCGTCGGAGATGAAAACGTCGCTCGCCTTCTGGTTCGTCGCGACTTCCAAAAGTGCCCGTGCGAACGATTCGGGAGAATTGAGTTCGGGTTCGATCGCGTCCTGAAGAGGTTCGTCCGTGTCGATGAAATGGATGGGTTCATCATCCTGATGCTCCATGGCTGAATCATGATCAGACATTGCAAAATACCTTTGAGATAAGAGGCGTTGGGATCTCGATTGAGAGTAATACTCACAATCCCAACGGCGAAGGATTTGCACGCGGGCATCCAAAAAGTGCAGGCATGCAAGCATCGGTCAGTGAAGCCGGTTCATCCGGCTACGGCTGATGCTTCTAATAGGATACGGGGTCTGTTCTGACCAATGTTGTTCGTTAACAATGCGTGGGGTGTGCCTGGGCCACCCGGCGGCGGCGTGCCAGCGGATGCCTGGGATTCGCATGCACGGTCGTTTTTGGGATGCAACCGAACTCAGGTGCGTCGCCCGGTTGCCCGTCGCTCGGTCTGTCATCCCTCAGCATCGATACGTCTTCGTTTGGGTAAGGGCCATTGATCCTCTCGGGTTGCATTCTCGTCAATCGTTCATTGTTAGCGAAGCTTCCGAAAGCGACGGACAGAGTTCAAACCAACGGGGCGTCCTTGTTGACCGATCCGGTTTGATGATGTCGGTCGTCATCTCATCAATGATGCCATGTTGCTCAACACCGCTGCCACGGTCGTAACAACATGACGCGATCACAGGAGACACGCACCAGATGCTGCCGACTCAATCCCACTTCTGAATCGATGAGATCAGCAAGACTGGCAGTTTGCCCGGACGGTCCAAACCTCTTGTGCGATGTCGTCCATTACGTTGAGCTTGAGCCGACACAGACTCCTCGCGGCAACAGGTGTTTTCGTCTACCCCGCGTACTGCGCATTTACGGGCATGTTGACGTCGAAGTTGCCCGTAATCTGACAGTTTTCTGCTTCGCCTCCAATTCAGAACACGATGAAGTCGTCAAAACGCTTGTGCAGATCAGTTGCGGAATCAATGGCAAGGGGATGTGTCCTGGACGTGCCGATGACCACACGATGTGCTTTGCGACCTATGGTGAACTCAGTGATGACGATGGCGACTCGATCGGCGAAGAGGTCGACCACGAAATTGTCTACGAACGCGGGCACCGGTTCCAACTCCTTCCTGCCGCCTACGTTCAGCCCGCGTTGCGGTACATCGTGAATCCAAGTGGCACCGGTAATATTGCGAACCGCACAGTACTGGGCGCGTGGGGCGGTGCCCCGTTCTAAAGTGATTGATAGAGGTAAGCGGGGCATTTGAACGCAGCGGTTCGCAGAAAGCATCCACGATACAAGCAAGTCAAGTAAAGAACGATTCACGTGTGTTTCTTCGCCTAGGCACTCGAGGCGGAGACCAGTGAAAAAAATCATGAGCCTCTTACTGACTGTGGCATAGCGGCATTGAAACTGCTCTTATAGTGAGGTGAGGGTTACAATAGGCCGAAACTGTGCGACGTTCCTTGATGACCCCACGCCGAAGCAACCACAACGCGAATTGAAGAAATCCATGAAATCCAACCCGCCTGCGATTGCCGAAATGAATCCGGAACAGTTGCCCATTCCGGAGAACAAATTGCACGGCTGGACGCACTTCGCGGGGTTGTATGCGGGGGAACATGTGGCGGCAACGGAGTTCGTTATCGGCGCCACGTTTGTCGCGTTAGGAGCGACGACGGTCGATATTTTGGTGGGGCTGCTGATCGGAAACATTCTTGCGATCTTGAGCTGGACTCTAATCACCACGCCGATTGCCGTGCAAACTCGTTTGAGTCTCTACACGTACCTGCACAAGATCGCGGGCGACACGATGAGCGATTTGTACAACGCGGCCAACGTGTTGATCTTCACGGTGATTTCCGCCGCGATGATTACGGTGTCATGTACGGCGGTTCGATTGCTATTCAATATCCCCGCACAGTTGGAGTGGTATCCCAACAATAGTTTGTTTGTGTTGGTCGTTCTTGGCGTCGGCATGATCGTTGTGCTGGTGGCGATGTACGGGTTCAACGCCGTGGCCGAGTTCTCGGGGCTATGCGGTCCGTGGCTAATCGTCATGTTCACTAGTGGTGCTCTTGCTCTGTTTCCAGCGCTCGCTAATGCAGTCATCGGGCAGACACAGCTAACCAGTTTTTCCGATTTCATCACCATCGGAGACCAATCCATTTGGACGGGCGTCAATAGCGCAGGCGAGCCGGGGATCGGATTGTTGGAAGTGATCGGGTTCGCTTGGGCCGCCAACACGATCACCCACTTCGGACTGATCGACATGGCATTGCTGCGGTACGCCCGTAAAACGGTCTACGGACTCTGCACGAGTGCCGGTATGTTGTTCGGCCACTACATCGCGTGGATCGCCGCGGGCATCATGGGCGCTGGCACGGCGGTGTTGTTGAAATCAACGATCGTTGAACTTGACCCCGGCGATGTCGCCTACCGGGCGTTGGGATTGTCGGGCTACGTCATTGTGATCGTTGCCGGATGGACGACGGCCAACGCGAACCTGTACCGCGCCGGTTTAGCCGCCCAAGCCATCTTCCACAATCATTCGCGAAAACAAGTTACCTTCGCGGTCGGCGTCGTGACCGTCGTGATCGCTTGCTTCCCGTTTGTCTACAGGCAGATTCTGCCGCTGTTGACTTACGCGGGACTGTTGGTCGTTCCCGTCGGCGGAATCGTCTTTGCGGAACACTTCATCTTTCCTCGGATCGGGCTGACCCGATATTGGTTGAAGTATCGCAAACTTGAGTGGAGCACTCCCGCGATCGCTTCGTGGGCCATCGGGTTGGTGTTCGGGTTTGGACTGAACTACTTGCAAGTCATGTCGTTCTTCTATCTTTTCCTTCCGACATGGGCATTCACGATCGTCCTGTACACGTTCCTGGCTAGCCGATTCGGGGCTGCGGAAAGTTATCCAGTGGAGGAAGCAGCTGAAAATGAATTAAACGCCGCCATCAAGGAATTTCAATCGAAGCAAGCCGTTACGGAAGGCGAGCCGATTCACGACGATTCGCTGATGTCGAAGGTTCTACACGGCATCGCCTGGATCGCATTGACGGTAACCTTGGTGCTGGCCTTGGTCGTGATGTTCGCCAGTGGCGATATGGCGGCGTACGAACGCAATGTTGGCGTGTTCTACACTTGGGGATTCGTGATGACGATCGTCTATTTCGGTTCCTCGTACTGGGCATTGCAACGCACCAAGAAACTCAACCGAGTTCAAGTATGACCTTGATGTAGCGGAAGTCGTTCAGACTTTCGATTCCTCCCGTGACCCAAACGCCCGACGAGTTCCGCAGCGGTACGAAAACCAAACACACTCATGAATAACCCAATCAAGTTAAACCAAGACAACCTTTCGCAACTCCCTCCCGACCTCGCGCGTCCGACTTATGACCGCAGTCGATTGACCACGGGAATCGTCCACGTCGGAGTGGGTGGGTTCCATCGGGCTCACGAGGCTTTCTACACCGATCTACTCCTTCAGTCCGAAGACGTTACGCAGTGGGGGATTTGTGGCGTTGGCCTGCGTGAGGCTGATCGCCGAATGGCAACGATCCTAAAAGAACAAGACTATCTTTACACGCTGATCGTCAAACATCCCGATGGCAACGTGGAAACAAAAGTGATCGGATCGATCGTCGATTTTCTGTTGGGATGCGACGATCCCGCGTCCGTCATCGATCGAATGGCCGATCCAGCGACGAAAATTGTTTCGTTGACGATTACCGAAGGCGGATACAACGTGGACGTTGAAACGGGAGAGTTCGATATTTCGAATCCCGATGCCCAATACGACGTCGAAAATCCTTCAACACCCCGACTCGTGTTCGGGTATTTGACTGCGGCACTGAAGAAGCGACGCGAGGCTGGCTTGCCCGCGTTTACGGTCCAGTCGTGTGACAACGTCCAACACAACGGCAACCTGATCCGGAAGATGCTGGTTGCGTTTGCACGCCTGCAGGATGCTGATTTGGCGGAATGGATTGACAAAGAAGTTTGCTTTCCTAACGCAATGGTCGATCGAATCGCCCCCGTCACCTCCGAATCGGACATCGAATATTTACGTACCGAATTCAATTTGGATGATCAATGGCCAGCTGTCTGCGAACCGTTCCACCAGTGGGTGATCGAAGACAGTTTTTGCGTGGGACGTCCCGACTGGCAAAACTCTGGCGCGCAGTTCGTCGATGATGTGAAGCCCTACGAAGAAATGAAGCTGCGATTGCTGAACGCCGGTCACTCCGTGCTGGGGATTCTCGGCAGCGTGTTTGGTTACCAAACGATCGGCGAGTGTGTGCATGACGAACTGTTCCGTGAATACCTCCGCAAGTTCTTCGACATCGAGGCAACACCCGTGCTCGATGCGGTGGAAGGGATCGACCTGGATGCTTACAAGGCGACACTGATCGAGCGGTTTGGCAATCCAAGTATCCGGGATAATCTGGCCAGAATCTGTCTGGAGAGTTCCAGCAAATTGCCTGTGTTCCTGATTCCAACGCTCCGCAAAAACCTAGCCAGTGGTGGCAGCATTCGCTACGCGGCGCTCGTGATCGCGGCGTGGTGCTACTACAGCGACAAGCACGCCGATCGCCATGGTCAACCGCTCGAAGTGGCGGACGCTTTGAAAGACGAACTGCACGAGGCGGCGAAAGCGACCAGCAAAGATCGTCTGTCGTTCCTAAACATAAAACAGGTTTTCGGTGATCTCGCGAGCGAATCGCGATTTACGAAGGTCTACGTTGAAATGATCGACAGAGTTTATGGCACACCCGATGTCAGGGAACACATGCAGGCCATCGTGCACGGTCCGATCACTCCGTGAATCGATTTTCCCTGGCACTTGAGAACCGGCAACAACGTTTCAATCGTCGACGCCATCTGGTGATGGCAAGAACAGCGAGTTCAGAGGCTCAGCAATCGTATCGGGGTTCATGGCAACCGCTCGCGGTCATCACCGCAAAGCATGAGGTAATTGGAGGGGGGCAACCTTCCCTTGTGCAGTGCTCGACCAGTCCCGTCTCGTCCTCCGATTCATTGCCACTAAAGCACTGGGCTGCGAAAATGTTTTCGAGCTTGGACAGGAACACTCGTGGATCGGCGCACTCTCAATCTCGGTACACGCCCGTTCAACGAAATCGGACTGCCGAACCGTTTAAGCTAACAGTGACTGGACGACTTCACCGTGCACATCGGTCAATCGATAGCGTCGACCTTGGAATTTGAACGTTAGCTTTTCGTGATCGACGCCGAGTTGGTGAAGGATCGTGGCGTGCAAGTCGTGCACGCTGACAGGGGATTCCACGATGTTGTATCCGTACTCATCTGTGATGCCGTGCGACACACCTGGTTTGACGCCGCCACCTGCCATCCACATCGTGAAACAACGTGGATGATGATCGCGACCATAGTTCGCCGCCTGCAAATCACCCTGGCAATATACCGTCCGTCCAAACTCGCCGCCCCAAACGACCAACGTGTCGTCGAGTAGTCCACGGTTCTTCAAGTCGGTGACTAACGCTGCCGTCGCTTGATCGGTTTCCTTGCAGCGAGCCTTCAGTTGTTTGGGCAGTCCATTGTGTGTGTCCCATCCACGATGGAACAATTGAATGAAACGCACGCCCCGTTCGCTGAGACGCCGTGCGATCAATGCGTTGTGAGCATACGTGCCCGGCTTGCGTGCGTCGTCGCCGTAGAGTTCAAACGTGCTCTCGGGCTCATCGGAAACATCGGTCAGTTCAGGCACCGAAGTTTGCATCCGATAAGCCATCTCGTACTGCTCGATCCGCGACACGATTTCGGGATCGCCGACTTCCTCGGCACGAAGATGGTTTAACTCGGAGAGCCGGTCGAGCGTGTCGCGACGCACGTCAGCGGTGATTCCCGGCGGGTTGTTCAAGTACAAAACGGGCGACTTGCCGCTGCGAAAACGAACGCCTTGATGTACCGAGGGCAAAAATCCACTGCCCCACAACCGATCGTAGAGAGGTTGTCCTCCGTTGCCTGACAGCATTGCGACAAACGCGGGTAGGTTCTCGTTTTCGCTTCCTAACCCATAGCTCATCCAGGCACCAATGCTGGGCCGCCCCGCGATTTGAAAGCCTGTTTGCAAAAACGTGATTGCGGGATCGTGATTAATCGCCTCGGTATGCATTGACTTGATAATGCAAAGGTCGTCTACGATTTTGGCCGTGTGGGGAAGCACCTCGCTGACCCACGTGCCGCTTTCGCCATGTTGCTTGAAATCGAAGATGGATTTGGCAACGGGAAACGAAGATTGCCCCGCCGTCATGCCGGTCAATCGTTGGCCTTTGAAAACGGACTCAGGCGTTTCTTCGCCGTGGACCGTGTTCAAGTGCGGTTTGTAATCCAGCAGGTCGTGCTGAGGAGGTCCACCGGATTGAAACAGATAGATGACGCGTTTAGCGCGTGGTGTGAAATGCAGGCCGTTCGGTCCAGGCGTTGAGGCGAACGATGATGTCGGGTCTAAAAGCGACGCCAACGTTGCACCGCCCAGGGTTGCCGAAGCGGACGCCATCAAATCGCGGCGGTTGAACAATGGGGAGGGAATCAGTTCATCAGTCACGAGTCGTCGCCTCTTCCAAATTGAATAGGACGTTGGCTAACACGGTCGCGGCGGCCCGGTCGACGACCGAATGATCATCATCGGATTCGGATTGACCGATCGAGAGAACCGCTTTGGCCTGTTCCGGAGATCGAGTGAACGTATCGCGGTAACTTGCAAACGCGTCGGTTAAGATACTCGCCTCATCGTCGGTGGGGGCTCGTCCTAACAATCGGTGAAACGCGTAAGCGATCCGTTCATCGTCGTTTGTTGATCTCGAGAGAATCAGTTCGCCGAATTTACGTGCCGCTTCTGCGAATGTCTCATCATTGAGGAGTGTCAGCGATTGCAGCGGCGTGTTGGTTTGCCGTGGTTTGACCGAACACCATTCCCGGTCGGCAGTATCCAACAACGCCATGTTCGGTGGCGAGAGCGTGCGTTTCCAATACGTGTAGAGACTGCGCCGATACAACTCATCGCCTTTGCCAACTTTGTAAGTGAAATTGCTGGCCTCCTTCCACAATCCCGCAGGCTGGTACGGGTTAACACTAGGTCCACCTCTCTCTTCCACCAGCAGTCCGGAAACCATCAGGGCTTGGTCACGCAGGACGTTGCCTGGTAATCTCTTTCGGCTCGCGCGAGCGTAGAACAAATTGTCAGGATCTCTTTCTAAATGCGACTTCGTGACGTTCGAACTGCGGCGATAGGCATCGCTCATGACCATTTGTTTAAGTGTTGCCTTAATGTCCCAACCGCGATCCATGAAGTCGGACGCTAACCAATCGAGCATTTCCGGATGGGTGGGGAGGTCACCTTGGGAACCGAAGTCCTCGGGTGTATTGACGAGTCCGCGACCAAACAACATCTGCCAATAACGATTGACGGTCACTCTGGCCGTTAGTGGATGTTGGCCGTCCACTAACCATCGTGCAAACTCGAGTCGATTGGTCGGTTGTGCCGTCGTCAAAACAGCCGGTACGCCTGCGGGTGCGGGTTCGCCCAATTGATCGTACACGCCGCGCGTTCGAACAAAGGACGGTCGGCCTTCGGGCAAATCTTGCATGATCATCGTGGTGGGTAGCGAATCCCAGAATTTGGTTCGCTCCGTTTGGGCGTTTTGTAACTCGGTGAGCAAACGTTCGTGCTCGGCTTTATCGGTGTTGGCGAGATAGGCCGCACGCATCACGCGAGCTTGACGTTCCGTGCGTTGCGCCGGTGGTACGGTCGCAATGGATTCCGGAGTCTCGGCACACGCGATCAGCTCCACTTCGTCCGCTGACAATGTTCGGCTCGAGTAGAAGCGGAGTTCGTCTAGTTGACCTTTCCAATGACCGACATGTTTGCTGAAACCAATCAGCATGTCCGCGCCGTGATTGCGTTTGGGCCTGTTGCTGTTTGTGTTTCGAATGACCTCGACGTCTTGTGGTTCGCCATCGACATGAATTTTCATGCCGCGAGCTCGCTGTGTCCCGTCATTGGTCAGAGCGATGTGCATCCATTTTCCGATTTCGAATGTTCGTTTTGTTTGAATCGTCGACACACCCGAGATCCAGCGGCTGTTGATGTTCCAACGGAGGTGCCCGTCAACGAACTCGATGAAGATTCCCTCACGCTTCGTGTTGGCTTGTTCGTTCGACAAAACGACACCAGTATTGGTTTGGCCCGGCGACATCCAAAACGCGATCGAGAACCGGCCGTTTCCGATCAGTCCAGGAATTTTTCCTAGGTTGTAGTGATCGTTTCCAGATACGACTGCAGAGTTGCCGAACGGACTTGTGGACGGGGCCGGATGGATTCCGTCCGCCCTCTTAATGGCAACTCGTTCGTTGGACGCGTCAAAATGAAAGTAGTGATCGAGCCCATGGATCATGATGGGAGACAGTGACGGGGGATCCAACGGCGTTTCCCAAATTTGCTGGGCCTCGGCGATTTCTTCCTCAGCGTCGTGCATGTTGTCGAGGCAGGTCGCAACACGCCGATCGAGCTTTTCGAGTTTCGTACGCTGCGCGTCTGTCGGAGTTTTAATCCACGGTTCTGAGTTCACCAGTTTGATCGCGCGACCGCTCTCGGCAACATCATTGAAATAGTCGATCAGTTGATAGTATTCCCGCTGGCTAAACGGATCGTATTTGTGGTCATGGCAACGTGCACAACCGACCGTGATCCCCATCCAAACGGTGGCGGTGGTGTCGACACGATCAACCGCGTTTTCGAGCAGGAATTCATCGATCGGGATTCCCTCTTCTGAATTGTATCGGTTGTTTCGATTGAATCCGGTCGCGATGAGGTCTTGTTCGCTCGGATCGGGAAACTGGTCACCGGCCAATTGAAGGATTGTGAAATCATCAAACGGGAGATTTGCGTTGTAGGCGTCGATGACCCAATCTCGCCAACGCCACATTTCACGAGGCCCGTCATTCTGGTAGCCGTCGGTGTCGGCATAGCGTGCCGCTTCCATCCATTGCCACGCCATGCGTTCGCCGTAGCGTGGCGATTGCAAAAGCCGGTCGACGGCGTTTTCGAAAGCGATCTCGATGCCGTCGGAATCGACATCGGTCAGGAAAACGCTCATCTCTTCCAGGGTCGGTGGCAGGCCTGTCAAGTCGAGCGATACTCGCCGCAATTGTGTTCGAGGTGTTGCGAGGCCAAGTGGTTTCAGATTCGCGGTTGATAACGCATCGAGGATGAACGCGTCGATCGGTTCGTGCGCACGCGAGCTTTTTGGAAGATCGGGGCGAATGATCGGTTCGAAAGCCCAGTGACGTTCGTAAGCTGCGCCTTGGTCGATCCAATCGGCCAGTTTCTGTTTTTGTTTCTCCCTCAGCACCAATCCTGATTCGGGAGGCGGCATCAGCAGATCGGGATCCTCACTATTGATCCGTTGCACCACTTCACTTGCCGATGCGTTGCCAGGGACGATCGCCGCATATCCTCCCAAATCATCAATCGCGGCATCACGCTGGTCGAGTCGCAGTCCGGCTTCCCGTGTGTTGGAATCGGGGCCATGGCATTGAAAGCAAGTGTCTGAAAACAGCGGTCGAATGTCTCGGTTGAATCGGAATTCGTCCGCCATGCTGACGCTCGTCGATTGCAAGACGACCCAGCACCAAAACAGAACATGACGAGGCAGTGAGGAAAGACGCTGCACGATAACGTGGGGATGTATGAGGTGGGGAGGCGAGCGGGGGCGGGCAGAGATCGGATGGCGAAATCGCGACCGCTGGTTCAGTGAACTGCTGATCTGCGATTCGGTCCATCCCTTTTTGTCGTCGTTGGCCGAAGTGGTTGGGCCGCGTTGCCATCGCGAACAATTATCCTAACAGACCAAATGTGGGAGTGCGTTGAGAATGCCAAGCCTATAGGTTTGGGTTCGGTCGGCAGAAGGAAGCTCGTGGATTTCGTTCGGACCGATCCGAAGGGCGATGTCGGTGGAATTCTGGGTGCATCAAGAAAAACGAAAGAATGTTGTTAGGTTTGTCGTGCGAGTTCTATTATCTCTACTATGACGAACAGCGAACCGAATAACGACCGCTTGCCCATGCGAGATCTTTCACCCAGCCAAGAGTTTGCTGCCGAGATCGCTGCGATTCAGCCTCGGTTGTACGGGTTTATATTAAAGCGATTGGCGGACCGCGAGCAGACTCTCGAGCTTCTGCAGCGAACCAATCTCGTTCTTTGTGAAAAATCCGCTGACTTTCAACACGGTTCTAGCTTCATCGCGTGGGCGTTCACGATTGCTCGATTTCAAGTCATGGCGTGGCGAAAGAATGAGGGACGCAGTCGAGTCGTGTTCACGGACCAAGTTTGCGAACTGATTGACCGGTCGGCGGTGGATGAGATCGCGTCGGTGGACGAACGAATTCCGCAACTGCAACAATGTTTGGATCGTTTGAGAGAACATGATCGAGGGCTCATTCAGCGTCGTTACCGCGACGGCGATTCGCTCGGACTGATTGCGGAATCGTTATCGAAATCGGTTGACGCGCTCGGCATGCAACTCTCACGCATCCGGCGACAACTTGCCGAGTGCGTGAGCAAAGGGATCATGCAGGAGCCCGAATATGACATCTGAATCGACCGAACGTCTTGACGTGCTCGTGTCATCTTTGATCGATGGCACGTTGACGAAATCAGAATCCGAGCAACTGCAGCGATTCTTGCTGGAATCGCCCGCGGCGGTCGCTCGCTATCACGAGCTACTCGATAATCATGAGGCTCTGTGCGCGATATATCCGGGCGACCTTTACGTCGACACGCTTGCGGGTGAGATCGTGAAGCAATCGGTTGCTGACGTCGGTGGGTTGGACAACGTGCGGACTTCCGTGTCGCCATGGTTTTCCTGGTTTGGACTCGCCATCGCGGCTTGTCTTCTGATCGTCGTCGGCCTATCGGGATATTGGATCGGAGGACTTGGAGAGGACGTTGCGCAAAAAAACTCGCCAAACCAATCCGCAAACGAACCACTGGAACAGACGATTGCAGGTCACGCGATGCTGCGGCGTTCGGTCGACGTCCAATGGAGCGCCAATACTCTTAACTATCGTGACGGTGATGTGATATCCGAAGGTTTGCTTCGATTTGACAAAGGACTCGCCGAGATCGACTTTTTCTGCGGCGCGACTCTCACCGTCGAGGGACCGGCTTCGTTGCAAATCGACTCAGACTGGTCGGTGACCGTCGCCGAGGGACGTCTGCGAGCGACCGTCCCGCCCGCGGCACGTGGCTTCGTCGTGAAGGCGGCTGATTGCGAGGTTGTTGATTTGGGAACGGAGTTTTCAATGGACGTTGTCGGGAACAGTGCTCGCGTCGAAGTTCTCGATGGAGAGGTTGCGATGCGCGGTGGTGAACATGACGGTGAGCATCTCTTTTCCGGTGAACAGCGATGGATCGGTACGGCAAACTCAACTCGCGATTTTGCTCAACCGAGCGATCTTTCAAAGTTGCAGCGTCGACGCGACGATGTGGAGCAACAACGTCTCGTGCGATGGCAGGTGCATGCGAAACAATTGGAACGTGACGAACGTTTGCTCGCGTATTACCCGATCACAAATACGCTCAGAGCTCGCGCGGTCGGCAACGCGGCGAATACCGGCGAAGCACACGATGGGACCTTGGTCGGGCCGGTGCAACCGACGATGGGCCGATTCGGTGAGGATTCTCGCGGGTTGGAATTCGATCGCATCGGAGCCCGTGTCCGGACACGAATTGATGGTGAGTTTCCATCTCTGACGCTGGCAACGTGGGCTCGTATCGACAGCCTCGATCATGTTTACAACGCGTTATTCATGAGCGACGGGTACGAGACCGGTGAACTGCACTGGCAGATCGAAAACAGCGGGCGTTTGATGTTTTCGGTTATGGTCGACGATACAAAAAACCGTCAACGATACAGTAAACGGGATGGCCGTTTTGTTGACACCGCGGGTCTCGCACACGTTTATTTCACAGAACCGGTTTGGGATATTTCCAGGAGTGGGCAGTGGTTCCATTTCGCGGTCGTTTACGATCCCGCCGGCCGCGAGGTGACCCATTACGTGAATGGGAAACCGGTCAGCCATGAGGCGATTGTTGATCGTCATTACATCGAACAACTCCGAATCGGACCGGCTGAAATCGGAAATTGGGGCCAGCCTTTTCGCAACACTCCGTGGTTCGCCGTTCGAAATTTGAATGGAACGATTGACGAGCTTGCCATCTTCAGTGAACCACTCACCGCGACGGAAATTGCCGACTTATACGAACGAGGAAAACCCGTTGGATACTAGAGAAACGATGGCACCTGAATTCGGCAGCTCAGCACGGCCTCATGTCAGTCGAAAGGACTGCGTTGTGGACAAGAGTCTACCGGTCCGTGGCCCAGCCAAGCATTCTGCATGGCGGCGATCGGTCCAGACGGGGCGATCAAGACTGCGTCCCAAACCGTCCGCTCGAAACAATCGCTTAATTTCGGATATCGCACCCATCTAAGTAGAAAACCCCTCAACAAACGCTCTTTAATTATATTACAATAGCAGGAATAGCGGTTTGGAGCTGAGTGCATGACTCAGAAATCGCTGTTCAAAACCGGTTGAGCGTCGATTCAGCCCGGATTGAATCGAAGAAATTGTCGGACCTTCATCATCAACCTTCAAAAGAGCCAAGATGGATTCAAGCATCCCCACTTTAAAGCGAATGTTAGGTATCGCATGCACACTGGTTTTTGCCTGCTTCGTTCACGCCGCCGATCAACCTAATATTCTTTTCATCGCTGTCGATGATCTGCGTCCAGAACTGGGGTGCTATGGATCTCCTATCGCGGTGTCACCGAATCTCGACGCGTTGGCGCGTGACGGGCTGCTCTTCAACCGCGCGTACTGTCAGCAGGCGATCTGTCGTCCTTCCCGCGCCAGTTTGATGACCGGGGCGAGGCCCGAGTCGACAGGATTGTTTCACAATTATGTTTCGCTCAGAGAGTTGCAGCCCGACATCATCACCTTGCCTCAGCATCTGATCGAGCACGGATACGAAACGGTCTACACCGGAAAGATCTTCCATCAAGGCGACACGGACGAGGAAAATTCGTGGAGCCGTGAACCAGTTCGCAAAATGCCTGGTGTCAAGAAACCCAGCGGTGGATTTGCACTCCCCGAAAATCAGCGAATCCAATCCGAAGATCGTAAGGCGATGATCGCCAAATATGGTGAAGCCGCCAAACGTGGACTCGCGAGCGGGCCCGCCTATGAATGCGCCGACGTACCTGATCACGCGTATGTCGATGGTTACAACACGCTGCAAGCTATCGCGACGATGAAGGAATTGGCCCAACAACCTGACAAGCCGTTTTTCTTGGCATTGGGCTTCAAGAAGCCTCACCTGAATTGGGTTGCGCCGAAGAGGTACTGGGACATGTATGACCCGGCCGAAATTCCAATGGCTGAAGAAGATCACGCACCATCCGCGGGCGCTTCGATGGGATTGCATGCTTCGTTTGAACTGAGAACGCGAGCGGGAATTCCTAAATCAGGACCGCTGGGGCCAGAACTTTCACGAACGCTCAAGCACGCTTACCTCGCCTGTGTCAGCTACGTTGACGCCCAGATTGGGAAAGCGATCGCCGCTCTCGAAGAAGAGGGGCTTCGCGACAACACGATCATCGTTGTCTGGGGAGACCACGGTTGGCATCTCGGCGACATGGGCGTTTGGGGGAAAGCAACCAACTATGAGATCGCGACTCGCGTACCGCTGATGATTTGGACGCCTGGCATGAAAACACGTGGGGCGAAAACGGATGCTTTGGTTGAGTTAGTCGACATCTTCCCAACGCTCTGCGAGTTGTCTGGCGTGCCGATACCCGATCACGTCGAAGGCCATAGCTTCGTTCCGTTGCTCGAAAATCCAACCCTGCCATGGAAGACGGCTGTGTTCAGCCAGTACCCCAACCCGGCACTGCGAGAATGGGCAGCCAATCCACTTTCACCGGCGATGCGCGAAACCTGGTTTGGGCCTCTCATCACGGAAGTCGAAACGCGTATCGAGCAGCAATTTCCTGACGTTTGGCAACGCGATCTGTTCGAACAGCACCTAACCGGGTTTGCGATGAGAACGGATCGCTACCGTTTGGTCGTTTGGAAAGACCGTCGTGATTTGGCGGCGGATCCTGTCTTCGTTGAATTGTTTGATCACGAGACCGATCCTCGCGAAACAACGAACCTTGCGACTGAGAACCCAGATGTCGTTAACGCGTTGATGGATCAACTTCACGCAGGATGGGAGGCTGCCTTATGATTCGCCAATGGCTGATATTTCAATTTGTCGCGATGGTTCTAGTGACCTCGTCTGAGATCACACTCGCGAGCGAAATTGACTTCGAGAATGACGTTTATCCGATCCTCGAAGACAACTGTTTGTTTTGCCACGGAGAGGACGAACAAGAATCTGGCTTGCGTCTGGACCGGCGTGGGTACATGCTTCGTGGTGGCGATTCAGGATTGGCGGCGGTCGTGCCCGAGCATCCCGAGAAGAGCTACCTCATCGATGTGATCAATCACGTTGACGAAGAGATGGCGATGCCACCGGACGAAGATAAAATCGCGGACGAAGACATTGATCTCATCACGCGTTGGATCCAAGCCGGGGCGGTCTGGCCGGGCCAGATGGACGATATTGCGGAAGAAGAGATCGATCACTGGGCGTTTCTTCCGCGTCAAACCGAATTCGACCAAGACTGCATCGACGACTTTTTGCGTGAAAAACTCGCCGGCGCCGGGGTGTCGTTTTCCGACACCGCGGACGCGCGATCACTTATCCGGCGAGCATCCATTGTCCTCACCGGTCTCGCGCCGACGCCCGAGCGAACGACTCAGTTCATTGAGGCGTTTGCCGAAGACAGAGATGCTGAAGAGAGGAATGCAGCTTACGAAAATTTGATTGAGGAATTGCTCGCCTCGCCGCACTTTGGTGAGCGATGGGCGCAGCACTGGCTCGATGTCATTCGATGGGCCGAAACCAACGGCAGCGAGAGCAATCTCTATCGCAAGAATGCCTGGATGTACCGCGATTACGTCGTCAGGTCGTTCAACGAAGACAAACCCTACGATGAGTTCATTCGGGAACAACTCGCCGGCGATGTGCTCGGTCATGGCGATGCAACCGGTTTTCTCGTCGCAGGACCTCATGTTCCCGCGGCGACCGTTGGCCAAGAGCCGACCGCGATCCGTCAAGCGCGTGCGGATCGGATGGACGAAGTGTTGCAGACCGTCGGCGCGTCGATGATGGGCGTGACGATCGGGTGTGCCCGATGCCATAACCACAAATTCGATCCGATATCAATTCAAGATTACTATTCCATGTCGGCCGCATTCCAAGATGTGGAATTTGGGAGCCGATTCCCTGAACTAGCCGACGATCACCCTCGCGTTTTGCGATCCACTCAGTTGCGAAGCCACCTGGACGATCAGCGTCAAGAAATGCGATCCAACGGATGGGCGTGGGTTGAAGATTGGACGGGCTACGAGGAAGTTCATTTCCCAACTCAAACGATCGACGAGATGCGAATCGTTTTTAACGGCCGTTGGGTGATGTTGGATGAGATGGAAATTCTCGAAGCGGACGGCGAGCATCGGAATGTGCTCGCACCTGAATTAGGTGCGGTTATCACTGATAATCCATCCACTCACGTCGCGAGTCAGCCGACCAGCAATTTGAATAACGGTGTTTTCGGTACCAAGGGGTGGCGAGGTGTCAGTAAGAAGGGAAACAAAGAGACGCCTTGGCTCCAGTTCGAATTTCCCAAAACGGTTTCTGTTAGCAGTATTCGGTTGAGTTCCAATCGTGAAGATTTTCTCGAAACCGACTACTTGGAAGGCATGAACAAATCCAAGTACGGCGATTTCAATATCGAAATACTTGACGACGACGGTCAGTGGCGACCTTTTGCGTCCACGGCGGCGATGAGGAAGAAGTCGACCGATATTGAGCAGCGTCAAGCTCTGCAACAGAAAATCCAGGAAGTGATTGGTGCGTTGATAGTCGAGGGACCTCAGCCCGCGTTCTTGGCACAGTTCGTCGAACCCGTTGAAACGTTCGTGTTGGCACGAGGCAGTCCCGAGAGCCCGCGAGATCGTGTACATGCCGCCGCACCTAATCGACTCGGTGGCGATTTAGGAATCGATCCCGAGAGTCCCGGGGCACTCCGCCGCCAAGCATTCGCGGATTGGTTGGTGTCGCCTGAAAATCCGTTGACCGCTCGCGTGATGGCGAATCGGATCTGGCATCATATTTTCGGTTCGGGCATCGTGCCCACACCGAGTGACTTTGGGCTCGCCGGTGCACCGCCAACGCATCCGGAGTTGCTCGATTGGTTGACGGGCCAATTCATCGAATCGAATTGGTCGATGAAATCGATGGTGAGAATGATCGTTTTGTCGGATGCGTTCAAGCAATCCAATGCGCCGAATGAAGCCGGATTGGCGAAAGACGCAACCGCCCAATTGCTGTGGCGTTTCCCTCCCCGACGCGTCGAGGCCGAAGTGATCCGGGACAGCGTTCTGCAGGCGTCCGGCCGACTCGATCCGACGATTGGCGGGCCGAGCTATCGCATCCACAACGTCAAGAAACGCTATGCCCAATGGGAAGTTGTCGACAACCACGGCGATGAAACTTGGCGACGAATGCTTTATCAGGAACGAATGCGGCGAGTCGACGATCGCATCTTCACCGCGTTTGATTTTCCCGATTGCGGACAGATCCGCGCCAAACGGCCCGTCTCAACGACGCCACTGCAGGCTCTCAATCTGATGAACAGTGATTTCGTGGTTAACCAAGCAACACTGCTGGCTGAACGGGCACGTTCAGAGCGAGGAGATGCAATCGATGCACAGGTCATTCGTTGTTTCGAATTGTTGTTGTGTCGGCAACCCTCACAAGATGAATTGGAGGCATCGATCGAGGTCGCGAAAACGCAAAGTCTCGAATTGCTTTGTCGAACGTTGATCAACACCAACGAGTTTGCATTCCTGCCGTAAACCTTTGGGTTTGCCGTTCACCTTATCCTAGTCAACTGCATCAACACATCGAATCTTCGTGATGAATCCTGAAAAGTTATCTCCCGTTGGTCGCTCTCTTCTCGATCGTCGTTCCTTCCTCGGACAATCGGGGATGTCTTTGGGGGCGATCGCATTGTCGCAATTGCTCGCCAAAGACAACCTGCTCGCATCGACATCAGGTGTGGGGCCGATTCGGCCGGATATCGATGACGAGAATCCCTATGCCGCTCGCAATCCGCATTTTGAAATGCCGGCCAAACAGGTGTTGGTGATCTATTGCCCCGGTGCGGTCAGTCACGTCGACACGTTCGATTACAAACCGGACCTTTACAAGCTCGACGGTCAAAAGCCGCCTGGCATTCCGCAGGTCACCTTTGAGGGACCCACGGGCAACATCGCCAAACCGTTTTGGGATTTCAAACCGCGCGGCGAGTCGGGGAAGATGGTGTCAGACTTATTGCCGAATCTCGCCGGGATGGTCGACGATTTTTGTTTCATGCATTCGTTGACCACGCAAACGAGTGCTCACCCGCAAGGCGAGAACTTCATGAACACGGGGTTCACGATGGAAGGTTTTCCTTCGTTCGGTGCGTGGGTAACATACGCGTTGGGATGCGAAACCGACGAACTGCCCGCATTCGTCGCGATCAATGATCCCCGTGGTTTGGCGCGTAGCGGTAAAAATAATTTCGGCAGTGGTTTCCTACCCGCCGCATTCCAAGGGACTGACTTTACTGCCTCGAACCCACCCGCGAACCTCGGTCGCCCCAATGCGTACACCTCTGACGCCGATCGGGCGAGTGTGTCGTTGTTACAACGCCTCAACGCGAAACACCTGCAGCAGTTCCCTGGCGACGCCGATCTCGCCGCACGTATTGCGAGTTATGAACTCGCTGGACGCATGCAGACGTCCGTTCCCGACGTCATGGATATCGCGAACGAACCGGCCCATGTTCACAAATCCTATGGAACGGAGTCAGGTACGGAATTGAAGAAGGCATACGCGAATAACTGCATACTCGCACGACGGTTGCTCGAGAAGGGGGTTCGCGTTGTTCAGCTATTTAATGGCAGTGACCCGGCGGGTGGCAACGGCATCACCAACTGGGATTCACATAGCGAAATTGAAAAAACACACGCGATGCAAGCCGAGATTATGGACCAACCCACCGCGGCATTGATCGCGGATTTGAAACAACGTGGGATGTTGGAACACACGCTCGTCGTTTGGTGCACTGAGTTCGGACGGATGCCGTTCTTGCAGGCAAACGGAACCGGTCGCGATCACAACCCTGACGCGTTCACGTGTTTCCTTGCTGGGGCCGGCGTGAAGAAGGGCTTCAGTTATGGGGAAAGTGATGAGTTCGGATTTAAAGCGGCGGTCAACGAAACTTCCGTTTACGACTTTAACGCCACTCTCTTGCATCTGATGGGGCTCAACCACGAACGGTTGACGTACTATCACAACGGACTGGAACGCAGGCTCACGAACGTCCACGGTCACGTGGTCAAAGACGTGCTCGCGTGAGGTCCGCAGTACGCTGTTGAGGAACGCCTTTGTTTGCGTCCATTGGTATCGATAGGGTTTTCTAAAACATGCAGCCGATGTCGCCTGACATTGGGGAATCGTATTCTGGCGACTCTCATTGCTGCGAACGAGCACGTCATCGTTTGAGATGCTCTAACGGGCTTTTTTGCTTTTCGTGGCTTTCTTCTGGTAGCGTTTCATCCAACCCTGGGTGGCCATCAACTCGCCACTCTCGAGCCGTTTCCACAGTTCCGGTTCCTGGTCACGGACTCCGTCTCGAGCCAGTTCACCGGCGAGTCCGAACTCAGGGTGTCGATTCCCGAGGTCCTTTAACCCGAAGTCTTCGTTCGCGTCCGTCCACTCTGATTCGAGGGCCCGCAACTGGGCCATCACGCCGGCATACTCTGGATCGGCGGCAAGGTTATGCATCTCGTCCGGATCACGCGACAGGTCATAGAGTTCCTCCGACGGTTTTCGATCGGCAAAGAAGACGCTTTCGTTCGCAGTGAGTTTGCCTTCGCGAGCGAGGCGTCGCATCACATGCACCGCAGGTCTGTTGAGATCGAGATACGCTTGATGAGCGTCCCAGGGAACGTCCGGCATGTGGTTCTTGATGTACTTGAAACGATCCGTTGTGATGCTTCGTGAGCACTCGTCGATCTCGTCCCAAATGTCTCGTGCCGATCGGACGTATTGACGATACCGAGGTTGGTCGACATCGATCAGCGGTTCGGCGGTCATGTAGTCAGGACGGGCCACGCCGGCGAGATGCAAGACACTCGCTGAAATGTCGGTTGTGCAAACAAGATCATCAATCACGGTTCCCGGGGTGACTCGGCCAGGCGCCCAAACGATCATCGGAACATGTATACCCGACTCGTGCAGATAGCCTTTGCCTCGTAGATTGCAGCGGCCGTTGTCTGCGATAAAGATCACGACGGTATTTTGGTCGAGTCCCTGATCTCTCAGCGACTTCATCAACACCCCGACTTCGTTATCCATGTATTCGACCGTGTCGAGATAAGTGGCCCAGTCGTAACGGATCTCAGGCGTGTCGGCAAAGTAAGGTGGCAGTTCGACATCTTCGACTGCGACCGGGTGTGTCGATTGCTCGCGCACCTCGTTCCACCAATCACCTCGGTGCGTCACTTTCAATTGAATTTGATTGAAGAACGGTTGGTCGTCGGTCGCGAAATCGGCTTGTTTGTCGAACAGTCCAAAGTGATTGACGCCGTCATAGGGACCAATTGCGTCATGACGAAAGTTGCAATCGATTTTCGTTCCTTTGGCCATGACGGAGCTGTGTCCGAGCAAGCAGGTATAGCCCGCGTCACGCAGGTAAACCGTGATCGGTTTGAAAGGAGGTTGAAGCGGGACGTCTCGGTTGCTGCGATGGTGATGACTGTTGGTCCGAGTTTGATCGACACCGACCATCATCGCGGATCGATTGGGGGAACAAATGGGGTTGGAGCAATACGCGTTGGTGAATAACGCTCCCTCTTTTGCTAACCGATTGAGATTGGGAGTTTTGACGCCTGCCATTGCGTAGCACTCCAAATCGAGTCCCATATCTTCCGCCATCAACCAAACAATGTTGGGACGCGACCTCTTTGTCTTCGACCGGGTAACACCGTGAGGTTGCGATGTGTGGTTTTCGTTTTTGACGACCGGACGAAGGACAATGTTGCGGTACTGGACCGACGTGTGATCGCCTTGCAGATAGATCGGTCCAGGTTTGGATTCATCGGCATCGAGCGCACCGTTGGTGCAGCCAACGATTGGTTCGTTGTCGATGACCTTCTGGCCGTTGAGGATGACGGTCAAATGACGGTCGACTAAGGTGATGTCATAATGTTGCCACTCGCCGCCCGGTTTCCCGGCATTCACGGTAGGTTTGATGCGACTGAACAGCGAGCCGACGCCGATGATCCCCTGCATCCGACTGTCGCAGTCGACGACTTGCACTTCGTATCGACCACGCAAGTAAATACCGCTGTTTCCTCCCGGTGGAACCTTGAAATCAAGGTTCAAGTTGAAGTCGTCGAATTCGCGATCCGTTCTCAGGTTGCCGTACCTGGCGTAAGGATTGAAGGTCGTTTTGGGAGTCTCGTTGACCAGAACCGAATTAACCACCTTCCATCGGTTTTCTTGTGCAGGGTTCGTTAACCGCCAACCGTCCAGGTCGGTTCCGTTGAAGAGTTCAATCGGTTCACCAAACGTCACGCGATTCAAATCCGGTTTCGCGGGCACGGGATCGATGCGCGTGCCATTAAAGGCCACCGAATCGAAACCGCCACTCTCTGTTGGGTGTTCTACCAGGATCGTCATGAGGTCGCCGTTGATCGTCGCCTCGTGACGACATGAAACTTTTTCGCCTCGCGGCGGCCCTCCGGGATATTCAGGTTCACCAAACGCACGCCGATGAAAGAACTGCAATTTGTCTTCCGTGATCGCCACATCGGTCAATTGTTTCGGTGCACCGACGGTCCAGAGTTCACCTTTGATTTGACCGGCGTCGTGAGTCAGCGAGAGCCAACCGGCGGCACCACTGGGCAATCTCAACGCCCAATTGCCGACCGCTCGGTCGATGACGTTGTCAGTCTGGTTTGTATTTCCGACATCGTTTTTCGCCGGTGCCGCGTTCTTCTCCAGATTCAACAGTTCAATTTTGCGGAATTCCGTTGGATGACTTTCTGACTGGAGTGAGATCGTGCCTCGATCGAGCATCAGGTTGCCGTCGCTAATCAGTGGAGCGGCTTCGGGATCCTTCGGATCGTATTGCGGATGTGTGTATTCGAGGACCGTTTTTCCATCGAGGATATGTCGCACCACCTCGTTGCCACGAACTTCAATTTCGGCGGTGACCCATTGATCGCCATGATAGGTGTCGGAATTGCTGCTGGTGCAATGCGGAGTGAAAAGTTTGCCGTTCAATACGACGTTCGTCCCAGGCGTACACAGATTCAAATTGGTGCGTGCGTCGGTGCCATTGCCGCCGAGCAACTGGACTTCGATCGAGACGGGAAACTTCTGATTCAGCGTCATCAATTTTGGGTCCTGCCCGTGTAGCATGAGCCCGTTGTTTCGATAAGCCCAACCAGGACCACCTGCGATTTGTTCGCCGACGAACCGGTATTCGATCCGAAGCTTGTAGTGCGAAAAGGTGTCTTTGTAGAAAAGGTGACCAAACTTATCGAAGCTGTTGCGTTTGCCGCTGTCGAGACTGGTCGAATCCTCAGGCAGATAGTCTTCGTACGTTACAACCAGCGATCCGTCGCGCACGCGAAAAGTGTCGGCGTAGTTGACGCCGAGTTTGTGACCGCGAATCTTCGGCGTCCATCCCGATAAATCCTTCCCGTTGAAAAGTTGGATCCATTGACCGTGTTCATTGTGATCGGGAGACGCCTGGTCGTCGGCGATGACGGTGGAACCTAGCACTGCCGACAACAAGACAATGGCCGGCAGAAAGCCGGACTTGCAAAACGTTGGGTAATTCATGTGGCGAGGCCTTGATTTGAGGAGAGAGGGTAACCAGCGTACCATGATTGAAACCCGGATTGACGACCCGTCGATTACGTCATTGTGCGTTCACGAAAAATTCGACAATCATCGTCCGTCGTGGAGGGAGTCGCCCCGGTTGTGCGAACCTGACTGACCACCGTGTTTTAAGCCCGGTTTTGTAATGAGCGAGAAGCGAACGTCAATCCGGCTGGCTTGCTATACGGTAACCGGCAATTGGCTAAACCGCTGGTTTATCACGTGTAGCGTAAAGTGGACATTTGCCCGCGCGATCATCTATCGCTTTGGGGACGATTTGACTTGTTCGACTTTTGACGCTTTTTATGTCCCGGCACCGGTTCGGTCACCACGTCGTCGGCGAACTGAAACCCGTGTGCCGTCACTATTTCGACGTCGACGCGGTAGTTCGCGTCATTAAGAACCGCGGCGATCGACGGGCCGATGAAAGGCGTCGCGAACTCGGCTTCTTCTGGGATTCGAACCGAGTTCATCAATTCCAACGGCATGTAAGGAAGGTGTTTTTGTTTGAGTTGAGCGTGTTCTCCAAACGTCGCTTCGATGTTCTTCACGTAGGATCGTTCCGCGAACGTGCCCGGCTTCAACCCGGCGGTCGCGTATTTCTTCGACACAAAACCGCCCTCAATCCGAACGGCGAATCCGCATCCCACGGACTTCACGCCATCAACTCGGACGACGCCGTTCGTCATTGCGTGGGGTGAGATCATGACCGCGCAGTTGCCATTGGTGCATTCGATGTTCTCGCCGACGAGATTGAACAATCCGCCAAATTGCGCGTCATTCATTTTGGTCAGTCCGGTCTCGAACCGTAGCGTGGCGCCGCCGGTTCCGGATAGGTTTTTGAAAAGAACATTCTTGGCAGCTTGAGTTTGGACGACACCATATCCATAGTGCGCGTTTTCGACGCTGATATTTTCGACAGTGCCTTGGTTGGGCATTCCTGATCCACCGGTTTCGATTCCCGTTGCGTTGAAGTTCACGCACGACAATGCGGTCTGCGCGTCGATGCAATGAAAATTGGCAATGTAGAAGTTCTTCACGTTGCCAGTGGAAACAACCTGAAGTCCTTTCGTGTATTCGAAGAACTTAACGGTAAAGCGGCCACCGAGTCCGCGGATGCTCACATTTTCAATTTCTTCGTCAGCTTTTCCTAATTCGAACAAGGTCGTGTTTTTGACAGTTTGGCCGACGTGTGGAATCAGTGTTGCCTGATGGTCAATTCCGATATGGACGTTGGATCGCAATTGAATGTTTGAAAATGTGTAACTTCCCGCTGGGATGGTCAGCATGCCTCCACCGTTCTCGCTCAATTCATCAATCGCCCCTTGCAAGACTGCGCTGATGTCCGTGGATCCGTCTGTCGGAACCCCATGGTCTGCTTTCAAGTCCTTGACGACGGATCTGTTCTCAAACGAGTCGTCATAGAATCCGTTGGCAGGAACAGATGGAAAGCAAAAAAATAATGCCAGCAAGAGACAAGGAACGCGTAGCATGGTTGCGATTTCGGGCGGTGGGGGGAGTGAAATGTGGGCGTGGGAAATGAGTGTCAATCTGTAGTCGGCTAGATGAGAAGTTTCATGGCTGAGCAACGAGCGGTGCGTCGAGTTCGATGTCAATGAATCGAAACATGCCTAAGGGCACCGGCACCGTAACTGCGGTCGGGTCTGAAAGGTCGAATTCGGTTCCGAACAAGATGTCTCGCATCTTCGCCGGTTGAGCGGTATGGAAATGAACGACCGCTTGGCGAGGATTCGGATTGATGTAGCCGCTGTCGATCAGAGTCAGACGCAGGTGAGTCGGTGACGTTTGGGCGGTAACCCATGCGACCTGACCGGAAACAGTGAGCGGTAATTGTTTCGCGGCCTTTTTGATGTCCGATTCGATCGTTTCGTAGTAGCGGTCCGCGGGAAACGACTGCTCGCCGTCGGCCGATAGATAGCGGTGCCCGTCGGTGTGATGCTCGTTCAGGATGTCTTTGTAAATGGGATGCAGGTTGTCGAGCAGTCGTCCTCGTGGGGCGTCGGGGTTCGCGTGAGGCCCGTGTTGAGGCGGCGTGATCAGAACCAATCCGTTCTCATATGGCGGCAGGAAATTCAATCGGCGGTCGTTCACGCCGGCGGCATAACGCGAGAAATCCCACTGCGTTACCGGGGCACCTGGCCAACTCCCGTTCAGGCGACTGAACACCATCGGGCGTTGAGCTTCCTTCTCAGCGTCGAAGAAGGTGCACCACTTCACGTTGCTGCTCTCGAGCATGTATTCGTGATCCGGTTCGTGCATGCTGAGATGGACCGGCGAGAAACTGACGATCTCGTTGCGTTTTGGAACATAGAGAGCGCCTTTGGCAATCAGTTCCCATAGCAAGCTCATGTACTCTTGGTCGACGGAAAAATTGTCGATGTACTGCGCACCACCTGAGATGTGATAGATCATCATTCTCAGGAAATGGTTAGGAAGCATCTGATGGGAGTGTTGCCGGGATCGATCGAAACTGGTGTTGTCCCGAGCACATCGACTGCCCCAACTATCGGTCGCCCCACTCGCCCAAATTCCCGACCTGCCCGCGATACTCAGTTCCATCGCCTTGTCCGTGGTCTCTTCCATGGCGGGAACGAAGACGTCCGAGAACTCTCCTGACAGCAATCGATTCCACATTGGCAAGTAAACGTTGCCTTGCCAGAAAGAGTGTTTCGTTCGCACGTAGATGTTGGTGTTCTTGCCTTGGGCGTATTGAGCCAAGGGGTAGAAATGGTTGTTCAGGACGAACGCAAAGTCTTCGCTGTGGTCTTCCAGTTCGGGGTAGATCAAGACGGTCTTCTTGCCATCGGCGGCATCGATCACCTTTTGGAGCGTGTCGAGAGTGAACATGTAGGGATCATTGCCGTGTCCGGCCCAGTATGCCGCGCCGTCCTCACCGTCGTAGATGTCCGTCAACGCATCGACTGCTTGTTGCGGAGTCAGTGTGTACTTTCGTCGTCGGTCTCGTTTGGCCGCGTATTTTTCATTGCCGAGTGACGACCGGTCCCAATCTTCCGCGACGCCGAAATGTTGATGGTCGAGAAATACTGGACTGCTCGATGTCCGTTGGATCTCGTCAACGAGAGGCTGCAGTGATTGATCAACGGATTCGGACATCATGTAGACGGGCAACGGTTCTCGTTCCCATTTCGGACGCGAGAAAGCACGTGTCCGTTGCCGTACCAGTTCGGAGGCTTTCAAGATGGCGGTAATTTTACCCGGTGGGACGAGTTCGGCGAAATCTTGCTTCCATTTCTCGTTCGTGAGATCGAGGATATGGATGCAGCTGCCCCCGCTTTGGACGCTCGCAAGGATGATGCGTGAATTCGCCTCGTCCATCCACATGTCGTTAAACGAAAACCGGCACGAATGCACCTCGCAATTGGCAGCTTTCAGATCCTGTGGGACCAATGCGATTTGCCGTCCGTAGAGCAAGAGGTATCTAAACGTATCGTTCACGGGATATATCGCGGGCTGCACGACTCGGTATCCGAACCCGTCAACCTGTTTCTTCAGCGAACTCAGTTTGAACGAAGACTGCTCGTTGTCATTGACGTTCATCCGCGTCATGGAGGAATCGTTTCCATGAGCCGAGGTGCCCAGCAAGATTTCCTCTCCGTTTGGTGAAACCACGAGATCGCCGATTCCGCGTCCCGCATTCACCGCCGTCGTGCATGTTGGTTTATCGGCCAAGGGATCAAACAAGTACACCACGCCCTTATCCTGCATTCCGTTCATGGAACCATGGACGACAAGGGTTTCGGAGCCATCGGGACGCACTATTTTTCGTAAGAAGTTCGCCATGTGCATCCTCTTAGGAGGTGCCGGCTTGAACGGATCGTTCCCCCAAGGTTTGGCGATCGAGTAAGTCTTCGAAGACAGTCGCTTTACCTGTGCCCCTTCAGGCGATAGGTAGTAAATATTGTTGTCAAAACCTCCGCAGACAACGAAAGGTTTCTCTGCCTGATGGATCACGCAGACCGAGTACATCGGTGCGTCGTTCGCCTTGAATTCCCAGAGCAGTTTGCCAGACGTGCTGAGGCAGTAGACGTGCCCGTCTGCGTTCGCCGCGAGAATCTCGTCATTGCGATCACCCGTGATGTCTTCGCACCACACGTCGTGATTCATGATCCCGGAGAGATCGTTTTTCCAGAGAGGCTTGCCGTCACTGCTCAACGCGAGAATCGCACCATCGTAACTGCTGCCGATGATCATCGACTGATCATCATGTTGGGCGACACTGACTTTGGTGATTGTGTGCCCGGTGTCGAAGCTGGAGATACCGGCAGATTGGATTGGCGATGCCCAAAGCGAGGCCGCCAAACCGAGCCCCAGAAAAATGGCCTGATTTATTCGGAACATGTCTGATCGTCACTATCACGGAAGGAGTTCAAGATGTTTTGAATCGTCGTTACTTCGAGCGAGCCTGACTCATCAGGCTGCCTAATTCTTCAACGATCTCGGGATGGGTGTCTGCGACGTTGTTCGTTTCTCCAACATCGGTCGATAGGTCGTAGAGCTCGGGCGGCGCATCAGGTTTTCGATTGATGTTGTATCGGACCGCTTTCCAATTCCCTTTGCGTAACGCCTCGCGTCCACCTTGGGCGGGGAAATCCCAATACAGATACTCATGCTCGTGCTGGTTTGGACGACCCAAGAGAGTCGGATTCATCGACACGCCGTCCGTGTCGCGATCTAGCGAAACCGATGCAAGGTCAGCCATCGTGGGCAAGAAATCCCAGAACGCACAGACATGATCGGATTCGGTTCCTGCAGCGATCTTGCCCGGCCAGACCGCGATCATCGGTACACGCACACCGCCTTCGTAGAGATCTCGCTTGACCCCTTTCACTACTCCATTGGAATCAAAGTACTCCGGATCGTGCCCACCTTCCTGGTGCGGCCCGTTGTCTGAACTGAAGATGATGAGTGTGTCTTCGGCGATTTCGAGTTCATCGAGTTCGGCAACAATCTCGCCAACGTAGTCGTCCAGCACCGTGACCATGGCGGCAAAGGCGGCGTGACCTTCAGGTTGTGCGGCGTAGTAATCTTCCGGATAGCTGACTTCGGGAAGGTATTTGCCTCGAAACCTTTTCATGTACTCTTCGGGAGCAACCATGTCAGCATGCGGTTGGATCGCGGCGTAGTAGCAAAAGAACGGTTGGTCCTTGTTCTCTCGTATGAAATCGATCGCTTCTCGGTGGATCAGATCAGGCGCGTAGTCACGTTTGTGTGATGCGACGTTACCCCACAACAATTCTCGTTGGTCATCATTCCAAAGAAACGCCGGGTAGTAGCAATGTGCGATCCGTTGGCAGTTGTATCCGTAGAAGCGGTCAAAGCCCATCTTCAGTGGATCGCTCTCGGAACCGGGATATCCTAGTCCCCACTTACCAAACGCTCCGGTTTGATATCCTGCCGATTGCAGCAAATGGCCGATCGTGAAGGTGTCGGCTGGCATCGGCATCTGGCCTTCGGGGGCGTGCTCGGCGTTTCCCTTGACAGGCGTGTGGCCGGTATGCAGTCCGGTCATCAACGAACATCGTGACGGTGCGCAGACCGCGCTGCCAGAATAATGCTGAGTGAAACGCATTCCACGTTTAGCCAATGCGTCAATGTGTGGTGTTTGGAAATGGGTTTGTCCGTAGCAACTCAAATCGCCATAACCCAAATCGTCCGCCAGGATGAAGATGACGTTCGGTTTCTGTCGATTGGGTTGTTCGGCGAAACAAACCGTGGAGAGGGGAAGGACGAGCAGGGAAATCAATAGATTCTTCATGGTGCAAAGTCGTGGGGAGATTCACTTCGAGTGCGATCGACAGCGCCTCGCTGAAAATTTGAGTCTAGATGAACATGGCGAGGAGTTCGTGTCTTTTGTAGGTCGTTTCCTATCGGGATGCGGATTTGCCGCACTGTTTTACTCACCATGCAGGCGGTTCTAAGCCGTGGACCCATGTTGCAGAGTCAACGCGAGTAAAAAACTAATGATGGCGATCATCATCATCGAGAAACCATTGCACACGAGCACTCTCAGCGGTCTTGTAGACCCTGTATTGCATGCTGGTTTTGTGCGGAAGACGATACATTCATTCGGGCTAGATGATCGCACGCCAGATCTCGAGCAATTCTTCAGATGAGATGAGTTTTGAAAGGTCGCGACGTTCGCCAGAACATGAGCCACCGTCTGGCGACGGTGGCTGTAGAAAAATGAATAAGTTCTACCGGGGCGTCTGGTCAGTCGCGATGTTGTGTTATTCAGGAGAGTCGTCTTCGAGGGCTGCCTGGGCCTCCAGTTCCGCTGCTTCCTTGGCCATCAATTCACGTAGTTCGTCGCGTTCCGTTGGCGAAGGGACCGACGGCGCAGTCTCACCGCAACCCATCATAGCGGCGCCAAAGAACAACGACACGATGATTAAAGTTGATTTCATTCTGTTTTCCTTGCGATAAGTTTTAAAGTGAGGCGAAAGACCTCGCCGAGGTGGCGAGGTTAATGAGACTAGTCACAGACCAAGGTCATGAAGACTAGGTGATTAGAGAGCGGGGCCCGTTGATTAGGTGACGATCAACGAGGCGAATTCGGGATTAACAATCAGAATTCTTGGCTAATCGTTTCTTTGGCGGCGCGTGTTCCGAGTGCTCCCCACAATCCGTAAGGACTCTGGCTACCTGGTGCTGCGTCTCCGTTCCCATTCAACCAAACGCTCTCGGCTCGCGAGTTACCAGCTTCGATCGAATCGGTGATGAATTTCACCGCACCGTCCGCCATCAAGACATGGCATCCGCCTTGGTGGCGACTCGATGGTGGGTAGTTCCCTGTCGTTCGACCTGCACTGCAGATCTCGCTGTTAGGAGGTAGCGTCGTCAACATTCCCGAGAAGATAGCGTCGTTGGCATCTGCCCAGCGATAACCACGTGCGGTTGTTGCCGAAGAGGGAGCACCTGTCCAAAACTGAGGGCGGGTCGCGTCGATCCATCCCGATTGATCGCGGCAGTAGCTTGGGTTTTGACGGATTTGAGCGTTCGACGGAGTACCGCCGTTCTGAGCCACCGTTCGATTGTCGTTGTCACCCAAGTCTGTGGCAATCTCACCCATTGCGATTGTGTTTGACAAGCCATCGAGGATATCGCGGAACTTCATCTTCGCATGCATCACGAACACGCCACGACATGCTGCGCGAGCGTCCTCGCGAGATCCCTGCCAATTTCCTCCGCTGGATCCGACGTCATTGTTTCGTGTGTCAAAGACGCCATGGTTCACGGCGTAGAGGCCATCACCCATGCAAGCGGCGTAATTGGTTCGTCCGAGTGCCGGGAGGCCCTGTCCGGGATCGCTCGGGCAGCGGAGCGTTGGAATGTTCGTCACCCATGGATCGTATTCAACGTGACGTGGAGCAGGTCCCATTGGAGGATAATCGGCAACTTCCGATTGCCATTGGTGACCGGGGATCAGGTAGGTCAATCCGGGCGCACCGTCATTTTCGTATGGGTTGCTGATGACTTCCCAGATTGCCTGTTGTTCGAAGAACGGCAGCAAGCCGACCAAGGCACTGAGCGAGTCACGGTTCGAATATTGACAGTTTCGATTGTGATGCTGGTTGTCGTTCAGGGCGGAGGTACCGCCGCCTTGTTTGGGCAGTTGCTTGTACGCGGAATGGTAGTTGTGAATGCCAAGCCCGATTTGTTTGAAGTTGTTGCTGCAACTCATGCGTCGAGCCGCCTCACGTGCCGCCTGTACTGCGGGTAACAGCAGACCGACGAGCACGCCAATGATTGCGATCACAACCAGGAGTTCGACGAGCGTAAAGCCAGTGCGTTGAATGCGTGTCTTTTGCATTTGAAAATGCTCCGGTGAAAGTAATGATGAAAAGAGGGAAGACAGCTATGCAAGAATTGGCTCCCCTACTTAGTGATTCCGGCGTGCATTGCTTTTACGGTAAGAAGTTGCTGAGAAATTTAAACTTTCTTTGATAAGCCGATTTGGGGCGATCTTTGATCGGCACGAGGCTGTCGTTGGGAGCTTCGCAGTGAACAAACGCATGGCATCAAGACTGAATCTTGATCGATGAAAATTGCGAGTCGGCGAGCGAGACAATGGTCTATAGAAAAGGCTGGCCGCGCGGATTTGCTGCCGTGGTGAAAAGCGATCAGTCACCCACGTGCAGCCGATTCAATTTGTGCGAACGAGTAGAGATGACGCCGCGGAACCAACGTTCACGGTTGCTCCGATTGACACCGCTGACCATCCAGGGAGTTATCATGACGCCGGTTCGTTCAATCGTGATTGCATGTTGATCGGCGATGCGTTCTAACCACTCGCGGCAATGAGTTGCGACGAACCGCGATCTCACCTTTCCTCGACGCCAGTCATCGCGAGTGTTACGACCAACGGTGCTCGTGACACTCGTTATTATGTTTTTGCCTCCAAACTCCCCATCCCAAAATGTACCGATGTTTTCTAATCGTGTTCGCTTTCCTCATTCCGCTCAGTTTCGAGTGTCGGGCGGATGAGCGGCCAACGAACATCATCTACATCATGCTCGACGACGCGGGTTACAACGACTTCGGTGCGATGGGGTCTGACGATGTCCACACACCAAACTTCGATCGGATGTGTCGCGAAGGCATTCGCTTTACCGATCACTATTCGGGCTCGGCAGTTTGTGCTCCCACTCGGTGTGTCTTGATGACCGGGCTTCATACCGGACATTGTCGCCGGCGAAACAACGCGGCATCCGCGTCGGTGGATCAAGCTGACGAAGGAAAGTTGGTGTTCCTTAAAGACGAAGATTTGACGGTCGCGGAGTCATTGCAAGCCGCGGGCTACGTGACGGGTGGAATCGGCAAGTGGGGCCTCGGCAATCCTGGGTCCGCTGGCACGCCCGACAAGCAAGGCTTTGATCACTTCTTGGGATATCTCGACCAAGTCCACGCTCATGATCACTACACAGATTGGTTGTGGAACGATGGCGAGAAGCTGGAAACGGGCAAACGTTATTCACACACTTTTTTTGAAGAAGACTCGTTGCGCTTCATTGATGAAAATCGGGGGAAACGGTTCTTTCTGTACCTGCCCTACTGCCTGCCGCATGGGAAGTATGTCATCGACCACGACGAACCTGCCTACCAGCTCTACAAGGATAAACCTTGGAGTCAGACGGTGAAAAACTATGCCGCGATGATTACTCGAGCTGACGAAACGGTGGGGAAGATTCTCGATCTTCTTGCTGAACTCGGAATCGATGACGACACGCTTGTCTTTTACACGTCCGATAACGGACCCAATCAGCCATTCGTAAAGGCGATTCAGTCAAACTCTCCGTTTCGGGGGATCAAACGCGAGCTCAACGAAGGCGGAATACGCGCGGCGATGGCGGTTCGGTGGCCACGTCACGTACCTGCGGGAATGACGAGCGATTTCGTTTGGGACATGCGAGACGTTTTCCCCACGCTTTGCGATGTGGCAAATGCCGAGATGCCGAGTAACCTCGACGGGATTTCGGTATTGCCGACATTGCTCGGCAAGTATCAGCAACCGCACGACCACTTGTATTGGGAATTCTCGACGGGGTCACAACAAGCGGTTCGAATGGGGAACTGGAAAGGCATCCGCCACGGAACTCACGGTTCCGTGCGACTGTACGATCTTGCAAACGATCCGGGTGAATCGAATGACCTCGCGTCGTCGAATGCGGAGGTCGCCTCACGGATGGCGAGGATCATGGACGCGTCGCATGTGCCGTCGCCATTCTGGCCTTTGCAGCAAAAGGTCTCGCCGAAGAAGAATCGCAAAAAGCAGCCGGCAAAAAATGCTAGCGAGAATTAACACGCGGTGCCGAGACGGATCATGCCGTAACGATGCTGACCGCGCTCGACGGCGCGGTTGGTCAGTTCGTTCGCTTCGTGATCTTCGCGACGAACCCACCGCCTGGGGCCATTTGAACCGACAGAGTGTCGTTGGCTCTCACTGACCTCTTCTCAGCACGTAGGGGCAACGTGGTCGTGAAGTCATGCAAATTCGCTTTGGCGTTCAGGCCCACCAGGCTGACCCTCCGGGCACCGATGTCATCGCGAATCAATTCAACGTCGTATTCGCCTACGTCCAGGAACGAGAGTTTTAGTGCGTACTCCTTGGTCGTTTGTTCTCCGTTGAGTACGCCAACAAACCAAACCTGATCTTCTCGGCGTGCCATCGCGGCGAGCGATCCGATATCGCTGCCGGGAAGCACGATGGTTTCGTCCCAAACGGCAGGGATGCTGCACAGTACCGACGAGGCGTCTTCGAGTATTGATGCGTTCATCATCGTGTCGGGGTGTTCCGCATACGTTTGCAATCCGCTTGTGAAGAGGACCGGTGTGGCTAATTGATGGGCCCATGTCGTTGGGCCGGGATTGGTAAACAAAACCGGTGTGTAGTCAGCGTGCCCGACAACGAAACGCGTGAATGGCAATGCCGCGTTGTGTGACGCCGGAAGAGGCCCTTCTTTCATTTTATTGACCTCGATTCCGCGAATGCCTTCACGCGTCATCTCGTTGGGATAGGTTCTCGCTTCTCCTGTCGAGGCGTGGCACCCATGAAAATTAATCATCAGCTTCTCGCGAGCGGCGTTTTGCAGGACCGCGATTTCGAAATCAACGAGAGGTTTGGACTCGCCATTCATGAAATCGATCTTCAGCCCCACGGCACCCACATCGGCGACACGTGCGAAGTAGCTCTGCATCTGTTCGTAATCGTTATCGGGGTTGCGAATGTCGTTGGAATGAACCCACAACCATACGCCGACATTTTTTTGTGCCGCGTGATCGCAAAGACGCCGTACCGTTTCCCACGGTTCGTCCCAGTCTTTCCACCCGTCATCGATTGTCGAGTATTCGAATCCCATCTCGGCGGCAAGATCGATAAAGCGTTCTTGCGTGGAGGCATCGCCCAGACCTAGCGTCTCCCAGCTCCAGACGGTGCGTCCCGGTTTGATGTAGGTGGTGTCGGCGAACAGTTCGGCGTCGGGTGCTGGATTCAGATTGTTGATCAAATCACTGTTGGTGAGCTCGTTGAGGTCATCGGCCAGCATCGTGACTCGCCACGGCGTCGTGACGGTTCCCTCAACATCAAAACCCTGGTCACCTTCGGTGAAGTCGGCGACAAGAGTACGGTCGCCCGTCGCGCGGAGACGCATGCCACTGTAGTTGTAAGTGGCCGCTTTGGTGATTGCCGCGTAACCCAATTCGTCTGGTAATTCTAAAACGATTGGTGTTCCCTGAATCGGGCCCACCGGTGAAACACGATCCAAGTCGTTGATGTCCGTTGCCAGCCATTCGCCCGCGTAGGATTTCAGTTTCCATCCCTTTGTCAGGCGTTCAAAGTACCATGCTTTCGCACCGTCAATCAACTTCCAACTAGAGCTCTCGCCGTCGACATGCTGTGTTCCCTCACCAGGGACGATGTAACGAAACGCGACTCCATCGTCGTAAACGCGGAATTCCAGTACGAGGCTCTGGTTACCAGGCGAATGTGTGATCGGAATCAACCAACTGTTGTAATGGTTGCGCGCCTTGGAATGGATGCCGCGAGTGGCGTAGGTTTCGTCGACGGACGATTTCTCTGCATGGTCGATGTTTACTTCTTGACCAAGGTTCTTTCCGTTCACCGTGATTCCGAGCGGTGAGGCGGATACGATTTGGCTTTCCTTCCATTCGATAGCGTAGTGCAGGAAACCGTCTTCGTTCGAGAAAACCGACGCAACCACTTTTCCGTCAGGGCTCGTCATGCGCTCGGCATTGGAGACACTCGTGACGGAAATGGACAGTGCAAAGAACGCTAGAATTCGAGTCATGAAGGGCGGAATCATTAACAAATCCTAAAACAAAAACTGATCGATCATCGGGTGTACTTGTTTACCCAGCGAAAAACTGGTGTTGGTGAATTTGGCCTGAATCGACCACAATTGGCGGGTCATGGATGTGCCCAAGATCACCACCGATTGCCCGGATTGCAAGCCGCTGCTTGAGAAGCAGCAGGCGATCATCGACATGTTGGTCAAGCAAGTTGAGTTGCTCACGGCACGTCTTGAGAAAGTTGAACGCGAAGGCAAACGCCAAGCGGCTCCGTTTCGCAAGAAACGCAAAGCCGATCCGAAAAAGCCAGGGCGTAAAAGCGGTGAAGATCACGGCAAGCACCATCGCCGAGCCGTGCCCGAACAGATCGATGAAACGTACGACGTTCCCCTGCCAGTGTGCTGCCCCGACTGCGGCCATGGCGAACTGACCAAGACCGAAACGCTCGTGCAGTTCCAAACCGATATCCCTCGCGTCGTCATCAACCGGCAATTCAACATCGACGCTGGAACTTGCTGTGGCTGTGGATCTCATGTCCAGGGTCGGCACAAACTGCAAACCTCGGACGCCGTCGGTGCCGCTGGAGTTCAGTTGGGACCGAACGTTCACGCCGCGATGGCGCTTTTGAACAAAGAACTTGGGCTCAGTCACGGCAAGGTTAAACGTCTGCTGGAAATGCTTTTTGAGATTCGGGTCAGTCGCAGCACCAGTTGCCGAAGCATGCTTCGCACCGCCGGTCGACTGGAGGACGCCTACGCTCAGGTCCGAAGGGCCGTGCGAGGTTCGCCTCAGGTGGTCGGAGATGAAACGGGTTGGCGAGTCAATGGACGTGGGGCTTGGCTTCATGCGTTCGTCGGACTGACCGCGACGTGTTACGAAGTGGATGCGACGAGAAGCATCGGGCCGGCGGAAAGACTGCTGGGTATCGACTGGTCGGGAATCTTTGGACACGACGGCTGGGCGGTCTATGACAAGTTCACCGCAGCGACTCATCAACAATGCTTTGCGCACCTGTTTCGGCGATGTGAATCGTTAATCGAAAGCGGGACCGGTGGTGCGTTGGCGTTTCCGCGTGGAGTGAAAGACTTGCTGCTCGCAGGCTTCGAGTATCGCAACCGTTTTCGGTCCGATGAGATGACGGCACATGGGATGAAGGTGATGGCGGGCCGATTGACGATGAAGATGTGGAAATTGGTTCGTCACCCAAAGAAGCATGCTGCCAATGAACGCTTCGCGAAGTTTTTGGAAAATCATCTCGATGATCTATTCACGTTCCTGCATCGTCCCGGTGCCGACGCAACGAACTGGCGAGGCGAGCAGGCGATCCGTCCGGCGGTCGTGAATCGAAAAGTATGGGGCGGCAACCGAACCGAAGTCGGAGCGTTGGCCCAGTCACGAATCATGAGCGTGATGCAAACGTGCAAGCAAAGACTGGCCGATCCTTTCGACTTCATCCGCTGTCAATTGACCACGACGAGCCCGCTTGCCCTGCCTCTGCCCATCGCGGCACGGTAAACAAGTACCATCGGGTTTGGTCAGACGATAACATCGATATCGAATGCGAGTCGAAGAATGGTCGCTAGGCTTTATTAGTCAGCCAATCGAACGCCGAGTTGTTCTTCCCACCACTTCAAATATTCTTCGTCGGAGGTATCGGGATCGAGGCCGCGTTTCTCCATCGTGCGGGCGTACCACTTTCGTTTTTCAGCCATCAGGGCTTGCATGTCCACGGTTTCGGATTCATCGATCCGACCTTTGTCGCCGGTCTCTTCCACCCAGGAATCGACTGCATTGCGTAACTCATTGAGGCGTTCGGCGTACTCGGGAGAATCGGCCAGATTGTTCATCTCGAAAGGATCAGCCTTGAGGTCGTACAGCTCTTCTTTGGGACGCGCCGTTGCCATGAAAGGTGAGTCCCATTCGCCACGCGCGTGGAGGACTTTCATCACCGTTTCCACCGGATACATGAGCTTTTTGTAGCTGCTCAGTTGCATGTAGGGGCGATCGGGATGGAAATTACGGATGTACTTGAAGTCGCTCGTTCGGACGCTTCGAATACGATCGGCAGCATCCCCGCATCGATCTCGGGCAGCGAACAGACGTTCGTGTCCGGTCGACTTTTGATCCAGAAGATTGAGTCCAGGTAACTGCGGAGCAGGCACTTTGGCTGCAGTCAACGTCGTTGGCATGACATCGAGCAACGATGCGAGTCGCTCGTCAACGGCCCCCGCTTCGACTTTACCAGGCCAGCGAATGATCAGCGGCACATGGAGTCCACCGTCGTAGAGCCACTGCTTGCCGCGGACGTGCGGACGACCGTGATCGCCAAAGAAGATCACGATCGTATTGTCGGCAACACCTTCTTCGCTCAAGCGACTGAGGATTTCGCCGACTTTCTGATCGAGGACCTCGATGCTCGCGAGGTAGTTTGCCCAATCCGCTCGAGTGACCGCGTGGTCGGGGTAGTATGGCGGAATTGGTGCGTTGGGATAGGATCGCGTACTTTGAACGAACTCGCGGTGCGGTTCTTTGATTTGCACTTGCGCGAAGAAGGGTTGCCCCTCAGTTCGTTGCGACCAATCCACGCCATCGAAAAACGTTTTCGGGTCATACACGAAGTTCAAGTGTGACTTAGCAAGTTTGGCTTCCGATTTCTTGCCGCGTCCGTTGCACACAAAATAGCCTGCATCTTGCATCAGGCCGGTAACCGTCGGCGTGTCTTGGGTCAGAACGGGATAATCTCTCGTGTCGTGGTGATGACCGCCGACAGTGGTTTGATATTGGCCTGTTTGAAACGCGGTTCGTGACGCCGAGCAGACGGGAGCGGTCGCGAATGCTCGCGTGTAGCGAGTTCCTTCGCTCGCCAACCGATCGATGTTCGGCGTCTGAACGTCTGGGTAGCCGTAGCAACCCAAGTCGGGGCACAGGTCGTCAGAAATGATCCACACGACGTTCGGTTTCTCATTCGCAGCAGATTCTCGCGATGCGGCAGTGGTCGGCAGGAGTGTTGCGAGGAAAGTGAAAAATAGTAAGCAGCAATTTTTCATGTCAGTAAGGGCGAAAGAGTGGCGGGAAAATGAACGTGTCGTGTTAATGGAGTTAGCCGTGTCGGAAAGCGGTAGGTGATCCCCGAGACGTTCATGACTAATCACGAAACTGATCGTATTCAGGATTGACCTTAGCGTCCCTAAAGATGGGTTTATCCTTCCACAGCTCGAACGTCGCCCTTAATTGTTCGGCCGATTCAGGGTATTGCCCCTGATCGTTGGTTTCTTCAATCCACGAGTCCAGGATGGATCGGTGTCGTGTCAGTTCCGCTTGATACATTGGATCGTTAGCGAGGTTGTTGATTTGGTGCGGGTCAGCGGCAAGATCGTAAAGTTCCTCGTTCGGTCGGACTCCGAACCAATGTTGTTCTTGGTATTCGGTGAGTTCTCCCGCGTCATGAAGGCGTTTGATGTCTCGCACTTCGATTTTTTTGTCGCGGTACTGTGGCTGCATCATCGGACGCTCGGGATAGAAATTCCGGATGTAACGAAACTGGTCCGTTCGGACCGTGCGGATGCGATCGATCGTGTAGTCGCATCGATCACGTGCAGAAATAACATGTTCGCGAGGTGAGTAATCGGAGGCAAAGAGGTCACGACCGTCGAGGTAGTCGGGCAAGGTGACACCCGCCATTGCGAGTGTGGTGGCAGAAATGTCGAGGCCCGATACGAGTTCGTTGCGTACGGTACCGGCTTGCAATGCGGGGTGATTGCCCTGGATGACGAGCGGAACGTGAACACCGCCTTCGTAACAGAACTGTTTGTGACGCAGGGAATGGTTGCTGCCGTGGTCGGAAAAGAAGAAGACGATCGTGTTTTCAAATTCACCATCTTCTTTTAACTGCGTTAGGATCGCTTCCACTCTCGCGTCGGCGCCGCGTGCGGCGTTGTAGTGCATCGTCCAGGATGCACGGTGTCCGGGCGTGTCAGGGAAGTAGGGTGGCAGTGGCACATCGGTGTCGGCAAGTTTGTCGCCGGCGCGAACGTATTTTGCATTCGCTTTGCCACCTTTGATTTCGATCTGTCCAAACCAAGGTTGGTTTTTATCCGGACGAGCATTCCAAGTGTCTTCCGTGATCGACATGTTGTGATGGGCGGTGTTGCCCTGCCATCCGTTCATGCCCGCACGGTAGTCGGGTCTGTTTCCAACCGTATAAAGTTCGCGTCGGTCGTAATCGAAGTTGTAGTCGTCTTTCCCGCTGTTGAACGTGAAGTATCCGGCTTCACGAATCAGTTCGGGGATCGGCTTCATGTTGTTAGGTAAATGGATTTTTAGACGCTCGGGGACGATCTCTCCGTTGGTGTACCTTCCCGAGCGATGTTGATGCGTTCCGGTGGTGGTTTGCATCACACCGGTGATAATCGCTGACCGACATGCCGAGCAAACCGGTGCGGGAACGAATACTCGTTTGAATAAAACACCGTCTGATGCGAGAGCATCGATCGAGGGTGTGTGCCCCGCATTGATCGGGTCGTCGTAACAGCCCATGAATGGCGACAAGTCTTCCGAGAAGATCCAGAGAATGTTTGGGCGTTCTGCTGCGGAAGCGGTTGTTGTCAGAAACAAGCCGCAGAACAGTAAGGCGAGTCGGAGTGTCATGGTGGGATCTTGTGGAGAGGTGGGGAATCAAGATGACGGTGCTAATAATAACCGACGCCGAGACCAATGTGCATCGTTCGAGCAAAGGCTACGAGCAATCCGGAACACGACGAACGTGATTTCATGGCTGGTAGCACCGCGGCGTTACATGACCCGGAAGGAAACCTTCGGCATCTTAACTGCATCTTCTATTGCGGCGACGATGCAGTACGGGGAGGATGCCTTTGATTATTGATTATCAAACTGGTGAGATCGGCTATCGCAGTGATAACTCGTATTTTTGGATGAACGATTCGGTCGCTTTACTGAACGCGTCTTGATCGAGCATGTGGTCGTAGACCGCAATTTCGGCGATGTTGCCTGTATAGAAAAGCTTGCTCAGCGATCCGTTCGTTCCGATTACATGGGAACGTTTTTCCGTCGAGCCAGCCAACGGTGTTCCGGTGCCTTGAATTCGGCCATCAATATAGAGTTCAAAAGTGTCCTTCTCGTAGCTGTATTGCACCGCACACAGAACGAGCATTTCCGGCAATTGCGCCTCGCTCTTAATCAAGTGACGCTGGAATGTAGACTCGGCACTATCTTTTGTAGTGGTCGCTGAGACGTTGATTTTTGGCGAGTCTCCAGATTGGGTCAGGCGGATTTTGGTTTGACTCTGAAGAGACAGCAATGCTCCTGATTTTCCTCCTCGCATGCTGCAAACGGCGAACACGGTGAAGTCGTCGCCAAACTCGATTGGCGATGTGACCAGGAATTCTCTTCCCTTACGACCTTCGAATTGCAACGATGGCCATCCACGCGGGTGGGAGAGAATTGGGTAGGTGTTTGGTTTCCACAGCGGGCGTTCGTCCGGGGTCACCTGCCACGCGGCGGTATTCGTTTGGTGTTTGTCTGAGATCGTGCTCGCCAAGTTGTCCCATGAAATGACGCGCGAGCGACTGTCTCGCTGGACCCCCTGGCTCGCTTCGAACCACAGGATGAGGTTTTCGGGTGTGGGCAGGTTTGTGACGGATGCAGGTGAAAAGGCTTTGTTATGACCGTTAGGTACTTGAACAAAACTTGTGTGATCTGCGGTGATCCACTCCATCCAAGATTCGTTTGGAGTGGTGCGTTTGCTCATAACACGAGCCGCCGACAGCGAACCGAGTGTGACGGACTCAGGCGCTGGCGACGATGTGGCGGTGAGCATCCTCCCTCTGTTTGCGGTTCGTCTAGTGGGCATCAATTCGGCATCGCCAGCAAACATGTGAACTTCGGTGTTCCCACTGGCGTCCACTTTTACACCGAACTCCGATCCGTGGTCGACGACCCGTGTTGAAGGTGTGATGATTTCAAATCCGAACGCATCGTCGGGAGCGATCGCCGAGAGTCTTCCGGAATGCAGATAGCAGCTATTGCTGGTTTGAATTTCGAGATCGGCCGGACCTTCGAGTGTCACGACCACACCGCTGTTGAATTCAACGACGAGCAATCCTTTTGAGATGGCGACGGACTCACCGGGATGAAATTTCTCAGGAGCCCGCACGCCCCACTTTTCCGTATCAAGGACGCAATCGATTCGCTGGATGATTTGCGCGAGCCCGTGGTCGAACTCTACCTTTTGATTGGTAACGGATTGGGCAGGCAGCACCACCGCGACTTTATCACGCGATCCGGTATACGACTGCAATGTCAGGGTGACCAACAGAGTTGCGGCGACAACCATCGCCGCTTTCGCAATTGTCCGCTGTATTCCGACGACGCGATGGAGCCCGAATGTCGGTTTGGGAGTTTCAACTTTCGATGTGTCGGTTCGGATGGCGGTTGGATCCGCCAAGATGTCGAAAACGTTGACCGCCCTCAGGTATTCCTTTTGAACTTCGGCGTCCTCGAGCATGGCGTTTTGCAGCCGATCAAAGTCACTTTGGGAGATCGTTTTGTCGACCGTTTGATAGATGAGGTCGCGTATCTCTTTATCCATAACTTTGGTCCTTCGCCATTCTTGTTCTAACGCAATCTAGCAGCGTGGAACGCAGTACGTTGATTTGGTAATAAAGTCGCCGCGGTTTTCGCTGAGTCTCTTCGGCAATCTTGGCGACCGAATCGCCGTAACGATGCACACTTAGGAGCAAGCGTCGCGAGTGTTCGCCCATCTGCTCGAGGCAATGCTCCACCGCGCTCAGTTCCGCTTCCCGCGACTGAATATCGCCCATCGCGAGATCCGCCAATTCGGAGAGCAATTCTTCTCGAAACACCATTCGGTCACGTGATCGATCTCGTTGATAACTCAGTATTTTGTAACGGGCGATTACACAGACCCAACAGGCGAAATCACTCGACGTTCCCCGCGACTCGGTCTCTTTGTTCTCCTCGAACTCCGCGAATTTCCGCCACGCCTCCAACGCCGTTTCTTGCAGAACATCGTCAATGCCCTCTCCCCCCGGGAGAAGGCCTAGCGTGAACCTACGAACGACATGCTCGGTTCGGGCGAGCAGGGCGATGAAACGCTGGTTTCGAGCGAGATCCGATTCGTTTTCGGTCAAGTGATTGTTTCCTCTTCTATCTGTGAGATTCCTCGTGCGCGGCGTTTTACAACAATTCTCGCCAATATTTACCGAAGCCGGCATTTGTCCGAGTACGGGGGGATACGGCATCCGAATGGAAGAGAGGAAGTGCCCGCGAATCGGAATACGTTGAATGTACGGTCCGACCGTCCCAAAAACCTTAGACGCAGGGCCTCAACGCGGGCCCGAAGGTGGCGCGACGTTGATCGCACAACGAAACGTTTCGAGGTGACCACCGCGTTGGTTCCACAATGGGTCGCCGAGGCGAGCTCAATGGGAAATTCGCAAAACGGGGTCAATCAGAACCACGTGATCGAAACCGTCGAACGAATCGGCGTCGGTCGATACCAGCGTCAACATTCGGTCATTCGGTTCGAGATCCACCGACAATTCAAGTTCGCCATCTGCACGCGTGAAATCCAGACGGCTGGCACGCAGTTCGCCATCAACAAACACGCGAAAATCGGCGCTAAAGCGGTTGGCGTTGAGCCATTCGGGCGCGTCTGAATCCTTGATCGCGGAGTTATCCAGGTTGGCAATGATCCCTGAAAATTGTGTGGGAGTTCCTCCAAGCTGTCTTAGCTCACGCAGGTCAACGGAAAACCCGACGTTGGCGTGCATGCCGATCATGCCGATTTCGCTCTTGCGGAGTCGAGCCATCACCACATCAAGTGTGAGCGTTCCCCAGAAGTCCTCAACACGGTAGTTGAGTTTGTTACCGTTGATCTTGCGACGGGCCCAGATCGGTCCCCACGTTCTTCCTTGTGATTCGGGCAGGTCAATTTGGTTGCCCGTTGAGTCAATGTCGAGTTCGATTCCGTCGCTCCACGGAATGAAAACACTGTCGACAAAGGGATGCCATGCCGTTAGTTGCAAGCCTGCTGAATAACGGTGGCCCGGACCGTCCTCGTCTAACCACGGTCGTCGATCGGGCTCGCCAGAGTCAGGTGCAACCACACCGGAAAGGTTGATGTGTGTCGGCGACGTCGCGCAGAACACATCGACGAGACTAATGAGGTCAGGATCGGAGTTCGAGTCATTCGGGAATTCTCGAATATAGGAAACAGTGTTGTCCGGTTCCCTGTGTTCGATCGCACCGTCACGGTCAATATGCGCCGACATGCCTTCGGTGAGTGATACCGATGAAGTGGATCCATCGGCGGGATGCTCGGATCGAACTTCCACTTCACCATCGAAGACATGGACGTTCGTCTCGTCCGTTTCACTCAATGACACTCCGAGTTCGGTCCCCAGGTCAACGACGGTTGCCGTGGGAGTTGTCAGGTGGAATTGGTCACCGTCAACGCGTCCAGTGATCCGGCCTTCTTCGAGCCGTCCTGAGTTGACACCACTGGTCACAAAAACGCATGGCCCATGGAGAATAATCTTGGCGGCCGAGTAATATTCCAATTCGACGAACCCCTGACGAACGTCGATACTGTCGCCCTCGACGGTCCGAAGCAGGAATTCACTGTCGCTAGATCCCTGTCCCCAAACCACTTCGGGGGAAATTTTCGTAATCCGGGCAACATAGTTTGTGGACGCCTCTCGGACTTGACTCTGTAATCCTTCACGCAGCGTGACGCGACGTTCCAGTAATGTCCCGTTTTGCTGCAGTTGGGTCACGTGGCGGAGCGAGGCAACCAGGAGAATCGTTGCTGCCAGAGTCAATATTGCCGCGAGGTGCCAACGCCCACCCAACGAATTCGTAGTGCTCGTCGTTCTTATTGTCGTTTCTTGGCTGGCAGAACGTGATTCATCCGAGGCGTGAGCAATGGACTTCTCCATGCTCTCGATGGTGGCCGCGTTGGTCAACGTTTGCGACAGTGCGACTGCATTGAGGTACTCATCTCTCACCTCGTCGTCTTCGCGAATGGCATCCTGAAGTTGGTCAAATTCGGTAGGAGAGGCCGTCTCGTCAATGGTGTGATAGATCAAGCGTCGAATATCGTCATTCATCAAGTGCAATCCTCTAGCATTCGGCGTTTAACACACTGCAGCAGAATGGAGCGTAATCCATCGATCTTGTAGTAGAGCTGTCTAACTTTCTTTCCGGTCTTTCTCGCAACGTCGGCGACGGACTCTCCCGGGCGATGCACGCTCAAAAGCAGGCTCCGTGACGATTCGTCCAGCTCTGAGAGGCACTTCTGGATCGCATCGGAGCGTTCTTGAGAACGTTCCAATTGGTCGTTAGCACCTGTCGCCAATCGCTCAATTACATCGTCGTGGAACACCAGTTTATCGCGAGAATAATCACGCTTCCGACGAAGGACTTTGAAACGAGCGATCGCACACGCCCAGCGAAGAAATTGATTGACACCTTTGAGTTCGGGATCGCTTCGAAAGGTTGAGAATTTTCTCCAGCATTCCAGCATGGTCTCCTGATAGACGTCGTCGACGCCATCGTTGGTCGCCATCAACGAACGCACGTAGAGACGGATCGCTCTGTCGTTTTGTGACACCAGTCTGACAAAGTTTTGGTTTCGTTGCTCTTCCTCGCTCAAACACTTCGATGACATCAGGTTCTCCAATAAGTCTTTTCCCGCTCGAGGTCAATTTACCACACCGGAATCGTAAAAAAATCGAGATTTCCGAATCGCAAGGTTCGCGGTAAAGACCGACGAACAAATCGGCGGTTTTGAAGCGATTGTGAAGTCTGTCTCTTGTGTCGGCATGATTCGGGAACCGAAACATTATCTCACGAGATATCTCGCGGACGTTCCTCGCAGGGACTGATGCTGCTTAGCTGCCGGCGCGGCGACGCCTCGTTGTCTTCTCTCGTTGTGGATCGGACGTTCACGTGCATAGATTACCGAAGGGTAACAGGTGAAATCGATTGGCGGTTGAAATCTATTGAGTGGGCGGTTGCAAATTTTCAAAAACTTTGTCGGAAAGTTTTGTAGATCGCCAATGACCGTGAATTGTTTGTGTAGACGCCCCTCGTTGTTGTTTAAGGGGGGAGGTGACATTTTTAATTATGTGAGGGAGATCTAATGAAGAGATTTGATACGAGACGTGAATCCGGGTTCACGTTGGTGGAGTTGTTAGTGGTGATCGCCATTATTGGTGTTCTCGTTGGGCTATTGCTGCCGGCTGTTCAGGCCGCACGCGAAGCGGCTCGCCGGATGAGCTGTAGCAATAATTTCAAGCAACTCGGGTTGGGCATTCACAACTACCACAGCGCTTACAATCAGTTGCCTACACAGGGCACCGGAACGATCGATCCCGGTGTTGCGAAATGGTGGGACGCTCGAGATCAGTCCAATAACCGAAACCTCAGCATGTTGGTTGGTATCCTGCCGTTTGTGGAGCAGCAAGCGCTTTGGGAGCAAATCTCCAATCCGATGAACGTCGATGCGCTTGGGAATTCGCCACCCGATCCATCCTCTTTGCCAGGACTCAACGGCGGCCCGTTCACTCCGATGGGCCCCGCACCCGACGAGATTTTGTACACGCCATGGGCAACCAAGATTCCTACCCTTCGCTGTCCCAGCGACCCCGGAACTGGTTTGCCAGCTCTTGGTCGAACCAACTACGCCGCGTGCACCGGAGATTCCGATGGTGGATCCGCGCAAGGGTCTCGCGAGCAGAGTGGGCAACCAGAATCGGGCGCCGGGAGTCCCAGCATGGCAGAAGTCAACCGTGCCCAATTTCGCGGTGTTTTCGTCGGGCAAAAGGTGATGCGTTTTCGAGATATCCTCGACGGGTTAGCGAACACCATCGCGATGGGTGAGATCGCAACCGATTTGGGCGACAACGACAAACGAACCATCGCACCAGACAAAGCCTGGCACAACCTCACGGACTCGCCGCAAGACTATTGTCAGCAGTTTGTTTCGGCAGAGCGACCTCAATTTTGGGACAGCCCCGGATACAGCGACTCCAGTGCAGGGCGAGGTTATCGGTGGGCATCTTCCCGTCCAATGTTCTCGCAGTGCATGACCATTCTGCCGCCCAACCGCGAGATCTGCTCGTCAAATAACCCCTACGATCAGATGAACGCGACCATGTCCAGTCGTCACCAAGGCGGCTGCCATGTTCTGTTGGCCGACGGTGCCGTTAAGTTTGTTACCGACTCTATCGAGGCGGGCAACTCGAGCAATCGTTGTGTCAACTGGTGGGGCAAACCGTGGAAGAATAACGTTCCTGGCGACAAGAGCCCGTTCGGTCTATGGGGTGCGTTGGGGACTCGTGCCGCCAAGGAAGTGATTGAAGCGGAATTCTAGGATCTCGCTTTTCAAGACGACACAGGGGCGTGGCTCCTGTGTCATTTCGTTTTCAAAAGACATTCAGTACACAACCGTTGGCTGATTGCCAGATGAGAGTCCGCTTCGGCAAGCTTGGCTTGCGGTACAGTCACGCGGATGCGTCTGGCATCTTGCTAAACCTAACCAAAGAGAATTGCGATGCGACAGACGATTGTAGGAATACTGCTGGCAGCCGGGCTGGTTGTCGCCGGTTGCGGTGAGAGTGGGACCAGCAACTTGGTTGAAGATGCCGATCCGCAGGACATCAAGGCGTACATGGAAATGCAAGAGAAAGCAAAGGAAGCCATGGCGGAAGGTGCCGCGATGGAATCCCAAGCTATGAAGGACATGTCCACGGAAGCCAGGAAAGGCCCGCCGAAAGAAGAGTAGCATCAGACGCGAGTTGCACTCGCTTCGTTGCTTGATCGCACCCATGTCGGTCAGCCTCACGGAGGCTGGCCGTACGACAGTGTCGCCCTTTCTTTGAGTCGCAAGGATTGTCAAGGAAGGTAAACGAAATCGGTTAAATCGAATGATGATTTATCGACACCGGACGCACCCCCCAAAAAATTCGGTGTTGCTCAATACAGGAATGGCAGAGTTTCAATTCGGTTTGGGCCGATTGAATCCACGGTAAAATATCCGCATCTGAAATGGCCGGATGCGGACTGCCCTGTTTCGTTCGTGCTCGTAACGGGGTTCGGTTGCTGATTGTGCTTCGGCACCGTTGGGCAAATCGCGCGGAACGTGCACGCTCTCAACTTGACTGTCGCCGGTTTCAAAAGCGGTATCTTGATTCAGTCTTCGAGATGGGGCTGTCTTACCTGTCGTTAGAGCGTTGTCTCAAAGGATTTTCCCGACGACGCTAGACATTGTCGGGGGTAAGTTTGGTGGGTCCCGCGACCGTGGCCAGGCACATCATCATTTGAATTGCTCTCGCCGAAATCCGCGCGAAGAAAGCTGAATTGGCTTTCGCTCGGAATTAGATGGATCCCGTGTGAAATTTAGGGGAGAAGAGCCAGCAGCAATGCCGGCAATTGAAGAAGCTGGCTGCGCGAATAGACTGGTTTTATGCGCACAAACGCATTAAACGCGGCAGGGACGCTGGCTAACCTTGGTTAATGCAGTGAACCCGACATCAATGACGAGGGTCACGCATCCCGCCTCCCCCCAAAGCGTGATCACGCAATCTTTCAATGAAACAGAAACTCTTGTGCGCCGGATTGTTCCTTGCTGGATTGTTTGGTTCCGTTTTTCAAACATCGCAGGTATTCGCCGAAACGGTTCTGTCGAATGATCAGGACCTCGTGGCGCTTCACCAGTTCTATTTGGAAGAAGTCAAACCAATTCTCGCGGAACACTGCTATGAGTGCCACGCCGATGATCCCGACGATATTGCCGGCAACCTGTTGCTGACGTCGCATGCGGCACTGGTTCATGGAGGCGATTCCGGTGCCGCGATCGATGTAGATGATCCTGCGAAGAGCGTTCTTCTGCAAGCGGTCAATTATGACGTTTATGAAATGCCACCGGATGGAAAACTCAGTGACTCACAGATTCAAACGCTGACGCGTTGGGTCGAAATCGGAGCACCTTTTCCGCCATCGGAAGAAATGGAGTTCGTGCCGCCCTCTCATTCGTCGGTTCCGCAGGTGAACGACGAAACCAAAAAATGGTGGTCGTTTCAAAAAGTCGTTCGTCCACAACCGCCTGTGGTCGAGATGAAGGAGTGGCCGCGAAATCCGATCGATCATTTCATCCTGCGTGGATTGGAGTCGACGGGCTTAACGCCTGCTCCTCCGGCATCGCGTCGGCAACTCATTCGTCGCGCGTACTACGACTTGGTCGGATTGCCGCCGACACCCGAGCAGGTTGCCGCTTTCGTTTCGGATGATTCACCACAAGCATATGCCAACTTGATCGATGAACTGCTTGCCTCTCCACACTACGGCGAAAAATGGGGGCGCCATTGGCTCGACCTCGTTCGCTATGCGGAAACAAATAGCTTTGAACGAGATGCGGCCAAGCCGTTTGTTTGGCGTTACCGAGACTACGTCATTCGTGCGCTCAATGATGACAAACCGTACGATCAATTTTTGACTGAACAACTCGCCGGCGATGAACTCCCGACACCGACTGCCGACGCGTTGATCGCGACCGGATATTATCGACTCGGCGCGTGGGATGATGAGCCGGCGGATCGGCTGCAGGCAAAATTTGACGAGTTGGATGACATCGTTGGCACGACCTCAAAAACCGTTCTCGGTTTGACAGTCGATTGTGCTCGATGCCACGATCATAAAATCGATCCGATCCCTCAGTCGGATTACTACAGCATGGTTTCATTCTTTGAAAACATTCGACGTTACGGCGATCGCAGTGGCGAGTCCGTCGAAGCGGCGTCGATTCGAAAGATTCCCGGAGAAGCGACACCGGAGGAACGTGAGCAACACGAGGCGAAGGTTCGTCGTTTGAGGAAGAAGATTGAACGGATCGAAGCGATCGCCAAACCGGATTTCGAGCCTGTTGAACATGAGGAATACCAGTACGAAATGAATCGAGAGCGATTGCTCCGCAAACGAATCGGTTCGGTACTGACTCAGCATCAGTTTGACATTTTTCATCAGGCCCGGAGAGAACTGCAGCGACTGGTGGAGATGCCGCCAGGGACGATGCCTGTACTTTCTGTGACCGAAGAGGGAGCGGATCCGCCGATCAGCTACATGCGGATTCGGGGCAATGCCAACGTGACCGGCGATGAAGTCACTCCGAGTTTTCTGTCGGTTCTTTCGCCGCCTGAGCCGCAGATCACGATTCCCGAGGATAGGTCGTCGACCGGGCGACGGTTGGCGTTGGCGAGGTGGCTCTCTAGCGACGAGAACCCGTTGACCGCGCGTGTCATGGTGAATCGCCTTTGGCAGTATCACTTCGGTCGCGGGATCGTTCGCACGTCGAGCGATTTCGGATTCCAGGGGGCTGCGCCCACGCATCCCGAATTGCTGGACTGGTTGGCGTCGGAGTTTGTGGGGCATCGATGGAGTATCAAGGCGATGCACCGGGCCATCATGTTGTCGCAGGCCTATCAGATGTCGTCCGCGTTTAACCAGGACGCGTACGACGCTGACCCTGAGAACGATCTGTTTTGGCGATTTGATGTTCGACGTTTGACAGCGGAAGAGATTCGCGACTCGATTCTCGCTGTAAACGGAAGTCTGAATCTCGAGCAGATGTTTGGCCCGAGCATCTTCCCAATCCAGCCCAAAGAAGTGTTGGCCGGACAAAGCGTGCCCGGCCAGGGGTGGGGCAATTCGTCGGAGAGCGAGCGACGGCGACGGAGTATCTACATTCATGTTAAACGCTCGTTACCGGTGCCCATTTTGTCGACCAACGATTCAGCGGACACTGACAACACGTGTCCCGTCCGGTTCATCACCACACAGCCGACGCAGGCTCTCGGGATGATGAACAGCGATTTCACGAACGGACAGGCTCGAGCGTTAGCTCGTTCAGTGACGTCCGAGCATCCAGAATTGCGAGGCCGAGTCGCGGAAGTAATTGCACGCGTGACTCAACGCACTGCGACCGAGTTCGAAATTGACCGGGCCGTTTCGATGTGTGAACTCCTCTTGACGGAGGAGGCCATGACGGCCGAAGAATCGTTCGAGGCGTTTTGTCTGCTCGCACTCAATCTCAATGAATTTGTCTACGTCGATTAATCTCCCCACTTTGCTCTTTCTCATTGAGAATGAGGACCTGATATGAATCCAAATTTCTGTAACCGAACGCGACGTGAGTTTTTGTGGCAGGCCGGTGGCGGTTTCACCGGACTCGCCCTTTCGGGGCTGCTCGAGAATTCGTTCCTGTCCGCCCAGGATCGGACGGCCGATGGCCAGTCCGAGTGGACTAATCCACTTGCTGCAAAAATTCCGCATTTTGCACCCGCCGCGAAATCGGTGATTTTCCTCTTCATGTATGGCGGGCCGAGCCATATCGATACGTTCGATTACAAGCCGAACATGTATGGCATGGACAACAAGTCGATCGACGTGAAAACGTTCGGCCGCGGCGGGCATAAAAGTAAAGGACGTATTGTCGAGCCGAGATGGAAATTCAAACAATACGGTGAATGCGGCAAATGGGTTTCTGACCTTTTTCCGAACGTCGGAACCTGCGTGGACGACATCGCGTTTCTGCATAGCATGACTGCGGATTCACCGATTCATGGTTCGGCAATGTTGCAAATGAACGCCGGTAAAATCCAAAGCGGCAATCCCTGTCTCGGTTCATGGATTAACTATGGCCTCGGCAGTGAGAACGAAAACTTGCCTGGATTTGTCGTGATGCTCGATGGTTCGGGCGGCCCGATCAGTGGTCCGAAGAACTGGTCGAGCGGATACATGCCGGCGACCTACCAAGGCGTTGTCATCCGCAGCGAGGGAACGGCGATCTTGGATCTGAAACGTCCAGCGAGCATGACCGACGGTGCCCAGCGAAAGATACTTGACACGCTCCGCACGTTCAACGAGGACCATGCACGGGTTCATCCGGGCAATTCACAACTCGCTGCCCGAATTGCGAGTTATGAACTTGCCTATAAAATGCAGAGTACCGCACCGGAGGCGGTTGACCTCTCCCAAGAAACCGCGGCCACGCAAAAGATGTATGGCATCGATAAAAAGCAGACGAGTTACTTTGGCAAACAGTGCTTGATGGCTCGCCGGCTGGTCGAACGCGGCGTGCGATTTGTGCAAATCTACTCCGGCGGCGCTCACAACGATGACAACTGGGATGCGCACGGTGACTTGGTTCAAAACCATACGCTTCATGCCGGTCAAACCGATCAACCCGTTGCTGCTTTGCTGAAAGATCTCAAGCAAAGTGGAATGCTCGACGAAACTCTCGTGGTTTGGGGAGGTGAATTTGGGCGGCAGCCGACTGCAGAATACGCCGAAGGAACCGGACGAGATCACAACGCCTACGGTTTCACGATGTGGATGGCCGGAGGCGGAATCAAAGGTGGCGTTAGCTACGGGAAAACCGATGAAATCGGTGCAAAGGCTGTTGAAGACCGACTGCACGTGCGGCGGGTCCATGCAACGATTCTGAATCAAATGGGACTCGACCCGAATCGTCTCTCATACTTCTATGGCGGGCTCGATCAACGACTCGTCGGAGTGGAAGATACACGTCCAATCAACGAGATCATCGCTTAGAACCGTCGGGCTGTGGCCATGCATCTCGGTTCGTCTAAGTTGGTTCGTCAGTAACAACGTCAACGATGAACCGTCCGGTTCGAGCAACATTTGCGTTTCAACCGCTGCAGCAATGTTGCTGTGTCGCTACTAAGAATTGGGGCGTCACGGGAGTGAATGACTTCAACACGTACTGGAAGTTCATTCTTTCACAGTTCATGCTGCAGCGATTTCTACGCGAATAGCCAACCCCTCTTTTATCACGCACATCATTAACAAACGATTCATTTATTATGTCCCAAATATGCCGATGGGGATTTGTCAGTGCCGCCAATATTGCCCGCAAAAACTGGCTCGCGGTAAAGAATTCTGGTAACGGTCAGGTCGTCGCCGTCGCGAGTCGTCAACCCGAGAAGGCGCTTGCATTTATCAACGAGTGTCAGTCCACTCAGCCGTTCTCAGAGTCACCAGCAGCCGTGGCTGGATACGAAGATCTCTTGAGTCGGTCGGATATCGACGCGGTCTACATTCCTTTGCCGACGGCGTTACGCAAGGAGTGGGTGATTCGCGCCGCGGAAAAAGGCAAGCACGTTCTTTGTGAGAAGCCTTGTTCCTCGAACGCGGCGGACCTCCGTGAGATGATTGACGCCTGCGAGACCAATGGGGTGCAGTTCATGGATGGACTGATGTTCGAGCACACTGCTCGCTACCGGGAGATGCGTTCGGTTCTTGATGCGAACGAATCAATCGGATCCATTCGGCGAATCACCAGTCAATTCAGTTTCAACGGTGGGCAGGACTTTGAGGACAGCGACATCCGATTGAACAGCGATTTAGAACCGTTCGGTGCGTTAGGGGATCTCGGTTGGTATTCGATACGGCACGCCTTGTGGGCGATGAGTTACGAGATGCCGGCCCACGTGAAGGCGACTTTCTTGCAGACTCGTCATCGAAGCGACAGCCCCAATCCTATACCGATGGAGATGAGTGGCGAGTTGCTATTTGCGAATGGCGTTTCGGCGTCGTTTTACAACAGTTTCGTAACCGGGTTGCAGCAATGGGCTTGTGTCAGTGGCACGAAAGGCCAGTTGTCACTATCCGATTTCGTGCTCCCGTATCATGGCGAGCAGTCTCGCTATCAATTCTCGACACCTGCAAGTCAAAATTTGGGGTGTGAGTTTAAACTCTTTGAGAACCGCGAGGATCGTGTCGTGCAGGAGGTTTCCGATAGTGGTGTCGATGCTCCGGAAACGGAACTTTTTCGACGGTTCGCGTCGATCGTCAACTGCGGCCAACTCGATCCGGCGTGGCCAATCGCTTCATTGAAGACGCAAGCGATCATGGATGCCGTGATGAGGTCGGGCCAAGAAAACGGACAGATAGTTGCGGTCGATTCAATCGACATGTGAATGAGCCGTCCGGAGCCCGGCGTCCGGGATTTCGTCAATTCAGTATTTTACGTATTGATCTGCGATCAAGGTAGACGCGAACCGAAAACTTCAATTTCGGAGATCGTCGCATCTTGATCGGTCAATGACATCCGCAGGAACTGAAGTGTCCTCGCTGGTGAGATCTTTACGACTGAGTTCATCGTGTTGTCAAACGTCTCAAGCGGGATCCAGTCGCTACCGTTGACGCTGCACTCGATGGTCATCGTGAACTCTTCATGAGCGGAATCGTTACCCTCGATTGATGGGCGAGGAGTTTGAATGTGAAGGCGAGACACCGCGTATTGCTCGCCGAAATCGAACTGCAACGCGGCATTCTGGACTCGTGTCACGTTCCAAATGGTGCTCGTCGAACCGTCGGTGACGTGCGAGAGATCCTTCTCGTTGCAATTGGCGTTGACCTGGGTCTTCGTTGACATCGACAGATTCCACGGTAGACCGTTCGCTTCGTTGTAGAGGTTGAAGTAGTGATCGGCTCGAACGAAGTTGACTTTGTCAGGATATTTATCCGTAATCGCGTGTTGCAATCGGACGATTCGGTCTGGTTTGAGTTCCTGCCAAATATTGGCTTGGTAGGAAAGAAACAAAGGCGATGCCCCGTCCCAATGTTCAATTTTTTCGATTACTGAGCGATACGCGTGCGAAAATGAACCTGCATAGGGAATCGCCAATTTGTCGAAGTGGACGCGTCCGTTGACGTCGCTCGATGTAACCGAAGGGACGTCTTGGAAATTTTGTACCGTTGCCCCATAAAGGTTTGGGCAGAACCGTTCGTAAGCATCCCGTTGTTCAGGTGTGGCGTCATCCCAAATAGTGATCACACGTAATCCCGAACGCTCGAGATAAGCTTGCGTTAGTTGGGTATAGCCGGACATCGCATCGCCGCCCTCCATTGCGATACCCACCGGTGCCCCAGGTTCTTCCAGCGTATTGAATGGAATCGCGTAACCCATTCCAGACGGACCTGAAACGAAACACTCTTTGTCCGATGCAGTCGTGTAGTAATAGTTCATGATTCCCGGTGCGACGTCTGCGAGCCCTGGGGCGATCGTCCAATTGATTGGAACCCTGCCACGCGTCGACTCGTAGGCATCCCAAATGCGTCGCATCGCGTGTTGGGCGTACTGGATGTTGTCTCCGTCACTGACGAAGAGGGCGATGTAGGCCTTGTTTTCCAGCGCAGGCTTTGGTGGCACCGGCGGGATTTGGATTGGCAAATTCGTTCCCGCATAGACACTGCCGTTGGAAAAGTGATCGGCAGGTAATGTTCCGATTCCGAATTCGGATGCGGTCGTAATTCCAGATCGTTCGGTGGTGTACCATCCCAGTACGATCGCGTTGCCGGTATCCATGTCAGAGAAAAACATCTGCATGAGCTTGCGTTCGTCCGGGTTTCGGTTGTCGAGCCAGACGACCGCGGCTCCCGTTGCGGCCGCAATATCACGTGTGTGGTGGAGATCCCCGCCACGGCTACTGGGATTCGCACTGACGATGAGGCGTTTGGTACAATGAGGCCAATAGGTCGTGTGCAGGTGCTGGTAGATTTCTAATGGAGACTCAAACCTGAGTTGGGTCAGGTCAACGAGTACATCAAGTTCAATTCCATGCTTGAGAAGTTCTTGTTGAATCTCGTAGGTGACAGGTAATGCGTTGTGAAGTCCGGCCACTGTGCAGGCGAGATTTCGGTAATGATGGCTAACGTCGGTCGCGTATAAAACCAATCCGGATATTTCGTCCGCATATTTCGCGACGAGTTTGAAGCGATCTTCACGAACGAAGAGGTTTCGCTCGCCAAGGTTGTTGGTTGAGGTTTCGACCCACGTATCACGTCCTTCTTCGGCACGCGCATCGAGCAACAGTAGACGAGGCTGCGTCGAATTAATGCGTCCTTGCAATGCCGAAAACGCAATCCGCTCGTCTCGAGTTAGCGATTGAATCTCAATCGCGTCGAGTTGGCTCGCGGGGCTGGCGAAGACCGGAAGCACTCTGTCCGTCGGCCATCGCATTTGTGTCCGACTAGCCGAAATACCTGTTGAAGTGGCATTCGGTGAGCCTGAATCATTTGCGCACAGCGAAGTTCCTGTGCCGCAGACAATCAAGCTCATTGCGAACGCAATGATAGCAGCCCTGCTCATCGTCGTCTTTCTGTACGTATGTCGAATCCGCTTAACTACGGAAGTGGAATGACGTCTACCTTGCGGATGCTAACACGACTACCGGGATCGTGTTGTTGGAAGGCGAAATGACCTTCCTTGAAGGTCTTTTCAAAATCTAAGTACTCGTACAATTCATTTCCGTCGATGGAAATTTTGATTCGAGTCATTTCGCGACCACGCCAAACGTCGTCTCGCACTTCCAATTCATACGTGAACCAGGTGTCGGGTTTGACGTGCTGCTTGTATACATGACAAAAACCGTACAACGATCCGGTTCGAATCGGATCGCTATGCGTGCTGTCGACCTGAGCCTCGTAGCCATCGAGAAAACCAGGATTTGCGGACGTTCGGAAATACACTCCTGAGTTGCCTCTGTCGTTAATCTTGATTTCGACGCGGTATTTGAAGTTCTGATAGGGGCCGGTTGTCGTGACTAGCATCGACGTTCCGCCAGATCCTTGAATCACTCCATCGGCGACTTCCCACTGACTGTTGTCGGATCCGACTTTCTTCCAACCGTCGAGATTGGTGCCATTAAACAGTGACGTCCAATTTGGATCGTCCGCGTTTGCACATGTAAAGGCGAGGGCAACAAGCGTCAGGCCAAAGAGAGAGCGAATCGGGAGTTTCATCGTAGGTTGTTTTTCAATTGGAGTGATTAAGAAGTTTAAACGTTGTCACAAGGGCGCAAACGCGAATTGAGTTTGCGCCCCTTTTTCTATTGCTAGTTGGACGCGACCAATGCGTCAAATCCGACGTCGATAAATTGACCGCCGGTGGATTGCCGTACGTAAATCGCGACCGTGTTCTTGCCTTGTTTGAGTGAGGAAGATGGAATCTCGTAAACCTCGTACCCGGTCGTGTAGCCACCGAGTGTGATGACATGTTGACCGTTAATGTAAACACTCGCGTCCTCATCGTGCCAAATTCGCAAGGCAACCTTTTCCGGAACCGGAGTGTTGATATCAACAATTCGTCGAACCCAGATTTCAGGGGTTGCCCATTTTGTGGTGCTCGGGGATTCCGTTCCCAATCCGCCACGGGCTTGTTTCCAGTCGGATGTTGAGTAGTCGTCAGCGTACCATTCACCACTGGGTTCGGTCGTCACGTAGTGATAGAGCGTTTGTGTTTTTTCGCTAGTGGGAACCAACGTGATGGTTTCCGGAGCAACAGGCATCGGCGCCCAGCCTTCGGCTTTGGTTTTATCGCGTTGAGCATGCTTGTTCCAAATTGCGGAATCGTAGAGCAGTTTCAGGAAAACACCGCCCACGACGGGCCGTGCATCGAATCCGACTTTGACCGCCGTCGATGTGAAGTACCAATCGGTCATCGGGGTGCGTTGCGGCGTCGCGCTGAGAAACTTGTGTACAGGCATCATCAACGCATCGAAGTCTTCACGCTTTTGCGTCAACGTTGCGGTCCACAATACCCAATCGAGTTTGGTGTAGTCGGACCGGCTGTCGAGAGGCAAACCGTATTCGTTTTGCGTTTTGCGATAGAACGCCATTTCGGTTTCAAGCACTTCGTCCGGGAACAGACCGAGGCCTAAAATGCGATCCCAAACTAGGTTGTACTTTTGGCTCCAGGTGCCCTTGCGGTCGAAAGCCAGGACAAAGTGATCACCGTCTCGGGCGGTGGCGATCCATTGCCGTGCGTATTGTTTCGCGATTGTATCGTACTCTTTGCTTTCGTCGTGCAATCCCCGCATTTCACACAGCATGGCGTACGAGCCCAAACCGACGATCGCCTTTGCACTCAAGTTAACGTTGTGGGCCATGTGGCCGGCAAAGTCATCGGTGCAGAGTTGGTTGTCGGGGTCGAATCCTTTTTCTTTAAGGTAGTTTGCCCACGAACTCAGTTGTGGCCAATAGATCTCAGCAAAGTCAGCGTTGCCTTCCATTTTGGCCAGTGCGCCGAACAATGCGAGAAGATTGCCGGATTCTTCGACAGGCATTTGTCCGTCTTCGCTGTTCTCTCCCCCACCATATCGCTGTCCGTTTGCTTTGGGGTACGTGCCCAAATCGTGGGGCGCGTATGGGAACTTCCAGCGATCCGAAGCGGCATATTCCATAAACGGAACGAGAACGGATTTGGTCATCGATGGCCCGAACAGCAGAAACTGCGGCATCATCGGATAGAAAACGTCGGAGGTTGCGATGCATCCGTTGGAGTGGTTTTCTTTGCAAAACTGCAACGGTTGTCCATTGTCGTCGGCAACAAATTTCCCCGCGGCCAAACATTGGCGGTACGCGAGCGACGCAATGTCTGCGTACTCCTTTCCACCCGCGATCGTTAAATCCGAAAGAAGTTCACGATCGAACTCGACGCAGCGTTTGATGAGTTCATCGTGCTCGTTTACGGCTGCGGTGATGAGATCGTCAGCTTCCCAACCGTCTTTACGCCAATACGGACGAAGACGCTTCTTCATGAATTCAATCGAATAGAGATCGTCATAGGCGATCAATGCATGACAGGCGACGGGTTGGTCGGCAACGGAACCGAGAGACATGGCGAGTGATGCAACGACTTCGCCAGCTTTGACCGGGAAGGTTTGCGTGACGTTGTTCAGCGCCTCGACACCGGATTGGCCGAAACAGTGCCGAAGCGATTTTGCGTTGCCGAATGTCGTGCGAGCTTGGAAGCGGGAGTCAGCAGCGAGATAGAGGTATCCCCAATCGATTCTCAAGTCGTCTCCGGACCGTCCGAGTACGTGTTGCGAGTCCGTACCGATTTTCAAGGCAGAGACGCCCGCGATTGTCGGAGTTGATCCGGAAACGGTCTGCTCAAGCGTGTTCGTCGTGAGTTCACCGCCTGCATCGAAATAGAATTCAGCGTCGTGTTGTTTTTGATCGATCGACGTAACCTTGCAGTCCACGTATGTCGTCGGGCGACTGAGGATGAGGATGTCGTCGGGCAGTGAAGGTGTCGTGAATGTGAGTTCGACGGCGACCTGCTCGCACGCAAACTGATAGATCGTTTGCGTGGGGCGTACCTCAACGGATTTCTGTTCCATCGCGACGATGGTTTGCGGTTCGGCGCCCATCAAGCGATACGGAGTTCCGTCGATACGGATGATTGCCGCCAATCGGTGTGGTTTGCCTGTCCAGTGAGTCGTTTTGGTTTCCCAGAGGTTGTCGGCTTGAGACCAAACGCTGAAGTACGGGTCACAGGCGACGAGGGGCACGGCAGGCGGGCGAAAATCGTTCGGCTTCGTGGTTTCCGTTGCGTCATCGCAGTACCCGTCGGGTAGAAAGGCGAGTTGCGTGATGCATAGCAACACAGTGGTAATGAGGAGTTTGCAGTTCATGGTTGTTGTCCATTGGGGGAGAGTGTGAAGGACGGCGTTAGTGCGGGCGCGCGCGCCAGCGAAAGCGTCGAACGCCTAGTTTCAAAATGGGGTGGGACGCTCGATTAGGATGCGTCCGCGACGTAGCCAGACAACGTGTCTGGGTTGCAGGCGGTGTGCCGCCTTAGGGCATCAATGACTTTTCACTGGTCGGTTCCAATCGGTCGTGAAATCGGAGTGAAGAGTTTTCGATGCATCTGTTTTAATTCCGAGGGCGGAATTTTCTCTACCTTACGGTCGTAGGTCATAAGGCCATTGATTTCACCTTCGACATCCGTCGTTTGTGTGTAGACACCCGCGGCTACGCCTTTGTGCCGCAGTTCGTTGAGGATGTTGAGTGATGTTTGGTAGCGGTCGCGATACTCGGCCATCGTCTTGGGCAGGCCGCCATAGCCCCAGTTGTCCCGCTCTGCATCCCACAGGTGACCTTCGACGGGATATCCATGACCACCGAATTCACCGACGACCTGAATGAAGTTGTCGAAACGGCCGTCTTCAACTGGGAAAAACGGATTTGGATATGCGTGTTGGTCAGCAATGTCTCCAACGGGCCAGAAATTGCCTCCACTGGCGATGTTGACCAACCGACTCGGGTCACGCTCAACGGTCCACTGTCCCGTTTCCATCGTTCGGTGTTGTCCCCAAGCTTCGTTGAAGGGACCCCAAACTACGATTGAAGGGTGATTCTCTAATGTGTCAATCATCCATTCGAACTCGAGCATGAATTGATCGTGGTTCGCGTCGCTCCAGTCTGCGTCCGTCGGATTAGGTTCGAGATGTGTCCAAGGAGGCGTTTTTCCACCGCTTACTTGGTCCTGCCAAACCATCATGCCGAGACGATCGCAGTGATAGTAGTACCGGCGTGGTTCGACCTTGATGTGTTTTCGAATCATGTTGAACCCTGCTGCTTTGAGCCACTCAATATCGAACAGCATGCCTTCATCCGATGGAGGCGTGAGCAAACCATCGGGCCACCATCCTTGATCGAGTGGTCCCCAGTGGAAAATCGGCTTGCCATTGAGCGTCATTCGCCAGTTGCCATCGGCGTCTTGTGCCTTTCCGACGGATCGGATTCCGGCGTACGATTCCGCTTGATCGACAATGTTGTTGGAGGCGTCGAGCAGTTCGACCTCGAGCGAATAGAGGTGAGGTGAATCGGGCGACCAAAGTTTCGCATTTGGAATCGTGACGCTCGCCTCGTTGGATGCAGACTCGATTTCAGCAACCTTGGATCCTTCATCTTTGACGACCACACGGAGTTTCGTGTTGGTCGCATCGCCAGCGGTTTCGCAGGCGATCGATATCGTTCCGTCAGCGGCGTTGGTTGAAATCGACAGATCACTGAGGTAGGTCGGGGAAACCTGTTCGAGCCATACGGTTTGCCAGATTCCAGAGACCTGGGTGTACATGATTCCGCCGGGCGAAATCACCTGTTTTCCGCGGAGTTGGGCCGCCTCGGTATCGTCCTCGACGCGAACGACCATCGTATTGACGCCGTTCTTGACCGCGTCGGTGATGTCAAAGGCAAACGGGGTGTTGCCGCCTTGGTGTGCACCGACAGAGGTTTCGTTGATGAATACTTCGCAGCGGTAGTCAACGGCTTCGAAATTGAGCAGGGTACGTTTGCCTTTTTCGATAGCTATGTCGAATTCACGGTGATACCAGAGTGCTTCCGTTGGATCCAGCATGCGTTGCACACCACCGAGTCGCGACTCAAGACAAAAGGGAACAAGGATCTCGCCGTCCCAGGTGTCGGGGGTTTTGAATTGTTTCTCGGGCGTGACTGTGTAGTCCCACTTCCCGTTGAGGTTGGTCCAGTTTTCGCGGACGAGCTGCGGACGTGGGTATTCTGTCCATGCGTTTTCGGGAGTCAGTTCGCTTCCCCACTGCGTGATGAGTTTCGATTTGAACGGTGACAGCGGAGGTAACGTTGGCGGATTTTCGGCGTCGATCACGTGCACGTCGATGTATTGTCCCCCCGCGTCCTGATGACAGTGAACCGCCAAAACGTTTTCACCTTGTTTCAAAGACTCACGTTGGTTTTTATCGAGTGGAACGGTCGTGTAAGACGTCTGCCATCCCGTGAGTTCTGCAACGGGAGAGCCGTTGATGAATACTTCGGTCTCATCATCGTGATGAAGGAGTAGGGCGGGTGACTGCGGTACCTGATCGAGCTTGAAGGATTTTCGAAGCCAGATGTCGCCGGTCTTCCAGGTCGTGCCTACACGAGAACCAGGTGTTGAATGCGTTCCAAATCCACCTTCGCCTTCCTGCCAACTGCTGTCGTCAAATGCAGCCTTTTGCCAACCGACGTCGGGGCGGTCCGTTGTGAATTTCCATGTGTTGGTTAAGGGATCCGCGGCGTGTAATTGTCCTAACGACAAAACCGCGAGGGTAAGTGTCCAAACGCAAATGCGTGTGGACGCAAATACGGTGTGCAGATGATATCGAGGCGTTTTCATAACAATACTTTGGGAAGGCTTTTTGGGGGAACAAGCGATTGGGAGTGTGTCTAGCGACTCACGTTGTCGGTAGAGAACGCAAAGACGGTCTGCGTTTGATAGGTTTCGCCAGGGGCAAGCAACGTCGAGGGGAATTCAGGGTGGTTCGGGCTGTCGGGGAAGTGCTGGGTTTCCAAGCAGAATCCGCCACGGTGCAAATAGGCTTGGCCCGATTTGCCTCGAAGGCGACCGTCAAGGAAGTTGCCGCAGTAGAATTGAATGCCGGGCTCGGTCGTCAATACGGTTAGCGTTCGACCTGTTTCGGGTTCGCTGACATGGGCCGCGAGCACCAGCTCTCCGTCCGATTCGCTGCGATTGAGTACCCAGTTGTGATCGAATCCGCCACCGAAGGTCAGTTGTTCGTTTTCGATATGGATGTCACGCCCGATCGGTTTTGCCGTTGTGAAATCGAAAGGGGTTGAAGCGACGGATCGCAGTTCACCGGTCGGAATGAGACCCGCATCCACGGGAGTGAAACGATCTGCATTGATGGTTAAACGATGATCAAGGATCGTTCCGTTTCCTTCGCCTTTCAGATTGAAATAGCTGTGCTGGGTAAGGTTGACGGGCGTTCGTTTGTCTGTGGTCGCGTGATAGTCAATAACAATCCGATTGTCGTCCGTCAGCGTGTAGGTGACCGATACAGCGAGGTTTCCGGGGTATCCTTCCTCCATGTCTTTGGCATGATAGGAGAGAACGATCTGATGATCATCAAACAGATCCACGTCCCAAACCACCTTGTCAAACCCGATCACGCCCCCGTGTAAATGGTTTTCACCGTTGTTAACAGCGAGTGAGTAGGTTTCACCGTCGATCGAGAACTCACCTTTTGCGATTCGGTTTCCATATCGTCCCACGATCGCGCCGAAATACGGTTTATCGACCGCGTTGATGTAGTCTTCGAGCCGGTCATATCCGAGTACAACATCGGCATGTTCGCCGTTGCGGTCAGGAACCATGAGGGAGGTGATGATCGCACCGTAGTTGGTCACCTTGGCCGTCATCCCAGAATCGTTTTTTAGTGTGTAGAGTTTGATCGAATCAAAGTCAGACACCTCGCCCGAGCAATGCGAAGGGGAGAAGGAAAGGATGCTTGCCACGAACGTGAAAGCAGCCGCGAAGGAGATAAACGTTTTCATCGAAGTTCCGAAAGAGACGAATTAAAAGAGGGAGCGGAAAAGTCCGCAAAATAGATGTAGATCGCAAACACCATGGCTATCAGTGCCATGCCGGCGAAGGGCGTGTAACGCCACGGAGTCATGTCGACGGCACCCACGTTTGTTTGCTCAAAATCGGTATCGCGAGGAGCTGTTTTTCCGATGACGAGCATCAGCGTTACCAAGAACAGGAACACGAGACCAAGGAAATGGAGTTCATGAAGAGCTGCAACCATTTCGTCAAAAGGATGCACGAAGTAGCCCGTGGCGATCACTGTGAACCCGATCGCCAACGCTAGTTTGGCAGCGATCGGCGGGACGCGTTTTGTCGACATGCCGATCAAGACGACGACAAGAATTGGGATGAAGTACATCCCGTTCATCTTTTGCAGATACCCAAAGATGCTGGTCGTGTTCGCGAGCAACGGGGCCACACACATTGCGATGATTGCGACAATCCATCCGAATACCTTGCCGCTGCGAACGACATCTGTTTCGTTCGCTTCTTTTCGAATCAGGTTTTTATAGACGCCTAAGCTGAAAAGGGTGCAGGAGCTATTCAATGCCGAGTTGAAGCTCGACAAGATTGCCCCAAGCATCGCGGCGGCGAAGAATCCGGTTAACGGTGCAGGCAGAACGCGGTTGACGAGTCGTCCGTACGCTTCGTCCGGTTTGATTTCTTGCCCAGCGAAAAGACTGAAGGCAATCATTCCGGGAAGAACGAGAAAGATCGGCCCGAGTAGTTTGAGTGCTCCGGTCAGCAGCACGCCCTTTTGCCCTTCGGCGAGGCTGCTGGCGCCGAACGTTCGTTGAATGATCTGCTGATTCGTTGTCCAGTAGAACAGGGTCAGCAGAAACACGCCGGAGAACAGTGTCCCAAATGGAACCGAGGCGTCGGGGCCGCCGACTGAGTTGAAACGAGTCCTCTGTTCACTGATGAGGCGATCTGCACCCGCCATGATCCCGCCACCATCACCTAGTTGTGACAGCGCGAAGCCGGTAATCATAAAGCCGCCGACGAACAAACCGATACCATTGAGGGTGTCGGATACCGCGACGGTGCGAAGGCCACCGAACAAGGCGTAGATCGAACCGATAATTCCGACGGACCACACGATCATCCACAACGCGAGTGTTCCAGGTTCGATCCCCACCGTTGCGGGAAGCGAACCCAGCATTGCGGGAACATTGAGAATGCCGATCATCCCGGTGGCACCGGTGTAAAGAATGATCGGCAGAAGGATTCCAACGTAGGCGACTAGAAAGATTGCGTTGGTGATGACTTGGGTTTGATGGTCGTAGCGTATCGCCAGGTACTCGGGGACCGTGGCAACGCCACTGCGGAGAAAGCGAGGCAAGAAAAACCACGCCATGAAAACGAGTGATATGACACAGACGACTTCCCAGGCCATCACGCAGAGGCCATCTGTGAATGCAACGCCGTTGAGCCCGACCATCTGTTCGGTTGAGAGATTTGTCAGCAACAACGAACCCGCAATCAGTGGGAACGTCAAAGTACGACCGCCGAGGAAGTAACCTGAGCTGGTTTCGTGATCGTCGTTGCGTGTGATCCACCATGTCAACACACCCACGAGTGATGTGAAAAACAGGCACGACAGGAGCGTGAGTGATGTCAAAAAGACGTCCCCCGAAAAGAGAGGACGCCGTCAACGAATCGAACCCTTCGCAAGGAAGTGATCGCGTCGCGGTCGTCAGATGGAATGAACATGAATTCGGTTTCATATTGCGGACCGCATGCGTCTATCTATTCGGAGAGACGTACGGACCTATTGAGTCGGGCGAATGGGTTCTACGGTGACTGCAACAACAACGGGCGCCGATTCGCTCGGGCCCTTTACCAATTCGATAGATTCGATGCTGACGGTCCGGCGAGGAATGATTCGTAAGTAACGGAGTTGTTGGCCGCGTTCGAATCCGAATGCGAATTCACTGCCCGGAACTTCGGTACGTTGGATGTAATCTGCGAAATGCACACCATTGATCCACGAATGATCTTCGGATTGGCCGTCGCTGTATTTCAGCCGCACGGTCATGGTGACCATTTGGTCGGTTTCACATGGGTATCCCCAGCCTGCAACACCGCTGAGGAAATGAATAGCGCCTGCTGGCATGTTGCACGGGAGCGTCACCGAAGCTGGCATCCGTGACGGATTGGCGGCTTGGAGGCAGTGCAACATGATCACGTTGGGACGTGATTGACCGATGGGATCGGTCAGGTGAAATGGAATCCCCTTAAAGTACTTGGGTTTCCAGTCCACGAAGGTGAAGTGGTCGGGGCCGTCGTTGTGGAACATCCCACTAGTGCTGATCGCGGTGGCATAGCGGTCCAGAGAAATGGGGACGTACCGACTGCGACTGACCAGATACTCGAGCAGATCCGTCATCGCTTCTCGACTGATCGCGTTCTCGAATCCTTCAGGCATGATTGAATTGGTAGAGGCAACCAACTCTTCGATGTCATCGCGGAGGACATTCGTGGTCTTGCCTTTCGTATCGACCAGCTCGATTGCCGTCTTCGATTCGGATGCGAGCATTCCCGTTTGGATGACTCCATCGACCGTTAGCACGGTGTACGCTCGATAGTTTCCTTCGACGCTGCGATTCGGGTCGAGAATGTGTGTTAGCAATTCCTGTTTGGGATGAACGGCCATGCCAGTCAGGTCGGGGCCAACGTGTTGTCCTAGGTCGCGGTGGACATGGCACGAGGCGCAATTTTGGATGTAGATTTGGCGGCCACGTTCGACGTCACCCTTTTTGATGGTCGCCAACTGGTAGTGCGACATGACCTTCATGCGGTTCGCATTGGGTAACGCGCCGCCTTGGGCGAGCAAGTGTTTGGCGAGTGCCCGGATAGCTTCGTCCGGATGCGAGACCAGTGCCTGTTGTTGGTCGAGGGCGAGTTCGCTGAGCGAGATGTTACCTTGTTTTGCAGCGTTCAAGATCGCGAGCGTCGAATCCGATCGTTTTAGCAACAACGAAAATGCGGCTCGGCGGGCCGATGGGGTTAACGCGTTGAGCCGCCCGATCAATTCGTCGCCGAGACCTTTCCATCGACTTCCCTGCATCGCTTGGATCAACCCTACGGCGAGCGTGGGAGTCGTTCGGGGAGTAATTTCATTGAATACGTCGACCACGACGTCGCGATCGCTCTGCAAAAAGTCGATCGCCTGAGCAGCTGCGGAAATTCGATCCGCTTCGGCCGCGTCCTCGTCACGAACCGTTTTTAGCAAATCTGCGACGAGCCCTTGACGATAGCGGGCGAGGCCTTTGCTGTTCCACTGCGCGGCCATCCGAACGAGCGCACCTTTGGAACTCGGCGAAACTCGTTCAAGAATGAGTTGCAGACTTTTGTCCGTATTGCGATCGATCGGTTTGGATTGTTCGCCACTTCCGCCTGCTGAGAACCCTGCGATGACGCAGTCAAGGACTTCGGTTTGAGCGGATTCGATATGCGCCAAAATGACAGCTTCGTCGCCGACCGAATCGTTACGCGCGTAATGTTCTGCGACACGTTGCACGATCGGAAATGCGGTTGTTGGAAGGTCGTTGCCGCGTTGGAGTGCTCGCAAGAAATATGGGCTGTACTGTGCCGCCGCACTGGTGATGGCATCGGGGATCCAGCGATCGGACATCAGACGCCGCATCTTCATCGTTGCCAGAAGAGCACCGGCAACTTCTTCTTGGGTGCTTTCCTCGATCGGTCCTACAGCCAGGTCTGACAACGCCAAAATCGCGGCAAGTTGAACATGCGGATCGGCATCAGTGAGTAATTCGGCATCGAGAAGCGCTGCCACTGATTCGTCAGTAAGCGGCAAGACGCGTGCCGCGTTTCGTCGCACCCCTGCCGATGGATGCCTTAACGCATCGTATGCCGCCCGGGATGCAACCGGTTGATTTCCGTCGAGCAGGCCGAGGCCATGGAGCGTCCACAAGGCATGGATCGCACCGACATTCAAACCGATCTCATCGATTGTTTCATTTCTTGCCAATGCCACCAATTCGTCGATGACATCGCCTTGTCCACGCTCGACGAGCAGGCGTTGTGCGTGCAAGCGATTAACCATCGACGGATCTGTCAAACCATTGACGAGTTGTGTCGCAGTTGCTTCCTCCAGGTTGACCGTCAATGGGCGATCAAAGTCATCCGGGACGATGCGGTAGATGCGACCGCGATGTTTGTCACGCAACGTGGTTTCGTAGGCGCCTCCGCTGCCCGTTTCGAAACCATCGGGCGTTGGGTTGTGTTGAAGGATGTAGTTGTACCAGTCGATCACCCAAACGGTACCGTCCGGGCCGACTTCGCTCATCGTGGGCGAGGCCCATTCGTCATCGCTCGCGAAAAAATTGAAGTCGCTTTTCGAACTGAAGTCGCTGCCTTTTTTCTTCAAAGCAAACGCACCGACGAGATGCCCAGTCGGGCCGTTCACGAACGCAACCGAATTCCAGTATTCACGTGGATATTCGCGGGCGGTGTACAACGCGTGTCCGGTCGCCGAGGTGTAACCGCCGTGCGAATCGACTTGCCGGCAATTTTCGGTGATCGGATCAAACAGGTAGTTGTCCGCGATGGATGACAGCGTCAGCGACGGCGTCCAGCCACGAACTCGCTCGTAGTACCGATTAGCCATCGGCATGTAGACGCTTGGGTTGCTATTTGCCGTCGATCCAAAGACGAGCCCCTCTTCGCTGAACCCGAGTCCCCATGTGTTGTTGTTGGTGGAGCGAATGAACTCCATTTGCGAGACGTCCGGTGGGAATCGGAAAAAGCCCATCCGACAACTCATCATCACCTTCTCGTTCGCGGTCGGTTCCGACTGGTTGTAGCCCTGCATTCCCCAAATCCAGTTGTCCAGCCCGTACTTGAAATTGCTAACGCCGCCGTGCGTGTCCTCCAAGCCCCAATTCGTCAACAGGATCTGTCTTTCGTCTGCTTTGTCGTCCCCGTTTGTGTCACGTAGGAAAATAGTTTGTGTTCCGTTTTGTACGATCACGCCGCCATTGGAGAACACCAACGTTGAGGGGATACTGAGTTCTTCGGCAAACACGGTGAACCGGTCCGCGCGTCCATCTCCATCGGTGTCTTCGCAGATGCGTATGCGATCGTTGCCGTATCCATCGGGGTGAAGATCGTTGGGGTAGTCCAGCGTTTCCGCGACCCAAAGACGCCCTCGGGCATCCCACGCCATAGAGATCGGTTTGCCATCGATGTCCGGATCCGAGGCGAACAATTCGACGTGAAATCCCTCGGGGACCACGATGTGTTTCAAGGATTCTTCCGCGAGGAGCGGTTTTTGCATCAAGCTCTTGGGCTTGTCCTGAACACGCCATTCTTCCGTGGCGACATACATCGGGATCTTGCCGTCGACGTCGACGAATTCAAATGGCTTGAGATTCTTGGGGAGCGGCTTGATTGCGGGGACGGGAAACTCGAGGTCGTTCATGTAGTCACCGGCAGCGAGCGGATCGCCACCGGCAGCCCAGCGAATGCCTCGTTCGATGAGGTTTTGGAATCCCGGGTTCGTCCATGTCGCGGCGTCGTGACCCCATGCGGTATAGAACACGCGCCCTTTCCCCTCGCGACGAATCCACGTCCATGGTTCACGACCGCTTTCGGTAACCCGGTACTCCAGTACGGTTCGGTTTGCCTCGTTGTGAAATTGGTGCACGTAGGTCTCGTCCCAACTCTCGAAACCGCCATATCGTTTCATCAGCGGATGATCGGGGCGAGCGATTTCGGTTCGAAACAATCCGGATCCGTGTTCCTTAAACTGAGCGCCCACGAGAGCGACAAACTCTGGCATGTTGCGAAAGCAATAGCTCGCGCAGTGCACTGGCACAAAGCCACCGCCCTTACGGATATAGCTCAATAACGCGTTGCCATTGACGGGATCGATTGCGTCGATGTCGGCGAAGAGCAGAACGGCGTCAAAACTAGAGAGATACCGCGGCTCCAGATCTGATACGTTTTCCGTGTACGTTATCTCTACACGTCCTTGCAGTGCTTCCTGCAGTTCTCGGAAGCGTGATTCGGGTTGATGACTGCGTCCTGAGTCACCGAGAAACAGGACCCGAATTCCGTTGGCCTTGGCGGTGACCGAATCAACAGCGGACGCCACCGATGTCCATGCGACAAACGCGAACGTGACGAACAACAGGAGGGTGCGGAACGTGAATTTCATGGGAGCATCAAGGGAAGCGGAGGGTATGAACCGAAGTTCATCTAGGATAACTCAATGCGTGGGGAAGTCGGACAGGGAACTGTCCTGAATCTCCGCGTTTCGTCTTCCTAGGGCTTCCGTTGCGTGGGGAGCATGGTGTTCGCTTGTGACGTTGTGTCAATGAAATGACAACGCCAAGATTTGTGCGATTACTGTTGGTTCTGTGAAAAAAAGATTGGCTGAATTTGTCCCGCGTGGTCTTTGCACGGCTGGTTTAACTTAAGACCGATTGTAGAATCAGCTATCCTTAATTGAATGCTATAATGCGCAATAAATATGTGAGTTATCGCAAGTCGCACTCGGCATCCTAGCGGGCACAAAATGGCAAAAAAAGCGAAATCAGTCGCTCTTCTGATTGAGTCGTCGAACTCTTATTCGCGTGGCATGTTGCAGGGAATTGCGGCCTATATGCACGAGAATGAACAGTGGTCGATTCGCCTTCCCGAGCAGGAACGTGATGCGCCACCGCCGCCGTGGTTGAAAGATTGGAAGGGCGACGGGATTATCGCGCGAATCGAGAATGAGCAGATCGCCGATGCGCTTCGCAACACGAAGGTCCCCGTGGTTGACGTCAGTGCGGCGCGGCGACTTCCCAGGGTCCCGTGGGTGGAGATTGACGAGGCCGGAATTGCGGAGGCTGCCTTTAATCATTTGCGTGAGCGTGGGTTCGAAAACCTCGCGTTTTGCGGTGAAGCAAGGTTCAAGTGGTCGGAACTGCGGCAGGGGGCCTTTGTCGAGCGTGCCGCCCAAGAGGGGTTTGCATGTCATGTGTTTAAGCCGCCGGCACCGATCCGCGGTCGAGTGTCGCTCGACCGAGAGGGCAAAGCGATCGCGAAATGGTTGAAGTCGCTGCCGCGTCCGACGGCGTTGCTCGCGTGCTACGACCTCAAGGCTAGGCAGATTCTCGATATCTGTTGGGAAATTGATATCAAAGTGCCTGAGGATCTAGCGTTGCTCGGCGTCGATAACGATGAGGTCCTCTGCGACCTGGCCACGCCACCGCTGTCGAGCGTGATACCAGCGGCGAAGAAGATCGGATTCGCTGCTGCTCATTCACTCGATTGTTTGATGAAGGGGGAGGAGTTGGAGCAGCACTGCAGGCTCATTGGTCCGATCGGTGTTGCGACGCGGCAGTCGACCGATATTTTGGCGATCGAAGACCCGGACGTCGCTGCGGCTCTGCGGTTCATCCGTGACCATCACAGCGAGCAGATCAACGTTCAGGATGTTATGGGGGTGATCCCCGTTTCTCGTCGTTCGCTCGAGGTGCGTTTTCGAAAGACAGTAGGGCGAACGATTTATCAAGAAATTGTGCGTCGACGGATTGACCGGATCTGTCAGTTGCTCAATGGCTCGAAACTATCGCTAGCGCAGATCGCTCAGAGAACGGGTTTTGAATCGGAGGAATACATGAGCGTTGCGTTTCGGCGGGCCAAGGGCATGCCGCCCGGAAGGTACCGTAAAAGCCAGTTTTAGCGCGCTGGTACCGTCGTGTGATGATGCTTTCGTTGGCGTGCGGTTGCTGGATCTGAGATGGCGACCCACCGTCGGTTAGTTGGACATGGCAAACGCAGTGGTTTCATTTTGTGTGATCAGCCATTTCTTATCGGCAGTCACATTGGCGTAGCTCGCCTCAGTTCCGTCGGGCCACTGCACCGTGACGCGGTCAAGCTGCTCGGCGGGGATGTCCCATTTGTTGTTGAAACTCGTGATGGTCTCTCTAGTAAAAGCGTAAGTGATCGGGTTTGAGTGAGCAACAAGCCCCACCTCCTGGAGCTCGCCGTAGGCGAGCTCCAGGAGGTGGGAAAGCATTTTCAGCTGGTTTCTGATTCGGGTCTCGCCAGGGCT
>NZ_JACHXU010000004.1 GCF_014192335.1 Aporhodopirellula rubra | reverse complement strand
TCAATCAACGCCTCGCCATTCAGCCCCGGGCATCTTGAACAGAGGACTTGAGCTTCGGCTAGGCGAAGCGTTTTGAACCGCGACGAACGAAGCAATATGAAAGAGAAAGTGACGCAACCGTCGCATCCACGCGAAGTCAAATCCTTATTGGTTGGGCGTTAATCAGGTCTATCGCAACGCAACGAAGAGGGACCGAGTCGACCTCGCGAGTTATTACCTGAATCTAGTCGGGTTGGGTGGCAGTCTGAACAAGCGAGCCAAAGATCTCAGTCAAGGGATGCAGCAACGCGTCGGGATCGCTCGTGCTTTCGCACTGAAGCCGAAGATGCTGTTGCTCGACGAGCCGTTCGGGATGTTGGATTCGCTGACCCGGATGGAACTGCAGGAAATCCTGTTGGAAATTTTGATTCGCGACAAAGTCACCACGGTGATGGTGACTCACGACGTCGATGAAGCACTGTTCATGAGTGACCGCGTGGTCATGATGACCAACGGTCCTCGGGCTCGCGTCGGCGCAATCTTTAGTCTGCCGTTTGATCGCCCACGCGTACGGGCGGACGTGCTCGATCACCCGGAATATTACGAATATCGAAGGAAGATGATTCAGTTCCTCGAGGAGCAGGATCATCGCAAACTCAAAGCGGATGCGGATGCACTAGAGGCCGCCAAACAACAAACTGAATCGGAGGAGTCACAGGTGGCAGAGGTCGTTTGAGTTTTTTATTCATCCATCTCAATTTGCACCACCTGAAAAAGTCATGTCTTCTTCATTTCATACCATCGACCATTGGTCGTCTAATTTAAGTATCTCGTCCCTGCCTTCGAATTGTTTCCTCAGTGACGTGGTCGTCTTTGACGTCGACGAGACGGGAGCCTTGTTGCCGAGTCGACGCAACGAGTTGGTTTCGTTGGCAGAGTTGGCGTTGCAGTCCGGAACGGCTGTGGTCACGTCGGAAGATCTGCCTCTGGATTCCTCCGCCGCGATCGCCATTCCGGTTCACTGCGAACAACGCGTTGTGTCAGTCGTGGTGTTGTTGGCACGTAATAGCGACGGCGCCTCTGAATCGCCGATCGGTGTTTTCGAGGTTTGGGAACCAATCGGCATCTATGACGAAGTGGCATTGAAAGATGGCTACTACGGAAAGATGGAACGGTTTCACAACGTCAGCTCGTTTGTTCGTTTTGAACGAGGTAGCGGCCTGCCGGGGCAAGTATGGCAAGATCGCTGTAGCTTGATACATGACGATTTGGCTAATCACCCCGGGTTCTTGAGAGCTGCGGGCGCGTCGGCCGATCATTTGCGAACAGCGATCGGTATTCCGGTTGCATCGGATTCGTTTCGCTCGGCGGCGGTTCTGATCAGTTCATCAGTGACCCCGATTGCTCGTGGCATGGAGGTCTGGACGGCTCTGGATGATGAAGGCGAATTCGAGCTCAGCTCGTCGGCGTATTACGGATTGGGGGATGATTATCCATTGCCCAGCGGTACCCGATGTTCGTCCGGCTTAGCACCGTTCACGCGGTTGCAAAAAGAACGGCGAGTCCTCGTCACGGACGACCCCAATGAGCTGCTCGCCGGACGTAATCCTGACTCGGCATCACCAGGGCCGACATCCGGATTGGCGATTCCATTTTTTGATGGCCCTAAGCTAGCCAGTATCACGTTGTTTTTGTTTTAGGCATACGTTGCCAAACGTCAATGAGCGGCGGTAACTACTCGTGTTCGTCGCGATCGAGTCTCCTTACATATTTGCATGTCTAGTACACTTCCTATCGAATCGAAAAGCGCTGGACGATCGGGTTCATCACGATCGCCGTTGCCGTTTTCGCAGCGCGAATCGGACTTCGATCTCGTCGGAATGTTGCTCGAACAGCAACAATCGTTGACGGCGGTGGAGCAGTTTTCCGAGGCACATTCAGCAGGCGAAATTGAGCCGTCGCAATCAGTTTATTATCGGCAATTGTTGCCCGCGACTCCTCCGCAACCGGGCCAGCAACTCGCCTTTGAAGTCAATCTGGACTCGTGCAGTGGTTGCAAGGCGTGCGTCGTTGCCTGCCATACGATGAACGGCCTTGAGGAAACCGAAAGTTGGCGGAAGGTTGGTACGCTGACAATCGGGGCGACCGAGTCTGAGCAAGTTATCGAAGCTGACGATGTGATCATGCCTACGGCGATCGACATCGAAACATCACCGGTGACGATTGCGGGGTCCGGCATCCAACATGTTACGACTGCCTGCCATCACTGCGAAGATCCGGGGTGCCTCAACGGATGCCCCGTCAAGGCCTATGTGAAAGAGCCTGTTACGGGGATCGTGCGACACCTCGACGACCAATGTATCGGCTGTAAGTACTGCACGATGATGTGCCCGTACGAAGTTCCGAAGTACAGCAAGCGTTTGGGCATCGTCCGTAAGTGTGACATGTGTCATCAACGGTTGAAGACTGGGGAGGCTCCCGCCTGCGTGCAGTCGTGTCCCAACGAGGCGATCGCGATTCGGACGGTCGAACGCGTGCGATCAGACATCGATGTTGACGAACGGTTGGTTCCGGAAGCACCCTTGTCGACGTTAACCCGCCCGACAACTCAATATGTAACTGACCGTGCGGACCAAATTCGAGAGGCGGTTCCACAAGATTCGTCAATCGATGAGGTCGCCGAAAGTCATTGGCCTTTGGCACTCATGTTGATCGGCACCGAAGTGTCCGTCGGCATGATTGCACTCGAACGTTTCGTCGCGTTGGGAATGTGGCTCAACGGTTCCGTGATGCCGATTGAGGCGACGCGTTTGACCGCGTTGGTGTCTCTCGTGATTGCGATGGTTGGATTGAACATTGCCCCTTTGCATTTGGGGCAACCACTGCGAGCGTGGCGAGTGTTTCTCGGTTTGCGAACGTCCTGGTTAAGCCGTGAGGCGGTGTTGTTAGGGAAGTATGTCGGTGCGTTGGTGCTCGCAACGGTCCTGTTGTGGTTGCCGGTGATCGCGGCTTGGACACCAGCAAGTTTGTCGGAGCGGATTCCTCAATGGGTGGTCGTGCCGTCGTGGGCATCCGGTGCCGCCTTGGCAGCATCATTGCTGCTCGGTGCCGCCGGCCTATACAGCAGTGCGATGATCTACATCGCAACGCGACGCGAGCTTTGGCGATTTAACCGAACGATGCCGCGTTTTCTCTCTACCGGATTGATCGTGGGGGCATCGTTGACGGCGCTGACGGTGATGGCGACCACGGAATCAAAGACCGCCGGAAATCTATTGTTGCTCATTGGTGCTATGGCGGGGGCGGCGAAGTTGTTCTGGGAGACGGGGCTCTACCTGGGGCCGGCTAAGTCCAGCGGTACGCGTCGTTCCTCGTCGACGAAAACACTCGATGAACGTAGTCGGCGTCTGGTGCAGACTCACCTCACCGGCGTAAGCCGAGTTCGATTGTTCGGCGGATGGATCGGAGTCGCTGCGTGCATGTTTGCCATGGCTGGGATCGCGGTCGGTTGGAACACGGCGGCATTGTTGATGATGACGCTCGCCACGGTCGCCTTCCTCGCCGGCGAATCATCAGAGCGTTTGCTGTATTTCATGAGCGTGGTCTATGACCGCATGCCGGGGACGTTGAAATGAGTGTGGATCTTACTTCGAGTGCCGCTGTCGATTTGACATCAGCCAACGGTGCGAAAATGCCGTTGGAGTTGCCGCAGGTCTTGGTTCGCCGCGAAGGCGCGATGACCCGGGAGTTATTGTTGCATCCCGGCGAACACGGTCTTGGGATGACGCACTCGTCGATGGCGGCTGACACGACCACCACGGCGACGTGCGGTTTCTGCGCGACGGGGTGTGGATTGCGATTGCATTTGCGTGAGGGCGTGGCGGTCGGGTTGACGCCTGAAACGAAGTATCCCGTGAACCTGGGGATGGCGTGTCCCAAAGGTTGGGAAGCGTTGCGGGTGTTGGATTCTCCGGAGCGGGCAACGACGCCGCTATTACGAGGTGCCGACGGGAAACATCAGCCGATCGGATGGGACCAAGCGTTTCAAACATTTGTCGAAGGATTCCGAGGCGTCCAAGAACGACACGGATTGGACTCGGTTGCATTTCTTTCGACCGGGCAAATTCCTTCGGAAGAGATGGCTTTCCTGGGGGCGTTAGCTCGGTTCGGAATGGGCATCAAGCACGGCGATGGCAACACGCGTCAATGCATGGCGACAGCGGCAACGGCGTACAAGGAGTCCTTCGGATTCGATTCGCCTCCCTACACTTATGACGATTTTGAAAAGAGCGATTGCCTCGTCTTCATCGGTGCGAACCCTTGTATCGCTCATCCGATCATGTGGGAACGCGTGCTGAGGAATCGAAACCAGCCTGAGATCATCGTGATTGATCCTCGTCGGACTGAAACCGCGATGGCGGCGACGCAACATTTGCAAATCCGTCCGAAGAATGATCTCGCGTTACTCTATGCGATCACTAACTACTTGATCCAAAATGATTATGTCGATCAAGATTTCGTAGCGTCGCACACCAACGGTTTCGAGACGTTGCGGGAACACGTCGCTGCGTTCGATATTGAATCCGTGGCGCGTGCTGCGGGCATTTCTCCCGCTGCGGTTCAGCGTGCGGCCGAAACGATCGGAAAGGGATCTGCGGTTTCTCTTTGGTGGACGATGGGCGTCAATCAAAGTTATCAAGGTACTCGTACCGCTCAAGCGATCATCAACATCGCACTGATCACAGGAAACATTGGCCGGCCGGGAACGGGAGCCAATAGCATTACCGGTCAGTGCAACGCGATGGGGTCACGGTTGTGGAGTAACACAACTAATCTGATCGGGCATCATCGTTTCGAGGAGGAGGCCGATCGACGCAAGGTGGCCGACGCACTCGGGATGGATGAGCAGTGCATCCCGAGTGAAGGCAGTTGGAAGTACGACCGAATCATTGAAGGCGTCCGGCGTGGAGAGATCAAAGGATTGTGGGTGATCGCGACCAATCCGGCTCACAGTTGGATTGATCAATCAGACGTCCGTGAGCTGTTCGGCAAATTGGATTTCATGGTCGTCCAAGACATGTATCACACGACCGAGACGGCCCGGCATGCGAACCTCGTCTTGCCCTCGGCAGGTTGGGGCGAAAAAGAGGGGACGTTCATCAACAGCGAACGACGCATCGGATTGATCAAAAAGGTTCGTCATGCACCGGGCGAAGCTCTCGCGGATTTTCACATCTTTCGAGGAATCGCTCACTACTGGGGCCTGGCCGAACAATTTGCGGAATGGACCGATCCAGAAGCCGTCTTTCGGATCCTACAACGGCTCAGTCGGGATCAACCGTGTGACATAACAGGCATTGATGGCTATCGGCAACTCGATGCGTGTGGTGGCGTGCAGTGGCCGTGGACGGAGCAGGACGCCGGCGATGACCGAAGCGATCCACCGCAACAACGTCGGTTGTTCAGCGATGGTCGGTTTTTCCACGAAGATGGTCGCGCAAAACTGGTCGTTGATTCCGTTGAGCCGATGCCCGAACCACCCAACGCGGCGTACCCGATCACATTGTTGACAGGCCGCGGAACCGTTAGCCAATGGCACACGCAAACGCGGACGCGCCAAAGCCCCGTACTGCGTTTGTTGTACCCGAATGAACCTTACGTCGAGATCAATCCGGTGGATGCGGATGCCTTGGAAATCGACCACGGCCAGAAGGTTCGAGTTCAGTCACGGCGCGGCGAAGTCATCGTGACGGCCAACGTGACCGCGACGGTCCGGCGGGGGCAAGCATTCATTCCGATGCATTACGAATCGACGAATCGATTGACGCTGTCACACTTTGATCCGCAAAGCGGGCAGCCGAGCTACAAAGACTGCGCCGTACGCATTATTCCACAGAGCAATTAGCACGAAGATTATCATGTCTGACAAAGCGTTCACTAACGAACAAAAACAATATCTGTGTGGATTCTCATTCGGAGCCGATGTCGCGAGAGCGGTCAGCGGATTGCCCGTCTTATCCAACAGTGCCGGTGGCGGCACGTCGCTGACGATCGGAAACGGTACGGCGGCCGTTGATGGTAATGCATTGCCGGTCGGCCCTGAACGGATCGCACTTGAAGCACAAGCGGAAACAGTCGCCGCAGGTAAGAAGTTGTGCAAAGAGGAACTCGCCAAACAGGCGAAGAACCCGCTCGACATGTGGGATGAAATTGTGGGGCGTAGCGACGCTGGAGAATTTCCAACAGGGACAGACGTCTTTCTGACGAAATTTCACGGCTTGTTTCATGTCGCTCCCGCACAAGACTCGTTCATGATGCGATTGCGAATTCCCGGAGGCCTCTCGCGTGCTTGGCAATTAACCGGACTCGCGGACCTGTCTGATCGGTCGGCAGGCGGTTATCTCGACGTCACCACTCGTGCGAACTTGCAGTTTCGTGAAATCCCGGCCGATCAAGCCGCGAACATGCTGTACGGGATTCGCGAACTCGATGTCATCAGTTTGGGATCCGGCGGAGACAACATCCGCAACTGCACGGCGAGTTGTTTGTCGGGGATTGATCCTGACGAACTGATTGAAACGATTCCACTTGCTCAACGAATGCACCACTACATTTTGAATCACCGCGAAATGTATGGCTTGCCACGAAAATTCAACATCGCGTTCGATGGTGGCGGCAGAATCGCATCGCTCGAAGACACGAACGACATCGGATTTAAAGCGGTCCGCATCGATGCTTCGAACGCCTCGGATGATTTGCCTGAGGGCGTGTATTTCCAGTTGACGCTCGGAGGAATCACGGGGCACCAGGACTTTGCACGGCCCACGGGCGTTCTGTTGAAACCCGATGAATGTGTCCCGGTCGCGGGTGCGATCGTGCGTGTCTTCGTGAAAAACGGTGATCGTACCGATCGCAAAAAGGCACGTTTGAAATACGTTTTGGATGATTGGGGATTCGATCGGTTTATCGCGGAAGTCGAAAAAGAACACGGCTCGACGCTACGGCGGGTCGACGAATCGCTGTTGACGATTGTCGAGAACGAAGACCGAATGGCGCACGTGGGTTTCCACGAACAGAAACAAAAAGGTCGGTATTACGTCGGCGTTGTTTTGCCGGTTGGTCGCATGACCAGCGATCAGGCTCGTTCTCTCGCGGAGATTGCGGACGAGTTTGGTAATGGCGAAATCCGTTGGACGGTATGGCAAAACCTGATCATTCCTGGCATCCGCGAGCGTGACCTCGCCGAAGTGCAGGCAGCGATCTTGGCGTGTGGGTTGGACTACCGAGCGAGTTCCTTCCGCGCCGGATTGGTCGCCTGCACCGGTAGTGCGGGGTGCAAATTCGCGGGAGCGGATACCAAGGCGAATGCCATGGCGTTAGCCCACGCACTTGAATCGCAATTCGAAATTGACGTCCCGATCAACATTCACCTAACTGGTTGTCACCACAGTTGTGCACAGCACTACATCGGTGATATCGGCCTGATCGCGTGTCAGGTCGAACGGGGTGACGACATGGTTGACGGATACCACGTGATGGTCGGTGGTGGTTGGGGGGAACGCCGAGGTATCGGGCGATCCTTGCTGCAATCGATTGCGTTTGACGAATTGCCACCGCTCATCACCAATTTGATTGACGGGTACCTCGCCGAGCGGCAAGTCGACGAATCGTTTGTCGCTTTCGCCCGCAGAAAGACGATTGAGGAACTTCGTTCTCTCACCCACGCCACCGTCGCATAACGTTTGCCTGGCAAACTAACGTGTCCCTTTTTACTCTTATTCGATTGCCGACCCATGATTCCAGAATCAGCTCCATTTAACGAAGAACAACGTGCTTGGCTCAATGGATTTTTCGCCGGCCTGACTGGCATCAAGGCCGATGCGGATCCCGCCGTCGTTTCGCAAGCACTCGGTGCGAATCTCGGAGGAACCGTTGCCGAAGCCGAACCGGAGGAAGATTTCGCGTGGCACGATTCGTCATTGCCGATTGTGGATCGAATGGCTTTGGCGGAAGGCAAGCCAACCGAACGCAAGCTGATGGCTGCAATGGCTCAACTCGATTGTGGATCGTGTGGGTATCTTTGCCAGACTTACAGCGAGGCCATTGCTCGCGGCGAAGAAACCAACCTCACGCTGTGCAGTCCCGGCGGAAAAGAAACGAAGCAGATGATTAAGAAGATTCTTGCCGAAAGCGACTCTGCGGGCAATGGAAATGGGGCGTCTCCTAATGGCAGCTCAAACGGTGCCGCCGCACGTAACGGCAAAGCCGCACAGTGGTCTCGCAACAATCCATTCACGGCGAAGTTGATCGAGTCTCGTGAACTGAATGTGGAGGGTTCCGCAAAAGACACGCGGCATGTCGTGATCGATCTCACCGGTTCGGGATTGAAGTACGATGTCGGTGACGCGCTCGGTGTGATGCCGGAAAATTGCCCGGACTTGGCGAATCGGCTAGTCGAGGCGATGGCGGCCGATCCGAATGTTACCGTGACCACGCCCAGTGGGACTACGAAATCACTCTTGAAGGCATTGTGCGAAGACTATTGCTTGAAAGATCCGAGCGACGAGTTGATTGAACTGTTGATCGATCGCATAACCGATGCGTCGGCGCAATCAACCCTGCGCAACATGTTGGACGTCGGGGTGCCCGACGGGTTTGATGTCCTCGATGTCTTTGAGGTTGCCAAGGGGGCGACGGTGTCAGGGACGGAGGTGATCGAAACACTCGATCCGTTGAACCCTCGTTTGTATTCTATCGCGAGCAGCATGAAGCGAGTCGGCGACCAAGTGCATTTGACAGTTGGTAAGGTCGTTTACGAACGGGAAGGTCGATTGCGGAAAGGTGTCGCGAGTACGATGTTGGCCGAGCGTATTGATGCAGGCGAAACCGTTCGTGTGTTCGTGCAACCCAACCATGCCGGGTTTACCGTTCCGTCGGATCCGGAAACGCCCATGATTATGGTCGGCCCCGGTACCGGTATCGCGCCGTTCGTCGCATTCTTACAAGAGCGTGCCGAGTCGAAAGCCGCTGGAAAGAACTGGTTGTTTTTCGGTGACCAACACGAGGCGTTCGATTTCCTCTATCGCGACGAGCTCGAAGAGTATCAAGCCTCGGGGATCCTTACCCGGCTCGATACCGCGTTCAGTCGTGACAGTGATCAGAAGGTTTATGTGCAGGACCGGATGCGAGAAAACGCCGCTGAATTATGGCAGTGGTTGCAATCGGGAGCCATGTTTTATGTTTGCGGCGATGCCTCTCGCATGGCCAAGGACGTCGATCGAGCGTTGCAGCAGGTGGTCGCGTCCGAAGGTGGGATGAGCGACGAGGAAGCGGCCGCGTACGTCAAAGACCTGTCGAGCAGCGGACGTTACCATCGCGACGTCTATTAGGATTGACCAAGTGCGGCGGCGTTGAGAGCTAGAGAGTCTTACGCCGACCGACACGAAGTTCGATGGATCTGTGAAGGGGCCAAAAAAAATCCGCACACTTGTCAATCGCGAGGTGTCGGGTTGGGGGTGCCAACGCAAACAGTACTGCGATTTCGATGCGTGCGGATCTGACGAAATGTCGGGCTGCGTATCTGTTGAAGATGATCCGGATACGACTAAAAAGGCTGGTGATTAGGCAGCGTCTTTCTTCTTGCCTTTACCTTTTCCCTTGCCTTGCCCCTTTCCTGCTTCGCGATTGCCACCGCGAGCGGTGAGTTGTTTGCGAGCGGCCTCGGGAAGGGCGGCCAATTGTTCTTCAGTGAACACGCCAGCGATGGTCTTTTTCATTTGATTGGTGGCGGCTCGCATTTCGCTCACGAGTGCCATTTCTTCTTCGCTCAACGCTTCGCTAACTTTGGCGGCCATTTCTTTGCCTTTGAGGCCTGCTTCACGGGCGGCTTTAGAGGCTTCGGATTGCTTTTTGGTCACTTCAGGAGTGAGGCCTTTTTCACGCAGTTCTTTGACCTTGGCTTCGAAGGTCTTTGCGGCCGCTTGGATCTTCGTCATTTGTTCGGCGCTGAGGCCGGCGTCTTTCAGGCTGGTCATCAGGCGGGCGACCATTGGGTTGCCTTTGCCTGCCCGCTCGCCCTTGTTTTTGCGATTGGGTTTTTCATCTGCGAACGTCGTCATGGCGAGAGTAGCGACGAGTGCGAGAGCGAGAAAACTTCTCATGGTCGGGTTCCTTGGAACAATCAAGTGGGGGAGTAAGATCATACAAGAGCGTATTATCCTACGCTATCAAACGCCCACCGGTGGGGAATGTTCCGCCCCGGAATGAAAATTTCTCCCGCGCGTTCTGATCTGAAGCTCCGGCAGACGCCTTACACTCCCAATTCAGCCTTGGTTTCCGCGAATTTCGAGATCGCGAAGGACAAATCGTCTCGAGTGTGAGCAGCCGAGACCTGGGTTCGGATTCTGGCTTGCCCTCGGGGGACGACGGGGAAGGAGAAACCCACAACGTAGACGCCTTTCTCCAGCATCGCGTCGGCCATGCGGGCCGCAACAACGGCATCGCCCAGCATGATCGGAACGATCGGGTGTTCGCCCGGAATGATGTCGAAACCCGCATCCTGCAATCCGGCGCGGAAGAACGCGGTGTTTTCTTCGAGGCGGTCGCGCAGCTCCGTCGAGTCGTTCAGCAGATCGAGAGCTGCGATCGAACCGGCGACAATGGGAGGGGCGACCGAGTTTGAAAACAGGTACGGGCGTGAACGTTGGCGTAGTAGTTCGACGATTTCACGGCGCCCACTTGTGTATCCGCCGCTGGCGCCGCCGAGTGCTTTGCCGAGTGTTCCCGTGATGATGTCGATCCGGTCCATGACGTCATGGTGTTCATGGGTGCCGCGTCCGTGTTTGCCCATGAATCCGACGGAGTGAGAGTCGTCGACCATGACCAACGCGTCGTATCGCTCGGCGAGGTCGCAAATGCCCGGCAGGTTGGCGATCGTGCCGTCCATCGAAAACACGCCGTCGGTGGCGATCAACCGATACCGGGCTGAACTCGCTTCGATCAGTTTGGCTTCGAGATCGGCCAGGTCATTGTTGGCGTATCGGAATCGCTGGGCTTTGCACAAACGAATGCCATCGATGATCGACGCGTGATTAAGAGCGTCGGAGATCACGGCATCCTCGGCGCCGAGCAGGGTTTCGAAGAGGCCCCCGTTGGCGTCAAAGCAGGAGGTGTACAGGATCGTGTCTTCGGTTCCGAGGAAATCGCTGAGCCGTTGTTCGAGTTCCTTGTGAATGGTTTGCGTTCCGCAGATAAATCGCACTGACGATAAACCGTAGCCCCATTGTTCGAGCCCTTTCGCGGCAGCGTCCCGGACGCCTTCGTGTTCAGCCAGGCCGAGGTAATTGTTGGCGCACAGGTTGAGTACGGTTTTGTCGTCACCGACGCGGACATGCATGTCCTGCGGAGAACGGATCGAACGTTCGGATTTGTAGAGGCCGTCTTCACGGATCTGATTGAGTTGCTCGTCTAGGTGTTTGCGAAAGCTACCGTACATTTACACGTTCCAATTCAAAATGACCTTGCCGGACTGTCCTGACATCATCACGTCAAAACCTTTTTCAAAATCCTGGTAGTCAAACCGGTGAGTGACGATTGGCGATAGATCCAGGCCGCACTGGAGCATCATGGTCATTTGGTACCACGTGTCGTACATCTCGCGACCGTAGATGCCTTTGATCGTTAGCATATTAAAGACGACCGTGTTCCAGTCGATCGACATTTCTTCGCTGGGGATTCCCAGCATCGCGATGTTTCCGCCATGACACATTTGCGAGATCATGTCGCGGAAGGCGGTCGGGTTGCCCGACATTTCCAGGCCGACGTTGAAGCCTTCTTTCATGCCGAGTTCGCGTTGAACGTCAAAGAGTTTCTCGTGGCGAACATCGACGGTCCGGGTGGCACCGAGTTTCTTACCGAGTTCGAGACGCCAAGGGTTGATGTCCGTGAGGACGACGTGTCGGGCACCGGCATGTTTTGCGACCGCTGCGGCCATGCAGCCGATCGGTCCCGCGCCGGTGATCAGCACATCCTCGCCTAGGATCTCGAACGACAACGCGGTATGAACGGCGTTGCCGAAAGGGTCAAAGATGGCCGCGATGTCACGGTCGATATTGCGATCATGGTTCCAAACATTGGTTACCGGGAGCGCGATGTATTCGGCAAAGGCACCGGGGCGGTTCACCCCGATCCCCTTTGTGTCGGCACACAGGTGACGTCGGCCCGCCATGCAATTGCGGCAGCGGCCACAGACAACGTGCCCTTCTCCACTGACGATGTCGCCGGCGCGAAAGTCGACCACGTTCGAGCCGACTTCGACAATTTCTCCGACGAACTCATGCCCGACGACCATGGGGACTGGAATCGTTTTTTGAGCCCAGGCGTCCCATGTGTAGATATGAACGTCAGTTCCGCAAATGCCAGTGCGATCCACTCGAATCAGCACATCGTTGATACCGATGCTGGGGATGGGGACTTCTTCTAACCACAAACCCGGCTGTCGGTGACGCTTAACGAGTGCTTTCATATTCGAATTACTGATCGATGGATGCGACTTCCTTTCCGGCTCGCGTACCCAATGCACCCCACAAACCGTAAGGGCTGATAGAGCCTGGTGCGCTTTCGCCGGTTCCACCCGACCACACATTGCCGTGGTGGACATCTCCCGCCTCAATAGAGTCGGTGATGAATCGTACCGCGCCATCACCCATCAAAACATGGGCACCGCCTTGGTGCTGGCTGCTCACCGACGCTATTCCGTAACTGTCGGCGGTTGTACCGCCAAAGCAGAGTTCACGGTTCGGCGGAAGAATTGTGTTAACCGCGGAATAAGCCGCGCCGGACGATGCCCAACGGTAGCCTCGGCCTTCATTAGACGCCGCAAGTGTCGGCGGCGTTCCGGTTGCCCAAAATTGTGGACGCGTGCTGTCGGTAAGACCTTCGTGCAAGCACAAATCGGGCTCGTCTCGAACCGTTTCGGCGCCACTGTCATTACCAACTGCAGCAATTGTCCGAATGTTGCGGTCACCAAGGTCAGTCGTGATCTCGCCACAGATGATGGTGTTGGCGAGCCCATCGAGAATGTCACGGAAACCTGTTTGCTGGTGTGACACAAACGCACCACGACACGCAGCACGGGTTTCCGATGCGTGAGTGGAAGCGTTGCCGAGAACCAACGTCGGTGCAGAAGGGTCGTTATCGATTCCGAGTTTGCCCAATCCCATGTAGTGGATCGAATCACCAAGGCACGCCGCGTAGTTGGTACGGCCCAACGCTGGCAATCCCGTTCCCGGATCGCTTGGGCAGCGAAGGGTTGGGATTTCGGTTGACCACGGTGCGTAGTTCCCTTCGTTCGTTTCGGGACCCATCGCCGGCCAAGGGTTGGGCGTGCCACCTGCGTTGGCCATCGGGTTCACGATTTGTTCCCACAACGCTTGCTGTTCGAAGAACGGTGTCAGTCCGACCCAGATCGACAAATCCATGCGGTTGGTCAGGTTGCTGCCGACGGCGGCTCCATCGGCCCAGGTGCCTGCACCGTGCATTGGCATTTTATTGTAGGAGGAGTGGTAATTGTGGACCGCAAGTCCGAGTTGTTTGAGGTTGTTGCTGCAACTCATTCGCCGTGCTGCTTCGCGCGCAGCTTGGACGGCGGGGAGGAGCAGGCCGACGAGCACACCGATGATGGCGATCACGACCAGAAGTTCGACGAGGGTGAATCCGAATGGGGCGCGACGCGCCGGGTGAGTTGATTTCATAGTAGAGTCCGAACAAATAATGGAATGATTGATTAATGAGAAAGATTGCAAGCTCGATCATTGAGTCGCCTTTGATCGGCAGACTCGAGATTCTCATGGAAGGCCCCGTAGGCCCGATCCGGATTTGTCGCAGTGGTGCTTTCGAGAACGCAGCGAGCTAGCCAGCAGCGTGCTGAAAACATCGCGATAACGAACAGGTGCGCAGAGGCTACCCGTCGGTCACAAAGATTCCGGAAACTCAATCAAACAGTGGGCGGACCACGTGAAGAGACTCCGCCACAGAGAGGCGGAAGTGGAAAGGTGAGTCCCTTGAGGCGAGACTCGTCGTCGCTGGCGAAAGGAGCGAACGATATCGCCAACGAGTCGCCGACCTGTCCGACCAAACTGATCGAACAGCAAAGAGCACAAAGCCCCACGCATTCGTCGGCTTTGGATTGCCCGGCAACCAACGACGAGTGCGATTCCGGATGGTCGTCCGCACTCGGATGTTCTGTGGAATGGTCACAGCAACAACCGGTATCGTGCGATTCGGGCGTGTGTGGGGCAGGCGTCGGCGTTGCCGCCGGTTGCGTTGCCACAACCGCACACTCACACGCAACACCGCCCGCCGAATGATCATGCACATGATGGTGGGCAGCGGGCAAAAGCCAGCCACCTACCACATAGGCGATCAGTGCGATTTGAGCGGTGAAACGTTGCATGAATTGCGGGTGTCGAGGGCCGAGCAAGAGAACGGTGTATGCGTGCTACGCGTTGAACTGTGTTTGGTTCATAACAGATTACGCGTAGAAACAGAATAAATGAAGCTGCTTTTTCGCAAGGAATTTCGTGTTTTTACGGAGATTCCTCGGGCATCAACACATCCGTCGTGTTCTGGGGCGTGTTCTGGAAGGTGTGATCGTGCCCGTCATGCGAGTTGTGTTTGTGTCCTGGCAAATTTTCGATTCCGACCGCGATGGCCACACCGAGAAGCAGTGCGGTCGTCAATTTTCCACGGTCGTGATCGTGAAATGCGACCTCCGGAAGAAGGTCTGCCAGGGCGATGCAGATGAAGAATCCGGCTGATACGGCAAGCCCCCAACCGAGGACTTCCGTGCCTTCGGTCCAGTGCGTTGCACCGAAATACATCAGCAACGCACCGAGCGGGCAGGCCAGTGAAAAGCAGATATTCGCGGCACTCTGGGCGTTCTCGGACCAGCCTTGTTTGCTCATCACCGACGTGATCGCGAACGCGTCGAGAGGTTTGTGAAAGGCGACTGCCAAGAACGTTCCCAGACCCGCCAGACCCAGCCACGCACCGTGGTGAGCGTCCGCGATCACGCTACTCGCCAGTGCGACGCCATCGATGATGGTGTGTAGGGCTAAACCGAAGAACATCCCTGCCCAACTGAGTCCCTTGTGGGGGTGAGCGTGGGAATGGGAATGGGAATGGGAATGATCGTGTCCGTGAGAATGGCTGTGTGCGTGAGAATGCACTTCCTCGTGGGCATGCCCATGCTCATGAGAAGTCTCGCCCTCGGGGGAATCACCGTGATCGTGGTGGGCGTGATCGTGCGCTGGGTCGGGTTCCTTGGCACCGTGGTCATGGGTGTGAAATAAGCGGATCAGGAGGAACATCGAAATCAAGCCCACCAACGCCGCTCCCCCGGTTTTGGAAGACGAACCGAGCACCTCGGTCGCGTGTGGCAACAGGTGTAAAAGTGCGATGCCTAGCATTAAACCACCCACGCCGCTCATCAGCATCTGCGTTCGCAAGTGAGTCATGCGAAAGAGTTTCGACAGTCGCCCGCCCATTAGTGACGCCATGATGACGAACACGCAGTAGACGATTAACAACGGTTCGGGCGACAGCGACATCAATAGGACCGGCAGAAAGCGGGGGTGAGGGAAAGAAATGCTCAAAATTGAACCCAACATCCTACGGCATCAAAGCGGAATCGACTATTGACCTATCCAAGGGGGCGGAGAGGCCGCGGTCCCTCAAACGGGATGCGGCCGACAAGGAGGTCATCGACCGGGATTGCGTCAACGCAGCGGAGCGAGTCGGATCCCAGGAGACATCTGCGATGGACGCAAAATGCCGGTGAATCCGGGCACCTGACCCTCTCCTTCGCGTCACCGCCGCGAAGTTGGTCGGATTCGATCAAGTTTGACGGTTATGACGGTCGATACCTTTCCTGATAGGTGGGCTCTCTTTCGAGGGTCGTATGGTTCACTGAGAGGGTTCGCCGCCATGGGGCTATTCGGAACGATTCAGCAATCCGCCGGCGCTCTTAATACGGCTCAGGTGGGACTGCAGGTAGTTGGTAATAACATTGCCAACGCCAACACCGAAGGCTTTATCCGGCAGCGTCTTGAACAGACCCCTGCCGTGGCGGTCCGCGAAGGCGGGCTGATCCTGGGAACCGGGGTCCGGGCCACCGGTGTGAAGCAGGTCATCGACCAGGCTCTCGCCGAACGGATGTTTAACGCTAAGACCGCGCTGTCGGGAAGCGAGGCGTTGCAGTCGGCCTACAACCAACTCGAGGAGTTGACCACGGATCTCGATGGCGGCGGACTGAGCGAACAGTTTTCGTTGTTCAACAACGCGCTGCATGACTTGTCGACTCAGCCGAACGATTCGGCGATGCGTGAGTTCGTGATCATCCAAGGTGAAAACCTCGCCGAAAACTTGCAAACGGCTCGAACGAAAGCAGGCAATTTGGCGGACCAGTGGAATGGCGACATGTCTGACATGGCCACTCAGATCAACCGGTTGACCGAACGCATTGCGAGATTGAATACCGAAATCGCCACGATCGAAGGCGGCGGTTTGCTCGGCAGCGATGCGACCGGTTTGCGAGATCAGCGGTATCGCGATCTGGAAGAACTCGCCAGCTACATCGATATCAATTTCCAAGAACAAGAGAGCGGCAACGTTAACGTGTTCGTCGGCGGTGACTACCTCGTCAGTAACCGTAACTATCGCGAAGTGTATGCGGCATTTGACGAATCGGCGGACGGTTTGGAAGTTCGGATTGTCGACACTGATGCTCCCTTGCAGGTCAAAGGCGGCAAGCTCGGTGCAGCGATCGAAATCCGCGGTGGCGTATTCGGTAACTACATCGATAACCTCGACTACATGGCCGAGTCGTTGATCCGCGGCGTCAACGAAGTTCACTCGCAAGGCCAAGGTCGGACCGGTTTCGATTCACTCGAAGCCGCCTACTCGGGGTTGCCGGGAACGCCGATCAGCCAAGCCGATTTGTCGTTTGAACCGAAGAACGGTAGTTTTGATTTCAACCTCGTCGATAACGATGGCGAGTTACTTTCGACGACCCGGATCGAAGTTCGGAATTTGGGACAGATCGGCGATTCGACGTTGGATTCGATCGCCGCGCAATTGAATGACATCACCGGTATCTCGGCCTCGTTGTCGAGCGATGGGCGGTTGCGAATTGAAAGTGATTCGCCGACGTCGCAGTTCACGTTCGGGGAAGACACGAGCGGTTTCTTAGCCGCAGCGGGGCTCAACACATTCTTCACCGGGACGTCGGCAAAAGACATCGCGGTGAACCAAGTGATCAAAGACGATCTCGACTTGTTGGCGATCTCATCGGGCGGAATCGATCAAGACACTAACACGCTCTACGAACTGTTGGACCTCGTCGACCGTCCGGTGGATGATCTCGACGGACGGTCCATTCGTGGGTTGCACGAACAGATGCTCGCGAAGATCGGCCGCGAAGTGAATTTGCAAACCAGTTCGAGCGAAGGTCTCAACGACTTCTATGCGACTTTGCGAAGTCAACACTTGGCCATCACGGGGGTCAACATCGATGAAGAGTCGATCAAGTTGATTTCGTATCAACGTGCCTTTCAAGCTTCGTCACGGGTGATTGCCACCGCGTCGGAGATGCTTGAAATCTTGATGGCACTGTAACGAAGTTCGTTCCCGATACGGCAGATTGCGGGAGCCTCGGGCAAGGCTTGATGATCAATTGACGCCAGTGCGTTGGTTCATCAAGCGTCTCGGTTTATTCCTGCACTTGGCTTGGTTGCCACGCGGTTAGACGCTCGCCCCGAGTTTGCATTGTTGCCGGTTGCGAACGTCTGGTCTGCCGCGATGTTGCATGTTCGTTTCGATCGTGAGTGAACGCTACAGCACCAATCCGGTTGCGAACGTGACACCGTCCAGGCCGATGGACGAGTCGGAGTTGACCGGGCCGCCCGCATCGAGCCACACCTGGGCTTCATACCCGACTCGCAAGAAGCAACCGCATCGTGGTGTCAACGATTGGCCGAACTGCAAACCCACGGAACACTCGGCGTTCGTTAGGATTTCGCGATGGATTGCACGGTCCTCCAGTTCCGTCGTGTAGGCGCCTTTCATTTCGTAGATGCGTTGGTCGGTGTCACCGATGAGGAAGGCACCACGCATGTTGCTGTAGAACGAGAAACGGCTGCACATGATTTGCCGGGTCAACCACAGCGACGCGGTTGGGCCGGCGCCTGCGAAGTCGAGATCGTTGGTGACGGCTTCCTGAAGAACGCCACCCCCGTCGTGAACATCGCCGCGGAGCAGTTGATTCATTTCCGCAATGCGAACGCCCAACCCGAACATGGCTTGGGTTGATGCGAAACAGAATTGCTGTGTCGCTTCGATGTCATAGGTTTGCAATTTCAGTTCATGTTGCGACGTCAGTGTCTCGCCCGCGTTCGCATTCGCGTTGCGAGTAAGGTTGCTGCCCGCACCGAACACGTTGACGAATACCGGTGTGGCACCGACCACGGCAGTGACCGAGACGGGATCCGGTTCGTCGTCAAAGCTGAAGTAGGTGAAACGGACACCTGTGCCGCGGCACGACTGCCATCCCAACCACGCACGCGGGCTGAGGTCGTGTTCATAGTCGAACGGCACGAGGGTGTTGCCGACCGGTGGGTCGATGATCAACGCCACGTTCTGTCCGAAGTTCGCACGAAGCCACAGAAATTCGAAGCCGCCATAGAAGCCGGGGGCAAAATTCCCGAATCGTCCGGATCCGAACGTTGGCATCGACGCGACATCGGCTGGACCACATGCGTTGCCGTACCCAGTTCCGCCGCCAACGAGGACTGCGCCACCGATCGCTGCGTCACCGATCATTTGGCCGTTGCCACAGGAGTTGCCTGACGTGCTCATGGAGGCTGATGATCCTGCGTACCCGGACGCTCCGGCAACGGAATAGCCGTCGGAGTATCCGTCCGTGTAAACCATGCCTGTTCCCGACATCGTACCCGGGCCGGAGAACCCTGTTCCCTGACATCCACCGCCGAGTTGGCTCGGCGACATTTGACCACCGCCCTGGTATCCCGAATGGTAGAGATAAGCGGTGTCGGATGTGGTACCAAACGACCCGCCCATCTGGCCCCCGTATGGCAAGGTGCTGTAACCGCTCGAGGAACATCCTCCATAAGGTGTCGTTGAGTAAATTGCCCCGCCGCAAATCGGCGATCCACACGCGGGAGTCCCGCAAGACGCCAATTGGGCGTTTTGAGCCTGAGCCCGATTCGGAGATGGGAATGGTCCGGCGGCGATTGCTAATACTGCGAGGATCGCAGCGGTACGGTGGTGGATGCTCATGATTGTCATCGAGGTGAAGTGAAACTGATTGTTCTATCTGCCCTATCGGGCTGCACATCTGTATCAATCGTGTTTCGGAAAACGATCTGCTTAATCCGACCTGACCGTATTAGTTCAACATTGATCGCACACTCCCGACGTGCCATTTCGCACAATTGTCAGTGTGTTGCGCGGTTCGCCGCCGCCGCTGGTCCTGAAACGCACGTGACCTCCGACGCTGAGGGAGGCCGATTTCGCTGACCCGCTCGGCGCTGGTCGGGATTAGCACGGCCTCGTGATGATCTGTACGGTGTTGGTCTCGAATTGCCGTGCGACGGCCGGATGCTTGCGTAACTCGGCGTTTCGCCGACAATGCTCGCTTTGTGTGCTCGAAACTGACTCTCCACTCTGAATTCCCCTCAATTTCTCATGAAATCCATGGACGCCCTGGTGTCGTTGTGCAAACGACGCGGTTTTTTGTTTCAATCCAGCGAAATTTACGGTGGGGTTCAGGGGTTGTGGGACTACGGTCCGTTGGGCGTTGAACTCAAACGCAACCTCAAGGATGCGTGGTGGCAGGACATGATCAGCGGCCACAACGAACTGGCCACTCCCGCTGGTGCCCCCAGCCCGTTCGAGATGGTCGGCCTGGATTGCACCATTCTGATGCACCCCCAGGTGTGGAAATGCAGCGGCCACTACGACCTTTTCCACGATTACATGGTCGATTGCCGGGAATCGAAAAAACGTTATCGACACGATCAGGTTCGAGGCCGATTTGTCGAATACAAAGACCAAAAGATCTTTGTGACGACACTTGCCGAAATCGAGCAGGAAATCGACGAGATCCGCCGTCGTTCGCTCAAGTTCTTCAAGCTGCGACCTAAGAACGCAGACGACATCACGATCGGCGACGAGTCGATCACGCTCGATAAAGTCGATTCTCACGACGACGTTCTCGGACCGGATGCGAAAACGCTCGGCACGCTCACCGAGCCGCGTGAATTCAACTTGATGTTCAAGACCACGCTCGGAGCCCTCGGTGGTGAGGACGACACGACGTTCCTGCGACCGGAAACCGCACAAGGGATCTTTGTCAATTTCAAGAACGTGCTCGATAGCTCGCGGGTTCGTGTCCCGTTCGGGATCGGTCAGGTCGGCAAGAGTTTCCGCAACGAAATCACCCCGCGGAACTTCACCTTCCGGTCGCGTGAGTTCGAACAAATGGAAATCGAATTCTTTTGTCATCCCGATCAATCGCAAGACTGGTATCGATACTGGCGTGATCGTCGGATGGCCTGGTACACCGAGATGGGATTGTCCGGTGAATCGCTGATCATGCGCGAGCACGAACAGTCCGAGTTGGCGCACTACAGCGTCGGCACTGCGGACATCGAATATGCGTTCCCGTTCCTTCCCGAAGGCGAGTATGGCGAACTCGAAGGCATCGCGCACCGCGGCGATTTTGATCTCCGCAGTCACATGGAAGGGAAACTCGACCCGGCCACGAATCCGATGACAGTGCAACTCGGCGAAGACGGCAAGCCGAAGTACCGCGGCAGTGGAAAAGACCTCACTTACCGTGATGACATTTCGAACGAGAAGTTCACTCCTCATGTGATCGAGCCGTCCGCCGGTGCCGACCGGGCTGCCCTTGCGTTCTTGTGCGAAGCGTACACCGAAGACGAGGCTCCCGACGAAAAGGGCAATCTGCAAACGCGTACGGTGATGAAGTTGCACCCGCGACTCGCGCCGATCAAGGCAGCGGTATTCCCGTTGGTGAAAAAGGACGGGATGCCTGAAATCGCTCAAGAAATCTACGCGGGCCTGAAACAACACTTCAACGTTTTCTATGACGCCAAGGGTGCGGTCGGTCGTCGCTATCGTCGCCAGGACGAAGCCGGCACGCCATACTGCATTACCGTCGACGGTGATTCGTTGACGGACAAGACGGTCACCATCCGCGACCGTGACTCACTCGAGCAAACTCGTATCAAGATCGACGACGTCGTCGACGTAATTCGCAGTCGGATTCTTCAATAGCAGTGACTGCTCACCTTGTCCGAATCGGTTTCGCAGGCGATTGCTTCGTCGCGGTTTCACTCGTTGAATCGGCGACCTTCACGCGTGGCAGCGAAGTGTTGGTGCAGACGCCACGCGGGATCGAACTCGGTGAGGTGCTCGGCGAAGTTTCGGTGAACAATGCGGGATCGGGCGACACGCAATCGGGCGACATGCAATCGGGCAATGCGGGATCGGAAGAGGAAGATGCGCCCACGGCACGATTGCGGATCATCCGCTCGCTTACTGAGGAAGATCGGCTTCTGGTCGAGCGATTGCAGCGATACAAGCGTGATGCCGTGCGTCGTTGCCAAGACGTACTGGCGAGCAGCGATTCGGACGCCGTGCTGCTCGATGTGGATCAATTGTTCGACGGCAATACTCTCGTGTTGCATTTCCTCGGCCCGGTCGACGCACTCGGTCGAGAAATCACCGATCAAATCGTCGCTGAGTATGAAGCTCGGGTGCAGTCGATCCGGCTCGCCGAATTAATGACCCACGGTTGCGGTCCTGATTGTGGGACCGAAGCGGGCGGTGGTTGCGGTACGGGGGGCGGTTGTGCCTCCTGTGCGGTAGCGGGTGCCTGTACGAAATAACGTGACTTTCGAAGACCATTCAATACACCTGATCGCACCATGCCCGACAGTCTTTACTTAGCCACTAACGAAAACGCGACGGGCAAACGGATGATCGCCCTCGGGGTCATGGAACTCGCGATGCGGAGGTTCGGTCGGGTCGTTTTCTTCCGTCCTGTCGTGCGTGATTCCGCCGACGACGATCAAAGCATTCGGCTGATGCGATCACGCTATCAACTCGCTGCGTCGCCACAACAGATGTTCGGCGTGACCCGCAAAGAAGCGCGTCAAATGCTCGCTGAGGATCGATACGAAGGGTTGATCCAACGCATCCAACAGAAATTTAAGAACCTGCAAGAGTCAGCTGAATTCGCGGTTGTCGAGGGCACGAGTTTCCAAGGGCTGGCGACGGAGATCGAATTCGAACTCAACGCGGACATCGCCGTCAACCTCGGCTGTGCGATCATGTCGGTCTATTCCGCGGCGAGCCAATCGGTGGAGGAGAGTGTGCAGTCGATCCGGATCGGGAACGACTCGCTCACCGATCACGGCGGGCAATTGCTGGCGACCGTGGTGAACCAGGTTCCGCCGGAACAACGCGATGCTCTGCGGGCGGGATACGCGGCGGCGGGACTCGCCAACACGGCGCCGATATACACGTTGCCTGAGGAGCCTCTGTTGCGGCAACCCACCGTGCGTGAAATTCAGGTCGGCCTCGGTGCGTCGGTACTCGGTGGTGATGAATCAACTTTTGATCGCGAGGTGGCTCGGTTGAAGGTGGCCGCGATGTTGTTACCTGACTTTCTCGAACGTATGAAGGCCGGAAGTCTGGTGATCACACCGGGAGACCGCAGCGACATCATCATCGGCTGCGCGCTGGCGAGTTTGCATTCGGGCAGCCCGTCACCGGCGGGACTTGTGTTGACCGGTGGCCTTTTGCCGCCACTCGCGGTACGGCGAATGGTGAATCCGACGAGTGGATTGCCGATCCTGACCACGAACGTTGACACGTTTACCGCCGCGACAATGGCGTCGAACGTGCGTGCGGAAATCGGCGAACACTCACCGCGAAAGATTGAGTCCGCACTCGGATTGTTCGAGCGAAGTATCGACATGGAAGATCTCGCTCATCGGTTGGAGGCGCCTGGTATTCAACGTATTACGCCGATGTTGTTCGAACACTCGCTCATCCAGCGAGCCCGTGAAAACCGCGTTCGCATTGTCCTGCCCGAAGGCCAGGATCCGCGAATCCTGCAGGCGGTCGATGTTCTGCGGCGACGGGGGGTCGCCGACATCGTCTTGTTGGGCGACCCGGCGAAGATACGAAGTGCGGCCAGCCAGGTGGGCGTGACACTGCCGGAACTCGACGCCTTGGAAGCAGGAGGAAAGCCCGTCGCCCACGACCCCGACAGTGAAACCCCTACGGTCGAGATCATTCATCCACCGTCGAGTCCGTTGTTGGACTCGTTCGTCGAGGAGTACTATCTGCTGCGTCGCCACAAAGGGTTGACCCGCGACGTCGCACGCGACCGGATGCAAGAGGTCAGCTATTTCGGAACCATGATGGTGCGCCGGGGCCTTGCCGCGGGAATGGTTTCCGGTGCGATGCACACGACCGCGGCGACGATTCGGCCGGCTTTCGAATTTATCAAAACACGTCCCGGGATCGGCTGCGTCAGCAGTGTGTTTCTGATGTGTCTGAAGAACGGCGTTTTGGTCTACGGCGACTGTGCGGTTGTCCCCAACCCGACGGCGGAACAGTTGGTCGAAATCGCCAGTTGCAGTGCCGATACGGCAACTCAGTTCGGCATCGAACCACGCGTCGCGATGTTGTCTTACTCGACCGGTGAAAGTGGACAGGGGGAGGACGTCGAACGGGTTCGATCGGCGACCGCGATGCTCAAAACGGCACGCCCCGAACTCTTAGTCGAAGGCCCGTTGCAATACGACGCCGCGATCGATCCGAGTGTTGCGGCCGCGAAACTGCCAGGCAGTAAAGTGGCGGGTAGGGCGACTGTATTTATCTTTCCCGACCTCAACACGGGCAATAACACCTACAAAGCGGTTCAGCGATCTGCCAACGCGTTGGCGATTGGCCCCGTTCTGCAAGGGTTGCGGCGTCCCGTCAACGACCTTTCACGTGGATGCACCGTGGCCGATATCGTCAACACCGTTGCGATCACCGCGGTTCAGGCACAGGCGTCTGAGTCCATCGCCTTAGATCCGGTACCCACCGACAACATCGACGAAGCACCTGTCTCATGAACATTCTTGTATTCAATGTTGGATCGACCACGCTCAAGTACGCGTGCGTCAAAGTCTCGACCGGCGAGCGGCTTTACGAGGGACTCGTCGATCGGATTGGACAGGTCGGGGGTGACGCCCCTGATCACCTTTCCGCGGCACGTTGCGTGCTCGAACAATTCGGCTTGTTGCCGGGAATGCAAACGCCAAAGGACATGCCGAAGCTATCCGCGATCGCTCACCGCATCGTTCAAGGTGGCGACAGCTATCCGACACCTGCGGTAGTCAATGCCGAGGTGCTCGCACAACTCGAGACACTCGACACGCTCGCGCCGCTTCATAATCCGTCCGCCCGGTCGGTGGTCGTTGCGATCGATAGCTTGGGCGTTCCGTTGCCGCAAGTCTTGGTTTTTGATACTGCTTACTTTAGTACGCTGAAACCTGCCGCCTATCGGTATGCCATTCCCGAGCCGATCTACCGCGCCCATCGTGTTCGTAAGTACGGGTTCCATGGCACGTCGCATCGTTTCGTCACGCAACTCGCGATCGAACGCCTGGATATCGAATCGCCTGCCCGCATTATCTCGTTGCATCTGGGTGGTGGAGCGAGTGTGACCGCGTCGATCGATGGTGCTGCCGTTGATACGTCGATGGGAATGACGCCTCTCGAGGGACTCGTCATGGCGACGCGGTGTGGCGACATTGATCCATCGGTGCCGTTGCACCTGATTCGATCGGCGGGAATGTCCGTCGATGATGTGGATCGATTGCTCAACAAGGAAAGCGGTCTGGTCGGGTTATGTGGCGAAGCCGACATGCGGGCAATCTTATCGCGTCGTGAAGCCGGCGACGGCGCAGCCGAGTTAGCGATCGATATCTACGTTCGCCGGATCCAAAAAGTCATTGGTGGTTACATCGCGATTCTCGGCGGTCTCGACGCATTGATCTTTACCGCGGGAGTTGGCGAACACGCGGTGAAGATCCGCGAACTCGTTACAGGACCGCTGGCTCACTTGGGGATTGTGATCGATCCTGGCGCGAACGAATCACCTCCGATGCGCGACAGCGTGGCTGAAATCAGTCACCCTTCGGCCACGGTTCGCACGTTGGTCGTGGCCACCAATGAAGAGCTCGCGATTGCTCGCGAATCGGCACAACTGTTGATGGACGCGTAGGCGTCTGCCTCGAGGACTGAATTCGGGCGAATCCAGCTAGCGTAATCGGTCACGCTATCAGTTGAACAGCTTTAGGTCAGGTCGATCGTTCGGAGTCGGAGTGCGTTGCCGATCACGGACACGCTGCTCAAACTCATCGCCGCCGCTGCCACCATCGGGCTGAGCAATAGGCCAAACACTGGGTACAAAAGTCCAGCCGCTAAGGGGATTCCGATTGCATTATAAACGAACGCGAAGAACAGGTTTTGGCGGATGTTACGCATCGTTTTACGGCTGAGGTTCGCCGCCGCCGCGACACCACGTAAATCGCCGCCGACCAACGTCACGCCTGCGGACTCGATCGCGACGCCGGTGCCCGTTCCCATTGCGATTCCCACGTTCGCTTCGGCGAGTGCCGGAGCGTCGTTGATCCCATCACCCGCCATCGCAACCACTTTGCCTTGCTCTTTTTGTTTGCGAATGAAGCTCAGCTTTTCTTCCGGCGAGACGCCTGCGTGGTACTCGTCAATGCCGAGTTCAGCAGCAACGGACTTCGCCGTCGCCTCCGCATCGCCGGTCAACATCACGACTCGCAAACCGAGTTCGTGCAGTGTTTTAAGAGCAGACGGTGTGGACTCTTTAATCGGATCGGTGATTGAGATCATGCCTGCCAGTTCACCATCGATCACAACGTAGACCACCGTCGCACCATCGCGTTGGTAGCCGATGGCCTTTTGGTTGACTTCATCGATCGACGTCGACGCGGCGAGAGTGCTGGAAATCAATTTCGAGTTGCCGACGAGGACGTCATGCCCATCGACAGTGCCACGAATGCCTTGCCCCGTGATGCTGTCGAAATCGGTTGCCGACGGAATCGGTTCTTCGGCACGCCGGACAACTGATTGTGCGAACGGATGCTCGCTGTGGCTTTCTAACGCTGCAGCGATTACGAGCACGTCGGCTTGTTTCCATTGACCAAACGTTTCGATTGTCGTGACCTCGGGGCGACCTTGAGTCAGCGTGCCCGTCTTGTCGACGACAACCGTGTCGACCTTTTCCATGATTTCCAGCATCTCTGCGTTCTTGACCAACACGCCTTCCTTTGCCCCCCGTCCCACTCCGACCATCACTGACATCGGCGTTGCCAACCCCAGTGCACAGGGGCAAGCAATGATCAGCACCGCGACCGCGGCCACCAAGGCGTGCGCGAGTTGAGGTTCAGGACCGAACACCGCCCATCCGACGAAAGCGGCAATCGAACTCAGGATGACGGCTGGCACGAAGTAGCGTGCAACAACGTCAGCCAGTTTTTGTATGGGGGCGCGGCTGCGCTGCGCATCGGCGACCATTTGCACAATGCGGCTGAGAACGGTTTCGCCTCCCACGCCCGTTGCTTCCATGACGAACGCACCGGTTTGATTCAACGTACCGCCCGTGATCTCATTACCTTCACTTTTAGGAACAGGCATGGGTTCACCGGTCAGCATCGATTCATCGACCCGGCTGCTCCCGCTGATCAGTCGCCCGTCGACAGGGATCTTTTCGCCGGGACGCACGCGGAGGTGATCTCCCTTGCGGACTTCATCGAGCGAGACTTCCTCGTCGGAATCACCGGAGACGCGATGTGCCGTTTCGGGGGTGAGTTGCAGTAGTTCACGAATTGCGCCTCCGGTCTGGTGTCGAGCTCGCAGTTCGAGCACTTGGCCGAGCAGCACCAAGGTGATGATCACGGCGGCGGCCTCGAAGTACAGCGGTGGAACGCCGTTTTCATAGAACGCTCGAGGAATCACATCGGGCAGCACGACGACAACGAAGCTGAACAGATACGCGGCCATCGTGCCGACGGCGATCAACGAAAACATGTTCAGGTTCATCGTCCGGAACGATTTCACGCCGCGAACGAGCAAGGGCCAGCCACACCAAAAGACTACCGGTGTCGCGAGTGCGAGTTGCAGCCATCCGAACGACGTGATGGACAATCCACTTCCGATCCGCAATCCGACCATCGGGCCCATCGCGATCACGAGCAGCGGAATCGATAACGCGGCACCGACCCAGAACCGGCGGCGCATGTCGATGTACTGTTCGTCTTCACCGGTGGCCGAGGCGTCGACGAATTTGGGCTCGAGATCCATTCCACAGATCGGGCAATCGCCTGGACCGACCTGTTCGATCTCCAAATGCATCGGGCAGGTGTAGATTGCGTCCGGGTTTGCGGGCTGAGCGTTCGATTTGGCGGCTGAGCCTCCGCCGCCGTGCCCGCCGCAGCAACTGTGCTCAGGTGCGGAGCCCCCTTTGGCGGCATCTTTAGCCGCGCGGTTCGCCAGCACGCCCGCGGGGTCGGATTCGAATTTGTCTTGGCAGCCTTGATGGCAAAAGAAGTGCGTTTTGCCCTGATAATCGCGGTGCAAAGGCGTCGACGGATCGACCTTCATTCCGCAAACAGGATCAATCGCTTTTGCGGCGGAATCGTCCGGTCGGGGGACCGGGTCAGTGATGGGCAGTTGCATTGGATTTTTCATGCGTGGGCACAGTAGCTCGACGCCGCTGCGTTTTATCGATTCGTGATCGGAGGATTGATCAGTGAGCAGGCGGGAGGCCGCTGATACAAAACATCAGGTCTAAGTTGGTGAGGAGTCTTCGGAGACACAGGGAATTCTACGAGAGCGAGCAAGTCGTATGCCGCGCGGGACCCGACAATCACCAGGAAGTTCCAAAACCAATGGGATTCGTTCGTTGGCTACTCTCATGTCGGCGGTGTTACAATTCAATAGCGAGCCGGATCGGTGCCGCGTTTGGTTGCCCCCACGCTGGGATGCATCAAACGGCGTTGAGCAGCGTTGAGCAGCGGTGAACAGCATTGAACGGTGTTGAACGGTGTTGAACGGTGTTGAACGGTGTTGAACGGTGGCCGCATGAAACACACGCAGGGGAGTATGGTTTGCAACGACGCGTTGGCTGGTTCCTCTTGATGATTGTCATTTCGTGGGTGGTCATGACGTTGACTCACGAGACCGGTCACCTCATTGGTGGTGCCCTTAGCGGCGCCACACTCACGGATTGCGATCTCGCTCCTTGGCGGTTGCCGTATTGCCTGCATTCACCTGACCCGCATCCACTCGTGACACTCTGGGCGGGGCCGGTTTTGGGCGTGATCGTACCGTTTCTCGCGGCGATGATGTTGCGCGTCTGGTGGGCTTGGTTCATCGCGGACTTCTGTTTGATCGCCAACGGCATCTATCTTGCGCTAGCGTGGGTCTCCGGAGATCGTTATCTCGACACGCCGCGACTTCTTGCCGCAGGAACGCACCCTGTTTTCGTTTTCATCTTTTGTGCTTTAACGATCGGGTTCGGATACCCGCGGTTTCGAGACCGCTGCATGCGTGTCCTGGCGAATCAATCGGTTGAAAGAGAGCCGACTTAGTGCGGCAACACTGTCTCGGTTTATTTGACGCGGGAGGCAAACAGCGTTTGGTATTCGCGGAGATGTTCGTCCACCTCGCGTGACAGCATGCGACCGTTGAAATGTCCACTCAAGACGGTGGCGTAATAGATCGGCATGGAAGCCGACGGGGCGAACGGTCCGAGCGAGCTGCCGATGTAGGTTCCGTACGCTGGGTAGAGAACCCGGTTGGCTTCAATAATGCCGGCTCGGTCGCCGCGAGCGTAGAGGTAATCCATCACATCACGTGACGCGACAGTTTCGTGGTAAAGTGGCGTCCAGAGATAGATCAGTCCGTAGGTTCCCGGATACTTTCGCCTCGCAAAGTCTTTCGCATGAGCGAGTTCATGAAGCGCGATCGCGGGAACGTCACTGTAGAGATGCACGGTCTGAGTGAATGGGTTGAAATGGTCGCCACCGATCAGCCGACCGGGAAAGATCGCTTCGCCGCCGACCGACAATAATCCGAGTGTGTAACGGTACGGCCACGCAACGGTGCGGTTTTTTTTCAGTCGTTTGAAATCCTTCAATGGCGCGTATTGGTTCAACCGAACTTTGATGTGCGCGAGTTCTGCCGATTGCATGTAATCGGTTGCCACCTCGATCGTAGGCTCAGTGATGCGGTGGTTGTCGATGCGTCGATCCCACAGCAACAACTTGCTGGGAATTCCCCACACCCACCCCGCAGTGTCGAGCCACCAGATCGGTCGACCGACTTCGATCTCGGGCTCGTCGTCACGCGTCAATTCTGGAGAGACGTTGCGTGGATGCATCGCGATGGGTTGCGGCGAAAGGACGTGACATCCCTGTGCTCCCGGTATAACCAACAGCAGCGTTAATACGATTAGATGGTGGACTTTCATGGTGCTTAGAAATCTCTCCAAACACCCAACGTCATGCCGAGCCAACGTGCAGTCGATGAGTCTCCCGCAGCGCCCCAAGTATCACGGGCTTGCGCGACGCCCTGGACCATGAACCCGCGAGCGCCCAATTGCAGAAACGTTTGGTCGGTGATCTTCCACAGCACGTCCGCGTGGGCTTCGTATGCCGTGGCGAATTCACCGCGTCGTCGCGAGAAGGTCGCGAACGATCCATCCATTCGCACACCACTTTGATCGATCAGGCTACCTCCGATTCCACCCGACAAACCGGCCGAGAGGACCAAGGCACGCCAATCCCAATACCCCGTGGCGGTCGCGTCAACGGTGACCACGTGATTTTCACCCACCGCCAAGTCGTCTCGCGTCACATGGTCGAACGCATCGGCAATGTGAGTGTACCGGGCTCCCAGCGTCGTTTCGCTTCGCCCCCGGAGCAGAAGATTAGTCCACCCGTATCCCAATCGCGTCGTCAGCAGCTCTCCATGATTTGAGTAGTACTCGCCGGGGCGAAACTCCGTCTCTCCTTCGCCGGTGGTTCGCAACAACGAGAACTCTGTGATCTGTCCAGGACGTGATATTCGAAATGGGGTTTGGTGAGACAGCCGAACACGAAAGCCTGCGTTTAAATCCGACTCCACCGTCGAGATCCGATCGGTGCCGCCGTCGTTCCAACGCAAATCGATATCATCGTCGCGGTCCATCATCACGCCCTGCAGCGTTCCGGACCACGCGGGCGTTGGCGACATGATGATCACATCATCAACCACGAGCGTGTTTGCCTGCCAATCCGACGACGTGATCGCCATCGGCAACTCTTCGGAAGATTTACCTTGGGCAGAGATGTCTTGGGCAGAGGTGTCCGCGCATGCAACGCATGGCACCATGAGCACTGCAGTCCAGACCGCAGCCAGGATCCGTCGGCGATGAGCGGTGACGACGTGCAATGCGGCTTCAGCGTGGTGAGAGTGCGGAGCGGTCGGCCGCGCGTGCCGAATGGATCGGAGGACGATGTCCGAGCGACCGGAAGGACGACCTTGCATCTACCTCAAAAATGGTTGCGACGGCAAGAGCGTACCGGACACGGCGCGTTTCCCATCAACTGTTTCACGACCGGGGACTGCCTCAGGTCGGCTGTTTGCTCCAGTTCGCCTCGTCGGTGTCGAGACGGTCGCATGCCGTCCTTGTTGAGAGTGAGTTTCGCCCGGCGTGGCGCGACGCGGCCGTGAGGATCGAGCGGGCTGGTCACTTTGCTTTTTTGGGCGACAGTCTATAATCGAGTCGACGCGTTATTGGCGTGAAGCGAATTCAATGATCCACGTCGTCCTGTCTCTCATGCGACTGAGACACGCTCGGCGATCGGTGTTCGCTCCTGCTGAATATTCACTCACACGGATGGAACGATGGGATTTTCTGTAGCGTACGAAACCGCTGAACTCATTTCGCCCGCATTGCAGCGGGAGATGATCGCCGTGACGAACGAGCTTTCCAGCGATCGTGCGTGGCTGAGTTGCGAACCACCTCTTTTGATGAATCGCGGTGGGATTCTCGGCGGGGCCAGTAAGCCCAATTTTTCACCCCACCCTGACGAACTCGCGGCCGCGAAAGCAGCGGGCGAACGCGACGGTACGTTGAGCGATCTAATTCAGATCTTGTGCTCGGTGTCATCCCAGTTCGACGTCGATTGGGTGATTTCTCACGACTGCTCCAACGGCCCCCTCGGTTGCATCCGGTGCGGCCGATGTGACCCCGAAGTCCAAGATCAGTGTCAAGTGCTCAGCGAGTTGGCTGAGGAACTGGGCGGATGTGATTTGGATTTGGACGATCTTTGAATCGAGCGAACAAAACTCTCTTGAAATTGACTTTGGCTGGTTACGTTTGAAATTTGGCAACGGTTAACAAGGGTTCCGAAGACCCTTTTCCAATCGATGCATGAACGTTCAAGAAAAACTAGCCGTTTTGGCCGACGCCGCGAAGTACGACGCGTCCTGCGCCAGCAGCGGATCCAAGAAAACCCGTCAAGGCAGCCAAATCGGCAGCACGGAGGGGATGGGGATCTGCCACAGTTACACGCCCGATGGACGATGCGTGTCGCTGTTGAAAATACTGCTCACGAACTACTGCATCTACGATTGTCAGTACTGCGTCAATCGCGTGTCCAGCGACACGCCACGTGCCCGGTTCACCGTTGACGAAGTCGTTTCGTTGACGATGGAATTCTACAAACGCAATTACATCGAGGGCCTCTTTCTGAGTTCCGGAATTATCCAGAATTCCGACTACACGATGGAGCAAATGATCGCGGTGGCGAAACGGCTCCGTACCGAGCAGCACTATGGCGGCTACATTCATCTGAAGACGATTCCCAACGCGTCGCAGGATTTGATCGACCAAGCCGGACAGTGGGCTGATCGCTTGAGCGTGAACATCGAATTGCCCACGGACAACGATTTGTATCGGCTCGCACCGGAAAAGAAGAAGCCTCAGATTGTCGCGACGATGGGCGGGATTCGAGAGCGAATCGACGAGGCGAAAGAGGATGAGAAATCCGGTTTGAAGGCTCGCCGTTTTGCTCCAGCCGGACAGAGCACGCAAATGATTGTGGGGGCAACCGAAACACCGGATGTCGATGTGCTCAAGACCGCGTCGGATTTGTATTCCGGTCAAAAGCTACGTCGGGTGTACTATTCCGCGTACAGCCCGATTCCCCATGCGGACGCTCGCTTGCCCGGTCAATCACCGCCGCTGATGCGTGAGCATCGGTTGTATCAGGCCGATTGGCTGATGCGTTTTTACGGCTTCAAAGCCGATGAAATCGTCGCTGAGAAAGACCGGAATTTGTCGTTGGATCTCGATCCCAAATTGGCATGGGCTCTGGCCAACCGCCAATTTTTTCCCGTTGACGTCAATCGGGCGACTTACGAGGAACTGCTGCGGATTCCAGGGATTGGCGTACGAAACGTGAAACGCATTTTGTCGATTCGAAAGCATCGTCAATTACGGTCGGCTGACTTGCGAAAACTGCGTGTCGCATGGAATCGTACCAAAGCTTTTGTCTTAACCGCTGATCACAACCCCAGCGTTCATGATTTGGATCGGCTGGACCTGAAGTCCAAGGTGACGATCAAGAATGAACAGTTGATGCTGTTCGATGCCGCCGGTTCTGCAATCAGTGGCGAGGTATAGCCGAGCGGTTGGGCCGCGGCGACATCTTCCATATGGACCAATTTGTATCTGTCGAAACGTTCGAGCAGTGGAGGGACGAGGCGAGAAAACTACTCGCCGCGGAGGTTCCGCCATCGGGTGTTCATTTTGCCACGCACGATGACCAGCCGACTCTTTTCGGTTCGGATGAACCGGAACCTGCCGATGACAAGAGCGTCGAGGCAACGGATCGTTCGTCTACGGTTCGTGTTCCGAAGTCCTTTCTCGAAACAGCCCGGATTGTTACCTGTCACCGAAGTCCCGTGCGGTGGGAGTTGCTCTATCGAACGTTGTGGCGATTGACGCACGGGGAGCCATCGTTGCTCGCGATTGCGACCGATGATGACGTCCATGAACTTCATCGCATGAACAAAGCGGTCACGCGGGACGTGCACAAGATGAAAGCGTTTGTGAGGTTTCGCCGCGTCGCATCGGCGGACGAGGAAACGTATGTCGCTTGGCATCGTCCCGATCATCGCATTGTTCGGTTGGCGGCACCGTTTTTTGCCCGGCGATTCAAAGTCATGAATTGGTCGATTTTTACGCCATGGGAGTCTGTCGTTTGGGATCAGGAAAGTTTGCGTTACGGAGACGGGGTTCCTGCCAGCGCGGTGACGGATGACGATTCGCTCGAATCATTGTGGAAGACCTATTACGCATCGATCTTCAACCCGGCTCGGGTGAAGGTTGCGATGATGAAACGAGAGATGCCGGTGCGGCATTGGAAGACGCTGCCGGAAGCCTCGATCATCGAGGATCTGTTGCACGAGGCACCCCAGCGTGTGTCTGAAATGATTGAACGCAACGAAGGCTTTGCCGACACGGCGACGAAGTTCATGCCGAGCCAAATCGATCTGCCGTCATTAAAAACGGCAGCCGATTGCTGCAAGGCATGTGATTTGCATCAGTTCGCGTCTCAGATGGTTTTTGGGGAAGGTCCGCCAGACGCGAAGATCGTTTTGGTCGGCGAACAACCCGGCGACCACGAGGATATCGAAGGCAAACCGTTCGTCGGTCCCGCCGGCGTGTTACTCAATCAGGCACTCGTGCGAGCCGGTATCCGACGCGACGAAGTTTATGTCACTAACGTGGTCAAGCATTTCAAATTCACCGAGCGAGGAAAACGGAGGTTGCACAAAAAGCCCGATTCGCGAGAAATCTTCGCCTGCCGCCCTTGGTTGGAGGCGGAATTGGCCGCGATCAAACCGCAGACGGTGGTGTGCCTCGGGGCCACGCCCGCACAAGCTCTATTCGGACGCGACTTTCGAATCACCAAGAGTCGCGGCGTGATGCGGGCAACCGATTGGTGCGAAAGGACAATCGCGACGTGGCATCCGGCCGCAATACTACGCATGCCTGATGAAACGCGAAGAGGACAAATGTTGCTGAATTTGGTCGAGGACTTGGCAGCGGCAAATGCTTAAGGGCACCGCGGTGTCACCGGCGTCAAATTTCAAAAAACGGGCGTCGTCTTCAATGAATCAGTGCAACGTGCTCAGCAAACAATGGCTTCGATACTTCAAACGACCGATCGCGGACTCTACTGCCCCGTGGGCGACTTTTATGTCGACCCGCGGGTGCCCGTCAATCGTGCCGTGGTCACTCATGCCCATACGGATCACGCTCGATGGGGATGCAGGCACTACTTGGCGGCGCAGCGCAGCGAGCATCTTTTGCGAATGCGAATGAACGACGATGCTGAGTTTGAATTCTTGCCTTACGGTGAGTCGATCTCAGTCGGCGGTGTCGACATTAGTTTTCATCCGGCCGGCCATATGCTCGGTTCGGCTCAGGTGCGCCTCGAACATCGTGGTGAAGTGGCGGTGGTGACGGGCGATTACAAGCTCGGCAGTGATCCGACCTGCGAATCTTGGGAACCGGTGCCGTGTCATTTGTTGGTAACCGAATCCACCTTTGGATTGCCGGTGTATCGTTGGGAACCCGAGCAGGTGACCGCCGACGCGATCAATGCATGGTGGCGTGAATCACGCGACGCGGGGTTGTGCTGTGTTCTCTACGGATACGCGGTCGGTAAAAGTCAACGATTGCTCGCGGGGCTCGATCCCTCGATCGGAACGATTTACACACATGGGGCCGTCGAGAAAGGAAACGAGGCGTACCGAAAAACGGACGTCGAACTACCTGAGACGACCTTCGTCGGTTCTCTCGATCGCAAACACGATTTCACCGGTGGTATGGTCGTCGCCGTTCCGAGTGCGAACGGAACACCGTGGTTGCGCCGGTTCGGTCGGATCAGTACCGCGATGGCGAGCGGTTGGATGGCTGTCCGTGGGGCTCGCCGCCGGCGTGCGGTCGATCGCGGCTTTGTTGTTAGCGACCATGTCGATTGGCCGTCGTTGTTGAAGGCGGTGGAGTTGTGCGATCCCGAGACCGTCTGGGTGACGCACGGATATTCCGCAGCCGTGGCTCGCTACCTCCAAGAGATTGGACGCGAGGCGTGTGTCATCGACTCGCGGACGCGTAGCGAGAACGACGAGGATCATTCGCAGCAAACCATCGAAGGCGAAGAATCATGATTCGTTTCGCCGAACTTTACCACGCACTCGATTCGACCACGAAAACGAATGAAAAGATCGCGGCAATGTCGTCGTACTTCGCCGCCGCACCACCGCTCGATGCAGCCTGGGCAACGTACTTTTTGTGTGGCAACAAACTAAGTCGTCTCGTTCCTAACAAACTGTTGCGGATTTGGGCGGCTGAGGAAGCGGCGATTCCCGATTGGCTTTTCGATGAATCCTATCACGCCGTTGGCGATTTGGCGGAAACTTTGTCGTTGGTCGTTCCGCCCGGGGAAATGGTTGCCGACGAATCGTTGAGCACATGGGTCGAAGAACGTTTGCAACCCCTGCGTCGCTTGGACGAAAAAACTCAACGTGAGCGCGTTACCGAAATCTGGAGGGAAACACCTTCGCCACTTCGCTTTGTCGTGATGAAACTAATCACCGGCGCATTTCGAGTCGGTGTCAGCAAACGTCTTGTCACGCGTGCGATCGCGCAGCAATCAGGCGTCTCGGCTGATGTGGTATCGCATCGGCTAATGGGAAACTGGAAACCATCGAAACACTTTTTCGAGAGCCTCGTCGACCCCGATGTTCAGGACACCTTGGCCAGCCAACCGTACCCGTTCTGCCTAGCGCACCCGATAAACGTCGACGACGGGCCACGGGAAATCGGGGATGCAAGCGCGTTCGTGGCCGAATGGAAATGGGACGGAATTCGCGGGCAAGTGATCCGCCGCGCCGATCAGACTTTCATATGGTCACGCGGCGAGGAACTGATGGAGAATCGGTGGCCAGAAATTGAGGCCGCTGCCGAACACTTGCCTGACGGAACGGTCTTGGACGGTGAAATCTTGGCGGCTCTCGCGGACGGGACCGTCTTGCCGTTTGCGCAGTTGCAACGAAGGATCGGCCGGAAGACCGTGGGGAAGAAGTTGTTGACCGAGGTGCCCGTGGTGTTTCATGCGTTTGATTTGCTCGAACACAACGGCGAGGATATTCGCGATCAGCCTTTCGACGATCGACGCGGCCAACTTGAACAACTGCTCGGCGATTGCGAGCATCCTCATTTGAAGATCACAGAACTCGTCGCAGGCGAAACATGGGACGAATGGGCGGGCGTTCGCGAACTCAGTCGAGACGTTAACGCCGAAGGTTTGATGCTGAAACGCAAAGATGCCCCCTATGATGTCGGGCGTGTCCGAGGAACCTGGTGGAAGTGGAAAGTCAAGCCGTACACGATCGATGCTGTCCTAATCTACGCGCAAAAGGGACACGGTAAGCGAGCGAGTCTCTTCACCGACTACACATTCGCGTTGTGGGATGGCGATCAGTTGGTTCCGTTTGCCAAGGCATACAGTGGATTGGATGACAAAGAAATTCGACAAGTCGATCGATTTGTTCGGCAGAATACAAAAGACACGTTCGGTCCCGTTCGAAGTGTGACGCCAACGTTGGTGATGGAATTGGCTTTCGAGGGTTTGCAACGCTCCAAGCGACACAAGAGTGGTGTCGCGACTCGCTTTCCGAGGATCTTGCGTTGGCGGCATGACAAACAACCCGAGGATGCAAACCAACTCGGCGAATTGCTCGAAATGCTCGACGATTAACGATCGCGATCAGCACCGTTCGGCACACTTTGTCTAGGCACATTGAGATTTTGTAAGACTATCCCGCGAATTTTATGCATCAACTTCCCGTCGAAACGCCTTCCAAAATCGTCGATCGATATTTCGATTCGATCGGGTGGAAGCCGTTTCGCTTTCAACGATCCGTATGGCGAGCTCATCAAAACGGCCACAGCGGTTTGATTCACTCGGCAACGGGCACTGGGAAGACGCTTGCCGCATGGATGGGGCCAATTCTTCGTTGGCTGAAAGAAAACCCCGACCGATCCCGGTGGAATCCCAAACGCCCGCCGCCGGCACGTGTGATATGGGTGACCCCATTGCGAGCTCTCGCTGGAGATACGGAGGCATCGCTTCGAGCTCCGATGGAGGCAATAGGGCTACCGTGGCGTCTCGAGTCACGAACAGGCGACAGCAAGGCGAGTGCAAAAGCACGACAAGTGAAACGGCTGCCCTCCGCATTGGTGACAACGCCTGAGAGTTTGTCGTTGATGTTGACGCATGAGCGATTGCTATCGCAGTTGTCGGGCGTCGAGACGGTAATTGTTGATGAATGGCACGAGTTGTTGGGGACCAAACGCGGCATTCAAACCGAGCTGGCGCTCGCGCGTCTCCGGCATCTCAATCCGCAAATTCGCACGTGGGGATTGTCCGCGACGCTAGGTAACCTCGAACAGGCAAAGGATTCCTTGATAGGAGTGAACCCCTGCGGTCCCGTTCGGATCATCGAGGGCTACAAGAAGAAACGCATGACGTTGGAATCGATCATTCCCGAACGGATCGAACGTTTTCCCTGGTCGGGTCACATCGGAACAAAGATGGTTCCCCAGGTCGCCGACCGATTGAAAGACGTTAACAGCGCACTGATTTTCGCCAACACGCGATCCCAAACTGAAATTTGGTATCAACAATTACTGCGACAACGTCCCGATTGGGCGGGCAAGATTGCGCTGCATCACGGTTCGCTCGATACGACCGTTCGGCGATGGGTGGAGGACGGTTTGCGAGACGGATCGCTGCGCGCGGTTGTCTGTACGAGTAGTCTCGATCTCGGCGTTGATTTCACCGCCGTCGATCTGGTGCTGCAGATCGGCAGTCCCAAGGGCGCCGCCCGGTTGCTGCAACGTGCCGGTCGCAGCGGCCATCAACCCGATGCGGAAAGCCGCCTCGCTTTTGTGCCGACCAACGCGATTGAACTGATCGAATTAGCGGCGGCTCAGGACGCAATCCGTAAAGGGCACTTGGAAGCAAGGCCGCTGATAAACAAACCTCTCGACGTCCTTGCGCAGCATTTGGTCACGATCGCGATCGGAGGGGGATTCGATGCCGATGAATTGCTCGAGGAAGTCCGATCCAGCCGTGCCTACGAATCGTTGACCGATTTGGAATGGCAATGGGTTTTAGATTTTGTTGTCCACGGTGGCAGTTCCCTGACCGCTTACCCGGATTTCCATCGCGTCGAACGGAATGAGAATCGGTACACCGTTACCCAACGTCGAACGATGACCATGCACCGCATGAACATCGGGACGATTGTTTCGGACGCTTCGATGAAGGTGAAGTATCTCAAAGGGGCGACACTCGGCAGCGTGGAAGAAAGCTTTCTGTCAAAACTCAACGAGGGAGATCGGTTTCTGTTTGCCGGGAAATTGGTTTCCCTGGTACGCGTGAAAGACAATGTCGCCTACGTCAAACGTGCCAAGGGGCAACCCGATTCCGTGCCCCGTTGGATGGGCGGACGGATGCCTTTGTCGTCTGAACTCAGTGCTGAACTGCGATTGAAACTCGAACAAGCTGCCGACGGCAAACTCGTCGGACGTGAGATGCAGGCGTTGAAGGGGCTTTTCGATCTGCAAACACGATGGAGTGCATTGCCACGTTCCAATCAACTGCTGATCGAGCGAATCGAAACGCGGGGCGGTCATCAAATGTTTGTTTTTCCGTTCGAGGGCCGTTTGGTACACGAAGGGTTAGCAGCGGTGTTCGCCTACCGGATCTCCCAATTGCAAAAGACGACGTTCACGATGGCGTGCAACGACTACGGAATTGTCCTGCAGTCGCCCCATCGTGTGCGGCTCGACGAAGTGATTTGTGAAAAGGTTTTTTCAACCAATGATCTCACTGCCGATATCTTGAATAGCATGAACTCGACGGAAATGGCCAAACGGCAGTTCCGCCAAATCGCACGCGTCGCGGGGCTAATCCATCCAGGTTATCCCGGCCAACGCAAGAGTACGTCGCACGTGCAGGCGAGTAGCAATTTGTTCTTTGACGTTTTCCAGGAATATGATCCTGATAATTTGCTGCTCGAACAGTCTCGCCGAGAGGTGTTGGAGTTTCAATTAGAGTCGTCGCGTTTGTTTGACGCCCTTGAGCGAATCGAACGAAGTGAAATGTTGATTACCGAACCGCCGAAAGTCACGCCTCTCGCGTTTCCTTTGCTCGTCGACAAATTGCGAGAACGAATCAGTAGTGAGACGTTAGGCGAACGCATCGCACGAATGCAACAACAGTTAGAGAAAGCGGCCGATCAATCAAGTTAGCAATTGTCTGCCGGTCTCGGCTCATTCGGGCTCACCGAGTGGATTGTGATTGAGAACTGGAGCAATATGGACGTCAACACGGAGGAGAAACATGGCTCACGAAATCGATGTCGAACTCAACGGAATCGAGCTGCGTCTCCACTGCGATGGGGCGGTGTCTTGGCCTGAGCAGCAAACGCTCTTCGTTGCTGACACTCACTTCGGCAAAGAAGCAACGTTCCGGCGGCACGGCATTCCCGTGCCGATTGGCAGCACGCAAGGAACGTTGACGAGGATCGAGAAATTGATTCACTCAACCGAAGCAAAACGGTTAGTGATCTTAGGCGATATGTTTCACGCCCGGTCATCATTGTCGCCTGACGTGATCGGCAGTCTCGAGGCATTCTTTTCTTCGCATCCGAGACTGGCGATCACGCTCGTTCGCGGAAATCACGACGCTCATGTCGGGCAATTGCCGCCATCGTGGCCGGTCCAGATTGTAGATCCGTATTATCGGTTAGGAGACCTGGTGATGACCCACCATCCACAACCGGTACCGACGGATGCGAGTGTGCTGCTGTGCGGCCACTTGCACCCTGCTGTCGCAATGGGAGCCTCGTTTGGGAAGTTGCCGTGTTTCCACTACCGGGGCGGCATGATGGTGCTGCCTGCGATCGGACGCTTCACAGGCACGCACGTCGTTCAACTTGAACGAGATGATCGCGCATGGGCGATCGGCGAAAACGAAATCTTTCCCTTGGGCGCTTATCTACGCAGCAACGTCTAACGGTCCAGCAACGACTGGCGAACGTTGATTGGCGTGCAACGCACTGGCGCCTATGCGTTGCTCAGTTCGCTTTCGCTCTTGAGAACTTGGTCGCCATCGTCCTGTTCGACCAAATAGGCCGGTTCCTCATCGCTTGCGTTTCGAGTGATTTCGCTACCCTTGATCGTCTTGGTCACTTTCTCTTTGTATGATTCTTTGATCTGCCCGGTTGCCGTGCCGTTGCCGTAGTTCCACTGGACGTACTGATTGACCTGAAATTTCTGCGCCATTGTTCGTTGCTTTGGTTGTGGGAAGTATCTGAGTTTTTCGGAATCCAATTCCACTTCCGCATTGGTTTAGCAAACAGCAGGCCAACTTTGACGTAAAATCATCAGAGCCTTGTGGTTGGCGATTGATTTTATTCGGATCGATTAAACTCGGTTCAGTCGTTGTCGAAGAATATGGGTGATTTGAACGATGAGCGAGTCGCCCAATCCCTATCAATCACCGACTTTGTTGCCGGTCGCTCCGAGTCGATTGTCGGCGTTTTGGAGGCTGCTCTTTCAGGTTCCGGTGGTTCGATACTTTGCGTATCGGCGAGGTGATATCGGGATCGTGGATGGGGTCGCGTTTTATGTCGACCCAGAAGACTCCTCCAATGTTTACGCCGTTTCGCCATCGAGTATCATGACCGATGCTCGCATGCGTTTGGTCGAGTCGGAAGTTATTCGTGTGATGCCGTATCTATTTTCGCGTCGACCCGGTGCGAGTCGTTTGTTCCATGGGAGAACGCTCGTCATTCGATTGGTCACTTCTTACGAAGAGGCGAAGACGAGTGTCCTGCGAGAAACAACGCTTCCATGGAATGAGGTTGTGAGACGACTGCCCGAAATCGAATCCCTCTGACCAGGGTCTGTTGTGATGCGGAGATCAGCGTTCCGTCACGTGATACCGATGCCTGGGGTTGCGATGTCGTTTCGTTTCGAGACTATGCCGTGCGTCCGAGCGGTTTCAACGCCGCGTCAATGCGTTCAATCGCTTGATCGATGTCAGAATCCGATTGGGCAACGCCGACCGACAGACGGACCACGCCGCGTTGGTCCGTCCCCAGTGATCGATGCGATTGCGGGGAACATTGCAATCCACCTGACGCGATCACTCCCTGTTGTTTGAGGAGTTCCGCGATTGTCCCGCTTGACTGGTTCGTGATTTCGAACGCGATGGTGGGCAGTCGCGAGTTCGCGTGCTGGTTTCCGTAAAGCACTGCCCGGTCTTGTCTCTCAAGGACCGCACGCAATCGTTCGGTCTGACGTCTTGCGACCGACAAACGGAGCTGTCGATCGCTGTCAGACAACCATTCGGTCGCTGCGGCGAGTCCCGCGAGAGAAAACTGGTCGACCGATCCGACGTCGCAATACTCCAGCCGTTTGGAAAACAAATTCCCGCGGACTGTCTCGGTATTTCGGTTCGTTGGCAGTTCGCATTGCGATGAGATGCACCGCAGCCGAGCTGAATCGTTTACATAGAGACCTCCAATCCCCCATGGCGATTGCATCGCTTTGTGACCACCAAACGCAACCAGGTCGGCGTCTAGGGCATCCAGGTCGAGGTCGATCCATCCTGCAATTTGTGCTGCATCGATCAAGACCATGACGTCGTATCGATGCGCCAACGCGATCGTGTCGTTGATCGGCAGAAGTTCCCCGGTGACATTGCAGGCGGCCGTGATTGCCACTAACCCAACTTTGCCAGCCTTGAGAATGTCTTCGAGCTCGTTCAGGTCAAAAGGAGTTGTTGCATTCGCCGCGATCGTATCGACGTGATAACCGCGGTCTTGCAGTTTCATCAGCGGTGCGTGAACCGCGTGGTGCTCCCAACCGCTCGTCACCACTCGGCTGCCCGATGGGAGTTCCACGTTCGCAATCGCCGTCGCCAGCGAAGACGTGCACCCTGGTGTCAGTAACAACTGTTCCGAATTGGCAACGCCAAAATACTGACAGACGGACGTGTGAGACCGCTCAAACGATTCGAGCCACTGATCCGGCGTGGTATTGAACGCACGCTCAACCGCTTCGACAACAACGCGCGGTTTCGGCCAGCTCGTGCCCGCATGATTGAGATAGATCGTTTTGCTCATCCGTTCAGTCTACCGCGACGAGTCTTCCGAACCAGTCGTCAACAGTGCGATCGTTTCCCCTCGGGAAAAACGCCCACAGGGGATATGCTGTAGGCGAGATGTTTCGCGAACAGGAGCCTAGAATTGCAGGAACAAGAAAGCAGTCGTCATCAAACGAAAGTATTGGTCGTCGGAGCGACCGGGTATCTCGGCAAATACATGATCCGTGAGCTGAAACAACGTGGCTACTGGGTGCGTGCGTTGGCGCGGAGCCGAGCCAAACTGGATGCCGTTGCAGATTGTGTTGACGAGATCTTCGTAGGCGAAGCGACAAGGGCCGAAACACTTGAGGGTGTTTGCGATGAAATCGATATCGTTTTTTCGTCGCTCGGCATCACACGTCAACGTGACGGTTTGACCTACACGGACGTTGATTATCAAGCAAACAAAAACGTTCTCGACATTGCGATTCAATCAGGAGTCGAGAAGTTTCTCTACGTGTCGGCGCTCAATGCGGATAAACTGCCCAATATTCAAATTCTCGCCGCAAAAAAGCGATTCGTTTCGGAACTCCAGGCCAGTCCGATCAAGAGCATTGTGGTGCGTCCGAACGGCTTCTATTCCGATATGAAAGAAGTCTTGAAGATGGCGCGTCAGGGCCGTGTGTACGTGTTCGGAACCGGCGAATGCCGATCCAATCCGATCCATGGTGCTGATCTAGCGAGGTTCTGTATCGATCAGTTTTCGACTGAAAACACCGCCTGTGACGTGGGCGGTCCAGAGATACTGACGACGAATGAAATCGCCCGTCTCGCGTTTACCGCGGTCGGAAAAGAACCTCGGATCACTCGCGTTCCTCTTTGGATTAAGAGCCTGGTCCTGTTCTTCGCTCGCACGTTGACTAGCGTCAAAATCTACGGGCCGATCGAGTTCTTTCTGACCGTGTTGACGATGGACATGGTTGCTCCAACCACCGGTTCGCACACGCTGGGCGAATTTTTTGAGCGTGAAGCGAAGAAAACGACGTGAGTAGTGCAGTGACAGCGGCGTCGCTCACTGCTCGTGACTCAACGTGCTCAGTTTCAGCGGGAACTCCTTGACGACCTTCCCGCTGATATCAACGCACTTGAATGTCATGACTGGATCCTCTGGTCGCAGATCGAATGATAATTGTCCCCAGAAGTTACCTTCGTTGTAGGACCACACTGCGTTTGGAAACGTGTTGTGGGTGTGTTCGTTGGTTACCTTTGCGGAAACAAATTCGTACAACGGGTATCCGCGAGGTCGATCCGTTTTCCAGATGTCGGAACGATGGCGATCACCGGAAATTAAGATGACGCCGTCGATCTTCTTGTCATTGATCAGGTCGAAGATTTCGTCGCGTTCGGCGCGGGACCAGTTTCCCGCCCATGAATCTTTCCCATCCTTGTCCGCGCCGTCGGACCACATCGTTCCCGAGGCGATGACTTTGAATTTCCCTTTGGCTGCCGCCAGCCCTTTGAGCAGCCATTTCTTTTGGTCTGGGCCGAGCATCGTCTTTTGTTTCTTGTCACGATAGAAGCGACCATCGGTCATGAAGAAGTCGACATCGCCGAGGGAAAAGGAGTGCCACGTGCCGGGCATCGCTTCGCCACCACCATAGTGCGGGTTGTTCCAGTTCTGTTTGAACACCGTCCAGTTCGGCATCTTCCATGGTGCTTTCATTCCGGCACCCCCTGACGAATCGTTCATCGCCATGTCGTGATCATCCCACACCGCGTAGATGCCGGTACTGCTGGTCAATTCGCTGAACGCCGGGCTGAGGCAGCGGCGGTAATAAAACATGCGTTGTGCGCCACGGCGGTTGACGACGTCGATGTAAACGTTGTCGCCCAAACCCAAATAGGCGAGTGGACGAGATTTTGCCATGTTGCTCCAGGCGTATTCGTTCTTTGGCACATACCGTGCCCCAGAACCGAACGTAACGTCGAACTGGACGTTCTGATTTCGAGTGGGGGCTGTGCGAAAACGAAATGCATCCTTTTCAATCTCTTTCCCGTTCAGCTTGACCGCGTAGGTGTATTCAGTGAACGGTTCCAAACCTTCGACCGTCATGACGGCCGTGAAGTCGTCGGCACTGGACGTTTTCACGGAATTCGATTTGAGGTCGCCGATTTGAATTTGAACTTCGGCGGGGCCTGCCGTGCGTACCCAAAACTTTGCCGACGTTGGCTTGAGGTCTCCGAGCATTGGCCCGTTGAAAAGTTTGAGATCGTGCTCCTCTACTAACTCGACGAACGCTGGTTCAGCCATCAGTTCGGCAAGCCCACCTTCGGCACCATGGCGGCCTGTTTGCCCTGCGGCATCGTCGCCGTACAAAGCGTCGATAAGATACGGATCCAAATCCTTCATCACGACAGATTGCTCGCCGTCGGTAATCGGTGGTTTGGCGATTGTGTTCGTCGAGGGCATTAGTGACACAGCGATGATTGCCGTGGTCTTCAGGAGCGTGGTGGGCAGGCAGGAGCGGACGGACTTCATGATTGGGGGATTGGTTTCGTGTCGTTGGTGGATTGGATGGCAATCAGGATTGAGAGAACGACGTTCAGTGAGCCGGGTCGATAAGCAGTCGTCCTCGTCCACCTTCTAATTTTGATTGCTCTTCACAGAACAAGCGAATTTTTCCGTGCTGACCGGCGTTCGCTCTCAGCGACCACATCGCGGCGCCTTTGTTCGCCACATGCACACGCTGCTCTTCGTTCATCTTTTCAAAAACTTGAATGCATGTTGAGTTTTGATCTTTCAATCCGAACCACAGCAAAATATCGATGTCGCCGGGTGACACGATTTGCCAATGCCCAGCGTTTTGTCCGAGAGCAATGCCGACACTGCCGAGTTCACCGATCTCTTTTTCACCAACGTCGATTGACGGGCGATCTTCTCCCGCGAGTAAAGAATCAACGAACGGGCGGGTGAGATCATCACGATCGAGTACCGCTAACACCTTTTCAACGGGATCGATCGAACCGGTGACGAGAAACTCTGCCCAGCACAGATCCATTTCACCAGGCGACTCGATGCGTTCGGGAAGATACTCCGCGTCGCGAATGCCGACAGGTGGATCCAGGACCAATTGCAATGCAGAGCATTCGGCACCCTCGGCATTGGACAATTGAGATTGCAAAAACTCGTGTACATCGGCGTACACCTCTGCGATCCTCACAAACATCATCATGATGGTTGGGTTTTTTGCCGGCAATTCGTGTCTTACCGCGTAGCGGATGGCTTGCCAAACGGCAGCCGGAACGACGTTTCGATAGATGCCGCTGGTGACTTGAGCAAAATGCTCCGCATCGGGGTCGGTACTCGGTTCAGGTGGGGCGGTGTGTGGTTCGGTCATCGTTCAAATGGGGGCAATGGGCCAACGCGAGTTCTGATCGGCGAAAACGGTGGCCTGTGAAAACAGCGGGAAAACAAAGAAGGGTGGAGCGGCGAAACACATGTTTGCTGCAGCAGCATAACCCAATCGGTAGCCGGCCATGAAGTCGAGAGAATGCATGATGTTCAGCTCGTCACGCTGGCGACCCGAGCCAAATTCACTGCCGATCCGCCCGCAGGACGCTCGCGAGAAGAAGTTGATCCTGCTGGTGTTTGATGCTGTCTTGCCCGTCATGACCGATATTGATATAGACGCCCCGCACACGTGCCGTTCACGCCCCGACTCTGATTGATTTGGGGGGAACGGCGAATTGCCTGCATTTGACGCGACGTGTGACAACAGCTTGCAATCACCGGTTTCTTTCTCCCCGTTCGGACTCGATCGATATCCTTCATGGCCAAACCATCCATCCCAACCGACACTCCGGCAGACGATACCAAGGTTAGCAACGATTTGGTGGAAAACGAGGGCTCCGCACCCGAGGCAACCGTGAGCGACGATAGCGTCAGTAAAGAGTCCGAAAAGACGCCAGCGAAAACCGAGCCGGAGAAGGAAAAGGCGAAAGACGCCAAGGCGTCTGCGAAGGACAAACCGTCTAAACCTGCCAAGACGAACGCAACGCCATCGAAGGTTGCAGCGGCATCTAAGTCTTCCGCCAGTTCTGCGAAAAAAGAGTCCGGTGCGCGATCGAAGAAGACTGCCGCCTCGGGCAAGAATGCAGGATTGTTGCCATCGGATGATCAGTTAGAGAGTTTGAAAGAGGCCGTCGCGGCGGCAGGAGGAGCTGAGAATCTCTTGCTGATTCTGCAGCATGTGGAAGATGCGGGCGGTCGAGTTCAAGTCGAAGAAAGCATCGAAGCTTATCGGGTATTGAAAACGGTTTTAGAGGAGTAGGCTGGCCACACGCCGCTCCCAAATATTGATCGCCACCGGAACACAGCGTGGCAATCCCTGCAACGAGTCCGAGGTGATTTCGATGACCGGAAATCCCTACAGGTCACCGGTTCCTGGTCCGGACATGGATCGGAATGAGTCGCATCTTCCCGCCGACGTGACACTCGGCGGAATCGCTCGACCGGTGTTTCTCGCGTGGGAGCGTCTTCGGGTTGTTTACGTTGTCCTGCTCGGTGCACTCACGTTGTTGCTGGTCGGTTCGGGCATCTTTGGCATGCCGATGCTGGTGAGGATTGGCGAAGGGGCGATTGCCGCCAACCTCTGCTTCTTTGCAGGACCGGCGGTGGAAATCTACGTGCGTTGGCTCGGCTACCGAGGGAAAATGCTGCGATGGATCTTATTCGTAAGCGGCGTGTTGTTGAGCATGATATTGGTGATCGCAACACTCGCAGGTGTGCTCCTGCCTGACCAGAATTGATGTGATACGACCGTGTATGGCTAGAGCATTTTCTAAAGAAGAGGTAGCCGATGCCGCGAGGGTTCATTTCGTCGTTGAGTCGTTTCACTCTATCGGTCTGCGGACCGACTGTGAGGTGTTGCTACACGTACTCGTTGTGATCGCTGGTCATACTTGTCGGTGAGCTGCGTGCGGCGTGACTGGTGATTTCCACGCGTATAGAATGAACTGATCAACTTGCCGCTTTCGGGATTCTGGCCGAGATGGAAGAGACGTTTTACCGACTCGCACCTGCATCGCTTTGGCTTGCCATTTTATGGTTGGCTGAATCGTTCGTGGTCGTTTCACCACCGGGTCGATGGCAGCATGGATTGCGAAACCTCGGTCTTGCCGGAATCAATGGTCTGTTCCTCTTTTTTACCCTCGGCGGTGTCTCCGTCTGGATTGCCAGTGTTTCTCCTTTCGCTCCCGCGTCGGCTTGGGCGATTCCTCACGCGGTCGTTTGTTTTGTCGTGCTCGACCTGTTTTCGTATGGCTGGCATCGACTCAATCATGCTGTTCCGATGCTGTGGAGACTTCATTCGGTGCACCACAGCGATGAACACATGGACGTTACGACGGCGGGGCGATTTCACGCAGGTGAACTTGCTGTCGGAGCGTTGCTTCGGTTGCCGCTGTTGTACTGCATGGCGGTTTCAGCAACGACGTTGCTCGCATACGAAACCGTTCTGGTGTTGGTGTCGATGCTTCATCATTCATCGATCTCGTTGGGCCGTTGGGATCGTTCATTCAGGATGTTGATTTCAACACCCGCGATGCACTCGATCCATCATTCCAGAAACCCGTCACATTTCGGTTCCAATTTCTCGTCCGTCTTCTCCGTCTGGGACCGCATCTTTGCAACGTTTCAGCTAACCAACGGACCCATCTCACACGGACTGGAAAACGCAGACGGCAAATCACTGCGTTCACTAATCACCATGCCTCTCAACCAAACCACCCCACCTCGCCCTACCTCAAACACCCCCGCAAAATCGCGAGAGTAGTGTCACCGGGTTGGAAAGGAAGGCCGAGCGGACGGGGCGAGGTTCCAATGGCACGAGTGGGCAAAGTGCATGGCGGCAAAGCCGATCTAATGAATGGGTTGGCTCAATATTAGGACGTAGAAGGCGAGCTTGCGCGGCCTCTACGTGGCGTAGAGATTGCCGTCTAGCGGCGGTCAATCTCGCGAGTTGTGCTTACGTTGAATCGCTAAGGCTGGTCTGCGCGTACCCCTATCCGTCGTTGTCTGGAGAGGTTTTTCTAGCGGGAAAATGCCTGGACGAACTGCCACAGTGAATTAACCTACGTTGAGACAGAATGAGTTGGAATCGTTGCTCGCTGGTCTAAGTCTGTGTACATGACAATGTTGCAGATGTGCCTGGCTAGACGGATGTGCCGGATGGTGCAGTCAGGAAATTGATGAAATGTGGTAGGTCGGGGGGCCAGATTCTCTCTGCTCGAAGCATCCAGCTCGCTTGCTCTCGCCTTGGCAACTGGTCTTTTTTTGCGGATGTCTTCATACTCAGTGGCCGGCGTCTTGCTCTCGCGAGCAACGGCAAGTCGGTTGTCGATTTTTAGGCGCAACCAAGCTAGATGCTGATTGGCGTCAATAATCTAACGCTTTCTCATACCATCGCTAACTCGAAACTCTGACTGAAGCATGAAACGCGCGCTCATCACCGGGATTACCGGACAAGACGGCTCATATCTCGCCGAACTCCTACTGGAGAAAGGGTATGAGGTACATGGGATCAAGCGACGTGCGTCTTCGTTCAACACTGAGCGGATCGACCACATTTATCAATCACCACACGCAGAGAACAAACGTTTTCAATTGCATTACGGTGATTTGACAGACACGTCGAACCTGACGCGGATTATCCAAGAGGTGCAGCCGGACGAGGTCTACAACCTTGGTGCCCAGTCCCACGTCGCTGTATCGTTTGAGTCACCCGAATACACGGCAGATGTTGACGGGCTCGGCACGCTGCGGCTTCTGGAAGCGATTCGGTTTCTCGGCCTCGAAAAGAAGACTCGATTCTACCAAGCCTCAACGTCCGAGTTGTTTGGGCTTGTCCAAGAGATCCCACAAAAGGAGTCGACACCTTTCTATCCACGGTCGCCGTACGCCTGTGCCAAGATGTACGCCTACTGGATTACGGTAAATTACCGAGAATCCTACGGCATGTACGCGTGCAACGGGATTCTTTTCAATCACGAGTCTCCTCGTCGCGGCGAAACCTTCGTGACACGCAAAATCACACGTGGAATGGCGAACATCGCCCAAGGCTTGGAACCGTGCTTGTACCTTGGAAATATGGACGCGCTGCGCGATTGGGGACATGCAAAGGATTATGTCCGCATGCAGTGGATGATGCTGCAGCAGGAAACTGCGGACGATTTCGTGATCGCAACCGGTCAGCAGATTACTGTCCGCGAGTTCGTGAAAATGTCTGCCTCCGAAGCTGGTTTGGAAATCGAATTTAGTGGAAAAGGGGTAGATGAAATCGCCACCGTTGCGGCGATTAGCGACCCCGAAAAAGCTCCGGAAGTATCAGTCGGTGACGTGATCGTTCGGGTCGATCCTCGCTACTTCCGACCTGCTGAAGTCGAAACCCTCTTGGGGGATCCATCGAAAGCCAAGGCAAAACTGGGGTGGGAATGCGAAATCACTGTCGAGGAAATGTGTGCCGAAATGGTCGCTAATGACCTCGACAAAGCCCGCCGCCATGCCTTGCTCAAGCAGCATGGGCACGACGTTAGTGTCACGATGGAATAGGCATCGAAAAAAACTATGAGTGAGATCGCCGTCCAACGGATCATCGCTGGGATGACATGCTGGAAATTGCCCGCTCGTAAGGTCGGGGACTCATCCTCTAGTACAGGCTAGGCGGCATGCAGGCACGCGTTCCAATCAGGTTCCGCGAAGCGGGAGCTGATTCTGTGTTAGCAACGCGTGAGAGCCATTGGATGTCTTGGTCAATCAATCCTGGCGTTCGGTCGCGTGAATTGATCTGAGCCCCTCTGATTTGTGCGCTCGTCAAATTTTGCCGGTCAGTCGAGTGCCTAGCGGGTGGCCGGAGATTCGGAGCGGGGCGAAGATTTTGGGGGGCCCGGGGCTCGCTGGCCTTTTGGGGGCCGGGTGCCGACTGGTTGTCGGGCACCGGCGTGGGGCAAAAGAAGTGGAAGTGCTGGGACTCGAACCCAGGACCATCCGATTAAAAGTCGGATGCTCTAACCAACTGAGCTACACTTCCGGGCGGGCCACTGGAAACAAAAACAGCACCGTTGTTTGGACGGTGCTGCATTGCAATCAGCGATCCTATGTTTCGTCTTCTAGCGGAGCGGACAGGATTCGAACCTGCGGACCCAGTTGCCCGGGTCACCGATTTAGCAAACCGGCGCTTTCGACCACTCAGCCACCGCTCCCGAGGTGGACTTTCGTCAGTGCGGAATTGTGCTTTATTGCGGTCCCCTTGGCAACCCATCTTCACAGCCACTTTTTAGGGACTTTGGACGGGTTCGAACCTGCACGTTACACTGCGGCATCTGCACTGACGCGTTATCTGTCACAACCCGTTCGTTTTCGGCTGGATGACCGACCCGCATTCACTTTTTCTGAATTAAATTCGATGCAATCGACCCAATGGGATTTGAATCCGAAGTTTGATTTCCGCGATGAGCACGTCGTACCGGAGGGGAAAAAGGTCTCCTTGGACAAGATTTCGACTGAATTTGAGGGGCCTTTTAGCGGTAAAGAGCATGGGAGGGCGTTTGTTGAAGAGGCGATCGATGAAATCCAAACGCTGCAGTACCGGATGTATACGGAGGCGAAACAGTCACTGCTGATCGTTTTGCAGGCGCCCGACGCGGCCGGGAAAGACGGTCTGATTCGCAAGGTTCTCGGTCAGATGAACCCGCAGGGGTGTCGGACGTACCCGTTCAAGGTGCCGAGCAGCCTCGAGCGTTCTCACGATTTCCTTTGGCGGATCCACAAGGCGGCTCCCGCGGCCGGGAAGGTCTCGATCTTCAATCGCTCCCACTACGAAGACGTTTTGGTGGTGCGGGTTGAGGACTTGGTGCCGAAATCGGTTTGGAAACAGCGATATGAGATCATCAACGATTTCGAAAAGTTGTTGCGGCACCGCGGCACTCGGATTCTCAAGTTTTATTTGCACATCAGCCCCGCCGAGCAACTCGAACGATTCAAGAAACGGCTGGACGAGCCGACCAAACATTGGAAGCTCAACGAGGGCGATTACGAGGCTCGTTCAAAATGGGGCGACTACCGCGAGGCGTACGAGGACGCGTTTGAAAAATGCAATTCCGAGCATGCCCCCTGGTACATTATTCCCGCAGACAAAAAATGGTATCGAGACGCCAGCGTCGCGGCGATCGTTCGAGATACGTTCCGTGACATGGATCCTCAGTTACCGCCCATCGATGCGGATCTCGACGAGATACGCAGGCTCTATGAGCGGGAACTGGCAAAACAACAGTAGCTGGCCGAACAAAAATAGCGTTTTAGACTTCCCAGACATCGTCTTTAAACGGCCCAGTACGCTGGTCCAGGACGAGCGTCAGATTCGATAGCCCGTCGTGGTTGAGTTCACCTTGCCTCCGTTCACCACGTCTCTGTTTATTGTTCCGTCGTGCATCGTTGTCCAATGCATTGGTTTCGTTGGCTGTAGTGAATCCCCCCTCTGTCTCGACACAGGCGGGCTGTTCTGCATGACGACAAAAACGAAGCTGGCGACGGAAGCGTTGCGAAGTAATCGAAATTCGCCGATACCACTGACGCCTTAAATCGATCCCATGACGTCGGTCGAAACCGGTGTCGAAGCTCACATTCAAAACACTCATCACTTCCTCCACGCATCTTTCTCCCCATGTCGATTCAGCGAAATCCTACCCGCCCTGTCACCATCGGTTCGATCACGGTTGGTGACGGCAATCCGATCGCGGTGCAAAGCATGACCGCGACCAAGACGCAGGACGTCGACGCGACGGTTGCGCAAGCGGAAGCGTTGCGTGAACGTGGTGCGGGCGTTGTCCGGATCGCCGTTGATAGCACGAAGGATGCGGAGGCGTTGGCTGAGATTCGCAAACAAACGACGGCCAATCTCGCGGTGGATCTCCAGGAGAACTTCCGGCTCGCCGAGTTGGTCGCGCCGCACGTCGACAAGATTCGGTACAACCCCGGGCACCTCTATCACCACGGTCGTGACATGACGTGGCAAGATAAGGTTCGTTATCTGATCGATTTAGCGGGCGGCAATGGTTGTGCGGTTCGCATCGGCGTGAACTGCGGTAGCGTTGATCCTGCGAAGAAGGAAAAGTACGCGTCAGACGACTCGATCACGCCGATGCTCGAGTCCGCGTTGGAGCACTGCGAGTTGGTTGATTCGCTGGGTTTCCACAATTTTGTCGTCTCGTTGAAAGACAGTGATCCGTCGAAGGTCGTCGAGGTGAACCGCCGGTTTGCCAAGCAGCGTCCGGATGTTCCGTTGCACCTCGGTGTGACCGAAGCGGGGATGCCACCCGAGGGAATTATCAAAACTCGAATCGCGTTCGAGCAGTTGATCGGTAAGGGGATCGGCGACACCGTTCGGGTTTCGCTGACATTGCCAAACCCTCGCAAACCGGAAGAAATCGATGCCGGACGCGAGATCGTCGATGACATCTATGCGGGGCGCGTTCGCAGCGTTGTGCGTTTCGATGATACGAAACTGAACATCATCAGTTGCCCGAGTTGTTCACGCGTTGAGAACGAGGCTTTCGTGGATCTCGCCGCGAGCGTGAAGGAGATGACGGAGTACGCGAAAGATCATGCGATCACTATCGCGGTGATGGGGTGCCGGGTTAACGGACCGGGCGAAACCGACGATGCGGATTTGGGTTTGTGGTGTGGTCCGGCGAAGGTCAATTTGAAGAAGGGTGAAGAAGCCCTCGGTGCATTCGGTTACGACGAGATTCTTCCGAAACTCAAGGCAGAGTTGGACGCGTTGATCGCGGAGAAGTCTGGATCGGCGGCGGGCGTTTGAGCCAAGTGGTTGCCCCGGTGTCGCGGTCGAAAAAACGCACTCGCGTTCTCTTGATGGCGACGTCGATGCGTGGCGGAGGCAGCGAGCACCAGGTCGCTTTGCTGGCCCGGCATCTCCCCCGCGATCAGTTCGACGTGCATCTCTATTTGACGCACGCCGAAGGGGAGTTGTTGGCGGAGATACCGCCCGATGTGAAGACCCACTCTCTTGCATTTGAGCAAGGAAAAAGTGGTTGGCGAAAATTGGCCGACCGATGGCCGGGAACCATCTTGCGACGTCAGGCGGAAGAGTTTGCGGAGATTGTCCAGCGAGAAGGCATTGATGTGGTTTATGACCGGGCCTTTCACAACACGATGATCGCGGGGCATCCGGCCATCAAAAATGAGATGAAGGCGAGGCGTGTCTCGACGATCGTCAGTCCGCCCGATGTCGCGCTGCCAATGGTTGAGAAGAGGTTTGTGGCGGCCAAACGTCGGTTGTTGGCGGACGCGTATCGCCGGAGTGACACGGTGGTCGCGGTCAGTACGGCGGCGGCGGATTCGGCGGCGACGTACTACGGATTACCGCGTGACCGGATTGTGGTGGTTGCGAATCCTGTCGATGTAGGACGTGTCAGGGCGGTCGCAGGGATGCCGTCGGCGGATATTGGTCACGAATCGGAGCGGGGGATTACGCCAGCGGCCCACGGTGATCGGCTGCGTTTGGTGTGCGTCGGGCGGATGACGCCGGAAAAGGGGCAGGCCGATTTGATCGAGGCGATCGGTCGGTTGCGAGGAAGATGGCCGGATTCGGGTGTGCCGCGTTTAGTCGTTCGGTTTATTGGCGACGGTCCCGACCGCGAATCCTTGGAACGACGATGGAGTGAAATGGCAGATCCGGATGGGAGCGTGGACGGGCATCTGGTCGAGTTCGCCGGCGTGATTTCGCCGGCTTTGTCCGAAATAGCCCGATCCAATGGTTTGGTGCTTCCGTCTCACTTCGAGGGGATGCCCAATGTGGTTTTGGAGGCGTTCGCATTGGAGGTGCCCGTCGTGGCAACCCGGTCGGGCGGAACCACGGATTTGCAGACTGATTCTGGCCAACCGACCTGTTTCTGGGCGGAACCGGGAGATCCGGAGTCGTTAGCGGTGGCGCTTTTGGCGATGGCCGGTAATCCGGACCGGCGGGCCCGCCATGTGGTGGTGGCAGGAGATCTGATTCGCGAGCGGCACGGAATTGAGGACGCGATCGGCAAAATTGGCCGGATTTTGCACGGATAATCCCGTTAACCGTTATACTTCCACGCTCGCCTAAATTGCCTGTCCCCCTGAGCGTCAAAAGCGCCAATTTTGTTGACACCTCTTTTTTTCGTCAATTATAATTTCCGCTTGCTACCCGCCTTACCCCTTTTCTCTCGTCTCCTTGGAACCACTTTCCCATGAATCTACTCGGGAAATCCTTCTCGGTTTTGATCTTGCTGCTCAGTGTGGTGTTCATGGTTTTGGCCCTGGCGGTCAATGCTTCTCACCGTAACTGGCGTGACATGGTCCTCGCCGATGACGGTTTGAAGGCTCAGATCGAGTCTTACGAACGAACCAACGATCAGCTTCGCGAAGCCCGTGCTCGGACGCAGGCAGAGTTGGACCGCGAAAAAGCGGCTCGACGCACCGCCCTCGCCGCACTGCAAACGCAGCTCGATCAGCTCGAATCACAACTTCGCGAGAGCGAAGCGACCGTCCAGCAGCTTCAAGCCAAAAACACCGAATTGGCACAGCTCGACCGCAGTCGTGCGGAAGAACTCGAGAAGTTAACCGCTGAAACGACGCTTCTGCGTGCACAGATCCGCAAAGAACAGCAGGATCGTGACACGCTGTTCGCCGAAACACTGAAGCTGACCGACGATATGAACGCGTTGCGTGGAATTGTCCAGTTGCAGGAAGATCGCAACGATCAACTGCTCGCTCAGGTCACCCGGTACAAAGAAGTGGTCGACGCAGCGGGGCTGAACATGAATGACCCGCTCGATGGTGCACCGCCGGAACGCAACGGCAGCGTTTTGGTGATCAACCGACCTCGGAAATTAGTCGAGATTTCGATCGGATATGACGATGGTCTCCGGGAAGGCCACTTCCTCGAGGTAACTCGTGGTGGCCGTTACGTGACCCGTTTGCGGGTGCGTGAAACAGAGCCAGATCGTTCGGTCGCGGAGATATTGAACGATTACAGCGAAGGAACGATTCAGGAGGGTGATCGTGTCGACACAACCATCGAGTAGTCCTGGGGCGGGGAAACGTCCCGCGAGTGTCTTTACCGTGATGTTGCTGTTGGCGATGCTGTTCATGATCATTGCTGTTGTGGCGATGTACATGGAGCTGAACCGTTGGGCTCCGGATTACTACAAGACCAACACCGCTCGCCCGTCGACCACTTCGATGGTCGCACCCGCGAACGACTTCTACCTCGCGTAGTTCGCACTTCTTTTTACGTCGCGCTCGCCCATCGATGGCGAGAGCGATTTCGCGGTCATTGCTTTCGCGGTCATTGCTTTCTCGCTCAGTGCCGTTCATGGTTTGAAGGCCGGGGCGAGTGCCAGGATGGGGCCGATCGTGAAGGTGAGCCAATATTCAGCTTTTTGCGTTTTCGAGCCGAAAAGTTGCCGCTCTGCCAATTTCTTCTGAAGGATCCGACCTTGGTGGTCCGATACTAGAGGTACCATGGATTGGGAGGGCGGAACGATCGGTGCCATCGTTCCAGCATTGATAGGGCCATGGTGAGGCAGGGAGGGCTTCACCATGGCCCTTCCCTTTTGCGCTGAGAGTTTTTCAGCAACGAGAGCGTTGCCGCAAATGCCGTAGGTTTTTTAGGTCGCTGCGTTCGCCCGAATAAGGTCCACCGTTTGGGGACTGTGACTACCGCGAATACCGAGACGTTCTAGATGATCAGCATGGCGTCGCCGTAGCTGAAGAAGCGGTATTCAGCGTCGATGGCTTCCTGGTACGCTTGCCGGATCAAGTCTCGCCCCGCCAAGGCGCTGACGAGGACGAGCAGCGAGCTCTTGGGAAGGTGAAAGTTGGTCATCAGTGCGTCGACGGCGCCGAATTGATACGGCGGTTTGATGAACAGATTGGTCGCTCCCGTCCATTCTTTCAGTTCACCGGAATTGGCCGCCACGCTGCTTTCGAGTACCCGAACGCTGGTGGTGCCAACGGCGACGCATCGACCGCCGGCGGCCCGTCGCGCGCGGATGCTTTCGCAAGTGTCAGCATCGATTCGTCCCCATTCATGATGCATGTGGTGGTCGTCGATGTTTTCGGACTCGATCGGTCGGAAGGTGCCGATCCCGACGTGGAGCGTGACCTCGTGGATGGACGTTTGGCCTTTGGTGATGTTCTTGAGCAGATTCTCGGTGAAGTGCAGTCCCGCGGTGGGGGCCGCGACGCTGGCTTTGTCTTCTTCCCGTTTGCTCGCGAAGACGGTTTGGTAATTGATCAGGTCGGCGTCGACCATCCGTCCGTCTCGAATGTATGGCGGAATCGGAACGCGGCCGAACCGTTCGAGCCACCGTGTCGGGGATGACTCGTGTCCCGACAGTGCGTCGTCGAGTTGCACGGAGTCGGGGAGTGGGCGGACGAGCAGGTGACCTTCGTTGTCTCGGCCGATGACTTCGAGTTTGCCCCCGTCGCGTGCATCGCGATCCTGCAGCGTGATCGTTTCGCCGGTTTTCAGCGTGCCACGGGTCTTGGTGAGCAGTTCCCAGACGCCCGACTCCGGATCGCTGCGGAGGAAAAGTCCTTGCCAGCGTCCTTCGGTGCGGGTGCGGTATCCGATCAGTCGCGCGGGGACGACTCGCGAATTATTGAGCACGAGAGAGTCTTCGGCTCGCAGGAGCTCGGGCAGGTCGCGCACGTGGTGATGTTCGATCGTTCCGTCGGCACGGTTGACGAGCATCAGGCGTGCGTCGACACGATTGCGGAGCGGTTCCTGGGCGATCAGCTCGCGTGGGAGCTGGTAATCATAGAGGTTGAGTGAATGCATGTCCTAGCGTAGCACAAAGCGGGGGTCGCTGAGTCGTGCTTGTGCTCGGTAGGCCTTCGCAGCAGTCTCGGGGTAGATCGGATTGATCATCGCACCGGTCGCCAATTCGAATCCGGCCAACCTGGACATCCGAGGGAAAATGTCGATCGCCCAGTGCTGTGATTCCATGGCGCCTTGGAAATCGACGGGGCAGGTGTGAACGAGCATGTTGTACGCGGTGCCTGGTCGGAGAGCTTCGAGCCAGCGAACCACTCGGAGAGCCAAGCGAGCTAACTCCGCGAGCGGGCGATCATGCAGATTGCTGAAGCACGGCATGTGTTCTTTCGAGGTCAGCCGCACCTGCATCGGGAAGCGACTGGCGAAGGGGCAGTAGGCAACGAAGGAGTCCGTCTGGCTGACGAGACGCGATTTCTCTTCGATTTCACCGCGAATTAGGTCGCATTGCAAGCACGATCCGACGCGTGCGTGATGGGCTTGCAGTCGTCGTGTGACTTGTTGGACGAGTGCGGGAACTCGGTTGGTCGCGATTAGTTGGCTGTGGCTGTGTTGAAGCGACGCGCCCGCATCACGGCCGACGTTCTTGAAAATGCTGACGTGTTGTACGCCGGGGACGCTCCGCCAGTAGCGGATTCGATCGGCGTATGCGGCGAAGACAAGAGCGATTTCAGAAGTGTTCAGTTCGCCGAGCGATTCGGTGTGCCGAGGGGCTTCGATGATGACTTCGTGTCCGCCCATGGCGGCTTCGCTCGGGAACAGTTTGCCTGTCGATGAACCTTTGGAAAACGCACGGCTGTCGTTGTAGATCGCCTGAGCGTGGTGACTGCACGAAGTGTACGAACCGCTGGAACGATGAAGGCGGGCCGACGCAGGCATCGCGTCTTTTTCCGCCTGTCGCTCGCTGTCGTCCTGGTTTGGCGGGACGGCCACACCCGCGTCTTCGAGACGGGTGACGGCGGGATATAGGTTGGGAACCACGCGAACGGACCAGTCGACGGCGTTCTCGGCGGAGTCGTGATTCGGGGCACCGTGAGGATCGTGTTCTCCCTCGACACTGGCGACCCAGACCGGATTGGGGGTTCGGTGTTCCTCGCCGGCACAAAAAGGGCAGTCGATCTCCTCGGTCGGTTTGACGATCACGTTGCCGAATTGATCGGGGCGTTGGGATCGCGTGGTCGCAAACCAAGTCCATTCCCCCGTGATCAAGTCGAGGCGAGATTGGCCGACTTTGGGGTCTTTGGACGTAGAGGTTTCCTGTGCGGCATCGCCAGCGGACCGCTTCTCGGGGGCTTCGCGGCGAAGGTTAGTTTCGGGGGTGAAACGCATTTGCAAACCGCGTTCGACACCGATGGGTTCGTCCGTCGGTGCGGCTTCCAATCCGGAAGGGGGCATGCTCTGTGTTCGGGTGGCAGATGCGTCTTCGGAATCGGACGCGGTGGCTCCGGAAAAGACCGCCTTGAGGTCGTAGAGGCGGCTGTCGGTCGAGTCGATTCGGTGGCGATTGACACGCTGAGAAACGGGATTGTTCGCGTTGCCCGAATCCTTCTGAGGTGTCGGCGAATCCGAATCGGGTTTCGCTGGATTGGGGGTGGGACGCGTTTCAGCCGATGCGTTGGCGAGCGTGTCGCCTTCGAGATATCGTTGGTCGCGGTGGCTCGCGCGAAGCTGTCTATTGTCACGTCGATGCCGGAGACGGTCGGCGTTCAGTTCGACGCGAGTGATAGCCATGGAAGCGTCCAATGTTAAATGCTAACGGCGGAGCGAACACGCTCTTGCCTGAAGCGGGGCAACGTAGCAGAAGGGGGGTACTTCATTCTACGGAAATTTCGTTGCCTGCTAGGGGGGAAAATGCTTGCATTTTTCAACCGGGCGACTCCACGTCCGATGGCTATTTTGCCACCCTGCGTTTAAGGGAAATCGTCCGCGCGTAGAGGTCAATATATTGGGAAGCACTCTTCCGCCATGACCAGTCACGCGTCATCCCGTGCGAAACAATTTTTTTCCAAATTTCTTTTTCGTGGAAACGTAGCCGCAGTGCGTCCCCAATCGCTCGGTCCAAAGATGCGGCATCGTAGGAGCGAAGATGAAAACCAGATGCGGTTCCGTTGGCGATGGTTTCGCCGGTCGTATCAACGATCGTATCGGCTAGACCGCCCGTTGCCGTCACAACGCAAACCGTTCCATAGCGCAGACTGTATAACTGATTCAAACCACAGGGCTCGTATCGGCTCGGCATGACGAACAGATCACTCGACGCTTCGATGCGGTGCGCCAACGGATCGCTGAACCCGATATGAGCGGCGAGTTGGTCGGGGTGTTCCTCTTTGAGCCAACGCAATTCGCTCTCGATAACGGGGTCACCGCTGCCGAGCACGGCCCACTGGGTTGGGCGTCCTTCACGCAGGTGTTCCCGCATGACCGGTAGAATCAGGTCCCATCCCTTCTGCTCTGCGAGGCGGCCGACGAGTCCGATCAGCGGCACGTCCGGGTCGCTGGGCAGGTTCATTTCGGCCTGTAACGCGAGCTTGTTTTCGAGCTTCCCGTTTTCCCAACTGTCCACGTCGTAGTTGCGGACCAAGTGCACGTCCTTGGCGGGATTCCAAATGTCGGTGTCGATGCCATTGATGATGCCGCTGACACGATCGCCGAGGCTCCGCAGGATCGGGTCGAGGCCGCATCCGTGTACCGGCGTTTTGATCTCGCGGGCGTACGTCGGGCTGACCGTGCAGACGTGGTCGGCGGTGACGATGCCGGTTTTGAGAAAGTTCAGGCCGCCGTAGAACTCGAACGACTCACTGCGGAAGCGGTCCCACGGCAGTCCTGTGAGCGGGAAGGCTTCGGCAGAAAATGAACCTTGGTAGGCCAGATTGTGAATCGAAAGAATGGTTGGCGTTTCGATGGGGAGTCCGCCCACGCCGTTCTGAATCAACGCGGGAACGATTGCCGTCTGCCAATCATTGCACTGAACCAGGTCGACTCGTTTGCCGAGGCGTTTCATCAATTCAATGGCGGCCCGGCAGAAGAAGATGAACCGTTCGGCGTTGTCACGGTAGTCGCCGTGTTTGTCGCCATAGAGAAACGGCCGCGAGTAGTACTGCGGCTGATCGATGAAGTAGACCGGGACGTTCCCTCCGGGGAGCGTGCTTTTGAGAACGCGGCCACCGACGATCCGGTCCGACGGCATGTCGATCGCAAAACTGATATCGGTTCGTTCGATCGGCATCGACGAGCGGCGGATGGAATCGAACGCGGGCATGATGACCGAGCACTGATGGCCGTTTGCGGCAACGACACTCGGGAGCGTGCCGCAGACATCGGCGAGTCCGCCTGTTTTCGCGAAAGGGACGGATTCCGTCGTTAGGTAGACGATGTTCAAAATAACACCGGGGTGTGGCAATGATGGAGGGAATGCAAAGCAAAGATGTATTAACTCTCGGCCGTCAAGCGACGGAACCGGCCTCAAAATCGTGTCGGGGCGGCACAAAGCCCATGTTTTTGGGGCTCCCGATTCGATCCGGCGCCGCAAAACATCACGGCACACAATAGACTAAGGGAATCATAGGATGAGATGTTGTACCACGAAGATCCCCCACTGAACCCTTTTCAACCGTTCCCCCATCGCAATTTATGCCGCTCTCTCTCGTCGATTTCTGGAAACGCTTGATTCAAAGTGGTTTGGCAGATTCGTCGGTGCCACGGCAGTGGGCGGCGGATTACGCCAAAGAACACGGCTCAAAGCCGCCCACCGACGCGGTGCAGTTGGCAAAGTGGTTGATCGATAGGGGGGAGTTATTGCCCTTCCAAGCATCGTGCCTGCTCAATAGATCGCTTGCGGGGGCGGATCCCGCGAGCGAAAAATCACCGGGCCGGTTTCCGGTTTTAAGGATCGCACCGCTTACGCAGTCCGCGGAAATGCCGCCTGTGCCCTTTTCCAGATGGACACCGGTGACCCACGATTCGTATCCGGACGAACCGGGCATCGTGTTGCAGATCGTTCCCTCGCGATTGACACCGGAAGACGGCGATACGCTCCGCGCGATAACGGGGCTGCGTGGCCCCGGAATTCCGGAGACGGAATTGATGGCTTTGGTGGGGGCGCCGCTGGGTGATCGCCCGACAACGATCCCGCTGGACACGTCGCTCGATGCGGTCGCGGTGTTCGCGAAGATGAAGCCGGGGCAAACGTTGAGCGAACAGATGCGTGTGGCGGATTCTTCCAGCGGCACGAGCTGGGCCGCGCCGGAGATCGCACGGCTGATCGAATCATTGGCCGCGACATTGTCGGCGTTCTCGTCTCAAGGAACCGGTGCGTTTGCGTATCCACCGATGCCCTCGCCGGATCGGATTTGGATTGATGAAACGCCTGGACGCGATCCGATGCTGTGGATCGATCCTGCGGACTATCTATCGGCGGACGTGTTCGATTCTCAGAACACGATCGCGACGAATGAGTCTCGCTTTTTGTATGCCGCTCCTGAAACGCTGTCCGCAAACAGTGCGAGTGGAGGCGGCGCCGTCGGTGCGAGTTCGCTCGAATCCCAATGCGTTTATGCGTTGGGATCTTTGGCGTACCGGCTACGGTTCGGCCGGCATGCTTTTGCGGCGGCGAAGGACGAACAGATTCGTTCTCGGCAACTCCGTTTCGAGCCTCCCGAATTAAGCGAAGCGGTCGCCAAGGGGGCCGCGGGAGATCCGCTGTTGCGAGTGCTCGGTTATGCGTTAGCGAAAGATCCCGCCGCGAGATTTCCGACCCTGGATGCGTTCACGACCGCGCTGAAGGCAGCCGTTCCGGTTGCGGAAAAGAAAGCGGCCTCGGTCGCGACGAGCAAGCCGCCCGCTAAGTCATCGGATCCAGCATCGTCATCAAACGTCGTCGCGTCAGCGGGAAGTTCCGCGCCGAAGGCAAAGTCGTCCCCACCGACGCCACCTGCCGTCACGGTGCCCGATCAGCCCGCCGAAGCCAAGCGATCCGCTGAGTCCGAACGGTCCACCAAGTCCGAACGACCCGCTGCGGTCGAGCGAGAACCGGTAGCGGACGTCCAGCGGAAGTCCGGTTCGAAACCGAAGTCAGAGCAACAGCCTGCTACGACGGTTAAGGCGAAACCCGACGCTGACGCGAAACCCGACGCCGACGCGAAACCCGCGGTCGACGCTAAACATGCGGTCGAACCGAAATCCGTTCGCAAGGACGGGCCAACTGCCTCGCCGTCCGCCGTTGTATCGGAAGACCCCACGTCTGAATCGAAGAAGCCCACATCCGCTGCAACCCAATCGGAGACGTCTCAATCTGTTGGCACGCAACATTCCGCTGGCTTGTGGGGTTCCTCTGGCTTAGAGGGTTCCACTGGCGTGCCGAGTTTCACTGGTGTGCCGGCGCAGTCTGCGTCCGAGCCTATTTCCGACGCATCGGCGGACTCGCGGGGTGGCGTGAATGAAACAGCCCCGGTTCAGGCTGCGGTCGTGCAGGCGGCTGTCGCGTCGACTCAGAGTTCTGACTCGGTGTTGCTCGCCGACCAACCCAAGCAGGCCGCGGTGCGGCGACGTTCGGGGCGGCGCCGGACGGCGTGGTTTGTGCTGGGGAGTTTGTGGATTCCAATTTTTCTGTTGATCATCGCGCTCGCTCTCCAGGATCCGAACGCACCTCAACCGGTTGCCAAACGGGTTCGCCCTCGTATCCCCGCGGTGATCCCATCGGTCACGGGAACGCGACCTGCGTCCAACCCGGCTACGAATCGCCCCGTCCCATCGAGGCGGCCTGCCGAGTCGTCTGAGACCGACACGATCGAGTTGGTTTCGGATCCTGCGATGTTGTGGGCGCCACCTTCTGCGATTGCAGCCGATGGCAAGACGCCACCGAACTCATCCGTGCCGTCGACCATTTTGTTGCCGCCCGGTCCAGCCGCGATCCTGACGTTTGATTTGGCTCATCTCAATTCAACCGGACTGCGTGACGTGTTCGATCCTGAACTCGCGCCGGTGATTGAACGGTTGCAAAAGCGGATCGCGATGCCGCTCGATGATATCCGCATGATTGCGATGGCATGGTTTCCCGGACGAGGCGGTGTGCCCGAAGTAGCGCTAGCGGTTCACATGAAAGCACCTCGTCCGCTCGATGAACTCACCGAAGCGTGGGGCGTTTCGATGGCCCAGTTGCCCGGCGGGATCAAACTGTACGCGGGTGATGATCCGGGCAGCGATGCGTTCTATCCTCACTACGCGGTGTCGGCAAATTCAAATGCCGCCGTTTCAAATGCCTCGGCCGCGAACGAAGGTTCGTCCGGAACCGGGGCGCCGAATGATCAGCTCGTCGATGCGTTCGCGGTCGGCTCGATCGCACAGATCACTCAGGTCGCCGAGGTCGAAGGGGCGCCGGTGTTGTTGCCTCGATTGCTCGAAGAGTTGTGGGTGTCGGCCGAATCAACCGACGCGGTCACGATGCTAACGCAACCCAATTTCTTGATCGCCGACGCGCGAGCGTGGGTCGAGCAAACGGCGCCGACGCTCTTGCAGTGGGTTCAGTCGACGTTGGTTCCCGAGTGTGGCGGGCTGTTGTTGCGAATCGCGTCCGTTCCGCCTGCAACCGACAGCGGGGCCGCCACCAACGATTTCGCACCAGGGTCGCGAGGCAGTTTTGTCGAGGTGCGGTTGGCCGCCGCTCCGGGGATGGACCCGATGGCCTTGAAGACCAAGGTACAATCGCGAGTGGACAACGCGTCGATACAGGCCGAAGATTTTCTCGTTTCGCGGGAAGTTGATCCGTCGTGGCGGTTACTCGCATCGCGTCTGCCGAACATGTGGGCGTTCTTTAGCGAGCAGACTCGATCGGCGGCGATCAAGCGTGAGGTGATCTTGAATGCCTATTTGCCACCGCTCGCTTTACCGCAGGTGGCCTTGGGAACCCTTTTGGCTGCCAATACGACGACGATGACTGCCATCGCTGGATCTCCGGCCACAACCGAGAAACTGACCCTCGCCCAGATGCTCGATCGCCCCATGTCGGTCAGTTTTGGTCAGGAATCGTTGCAATTCGCAGTCGACACGATCGTGAACGAATTTTCCGCCGACCTGCCCGAGGGCAACTCACCACCGAAGGTCGAAATCATCGGCGGTGATTTGCAGTTGATGGGAATCACGCAAAACCAGCAGGTGCGGAATTTCGCAAAAACGGATCAACCGCTGCGGAAAGTGCTGACCGATTTGGTGCTCGGGGCGAACCCCGACCGCACCGCGACAGGCCCGAATGATCCCAAACAGGCATTGATATGGGTGGTAGTTGGAGAGGGCGAGAATGCCGAAATCCGAATCACGACCCGTGAGGCGGCCACCAAGAAAAACTACGATCTGCCCCAGGAATTCCAGCTCGAGGGTTAGTCCGCGTGCATCTTGCCTGTCCTTCAGACTTGACCTGGAGTACAATACCCAACGCGATTGTCGCATGCCTGCGATGATCGTGGATCCCGCCAATTTGGCAGTGAAAAGCGTTTGGCAAGCGAATTGCTAGATTTGGTGTTGATCTCAGTGCTGTTTTGCACCCACACTTGCGGTGCCCAGCGTGGAGCCGAATCGATTGCGGTCAAGCACAACGGCTGAGCGAACCGAGGCTGAATGAAACGATCACTGCCTGGATAGCTGCCGGACGCCCGTCGACTCAAGATGACATGCGTCGATTGGTCCGCACGGTTTTCAGTGATGCCAGCGGATTTCAGTGACGCCGGTGCGAATCGATGGCGCTCTCGGCGAACGGTCGCTGACTAAACGAATTAACGATACAAGAAGCAACTTAGAACGACCTGTGTTCCAGGTTTGATCCTGTCCAACCATTTCCGACCCCTCCTTCCTGGGAGTTCATCTTAACGATGGCCATTAAACTTACCGAGCGTGCTGCAGAAGAAGTCTTGCGATTCCGCAAAGAGCACAACTTTGACGACTCGATGTTGTTGCGTATCGGTGTCGCCGGTGGCGGCTGCAGCGGTTTCAACTACACGCTGAACTTTGACGACAACTACGACGAGAAATCTGACAGCAAGTACGAACACCACGGCGTTGCCGTCGTCGTCGACAAGAAGAGCGCCCTGTACTTGGACGGTACCGAAGTCGACTGGTTCGATAGCCTCGAGAAACAAGGCTTCACGTTCAACAACCCGAACGCAGTGAAGAGCTGCGGTTGCGGTAGTTCTTTCCAAGCCTAGTTTTCTGGCTTGGTCGCAGGCTGCGGCCTGAACGAACCCATCTGAACAAAAACCGACGCGCCGATCAGGATTCATCCTTTTCGAAGCGTCGGTTTTTTATTGCGCTGTAGTTTTCACGCCGAACTTTTTTTGCGCCAAACGAATCATTGCTTGCATGGCCGGCGCGGCCTACAAGAAAAGCCGCTCTAAATGCATCATCCAAACGAGCACCAGGAGCACCAGCGTCACGAGTGACACGGTCATGCGAGTCGCCCATTTGCTACCCGTTTGTTTGCCCCCGCCGTTGTTGTTCCGTCCGGGGACCGATGTGTCGATGCGTAGTCCTCGGGCATACAAAACGAACGACGTTCCGATCATGATCGTCAACACATTAACGCTGACCAAGATTAACGGTCCGAAGATGGGCCATCCTTGTTCCGTCGATTCCCAGACACCGAATGCGGCTTGCAGGCCTGCGGTTGCGATCGGTGGAACCAACGCGGCCGCGATCGCGGCGCCAGCGAGTGCGGATGACAAGTGGCTGCGAGTTCGCGCATACGAGGCGGCCATCCCACCGACCAATCCGACGCAAAAGTCCAGCGGCGATGGATTGCATCGGCCCCACATCTCCGGCGTAACGACTGGTTCTTGAACGATGCGAACGAGCAAGCCGAACAGGAAGCTCGATACAAACGCCCCCAGGAATCCGATCGCGATCGTTAACCAGGAGGTGCGAAACAGCGGCCGGTTGCCGTGCGCCAGCGACAAACCCGCTCCCATGATCGGAGTCATCAACGGTGCGATCAACATCGCGCCAATGATGACGGCGGCGGAGTTCTGCAGCAACCCGAACGCGGCCAACATCGCCGCTGCCGAGATCAGTCCTAGGAATTCGAGGTTCGGTTGCGAGCCTTCCTGTAACGTGTTGGCGAGTTCCAGACGCGCGTCACGATCCATCGGTTCGGCCACGTGGCTGGCCCAGTATCGCACTCGAGAAAGCAGCGATCGGTCCCATCCTTCTTTGCTGCTGACCAATCCGATTGATGCGTTAGTGGAGCCCGAAAGCAGTTCACGTGCTAACGCGTAATGGGATTCCTGCGATGGCGAGGATCCAAAAGGAATCCACACGAGATCTCCTGGATCACAACGCTGGCGTTCGAGTTGCACGGCTTTGTCGATGAGCGTCTGCGGGTCTGTCGTTTTGTCGTTCAGCCAAACATGGTCGAGTTGCAGCGACGCGTGCGTCTGCAGGAGGCGACGAGAGATGAGGTTGGTGGTCTCTCCAAACGCATCGTCCAAGGAAAAGATGTGCTTGTCACTATCCGGGGGCGGTGATTTTACGCTCAACCATACCGACTTCACCCCGCAACGTTCAAACACGGAGGCCTGGAAGCGATCGTCATCAACGTCGTCGACCATCAACAGCAACCGGCATCGCTCCGCATTCAATTTTGCGATCACGGCATCCACGTTGGTTTCGACGAGGTCGACGGCTCCGTTGGAACCGTGTTCCGCGAGAGCGGATTCAGCCAATCTTGCCAGCGTGCGGTGATCGGTGCCGAGCACTAACGCTTTGGGTGCGTAGCCGGTTGAGGCGGCAAATCGGAGCAGCCACGGCAACCCGTCGGCGAGCTGTTTTTGAGATCCGACGAGGAGGATGACGTTCATTTCGCGAAACGATCCAACCTGGGTTGCGATGCGATGATGTTACGGTGAATTCAGGTACATGAGCGTGCCGACGCGTTGCCCGACCGATTGCTATTGTAGCTTTGTCGCGGTGTTGGTCGCACTGCTTGTGCGGAGTCTTTGTCGCCTTTCAAGCGGTTCGGGAATCAACGTTCGAATGGAACGACGTCGATTGACCATCGAAGAACCGCAGATGATGACGTGCTAGCAAGACGCATTAGCGTGGCTGTTTGACGAACCGCCAATCCGGAATCTCTGCCACGCGTGCTTGCGGTTGTGAGATCGGATTGAAGGTGCGGTTGGAAGCCGCCGTTCCGTCGGATCCGTCAGGGCGGACGGGGGCATTGAAGTCGAGTTGCGTCTGTCGCGGTCGTTCCGGACGAATCGAGTCGAGTTGGTCGAGCTGCTCGCCGAGCCCTGGTGGGATGTTTTCGATACCCGGGAGCTCGACGCCAGGAGTGTTGTCTGGTTCGATGAGCAGATCGTCTTCGTCAGAACGCCTTGACTCAGTCGGTTGCGTCGGGTCAGGGAGCGGTTGTTCCCGGTAAAGGAAGTCGCGTCGCAACTCGTCACGCCTTCGTTCGTCTTGGCGGAGTTCTTCTTCCCGTGGGAACGGTGGCAAGAGCGAGTCCATCGGCATCGACGTATCCTGATCACTCGGGGCCAGGTTGTTAGGACCCTGGTTGTATGCTCCCCGGTCTCTCGGTGTTTGGTCGCTAGGCGTTTGGTCGCTCGGGCTGCGGAGGCCATCTTCAAGATCGGAGCCTGTCGACTCAGACATCGCATCTCTTCGGGCGCGTTCTTGCTCGAGCCTCTGTTGTTGAATGTCTCGCTCGAGTTGTCTGATTTTTTCTTCGTCGAGTTTGCGACGTTCTTCCGATCCGACGGGTGGTCCGCCAAAGGTTTGTGACGGTTCAATGTCATCGGGATCAATCAGATACTTTTCAAACTTTTTGCGTTCACGCTGTTCGGCTTGGTATTGGCGGAATTCTTCGAGTTCCGTGACGCTTAGCGCGGGTGCCGCCGGGCTGCCATCGGCCGTCGCATTGACGCTGACGGTGGGTTCGTTGCGTTCGAGAAAACGGTTGCGTGGGATCGGGGGCGAGTCATAGGGATCCCGGTAATTGTTCATCCCCGCGCCGGCCTCATGATCGATGATCGCTTGGACAGGTCCAGTGGCGGCGTGAGCTTCACGATGACTGAGTTGGGCGGCGTACTGATCAAATCGGTGATAAAAGGTTTCTGGTCCACGAGGTGTCGTGATCGGGTCGACGCTGGGCAACATGCGTGGCCGGCAGGTCGGACAACCCGCGATGCGTTCTTGCGGGGTGCCGACGCGGGCGGCATATGATCGGGGTGGCAGGTCGGCGAGTGGGCGAACACCGCTGCTGTGGCAAGAGTGATATCCGTCGCCCCATCCGCATCCGTATAAGCGACCACCCCGCTCGAGTGTTTCAGGAAAACCAGCCGTCGCAATCGAAGACACGGAGAGCGATCCGTAGGGCGCGCAAACGACCGAAAGAGGACCTAGCAAAACACTCGCGACGAGAACCCGTCGAGCGTACCGGACGCGTTGACGGTGTTTACGTTTTTTCGGGGGCAACGCGGTCATGGGTGATCGGCCGTCACAAAAAGTACAGTTACGGTGGAGATGTTCGGCCGTTGTGGATGCGCAGCCGCTATGAACGGTGCGAGCACAACGGGCTCAACCGCTACGATCGGACGTTCGAGTTGAATCGTTGCGACCGACCTGATGATCTCGTTTGAGTTGTTGGTGCCTCGGCAGGGTCCGTTCGGTCAGGTAACTTGTAGGGATGATTCACCAAACACTGATTCAAACAGCGGCGAGTGCACCCAATCTCGATTCTTCAGCGGAGGGTAGCGCGACATTGTTCGCGGGTCTCGCTGATCGCAACCCAAACTTATTTCGGCGGATCGGATTGCCGTTAGGCGATCCCGTGGCGTGGATCGAGTTGCCTTCGGGGAACAAACTTCGAATCGTCCGCGACCTCGAAATGGACCGTACCCGCGCAGCGGGGGCCGAGGAGGGCAGTGACCGAGTTGCGATCGAACTCGGCACGGTTTTCTGTCCGGCCGACTTCCCACCGAGCGAAGGCGAACTGAGTGCGGACCGTGAAACGGCGACGGCTCAAGCGGTCACGTCGTGTTTGTTGAAGGAAGGCGTTCGCCGCGTTCGTGCCGACCGGACGTTGCCACTCATTTATGCTTGGCACGTTGCTGCGGCGGGCATCGAACTCGATTACGACGATCAACTCGGCGTGTTCGACCGACGAATCAAAACCGCTGACGAAATCGCATCGCTGCGCCAGGCTCAACATGTCACCGAGCAAGTCATGTTGCAGATTTGCCGCCGGATCGCGACGGCGTCGGTTGACGACGATGGGCACCTGATCGATGAAGCCTACTTGTTGACGAGTGAGCGGATTCGGGCCTTCGCGGCGAGGCTGTTCATGGATCGCGGGTTCACGATGTCGCACGGTGCCATTGTTGCTTCGGCTCCGCATTCGGCAGATTGCCATCACGCGGGGACCGGACCACTCTCGACGGGCGTTCCGATCATTGTTGATTTGTATCCGCGAGACGAATCGACTCGTTACAACGGCGACTGTACCCGAACCGTCGTTCACGGAACGCCGAGCGAAGAAACCCTTCGGATGCACGCGGCGGTGGTCGCATCGAAAGCCGCGGGTGAGGCGGAAATGTATCCCGGTCGGACTGGCGATGCGGTGCACAAAGCGGTGATTCGAGAACTCGAAGCGGCCGGGTATTGCTTGCACCGCGGTGAATTGACCGATGAGGCGTCGATCCAGCACGGGACCGGGCACGGGATCGGGTTGGAAGTTCACGAGCCGATTCTGTTGGACGACGGCGGTGGCGAATTGTTCGCCAACGAAGTGTTCACGGTCGAGCCGGGCTTGTACGGCCGATTGACCGGCGGTGTGCGGGTCGAGGACATGGTCGTGGTGACCGAGAACGGTCCGGAAATTCTCAACGAATTGCCGATGGGACTCGATTGGCAGTAAGCGGCCACAATCGCTCAAGTCGTGGACGTCGTCGGTTCGATACCTGAAGTGAAGGAATCGACGGAAAAAATGACCCAAACCGAAACATCCTCACCACCGACCGACGAAACAGCGTCCCCTGCACCGATGCAGCCGCAATACCGGGAACGTCTACTTAAAATTAAGACACCCGTTACGGTCACGTTGGCCGAGCGAAAAGAGACGCTGCGTAACATTTTGGCCCTTGTACCAGGGTCAATGTTGACGTTCGACACGCACTGCGACCAACCTCTGGAGCTCTCCGTCGGTGGCCATCCGATTGCGACCGGTGAAACGGTAAAAATTGGCGACAAATTCGGGATCCGGATTCGTGAGATCGGCGTTCCCAAGACCGACTGAGAGGGACGTTGGGGCGACTCGGAGGACGCGAATACCGTCCCCTACTTGCTCAGACGCGACGGAGACCGCATTCTGGGGCACCGCCCGCGAACCGCGGGTGGGCTGAACCGTCGTTTCCCCTTGCTCCTGAATCCACCTCATGAATCATGACGTCTATGCCGTCGGCAACGCGCTTGTCGACATCCAAGCCCAAGTAAGCGAAGAATTGCTTGCGAAACTCGCCTTCGAAAAAGGCATCATGACGTTGGTGGATGACGACCGTCAGGCTGGCGTGCTGTCGAATTTTGATCTCCCCTCGCTAAACCGATGTGCCGGCGGATCAGCCGCGAACACGATTGCCGCGGTCGCCGATTTCGGCGGCAAAGCGTCGTTCGTCGGCAAAATCGGGAACGACGAAACGGGAGAGTTCTTTCTGAAGGATCTCCGTAATCTCGGCGTCACGATCGATGTCGACCCGCTCGACGGCAGCCCCACCGGGACTTGCGCGATTCTGATCACCGACGATGCCGAACGCACCATGTTGACCAACCTGGGCGCGTCGGCCCAGCTTTCCGTCGACGACATCGATGAGGCCGCGATTGCGGCGGCGCAGTACATCTATATCGAAGGTTATCTGTTCACCGGCGACACGACCAAGGCGGCCGCCTGTCGGGCGATGGAACTCGCGAAAAAAAACAACGTCAAAGTTGCGTTCACGGCATCAGATCCATTCCTGGTGAATATGCTCCGCGACGAAATTTGGGAACTGATCCGCGGCCCCGTCGACCTGTTCTTCTGCAACGAAGAGGAAGCACAAAGTCTGACCGGCCTGACCGATCCGATTGCGTGTGCGAGCAAGATTCACGAGTCGGCCGAAAACGTCGCCATGACGCTCGGTGAAAAAGGGTCGATCCTGATGCACGGCGGCGAGGTGATTCCGATCGAAGGAGTCAGCGTTAAGGCGATCGACACGACCGGTGCGGGCGATATGTACGCAGGTGGTGTTTTGTACGGTATTACAAATGGATTATCATGGAAGCAAGCTGGCCATCTCGGCTCGCATGCCGCCGCCCGGGTTGTCGCACAACTCGGAGCACGATTGGCAAACCCGTTCACCAAGGATGAAGTCCTAGAGTTAACCAACGTGTGATCCATGATTGCGAACGTTTTAATCACCGATGATGATGCCGGTTATCGAGAAACCCTCTGCGATGCGCTTTCGCGTCGAGGTCTGAATTTGCATCAGGCCAAGGACGGAGACGAGGCACTCGCGGTGATTGAACGCGAGCCGATTCACCTCGCTTTGTTGGACGTGCACATGCCTCGCGTGACAGGGCTCGAGGTGATCCGGGTGCTCTCCGAACGTCCCGGACCGATGCCGTATATTTTAATGAGTGCGATGATGGACGAAGAGATCGAGCGCGAGGCGGCGAGGATGCGTGCCTACAAGATCTTGCACAAACCGATTCGGTTGAAAGTTCTCCGTGACATTGTCTGCGGCGGTTTGGCCGAGACGTATGGGTGGCGTCCCTCTTGAATTATCCATTGCTGCTCCGGTTTCTCGGAACGATCTGTTTGTTGATCGGCGGATCGATGGGCTTCAGCCTTCCGTTCGCCTTCCCACAGTTTGCCGAGCGGACCCACTTGCCTCCCGCGGCAGAGTTCGAACAAGCCGGCGCCTATGGGTTGCTCGCCAGCATGATGGTCTGTTTTGTGATCGGGTTGGCGTTCCGATTCTTCGGGCGTACCCATCGCCAGGGCGGGCATCTGTTCCGCAAAGAAGCGATGGCGATCGTCGGGTTGTCGTGGGTCAGTGCCACGGTGCTCGGGGCGTTGCCGTATTACTTCAGTGGCACGCAAACGACAGCGGAAAATCCGATCACGTTCATCGAAGCGATGTTCGAGTCGCAGTCCGGGTTCAGTACCACGGGAGCGACCGTGCTGACGGATTTAGAAACGCCCGGAATGGTGCCTCACTGCATCCTGTTCTGGCGATCGTGGACGCACTTCCTCGGCGGTCTTGGGATCGTGGTTCTGTTCGTGGCCATTCTCGGTCAAGGCTCCGCGGGCAAGGCGATGATGCGGGCAGAGATGCCGGGGCCGACTAAGGACGGCAGCATGCCGCGAATGCAGCACACGGCGTTGGTGTTCGCGGCGATCTACTTGGGCCTCAATGTGTTGCTCACGTTTGTGTACTTCTTCGAAGGCATGAGTGCATTCGATGCGATGTGTCACGCGTTCGGAACCATGGCGACGGGGGGGTTCAGTACGTACAACCGATCGCTCGGCGGGTTCGACAGTCCGCTGATTGAGTCCACCACGATTGCATTCATGGTACTCGCCGGAACGAACTTCACGTTGTTGTATCTGACTCTGATCGGTGGCCCGCGACGATTGGTTCGCGATGTGGAGTTTCGCGCCTATGTCGGCATCATCGGTGTGGTGACTGCGGGAGTCGTGTTTTTCGGAATGAAGGCGGGCGACGAAGGTTTTGGTTCGCTCGCGACGGCGACTCGCAACGGATTATTTCAGGTCGTTTCGGTGATGACGACGACGGGATATGGCACGGCCGATTTCGACACGTGGAACAATTTCGGGCGAGGAATACTGTTGTTGTTGATGTTCGTCGGCGGTTGTGCCGGCAGCACTGGTGGCGGTTTGAAGGTGATTCGGCACGTTTTGTTCTACAAAATCTTGCATTTGGAAATGGAGCGCGCCCACCGCCCCCGGGTTGTCCGGCCTCTTAGAATTAGTGGCCAGGCGGTCGATGATCCGCTGCTGGCTCATAATATTTTGCTGTACTTTTGCTTGATCTTGGCAATTTTCGTTTTCTCATGGCTCGCGCTGATCACGTTTGAACCGAATTCAACGTGGGGAGTCGTCGAGAGCGATGTGGCTCAACAAAGCGAAGTCGGAAAACAGTTGCTCAAGGGGACTCTCGACGACAAACTGCTAGATAGTGCCAGTGCCGTTGCCGCGACTCTCAACAATATCGGTCCTGGGCTCGGAGTCGTGGGGGCAACTCGGAACTATGCCGGTTTCAGCCAAGGCGCGAAACTGTTGTTTGTTTGGTTGATGATGTTGGGTCGGGTCGAGATTTTCAGTGTGCTTTTACTGTTCGTACCGTCGTTTTGGCGAAGGGTGTGACATGATGATCCAGAGCTTCGTACGGATGTCGTTCCTGCTCGCAGGTGTCGTCGTCTGTCTGACAATGAACGTCGCACCAGGCGAGGTTCGTGCCGCGGATCTTCCGGTTGCGGATGTCGCTCTTGCCGATGAGGCTCTCGCTGGGGATGCCAATGAGCAGAATGGTGTGGGAAAGGACCGCGACGTTCGGCCCGGTGGCAAACGGACCGCGGTGATTCTTCCCTTCAAAGAGGACATCAATCCGCTCAGTGGTGCGTTGCTCAAACGCAAATTCGAAGCCGCAGTTGAATCAGGTGTCGATGTCATCATCTTTGATATCCACTCGCCCGGTGGGTTCACGTATGTGACGTTCGAGTTGATGGACATGGTGCTCGATGCCAAAGATGTCGAGACGGTCGCCTACATTGAAAAGGATGCGATCAGCGGAGCAGCGTTGTTCTCGTTGGCGATGGACACGATTCTGATGAAGCCCGATGCGCGAATGGGCGATGCGGGTGAAATCGTTATGGGCGAAGACGGAGCGTATCGGTACACGGAAGCAAAAAGTCGCAGCGTTTTGGCGCAGAAGGCACGCGATACCGCCGAGGCGACGGGGCGTTCTCTTGCGCTCGCCGAAAAAATGACCGACAAAGACATGGTCGTTTACCGGGCTACCAATGCGAACACCGGAGAAAAACGTTTCCTCTCCGACAAAGAGCACGCCGCCATGCCTGACGCCGACGACTGGGAGTTGGGGACGCCGATTCGCGAGGCAGGCAAGGAAATGTTCTTCATCGCCAACGGACGCCGCGCCGTCGAACTGGGTATGGCGGATCAGACAGTTTCGGGCAAAGAGGATCTCGCCCGAGTGCTCAACGTTCAGTCGCCAATTCCTGAAGTGCAACGCAGTTGGGTGGACACGTTCGTATTGTTGCTGAACATGAAGGTCTTCACCTTCTTGTTATTGTTGATCGGGTTAGTTGCTCTCGCGATTGAATTGAGTGCACCGGGAATCGGTGTGGGCGGGTTGGTTAGCTGTCTCTGTTTTGGGCTGTTCTTTTGGAGTCGTTTCCTTGGTGGGACGTCCGGATGGCTCGAGGTGATGCTCTTTCTCATGGGGCTGCTATTCATTGCCGCTGAAGTGTTTGTGATTCCGGGGTTCGGGGTTGCCGGCATCATGGGGCTGGCTCTTTCGCTCGGATCGTTGGTAATGGCGTCTCGGCGATTCTCGTTGACCGACGGCGGTGTCGATTGGACTTCATTGAGTAACGACGTGGCACTCGTGTTAGGTGCGTTTCTAGCTTTCCTGGTCGCCGCGATTTTCTTGACCAGTTACATGGGGCAAATTCCGGGACTGAGTCGATTGACGTTGCAGGCGGAGGTCGCGCCATCGGACTCGTTCGTCGTGACAGATTCCGCGCCCGCGTGGCAGCGAGTTGAGCTCGGGCAAACCGGCACGACGGTGTCGCCCTTAAGACCGGGAGGGCGGATCGAAATCGACGACATGATGCTCGACGTCGTCACCGAAGGCGACTACGTCGGCCCAGGAAACTCTGTCCGCGTCATCGCCAAACAAGGCACACGCGTCGTCGTGCGACTCATCGAAGATTCCGTGAACTCTTGAGCGACTCGTCGATTGTGATCACGCACGGATCCTTGAGTCGAGGACTATCCGCGAATGACCAGTGGTTTGGTTGTTCTAATTCGCGTCAATTAGCGAAACTCGCGGGCGCTAATGGTAGTGCGTAAGGATTGATAATAGTGCGGCGAGCAAATGCGAGCGTAGCAATCGCTAACAGCGTTGGCGGGATTGATTCGCATTCAAATCGATGAGCGTGAGAGGACGCCGAATGACAAACGGGCTGATTCTCAAAGACGAATGCGACAAGAGCATCGGTTGCTGTTTTGAGGTGTACAACGACAAGGGGTGTGGGTTCCCTCAGTCGGTGTATCAGGAGTTTCTGGAGATCGAATGCGAGTACCAGCAGATCCCGTTTTGCTCTCAAAAACAACTCCCACTTTTCTATCGCGGAAAAGAACTCAAACGAAAATTTGTTCCCGACTTCATCTGCTAATGGAAGGTCATTTCGGAAATCAAGGCGGTCCGTAACCTGACCGACGAACATCGTAGTCAGGTCATCAACTACCTCAATGCGACCGGCTACGCGCTCGGGAACTTGTCAACTTTGGTCGTCATCCCAGTCTTGAATGGGAGCATTTTGCATTGACAAAGAAAACGTAAATTGTTCGCTCCCATGCGTGTTGCGAACCCAATACGGGGAATCGGTTTCGCTGCTGTGCGAGGCTAGGGGGTGAGTTGCAGGGGGTTGAGATCGAGGCCGGGGATGGCTGTTTGAAGTTGTTTAAGGCCCGTGTCGGTGATTCGTGTGCGTTGCACGTCGATGGTTTGCAGGTTGGGACAGTTTGAGAGTTTCGAGATGGAAGCGTCCGTCACGCCGGTGCCGGTTAGCCAAATCGTTTCGATCGTTTTATCCGCGGTCAGCGATTCGATTACAGAATCATCGATCGCTGTCCAACTGAGATCGAGTTCACGCAATTTTCGGGCGCGTCCGAGAGTGTCTCTCGCATTGGAAGTGATTTTGGTGGCTTCCAAACTGAGCTGATCGAGTTCGGACGATTTGACCAGAATCCGCGAGACTTGTGCGTCATCGATCGGGGTTCGTGAAGCATCGAACCAGTGAACGAGTGGGAGTGGTGGAATCGTTTTCCATCCGTCAAGAGAAACTTCACATCCGGCCAAACAGATCGCGGTGGTGGATCCCGGGATCGGATGATCGTTCAGGTGGTCATCATCGATCATCAAGAAGCGGTCGATGCGATCGTTGTCGGCACGAGACGTGTCGGACGGTTGTTTCAAGCAAGCGAAATCGGACACGTCGACACCGTAGATTTTTGCCAGCGTTTGATATACCTGCGACCTTTGAGGACGCCGCGACGGGTGATCGATTGCGAAATGAGTTTGCAGGATCGAGTGCGAGTACCACCGCGCCAGATCACTCCGGCGTTGCACCTCGCGTCGGTCTCCTTGCAATTCCGCGATCGACGCGATCGGTTGCTGAGCGATGAGGGTTTGGTAGCGGGCGTATTGCAACCGAGGGCTATCCCAACCACCGACACACGCCAGACGGTTACTGGTTTGTATTGATTCGAAATGCCCGGCGATCCCTTCGACGAGCCAGAAGTCTTTGGTATTCAGTGAGGTTGTCCGCGACCGGGCGTGATCGCTCGCCTCTTCAAACAATTGGTGGCATGTTTCGTGCGCCATCCCCGACGTGTCGTCTTGGGGAAAGAAGAACGAGGCTGAAAGCGTGTCGCTGTAGAACCCCGCGGATGCTGCAATTGTGGACGGACGTCCCGCCGCGATTTGAGGATGCGAAATTGTCATTTGGTACGAGCGTTCGTCGGGCAGTAAGACGACTCGGTGCCGGCGACGCAGCGTCAATCGAGAGGTTGCGTTCTTTGATAGATAGTCATCAACGCTCTCGGTGGTCGGATTCCAATTGGCTAATCCGATTGCCGCTTGGTCTCGCCCGGTCCAAAGCGGGAAAAACATTTGAGTCCACGTCCAATAGAACCGTTCGAGGTCGCGGGCAACGCGATTGGATGTTTTGGCATCGGCACGAGAAAGGATCTCGAAGTGCGGCGTTTGAACGACGACAAAACTCGCTGCTCGCCATGGAAGAAATTTGGGTGATACTCGGCCACGTCGAATCGTCACTTGGACTTCGTCATTCTGTGGAATCGTGAGCCAGCGACGGATTGCGGTTGCTTCGGGATCCTCGTGATGGGCTCGCCAAACTTCGAGATATCTCCACCAATCGAGGTCGCCACCACGAGAAGTTGGGCCGAGGCGAAAGGCTTCGGTAGGCGAAACGCCCGATTTCAATATGGCAGCGTCACCGGAAATGGGTGGGGAAGCGGCGGGAGCCGAATCGGAAATGGGTGAGTCGATTCCGATCGGGAGAAAGCACGTGGTTCGATCCGCAGCACTGCCGACGGTCGGCAATGCCAAGATGCTCGCAACGACTAGTGCGAAAAGAAATGCCACCACCGCGTGATTGGGTTTCACTACACTGTGGGGCACGTCGTTCGATGGCATGATCGAGCGATCCCCTCTCGGTTCCCCACCTAAGTTATGAAAATCTAAAGTCATGTGTGTGTCCATTTCACGATCGGTTGTCTCCAGAATGCGTCGGTTATCTGGGGCCGTTTGCATCGGCGTTTGTATCGTTCTCGCATTACCGATGCAGGCAAAATCTGCGGAACGGAATGTGTTGTTCATCATCACCGATGACGAAAGTCCCACGCTCGGTTGTTACGGCGATACGTGTGCCGTGACGCCCGCGATCGATGCGATTGCAGCGGACGGTCTGGTCTTCCGCAACGCGTTCGCGACGACGGCATCCTGTAGCGCAAGCCGCAGTGTTGTCATGAGTGGGCTGCACAACCATCGTAACGGACAATTCGGCCACCAACATCATTATCACAAATTCGCTTCTTTTCAGGATGTGATCGGCCTTTCTCTTCCCCGAGTGATGCATCGGGCGGGGTATCGTACCGGTCATATCGGTAAGTACCACGTCGCACCGGAGGAGATCTATCATTTTGAAACTTATCTCAAGGGCAACGGACGCAATGCCGTCGAGATGGCAGAGAAATCAAAATCGTTTCTGACAGACGGCAGCGACGACCGACCGTTCTTCCTTTACTTTGCGACGTCCGATCCGCATCGAGGCGGCGGCGTCGATAACGATTCAGACCTCGAATTGAAACCTAACCTATTTGGGAACCGTCCTCGCAAAGGTTCGCACGACGCGGTGGAGGAAGTGTTCTTCGACCCGGCTGACGTGGTTGTGCCGCCGTTTCTGCCTGATACCCCCGAAACCCGGAGTGAGCTGGCGCAGTATTACCAATCCTGCAGCCGTATCGACCAAGGTGTGGCTCGATTGGTTCGTATCTTGAAGGACGCCGACCTCTACGACAAAACAATGATCGTCTTTACCTCGGACCACGGGATGGCGTTTGCCGGTGGTAAAACGACTGTTTACGAAGGTGGACTACGCGTGCCGATGGTGGTGCGAGATCCTTACCAAAGCGAGCGTGGCGTTGAGAGCGATGCCATGATCAGCCACATCGACATCACGCCCAGTTTATTGGACTTCGCCGGTGGGCTCGACCGCGATGCCAACGCACCGAAAGACATGCTGAACGTAAAGAAATATTGGAAAGAGAAGAACGCATCTCCGATGGACAACCGTGACGGCGGGAAACCCTTTGACCGATATCACGGCAAGTCCTGGATGGGTGTGCTCGCCGATCCGTCGAAGTCGCATCACGACGAAATTTTTGCGTCACACACTTTTCATGAGATTCAGATGTATTACCCGATGCGGGTGATTCGCGACGACAAATACAAATTGATCTGGAACATCGCTCACCCGTTGCCGTACCCCTTTGCGAGCGATCTGTGGGCCGCTAGCAGTTGGCAGGCCCAGTTAGCTAAAGGGACCGATGCGTCTTACGGAAACATGACGGTCGGTGACTATGTGCAGCGACCTGAATTTGAACTATTTGACATCGCGGCCGATCCCGATGAGACAACCAATCTCGCCGACAGTTCCGGTCATACAGAGGTTCTCAAACAGTACCAAGAGAAACTCAAAGCGGCACAGAAACGCTACCAAGATCCCTGGGTGATGAAGTGGGAGTATGAGTAGGTTTGGAGGTGACAGGTGACAGGTGACAGGTGACAGGTTGCAGGTTGCAGGTTGCAGGTTGCAGGTTGCAGGTTGCAGGTTGCAGGTTTACGTTTCCTGTAATCCTGCTAACCCGATAGTCTGTTAACCTTTTCTCACCTTCTAAACACGAAGAACGATCCGTTGTCGGCGACGTCGAACATTGGTCGGCAGTAGCGGCTCGAACGTTTTCCGAATCCAGGGCGGTACACCATGCTGATGCCCATGTTCCATCCTTCGGCTTGGTGTTTGTCGATCACCGAATCGTCGCCAGGTGAGAAGTATGTGGACGCGATTCGCATCGACAATCCGTTCTTCAGTGGCATCGTCAAGTCCGATCCGACGAGGAAGTGTTCGTCATCGGTACCACCGAGAAACGATGTCCATTCGCCGGAGGAGCCGAACGAGTACCGATAGAAGGCACGGTATTGGTTGCTTGCTTCGAGCGTTTCGGAACCGTTGAAGATCGCACCCGATTCGTCACGAACGGTCGTTGTCACGAGATCGTCGCTAACGCCGCCCATCCATTGAAATCCGAATCCTTGGCAGGCGGACATCTTCCAACTGAGTTCGCCGCGAAGTTGCAACAGGTCGGTTTGGTAGTACCAGTCTTCGTTCAAGTAGTCGAGCACGACACCGTACTGCAAGCCGTAGTCGACGCGTCGAAACAGTCCGCCGGTGAGGAAGATCTGATTGCGGTGTTCGTCGGTGAAGTCTTCGCCTTGCAAATTGCTTTGGGTCGCTCGGAGTCCGAATTGGGCGGCGAGGTCGAGGCCGATCCAAGGTCGCAGGTTGCGTCCTTCGTTGAAGCCCTGTTGGAATCCGAAGCTACCGCTGTCGGTGCTCGATGCCGCACCGGTGGCTGGATCGTTCATCGGGTTGTGGTACGCCTGGTTTCCGATGAAAAATTCGAATCGGTTCCAGTCGATATGGAGGATTGGCAAAAACAGTGGGAAGCAGTCCACGTGGCAGGCGGGGGCACATACATAGCCGTCGCAACTGCCGACGCCCGATGTGCAGGCATCACACCCACACATGTCACCACCGTAGGTTTCGATCCCACATCCGGGTTCGAGTCCGCAGCCGGGCTCGAGCCCACAGCCTGGTTCGATTCCGCAACCCGGTTCGACGAGATAGGCGCCTTCCATGCCACATCCGGGCTCCCGCAGCATCGCGCCGGAGCATTCGCCGCAGTCGCAAACGGGGCCGCACGCGCCGTGATCTTCCAGGAATCCGACCTGACGGACGTCGCCGTTGTTTGGGCGTGAGGTTCTTTGGGTGATACGGGTGGCCGAGGATTGCCGTACCGAATTGGTGGGCCTGGTGGTCACTGCGGCGGCATCCGCATCAACACGGGAAGGCGACCATGTCGTCCGAGCGGATGGTTGCGTTCGCAGAATCCGTACGGGCCCTTCGGCGGAGACGGCGGAAATGGATCCCGGTGCGATCAGCAACGCAATGCTGAGCACGAGGTGCTTTTTCGCAAAGGTGGCTAAACGCAGTGTTTTCGTAGCAGGCATGGAGTATTTCCCGTGTCGCGAACCGCGGCCAATAGACCGCGAATCGTCGTAGGTGAATTCGATATCACTCGTTATCGGACCGGCACCTCCCTCCTCATTAGAAAAACTTGCGTAACCCGCACAGGTTATCTGACCCGAACGTTGCGATTGAGTTTCACGCGACTTTCCATGCTGATAACCCGTACAACCCGACTCCGGTTATGAATGCTGTTTCGGTTGATCGGTTCCTACCGAAAGAGACTGCCACAGGCGGTTCTGAGTCAAGGAAGACTGCAGGCGCCTGTCGTCGACAGGGATTTGGTCGATGATCGTTTGGGTGTTCGACATGGAGGTCAGCAAATCGTATGAGCAAATATCGCCGATTCGGTTTGTTGTGCTTACTCGCGATGGTAGTCCCGAGTTTGGGATGGCGTTATCTGTCCCCACCCGCGGCTCAAGCTCTCGGTGTTCCGTTGAGCTGGGTTGGACTTTCCGATGACGGTGGGGAGAGCGACATGATGTCGCTCGACCTCGGTCACTCGGTCGAAAACCTCGACCTCACCGACCCGCACGCAGAAGTCTTGCCGTCCTCAGTCGAAGTCCTCGGCTCGAGCATCGGGCATGGAGTGATTGGAGAAATCGTTTCCGGTCCGGCGATGTACACGCAAAGCCAAGTGATGAAGTGGGCATACGATCGATCGCCCGAAGCGGCGTTGATCGAGGCAGAGGTCAACGCGGTGATACGTGGAATCGATCCGAAAGATCCCGACGCCTGTTGTTCCGCTCGATTAATCCGAAATGTTTTGCGAGAAGTCGCGTTGGCTCGTCGGTACGATGATGCGACTCACGCTGCAGTGGCCTACCACAAGTTGATCGCTGCGACCGAAGCCGTCGCGGTCGCCGAACAAGCGATTGGGACAGCAGACAGGTTGATCTCGATGGCGGACCAAGCCGAGCGTTTGGAAATTCCTGATGGGGATCCGTTGAAGCTTCGTCAGGCTCGGTTCGACCTGGTCGCGTTGAAGACCGAGCAATCGTTCAATGCATTGAAACTGCGACAGGAACTTTCGCGATTGACCGGTCGTGCCGAAGCGGAAGTTGCCACCGCGGTGATGATGGATCCGCTACCCGTGGAAGCCCGTCCGATTGTGGCGGGGGAAGTCGTCGCGACGGCTTTGGTTCAACGCCGCGATCTTCGTGCGGTCCAGGTGCTGTGTCGTGAACTAAGAAGCTGCAACATTGATGCGGCTCGCCTGTTGATGGGACTCGTTAGTCCCGGAGTGGGAATGTCTCTAGCCACGGCGAGCAAGGGGCTCTTTCAGTGTCTCAAGGAAGACCGATCCGATGATGACTTAAACGCGCGACGCAGACAATGTTCGCAATTGTGTCAATCGCTCGAAGTCGTGATTCGCAACGAAACCTTGCAGGCGGTTTTGGACATCCGCAGTGCAGCGGCGCGGTTGAAAATTGTCGATCAACAATTGCAGCTGGCGAAACAGCGACTCGATGAAACGAGAGGACGTATCAAGATCGACGAAGAGACACCCGGTACGGATCTTGCGTTGGAACTGGAAATCTTTGAGATTCGCGGAAACCGAATCTCGCTACAGAAAGATCTTGTCTTGGCACTCGACGACCTCGATCACGCAACGAGCGCTCCGTTCAGTAACGCACAATCTCGGTGAACCGCTAACGCAGTTGTGCCCGTCCGCGAAAGTCGAGGCGTCGTGAACTCCGAGACCCGCCGGACCTCCTGGTGAGCCGTCGATTCCTTTTAGCCCACGTGGGTGTCCCCGAAGGATCGACGTTCGTAGGTCGTGCAGTCGACCGGCGGACTGTTCTTTCCTGCGTCCACGAACTCATGGGAACCAGCCGATGAGGCGAATCTCGCCGAGTTTTTGTTAAGTGCTGCCGCAACTCTTGGCGAACGGTTGGTTCTTTGCTGATTGCTTTGCGGTCAACGTGGTGGGCGTTTGCTCGATTATTTACCTGCAACCGTTTGTGCGTATCGGTAAACCGCTGTCTTCGCTTACACGGCCTTCATTGCGTTTGGATTGGCACGGGAATCGCTACTTCGTTTGAAAAACAAACCGCGTTGGACGTGAAGCTCACGCCTGCGTGTTAACCACTTTTCAAACCAGGAGATTGCCATGTTGGGCTGGGCTTTGACGTTTCTGATTATCGCATTGATCGCTGGCGTGCTGGGCTTTGGCGTTGTCGCCGGTACTGCAGCAACGATCGCGAAGGTGTTGTTCTTCGTGTTCTTGGTTCTGTTTGTAATTGGCTTGCTGATGGGCCGCCGCGGCCCGGTTGTTTGATCCCAATCGATGAATTGCATCCGAGCGGTGTGCCTTCGCGCACGCCGCTGCTTTCTTGCGCTAGGTAGGGTCAGAACATGAGTCACACGAACCCCGAAATTGAACGGACGCTGGACGAGCTATCCGAGTTAGTCTGCGAGGCGTTGAAGAACGAAGGCGATCAATTGATCGATCGTCGCGAGGGGCTCTTGCGGACGCTCCTGATGAGTGGTTACTCGTCGACGTCAGGAAACTGTCTCATGACCGACATCGAAAACCGCGTTAAAGAGCGGTGTGGTGAATGTGCAATGCACCGTGGCGGGGCGTTGTCATCCGTCACGAGTGATCTGGGTACCCGGTTCAAAACACTCGCACAATGGGAGTCCCGCTCTCCGAGTGATGAGACCCCGTCGAAACCCGCGAACATCAGTTCAGCGACGGATGCGTAATTGCAGGAAGTGAATCTAACAACCAGAGAGAACGATCGCAGAGAGAACGATCATGCCCGAATGGGCAGACAAAGACGAACGACAGTACGAGCATATCAAGGATAGCCAGCTCGACCGAGGCAAGTCGGAGGATCGTGCAGAGGAGATCGCAGCGCGAACTGTCAACAAGCAACGACGGGAGGAAGGTCGCACGCCGAACAAACGGACCCAGGGGGCCGGCAATCCCAATACTTCTCTTGAGGATCGAACTGTTGACGAGCTTAGGAATCGTGCGGCCGAATTGAATATCGATGGCCGCAGTAAGATGAACAAAGCAGAACTCGTCGCGGCGATCCGTCATTCCAATTCATGAACCGGCCGCGTAGGCAAGTTCGGCAAATTGAATATCAACCACAGGACAATCTCATGGCACTGAATCGCAAACTAAGACGGGTTCTTGTTGTTCCACTCTCACTCGCATTGGCGGGACCCGTCGTCGCCCAAGACGTTGATGTGCAAGCGGGGGCATCTGGCGTCGACGTCCGTGCATCGGGTGTGGATGTTGACGTGGATGCGAATCGGCAAACATCTACCGACCGCACGCAACGCCGCCGCGGGAACGGTGATGTCACTGATCGGACGAACCAACAGATCGCCGCTTGGGTTATGGTCGATCAGGAGTCGCTGATTGATCTCGCCACGTTTGGACTTGACCACACGCAATCAGATCAGGTTCGCAAACTCGCCGAAACTGTCATTCAAGACCACAAGAAAATCAGTGAAAAATTATCACCCCCGGCGGCATGGCGGACTCGTCCGACTTGGGCTCGCACGTCTGACCAAATCGAGCGAGAACAGCAACGCCGACTCGACGCCGCGGAAGACCGTGCCGATGAGGTAGGTGAGGAGCGTCGGGAAGTCATTCGCGACGCGCGGCGCGATGCTGATGGAGTGAGACGGCCGTTAGAAAATATTGTCGATCGATTGGAGGACGGTGTTGAACGCGTCGCAGATCGTACAGAGGACGCGATCGAGAACGCACGTGAAAGCATTGACCGCGAACTGAGTAATGATCGCTCTCGGCGGCGTGGCGTTTCGTGGATCGCAATGCACCGAGACGTGTCCGAGGCAATTGCGAATGCGGCGAAAGAAGATCTTCGTCAGCGTCAGGGGTATGAGTTTGACGCATCCTTTGTGGGGATGTTGGTAGCGTCCCATATTCAGCAGGAGGCCACGCTCGAGCTTCTATCGAAACGTGCCTCCGGTGAGCTGTCTGAAATGCTCCGAGAGACTGTCGATGCGATCCGAGAGCACAAGCGGCAGGCCAACGAGGTAATGGACGCAATCAAGCCAAACACTCCTGCACGCCGCGTTGCAAGTGAGTCGCGATAGCAAACCGCGGGTTGACGGATTGCTTTAAAAAGACGGCAGGCTCCTTCCGGTGCCCGCCTTTTTTTGGCGAATGATCACCCGTTGATGACTTCGCCGCCGTTCGGATGGAGGACCTGTCCGGTTATATACGACGCGTCTTTGCTGGCAAGAAAGACATAACAGCCGCCGCATTCATGAGGTTGTCCTGCCCTTCCAATCGGAGTGTCGCTGCCGAACTTCGCGACTTTCTCAGCGGGAAATGTTGCTGGGATGAGTGGCGTCCAGATCGGACCAGGTGCAACGGCGTTCACTCGAATGCCGTCATCGACGAGGTTTTGTGAGAGAGAGCGAGTGAAGCTGACAATCGCACCTTTGGTTGCTGAATAGTCCAGCAAACCCGGGCTGCCTCGATATGCCGTGACTGAGGTCGTGTTGATGATCGAACTGCCTGGTTGCTTCTTTAGATAGGGGACGGCAGCCTGGCAAAGATAGAACATAGAAAAGATATTGGTGCGAAACGTATCGACCAACTGTTCTTCGGTAATTCTTTCGATCTCTTTCTGCGGATGTTGCTCGGCGGCGCAGTTGACCAACACATCGAGCTGACCAAATTCCTCGATTGTTTTCTCTACCGCACGATCACAAAAAGCTTGATCACCCACATCGCCGGGGATCAGTAAGCACTTACGTCCCTCGCCTTCCACCAATCGTTGTGTTTCTTTCGCGTCGGCATGCTCATTGAGGTAGATGATCGACACGTCGGCTCCTTCGCGAGCAAACAGCACCGCGACGCTGCGGCCAATCCCGCTATCGCCGCCGGTGATGATTGCGACTTCGTCCTGTAGTTTCCCACTGCCAACGTAATCATCGCGGGTGCTAATCGGTTCGGGCTGCATTTCGTCTTGTTTGCCCGGTTGCTGGTCTTGAGATTGAGCGGGACGCTGCTGGTCCTCGTCGGAATTGCCTCGTTCTTTTGATTTATTTGCCACTGTGGTTCTCCGTGAGTGTGTTCGTTGAATACAGAGGATTCTTCATCCTCGAACGAGACGCGGTTTGCGAATCGTGTGCCGTTTCAACGAGGCTCAGTGTCAGCATGGGTATGATCGCAATTAGGCTGTACGGCTACCTTCGTCGTGCACGAGTTCTTCTGCGGAGCTAGAATCTGCGTGTGATCTTAGACACGAATCGGAGTTCCGTCCGATCGCGTTGTCGTCTCTGTGGTCGACGATGAGAACGTGCACCCACTCACCGATATTTAGAACCATGCGAAGTCTTTTTGTTTTTCTATGCCTCTCGGCAACCTGCGTTGCTGGGACGCCCGCCAGTTCGCCTGAAAAGGAATTGGCCGAATTTAATACCGTCAAAGACATCGTTTTCAAAACGGTCGACGGTCAGAAGCTGGACATGCTTCTGTTCTTACCAAAAGAAAGGCAGTCGCAGCCGATGCCTGTCATGCTTTACACGCATGGCGGCGGATGGCGTGGTGGAAACAAGTACGCGGTGTTGAAGAGTTCCTTTGTCGGAACCCTCCGATTGCTGCTCGAGCGGGGAATCGCGTGTGCAACCATCAAGTACCGATTATCGCGAGTCGGAAAGGCAACTGCCTTCGATAGCGTGGTCGATTGTAAAGATGCCGCCCGATTTCTGGTGAAGAACGCCGAGTTGTATCACTTTGACCCCGAGCGTATCGGTGTGTGGGGAGGTTCCGCGGGTGGTCATTTGTCGCTGATGACGGGGCTCGCTCCGGGAAAACTGTTCGCGGGTGACCCATCGCTCGAGGGCTTTGATCCAACGATTCGATGCATCGCGTCCTACTACCCCGCGACGTCGTTTATCCGAGTTGATTTGTTCAAAGGGAGTGCGTTCGAGGACTCCGCGAAGTTCGCGCCTATTTTGGGTGGCCCGTATGAAGAGAAACAGGATATGGCAAAACTGCTCAGTCCGGTGGAGTATCTCACGATGTCATCACCTCCAGTTCTGATCTTGCACGGCGATAACGATACGGTGTTGCCGATCGCCACGTCGCAGTACATGCTCGAGGTTGCCGAGAAGATTGACGCGAATGTTGAGATGTTGGTCGTGAAGGACGGCGGCCACAGTTTCAAAGGCAAGAATCTGCAGCCGACGTTGCCTGAGATCCAACAATTCGCCGCTGAATTCATTATTCGGCACCTCAAACCGGAACCGTGATCCGCTTCGCGTTACGGTGACATCGCGAATAAGACGAAATGTTAACCGCGAAACTCGGTCGGTGTTTGACCGGTTTCTCGTTTGAAGGCAGCAGCCATGTATTCGACGTATTCAAAACCGGTGCGATCGGCGATTTCCCCTATCGATAAATCCGTTTGAAGTAGCAGTTCTTTGATGCGGTTCATTCGCACCCGTTGAATCTCTTCGTGCGGTGTGTGGCCAACGTACTTTTTAAAACGGTGTTCGAGGGCGCGACGCGAGAGCGAGAGGTGCCGCAGGACATCACCGACGCGTATGTTTGCGTTGGCATGTCGGCGAATGTATTGCAACGCTTTTGCGATCTCGCTGTCTTCAATCGCGAGTGTGTCAGTTGACTCACGCAGTTGGACGCCGAGCGGTTGTGTGATTAACGGTTGTTCGGTGGCGACTTGTTCTCCGCTCATCATGCGGTGCAATAGATCGGCAGCTTCATACCCGGTCCGCTGCGTGTCAGGGATGACGCTCGAAAGTGACGGTTCACAGATTTCGCAGATCAGCCGGTCGTTATCGACACCCAGCACCGCAACCTCGGCTGGAACGGAAATTTCGAGTTGGCGACAGGCGTCAAGAATTTGTTGAGCCTTGAAGTCATAGCATCCCATGATGGCGATGGGACGAGGCAGTTCTTTCAGCCAGTCGATGATTCGGCGTTGTTCGATCGCAAGGTCGTAGGCTTCGTCATATCGGCCGACCGATTCGAATTGGTGAACCGTGCAGTCGGCGGCGCGAGCTTGGCGAACGAAGTGTTCACCACGTTTCCGCGACCATGCGAAACCGGCGTCCCCGCAGTAGGCAACATGCCGAAACCCTCGCTCGACAAAATGGTCAACGCCGAGCTGCGTGATGGTTCGGTCTTCGGTGTCGGCCCAGGGGACCCCTCGGACGTGACGTGCGGCGCTGAGATCGACGATCGGAACGCGGTATTTTCGTAATTCTCGACCGATACTATCTGTTTCGATCCGCGCGATAATGCCGTCGCCCTTCCAATTCTGTAGCCACGCCGGGGGGGGCGCACCACGTTCCTGTTCCGTTAGGTGGACTGACCAATGACCGCGTTCTTTTGTGTAGGCGATCACGCCCTCCAACAGGCCGCGGGAGTAGCCGTTGGACGTCTCGATCAACAATGCGACGGATTTTCGACCCATGGCGATCCTTTTAGGGCGTGTTAAATTTCTCTGGCATTATGCGCGATATCTACTTGGAACGCGATATTTGACTGTCATGATGATGCTCAATACCTCTGAATGAGTGTCCCTCCCCATGCGGAAACGTCTTCCCCAACCGAGCCGAGAAACCTATGACTGCCTTTCCCGAAGTTTCTAAGATCCAGTACGAAGGTCCGCAATCGGACAACCCGCTCGCTTTTCGTTGGTACAACCCGGACGAAGTCGTGGCGGGCAAGACGATGAAGGAGCACCTTCGCTTCACCGTGACCTATTGGCATACGTTTCGGGGAACGGGATCGGATCCATTCGGCGGCGGAACGATGCAGCGACCATGGGATGACGGCAGCGAGTCGGTCGAAAACGCCTGCAACCGCGCACGAGCCGCGTTCGAATTTTTCGAAAAACTCGACGCCCCGTTCTACGCGTTCCACGACCGCGACGTCGCTCCGGAAGGGGCGAGTTTGTCGGAATCCAATGCGAACCTCGATGCCGTCGCCAAAGTGTTGAAAGAGGAACAAGAACGCACGGGCGTGAAGTTGCTGTGGGGAACAGCGAACATGTTCAGCAATCCTCGTTTCATGCACGGTGCCGCAACAACATGCAACGTCGAAGTGTTCGCCTACGCAGCCGCTCAGGTTAAGAAGGCACTCGAAGTTACCAAGGAACTCGGCGGTGAAAACTACGTGTTCTGGGGTGGTCGTGAAGGTTACCAGTGCCTCTACAACACCGACATGAAACGGGAACTAGATCACCTCGGTCAGTTCTTCCACATGGCCGTCGACTACGCGAAGGAAATCGGGTTCACCGGACAGTTCTTGATCGAACCGAAACCCAAAGAGCCGACTAAGCACCAGTACGATTCGGATGCGGCCGCCTGTTTGAATTTCCTTCGAACCTACGACCTGATGGATCACTTCAAGCTGAACATCGAGACCAACCACGCGACGCTCGCCGGTCACGAAATGATGCACGAACTTGAGTACGCCGGGATGCAGGGTGCGTTGGGCAGCATCGACGCGAACACGGGCGACCTGTTGCTCGGGTGGGACACTGACCAGTTCGGCACCAACTACTACCTGACAACGCAGACCATGCTGGTCTTGTTGAAGTATGGTTTGGCACCCGGTGGAGTGAACTTCGATGCCAAAGTGCGTCGCGAAAGCTTCGAGCCGATCGATTTGTTCTACGCTCACATCGGCAGCATGGACGCGTTCGCACGCGGACTGAAGATTGCCGCAAAGATTATTGAAGACGGAGCGATCCAGAACGTTGTCGATCAGCGTTATAGCAGTTGGAATGGTGATCTCGGCAAGAAGATCGAAGCCGGCAATGTTTCGTTCGCCGAACTCGAAAAGCTGATGCTCGAAAAAGGTGAAGCGGCGGCCAACACCAGCGGACGTCAAGAATTGCTCGAAAATATTGTCAACCGTTACGTCGACAACGCGTAGTACGAAAACGTAGCAAGCAAACATGGAAAGGAAGGCCCAAGTGGCCTTCCTTTTTTTATGCGCTAACGGGGCGACCGCAGAATGCCTGCGATCCCGGGTCTCGTGCGTGTGTTGAAGTCCCTGCCTCACACGCGTTGGCGAGAGCGATGAACAAAAAGCGACGAGAAACCGAGAGCAAGTCTACTGATTAATTGGGTTTGCAAGTGTATGGACTCAGGGTGTCTGGTTTGCACGCGCATCCGCCGAGTCGACGAAGAGTGATCGGGGCTCGACACTATTCGCATCAAAATGCGGCGAGTAAGATAGTGGCCTGATTGCCGTGAAAAGTCTCAACGATTCTCGATGCGTATTGGAACGCAGGAAGACGTTTTGTACCCGATCTGATTCGTAACTCTGCAAGAGTTAGTGCCTGAGCGAGGTGTGTTACGGACATGAAGGATTGAATTCCGGTTCGACGAGCCACCGCTTCCTAGCGTGTGTCCACAATGCGTCATGCTCGCTTCGACGACCACCCGCACGCGGGAAGCAGCGATGCTGCTACCTGATTCGCACGGTGGTGGTTTTGGATCTGCTCGCATTGATTTACCGAACTGCCCTCGCGTCACTCGGGCTCCCGCGGAGTTCGATTCGCCAAGGAACGACTGGCAACTCCTCGACAGAAACCTCTAAAAGGTACAGGCACCCTTTTGTATTCACTCCGATGGTCACCATGAACGCAACTGCCCGAATTCTGTTTGTTGCTCTCGCAATCATCTGCGTGCCAAGTGCCGCTGAGACGATCCGGCTGGAAAGTCCTAGTGGCGAGCTCGCGGGTGAGTTCACGCTCACCGATGGCATTCCGTTCTGGTCGATTCAGGCAAACGACACCGCCGTTCTCGAAAAAGGGAGACTGGGAGTCAAGCTAACTGACCAAGCGTTCGGGTCGTTCGATTCGGTTTCTGTCGAGATGGGCTCCGCCAACGAGACGGTCAAAACGACGTGGGGCAACTTTGCTGAGTACGCAGATCACTGTCGTTCGTTGACGTGGACGCTGGTTGAAAATGACGCTCCTCGCAGGACGCTGAGAATCGAAGCTCGTGCGTACGATCAGGCACTTGCGGTGCGATATGTGTTCCCCAAAGAGGGTGGCTACGACGAACGGATTTCTCTGTCAGACGACCAAACGGAATTCGTGTTTCCTCGGGATGCGACGAGTTGGTGTTACGCGGGCGAACACGATCCCGAGGGACCCAAACCGCTCAGCAAGTTTCGTGCGAAAAAGGGAACCGCTGCACAGTTGCCGTTTGTCAGTGAGTTGGGACCAAACCTTTTCACCGCAATCATGGAAGCAGCGATCTATGACGTTGCGCCGATGGACCTCGTTTCATCGAACGAGGGAGAATACGCGTTGCGTGGGACCTTCTCCAAATCGACCATCGAAACGGGAGCAGCGACGAGTTGGCGAGTGGTGCAGGTGGCCTCGACTCCGGGCGATCTCTTGCTTTCGCCGGTGACTTATTGTTTGAATCCGCCTTGCCAATTGGAGGATCCCTCTTGGGTGAAGCCTGGTCTTGCGATGTGGGATTGGCGTGCGTGGGGGGCTCAGACGGATGACGGTTTTACGTACGGCCTGGACATGCCAAGCTGGCGACGTTTTATCGACTTCGCATCCAAACACGGTGTTGCCTATTTGGTTCTGGATGCCGGTTGGTATGGTTTGGAATTTGAAGCCTCGTCCGATCCGACAACCAGCCGCGATTATCTGTTGGTGCAGCCCGATCCGAATAAGCCGCATCTGAAACCTCAGGCTCCGCCATCCGACTGGGCCGACCCGACCGATATTCCTGAACTGATTCAGTATGCAAGAGACAGGGATGTTGGGATCATCTTGTATATCAACGATATCGCGCGCTTGAATTTCCCGTTCGACGAAACGTTGGCTTTGTATGAGAAATGGGGGGCAGCGGGGATCAAGTACGGATTCATGAAAGGCAAAGGCCAGCAAAAAGTGCTCGACACGTGTTCGATTGTTGAACAGTGCGCGAAACATCACTTGTTGTGCGATTTTCACGATGGTCCGATTCCGCCATCGGGTGATCGGCGAACGTACCCGAACTATGTTGCACGCGAGTTCTGTCACGCTCAATCGGATTCGCTTCGCACGTTCACGCCAACAGGGTTTTGCGAAACGGTATTCGTGAACATGTTGGCCGGACCGCTCGACATGAACAACGGTTTGTTCACGCTGGAGGATCCTGCGAGTGTTCGACCGAAAATCTTCAAGAATGTTGATACGACCGTTGTTGCGGAAACGGCTCGGGTGATGATCACATTCTCTGGGCTGGCGATTTTGCCAGATTGTCCGGAGGCATACGAAGCGAAGTCCGACCTGTTTGAATTTCTCGGTAAGTTACCGATGACATGGAACGAAACGCGTGTGCTCGACGGAAAAATCGGCCACTACATTTCGATGGCACGCCGCAGTGGAGGTGAATGGTTTATCGCATCGGCAAACAACGAGGAGCCGCGGACGCTGCAGATCAAACTCGATTTCCTCGACCCCAACGTGCAATATGTTGCGACGTTATTCGAGGATGGGGCGGACGCGCACTATCAAACCAACCGTGAGTCGTATCGCGTTCGAAAAATCGAAGTCAAACAGGGTGACGTCATCTCAGCCAACATGGCCGCAGGCGGTGGGCACTGTGTCCTGATATCTCAAAAATGATCCAGGTGGGCAATAAGTCGTATTGTGCGAAGAAAGCAGACGAAACGTTGGAATTCAAAGTGTCGGCCTAGCTTTTGTTAGCAGCAAACTATCGACGTCGTTGATGCTGGATCTTGATTTTGCCCAACACTTGACTCACACGGATGGTTGCCTAGTTCCGCGCCCTTGATAGTGGTTGCCCATATGCGACGGGGCATCGCGTCGGGATGCGAAATGGTATCCTCGTGGAGTGCCTGAGGGTGGATTCCAGGTGATAGGTAATGTGACTAAGGCTTATTCGATGTTGGGGCGTAGTAGATGACGACACCACGTGAAGCGATTGATTCCATTTCGACGGCGATGAATGCCGCGGTCATCGGGCAGGAGACCGTCGTTGAACGGTTGTTGATAGCGTTGTTGGCCAATGGACACGTGTTGATGGAAGGGTTGCCTGGAACCGCAAAGACGCGTTCGATCAAGACACTCTCTAGCTTGATCGAGAGTGAATTCAGCCGTGTGCAGTTCACACCGGACCTGTTGCCGTCGGACGTGACCGGTTCGGAAATCTATCGTGAACAGACCGGTGATTTCGAATTTCAGCAGGGGCCGATTTTCGGCAACTTGGTTCTTGCCGATGAGATCAACCGAGCACCCGCCAAGGTTCAAGCGGCGTTGTTGGAGGCGATGGAAGAACGGCAGGTAACCGTTGCCGGGACAACACATCGCTTACCCGATTTGTTTCTCGTTTTGGCGACTCAAAATCCGATCGAGCAGGAGGGGACGTATCCGTTGCCGGAGGCTCAAATGGACCGATTTTTGGTTTATGTCCAGGTGCCCTATCCGCCGGCCGAAAATGAACTCGAGATTTTGCGTTTGGTGCGTTCCGAAAACACCGGAGAACGAACCACTGCGGAGCGGGCGAGTAAGGATGCGATCTTTGAGGCCAGGAAACAAGTTAACGCGATTCATGTCGAACCGTCGGTCGAACAGTACATTGTTGATCTAGTAATCGCGACGCGTGAACCGAAGCGGTATGGTGACGAGTTGGCCCGGTTGATCAATGTCGGTGCCAGTCCTCGAGCGACGATCGCGTTGGATGCGGCCGCGCGGGCACGTGCTTGGCTGCGTGGTAACGATTTTGTCTCGCCCGAAGACGTGCAGTCCGTTGCGCCGGCATGTTTGGCGCATCGGATTCACCTGACCTACGAAGCCGATGCGGAGGGGATGACTCGCGAAGGGGTGGTCGCACAAGTTCTCGAGAAAGTCGCTGTCGGTTGAAGGAATGAGTGAGTCAAGCTGGTATCGAATAACGCATCTGTGATCACAAGGCTGCTTCATGTTCAAATCACTGACGACGAAGGAGAGTGCTCCCGGACGTGACGAGTCCGCTGCCGAATCGACGCACGTCTATCCGACCCTCGAGAGTCTCGTGCGACTGCGGTTTGATGCACGTGGTTTTTCGCTGTTGCCTCATCAACCGGTTAGCAGTTTGTTGAGTGGTCGGCATGCGTCACGGTTGCGTGGACGCGGTTTGACGTTCGAAGAGTTGCGTGATTATCGGCCGGGTGACGATATCCGATCGATCGATTGGCGAGCGACGGCCCGATTGCGAAAAACACACGTGCGGGTTTACAGCGAGGAGCGTGAGCGACCGGTTCTCTTGGTCGTCGATCAGCGTTCGTGCATGTTCTTTGGTTCGGCGCGGACGACTAAAGCGACCGCCGCAGCGGAACTCGCCGCGTTGGCGGCATGGTCGGCACTAAATTCGGGTGATCGTGTGGGCGCGATCATCTTTGGTGACGATGATATCGTGGAGGTGAGGCCTCATCGGAGTCGCGAAAACGTGCTGCGGATTTGTCACGAACTGGTTCGTATGAATCGATTGTTGAAAGCGGATTCAGGACGCCCCAATCCTGACAAACTGAATGCGGCACTCCGCCGCGCCGTGAGTGTCGCCAACCATGACCATCTCGTCGTGTTGGCCACGGACTATTTCGGGAACGACAACGATACCCACCGACATGCGACTCGTTTGGCCAGTCACAACGACGTGCTGGCAACGCTCGTCTACGATCCACTCGGTGCGAGCTTGCCGATTGATGGTGGCGCGGATGTCACCGACGGTTCACACGAAACAACAGTCAACGTGACCGCTCGCGTGAACGAACGCTATGTCGAACAGTTTCGCCTTCTCGCGGAGGAAATTCGTGGTCGACTGCGATCGATCCGAATTCCCGTCTTGCCGATTTGCACGCACGAGTCGATCGTCAGCCAGTTGTTGAACGCATTGGGGGAACGTCGATGACTCCGGACCCTGCCAGCCTCGAGAACTTGCGAGACATTGCCGAACCACCGCCTGTGTCGTGGTGGCCGCTCGCGCCTGGATGGTGGTTTGTGATCGCGTTTCTCGCGTTTGGTTGCTGTGTGGTTCTCTACAGGTTGTGGTGTCGATGGCAGGCGAATGCGTACCGACGTGCGGCGATTGCGGAAGTGCAGCGTGCATCGAGTGACGCGGAGATTGTCGGGGTGCTCAAACGCACGGCCCTCTGTGCCGACAACCGAACGCATGTCGGATCGCTTTCGGGAAAAAATTGGTGTGACTGGCTCAGTGCGACGGGAGGAGCTCCCGTTCCGAATGAGGTAGCCGATCGAATTTCGGTGGGCGTCTATCGAGACGGCTCCGCTCGCACACCGGCCCTCGTTGAATTTGCCAGCCGCTGGATCAGGCATCATCAAGTGTCTCGTCAGGGGGACGCGTCGATCGTGAAGACGCGAGAACGATAGTATGTTTACTTTCGCACACATTTGGGTCTTTGTGCTCGCCCCACTGCCCCTGGTCGTGTATTGGTGGGTGCCTGCGAAATCGTCGCGGCGCCCGTCCGTTCGTGTTCCATTTCTTTCACGTCTGTTGGCGTCGAGTGAATCACCCGTTTCGCTCAATCAGGGCAATGCGAAGTCGTTTGGAATCTTGGTGATCGTTTGGCTGTTGGTGCTGATCGCGATGGCGCGACCGCAGTGGCTCGAACCGCCGATGGAGCGAATCATTCCGACGCGGGATTTGCTTTTGATCGTGGACTTGTCAGGGTCGATGGATCACGAAGACTTCACCAACGAGGCCGGGAAAACGGTAAATCGTTTAACCGCGGTCAAGGAAGTTGTGGGCGATTTTCTGACGCAACGCGAAGGCGACAGGGTCGGTCTGGTGGTGTTTGGGAATTCACCCTTTTTGCAAGTGCCGTTCACGACGGATCTGGATTTGTGTCGGCAACTGCTCAATGAGACGGACGTTGGTATGGCTGGACCACGGACCGCATTCGGCGACGCCATCGGATTGGGAATTCAGCTATTTGAGAATAGTGACGTGCCTACCAAAACGATTGTCGCATTGACCGACGGAAACGACACGGCGAGTTCGGTGCCTCCCGAGGAAGCGTCTCGGGTGGCGCGGGATCGTGGCATCACCGTCTACACGATCGCCGTTGGAGACCCCACGACGGTTGGTGAAGAACAGATCGACCAAGAGGCGTTGAAGGACGTTGCCGAGACGACCAACGGGGAGTTTTACTTGGCTCTCAATCGGGACCAGCTCGTCGATATTTATGATCGGATCGATCAGGTCGAAACACGTGACGTCAAAACGGTGAGCCATCGGCCTCGGCATGATTTGTTCTATTGGCCGTTGGGCATCGCGTTAGTGATTTCTCTGTTATCGCATGCGGTGCCGCTCGCTCGGGCACGGCACGCACGATTGACGGCCTCGACGACGCGGTTGCGAGTCAATTCGCGAACGTTTGAATTGGAGACCGTGGAGTTATGAACGATCTCAGTAGTTTTCATTTCATTCGGCCCTGGTGTCTGTTGTTTTTGCCCGCGGTGATCGGCGTCTGGTGGATGGTGCGGACGCTCGGTAATCCGTTTCGCCGTTGGCAAGACGTGATGGCACCCGAACTGCTTGATGCGGCGACGGTTAACCGAGACCAGCGGCAGAAGTGGAGAACCTACTCGTTGCTAACGGGGTGGGTGATCGCGGCAATTGCCGTTGCGGGACCAACATGGCGTCCCGAACCGTCTCCGTTTGCCGATGATCCGGTGCCTGTGATGCTGTTGCTGAAATCGGGCGAAACGATGAACCAAACGGATTTGTCACCGAGTCGGATGGAGCGGGCGAGGCTCAAAGTCGCCGACTTTGCGGAGCTCAGAAAGGGGCTGCCGTTAGGTTTGATCGCGTACGCCGGTTCCGCCCATCTCGTCTTGCCGCCGACGCGTGACACGGGAGTGGTCGCCACGATGGCTGCGGAAATCGGTCCCGAGATCATGCCGACGCCCGGTGACGAACTCGCCGTCGCACTGACGCTGGCGATGAAAACGCTAGGCGACCGGGGGGGATCGATTGTCGTTGTCGCTGATACGGTTCCGGCGGGCGCCGAGTCGGCGTTGAAAGAGTTTCGAACTTCCTATGGAGTTAGTGTTGAGATTTTCGGCGTGGCACGGGAGGAAACGCCCGAGCGTGATGACCTTGCAAACGCCGCGTCAAACCTGCGGGCGGATTTAACATTGCTCACGCCCGACACGACGGACGTCGCGACGATTGTTCGACGTATCGCTGACACACCGATTGCGGTGTCTGTCGACGGAGCGGGCACGCGGTGGGCGGAGATGGGATGGTGGTTAGTGCCGATTGTCGCGTTGTGGGTGCTTTCCGGATTCCGCCGTGACGAACAGGTGTCGGAGCGATCTGAATGAACAAAATAACGTTGGTAGTTTTGTTAGGCGGCATCACCTGGGGCAGTCTTTGGCTGACACCTGATCAGCGTGGCCAGCGGTTGATGGACCGGCAGCAATACGTTGATGCTGCCGCCGCATTCCGGGACCCGATGCGTAAAGGCGTTGCCTGGTTTCGTGCGGGTGAGTTTGAAAAAGCGCAGCGGTCGTTTGCCCGAGTTGCCTCCGCCGATGCCGAGTTTAACCGAGGCAATTGTTTGGTTATGCTCGGTCAGTACGAACCGGCCATTGAACGCTATGACCGCGCGTTAAAACTGAGGCCTGACTGGGAAGACGCACGCGTCAATCGGGAAATTGCGATCGCCCGGGCTGCGAAATTAAACAACGAAGGCGGCGACATGGGAGATCAACGACTCGGGGCCGACGAGATCCGATTTGATAAGAAGAAAGACTCCGAAGGACAAAACACCGAAGTCGACGATTCGGAAACGATCTCTGATTCGGCGATGCAAGCGTTGTGGCTGCGGCGTGTGCAAACCAAACCGGCGGATTTCTTGAAAGCGAAATTTGCTTATCAACTCTCCGATCAAGAGCAACCGGAGAAAGAACAATGAGCGTGGTTCCCAACGCAACCGTCGCGATCCATCGATGCCGGACGAAATCGATTTCGCTGCAGCGAGACGCAATGAAACGATGTGTGGCCCCTGTCTTTAAAATTGGGCCGTGGCGAGTGGACCGCATTCGCGTCGTTTGCTTCGTTTGCGTCGCTTGTTTGATCTTATCGACCAAAACCGCGAGTGCGGCGGAATCGTTGAAAGCGTCCATCGATAAGGAATCCGCGTGGACGGGCGAAGCGGTCTTGATGGTGATCACGCTCTATTCGCCAGGCCCGTTCGATGGAACGGCGTCTTTCGATCTTCCCGAATTGTCACGCACATCGATTATCAAAATTGGCAATCCGGTTGTGGGAAGCGAGGACGTGGGAGACGAATCGTTTCTAACGCAGCGACACGAATTTAATATCTACACCCAGCGATCCGGGACGATCGTGATTCCTCCCTTTGAGGTTCGCTTTCGCGGTAAAGAATCGTTTGTCGGGGACGTGAAATCGGTCAACGCGACGACGAGCGAACTCAAGTTTGAATCCAAACGGCCGCCGGGAACCGATTCGCTCGGTGTCGTGATCGCGACTGAAAAATTGAACTGCGAACAGTCTTGGACCCCAGACTCGCTCGCTCACTTGAAGGCAGGTGATGTGATCGAGCGGACGGTGACGCGCCGGGTTACGGGGACCAGTTCGATTATGTTGTCACCAGCGAGTTCGGCGGCGCCGGAGGGAATTCGCGTGTACACATCGGACCCAGAGGTCGTCGACAAGGTGACTCGCGGAGAGCTCGACGCATCGCGGGTGGACACGATCAAGTATCAGGTCCAAAAGCCGGGGACGTTTGAGTTGCCCGAACTCACGTTCACATGGTGGGATCCGAAGGCGGAGAAGCTGCAACAGACCACGTTGGATGGTCTTACGTTGACCGTCGCCGCGCTACCCGTTGGTGAGCAATCGTCTGAGTCGGCGGCAACGACACCGACCGAGAAACCATACACGTCTTGGGCGATGGGCGTTTCATTGTTGGTCGCTTTGGCGGTGTTGTATCGACCTGTGAAGCGGATCGTGGAGGCACGTCGTTTGTCGTATCACAGTGTCGCCGCGCGGGCGTCCCGGGAAGTCCGTTCGGCGTGTCGAGCCAACGACGCTCGCGCCGCCTATGCCGCTGTGCTGGCGTGGTGCCGCATTCATTCAGATCGACATGAACCGTTGTCACCGGAAGATCTTTTCGGAGACGAATGGAATCGACTGTCGTCGTACCTGTTCGCCAGTGGACGCACGTTGAGCGGTTGGTCGGGATCGCCGTTGCTCCATGCATTTAACGCAGCCGTTAAACGTCGCGAAAACCATCAACGACAACGCAGTCGGGCGTCATTGCCCGCGATCAATCCGTCGCATTGATCGCGCCGAGCTCGTCACGGTGTTGCGCCCGAAAATGGTGCGTTGGTGGGATGGAATTGCAAGCAAATCAGAGTCGATTTTAGTTTAAAACAACGCTGACGTCTCGATTTTTTTGTGGGCGTTACGACGTCTCGATTGGGATTCGGGCGTGCCGCGGCGTGTCCTGTTTGGCCCGAGCAGGGAGGGGCGAATCGTGCCTTTGGGAGTCGCATTTAAGCGGGCCGTTTGGGGCTCACAATCGAGTCTCGATCGGAAAAGTTACCCGCTCCCAAAACGCTGCCACTAGCCGCTATAGAAAATATGGCGAAAATTCGACGATGGCACAGTGACAGACTCCCGACAAGGCGGCCTGGGAAAGTAGCGGGCCGAAATACGTGAACGAAACCGAGCAACGGCGCGCGACCCAACTGCTCCAACTCGCGCGAAACGGCGACGCGGAGAGTTTGGAGACGTTATTGGCTAGTTACATCGGGTATCTCAAGGTGTTATCGCATTCCCAGTTAGATCCGCGTGTTCGGGGCCGACTATCAGCATCCGATTTGGTGCAGGAGTCGTTGCTCGAGGCGCATCGTGACTTTACTAAGTTTGCGGGGACGACGACGGCGGAGTTCACCGGTTGGCTGCGAAAAATATTGGTAAACAATGCGGCCCGAGCGGTTGAAACACACTTGCTCGCTGCGAAGCGAGATTACCGACGGGAGTATTCCTTAGACCTGCTGCGTCAGGCCGCCGACGAGTCACATGCCCGGTTGAATTCGATGACCGCTGTCCACCGCCGAGGGCCTGCTTCGGAGGCCGAACATCAAGAAGATTTGACGGTTCTTTCCAATGCGATCGAAAAACTCTCTACCGAATATCGCGAGGTGATTGTGCTGAGGCACGTCGAAGGCCTTACGTTCGCAGACATCGCGATTCGTATGAATCGTTCTGCGGGGGCGTCTCGAATGTTGTGGATGCGTGCTATTGAAAAACTTCGTGAAGCGATGAGTAATGAAAATCATGAGTGATCAAACGCTAACTCTCGACCTGCCACGACTTCCGATTAACGAAGCCCGTACCGGAGACGGGGCGTCGGCAGAGTTACAGGAGTTGCTCGCTGAACTGCTCGATCAGTATGCCAATGTTTTAGAAAACGGCGACGAGACAGCAGCCGAGGAGTTTTTGCGTGCTCATCCGGAGTTGCAAGCCGAAGCGAGCGGCCACCTCGAGAGTCTGCAGTTGCTTTGCAGGATGTCTCGGTCGGCGAACAAACCGGCTGATCCGGTCGAAACGTCGAGTCGTCCGCCAACGTTGGGAGATTATGAGCTGCAAGGTGAAATCGGACGCGGCGGAATGGGGATCGTTTACGAAGCGACGCAATTATCGCTGCGACGAAGCGTGGCGCTAAAAGTGTTGCCCTTCGCAGCGGTTTTGAACCAAGACCAGGTTTCGCGATTCCGCAACGAAGCTCACGCGGCCGCGTCGCTACACCATCCTCATATTGTTCCGGTCTATGCGGTCGGTTGCGAACGCGGTGTGCATTACTACAGTATGCAGTTGATCAACGGGAACACGCTCGAACAAACACTCGACGAGTTGCGAACGATCAGCGGTGATTCGATCTCGTCGACGGTAACGTCGCTTACTGAAACGGTTGACCCGCCCTCGACCACGGTTGTGAATCGCGCCGGCAGTACGACGTTGCGCTCGGTACGTGAACGCGATGGCGTGCGAGCGATTGTCAAAATGTTCGTGGATGTCGCCGACGCGATCGATTATGCACATGAACAGGGGGTGATTCACCGGGATATCAAACCGTCCAATTTACTCGTCGATGCGGCGGGCAAAGTTTGGGTGGCGGACTTTGGTTTAGCCCGATGCCGCGACGCGGGGAATCTGACTGCGGAAGGCAAAGCGATCGGCACGGCTCGTTACATGAGTCCCGAACAAATCGCCGGTCGTCCGCAGGAAGTCGACCATCGTACGGATATCTATTCTCTCGGGATCACGTTATACGAACTGCTCACGTTGCAGCCTGCTTTCGCGGGCAGTTGCCGGCAACGGTTGTTGCAGACGGTTGAGTTTGAAACGCCCGTCGCGCCGCGCCGGATCAACGCCGCGATCCCGATGGACCTCGAAACGATCATCCTCAAAGCAATCGCGAAAGCGAAGGATGAACGCTATGCGACGTGCGGTGAACTCGCCGAAGATTTACGCCGGTTTCTCAACGGGCAACCGACGTTGGCTCGGCGACCGAGCCGTGTGGATCTCGCGTTTCGTTGGGCGATACGTCACCGCGCCACCGTGATGACGAGCCTCGCGGTCATGATGTTGGCAATGGTCGGATTCGGTGTCGCCACCGCGATCGTTTCGCATCACAGCAGTCAAAAAGATCTCGCGATTCAGGAGGCTCGGCATCATTTAGACCAAGCTCACTCCGCGGTCGAGCGTTTTGGCGGTTTGATGTCGGACCGTCTTGCATCGATTCAAGGGACCGACGAGCTGCGTCGTGAACTTTTGACTGAGGCGAGAGATTACTACGTTGACTTCGTTCGGTATGCCGCAACGGATCGTGGGTTGCGGGCGGAGTTGGCCAAGGTTCAGTTTTTGTTGGGAGCGACCGAGTCGAAACTGGGGAACGTCGTGCCCGCCGAAGCCGCCTATCACGCCGCAATCGATGGTTTTCAAAATCTGATTGACGAGGGACAAGGCGATTCGGTCATGCATGAGGATCTCGCGCTGAGCGTCCATAACCTCGCCGCCCTTCACAAATCCAACGGCCGTTACAAAGAAGCGATCGCCGAATATGAACGCGCCTCTGTTTTGCATGAACGCGTCATGGACGCAACCGACGCGCCCGTCGATGCGATTTCCCACTGGGGTGCGACTCAAACGAATTATGCGACGTTGTTGTGGGAAAGCGGCGAAACCGAGAATGCCGCCCGGCGGCTACGAAATGCCGAGGCCAAACTGGATCGTTATGCGAGTGACTCGCCGGAGAATCTGCACACGAGGCAACAACTGATTGAATGCCGCAACACGCTCGCCGGATTGTTGATGGAGAGTGATCCTGAGGAGGCCGAGCGGTTGCTGCGTGACAACATCGATTCGCTGGCTGTCGGATTCGACAAAGATGCCACCGTGATGTCCGGCGAGAATCAGTTCTCGTCGTTATCGCCGGAGTGCCAACTCGCGATCGCGCAAAGCAATTTGGCGTCGCTGCTCGGGATACGGCAACAAACCGAGGAAGCGATCCAATTGACGCGGGCCTCAATCGCTACGTTTGAGGATGCGGTCCAGAGCCACCCGACCGATGTCGCCGTGCAGCAACAACTCGCGATCGCCCATAACAATCATGGACAGCTTTTATGGCGTCTCGGCACGAACCTTGAAGCTCGGTCGGCATTCATTGAAGCAGAGAAAGTGTTCCGAGATTTATGTGCGGCGCAAACCCATGATCCTCAACTGCTCAGTCGGTTCGCCGGAGTTCTTCACAATCTTGGCGTCCTGGATCAGCAGCAAGGCAAACTCGACAACGCCGTTCAACGCTTGACCGACGCGATGGAGTTTCAGGCCTTGGCGGTTCGAATGGCGCCTTTTCATCAAGGGTATCGCCAATATCTCGAACGACACAACGAACTACTCGATCAGATCCTACGTCAACTCAAACAGCAAACGGAAGCGACGCAGGAAACGATCAAATCAGCCGACGGCGATGGTCCGCCGGTGATGAAGACACACGCGGCGTCATGCAAGGAACGCGTTTATGTTTTTACTTAAAACGAAACATCGAAATCGACCACAAATTCGTCATCAGTATTCCGTCGAACGGCTCGAAGGCCGCTTGATGCTCGCCGGTGATATGAACATCGGATCGTACGTGCTCGATGGTGGGAGTGTGAAGACCGACGATTGCGAAACCGATAGCGGTGCGTCTTATCGCGTCGAGGATCACGGTATCGGTCTGGATGTTCTCGACGATCAGCCGGTCGAAGAAAAGGTGGTTGATCCGCCGCCTGAACAACCGGGCACCGATATCGAAATTCCTGTCGATCCAAGTGACTCGTCGACCGAGCTCGAAGCCGAAGAAGATGAAAACGATCAGCAGGTTAAGTTCGGCCAGAATCAGTTTAGCGATGCACACGAAGGCAGTTCGGGTGATCAGGCGGACGAGTTTGCGTCGGGCGAGAGTCCATTGATTGTGTTGCCGGTGGTCACTCCACACACCAACAAGAAGGTGGCTCTGGCGAAAACCGATCTGACAACGTTGACGGACACGGACGAGTTGGATCGGTTTCACTATTTCGCCGGACGTGAAGAATCCGAACGTGATGAACCCGATGACGGTAACGAACCTTCGTTGACACGCGTATCACTCGGTGACCACGTGCGGCGTGATACGTTCGTTGCAATGTCGTTGCTCGAGCCTCGCGATCTGTCGATCCGGGAAACCGCACAGCAAACGCGAACGAGATCGGTGGTTGTCGCACGTTCCAAGGAGTTCGATGAGTCGTCGGAGCCTTCGCTCGAAGCGATTCACCGTGACCTCGCCGCGTCTGACCAGATATTCGGTGAACAGGGACGCGTTGATGATTGGGCGGTCGCCTCGGCGCTGGACCACGCGTTAACAGAACTGGCGCCGGATTTGATCCCGATCGGTGGAGACGTGCCGATGCCGAGTGGCGCCGAAGTGGCCGTAGTATCCAACGCATCCGCAAACATCGATGTGTGCGGCGTGTTCGATGAGCGATCCTTGTCGTCACCGGGAGAGGTTCCGGGGCGGCACAGCGGCGTTCAGTTTGCTGCGTTTATCTTCGTATCAACAATCCTCACTCAACGTGGTGGCTTTTTTCAAGCTCGCGGTAACGCCGGGCGTCCTGCCGATCCCGCTTCACCAAACCATTCGGAGAAAACCTGAAATGACGAGACATCCGCTGACCCGGCTTTTCGGATTCTTGGCGGTGACATGGATGCTCGCAGTGCCCTCGATGGCACCGGCGGACGAGGCTGTCGACGGTGGGGTGCCGTCGGCGCCTGATGTCCGCCAACCTGAATGGAACGGGGAAATGTTCGCGCCGTCGGGAGACGCTAACGGCGGTTTTGTTGAACCCAAGGAACGCCCAGGTGGGCATGGGCACTTCGGCGGATGGTACTTGGGCGTGTACGGGCATTACACCGATACCGGTCACTTACTGACGCAGGTATATGCCAACACCGCGGCAGCCCGCGCGGGGCTCGAACCCGGTGATCGTATCGTCAGCATCAATGGTCAACAGGTCGGATATGTCTTCGGAAGGCGATATCCCATCGACATGTTGTTACAGCGACATGCCTCCCATGACGGATGGGTGCGACTGCTCGTGCAAGACCGTCGAACGATGCGGTTGGTGAACAGAGATGTCCGGCTCACCCGCGGGCAAATCCATTTTTGAATTCGATGGGTGTAGCGTCGTGATGTTTGGTTCTGCCATTTTGAATGCCGTCTGCATCACCGTGACTGGGCTCTGTGATGTCGAGAGCTTATTTGAGCCAAGCTTGATTCTCGCCTCAATTAAAAAATGCCGAAAACACTCGGCGTTTGACGTGTGTATTGGAGGTTACCAAAACTTGAATCCACGCACGCAAACGGGGTGCACGGCAATCGCACCTTGAAATCGTTTCGGTCGAAGGATTGCGTTGAAATTGCTGAAGTCAAGCCGCTTTTAGGTTGATAGCCAGTTTCCCGCACGGAGGTGTCAAGGGATGAACGGACCAGCAGCAATTGTTTCAAAAAGTGCAACTGTTCAGCTTTCTGCGGAAGTGGCGGCATGGCGACTGTGTTTGCGTCGTCCGCGAGAGCGTTCAAAATTCTATCGAGTGGTTGGTGCCCTCGGAGGCGGAGCGTGCGAGGAACATTCATCAAGACCGATTGGCTCATTGCTCCACGATCGCTGTGGTTGCAGTAGCTGTCCTTGCTAATCGCTGTTCCAGGCGACCAACCGTCAGATCATAGTCTGCCTCGCTCGTCGATAACTTTTGGCTTTGCAGGTTCTTGGTGTCACGGTACACACCAACTAACCGACGCGAGAACGATTTCCACTCCGGGTGATCTCCGTGTCTCTCACGGATCGCGGCGGCATCTCGCAGGATGCGGCCAATAATTCTGCTTGTCGGCGCACACAACCGCCTTATGCGGCGACCAGAAATCGGTGGTCAACGTTCCCTTAAAGCTTTCCGCAAAGAACTTCTGTAACACCGGGGACCCGCGACTTCGATCGATCATGTAAAAGACGCGTTCGTCACCCGCAAAGCATCGCAACCAATGCGTTTTGCCGCTCACACGCCAGCCTGTTTCATCGGCGTGCAGTGTGCAGCTTTTTAAACTCTCCAAGTGAATCTGCTCCTACCAAGCGAACAGCAAGTCTGCCACGCGATGCCACATTCGAACCAACCCGCCGCGTTTTCGCTTCTTGCCTTTGGGTTTCTTTGACTCGGCAGTCGTTTTTCATAACGCGGGATCGCCGAGTAAGGCGTGTTGGGGCCAGTGGCTTGGTTCCATCCATGAGACCGAATCACGCTAATCCCCGGAACCTACTTGATCTGAGCCGGGGCATTGGGAATCGCCTGCGATAGGTTCCCGCTGTCACAATGGGAGAGGATAAGTGTCGAGCGAAAACCCGCCACGGGGCATTGATTTGACGTGTTTCTTCGCAACGCGAGCATGACATTGCTACGAGATGCGGGCGACAAAACAGTAGCCTCCGCCACGAGGAAATTCGCCACGAAGCAACGCGGATTACTCAAGCTCTTATCCAGATCTAAACCGGGAGTTGCCCTGCCCCGTTTATGGGTTTCGAATCGCATTGTCATGCGAAATGTCCCATTAGTGGCAGTCGTAGGCACGGTAAGTTGCCGCAAAACAAGGGTTGAATTAGGTGGGCTTTTGGGAGCAGGAACACTAAATTCATCGAGTGTTGTGACGACTGTTTTTCTTAATGCTCTCTTTTCGGATCCCGCACGTATGTCAAAGACCAACAGATTAATTGCATTTCTCGCCTTTAATTGCTTGCTTACTGGTTGCGGCAAAGAGGCCGCGTCGAAACCGAGCGACGATGCCGTGAAAGCTCATGTTGAGCGATACGGTGATCTTAGTGTCGATCCAACTAAGAGCAGTCCGGATACAACAATTAAATAGCACTGTTTATAGGAAAGCCAGTTTTCGGCTTTTTCTTCGGTTTGTTTCTTTCAAGGAGAAGTGTCATGTTAAAGAAGTTATCGAGTCAAAAGGGATTTACCTTAGTGGAACTGCTGGTCGTCATAGCAATTATCGGCGTCCTTGTCGGTTTGCTTTTGCCGGCCGTTCAGGCAGCCCGCGAAGCGGCGCGGCGGATGAGTTGTAGCAATAACTTCAAGCAGATCGGATTGGCGATTCACAATTACCATTCGGCTTTCGGGCGGATTCCCATGAATGGCACTGGTACCAACGACGGAACCGGTGGTGGTTACAACGTGATTGGGACCACAGCCAGCCCAGGTGGGAACAGCTACCTTCGGGTTAGTTTTCTTGTTGGGATCACGCCATTCATCGAGCAGCAGGCGATGTGGGAGAAGGTTTCCAATCCTTATGTAACGAGTGCCGGAGGAGTTTGGCAGGCGATGGGGCCGTATCCAACGATGTCCGTTGCCGAATGGGTCGCGCAGCCATACGATCCTTGGATGACTGATATTCCAGGCTATCGATGTCCGAGCGATCCTGGCCGAGGACTTCCCAGTATGGGGCGAACGAATTATGCGGCGTGTTATGGGGACTCTAACCACGCCACACGCGATGGTGATACCTCTCCACTTGCCAATGGCGTAGTCGATGCGACGCATGCGGGCTACATGCGCGTCGCGCAACGTGGTGCATTCGTCTACCGCAACAAAACCGAGTTTCGTGACATTCTCGATGGGCTGTCCAATACGATCATGTGTGGGGAAATTGTTACGGATCTCGGAGACAACGATATCCGATCGACGCCGGTAGGTGCTGGCGGGAGAACAGCAGATCAGTGGAATGTCGGCGGCCTGCTTCGTTGCCGCGGAGCTATCGATCCCTTGCGTCCGCAATTTTGGAAGGCCGTGGGTGCCCCTGGGGCCTTGCCGGTGCTGGCATCTCCTGAAGATCGGCGTGGCTCGAAGTGGGCAGCGGCAAATGTTCTTTACACTGCGTTTCACACCATGCTGCCTCCCAACAGCGAGACTTGTTACCACGGAAATCATCACGAGGAATACATCACATCAACGAGTAGTCACCATCAAGGTGGTGCTCATGTGTTGATGAGTGACGGTGCGGTTAAATTTATCACCGATTCGATCGAAGCGGGGGATTCTAACAGCGCACAGGTCACGGTTCACAATTTCCTTCCTGCAGGATCGGGGAGTCCGTTCGGCTTGTGGGGCAAGATGGGTACGCGTGCGAGCAAGGAAGTGATTGGAGAAGAGTTCTAGCCAACCCAGGATTCGTTGGTTCGGGTCAGAGCAAGCGTTCTTTTTCTCATAGTAGCGAAGCGACACCCGTAGCGAAACACGCAGAGTGTTTCGCTACGGTGGTAGCTAAAAGAAGCAGAGTTCTCCAGATCTAGCGGCTAAAGGCACTGGTTCCCGGGCCCCGATTGCGGGGCCCTCATAAATAGCAGGTTCCCTCAGGTGGCAGGGAGCCTCGAAGGCGGTTTATTTTCAGTCAGGATCCAGGGAACGCAAGTTTCATGTTGGGATCAGCCAATCGTGTCAAAGCAACTGCACTAAACGGCGCGATAGCGGATGTCACAAAAGAATAAAACTACTGCCAAACTACAAGATTACATACACGAGGTATAATTATGCGGCATGCACATTGGATCGTTGGCATATCCATTTTGATAGGTAGTTTCGGAATCGCGCCAACGTGGGCTCAAGAGCAGGATCAGCCAGGCGAGCAGTTCCAAACGTATGGCCAGTTGTGGCAGGCTTTTCAGCAGACCGACTATGCCCGCTATGGCGAAGTGCCGTTGTGGTGGTGGGAAGGAGAGCCGATGGCCAGGGAGCGAGTGACTTGGGAATTGGAAACGCTCGCGGCGAAAGGTGTTCGCTCTGTCTGCCCAATTCAGCGATCCCCGGCGCGTTGTGATCCTCCGTCCTTCACTCCGAAGTGGTGGGAGATGTTCGAGTTCGTCCACGAAGAGTGCCAGCGGTTGGGGATGACGTTATGGGCGTATGATCAAATCGGCTACGGGCACTACGGATGGCTGGAAAAAGCAGCCGCCAAAACTCAGGATAATCGCACTTCGCGTGTAGTCTTCCTGCAGGTGGACGCAGACCCGAAATCGCCGGTGGATTTAGTGCTCCCTAACGGCGAATGCTTGGGCGTTCGAGCCTATCCGCTCACCGGTGGGGTTGCTGATGATGCACAGAGCGTGGATCTAACTGATTATCTAGATGACCGTGTGTTGCGATGGACTCCCACCGACGGCTCGTGGCGAGTCGCTGTCTCGGTCGCCGCGCCTGAAACGATCTTTCAATTAAGCGATCAATCTACCGATACGTTTCTTGACATGCTCTACGGTGAGGTAGAGCGGCGATTGGGACATGATGCGATGGGGAAATCGTTTGTTGGCATGTTTCAAGACGAACACCCCTCAACGCCGCGTGATGTCTACACCGACAGTTTGGCCGAGTTGTTTAAGCAGCGTTGTGGATACGATATCGCTCGGGCTATCCCCGCTTTGCACTTCGATGTCGGTGCTCTGACCCCAAAGTATCGAACGGACTACTACGACACTTATTTGATGGAAGACGAACGCTGTTATTGGCGTCGGGTATTCGAATGGGCGGAGTTACGCGGATTGCAGACCAGTCATGACAACTGGGGGCGCCAGAACCTTGTGCAACAGAGTTTCGGGTATATCGACTACTTTCGCACGCAGCGTTGGTTTAGCGCCCCCGGTTATGACGATTTCGGACAATCGCCGCTCACACAACGTAATTACTACGACACCAAGATTGCGGCATCGCTTGCGCGGCTCTACGAGCGGCCACGTGTATGGGCCGAGGTGTTTCACTCTAGCGGTTGGGGGCGGACGACGGATCAGGCACTGTCTTGGTTGTCGGCAAACTATGCGTTTGGAGCGAATTTGTACAATGAGCATGGACTGTACTATTCCGCACGCGCAGCGGCGTGGGAACATGCTGCGCCTGATCCGCATTGGAGGCAACCATATTGGCGTTATTACGGGAAACTATCCGATTGGGTAGCGAGAATGAGTTTTGTGATGAGCCAAGGCACTCATGTGACGGATGTTGCCGTCCATTACCCCGTGGCTGGCATGTTGGCGGGTGATGTTCCAGGGACGCCCACGCCGGATTACAACCAATATATGCAGTTGTCGAGAAGGGTTTTTGATGAATCGATCGACAACGACATCATTGATGATGACTCCATCTTGCGAGCTCAGATTGCCAACGGCAAGTTGACTGTGGCCGGTAACAGTTATCAAGCACTTGTCTTTGGGCCGCAAACAACGGTACGCCGTGAGGTGCTGGAAAAGGCTCTCGCATTCGCTGAAAGTGGTGGATGCGTGATCTTCTGTGGCCAATTACCCACGACCAGCACCGAGTCGGGGCGTGAGGATCCAAAGTTAGCGGAATTGTTGACGCTGTTACTGGGTGAACGATCTGCCAGCCAACCACCGGCGATTCCACACGAGCACTCGTTCGACAGCGGAGGCAGCGTTACCTGGATCAGTGCCAATGACGAACAACTGACCAACATTGTCAATCGTGCTGTCGTGCGTGATTTCCAACCAACGACTCCGCAGCCCGTGTTTGTGACGCACCGGCGAATCGGAGAAACAGACGTGTACTTACTTCAGAACACATCCGTAGATCCCGTCGAGTTGGAAGCTCGCTTTCGGGCTCAAGGGACTCCGCAATTGTGGGATTCGTTTACAGGAAAAGCGAGAGAAGTGGATTGGTTTGAACCGGATGGCGAACACACGCTCGTGCGACAACTTCTTGATGGCAATGTGGCGCAATTAATCGTGTTTGAACCCGAAGGCAAAGTTGCGCGTCGGGCTCCCCGTCGACTACTGCAGCCGGAATCGCTTGATCGCATATTGGATGAGGAATGGGCGTTTTCGGTGATCCCCACTCGCGACAATCGCCACGGTGAATTTCGCTGGCCGCCAAGCCAAGAGCTGATTGGGCCAGAGGTTCGTTCGTTCAAATATGCGTTAGAGACGTCTGATTCAGCCGAGCAGGTTGTCGATTGGCACAAAACCGACTTGGATGACAGCCAGTGGTCAGTGGCTAAATACAGTACTGGACCGTATTGGTTGTCTCTGAATGACGTTAGTTCTGAAACGGCTACCGAGTCGCTGCTCAAAAAGGATGACAATACCTTTGAACCAGGTCGTCAGGTGACGCTAGGCAACGATACTTACACTTGGCAGCCTGTTGAGTTTTCACAAAAGTTAGGGCTGTATCAACCCGCACCGTGGGGCGGGCATGGTAGCTATCCGGACGGAGCGATTGATCAGAACTTTATCGCTTTGCCCCAAGGACGCAGCACTCTCTTCACCCGCATCCATTCACGCGGTGATCAACGACTTGGATTGAGTATCCAGTTGCGGCAATCGGCGGCCCGCTTGTGGGTCAACGGCGTCGAACAACCGATCGAGGGGGCCGTGGGGAATTTGCCGCTGCGGCGCGGTAACAACTCCGTGCTACTTGAATTAGCCGATGGTGGGCATGGCATGTTGTACGTTCAAGCAGAACCGCCAACGCGATCGACGCTCGATGAAGCGGGCGAAGGAGACCAAGAACCGCCGTTCGCTGAAGCGAAGTGGATTCAAGTTCCAGGCACAGCATCTGGCTATTTTCGCAAGTCGTTTGAGCTCTCCGATGTGCCGCTCAATGCTCGCGTTGTCGTCACCGGCTACACGGGTTACCGATTGTTCGTCAACGGCAAGCAAGTGGAGGAGGATATTGGTCCGTGGGCTAGATGGACGAACCCTGAGACCGTCAACATTACATCCTATTTGCAACCGGGTAAGAACGTGATTGCGGTTTGGATTCAGGTGCTGTTTGATCAGAACGTACGCGGTGAGATCAGCGACCAAGCACTGGCGCTGGCGATGCGTGCCGACTTCGCCGGTGGACAAACCATTGCACTTGTGACGGACGAAACATGGCGCGGAAGCGCTCGTGAAGTGGACCACTGGCAAACGTGTGAGTTTGACGACGGTGATTGGGCTGCGGTCAAGGTGGTTGCAGCGATGGGTGGTGAACCGTTTGGAAATGCGCCGCTGCAAAACGTGGGTGCCGTGACTGAACCTCGTCGACGTTTGGCCGTCGACCTGGACTCACCCAATATCACCTGCTTTGACGAGGTGCCTGAGGTGACTTACGATGTCTTCTCGCATCAGACGCGGCCTGTGGGGTGGTATCGCTTTAAGGCACCGCCAGGCTTGAGTCGATTGATTCTGGGGACAACGGCGTCGGGCCGCGTGTGGGTCGATGGAACGGAAGTGCCGGTCCACAAAGGGATCGCGACGGTACACACGCCGCCGCGGGGTGTATCCCAGGTTGCGGTTCGTTTGCTCCTGCCACGTGGCGACTATGCGGGGGCAGTGTTTCCGCAGCCGATCGCGATGGAGCTTGCTGGCGGTACGATCCAGCCCGGTTTATGGACCGATTTTGCGCTGCCTACCTATTCGGGGATCGGTGTTTACAAGCAGTCACTTGAGCTCACGAAAGAAGAAGCTGAACGGCCAACCGAGTTGGACTTGGGCAATGTACAGGTCGCCGCTGAACTATTCGTCAACGGCAAATCGGCGGGTGTGCGTTTGGCACGTCCATTCCGTTTCGATCTATCGGGCTACATCCATGCAGGGGATAATTTGCTGGAAATCCACGTCGCCAACACCATTGCACCGCATTACTTGCAAACAAATCGTTCGGACAACCTGGGACCAACCGACTCGGGACTGTTGGGCCCGGTGATGCTGCGACAACAACTGCAGTCTCAGGACTGGCTATCATGGGCGAAACAAGAGTCCGATCGACTTAATGGGCTACTAACAAAGTCGACCGATGACGTGTTGGCAGCTCAGCGTGATTGGGAGTCACAGTATTCGTGGACACCGCTAATCCCGCTGCCTCAGACGCCAGAGTCGAGCAACCCGATTGACTCGCCAGCCGATCGAACTGTGCCTGTGGATGATGAAAAGCTTGATTCGGATGTTGAAGAATTCGAGTTCAATACGAAATTGACGGACATCACCGGTATTCGCTTGAACGCATTGGTGCAGCCGCGTGATTCCGATACTCGTCTTACTGTTGAGCAGGTCTCGCTGACAGCGTCGTTGCCGAACGATGCTCAGTTTCGAGGCCGCACGGTGCGTTTAGATGTCTTGGAACAATCTCAGTTTTTGCATCTGGCCGAGATAGAGGTGTTTCATGATGACGTCAATCTCGCGACGTCTGGAACGGCGCGACAATCCACAACCTCGTTCAATGGAGGCGCGGAGCGTGCGATCGATGGGAATACCGACGGTACCTGGTCCAATGACTCTGTATCGCACACTGCGTTCGAAGCGAATCCGTGGTGGGAAGTTGATTTGGGGGCGATGCAGGAAGTGAGTCGGATCGTGATCTGGAATCGCACCGATGGCCAGCTGCAGACGCGACTTGACCGGTTCCGCGTCTCCCTGCTGGACGATCAAGGTCGTGTGGTGTGGCAACAGGTTGTCTATGACTTCCCGAATCCGAAGTGCGAGCTGTGTCTATCACCTCAACCGATCAAACTGGTGCAAGTGCCTAGTGAGTCATGGCTAACGAGCGATGAAAAGATGCATCCACCATTCGGAAGTAGAAACACAGAAGTTTGGGATGGCCCCCAAGAGGTAAGCCAGCGTGACGGAATGATATTCGAGATGCGGCCAGCAATTGAATACAAAGGCGGCGCCAAACTCGTGCTTACTTTGGAAAAGTCTGCCGGCATTCCAGACGATCTGGAAGTTGCAGTGACGACGATGTCAAAGCCGCTGCGTCACGTCCCCTTTGAAGTTGAGGAGCTCCTAAGGATAGAACGAAACCAACGCAGTAGCGAACAGCAGGAGACGTTGGCGGCATACTTCCGTTCGATTACGCCGCAGTTGAAACCAATTCGTGAACGACTGCAGCGTTTGAGTTCGGAGATTCGTCAAGTGACGGAGTCCCACGTGGATGATTAGTGCGATTTGGCGGTCAGCATATTTGGTGAACCGATGTGCTGACTTGCAGATACTCCCGGCATCGGCCCTCCGCAACTTTCCAATTTTTGTCGGCGGCAACTGACGGGGGCAGTCACGACGTCGAATTGGCCACTTATCGAGCGGCGACGGATCCCAGTCAGTTGCAGACGCAGATCATCCGGGCGATCGTGTCCCTCGTTAGCAGCCGATCGATTGAGGATATCAAGCCGAATTCCCCAGGCGTCAGCCGGTCGAATGTATCGCGATTGTGGAAAGAGGTGGGGCACAAGTTTGTCTGCGAATTGCGAGGCAAGGATTGGGGAGCGCAGAGTTGGTGAGTGCTGATGCTTGATGGGATTCGCTTGAGCAGCGATCGGACTGCAGTCGTCGCGTTGGGGATCGATACCGAAAGTCGAAAGCAGGTCCTGGACTTTGTCCTTGGTAGTAGCGAAAGCTTGGAAATTACGAGTGATCTAATGAGCCAAATTATGAAACGCGGCTTCACTTGCTCTCATCGTCTGTGCGTCGTACTCGACGGAAGTGACGCGTTGCGTGGTGCCGTCAAAGAACACTTTCCCGATGCAGTGGTTCAACGCTGCTTGGTTCGCAAAGAGCGGAATCTCAAGGCGAAGCTTTCCAAACGAAATTGGGGTGAGGTCTCTCGTTTGTCCACGCGTCTTCAGGGTGTCCAAGGCAGCTAAAGAAGTATTCGATGAGCTGAATGCGTTTATCCAGCCGATCAACGCCGAGGCGCACACAAGCCTGCACGAAGCCGGGGAAGCATCGCATGAAAAAAATGGAAATGTTCCAAGTGGGGCGACGGAGTCCTCGAAAGGGTCCGCCGCCCCCGCCCCTTGGCTGCATTTGGTATTCAATCATTGCTGATCGAAACCTGAGTACTGAGATGAATCAGTTACCTGGTGAGCTTGCCTTAGGAAAGGTGGACTGGAACTGATAGGTTCCCGAACCCACGCGATAGACGGCCGCGTTTCTTTCCGTCCGCAGAAGCTTCACGCCATCGGCTTGTGATACTGGTGTCCCCGATTCGGTCACAAGGGATGCATCCGATGTCGGGACGCGTACTGTCGCAGAAGTGTTGGTAGGTATAGTCACGTCCATGGTCAATCGACCGTTTTCGTGTTTCCAATTGCTCGTAATGCGGCCATAGATCGAATCGAATTCGGTATTCGCCCACGTCAATCCTTGCCCAATAGCAGGGCTGACTTGGAAGGTTTTGTAACCAGGGCTCGTTGCCTGGATTCCGCCGACGCCACCATACAGATACTCGCCGACAGCGCCGAAAGCGTAGTGGTTGAACGAATTCATACCAACGTTCCCGAAACCGTCTTCGGGCGTCCAGCCGTTCCACCGCTCCCACATCGTGGTGGCACCGTTCTTGACGGGGAACAACCAGGACGGATACGTGTCGTTGAACAGCAATCGATAGGCGACGTCATCGCGTCCAGCGGCGCTGAGTGCTGGCAACAACCGAGGCGTGCCGATGAAGCCGGTTGCCAAATGCCAATCAAACCTTTTGATCTCGTTCACAAACTGATCGGCGGCCTTCTGCTTCATTTCAGTGGGCAGCAGGTCCATCGAAAACGCGAGTGCGTAGCCCGTTTGGCTTGATTCGACTAGCGAACCGTCGGGTTGCACAAATTCTTTCGCAAAGGCTGTCTTCACGGTTTCGTGTAACTGTTTGTAGTGCTCGGATTCGTCAACGCGTCCAATTGCGGCAGCCATCTCGGACATGATTCGCGCTAGGTAAGCGTGATACGCCGTGTCAATGACTTCTTTCTTGGCACCTCCTCCGGCATTGAGCCAATCGCCGTAGCCTCCGACGTCCGAGATGCCATTGTTGGTCCGGCCGTCGAGCCACTTCATGTAACGTTCTAGTGAATCGAACCGATCTGCCACGACGCGTGTGTCGCCGTATGCATGGTAGAGATTGTAGGTGCATATGAGGGCCGCATCGCCCCAGGCCGTCGAGCCGCCTTCTCCCATCAAGTCCGGTACGACGTGGGGGAACCTGCCGTCAGGAAACTGATCGTCTTCGCAGGTTTGCAGCCAACGAGTGAAGAAGTTTGCGACGTCAAAATTGTAGGCCGCGGTTGGCGCGAAAAATTGAGTGTCACCGGTCCATCCCATTCGTTCGTCGCGTTGGGGGCAGTCGGTGGGGACCTCGAGGTAGTTGCCTTTCTGGCCCCAAAGAATGTTGCTGTAGAGTTGGTTCAACATCGGGTACGAGCACTCGAATTGTCCGGTGCGACGCATTGGCGTGTGCACGACGATTCCGGTGACCGTATCGAGTGGTGGTTCGGACGTGAGGCCACGGATCTCTACGTAGCGAAAGCCGTGGAAGGTGAACTTGGGTTCCAGGATTTCTTCGTCCTTGCCTGACAAGATGAAGTAGTCCGTTGCCGGACAACTTCGCAATGCGGCCGTGTAGATCGTGCCGTCGTCGTTGAGCATTTCGCTATGACGGATTGTTAGTCGTTGTCCCGGTTGACCGCCTCGGATTTTCAAGCGAGTCCAACCGACCATGTTCTGGCCCAAGTCGAAAATCCAGCGATTGGCATCGGGCTGAGAGATCGATTTGGCGGACAGTTCCTGGATCACACGTGCCGGCTCTGCGACCGACGCCTCAACGCGCAAGTCTTCTTCGAGAGTCGAACGTTTTCCGTAGTGTGCACTGAGGATGACGAGGTTTTCACCTGCTAGGTCCAGAGTTTCGTGTTCACCGACCGTTTTCGTTTCTTCAATGCCATCGTGCTGATACACGACTCGCAACGATTTGATTTGGTTGAAGGCGGGATCGTCACCGAACAGATCATTCTCCACTTGGAGGTTAACGCGATTGTTTTGTTCGGCCGCCTTAACGACATTTGTGACATCGATTTCTTGGTGAACACCGGCACCCAAGACGACGGGCTTCCAACTCTCATCGGGAAACCCCGTCTTGTCCCATCCTGCCATCTCCAATCGAGTGTCATACTCACAGCCGAGCAGGAGGTCGGCATGCAGAATGGGGCCATAGGTTGCTTTCCAGCTTTCGTCGGTGCCAATCACTTGCGTGGTACCGTCTGCCAATTCGATGACCAATTGGGCGAGGAAACGCGGGGGGCCGCCGTAAAGGTTGCGGCGACCGATGAACGCCAGATCACTAGCGTACCAGCCGTCGCCGAGGACGGCGCCGATTGCATTGGAGCCGCTTGTTACCTGGGATGTGACGTCGTACGTTTGGTAGTGCACCCGCTTACGAAACTCGGTCCAACCCGGCGCGAGCACGTCGTTGCCGACTCGCTGTCCGTTCAGATGCAGCTCGTAGGTTCCCAATGCAGTCACATAGACGGTGGCGCGTTTGATCTCTTGGGAGTTGCCATTGTTGATCGAAAATTCCTTACGCAAAAACGGCGCAGGAACGCGTGCCAAATCTGACACCAATGGAGGTCCATACCACGGGGAGTCGATCATTGCGGCGGCTGGCCATGAGGTGTCGTCGAACCCCGGTTGTTCCCATCCCGTAGGCGGATTTTGCGTGGCCTTCCAAGTGTTGTCCAACGGAACGACCAGATCGTCACCGGTTTCGAATTGCACGACGACGCGGCCGATCGCAGCGGGAAGATGTGGATCGGTATTGCTGACCACTAAGGTGATCACATTACTTCCGGGATGCATTAAATCAGTGGCATCTAACCGCGAGGTTTGTTCCCAGTGCGCGGCCTCTCCGATCGGAGTACCGTTGACACTGACCTCACAGAAATGAAAGGCGTAGCATGCTACCACCGCACGTTTGACTTTACGGTCCGCCGGTAATTCAATGCGTCGGCGTAGACAGGTGTCGACGGAGAGTTTGCCATGTTCGGATGCCATCTGCACCCACTTCAATCCCTGAACGTTCAGTTTCTTATTGTCGGAGGCTTCTTCAGGCGAAGGATGGTAGGCCTTGTCATAGCCGATCCACTTTGCCTGCCAATCATCGGGCTTGAGCAGTCCCATGGTCCAAGACCCGTTTGAACTCCAACCGGAGGGCGTTGCTTCATTGCCCCATACACGCACTTTCCAGAAACAACGCATGTTCGAAGTCAGCGGAGTACCCGCATATTCGAGCTGATTACTTTGCGCGGAGATAACCTTTCCGCTATCCCACAGGTCGCCTTGGTCTCTATCCAGACGTTCTTCAGACGACGCCACCAAAACCTGGTAGGCGGTTTGGTTCCAGCCCCGTTTGCTCCCTTCGACGCGTCTGGCCTCGGTCACCCAGCTAAGTCGAGGTGCGACCACATCGATTCCAAGCGGCGTTTCTCGATATTCACACCTAAGGTCAGTAGGAGTGAACTCTGCAGATACGGTTGGATTTCCAATCAAGAGGCTGAGGCATCCCAGCACCATCACCGATAATTTCATCGTCTCATTTTCGAAGGAGTAAAACTAAGCACATAGATGTTTTTTCGAGACGATCCGCGTCGGATGCATCTCTCATCGTTTTCACTTGGATCACCAGCGGGCGTTCAACACTTGCTGAGTGCGGCTGTGACCAAGGTTTCGGGGTTACAAAGAGGGACACCAGTCATGGTTTTGGCTCTGGTATCCCGTTGGACGATCATGGATTTCTATTTCGAACCCGGTGGGACGCCAAAACAGAGCGGGAATCCGTTCCACACCCGTGTTTTGAAACGACTCAATATCAGAAGATTCTGCGGCGGCCGCAGGAACGCTTTCGCTGCACCCGATGGCTCCATTAGCGATCTCTATCGTTTAGGAAAATGGAGCACCGCGAACAGTGATCATGTGATGTGTCCGCTGCTGCAGCAGGAATCGATACTGCAGCATTGGACACGTTTCATCGTCGCGAGATCTAGAACTCGCTATCGATAACTTCCTTTGCGGCTCGCGTACCGAGAGCACCCCAGAGTCCGTAAGGGCTCTGTGATCCGGCAGGAGTAAAGCCGTTGCCATCGTGGCGAACTTGGATGGCTTCGCTGTTTCCGGCTTCGATGGAATCCGTAATGAACTTCACTGCACCATCGGCCATCAATACATGAATTCCGCCTTGGTGACGGCTGCTTGCTGTTGCGTTGCCTTCGCCTTCTTGGGTGTCTTGAAAGCAGAGTTCGGCATTCGGAGGAAGCACGGTCAGGAAGCCGGTGTAGAGCGGACGTGCCAGTGCCCATTTGTAACCACGGCGTTGCTCGGCATCTCCTGCCGTTGGGACACCCGTTGCTCGCCAAAACTGAGGTCGCTCGACGTCAACGTACTGACGGCAGGAGAGGTTCTCTTTCCAGAGATCGCCGGCAGGGCTGTCGACGGCCATGGTCCGTTTGTCGCGGTCTCCTAAGTCCGTCGCGATTTCCGCCATCGCAATCGTATTGGCCAGGCCATCGAGGATGTCGCGAAAGCCCGTTTGGGTTCGTGGAATGAACGCACCGCGACAGGCCGATCGTTGATAGGCTGATAGTCCGCGGGAAGTTCCATTGTCGGCAGTATCGCCAACTTGGCTGAGTGTTCCGGAATCACCGAGCGATGCGGCGTAGTTCGTACGTCCCGCCGCGGGGAGTCCCACGCCTGGATCGCTTGGGCAGCGATAGCTAGGGATGTTGGTCATCCAAGGGTCGTAGGGCACGGAAGCATGGTCAGCGAGTTGCCGGTTGGGCCATGGCCCCATCGCCGCAAATCCGCTGGCCGTTGGGTTGCTGATTTGCTCCCACAAACCTTGTTGCTCGATGAATGGCAAGATGCCAACAAGCAATGAAAGATCTGATCGGTTTCCACCAGGAGGCATGATTCCGCTATTGGGCGGCCACTCTGTATAAGTGCCTGAGCCATGCTTCGGCAGTTTGTTATACGCAGCATGGTAGTTGTGAATTCCAAGCCCGATTTGCTTGAAGTTGTTACTGCAGCTCATCCGGCGGGCTGCTTCACGAGCCGCTTGGACTGCGGGTAAAAGAAGGCCGACAAGTACGCCGATGATTGCGATCACCACGAGCAGTTCTACTAGAGTAAAACCGCGGCGCTGTTCTTTAACAGACATAAGACAAGGTTCTCCTATGAAGAGGAAATCAAGAAACAAAAAATAGAATGATGTGCGATGACAAGAATGGCATCGCTATCAATCTAAACGTGGGAATTTGACCACCGCCTGTCGCAGTGGCTGTGCGCTACTTGTAGTCAGTGGGGTTGGCAGGAGCGATATCTTCCTTGGGCTCTTTGAGTTCAGGATGGGCGTCCAAGTACTCTTGAACTTCGCTCTTGGGAGTCGCTGCGGGTTCGCTTGATTCTTCGCAACCGATCGCCGTGGTTAGCAGCGCGGCAAGGGCAAACGACCCGATCGACGTAAAGCTGAAAAAAGTTTGAAAACGCGATGCTGCATTCATAAGTGTCTCGACTTGGGAAAAAGACAAACCGGAAAAGGCAAAACGCCCGGTTCTCAATACACCACTTTTGCGCGGGCAATGTGGTAATCAAGATCGTTGAGCAAGCAGGTGTGAGAATACGAGACCACCTGACAAGGGGCGGTCGGGCTCCACTGATTGCCACTACGGGAATATCAATGGAACCAAGCCTGCACGCAATGCGACAACGCGCAAAAAAGATGCGGATTCCCGCAAGTCTATAGGCTTTGGTTTTGGCTGCGACCAAGCGCATCAGGTGAGGGTGTTAGCCAGTGCACGCTGGTCAAAAGTGCTCCCCTGAATGGTGGGGAGGACAGCGTTTTTCGGAGTAAAATGATACCTCATCTGAGTGTGAGGTCGTGGCATGAAAGGGGGTGAGGTGTTGCGACGCATTTGCTAGCGAGGCGATGTGGCCATCGGTTGTTCGTTTGCGTTTGAACGCGAACAGCGGTGGTTGGGTTCCACGATGGCTCATCTCTAACGCAATTGCCCGAGACAGGTTTTAGCTCGCACCAAAAGAGATCGAATCTTTGTGAACGCGGCTACGGTCGTCGGAGGTAATGAGCCCATCAAATGAAATGTCGACGCGTCGAAGCAACAGCTGGGGGCACTGCACGTACCGACACTGTTCATTGTTGTGTAGGGGGCTTTATCGTTGCAGAGAGTTCTGGTGATCTCTGAATCTTCCGGGCTCTACCCGTCGAGCGTGTCTGCAAACGACGTATGTCTTAAAGGTAGCTGCGGTCGCTGCTCAACGTGGTCTATCGGAGGGTGACGGTGCTACAGCGGCATAGAATACATAAGACCCGTTTTACTATCGAGCAGACTGTTTCTCTCTTTGATAAACCGGTAAATCCAGACTAGCGGTTCGATGCTGAACATGCGGTAAAACGGGGTCTGTGAAGGCTTGCAGCATGCTGATGTTGCCGTACTCTGTATATCAATAGCGGTTAAGTTTGATTGCAGGGACGGCATTGTGCGCAAGTGATTAAAGGGACGTCGAATTCTGCCTGCTCTGTCACCAAGGGACGCTGTGTTACCGAGAGAAGGGGAGTCACCCAGTGGCTTTTAAGCTTCCATTTCGCGATCAGCGAAAATGGAATGCAGTTTTCTTATCGGACCAGATCCGTGATTTCATGTTGTGATCATCGTTGGCATCGCAAGGATAATCGCTATTAATGATTTCATTTCACATTCGTTTGAAGCGGCATAATGAGCGTTCAGAATCAGATCAAGCAATTTGTGGTTGTTTTCATTGCGGCAGCCGTCGTAGGTTCTGTTTGTGCTGCGGCACCTCCGCCCAAGCGTCTGGATAAAATTCCTGATCTGACTCAGGGAGATGACACCGATCATAGCCACGATTGGACGCTCGGCGCCACCGGCGCACGAGGCTGGGTTTATGCGTGGAAGCATACCGCCGATGCCCGTCAAATTTTGGTCACGAAGGTCGCCAAAGGCTCCCCGGCCGACGGAGTCCTGGAAGTTGATGACGTCATTTTGGGCATTGACGGCAAGCCATTCGATGACGACGCACGAATACGATTTGCTCATGCCCTGACGCGAGCGGAGCGTGAAGAATCCGGTGGTGTCCTCCGTCTCATTCGCTGGCGCGATGGGCAATCGAAAAATGTCGAGATCCGAATTCCGGTCATGGGGACGTATAGCGATACCGCGCCGTATGATTGTGAGAAGTCGGCAAAGATTCTTGAGCGCGGTTGCGAGGTGATCGCGAAGAAGGGTTTCGGAAGCGTCACGATCCCGAACAGCATCAACGCACTTACTCTGCTAGCTGTCGATCAGCCTAAATACCAGCCATTGCTTGCCGGCTACGCCAAGAAGGTATCCCGCTACTGGGTCGACGACTTTGCGACTTGGCACTACGGCTATGGGATCATGTATCTTGCTGAGTACGTCATGGCGACGGGCGATGACTCTGTGATGCCAGGGTTAAAACGATTGGCATTGGAAGCGGCTCATGGTCAGAGCAAAGTCGGTTCCTGGGGGCATCGATTTGCGTTGCCCGATGGTCGAGTCGGTGGATACGGGTGCATGAATTCACCGGGAATTGCATTGACGATCTCGATGGTTCTGGCTCGTGAGGCCGGTGTGAATCATCCCGATCTGGACCTTGCGATCACCCGGTCTGCTCGGTTTTTAAGATGGTATGTTGACAAGGGAGCGATTCCTTATGGTGACCACGAACCCTGGCCCGGTCACGAAGACAACGGGAAGTGTTCCATGGTCACGGTGCTGTTTGATTTACTAGGCGACCAAGAAGCGGCGAGTTTCTTTGCCAAGATGAGCACGGCGGCATACGACGAACGCGAACGTGGTCACACGGGTAATTTCTTTAACATCCTATGGGCGATGCCTGGCGTGTCGCGATGTGGTCCGCTAGCCAGCGCAGCTTATTGGCGAGAGCAGGCTTGGTTTTACGATCTCGGGCGACAGTGGGACGGCAGCTATCCTTACCAAGGCTCGCCGTACGGTGAAGAAGAGCACGGGAAATATTCCGACTTCGATAGCACGGGGGCGTACCTTCTTGCTTACGCGTTGCCGTTGAAGAGCCTTTACATCACCGGTAAGAAGGACAACTCGTTTCCAGCTCTCAAACAGTCGGAGGTTGATGAGGTTATTGCCGCAGGGCGAGGGTTTTTCTCAACAAAAGAAAAGGATCGCTTTCGGTATGAGAATCGTAGTGAAGAGGAGTTACTCGAGGGGCTATCGAGTTGGTCGCCGTCGGTTCGCAAACGATCGTCCCTGGAGCTTGGGAAGCGTAAGGGGGACTTCCAGCCAGCCGTTTTGAAACTTATCGCATCTGACGATCGCTATTCCCGATACGGGGCCACCGAGGCGCTCGGGCAGATTGAGCCGAGTGCCGATCCGACCGCCAGCGTATCGGCTCTGACAAAGGCATTAGAGTCCGATGATCTGTGCCTGCGAATCATTGCCGGACAAGCTCTCGCGAGCATCGGCCGGCCCGCGATGTCGGCCGTTCCTTTGATGCTTCAGCGACTTGCAATGACCGATGTCGAGAGTGATCCCCGGGGAATGGAACAACGCTTTCTATGTTTCAGTTTGTTCGACCGTCGAGGTGGTTTGATCGGAGGATCGTTGGAAGGCGTCGATCGTGAGCTCCTGTTGCGAGCCGTCCGCATTGGTCTGCAGAACGAAGATGGCCGAGCACGTGGCAGTATTGGTACGGTGTATCAATATCTTTCCTACGAAGAAATCAAGCCGCTGCTGCCCGCGATTCATCAAGCGATTGTCGAGCCCGCGCCGAGCGGAATCATGTTCGCCAACCAAGTCCGACTTGCGGGGGTCGAACTGCTGGCCAAGCACCGCATCCGAGAAGGGATGCCGTTGTGTATCGAGATCATGGAGATCGATAAGTGGGGTAAGAAACCTCGCATCACGCAATGCTTGAAGACGCTGGAAAGTTATGGTGCCGCGGCCAAGCCTGTTTTGCCCAAGCTTCGGCAGCTCGAGAAGGACTTGCTCGTCCACAGCGAGCGGCGAATGCTGGCGCCTATCATCGAGCAACTCAGGGACCTGATCAAGAAAATCGAAAACGGTACTGAGGCGGTTGAACTGCGCAGCATTGCAGCGGCGACGCCGAGCTAGAGCATTTCCATACGTGCTGTAGCCACCGCCGCCAGTCCGTGGATTACGTTTTGGCGAAATTAGCTACTTCTAAAAACTAACCTCAATTGCACGAACGCTCGAGACTTTTATCGCCAGTACTTGTCGAGCAAGTATTGGTTGTCTTTGCCGTGCTGCAGCCATTCGTCGTACTCCGCCCGAGATCGGAAAGGGGGAATGTGGTGCGGTTTCAGTTTCTCGGACGTTTTTACGAGCGGGGCTGGTGACCGGGGGATTTCAGCGGCTAGTTGTTTTTTGATCTGAGAATATTCCGGATCTCGGGCCAAGTTATGCCATTCCTCCGTATCGGATTGGTGGTCATAAAGTTCTTCGCTGCCGTCAATGTAACGCGTGTACCGATACCTTTCGCTGCGCACCGAAAACTCACCAAAGTCGTAGGTGGTCAATGCGACGTGATCCCATGGTGCGTCTGGCTTTGTGAGAAGGGGAGTCAAACTGTGTCCGTCAATCTCGGTGTTTGCGGGCAATCCGCATACGTCGACCAAAGTCGGATAGATGTCTTGCAAGGAAACCGGACGATGGCACAACTGTCCGTCGGCCGAACCATCCCGCAGCCCGAGGGTGTTCTTGGGAACATGGATCATCAACACCGAACGGACGACGTTGTCCCAAAGCGCAAACTTTCGCCAGTGCTGCTTCTCACCAAGTTGCCAACCATGGTCGGACCACAGCACGACGATCGTGTTTTCTTGCTGGCCGCTCTCGTCTAGACCATCGAGCAAGCGTCCAAACATCGCATCGGCAAACGCGATCGAAGCGAGATACCCTTGGACGGCTTGCTTCCACTGACCAGCATCCACCACGTGCTGATGGTAGCCTCCGCCTCGAACGGCGATGTCTTTTGCTCGTGGACCGACATCATCAAGATCATTCTCTAATCGTTTGGGAAGGACCACGTCATCGAGCGGAAACATGTCAAAATATTTGCGAGGCACGTACCAGGGCAGGTGTGGTCGATATATACCGCACGCCAAGAACAGCGGTTTGTCGCGTGGCTTGTTGAGTTGCTGAAGCACGTAGTCCACGCTTTTGAAGTCCCCCATCTCTTCGTCGGGAATATCCAACGCCGACCAGTCGAACATCCCATACATTTGGTGGAACGCGGGCATGTTCATCGTCGCTGGCGTCGGGTTGTCCGCCGTCGCGAGCGGGGATTTGGCGAAATCAGGAAAGGCTTCTTCGGGCATGTTTTGCTGCTGCGACGGCCAGTACTCGTCCCAGCAATCAGGATCGACCATGTGGTAGTGGAAGATTTTGCCCGCACCGCTGCTGAAATAACCGTGCTGACGAAAATAGGATCCCATCGTTCGGTGGTTCGGTATCGCCTCTCGCCAGTCTTGATAGTTGGAGTAAACGCCGGACGTGTAGGGGGCCAAGCCGGTCATGATTGCCGTGCGAGACGGATTGCAACCGGGACTCGGGCAATTGGCATTGGTGAAGCAGACAGATCGCTGCATGAAACGAGTGAAGTTGGGAGTCACCGCCTGAGGATGCCCTTTCAACGGTTCAATCCAATCATTCAGGTCGTCCATGGAAACGAAAAGAACATTGGGCCGTTGCTCCTCTCCAAACGTTGAGGTCGACACAGGAAAGATGCTCAAGCATGTCAACACCAGCCAAAGGATATTTCTCACGGGTCTTCGTTTCTTAAATGTGTTAGCCAAAGATCATTGTTCAATATGTCGTCACGAATATAACAAGATGGAACACATTCAACCTGCCGAACCACACTTCAGAGGCAGTACTAAAAGCATGAAATGTGAGTGTCGACGATTCGGTGTGCGCTGACCTTTTGTCACTCGCGAAATTGCGCATGCCCTGGATCGATGTCGCAAAAATCAATAAGTATTACGAGTCAATCCAATCGGCTGCTGGTACTATCTGAAGTCGATTGCGTCGCCCGGTATCAGCATCGTCGGCCAGTCTTGGTCAACATCCTCCCGGCAAGAGAGGGAGTGGAATGGGCGTTCCACGCTTCGCATTTCGCCCATAGAGAATTGGATAGAAGGATACAGAAGGTATGAACAATAGTGCTGCTTCTACACGGATGCCCCGATGGACTGCGGTGATCTGCTTGATCGCCATTATTGTTGGCACTCACGCTGGCGATGTTGGGGGCGCTGACGTGCCAGTGGAAAAAGATGCGCGTGCCAACACGTTGTGGTACAGGCATCCGGCAAACACGTGGATGACAGAGGCTCTGCCCATTGGAAATGGACCGATGGGAGCAGTGTTGTTTGGCCGCACGGACCTCGAGCGAATTCAGTTCAACGAAATCAGTCTGTGGGGCGGTCGCCGCCTCGCGTCGAAGGAGTACGTTGAAAATGACGACATGGGAAGCTACCAGGCATTCGGTGATTTGTTCGTCCAACTCGGGCACGACCCGGAAAAGGTAACCAACTACCGACGGGAACTTGACATTCAACGGGCGGTTCACCGCGTGACGTATGAATACGAAGGTGTTCGCTATGAACAGATCGCCTTCGCCAGCCATCCTGCAGGTGTGATTGTTGTCCACTTTGCAGCGAACAAGCCCGCAGCGTATTCGGGACGCATCTGGCTGACCGACATGCACAACGCTCCGATTACCGCCTCGGCCAATCGGTTGGCGGCAGTGGGAAAGCTGAAAAATGGGTTTGAGTACGAAGCTCAGGTGCAAGCGTTGACTCAAGGAGGCAAGCTGTCGATTACAGAGAATGATTCGGTCCCTGAGAATCAATGGGAAATTGAGCTGCCCGCGACTTGCTTAAGCTTTGACAAATCGGACAGTGTGACACTGTTTCTCTCTGCCGGGACAAGCTTTGAGCAGGACTTCGCAAAGGAGTGGCTCGGCGAACATCCGCACGCCGCGGTGACTCAGCGAGTTGATTCTGCGGCAAGCCGTAGCGTGGATGTGCTGCTAGCGGAGCACGTATCTGACTATCAATCTCTGTTCGGTCGCGTTTCTCTTGACTTGGGCACGCCCGATTCGTCGCAAGTCGAAAAGAGTACCAAGGAGCGTCTAGAAGCCTACACGCGAAACAAAGTCGCGGATCCGGACCTGGAGGCGTTGTTCTGTCAGTTTGGCCGCTATTTATTGATCAGTTGTTCGCGCCCCGGCAGTTTGCCCGCCAATCTTCAAGGCGTCTGGAACGACAGCAACCGACCGGCTTGGGCAGGCGATTACCATTCCAATATCAACGTTGAGATGAACTATTGGCCCGCGGAGACCAGCAACCTGGCCGAGTGTCATGTCCCGTTCATTGATTACGTTTCCAGTCTTCGGAAAGTCTGCGCCCAAAAAACGCAAATGCGCTATGGGGATGTCCGAGGATGGACAATCCAGACAATGAACAATGCTTGCGGTGTATCGAGTTGGAAATGGAACCCACCGGGAAGCGCCTGGTACGCGCAGCACCTGTGGGAACATTATGCCTTTGGACGCGATATCGACTATCTGCGCGAAACCGCGTATCCGATCCTGAAGGAGATTTGTCTTTTCTGGCAGGATCATCTCAAACGGCGTCCTGACGGGACTTTGGTTACACCGGACGGTTGGTCACCGGAACAGTACAAGTATGAACCCGAAGAGGGCGTCACCTACGATCAGGAGATCGTTTACGACCTGTTTACCAACGTCATCGAAGCCGCCGATGCGTTAGGAGACGACAAAGAGTTTCGGGACGAAATTGCGGCGATGCGAGACGACCTCTTGAAACCGGCGATTGGAAGCTGGGGGCAGTTGAAGGAGTGGGAAATCGAACGGGACGATCCCGAAGACAAGCACCGGCACGTCTCGCATTTGTTCGCACTCTTTCCGGGGCGACAGATCAGCATGGCCGAAACACCGGAACTGGCTGAGGCTGCTCGCGTCTCTTTGGACGCACGCGGTGACGCGAGCACCGGATGGAGTCGAGCGTGGAAAATCAATTTTTGGGCTAGGCTCGGAAACGGCGATCGTGCCCATCGGCTGTTGCGGAGTCTGTTGAACCTTGTCGCCGAGACAAAGACCATCTACGGCCAAAGCGGTGGCGGAGTCTATTCGAACATGCTCTGCTCGCATCCTCCCTTCCAGATCGATGGCAACCTCGGCGCAACGGCGGGGTACTGCGAAATGCTACTCCAAAGTCATGCGGGCCAAATTCAGTTGCTACCAGCACTTCCGTCGGCTTGGCCAACAGGTTCCGCAAAAGGACTGTGTGCCCGGGGAGGATTCGAAGTGGATCTGACCTGGAAAGACGGGCAGTTGACCTCGGCGGTAATCCGTTCCAAATCGGGCCAGCCTTGTCGGGTTACCTATCAAGGCAAAACGTGGGAATCGGACACCACGACCGGAGCAACTTATCGCTTGGATCAGAATCTGAATCCACAGGAAAGTGAGAAGGACTCCTGAAGCGTTGGGCTCACCTGAACCGCCTAGCAAACCGGTAAAGGGCTCATTTCTTCAAGCGAAATCCAGTTGCGATTTGTTCCCCTGCCACAACGTTAAAGAAATTCACCACGAGAAGCACTCTCCCAAACCTGTTCCTGAAGGTATCCGAATGAAACCGTTGTTTTTCACGATCTCCGCGATCGTATTGCTATTGGCTCCGTCACTTGCCAATGCCGACGAACGTCCGAACATTATCTTTTTTCTGTCGGACGATCACAGGTCCGATGTGCTCGGGTGCGCCGGTCACCCGATCATAAAAACACCCAACATTGATCAGCTCGCTGCACGCGGTGCGCGTTTTGAAAATGCCTTTGTCACGACCAGTATTTGCGCCGCGAGTCGCGCGACGCTTTTCACAGGTCTGTTTGAGCGGACGCATGGGTACACGTTCGGCAAACCTCCGATTTCCGCGGCGCACGTTTCGGATAGCTATCCTGCGAAATTGAAAGCAGCGGGCTATCGCACAGGTTTTGTTGGCAAATTCGGTGTTAAAGTTGAAGGTGGCCAGCAGGCGATCAACGAGATGTTTGATTCATTCGAGCCGGTTGGCCGCAGTCAGAAAGGCGTTGGCGAATCGACTCGGCACTTTACGGATATCGCTGGTGATAAGGCGATCGAATTCGTTGCATCTAACCCTGCTGATATACCGTTTTGTTTGTCATTGAGTTTCAATGCGGCTCACGCGCAGGATGGCGACAAGGTCAACCATTACCCGCACCCGGTCGCTGAATCAGAGCTGTATGCGGATATCGAGATGCCTCGTCCCGAACTCGATGGGGGCGTGTACTTCGATTCTCAGCCCGAGTTTCTGCGTGACTCCATGCATCGTGACCGCTACTACTGGCGATGGGATACGCCCGAAAAGTACGACCGAAACATGCGGAACTACTTTCGTATGATTTCCGCCTTGGATCGCAATATCGGTCGCGTCATGGAGCAGTTGAGCAAACAGGGGCTGATCGACAACACGGTTGTGATTTTCATGGGGGACAATGGATACTACATGGGCGAGCGTGGTTTCGCGGGCAAGTGGTCTCACTACGAACAATCATTGCGTGTTCCCCTAATCGTCGCTGATCTACGCATCCCCGATGCCGTAGGAAAAGTGAATGATGACATTGCACTGAACCTGGACATTGCACCCACGCTACTCGATTTGGCGGGAGTCGATTTGCCGGCTCGGTTCCAGGGGAAATCGCTCGTTGGTCAGAGCGACGGCATGACGCGTCAAGGATTCTTCTGTGAGCATCGGATGGAGAATGACCGCATTCCCAAGTGGGAAGGTTACCGCGGTACACGATATGTTTATGCAAACTATTACGAACAAGAGTCCGGCGGCGAGTTTTTGCACGACCTCCAAACGGATCCGAATCAACTAACGAATCTCGTGAACAATCCTGAGTACCACGATAAACTCATTGAGATGCGAGCCAGAACGGAAGAGTTGAGTGAGGAATATCTCAAGGCGAAATCCGACGAAGTCGAGTAGCCAAGACAAAGGCATCCTGATCGCAGTCGATGAGTAATTATTTCGATAGGCCTTCGTCACGCATCTCACGCCACAATGCGGTCATTTCCTTTTTCATGGAGCTGACGATTTCGGGATGTTTGCTCGCGATGTCGTTGCTCTGCCCGGGATCGATCGAAACGTCGTACAACGCTACTCGGTCGGGATCGGATGTTGCGAACCACTCGTCGAGTGAGACGCCTTCGGTGCGTTTGGGCAACCAGGCGATGAGCGTGAGGTCGCCTTGACGCATCGAAATTTGCGGCATGCGGAACCAGGTGTCGCCGTGGTGTGGATAGAACCAGATGGCGGAGTGGCCGCGTTGGACTGTCCTACCCAGGAATGCATCAGAGGCATCGACGCCGTCCACGTTCCGGTTGGTGGGCACGTTGGCGCCGGTGAGGCCGCAGACCGTAGGCAGGATGTCGGTTCCGTTGAAGAGCACATGACTCTCGGTGCCTGCGGGAATGACTCCCGGCAGGCGGACCAATCCGGGCACGCGATGTCCGCCTTCGTAGGGGAACCGCTTCATTCCGCGGAGGACGCCCGGCGAGCCGAAGCATTTGTCGCGAATGGGGTCTTCCCATTGGCCCAGTGACTCCTCCACCGTCACCGGTGTTTCCGGACCGTTATCACTGGTGAACAGCACCAAGGTGTTCTCCCGCAGGCCTTCTTCCTCGAGCGTCTTCATCAAACGCCCGAAGGCGTCGTCGAGTTGATTGACGGTTCCGTAGTAGTCCTTCTTGTTGTCTGAAATATCCTTTTTCGGTCGGCTGATTTGGCCGTATTGGGTTTGCTTTTCTAATTGATCCACTTCGGCGTTATCGTATCGGTTGCTGTATTCCGCCGGCGGGTCGATGGGGGTGTGTGGTTCGTGTGAGCAGACATACATGAAGAACGGCTTCTGCTTGCTGCGTTGATTTACCAGCCAGTCGCGTGCGTCATCAACGATCACGTCACAGTACCAGGCATCGACGGTGCCTACGGGTTCGCCGTTCTTGATAAATGCCTTCGGGCGGCGGGGGCCACCAAGTTTGTCGAACGCGTTGAGCGTCGTGCCCATCCAGTAGTCAAACCCCTGTTCGCTCGGCCCAGGATGGACGTAGTGAGTCTTTTCCAATGTCGAAAGATGCCATTTGCCCCAGAACCCCGTTTCGTAACCTTGGTCCTTGAGTACCTCAGCGAGAGTGACCTCCTCGTCTTTAAGATAGGTGTCTTTTCCATGGATGTAGAAGAAGCCACTTCGATAAGGATTTCGCCCGGTCAGCAACGCGGCACGTGATGGTGAACAAACCGTGCCACCGGCATGGCAGTCCGTCAGACGCACACCCTCTCGTGCGAATCGGTCCAGATTGGGCGTCTGAACAATCGGGTTGCCGTAGCATGCTAGGTCACCGTAACCGAGGTCGTCGGCAAGAAAAATGATCACGTTGGGTGGGCGGTCCGATGCCTGCGCGACACAACACGCGAGCAACAAGAGAGCGATCGAACAGAGCAAAGGCATGCGACGGAGGAGGGGCTTCATTTCACTTTTTCAAGCAATCACGGAAGGTGGTAGGGATTCACCGTTCGGTAGGATATCACTTCGCGCGTTGCGGTTGGCTCGCGTTAGTCTCTTTCAGCCACTTATTCAGTTCTAATCGTAGTCGTTCCGCCTTTTCGGGCATTTCCTTCGCAAGGTTTCGCGACTCGCTGATATCGTTTTTCAGGTCATAGAGTTCAACGGAGTCGTCATCGTAGAATTTGATCAATTTGTAGTCACCCGAGCGAATGGCGCTTCCCAGTCGGTTCTCTTTGTGAAAAGCGTAATTGGGATAGTGAAAGTAGATCGACTTTCGTCCCAATTCCGATTCGTTTCGGAGCAGCGGTAGCAGTGAGATTCCATCGGGGGTGTTGGATGGATCGGCTGTAAAATTTGCGGTGTCTAGAATCGTTGCATGAATGTCCATGGTGGTCACCGGCGTCGATGTTTGCGTGCCGGCGCTGACATGGCCGGGCCAGCGAACGATCATCGGGACTCGAATGCCGCCTTCATACAGGAAACCTTTCTCCGCCCGGAGCGGTTGAACGTTTGCGGCAAACGGTCCATTGTCCGACGTAAAGATCACCAACGTATCGCTGCCTAATTCTTGCTGGTCGATTGCATCGATGAGTTTGCCGATCGATGTGTCCATGCCTTCGATCATCGCAGCATAAGTCGGGTTCTCGACGCCCGGGCCATTGCGCTGTTCGTATTTAGCAATCAGGTCGGCGGGAGCTTGAAACGGATAGTGAACCGAGTAATTCCACCAGCACAGGAAGAACGGTCGGTTCCCGTCTGCCTGGGCGGATTCGATAAAGTCGATGCATTCGTCGGCGCATCTGTCGGGCAGGTACTCGCCGTCGGTTTTCCCCTGCAGATTGGGAATTCCGTATGGACTGAAGTAACTAGGGGGACCGCCAAAACGACAGCCTCCGATGTTGATATCGAAACCCTGGTGTTCGGGCCGTAACTCCGGTTCAGTCGGTTGGTCCGCGTCGGTGTCGGATGTTGATCGGCTGCGATGCGAGAGATGCCACTTACCCACGAATCCGGTCGCATAACCGGCTGCTTTGAGTTGTTCGGCCAGGGTGACTCGTTCTAGTGGTAGATGCCGCAGCCACGTCGGTGTGATCAGGTCCGTTCCGGGTTTTCGGAAATTCTCGGGGTGGCCTCCGGCGTGATTGGTGATGTTCAGTCGAGCGGGGGATTCTCCCGTCATCAACGCTGCGCGTGTGGGGGTGCAAACGGGGGCAGCGGAATAGGCGTCCGTGAACAGCAAGCCTTGCTGTGCCAGGCGATCCAGGTGGGGCGTGTCAACTTGCTCGTTGCCGTAGCAGTGAAGATCTTTCCACCCGAGGTCATCTGCCATGATCAAAACAACGTTGGGCAGTTTTCCTTCCGTCTCCAATTTCTTGCCTGGCGCGGTTGCCGAAAAGGCGAAGAGGGCGATCAACGAACCCGATAGATACCCAACTCTAAATTTTTGCATTGCTAGTTTCTGTAGATGGTGTGGGATTGAAGAACGCCACGAGAACGAATCGGCAGAAGGAGTGGCACACTGATATCAGGGTGCAATGTGCAGCAGTTCCGAGGCTTCGTTTGGCCTGCGCCGATGAGCCCGGGAGGATTGCTTCGGGACTGTAGATTTGGCGTCTGATGGATTCGACCGTGCCTACCCAGCAGGAGGAGCCAACTTGCCAGCCTGACGGTGCTCGGGGACATACCACTCGTCGAGTAGTGCACTGAGCTCCTCGACTTTTGCCGGATTCGCCTCTGCTAGGTTTTCCGTTTCTTTCGGATCGTCCTTCAGGTTGTAGAGCTGGGGCTCTGCATGTTGAGGCGGATACCTCATGTACCCTGGGGCTCCGTCGTAAGTTAGCAGCAGCTTGTCATGCCCTTTGATAACCCAGCGATACAGGAGTGAGGCGGCTGGGTTTTCGATGTCAGCGATGTCGTGAGCGAATGATTCGCCAAACAGCGTATCGCGTTCGATGGTCTCGCCTGACTTCAATTGGGGCAACAGATTCAGTCCGGGGAAGTCGTGCGGGCCTTCTGCTCCGGCGGCTGCTAAAACGGTCGGTACAAAATCAATCGACGAACAAAGTTCGGGACGATCCGCGGGCGGGATTTTCCCCGGCCAGCGGAACATGATCGGTGTGCGAGTGCCGAGCTCGTAGGGACTCCGTTTGGATCGTGGTCCGTAACCACCGACTTCCTTCTGGATCCAGCCGTTGTCGGTGACGTAGATGACCAGTGTCTCGTCGGCAATCCCCGAATCGTCGATGTGATCCAGCAGAGTGCCGCAGGTTTCGTCGAACCATTCGCACATCGCGTAGTACTGAGCGATTCGTTCTTGTACGCCTTTTTTCAGGTACTTGTTAAGAAACCGTGCCGGAGGATTGTGTGGAGTGTGTGGCATTACGGGGGCGTACCACAGGAAAAAGGGCTTTTCCGCTTTCACGCTGCGATCAATGAACTCAGTGACAGGCGTCATTGTTTCGCGCCCGATAGCCAAACCCGCGTCACCGTGTCGTCCGCCTGGATTCGGATATCCCTTCGTCATGCCTTCGGTGAAACCACCGCGTTCAAAAGAACCTTCCCACCACTTTCCACTCTGGAAACTGACGTAACCTTTCTTTGCCAGCCAATGAGGCAAAGCACCGGTGCGGTCAATGTGTGTCAGCAGTAGTTCGCGAGCGTCTTTGCTTGCCCTTTCGGCGTGAGCATTGTTCGCGGGGGTGCGTGCGGGGTCGTTTCCGGTCGTCTTGTTCTGATGCGAATAGAGCCCCGTAATCAGTGTCGATAACGCCGGGCGACACAACGCGGTCGGAACATAGCCGCGCCGGAATACCGTGCTCTCCTTGGCCAGTTGGTCCAGGTTTGGTGTCTCGATTTGCTCATGCCCCATGAAACCATAGTCGGTGTAACCCTGGTCATCGGAAAGGATCAAAACAATGTTCGGCGTCTTGCCGCTGGCAGATGTCGCGATTGCGACTATTAACAGAAGCGGGAGCAGGCGAGAGAGATTGTTCATGTTGCTCGTCGTGTTGAATGGGTGACTTGGCTAAAGCGAAGGGGGTGGGCGGTTCGCGTTGCGGAAGCGACCCTGGCGACGTTGCCGCCCCAGAGCCGGCTAATACGTTGAGGTGTTAACGGATAGGAGTCTTGAACTCGAACAAGATCGCGATGCGTTGGTTTCTGCGAGCGTGCTTTCGCGGACTGTTCGCGTTTTCGTCCTAAGCTTTGCTGCTCGATCGGCTCGAAAACCACTCGCATCGAGACCGCTTGTTTGGCCTAGCGTTGATTGCAAATACGACGATCAGGGCGATGTGATTTAGCAGGTGATCAATGTGCTACCGAACTGGCGAACTCGACTTCAGGTGCATCACCAATGAATCATGAGCCGCAGCGACGTGAAACGAAATGGCAACAACGCCGCAGCACGCAAAGATGCCACTCAGGCCTGTTTCGATTCACAGGTCCTAAGAATGGCGGCTGAGACGAGTTCTCGCGAATCAATCGAGCACAGCAAGAGAGAGCAAGCGTCTCTGCTCTGCTGTGCTCGCTTGGTATCGCTCAATGCTCAATCTTTCACGCGATATTCCGCTGGTGGTGGTTCGGCCAACTCTGGGTGGTCGATCAACAGTTGCTCGACATCTGAAATGTCGTAGGTTCTCGCTGGTTTCTCGTCCGCACACCCCACGAAGCATACGGCGAGCAGCAAAAGAAACGAATGGACTAAGAACTTCATAGTAAACTCAGACTTTTAGATGGAAGGAAGAAGGCAACATACTCCGAGAGCAACACACTTCGCTTCGATGCTTTTGGGAGTAGGCAAGACAGAAGAAGCAACCGCGAGCCCGCCATCTCGTCCGGAGATCGGACGCGATGGCTGCTGCGTTTGGAATTACGAAATTAAAACTCTCCGTCGACCACTTCTCGCGATGCGCGAGTGCCAAGCGCTCCCCACAGTCCGAAGGGGCTCTCAGCACCGGCAACTGACAACGGGTCCGTGTTCACGGTTGCAGTGGAAACCATCGCTCGGCCGGATGGGTTCCCGGCTTCAATGGAGTCGGTGATGAACTTGACAGCACCGTCACCCATCAGGATATGAGCCCCACCTTGGTGTCGGCTGCTTGGTGGGCAAATTCCCTCGGATTGATACCAGTCTTGGGTAAAGCAAAGCTCTCGGTTAGGAGGTAAGACTGCGTAGACTCCGGTGTGGATCGGAATACCCCAAGCCCAGCGATAACCGCGTCGGTTGTCGATCTGAGCGTTGCTGGCGAACGGGGCACTTGAGTCCCAGAATTGAGGGCGTTCAGAGTCAATGAAGGGCTCACATGCCAATGCGCCGCCTGGTGATTTGACGTTTCGCGTGGACGTACCGTTTAAGTGACGTGTGCGTTTATCGTCATCGCCGAGGTCAGTGATGAATTCACCCATCGCAATCGTATTGGACAATCCATCAAGTACATCTCGAAAGGCTGACTTCATCTGGCATTTGAAGAAGCCGCGGTTGCTGACGTTTGCTGACGCGACGGTAGACGAAGCATGCGGTACTCCCAGGTGGTTCATTACTGCCGCAGCATTGGTCTGGGTGATGGAGTCCCCCATACACACGCCGTAGTTGGTGCGTCCCATGGCAGGAAGCCCGACGCCAGGATCGCTGGGGCATCGAAACGTTGGGATGTCTGATTCGAACGGATTGTACGGTCCTGCTTGAGCGTTCGTGAGCTTGTCGAACGTTCGGCCCGGATAAGGGCCCATCGGAGAGTAAATGTTCCCTGCGCCAGGTTGGCCGGCTGGGACTTGGTAAGGATTAGAAAGTTGCTCCCACATCGCTTGCTGTTCGATGAACGGAGTGAGGCCGACCAACGCGGAAAGTTCGAGAGCATTTTGTCCAGGAGCGTATTCTCGCCGCGAAACCGTGTGAGTTCCACCGCATTGAGTAGGCAACTGGTTGTAGGCGGAATGGTAGTTGTGTATCGCCAAGCCGATTTGCTTGAAGTTGTTGCTGCAACTCATTCGACGAGCTGCTTCTCGTGCGGCTTGAACGGCCGGCAAGAGTAGTCCGACCAACACTCCAATGATCGCGATGACCACGAGGAGTTCGACGAGTGTGAATCCACTTCGTCCGATGTCTTTACGCATTACGATGTTCCAAAGTCAAAAGGCCAAACTGATACTGAACCAATGCAATCGCGGTTCCTGCTACTGAACATTTGAAGGTAAAACTCGCTGCAGGGCCGCAACTACATTCACGTAAAATTGAATTTACCATCACCGTTTTTTAGTTCTGTGTTTCTCACGCCACGCTTTGATGTTTCGGCGCACAATTCAAGTTTTGCGCAGGAGCCTCGCGGTACGCTCTCCCTTGTTGCCACGTCTTTGTGAAAACTGAATTGGACCAATGCAATAGAGTGCGGCGAATCCTTTGGTCTGCTTGCCGAAGCCCCTCGGCGTCGCCGTAGGGAGTGATGTGAGCCAACAGATGCGCAAGTATGCGTTCAGAGGTGCCGCTGGATTGCTCGTTCGCTGTGCTAGCAGTGCACGGAGGAGGTAAAGCTCGTCGAGAGTTACGGCTGGCGTCGCTGAGTAGCGGACTACTCAACGAAATCCGCGACGGCCTGAGCTTTGGTTTATAGCTGAGATGCAGCTCTCGTTAAGAGATCACGCCGATGGAAAACTCATTGGCGCGGATCGATTGTGAGCGATCATTTTCGCCCGACGGGAGCAAAAGAAGCAACGGTTCGGCGGCGTTGTCGAAGGTCAGAATTCCAAGACAGGCATTCACCAAAAAACATCCCACTCAGCGGCACGAAGGTCGCTGAGTGGGAGAGTGCGGTTCGACAGATCGCGTTAAGGCTTAGAATTCTGAGCTGATCGTTTCTTTGTTAGCTCGAGTGCCGAGACTTCCCCAAAGACCGAAGGGGCTTTCCGATCCTGCTGCGAGAACGCCAGCTTGGTCAGGCGTTTTAACCTGTGGGGAATTGGAGTTACCGGCGTCAATGGAGTCGGTAATGAACTTAATCGCTCCATCGCCCATCAACACGTGCGTGCCGCCTTGGTGATGACTGCTCGTCGAAGCAATGTACTCCTGGTGCCGATTACCATGAAAGCACGTTTCGGTGTTGGGAGGTAACATCGTGTGAAAACCAGAGTAGAGGACAATGGCGCACATCCACTTTGATCCGCGTCGCTCTTCGCTGGACGCTTCAACTGCCTGTGTTGCGGTCCAGAAACGCGGGCGTTCGGGATCGATGAAGCCTGGTGCGCGGCAACGTAAGATGCCGCCGGCACTCCACTGCGCGGTAGTCCGACCTCCTGCGTTGGCAGGTGTCGTTCGGATGTCTCGGTCACCCAGGTCTGTCAGAATTTCACCGCACATGATCGTGTTCGAAAGACCATCGAGAATGTCTCGAAATGCCATTTTCTTTCGATACACGAAGGCGCCTCGAGCAGCGATACCGACGTTAGTCAGTCGGGCGGCGTTGTTCAACGCACTTGAGTTGAGACGATAGGTTTCGCCTTCAATGGTTGTGTGATTGGCGTCGCCCATGCAGGCCGCGTAGTTCGTGCGTCCCATGCTTGGAAGGCCTCTTCCCGGATCGCTCGGGCAGCGATATCCGGCGATATCAGTAATCCAAGGTAGATAGGGGTTTGGGTTGTATTCCGCGAGCGAGAGTGATGGAAGTGGTCCCATCGATTGAAAGGTTCCACCAGTGGTCTGGTAAGGATTGCTGATCTGTTCCCAGATCGCCTGTTGTTCAATGAAGGGCGTGATTCCGACGAGGAAGCTGAGGCGGTATTCATTGGCACCAGGCGTTTCGTAAGGGTTGCCAATGGCTAAGCCAGTGCCTGAGCCCTGTTGGGGCATTTGGTTGTAGGCAGCATGGTAATTGTGAATGGCCAAGCCAATCTGTTTGAAATTATTACTGCAGCTCATGCGACGTGCCGCTTCCCGAGCCGCTTGCACGGCAGGAAGCAATAAGCCGACTAACACGCCAATGATGGCGATCACAACAAGCAACTCGACAAGAGTGAAGCCTTTTCGGCTTCGAATTTTCGGAGGCATTTTTAACTACCTTGGTTATCGATAAGGATAAGTGAAACAACGTGTGGTCGATGGATGGCTAAACTGCAAGAACCGTTTCGCCGAATACAAATGCAGACACTGGATACGAATCGCGGAGCGTGAAATGAACACACTCTCTGATAAAACTCGAGAGATCGGATCAGTCGGTCAGTGGACTCGGACCGGGGTCACTAGAATGACTTCCGTGTTCGTCGATGTAGGATTGGATTTCATCGTCAGTTCCTACGGCACCACCTTCTTCGCCACATCCCGCAATAGCGGTTAAGGCGAACAAGACGATGGCAATGTGAGTAAATCGCTTCATTGAAGACTCTCCATAAAAGAGAAAAGAAAGAATTACGCGTAGTCACGCGTCCATGAAAAAGTTGATTGAAAATCGATGAGCGTGTGGCGACGTCCTTGCCAAAATGGAAAATGTGTGGCGAGCGGGGGCGTGGCGGACAATCAAGTGGCGTTTGTTAATTGCCACTTTGATTGTTTGGTCGTGGAAACAATTAGCCGAGTTCTTCTTGCGTTTTCGTGAGTTTTCAAACTACCGCAGGAAGTTGTGGGCACGGTTCGCAGGAGTCTTAAGTTGGATGGAAAAGTTTTAAGTGGCGAACGATCCGATTACATTGCTCAACGGAACTGCTGACACTTAAACGTTCTCTAGGGCATCGCATTGAGTTCGCGATGCTGGAAGCGGAAACAGGTGAGTTGAACGCGAGAAGGGCTAGGTCGTTTGACAGTCACCTACGTGTTCTAACGAGGTGCCTTCGTGGTCGAATAAGGTGCCTTCGTGTTCAAATAAGGTGGAGAGTAATGGTGTTTTGGGAGTGAATGGTGGAAGTAGAGGGGCACCATATGAGAAACGTGACGCATCGCGAGGAGTCGTTGCAGAACCGAAACGACGAGCAATGAAATGGGTGCCGTTTAGAACCTGGATCGCGGTTAAGGTGACTTCAAAAAGCATCGGCTAGTTCACGCCGGCAAACCTATAGATAAAGGTTAAGTAAGGGCGATCGCCACGGGCATGTGATTTGCCGTAAAAAGAATGCGAAAACGCGCATGGTTGTGCGGTCGGTGTTTCGATTCTTGTGGAGATGTGGCCTGGCCACTCAGAAAGTCCTGAGCCTTCAGCAGGCCGGTGATGAGAGTGACGTCGCCGTATTATCACCGGCGTCAGACGCTCGAATCAGGATGGCGATACCGTGCCTCTAGCATCCCTGAAGATGATTGACTTCTGAACACTGAAATTGAAATTCAAGCTTTGGGCAGATTCGATGAATTGGAAAGATTGGTATGACGCACTCGAAAAGCCATCGTGGACCCCCGAACCGTCCACGATCGGATTGATTTGGCAGATTCTGTATCCAATCATCCTGATTTCGTTCGGATACGTCTTCGTGCAATTGCTGCGAAAGAAGATTCCTTGGAAAGTCACGATTCCGTTTGCGATCAACCTTCTCGCAAATTTGCTTTTCACGCCGATCCAGTTTGGACTGCGAAACCTTCCGCTGGCCGCGATTGATATCTTGATCGTGTGGGTCACGATCCCGGCGATGATGCTTGTTATCTGGAAGCACCACCGCTGGGTCGCAATTGCTCAAGTGCCGTATCTGATTTGGGTATCGCTCGCGACGATACTCCAATTGTCGATTACTTGGTGGAATCGATGACTTAGTGCGCCGCTAAGTTTTCCGGTTTCGCGGGAATCTCGGTGTTCGAGATGACTTCATCGGGATCGGAGGTGAAGTGATCACGGCAGTAACTGCTGCACATGTGTGCGGTGTAGCCGTGTGCTTCGGTGGTGAATTCGGGCTTGCCGTTCATGCCGAGTTGGCAGACGTAGCATTTTCCGATCACGTGGTCTTCGGTTCCGTCGAGTTTGTCGGCTTGAACCAGAGCGGCCAAAATTTCTTCGCTCGGCGGAGCTTCGAGCAGTGCTTGTGATGCCAGTTCTTCGGGAGCCGAATTGCAACCGGTCATCACCACGATCCCTAGCAAAGCTAGGGAGAAGAGGGTGTGTTTCATCTGAAATTCCAAAATCAAAAGGGGGCAAAGTGTGAGTGGAACGGATCCCACTATTTAGAAGATACGTTGCAAATTTGATTCGGGACGTGCAACGTGATCGTTGATGCGTAACTCGTGAACTCGTACTCGTCGGATCGCTCGTCTTTCGCCGCGTGATGGGCGACGATGAGGTGCAAATTTGCGGATTTGGGTGTGAAGCTCACCATCCCGTTTTCGTCGGTGCGAAACTCATATTCGGGATCAAATTCCCCTGTCAGTTCGATGCCTTCAGGAATGAAGCTGACGACGACATCGGAGATCGGTTTGCCGTGATGCAACACTTGTGCAGTGATCGGTTGGCCAGCAGTCGTTTCGGTGATCGGACATGTTTGCAGCACCAACTCGAACGGCAGGTCGAGTGGTCGGTTGTGCACATGTCGATCGACCGTGGGCGAATCGAGCGAATCGGCGACCAGGAAATAGGACTTGGCGGTTCGGATGCCTCGAACCGATTTTCCGTGCTGCATCACGCGGTCGAGTTGCTCGACGAGGCAGTGCATTCCCGGTTGGTCGACGACGATTGGCGTTGTCCAATAGCCTTCTTTTTCGGCCGAAGCGGTTGTGAACATCACCTCACGCAGATCGGTGGACGTTCCGTCTGGTTTGAAGTGATCGACCGACACCCAGTCAAGGTCGATGCGACCGGCGAGTTTGAAATCGCGATGGTGATTGCCGTGATTGCCCAGCCGTAAATCGACGTGCGCAATTTCTCCGGTTCGAATGACGGGTGATTGAGTTTGCAGCCAAACGTCGTGAGCGTTTGCGATTTGAGTGGTGATTGACGAGAGGGCGACGGCGAGCAGAGTTGTGTAGCGAGTCATGGAAGGTTTCATTTTTTGGAAAGGAACGAAGATTCGATGGCGACGCGTCTGCTGAGGGGGGCGGCATGACGCGTCGATAAACTGGTGAGTGCTTGCGAACGGTTAGAGTTCGTCCATGACTTCGTGTCCGTTGCGCGTGCCCAAGGCACGCCAGACATCGAGGTCGATGCTTTCGTTGACGAACCCGACGCTTCCGTCGCAGCGGGCGACGTGGACTCCGCCGGGATGGTTGCTGCGTGATCCGAACACGCCCCATCCACAACTTTGCACATCGGGGATGCCGCTTTGTGGCGGATGGTAATGCGTGTAGCCGGTCCAGTATTCACGTCCGTTGATCCATCCGGCGCCGCGTTGTCCCGACCAGCCGCGGTGCAGGCTACTGGCACGTGTGTACACTTCCATTTCATTGGGATCCTCGGGGAGCACGTAGCCCGTCATCCCCGGTGCAGTCGGTGGCAGTGAACGACTGATGAAAGCACACGTCACGTTGAACATCACACGACGACGCATGACATCGAGAGTGGGTTCCGCCGGCGATTGTTCGAGCACACCGAGAAGATGTTCGGCGAATGCCGCGGTGTTGCTGAGTCCATCAGTGACGGCTTCGAAGCCGACTTTGGAATTGATCCATAGGATCCCGTCGGTGGGAACCCGAGTGTCGTAGAGTGTGCCAACACCGGTGCCCGTGTTCATTCCATAGTTGGTTCCCGCGTAACTCTGTGATGGCCCGGTGCCGGAAAGAGTCGTGACGGTGAATGTGCGTTCGTAATCTTCGCTGGGGCATGCCAGCGTCGGGATCATCGAGGCTGCGGCGGTGTCGTGAGGGGTGACTAGTTCTCCGGGACAGCAACCGACATGCAGTGGACGGTCGAAGTGAATCATGTCGAGCATGTTGCCCTGTTCGTAGAAAGGGGCCATCTGCGCGAACACGGAAAAGTTTCCAGAGATGCCAGCACCAGTGGTGTAGTTTGCGGGCAGCTTTCGATGGGCGCTTTCGTAGTTGTGCATCGCAAGCGTGATCTGTTTCAGATTGTTGCCGCACTGCATTCGGCGAGCGGCCTCGCGGGCGGATTGCACTGCCGGTAACAGTAGTCCGACGAGTACGCCGATGATGGCGATGACGACGAGCAATTCGACGAGCGTGAATGCGGGACGGTGGAAAGGAGTGTTCGGTTTCATATCAATTGAATTGAGGGTTTTGTTAAGAGGTGAGTGCGTCGTTCGTCATGTTGACGTTGATACGCGGCGTACGGTCGGCGCGCATTTTCAGCCGCCGACATCCGATGAGATTTCGGTGAGTGTGTTTGAGGGTGATTCGGAAGCGGTCGAGAGGACGCTACCGCGTCGGTGGCGGTGACCACGCTGGTGTGAGGAGCAAGACCCCGGAACACCCACGCGGCAGCGGGATTTCTCGATGCAGCGAATGACATGCGGATGTGATGCAATCGGTCATCGTGATGAAGGGCATCACAACGCGTCCGATACGAATCACTCCGGCGCATCGCCTGCCATCTCACATCGTTGATGTGACAATGGCCGACGAATCTGCCCGTCGACTGAGCACCAAAAGTGCACTGATTCCATGAAGATCGAGACACGACACGGCAGACCACCGTCGGTAAACTGCGAGCGTATCTCGGGAAGACCGCGGGCCGTTACGGCACCGGCGGATCGGGACAGAGCGTCCGAGAGAGGGCGCGATCATCTTCGATCGCGAGCAAAAACAGAAAGGAAGGCGGCGTCGAGGCGATCGCCACTGTGGGCGGATCAATGACCGCTTCGGAAAAGATCGACCAAAACAGTTGGATGCCGCGGCACCGGGCGGCGTCCTCGAGCATCACCAGGCGAAGGGGCCCGTCATTCTCGGCCTTCGTTTGTTCTTTCGAATCCGATGCCGCGACCGCGTCGGGTTCGGGGACATCGCAGTTTGATTGTTGGCAGCAACAGCACGACTGCGGTGCGGAGGAGTCGTTACGTGTGGTCTCGGCGGGAGCGATCGTGCCTGGTCGAGCGACGTTCTGAGCGTAGAAGTTTGGTCCCGAGGCCTCCACGCGGGCGACCAGGAAATCGGGCGGTTGCACGCCGTTTTTCTGTGCCCACGCGAGTTTTTCAGTGTCGGAGTGGCAGCAGCATTTGTCCCAGCAAAATTCGGCCGTGGCGCACCCGCAGGGGCATTTTTCGCAAGGAAAACGTTCTGTCGTTGCCGGGCGGGGGGCGGAGAGCGGCAGTCCTACAATCCCGATCGCAATCACGATCAGCAGCGCAGCGCTAATCGGTCGCCGAAGCGATCTCGAACTCGCACGATAGAGTTGTAGGGCGGAAAACAAAGTCAGTTGAAAATTCAAACGGGCCGAATCGGCGGCTCGCTCCTCACGCGGGCAAGTCTATCCAATCGAGACGAGTTCTGGAATCCGCAAAGTCCGAGACGCCGGATGTTGTGCTCGGCGTTGTCGCGGCAGCCAACGCGGTGGTGGCCCTTGAAGCAATGCCATCTTGGGATCGCGGGACCACTACAGTTCGGCGTGATGGTTCGTATCGGCTGTCATTCAATCGATTCGGAAACGCCACATTGTCCATGCTGTTCCGCAGGTGCGTCTTGCGACTCATTTGGTCAGGTGGCGGGATCGTTTCGGGGGTGGCACTCGCAACGCGGGGCGGCGTGATGAGAGGTTGCGTTCACCGTGTTGATGACAGAGCAAGGGTGCATTTGGTCCTTGCTTTCAAGATGTGTTTGAACGCAATTGGCCTTCTTCAGTGAAAAGTGTGCGGCGGGGTGTGCGTCAGAATGCCTAGGTGCAAAACGCGTGTTTTTACCAACCTATAGGTTGTTGGCGATCGTCTAGGTTGTCATGATCGTTGTCTGACGAGAGAACACCGAATCCATGCAGGAGTATCGTTCATGACACGCGGCGTTGAAGTAACCGAATTGGTCTTGCGCGATGGTCACCAAAGCATCTTGGCGACACGAATGGCGATGGAGGACATGGTCCCCATCTGTGAAGACATTGATCAGGCTGGGTATTGGAGTGTGGAGTGTTGGGGCGGAGCAACGTATGACTCCTGCATCCGCTTTCTTAATGAAGATCCATGGGAAAGACTGCGAAGGTTCCGCAAGCTTTTACCTAATTCAAAGTTGCAGATGCTGCTGCGAGCACAGAACCTGCTCGGCTATCGTCATTACGAAGACGAGGTGGTTGATCGGTTTGTAGATAAGTCGGCCGAGAACGGCATGGACGTCTTCCGAGTCTTTGACGCCCTGAACGACATTCGCAACCTTGAACGGGCGATGAAGGCCGTTCGCAAAACCGGCAAGCATGCACAGGGAACGATCTGTTACACGACGAGCCCCTTGCATACCAACGACAAGTTTGTCGAAATGGCAAAACGTCTGCAGGACATGGGCTGCGATTCGATTTGCATCAAAGACATGGCGGCGTTGTTGAAACCGCAGCCGGCCTATGAAATCGTCAAAGGGATCAAAGAGGCGTGTGGACCCGACATGCTCATTCACGTTCATGCTCACTCCACGACCGGCGTGACGTTGGTCAGTTTGATGAAGGCCATCGAAGCGGGTGCGGACATTGTTGATACCAGCATCTCGTCGTTGAGCCTCGGTCCAGGGCACAACCCGACGGAAGCACTCGTCGCGATGTTAGAGGGAACCGAGTATCACACTCGGTTGGACAAATCGCGGTTAAAGAAGATTAAAGAACACTTCGCAAAGATCCGTCCTCGTTATGCCGAATTCGAATCTAAATTCATCGGCGTGGAAACAGATATTTTCGAGAGCCAAATCCCCGGCGGAATGATCTCCAACATGGAGAGTCAACTCGGCCAGCAAGGTGCCGCGGACCGTCTCAACGAGGTGCTCGAAGAAGTGCCGCGTGTGCGAAAGGTCGCCGGTTATCCACCGTTGGTTACGCCATCGAGTCAAATCGTGGGCACGCAGGCGGTGTTCAACGTGTTGATGGGACCTTTCAAAGTTTTGACGGGCGAATTCGCTGATTTGATGTTGGGATATTACGGCGAAACGATTGCCGATCGAGATCCTGAAATTATCGAAGCCTCCGCGAAACATGCCAAGAAAGATCCGATCACGTGTCGCCCTGCCGATCTGCTCAATCCCGAATGGGAAGGCCTGCGAGGGCAAGCGGAAAAACTTGGCGGGTTTAACGGCAGCGACGAAGACGTGTTGACCTACGCCATGTTCCCGCAAGTGGCACCGGGATTCTTCAAGACTCGCGATGACGGGCCGAAGAACCTCAGTCAAACGCCGGAACAGATTGCCGAAGCGGAAGCGAAGGCGGCGGCAAAACGCAATGGTATCACGGGGCCGGTTAAGTACGACGTTAAACTCAATAACCGAGTGCACAAGGTGTCGATTGAGCCGACCGAGGTTTGAGGTTGATGGAGGATACCCGACGCAATTGGATATCCGTTTGATGGTGGGGATCGCAAAATCCGCAATCCGAATCACGGTGACTGTGATTCGCCCGGTGGTTCCGGGAATAGTTTACTTTTCTAAATGCACAGTTCGAACTAGTCAGTCCTATGGCCACTACAAGTAACGACAGTACGAAGCCCGCACCCGCGAAGAAAACGATGGATGAACTCATCGCGGAATTGCATACTCGCCGCACCGAAACCAAAGCGGGTGGCGGTGAAGCTCGGCATGAGAAGCAGCACGCTCAGGGGAAGATGACAGCCCGCGAGCGGGTTGAGGGTCTCGTTGATAAAGAGAGCTTTGAAGAGTTTGGTCTTTTCGCCCGACACCGACAAACCAAATTCGGCATGCTTACCAAAGCGGCACCATCGGATGGTGTGGTCACGGGAGCCGCGTCGATCGACGGACGTTTGATCCACTTAGCCAGCCAGGACTTTTCGGTACTCGGAGGATCGGCCGGTGAGGTGCACTCTCTCAAAGTGGCCGACGCCATGCACCGTTCTTTGAAAACGGGCAGCCCGTTTGTTTTCATTAATGATTCGGGTGGTGCTCGGGTTCAAGAGGGGATCGATTCCCTATCGGGCTATGGCCAAGTCTTCCACAGCAACGTTTTGTTGTCGGGGGCGGTGCCTCAGATTTCGTTGATTTGTGGACCATGTGCCGGTGGTGCCGCGTATTCGCCCGCGTTGACGGACTTCATCATTCAAACGCGCAAGGCGCAAATGTTTATCACCGGTCCTCAGGTGATCAAACAGGTGACGGGTGAAGACATCACCGCCGAAGAACTCGGTGGTGCCGATTCGCACATGGCTCATTCGGGCGTCGTGCACTTTGTCGCCGAGGACGATGAGGACGCGCTGCACATTTGCCGGCGATTGTTGAGTTTCCTTCCGTCAAACAATTTGGAAGGTGCTCCTTATGTTCCTGGGGATGAAAACGTCGATCCAAACCCCGAGCTCAACAAGATTGTTCCGGTCGATCCGAAGGTCGGCTATGACGTCCGGCAGGTGATCGCGGGAATCGTCGATCGCGGCGACTTCCTCGAAGTGCAGGCGGGACATGCACCGAACATGGTGATCGGTTTTGCTAGGATCTTAGGAAACACGATCGGCATCATCGCCAACCAACCGGCTGTGTTGGCGGGGGCGATTAACAACCAGGCTGCCAACAAAGCCGCCCGGTTCATTCGATTCTGCAACGCGTTCAATCTGCCAATGGTGACGATGGTCGATGTGCCCGGTTACCTGCCTGGGGTCGAACAGGAGTACAACGGTATTATTCGCAATGGTGCCAAGTTGTTGTTCGCGTATTCCGCGGCGACGGTTCCCATGATCCAACTGATTCTTCGCAAATCGTATGGCGGTGCTCACGTCGCAATGTGTTCGCGAGACATCGCGGCCGATTGCGTGTTCGCATGGCCGACGGCGGAGATCGCGGTGATGGGTGCCGAGGGCGCCGTCGAAATTGTGTTCCGCAAAGAGATGCAAGAGGCGGAAGACAAGGTTTCTCGGCGTGCCGAATTGATCCAAGAGTATCGAGACGCCTTCGCGTCGCCTTATGTTGCTGCGGGACGTCGACTGGTCGATGACATCATCGAGCCCGCCGATACTCGCAAACACCTGGCCCGTGCACTTGAGTACTTGAAAAACAAACGTGACCAACGGCCACCTAAGAAACACGGCCTTATTCCGCTGTAGGACACCATGGACGATACAAAACAAGACGAAATGCTACAGTTGCTTCGTTCGCTGAATGATGAAGTGCAGGGCCTGCGAAAACGGGTGGACATGTTGGAGGCGAATCAGCCGAAACGCGTCATCAGCGAAGAGTTGGTCTGTATCTTGTCGAGCACCATTGCGGCGTACCTCGGAGTGAAACCACGGATCCGTCAGATCCGATTGGTCAGTTCTGAGTCTTGGGCTCACCAAGGCCGTGCCACCATCCAAGCCTCTCACGCCCTGAAACGTTAAGGCAAATCTCGATGAAATTTACTATCAAGGTCGACGGCGAGACGTATGAGGTCGAAGTCGATGTGGCGGCTCCGGAACAGCCTCAACCCGGTTTCGTTCCTCCGAGCGGTACTTACCAGGCACCTGTTGTGGCGGCGCCTGCCGCAGTTGCATCGGGCGGCGTTGACGAAAAGGTGGAGGACGAATCCAAGGTCTGCCGAAGTCCGATTTCCGGTCTGGTGATCCGCGTCGATGCCGAGCCGGGCCAAGCGATTGACGCTGACGAGACACTCATGGTGCTCGAAGCGATGAAGATGGAAACGGTGATCACGGCACCCATTGCAGGGAAAATCGCCAAGATCAATCGTGCGGCAGGCGATCCGGTGAAAGCCGGGCAGGTGCTCATCGAGTTCGAATGAGCGAGGCGTGCACCATGTGAGCACCGGTTCGGATCCCGCGATCACGAGAGCAAGTTCTCAAGAGCCGCAGCCGATGTCGCCTTGCATCGGGAACCTGAACTCGAGCGAATCCAGCTGCCGGGCTTGAGCACATCATCGTTTGAGGTGCTTTAATCGTTTCGTCTTCGGGATTCCAGCAATCGCTCGTGTTCGCGCCGGGTGATGTAACCATCACGGTCTTGGTCGAGACGTTGGAACAAAGGTGCGGGGCCGCGAAATTCTTCTTCACTGATTTTGCCATCCTTGTCACTGTCCTGGCGTGAGACAACGTTGTCCCATTGCAGCATGCCACCTTGCGGTCGCGTTTCGGCGCGTCGAGGCGACTCGGTCACGCTGGCCGTGTTTTCAGATTGGGTTGCCTCTGCAGCGGTAGCCTCGGCTGTGTTTCCCTTGAGCTTTGCATCAAAAAAGTCGTTCACCATGTCGGCAATGATGGGCTCGTTGAACGCGGGGCCTCCGTGGCCGGCGCCATGGATTGTGTGGAAGTGAACCGGGACACCTGTTTTCTTAAGCGATTCAAACAAGAGTTCGCTTTGGTTGACCGGGACGGTGCCGTCTTTGTCTCCATGAACGATCAGGAATGGCGGATCATCTTTGCTGACGAACGTGATCGGGTTGATCTTATTGGCGATCTCGGGGTGTTCTGAAACAGTGCCACCAATCAATTTTGACTCGGGTGAATCCGCTGATGCGTGGCGTTCGTAACCAGGCGCGACGACGAAGGCATTCAGATCTGTGGGGCCGTAGTAATCGCAGACCGCCTGCACACGGCTGGAATGATTGAGTAATTCGCCGGCCTCGAATTCATCCACATCGCCGCTCGTGCCGACCAACGCGACTAGGTGGCCACCCGCGGAACTTCCCCACGCTCCGAAGCGGTCAGGATCGAGGCCGTGATCTTTCGCGTGAGCACGGAGCCAACGGATCGCGGATTTGCAATCTTCGATTTGTGCCGGGAACTTCGCGTGGCCGCTGAGTCGGTATCCGATACTGGCGACGGCGTAGCCTTTGGTCGCGTAGCCGGCACGAAGCGGTGGACAGCCGTCTTTGCTACCGCCCTGCCATCCCCCGCCGTGGATCCAAATGATCAATGGTAAGGGCTCGGTGGATTCCGGCACGTAGAGATCGAGCTTTTGGCGATCGTGTCCGTTTTTGACGTAGGGGATATCGCGGTGAATCGTGACTCCGTCGAGTCCTCGTCGATTGGCGAGTGCGTTTCTTAACGGGCGAGAAGGTGTTTGCGCCTGTGACTCGTGGGTTACCGTTACCGTGGCAGCGATCAGTGTCGCGATGAGGATGGGTGACCAATGCATTCGTTTCGCTCGATTCGTTTCGGGGGGTGTTGGCTTTGGCTTATTGTATCCAACACTGAAATTCCGCATGAGTTTCGTTGCAGCGGACGTGTTCGTTTGCATTGGCGAGTCATGCAGGGGGTCAACCGATGGGTAATCGCATCTCGAAATTGGTTAACGCTATGCCGCGGCACTGTACGGACTGTTCCTGGATGACGGTGAATCCCATCGATTCGAAGAAAGGTTTGGCGGTAATGCTCGCTTCGGTGGTGATGCCGTCGCAATCCCATTCGGTGGCGTTTTCGATGAGTTTCAGAACCAATTGACGAGCGATCCCTTGTCGCTGGAAATCGGCGGAAACGAACAAGCGGTCGAGGTTTCCTGCTTCGGTCATGTCGGTGAATCCGACAATGGCGCCGGCATGCGTGGCGACGTAGGCGATTCGTCCTTCGAAACGTTTTGCCCACGCGTCGAGGGAAATGTCATCGGAAGCCCATGCGTTGATTTGGGCGGGTGAGTAATCACGCCGGTTAATTTCGCGAATCGTGTGTCGAAACAACGCCAGGCACTCTGCCGCGTCGTGGGGAGTGAACGTTCGAATCATCATGAGGGTGGCCGGTTGTTCATGTCGCGAAGCCTGGTTTGCCGGATCGCTTTGTCGTGTTTTCTTAATCCAACGGGGGGCAATTGCCGAAAAGGGATAGCAGGTGTTCGGATTATAACGAGTGCGGGTGGTGATCCACGTGGGCGGGGTGTTATCCGCAGGGGGCGATCGAGCAGATGCAAATTGGTGATGTTTCGCAAACTCGCAGTCCGCTGCAACAGCGTCGATTTGAAGAACAGCAAGAAATTCAAAGTGTGTTCAGTGCCGTCCTTGAATCGGTCGGAAAGCAAGGCTACGAATCGGCCGCACCGATCGAGTCCAACGTCCCCTTGGAGGAGCAGGTCCAGGATTCGTGGGACGGTTGGTATCAACTCGAGCGGGTTGGCCGCTATCGAAGTGCCGAGACACCCGCGGAACTCGGTGGCAAGTTCGCCGCGGTGATTGATCGCGCGTATCGCGAGGGTGGCTACGCCGATCCCAAATCGTTTCTGAACACGTTGTCAAAGGATGAACTGAAAACCGTCCAGAACGTGCATTGGCTCGCCAACTCAATCGACGTGAATTCGTTGTCAGAGGAGGGGGCGTTGAATCTGTTGATTCCACCGGCCGCTCAAGTCGACCTGAATCGTGACGGGTTGACCCAGTCGGGGCTCGCGTATGGGATTCGTTTCCCTGACAGCACGACGCCGAAAGAAGTCGCCGACGCGTTCGAGGATGCGACCGCGGGAATGTCGGAGATTGATAAATCACTGCACGTGCTTCACATGAAGATGCCCGTGTTGCTTGCCAACATTCACCTCAACTCGGACGGCACGTTTTCGCACCAAGTCGAGCCGGGCGACCCCGAGTTCAGAAACCCGATGCTCGAAGAAGGTTATTCGTATTCGAACGCGGCGCGGGAATGGATCGAGTACCTCGACTATTTCAAGAACACGATGGACCCGCGGCGATACGAAAGCGAACGTGCCTTTTGGATGGACTTCCAATCACGCCTGCCCAAGGGCGCGTGAGCACGTCTCACGTACTCACGCGGATCCTTGACTCAGCCGTAGTCGCACCAGCAGGTCATTGAGCGCGTCACGGCTCGATGGCATCTCCGGCAGCGGTGATGCGGCATAGGCGGATTCGAGTTCACCGGTCAGTCTCGCGTATTCCGATTCATGAAACGCAAGATCGGCGGACTCGAGCGTGCCTTTCTCGGGCCCTTCGAGCTTCATTGCGATCAGCTCATCGAGGTAAGGCAGTTTCGCGTCCTCGTTCAGCTTCACGAGGTTGGCTTCGACGACGCCCGTCTTCATTAAGTGGATGCCTGTCAGCAGCACGCGATAAACGTAGAGCAGCGGTTTCACTTTGGGAGGTGACTCTTTGCTGAACAGTTTCCACTGAGTCACGGCGAAACCCAGGTAGTGATGCGCGTGATGGCGGGTAATGCAATCAGTGGCAATCGCTTTGAGTTCGTCGTGTTCGGGAGTGGTGAATACCACTAGCGGTGAAAAGACTTGTTCGAGCACGTATCCGTTGCGTCGGAGCATCAGCGTGAAAAACTTCTTCACGTCATGTGTGACGAGATCGATTTCGAGCCCATCGTAGATGCCTTCCTTTTCCTGTGTTTGCCGGCCGTCCTCCAATCCGACCACCATCTCGAGCGGCAGGAGGTGTGTGCCACGGAGATCGAAGTCGGAATCGGGCGACGGGAATCCATAAAGGTGCGCGCCACTGATCGTCGCGAACACGAGCGGGAACGGATGCGTCCGCACGTGAGTCATCATTTGGTCGTGGTTGATCACGGTAGTTCGTTCTCCAGTGCTCGACGGCGAGCCTCGATCAGGAATGCGTTGACCCGTTCGTAGTCCGGTCGTTCAGGAAGTCGGGTTTGCTGGAATGCGGACTCGAACTGAATCTGCAATTCGTTTCGCCACTGGTCGGCAACGGCGAAGGGCATCTCGCCACATCGGATGGTCAGCAACCGATCGCGGTGTTCGCCCGCGTCAACGTTGACGGTGCATTCGGTAAGGACATGCGTCCCCGAAATCAGTAAACGTATCAGATGCATGACGTGTTTCCACTTCACGCGACCTTGGTTGCGGATGTCGGTTTGCATCTTTTTGAACTGCGAGGCAACGTAGCCGGAATAGGTTTGAAAGACGAGTTTCGAAAGGAACACGTCTCTCATCGCGAGCAGTTCTTCGCCGAGAGGCGTGACGTTTTCGACGATGGGAGAATAGAGGCACTCGAGCACATTGGGGTTCGCCTTTAACGCGAGCACCATGAACTTTTGTAGCTCCCAGTAGACTTCCTGTGTCTCGTCGTTTTCGAGTTGTTCGGGGACTCCGTAGAGCGACCAATGCAGTGACGCGGGTGGCAGGTAGACGCCTCGACGATCGGTGTCGGACTCGTCGTGGTCGAGACCGTAGGCACGCGATCCGATCACGCATCGATAGATCACTCGATCGTAAAGTCCCGCACTGGCCAACGGGGATTCGTTCGCATTGGCATGCACGCTTTTGAATTCCGATAAGCGGATGATTTGATCGTGCTGAATCGGTGCTTCGAATCCGTCATTGAAACGGACTCGGTAGGCGTGTTTACGGTCAACGGGCGATCGAACGATCACGCCAACGGCGCCGGCGGGATGGGCGATTCGGTCGTTCGACGCGTTGACATCCTTTTTCGTAACCACTTGCGTTCCGACGGAGTAGATCAGCGGCAGAGAGTTGTTGTGAATCAATGCTTTGTTGTCAGTGTTGGATCGAGGTGAGCGTTTGCGGTTACGATCGATGGCATGAATGCAAGAAAAATTGTAGCGAGTTATTTCATTGTCCAGGCGATCGGCGTGTTGGCGTGGTGGGGGCTGCTCGTGTTGGTGCCCGGTAGTGTTCAGTGGTTTCAACCGGAAGGTTGGCCCGAGGGTTCGCTGCTCGGGTTTTGGCTCAGTGATCTGGTGTTGCTGATCGGAGGTTCCCTCGTGGTCGCCGAAGCCGTCGCCCAGCAAAGGAACTGGGCAACGACTGTGGTGTGGGCACTCGCGATCGCGATTTGTTATCCCACGTTGTACTGCATCGGAGTCAGTGTGCTGGTCAATGATGCGTGGTTGGCGTCGGCTATGATGGTCAGCATGGCGGGGGTGACGTTCGCGATGGCGACCATCTATGGTCACGCGACTCAAACGCCAGCGACGATTCGAGTGACACCGATGAACAGGAGAACGGCACTCGCATGGACGTTCACGCAAACTTTCGGTTTTTGGTGTGTCTTTCTTTGGATCGTTCCCAAAGGGATTGTCGAAGTCGAACGCAGGATCGGTCTCGATGGTTTTCAACACGCGGGCCAGTCCTGGCTTGCAATGTCGATGTTTGTAACCGCGTCTGCGTTGGGTGGATGGAGCGGATACACGATGGCGACGGTTGGACTGGGGACGCCATTGCCGACCGCGACGGCGCCGAGGTTGGTCGTCGCCGGGCCGTATCGATTCGTGCGCAATCCGATGGCGTTGGCCGGGATTCTGCAGGGAATGGCGGTGGGATGGTTTCTCGGCAGCGTTTCGGTGATCGCGTATTCCTTGTGTGGCGCCGTCGTTTGGCACCTGTTCGTCCGTCCGATCGAGGAAAGGGATTTGCGTGAGCGATTCACGGACGGCTATCGCGAGTACTGCGAGAAGGTCTGGTTGTGGTTGCCCGTCGGTCGTTATGATCCAGGATCGGTTCGCGATGAGCGGTCGATCGGAAATGGGTGAGCTGACGGTGCGTAAAACGCATCGGACATGGTTGGCTGTTGACACGTGTGGGCGATCGCGTCGACCAGGGTAACTTATCAATTTGGAAGTGCGGCGGTTTAATGGAGTGATGTTCGGTTCGAACTCATCGTGGCCGAGATTTCGCTGCGGTGAACCCATCTCACGTCTACGGTTCTGTTGCCATGTCGATTGATCTTACTACTCCGGCGCTTCTGTTTTCGACGATCTCGTTGCTCTTGTTGGCGTACACGAATCGCTTCTTGGCTCTTGCGACGGTGATTCGTTCGTTGCACCGCGAGTACCTGGAGACGTCGGACCCGGTTGCGGCGGCTCAAATTGTGAACTTGCGAAAACGCGTGCATTTGATCCGCGATATGCAGACCCTCGGCGTTGCCAGTTTGCTGTCGTGCACGATTTGCATGGGGTTGTTGTTTGCCGGGCAGATCGCGATCGGAAAGGGCGTCTTCGGACTCAGCCTGATTTTGATGGTCGGATCCTTGGCGATGTCGCTCTGGGAAATTCGGATGTCCATCGGAGCGTTGAATTTGCAGTTGGGAGACATGGAAAAATAAGGCACGGAGAAATAGGAGATGGGAAAAGGGGGAGCGTGGCAGGGAGGGCGTCGAGAACGGTAAGTCCAATGCGTTTCCCATTGGATCCAAATGCGTGCAAAATCTCTTGACATTTGGTAGGAGTGATCGAATACTGCTATCCAGATATTCTTCGCAAGGAAAACCCATCACGATGCACCCTCGCCGACACCTCGTTGGCTTCTTCTTCCAAGGGCTTTTGCTCTGGGGTGTCGTCGTAGGCATTGGGCTGAACGTTCTCAAAACGTCGGCCGAAGCGGTCGCGAATCTCGACAAGACCCAGGCTTGCTCGGCAGCCGATGCGATTGATTCGCCTACGATGCACGCGGAGTCAATGCTTCGATGGCAGGCGACATCGGGTGACAAGTTCGAACCAAAGCTCACCGGAATCTTTGTCGGTTCGGACAGTATCGGTGGTTCATGGACGCGATTTCTGGCATCGAACCTTTCGGGGGCCGGCGCGAGCGACTGGGCTTCTCTCGTTTCGCTAGGGGTGCGTTTGCAAATTTAAGTCGAAATCGATTTGAAATCGAATTCTGTGCTTATCTGCAACTTCCCTTTCGGTCGGTGTCTTCGATACCGGTCCGTATTTACGAGAGATATTGAATGTCAACAACCAAGAATGAAAAACGATCGACGCGTCAGAACCCATCGGCGGCAAAGGGAACTGAGCAAGAGGGTGACGTTCCGAAACGAGTTATCGGGCTGATACAGAAGGAGAACTACGCTGCGGCTTATGACGCGATGCGTGTTCTTCCTCGCACTCCTGTCTTGCTGCACGCGATGGCCGTTTGTGCGTTGAGGATGGGCAAAGCGGCCGATGCCGTGAATCTTTTTCGAGGGATGTCGGTGTCTGCGGGCACGACGATCTTGAAGCCCGAGGTCGATGACACTTTGAAGGTTAACTACGCAACCGCGTTGATGTTGGTGGGATTGCCCAGCGGCGGGTTGGATATCCTCCATGAACTCAAAGATGCCGAGCACCCGGGCGCGGAGCGAATTCGTAGCGCGATCGGTCAATGGGCGAACGGTCTGAGTTTTTGGCGGCGTTGGGACTGGAAACTCAACCGAATCGATCCACCGCGATGCAGTGTGCCGATCGACTTCACGCCAGGCATCTTTCCGTTCCCTGTTGGCGACATGGTGACTGCGCGAGACCTGCAGTCGGATCCCACACGATCAGGTTCGGTATCGCCAGGTTCAATATCTCCAGGTTCAACGCCGCGAGTAGCAGCGTAGGGTCGTCCAGGTCGCTACGCTGGATCGTTTGAGATGCTAGTTGGAATCGAATTCCGCTGCCGACGAGTGTTGGCATCTCATTCGGTCGAGCGTGGTATTTAGCTCCATTAAGTTGGCTCGCGTTCGTCATGTCGGCGGGGCGGGCCGTTGACGCGTGCCGACGCGTCGTGAGGGGCGTGCCGGCGCGTTGTGATGATGACGTGCCGGAGGAGCCCGAGTGATAGAATGGTGATCATCCCTCAGCCAGCGAAGGTGTCGCTTTTCTAATGTTCGTCGGTTTGCACGTTTGGGCGAACCGACATTTTTGAGTCATGCATGAACGAACAACTTCAGTCTTGGGTTTTGATCGCAGTCGGTCTTGTTTCATTGACGATCGGTGGCGAGGTTTTGGTGCGCGGTGCCTCGACGATCGCCGCGGTCTTGAGTATCCCTCCGCTCGTCATTGGGCTGACCGTGGTTGCGTTCGGGACGAGTGCACCGGAACTCGGCGTCAGTTTGCAGGCGGCAATGTCTGGCGCCGCCGATGTGGCCGTGGGGAATGTTGTGGGCAGCAACATTTTTAATGTGTTGTTCATTCTCGGGGTCTCTTCATTGATCACGCCGTTGGTTGTGTCGAGTCGGCTGATTCGATTTGACGTGCCGTTGATGGTAGGTGTTTCTTTATTGGCGTGGTTGCTCGCGAGCGATGGTCTGGTGGGGAGGCTCGATGGCGGAATTTTGTTCGCCATGCTTTTGGGATATATCGCGATCTGTATTCGGATATCAAAGTTGGAAGCGGCCACGGTCCGAGAGGAATTGGCAGCCGGCGATCGAGGTTCCGACGATCGAGGTGCGGGCGAGAGAGGAAAGGCGAGCGGGAATGAATTCTATATTGGACTGGTTCTGCCCATCGTTTTGGTGATCGTGGGGTTGGTGTTGTTGGGGTTTGGGTCGAAATGGTTGGTAGATGGTGCGGTGGCCGTTGCGACCCGGTTGGGCGTGAGCGAACTGGTGATCGGCCTGACGATCGTGGCTGCGGGGACGTCGTTGCCCGAAGTCGTCACGTCGGTGGTGGCGAGCGTGCGGGGCGAACGTGAAATCGCCGTGGGCAACGTCGTCGGCAGCAATCTGTTTAACCTAGCGTGCGTGTTGGGGGTGTCGTCTCTCGTCGCCCCGGACGGGGTGCCGGTCAGTGACGCGGCAATTCGGTTTGATATGCCGGTGATGGTGATTGTGGCGGTGGCGTGTTTGCTGATTTTCTACACGGGGAGCCGGATTTCGCGTTGGGAAGGTGTGATGTTCTTGATCGGATTTGTCGGCTACACGTCGTATTTGGTGATGGCCTAGACGGGGTTTCAGGACCGTGTGTGCGGGGGGCGGTGCGCTGTCAGATGTGGCTCTCCGGGCCCGTGCATGAGGGCGGACATTGTCGAGGGGCGTTGAAACCCACATCGCTGATAGGCACGTTATCTGATCGACGATCGCCTGCTATAGTCCCAGTCGGCGAAATGCATGTCCTACCAAAATCGGTCTGGCTCGAAAAAAGGGGTGTTTTCGAGGCCCCGTCGAGGCCTCAAAATCGCGATTGTGTGTTCGAGACAGCGAAATTGCGTTGTCTTCAGGTCGATTACACATCGGGGGGATGGGCGTATCGCGGCGGTCACTCCGGGACGCTCGGCCTGACTCGCCCCGTGGACGCGTCGAATGACGGAACCCGCGATTCATACCGCTTTTTTGATTAATCAGAACGCTTGGAAATTCGTCGATGACAGAACGGAATCAACTTCACCCACGTGATCCGTTGGCGTTAGTAGGGGTTGGCTGTCGATTCCCAGGCGGCGTGTACGACACCGATTCGTTGTGGAAAATGTTGATCGAGGGGGCCAGTGCCATCGGTGAGGTGCCTGAAGATCGTTGGCACGTGGATCGGTATCACCACACGGATTCTGAGTCGACCGGGCGGATGATCACGCGACGTGGCGGCTTTGTCGATCAGATCAAAAATTTCGACGCTGCATTTTGGGGGATATCTCCCCGCGAGGCCAAGCGGATGGATCCGCAGCAACGATGGTTGCTCGAGACGGCATGGGAAGCCTGCGAGGATGCCGGGATCGCACCGAGCAAATTGCGTGGAGCGAGCGTTGGCGTTTTTGTCGGTGCATCGAGTCATGATTACGGAAGTCTGCAACTGAATGATTTGGCGAACCTCGATGTTCATACGAACACGGGCGGGACGCTGAGCATCGCGGCGAATCGTATTTCATACATGTTCGACCTGAAGGGGCCGAGCATCGCGGTGGACACCGCCTGTTCATCGGCTTTGGTGGCGGTGTCGTTAGCATGTCGAGCGATTTGGTCGGGGGAATGCGAGGCTGCGCTCGCCGGCGGCGTTAACGCGTTGATCACACCCAATACCAGCATCGGGTTTAGCAAGGCCTCGATGTTGTCACCGACGGGAGAGTGTTTTGCATTCGATTCCAGGGCGGACGGGTACGTGCGGGGTGAGGGCGCAGGGCTCGTTTTGCTCAAGCCGCTCGCCAAGGCGATTGAGGACAACGATCGAATCTACGCGGTGTTGCGTTCCGCGGTCGTTAACCAAGACGGGCAAACGTCTTCGATGACCGTGCCGAGTGTCGCCGGCCAGAGCGAGATGTTGCGGACCGCGTACAAGGAAGCGGGCGTTTCACCTCAAGACGTTGCCTACGTGGAAGCTCACGGAACCGGAACACCAGTGGGTGACCCCATTGAAGCCGAGGCGCTCGGTCGGGTGCTTTCCCAGGGACGTTCGGCCGACGACGTTTGTTGGATGGGGTCGATCAAAACGAATATCGGTCACCTTGAATCGGCGTCCGGTGTGGCCGGCCTGATCAAAGCGGCATTAGTGTTGGACCGTAAGCAGGTTCCCGCTAACCGAAATTTTGAAACACCTAACCCCGCGATTCCTCTGGATCGGTACCAGCTCAGCGTTCCGACGGAGTTGCGTCCGTTGCCGATGACGGAATCAGGCTCGACGCTGGCGGCGGTGAACTCGTTCGGTTTTGGCGGCACCAACGCACATGTCGTGATGCAATCGGCCCCGGGGACGAACGCACCCTCACGCACTACCGAAACCGCAAATCGACCGTACGTGTTGCCGATTTCTGCGCGCGATGAATCGTCGTTGCAGGAGTACGCTAAACGCTATCGCCAACGATTGAGGACAATGAAGGGCGATCTCGCCGATTTTTGCACCTCGGCTGGGGACCGCAAAGAACTCCATCCTCATCGTCTGGCTGTGATTGGGAACAGTCCGCGTGAACTCCGCCGCCGTTTGTCGCAGTGGCTGCATCATGGAAAGGCCGGCGATGGTGTCGTCGTTGGTCATGCCGGAGATCATCGCGATGATAGTGTTTTCGTGTTTACTGGACAGGGCTCGCAGTGGTCCGCAATGGGGCGAGGCCTGATCGAACGCGAGCCGATCGTTCGCGAAACACTCGAAGAGATCGATGAACTCTTTCAGGCGATTAGTGGTTGGTCGCTGTTGAAGGAGATGCTGTTACCTGAGTCGGAATCGAACATGCAGCAAACCCGCGTCGCTCAACCGGCGATCTTTGCGTTGCAGGTCGCGCTGGTACGGTTGTGGGCGTCATGGGGAGTCCGTCCGACATCGGTCGTGGGGCACAGTGTCGGGGAGGTCGCGGCGGCGTGGTGTGCGGGCGTCTATTCGCTGAGCGATGCGGTGAGTTTGATCTACCATCGCAGTCGATTGCAAAACATCACCGGTGGTGCGGGGCGAATGTTGGCGTCGGGCATTTCCGTTCAAGAGGCAACTGAATTTATCGGCGAGCATTCCGATCGGGTTCAAATCACCGCCGTGAACAGTCCCGCTTTGGTCACGCTCGGTGGCGATACCGAACCGTTGGAGTTGATCGGTGCTCGAATCGAGAGCAGCGGTCGTTTCATGCGTTGGCTCGGACTCGACTACGCGTTTCATACCCATCAGATGGAGCCGATCAAAGACGAGTTGCTCGCGTCGCTGTCACATCTGAACCCGCGTCCCGCTCGTGTCCCGTTCATCTCGACGGTGTCGGAAACCGAACAGGTCGGTGAGCAAATGGATGCGGCTTATTGGTGGCGGAACGTGCGTGAGCCGGTGCGGTTTGAATCCGCGATCGCGGCAATTCTGAAAGGCGGCGCCCGTCGGTTCATCGAAGTCGGGCCGCACCCATCACTGCGTAGTTCGATCGAGGCGTGTGTGGCGGATCAGAACCTCAAAGCGACGGTAACGCATTCGATCTCGCGTCGGACCGATGACGCGATGGAACTGGCGACAAACCTGGCTGCGTTGGCGATCGACGGTGTTGAGGTTGATTGGGGTGCGGTGAATCAAGGTTCTGGTGCGTTTGTCAGACAACCTTCCTATCCGTGGAACTATCACGAGCATTGGCTCGACCGAGGAAACACCGCCAATCGTGTATCCGCCCCGATGCACCCGTTGCTCGGCGAACGATTGAACGTTGCCGAACCGACGTGGCAGTTCTACGTGGACACGCATCTTTTTCCGTACCTGAAAGACCATCAAATTTGGAACGGCGTCATCTTTCCCGCGTCCGGATATGTGGAAATCGGATTGGCGGTTGCTGCGGAGATGTTTGGTGATGAATCCTACGCCGTTGAAGATCTCGAATGTAAGAAGGCCTTGTTCGTTTCGGATAACGCGGTGCCCAAAGTCCAGGTCGTCTTTGAGCAGGAGAGCAAGTCGTTCACCGTCTATGCAGCGTCGGGGGGAGACGGTGATCAGAGCGGAACGAGTAACGCGGTGTCCTGGGAGATTCACGCGCGGGGCAGGTTGGTGGCTCTGCCGCAGGTTTGCGATGCCGAACCGATTGATCTCGACCAATTGCGGCATCGATTGTCCGATCGAATCGAGCACGAGGAGTTGTATCGCGATCTTCACGAGTTGGGCTACGGCTTTGGTGAGGAGTTCTCGTTAATCCAGGAAGCGTGGAGCGGTCGCACGGAGGTGGGGCCGAACTCGAGCGGCGAACAATCGCTCTCTCGAATCGAGGTGTCGGAAAAGACCGCTAAAGTCGCCAGGCAGTACCATCTGCATCCTGCGGTACTTGATGCGTGTTTCCAGGCCACGCACGGCACCCGATATGGATCGGATGTTGCAGAAGATGTCGGTCAGATGTTTTTGCCGGAATCGGTCGGCCGCGTGCACGTTCATGTCCCGGAGATTCCCGATTTGCTTTGGGCATACGCGATTCGCACCAGGGTCGACGGGCCGTCGGTTGAGTACTCCGTACGTGTGGTCGATCATTCTGGTGACCCCGTCGCATCGATCACTCGATTCCGTGTCGCGCAAGTCGAACAAGTGCCGAGCCATGTTGAGGCTGAAGATCACCTCTATCAAATCCAGTGGGAACCACAACGTTTGTTCGGCACGCGAACCGAAGGGCCAGCCAACCTTGCCACAACAAACGATGTCATTGAATCAACGAAGGAGTCGATTCCACAGCGATACGCTGAACGAGGTTTGTCAGACTACTACAACGATTTTGTTCCGCGGATAGGAAAGATCGTTGTCCAGTTGATCGAGAATGCGCTCGTTGAATCGGGGTGGAAGTATCAATTCGGAGAAAACTTCGATGCTGAACAGGCGATTGCCGACCTCAGCGTCGACGAATCGCATGCACGATTGTTGCGAGCTGAATTCGATTGGATGGTCGAATATGGATTGTTGCAAACGCATGATTCCGGTTGGCGGGTCGTGCGTGAGCCGAAACATATTGACATGACCGAGATGTTGGTCGAGTTGTCGGACGAGTATCCACGCTTCGCATCGGAGGTCGCGTTGGTCCAGGCAACGGGTCCGCGATTGGCAGAGGTTTGGTCGGGCGAAATCGATCCGTTGGAACTGCTGTTCCCCGGGGGATCGAGGGAATTACTCGATCGGTTTTACACCGAGGCGGGTGAGTTTTCGACATTCAACCAATTGCTGCGATCGGCGGTCGCCACGAGTATTGAGTCGCTGCCGCCGCGACGTGTTCTTCGGGTTTTGGAAATCGGGGCCGGGACCGGTTCGCTTACTCGCAGTTTGCTCGACGTGTTGCCTGCAGATCGTGTGGAGTACACGTTCACTGACATTGGCGGTGCGTTCATCGCCGAGGCGAAACGTCATTTTTCCGATCACTCGTCAATGCGTTACCAAACGCTCGACATCGAGCGTGATCCAGCCTCACAGGGAATCGATCCGCACGGTTACGATTTGATCGTCGCTACCAATGTGCTGCACGCAACGGCGGATTTGCGGTCGACGCTCACGCACGTGAAATCATGTCTTGCTTCCGAAGGCATGTTTGCGTTTCTCGAAGTCGTCCGTCCACGACCGATCTGGGACAACGTGTTCGGACTCCTCGAAGGTTGGTGGCGATTCAGCGACTGTGAGGATCGTGAAGGTTCGCCATTGCTGGGGCGTTCGCGTTGGGAAACGTTGCTGTCGGAATGTGGTTTCGAGGACGTTCGGTCACTGACTTGTTCGCCCAGCGAGAGCGAAATGGAACAAGCCGCATTTTTTGCTCGAGGTGCCGAGGCCGTTTCGGACGATAGCTCGCAGGATATTGTGGAGCCTGGCGGTGCCTTGCTCGGACGCACCAACGTCGTCGTGTTTGTCGACTCAAAAGGAACCGGGGAGGCGATCGCGTCCCGTTTCTCGCAGAGGCATCAACGTGTCGTTACTGTTCGCCGCGGTACGTCATTTGAACGGTTCGATGATTCAGGCTTCACCGTTGTCGACGGATCATCGGAGGAGATTCAACGAGTGTTCGCCGAATCGAAACTCGACCTGAGTTTGCCGACTAGAATCATTCAATGCTGGACGCTCGATAACGACATCGAAAATGTTGGTTGTGGCGGATTACGAGCGGATCAAAACGCGGGTGTGTTGAGTGCGATGCAGATCGCACACGCGTTAGACGAAATCAATCCTGTCAACGCGCCTCGCGTCTATTTTGTGACCCGGTCGGCTCAAAGTGTTCGCGACGAAGATCCCGTGAACGGGTTAGCGGCGACACCATTGATCGGTTTTCTGCGAGTCGCGAACAACGAATCGGCTGCCCATCGATGGACGCTCGTGGATCTGGATTCGGTCGGGAATGCATCGGAAGCCGATGACGTGTTCTATGAAGTCCGTGGCGACAGCGACGAGCGAGAAATTGCCTACCGCAGTGATCATCGATTTGTCAGCCGGTTGCAACACGTTGCTATCGACCAGATCCCTCAGCGTCGTCAGCGTGCGTTTTCGCAGAGTGGTGAGATTGTTCCGTTCAAACTGCAAATGGAAAAAGCAGGCGTTCTCGAGAACTTGACTCTGAACGAAACGGTTCGACGATCACCTGGGCCTAGCGAAATCGAAGTTCGTGTCATGGCGGGAGGCATCAATTTTCGTGACGTGATGAAAGCCTTGGCCATGCATCCGGGCACGTCGGAGGATTTGCTGTGGTTTGGTGACGATTTCTCTGGAGTCGTCGTTGCGGTTGGATCTGAGGTCAGCGGGATTGAGTGTGGTGATCGAGTTTCGGGAATTGCCCCGTACGCGTTTCGCACGCATGTGACCGTCGATCATCGGTTGACGTTCAGGCACTCCACGGATTTGACGTTCGAGCAAGCGACGACGTTGCCGACGGTTTTCTTGACCACACACTTTGCAATCAACGATGTCGCGCGAATGCGACGCGGCGAAAAAATCCTAATCCATGCCGCGGCGGGAGGCGTTGGACAAGCCGCCATTCAAGTGGCCAAGCACCTCGGTCTCGAAGTTTTCGCGACGGCCGGGACGCCGGAAAAACGCGAGCTGCTCCATTCGATGGGTGTCGCGCACGTGATGAATTCGCGAACGGTCGAATTTGCCGACCAAGTGATGCGGCGGACGTCGGGAACAGGAGTGGACGCGGTGCTCAACTCCTTGGCGGGTGAATTCATACCGAAGAGCCTTTCGGTGCTCGCGCCGTTTGGACGATTTCTTGAAATCGGAAAGATCGACGTCTACGGAAACTCCAAAGTCGGGTTGGCCGCGTTTAAGAACAACATCTCGTATCACATGGTCGATCTTGCTCAGATCATTGTTGAGCAACCTGATCGAATTGCGTCAATCCTGTCTGAGCTGACATCGTTGTTTGACTCGGGTGCCTATCGGCCGCTGACACATCAATCGTTCCCGATTAGCGACGTCGTTGAGGCGTTTCGGTTTATGGCGCAGGGACGCCATATCGGAAAGAACGTTCTCACCTTCCCGAGTGAACCGTCCTCGTCTGAGCCATTGACGATTGGGCCGTGTACCGAAGATGGTAATTTGCTGCGATGTGATGCCGCGTATCTGATCACCGGGGGCGCCGGTGGATTCGGATTCGAAATCGCAAAGTGGATGGTTTCACAGGGGGCACGGCATCTCGTTTTGATGAGCCGGAGTGGGCCACGTGATCACACCGTCGACGCAATCGAATCGTTGCGAGCCGAGGGCGTTGTCGTCACCGACGCGCGAGGGGACGTGACAAATTTTGAGGATGTCCAACGCGTTGTGCGGCAAATCGAGGACTCAGGGCACGAACTCAAAGGCATCGTGCACGCGGCCATGGTCCTCGATGACACATTCATCAGCGACCTGGATGAAACGAGAATGGGCAACGTGTTGTATCCCAAGATGCTAGGCGCGTGGAACTTGCACGATGCCACGTCTGAGATGTCGTTGGATCATTTCGTTTGTTTTTCATCGTTTTCGACGGTCGTGGGTGCTGCCAAACAAGCCAACTACAACGCCGGGAACAGCTTTCTCGATGCACTGGCACAGCACCGGAGATCACGCGGGCTGCCTGCACTGACGGTGAATTGGGGTGCGTTGCTGGATGCCGGATTTGTTGCGAGAAATGAAAAGACGGCGGAGTATCTCGAAGGCATCGGATTGAAAGCGTTTCGCATGAACGAAGCCCTCGGTGTGTTTTCCGAAATGATTCTCCGTGACACGTCGGTGGTCGGCGCGGCCCGTGTGGATTGGAAACAGTTGGGTAAACTCAGTCCCGCGGTCGGTACTCTCGCGATGTATTCATCCGTCACGCACGACGCGACCACGAACCGAACCAACACAGGTTTCCATAGCGACTTGCGTGACGCATCGCCGAGTGAACGATTGGAGATCTTGGGCGAGCTCGTCACGCAGCAAGTTGCGGGTGTGTTTGGGATCGATCCTGATAAAGTCGACAAGACAGTGTCGCTCGCGCAAGTCGGTATCGATTCGTTGATGGCCGTCGAACTGATCAACCGACTCGAAACAGCGACCGGGACTCGAATTCCGGTTAACCGAATCTTGAGTGGACCGAGCATCGTCGAACTCAGTCGGACCATGTTGGATTTGATGACCGATTTGGATGCGTCCGACGAAAGCGATCCGATTGCAAGCGACAACCAAACCGCAACGCGTGTTTCGGATGAAATTGACTTCGAACGCGAAGCCGAACTCGGTCCGTTGGCGATCACGTCGGATGCGTCTGTAAATGAGATCTCATCACCGCGCATTCTCTTGACGGGCGCCTCGGGATACCTCGGTGCTCATCTGTTAAGCGAAATTTTGACAACGACGGAGTCGGAGGTTGTCTGTTTGGTGCGGGCCAATGACGAGCGGTCGGGGCTGCAGCGGTTGAAGGACAATCTGGAGAAATACTCGCTTCCCGATTGTGGGATGTGTGAGCGTGTCCGAGTGGTGACCGGTGACTTTTCAAAACCAAGGTTAGGGCTGTCGGCGGATGTGTACGACAACCTCGGTTCGTCCGTGGATGTGATTTATCACAACGGTGCCAACGTGAATTTGGCACTTCCCTACGGTTCCCTCAAAGAGTCGAACGTCGGCGGAACTCGCGAGATGTTGCGTTTCGCCGTTCACGGCAAACTCAAGCCAATGCACTACGTTTCCACGTTTACCGTGCACGCGACGGAGACGAATCGCGGTCGCGTGATTAGTGAATCCGATTGCTTGCCTGCGTGCGATGAGCTGCTTTACGGATACTCGCAAACGAAATGGGTGTCCGAGCGGATGATCGAGGAGGCTCGCGAGCGTGGCGTGCCGGTCACCATTTACCGGCCAGGTCACGTTACCGGGCACAGTGAAACCGGTGTCGCAAACACGGACGATTTGTTGCACAACATTGTGCGAGCTTGTTTGATGGTGGGAGCCGCACCCTTTCGTAGTTTAGATCTGGATGTCACGCCGGTTGACTACGTGTCTCGCGCAATTGTGTACCTCGCTCAGCAGCCCGATACGCTCGGTGGCACGTTCCATTTGACCAACCCAACACCGCTGACCGCGGAGGCGTTGACGCAGTGGATGAACGCGGGCGGGACAAAGGTGGATATGGTTCCGCTCGAGCAATGGCAGGCCAGACTGTTGGCGTTGGCGGAGGCTGCGGAGCTCGCTTCACATGAGCTGGGCTCGGCGGGCAAGACGAGCTCAGCGAACGAGACGAACTCAACCAGCGAGTTCAAATTACTCGCTGAGATGATGATGCCTCGGTTGGCGACCGAAAACGATCGTGGTGTTCACGGGCGATTCGATTGTCGTCGGACGTTGGCGTCGTTGGCGCCGAGTGGGATCGTGTGTGCTCCCGCGGATGCCCGGCTGATTTCAGTCTGTTACGGCTACCTGCAGCAGTCCGAAACATTTCGCCGCATCGACGGCGTCGCGGCGGAGTCACCTGCCGGACACTTGAATGGTTTCGTTCAGAGCCAAAACAAAGAGGTTCATTAGCTCCTCGGCATCGGCGGGGCTGACGAACTCGGCATCGTAGTGAAGGTTGACGCGGAGGCGATTGGCGTATTCAAGATTGAATATCGTGAAGCAGTTGTACGGACGCAGTGGGGCGATTCCATAGATGTCATTCAGCACGATATCCCCCGCCCATATTCGACCGCTTTCGCGTGGCAGTTCGCATCGTCGGAGTGACTTTCCAAGGCTGGAAAAGATCACGGAGGTTTTGCACTCGTCACGGGTGACTGATTTTTTTAGCGCGGTAGGAATTCGATTTAGAATCTCAAGCAAAAACAGAAACGTATAGCGCAGTTGAAATTTCCGGATGACTTCCATTTCCTCGCGGATGCTATTGAGCAATTGATCGGGATCCGATCCGTCTTTGCCTCGGCGATCGAGAAAAATCGAACTGACTTGATTCATTGCGGGCAGAGAGCGGTAGGACGTATCTCGCATGTTCATCGGGACCATCATTCGGACCCAGGAGTCCGCGTCGTATTGCCCGAGCTTTTTCTGCCACTTCCATAACGCTAAGAAGAAATCACGGACCAGCAGTTCGTGCAGAGAGACGTTTCGTTCAATCGCGGCTTTTCGAAGAGTGAGCGTTTCGGCTTTGTCGAATCGATACGACGTGATCGATGGGACTTGCTTCTGGGATGCCGTGTCTCGGTCCCGTGCTTGGTGTTCGACAACCGGTTTCGGCTGGCGTCCCCAAAACTGAGCCGCGCCGAGTAGACCGACGAGTTGACTGGGCAGTACCTTCAGGGTTGAGCTGAACCGCAAACCATGTGCTCCTCGCTTTGTCAGTCGATTGACATCGACTGTTGCCGGATGCTGGCACGGGGAATGACTGGCATCCGAAGCGTGTTCCCACTCGCGAGCGTAATTGACCAGTACGTCATCGATGAAGCGGTCAATTCCGGCTCCGTCACAACACGCGTGATGGAACTGAAACAACACGTCTGTATTGGATTGATCCCGTATGACCAGGATTTTGAGTCCCGTCTCACGATAGAGATCAATCTTTCTCGCCTGAGGAAACGGGCCTCCGGCATTTCCCTCACGCCACTCGATTGATGGGTCGGAGAAATCGGGAAACGTCCACTTTTCGGTCCATCCCGTTTTGACGACCGCACGCAGTAGCGGATGAAATTCGAGAGCTGAGCGGACGGCGTTGGTGAAGCATTCGTCGTCGACACGCCCTTCAAAAACGGTGCGGACGAAGCAATCACAGGGATAGCCAGCGCAATGTTCTAAAACGAGGCATCGTTCGAACGGAGTTAAACGCAACGTCGTTGACATCGTTAGGTGGTGACCTGCACGTCGGCAAAAGCGGGCAGTATACTCTTCGTCGATGTTACCGACGATGGTCCGAGTTCATGAGTTTTGCGATGCGTCAGAATGTTTCCGAGGAGTCGTTTCAGTGACGCTGGCAGTCGCCATGGTCTGGGCGGTCGTTGTCATCGTGGTGATCCAGTGCTGTTTTGCGTTGGCGTTTGCAGCCATCATGGCTCGCCGGAGTCCTGTATCGGCCACGTCATTTCAACCCAAGGCCGTCATCGTCCTGTGTCTTCGCGGTGCCGATCCGTTTTTGAGGCAGTGCGTTTCGAGTTTGCTATCACAGGATTATCCTGACTATCGGTTGCGAGTGCTGATCGATCGGCCTGACGATCCTTCATTGCCAATTGTCAAAGAGTTTGATTCGAATCCTCGCCTGGATGTGAGTTTTCTCAATGATCCGCCGAGCACGTGTAGTCTGAAATGCAGCAGTCTTGTGCAGGCGATTTCAGAATTGGGTCCTGCGGTGGAAGTGGTCGCGTTGTGTGACGCGGATTCTGCGCCGCACGCTTCATGGTTGGCGGAATTGGTGGCTCCTTTCGCTGACGATCAGGTGGGCGTGACGACGGGTAATCGTTGGTACCATCCCCCGCCTTCCTCGCCGGGCGCGGTGGTGCGTTATCTGTGGAACGTGCCAGCAGCGATCAACATGATTTTATTGCGGATCGCGTGGGGAGGCAGTCTCGCGATTCGCCGTCGCGTGATCGACGAGGCGGGATTGATCGACAAGTGGTCGAACGCACTCTGCGAGGACACGATGCTGTATCAGGTATTGCGTCGGCACGGTTACCGGCAGGTGTTTGTGCCGAGTGTGTTGATGGTGAATCCTGAATCGAGCACTTTGAGCGATTTGATGCAGTGGATTCCTCGGCAGATGCTGACGGCGAAGTTGTATCATCCGCATTGGCTGTTGACGGTTGGCTATGGGATTATCTCGTTCATCGTGCCGTTGTTGGCTGTGGTGTTGTTAATGTTAGGGTGGTTTCAGGCTGACGGGCGGGTGATGTCGACGGCCGTGATTTTGCTGTTCGCGTTTGAGTTTTCCAACGTGGTGTTGGTCGCGATATGTCAGTGGGGAGCCCGGCAGCGGATAGAGGACTTAGATGGAGAGGAGAATCGACTGGGGGCTGCGTTTTGGCTGACGCTGCCGTTTTGGATTGTGTTTGCTCAGTTAGTCACGCCGATTTTTTTCGCGAAGTGCTTTTTGGCCAGGCAGATTTCGTGGCGAGGAGTCACCTATCAGATCCGCGGTCGAACGATTTTGCGTGAAACTCATTCGCCGTTTGAGGAGCATGCTGTCGACGCACGTTCACTCTAGAGTGGTAAATTTTACGGGTTAGGGGATTCGGTCTAGTGGCACCGATCATCCTGTTATGCGGATGGTGTCATTCCGATAATGGTTGAGGTTTAGCACCTTCGCGCGACTTCCTTGTTCCCAATCCGCAGCCAATGCCAGCCTACCTGCTCGCCAAAATCTTACGTTGCGCGACAGCGTGGATGTTGCTCGTCGGAATCGCGGTTTGTATCGCGGGGTGCCGTTCGTCGATATCGCGAAACCTGGCGCACGACCCAGTGGTCGACGATGCTTCGCTGAAGACGATTGCTGCGGACGCGAAGGCAGATGTCGATCCGTTGTTGCAGCAAGTTTCATTTGCTCAACCGGCGGCGGGCGTCGTGTTCGATCAGGGCCCAGGGTTGGGGGCGGTGCAACCGCTACCGCCCGGTGCGGATGATTTTGACCGATTGACGCCTTGGTATCTGTCGCTCGACGAAGCGGTCCATATGGCGCTCGATAACAGTCCCGTGATTCGGGATCATGGTGGTCGCGTGTTGTCGTATCCCGACGCGATTCGCACGACGCTTGACCCGGCGGTTTTGCGGAGCGATCCGAACCTCGGCATCGATGCGAGTCTTGCGGCGTTCGATACGCAATTTGAAACGGGGCTCGTCTACAACGGCGGCGGTAACTCGGTCAATTCGGCGTTTACGGGTGGGCAGTTTGGTGTCTTCGCGCAACCCGAAACTCTCGCCAAGGTGGGACTGGGCCGTGTGCTTCGTACAGGGACTCAGGTTTCTGTCGTTGGTGTCGGAGGATACGACCAAGATCTCGCCGGTGGTCTATACGCGGCCTACGGAGCTGAAGCACGACACCCGTTGATGCGTGGCGCGGGAACGGAGTTCAATCAGATTGCGGGGCCACTGGCAAAGCCGGGTATGTACCGGGGTGTCTTGATCGCACAGATCGAGCATCAGCAGGCGAGGCTCGAAGTCGAGCAATCGGTCTCTGAATTGATTCGTGATGTGGCCGTCGTTTATTGGGAATTGTATTTCGCCTATCAAAATCTTGAGGCAAAACGAACGGCGCTCGAAAACGCAAGGCAAGTCTGGGAGCGTGAACAACAGCGGGTCGCGCAGAGCGTCAGTCCGCCGGATGTCGAGGCGTTAGCGCGGCAGCAATACTATTCGGCCGAAGCCGCCGTGCGGAACGCGATCTGTGGGACCGTTCCGGGGCGCACGGGCGTCTATAACGTTGAGTTGAAACTACGAACTCTGTTGGCTATGCCTGCAACGGGTGATCGACTGATCTGTCCGATGGGGCCTCCTTTGGAAGCACCAATGCGGTTCGATTGGCATGAGAGCGACGCGATCGCACGAGCGAATCGGATCGAGCTTCGCAAACAACAGGCTCAGATCAACAAACGAAACTTGGAGCTCAAAGCCGCCCGTAATTTGCACAAACCGCAGGTCGACCTCATCGGCGCGTATCGACGCCTGGCCGATGACCCGTCGTCGGATACCGCGCTGTTCAGTGAAGCGTTGCAGGGTTGGCAGGTCGGCGTCGAGTACAGTCGGCCCGTGCTCAATCGTCGTGAGAACGCCGCGGTCCATAACGCACGGTTGCAACTGTGTCGTGAGCAAGCGATCGCTGAAGAGCAGGCACGTCACGTATCCGCTGGGTTGCGTACGGCGTTTATCGAGATGGACCGCGCTTACGGTGCGATGAATTCAATGGCTCATAGTCGGGACGCCGCTCGCATTCGTCTTGAAGCACAATCGCAGCGGCACGCGGCTGGAGATGTGCATGTCGAAGACGTCTTAGAAGCGCAGATCCGAGCGATGAAAGCGGAAACCGAATTTCAACGCAGTTTGGTCGACTACAACCTCGCGTTCGTAAAGCTGCACTCCGCTCGCGGTACGTTATTGTCAGTGATGGGCGTTGGGTTCGGTCAGCCGATGAATGATGAGTGTCGATTTACGCTCAATTCACCTTCGGTCTTCGCGAGGCCAAACTCGATGGACGGATTTGACCCTGCTTCACGCAGTGAGAACGTGATTCGTACTGCCACCACCCCTTTCCCTGCTCCCAACGTCACGCCACGATAGGGCCGAACGATGGTGGGCGAGAGGCGATGACGCCCAATCATCCAGGTGCGTCTGCGTTTATGGATTGAGCAAGGTGAAGATCGGTTTCTATTCAACGATGACCGGAGTGCCTTGGGGCGGCAGTGAGGTTTTGTGGTCGCGAGTCGCGCACCGATTGCTGGACGCTCACACCGACGTGACGGTGAACTATCGGTGGTGGAAAAACGAGCCGCGAGTGTTGAGTGAATTGCGTTCCGCCGGAGCGAGCGTCTGGCCGCGTCGCGATCCCACATGGCGTTCGTGGCCCTATCGTCTGAAACCTCCATTTGATCTGGAGGATGAAACCAAACACCTGCAACGCTGGATCACGCGAGAGCGACCCAACGCAGTTATGGTGACGCTAGGTTATCACCTCGATCGGGTCTTGCCAGCGAGTGAATTGATCCGGCGCGGAATCCCGTACGCCATCAACGTGCAGAGTGTCAGCACCGACACACTCGATGATCAGTACCTCGATGAATTTCGCATGGCATACACGCATGCGAGGAAAGTCTACTTTGTCTCACACGAGAATCGTATCCGGGTCGAAACCAATCTGGCAATGAAGCTCGAGAACGCGGTCGTCATTGATAATCCCTTCAACGTTTCGTGGGGCGCGAATCCCGAATGGCCATCGGAGGAGGATGGGTGGCGTTTGGCCTGCGTTGCTAGGATCCATTACGCCTCGAAGGGACAGGATGTCTTGATCCAATTGTTGAGTCAGGAGAAATGGCGCAATCGAAACCTTAGCGTCCACCTCTTTGGGAATCCACAGGGAAACCTGCGACAGACGCAGGATTTGATCGAACGGTTTAACCTTCAAGCGAACTTGCAGATTGAGGGATACGCCGAGGATGTAGAAGCCGTTTGGTCGAACCATCATGGGCTGGTTCTCCCGTCACGGTTTGAAGGTGCTGCGTTAGCCGTCGTGGAGGCACTGTTGTGCAACCGGGTTTGCATTACCACTGATGTCGGTCGAAATCGCGAATTGATCGATGACGGCGAAAGCGGTTTTATCGCACCCGCAGCCACGGTCGAATTGTTCGATCAGACTCTCGAGGCGGCATGGCAACAAAGGGGTCAGTGGCAATCCATGGGGCAACTTGCCGGAGTGCGAGTTCGAGAGCGGTATGGGGATAACCCGGTCGCGGCGTTTCAGGAAGAGATCATGCAGTTGGCAACCACGAATGGTTAGCGAAGTGGATCATCGAGGGAGCTGTCTGCGAATATGAGAATTAGCGTCGCAATATGCACCTGGAATCGTTCGCAATTGTTGCAGCGCACGTTGGAGCGGCTTTGCGAACTCGACGCCGACGACCGCTATTCGTGGGAGCTGGTCCTGGTCGACAACAATTCAACAGATGATACGTCGCAGGTGATCGATCGATTCGCAGATAATTTGCCGCTGCGTGTGGTACGCGAAACTAAGCAGGGGCACTCGTGGAGCCGAAACCGAGCGATCGCTGAGTCGACGGGGGATTACATCGTTTGGACCGATAACGATGTTTTGGTTTGTCCGCAGTGGCTGAGTGCGTACTACGATGCGTTTTCTGCGGAACCAGAGGTGGCGTTTTTTGGTGGCGTGATCGATCCCGTTTTTGACCCGCCCGGTCGTCCTGATTGGTTGGGGGCGACATGGGAAAAGTGCCATCCCGTCTACGCCGCTCGTGATCTCGGCCGAACGCCAGTCGAACTGAATGAACATCGATTGCCCTATGGTGCAAACTTTGCAGTCCGCTTAGACGTGCAGCGTGAGCACCTTTTTGATCCGACGTTGGGCCGCGTTAAGTCAGGAATGATGGGCGAGGACGAGACTCATGTTCTCAGGCGGATTGCCCGCTCGGGCGGAAAGGGGCGTTGGGTTCCTGATGTGAGAGTCCAGCACATCGTTCCCGCCGATCGTGCCACCGAAAAATACGTGCGGTCCTATTTTATTGGGCAAGGGATGGCAAATGTCGCGTTCAATAAACCGTGCAAACAGGGAGTCGCCGCGTTGTTAGATTGTGTTTGCCAATCGTTGCTCTATCGGATCAAACGGAATCGCACCGATCCTGATGAGTGGGTCTCCCACCTGATTCGTGCGGGGCTGTCGTGGGGCGAATATTCGGCCTCGACTGGGAGCAGAACGGAGAAGTGACGCAGCCAAACGATGAGGAGGCAGTGCTCTCGGTCTTAAAGAGCACCAACCAATTGCATTGCTTCTCCTGCTTCTTCCATGAACCAATTCAGTTGAGCTGACGTGAAGTATTCTTGCCAGGTTCCAGCCTGTCCTCTGCGGAAGAACTGATCCGGCTTGTTGTGGTCGTTGTCACCAAAACCGGCTTGCGTACACCAATTTAACGGAGCAGCTTTGGAGGGTGAGGCACCGAGGAAACGATAGGCCTCGTCGCGATACTTTTGCGTGTCGAGTTGCAGGTCCTCGTACCGGATCCAAAGATAGGGCAGATCGATTTCACCTCGATCGGATGATTGCATCATCTTGAAATCATCGGTGACGGTCGTGTTCCACCTCTTGGCGAATTCTCGCACGAGCGGTTCGAATGAAAGGAGTTCCTGTTTGTTCTCTTCAAAATATTGTGGGTTTTCGTCGAGTCGACTCTTCTTCGTCAGCATCTCGGGACGCGTATCGATTTCTCGATTCATGGTGTGATAGAACCAACTCACCACCGCATCACGTCCATCTCTCGTGATGTAAAGATTCTTGACGCCCGGAATGAAAGTTGAGCGGAGAGAACAGGGGGTTTTGTCGCCGCACCACGGCGCGTTCCCGCAGACGTCCGAGATCAGTTGTTTGACCATGCGGTAGAGCGAATCGTGCATGATTTTTGATTTGTCTTCGTGGCGGAGGATACCCCACGGAAAGTTCGAAATTTTTTCCGCGCCTTCGAACAGCGGTCTCAGATGGAACTCGCTCATGCTGTTAATCTGACGATTCAAGTTCATCAAATTGGACAGCCATGTGGTCCCCGATTTCGCATACCCGCGAATGAAGAAGACTTCGGAAGGACGCGAACGAAAAAGGTTTCTCATTTGATTGCTTTCGCCTACCCTACCGGACGATGGCTCGATACCTTTGAAGCCTCAAGGAAGCCTATCGCCAACCAAAAACGGCGACAACCGGACGTGGGTGTCGTGAAGATTGCTGTCAGATGAAAACGATTCTCTTTGCTACCGATCAACCGTTTTGGCGGCGCGAGAACGGTGCCCAGCAGCGAACTTGGTCGATCGTGCAGTTCCTGTTTGGGCACGGGTTCGAGTTGCGATTTTTCTTTTTAGTGGCGATGACTCCGGCGGATGTAGTCATCTGTCGTGAACACGGACTGCAGATCGAGTTGTTTGATCCACGGTCCGTCCGCACGCGTGACCGAATCGCAGTTGGCGTCAGTGGTCTACTCCCTAAGATTCGCCGGTGCTTTCGACATGACTCGCGTGAGACGTCGGATGAATTCTTGATCCTGGAGAGTTATCACTGGCCATTGGCGTCGATGCAATTTCGATCGTTGGTCGAATCGATGTGTCCTGATTATGTCTTCAGTGTTTATATCGTTTGGGCTCATTTGCTCAACGCTTTTCCAGAGCGACGACGGTGTTTTCGCGCCATGGTGGATACCCATGATTTACTGCATCTGCGGCAGCAAGAATTCAACCAGCGTCAACAGGCTCACTGGATTGAAATCTCACGAGATGAGGAGGCCGCTGCGCTTCGTAAATTCGATCTCATTCTCGCGACGCAGGCGGATGAGGCGGCGACGATTCGCGACATGGTTCCGGACCGCGATGTCATTGTCGTCGGGTATTGTCCTGGTGCCGAGTCGATTGGAAATCCGTCGGTGGTTGTGGACACCGGGAGAGATCGGGATCGGATACGGTTTGGATTCATCGCGTCGGAGAACGCAGCCAATGTGGACGGGATCCGTTGGTTCCTCGAGGAATGCTGGGGTGACGTTCATCGAGCGTCCGGGGCCGAACTCGTGATCGCGGGGACGGTGGGAGACGCCATCAGGCGTGGACAGTTGGACGATTGGGCGGGAGTTCGGTGCGTGGGAAGGCTGGATCGGATCGACGACTTTTACAATGAAATCGATGTCGCGATCAATCCAGTTCGCTTCGGCAGCGGAATCAAAATTAAGTCGATCGAGGCGTTGTACTACGGCAAACCGTTGATTGCCCATTCACACAACACACGCGGTTTGCCTCAACGAGTGATTGACGCGATGCTCATTGAGGATGACTCCACAAGGTTTGCCAGAGCGTGTCTTCGGCTATCGGGTGACGAAGATTTGCGTCGAGAGATTTCGGAACGGTGCGATCGCGTTCGTCAGATGGAGTTGTCGCCGGAATCTGTTTATCGCGACCTTCTCGAATGGTTGCGGGCGGACTGTGTTGGTTCCCCTTGATCGGGATTGCACGATAGGCGATATTTTCTTTGCAATTAGCCAAGTTGGCTGTATTTTTCCGATCGAAGCATCGCATCACCACATGGACGGGCCCATCGTTGTCAACGGGAACAATTTTCTATGTTGGGACGGAGGCTGAGGTTGGGCATCATGCCGATCCTCTGACACGCCGACTCACCGTCCGTATCGCGGAGCCCGAAACGGTTGTGCGAGATGCGGTTGCCGGTGATGTGGCCCTGTTTTATTCGGAGCACTTCGAGCGATTTCGAAATGCGATACGGTCTCTTCAGCAACGCCGAGTCGCCACGCTTTACGCGATCGATGGAATTTTGGAATGGCGAAACGCGTGGGACAATCGCGACGACGAACCGGCGTGCCCGTGGACGATGCGTCCCGTTTTGTGTGACAAGGTTGCCTGCATCGGAGCGTCGCAAGCGAGAACACTGCGGCAGTGGGGGAACACGGACAAGGTCGAAGTCGTCGGGATTCCGCGATTCGATCATTTGGTTCGCGCATCGATTACAAGCTCAGAGAGCGATAAGCCTTTCCGCCTGCTCGTGATGACCGCCAAATGGCCGGGCTTCACCGAGCACCAACGACGGTTGATCACTCAGTCATTGATCGACCTGAAAGATTGGGTGTCCAATCACAAGACGGTGTGTGGTCGGCCCGTCGAATTGATCTGGCGACTGACGGGTGGACTCGATCGTGTCGTGGGGATCAAAAACGAATTGCGAGACACGAACGGCGAGGATCTCGCATCGGCGCTGCGTCGTGCTGACGCGACGATCACGACGCCGTCGACAACGCAATTGGAATCGATGCTGCTTGGGAAGCCGACTGCGATTCTGGACTACACGAACAGTCCGCTGTACGTCGACGCGGCATGGCGAGTGACTGCGGTCTCTCAATTGGAGGCGACAATGGAGCAGTTGTGTGAACCGCCGGCCGAGAGAATGCACTACCAGGATTGCGTTTTCGCGGACGCCTTGCAGTGCGAGGAAAACGCAACGAATCGCCTGACGAGGTTGATCGAGTCGTTGCGTGAGATCGCAGCCGTTGGCGCGGCCCAGAATCGACCGCTGGTCTTTCCGCGAAACCTCCTTTCAACACCCCATGGTTCGGAGACCGGACACACGGGACCCAAACTCGATGCCGCGGAGATTTTTCGTGAGAGGGCAGAGTGTCAGCTCGATGACCTTGCTCGGTTGCGGGTCGAACTTGCCGACGCGAAACGTGATGTCAAATTGCTGCGTGCAACGGTGGGGCAATTGAACGCGGAGCTCGGACAGGCTCACGCGATCTTCGACACCATCCATCAACACCCAATCGCGGGGCCAGTTGTTCGAACACGAGAGCGAATTTTGGCATGGACCGGTAAGGTGAAATCGACGAAGGGTGAATCGAACCAGGCCCAATGAACGCACACGAAACACTTCTAAGCGAAACGTCACCGCGTCATTCGAGCCGATCGCATCGGGTCGATCTCGTTTGCGCAGCCGATGATGCCTACATCATGCCGTTGGCAGTCACGCTGAAGAGTGCTTGTCGCAATTTGCGCGACGGACATCATCTCCGCTTGTTCCTGCTCTGTGGCGAAATCAGTGATGAGAACGCGTCGATGTTGGATCGCACGCTCGCCGGTGAACCGATCGAAGTTTGTCGGATTGAACCGGACGTGGGGCGTGTTTCGGATCTGACGATATCGCATCATATTTCGCATACTGCTTACTTCCGATTGTTGACTGCGGAGTTGATTCCGACGGATGTGGACAAAGCGATTTACTTGGATTCCGATTTGTTCGTCAAAGACGATCTGTCCGAGCTTTGGGAGCAACCGATCGATTCGCACTATTGTCTCGCAACCTCGGACGTTGCGTGTCCGTTCGTCGACGCTCGAAAAGGTTGCGCCAATTACCGGTTGGCGAATCCTTACATGGCGGCGCTGCGGCCGATTCCAAACTACCGAGAGTTAGGGCTCGACGGAGCGAGCGATTATTTCAACAGTGGCGTGATGGTGCTAAACGTCAAGCGTTGGCGTGAAGAGAACGTCGCTGAGCAATTGTTGCGGGTTCTTCGCGATAACCGAAAGCACGTTTGGTGTTGGGATCAGTACGCATTGAATGTGCTATTCCACGGAGATTGGGGACGGTTTGAGCCGCGATGGAATCAGGGGGCTCACGTATTCGAGTATCCATCGGAGAAGCACGCACCGTTTGATCCGCAGCAATGGTTGGAGATGAAGAATAACCCCGCCATTGTTCATTTCACGACCGAATTCAAACCGTGGCAGGCACACTCAAATCACCCTCGCAGCGAGGTGTTCTTTGAAGGACTCGCCGATACCGAGTGGGGCCAATGGCGTCCGCCAACACCAGAACCGAGTTTTGGGAAGTGGTTCGATCGTCAGATGATTGAACTGATCAAGACGTCGACGAAAACGTCTCGCAAACTCGCGTCGGTGTGGGTATGAAAATGAATCTCGTCCTCGAGGAAACTGACTGTGTCGCGGAAGCCAATGCGTCACCATTGCTGACGATGTTTTCGGTTCTCAAACCGTTTGAGGGTGAGTCCGATACACACCAGCGGAACGCGTTGGCGAGTTGGAAAGCGTTGGAGCCCGACGTCGAGATTATATTGGTTTCGGACTCAACGATTCCGGGTGACATTCAATCGGTCTTTCGTTGCTATCAATCGCGAAAAACAAATCGTTTTGGAACGCCCCTACTCGACGATGTTTTTGCGTTGGCGGCCGCCGAAGGGCAAGGCAAGGTTCGCGCGTTCGTTAATGCTGACATCATTTTGGATCGTCGTTTTGTGCTCGCCGCCGAGCGTTTGTTGCATTCAGATTTGAAATCCTGGTTGGCGATCGGGCAACGGACTGAGTTCGAAATGCCGGAACGGGCGGACCACCGAAACACGAACTGGATCTCGGATTGCTTTGCGCGTTTGGAGTGTGACGGAACACAGGCATCGATAGTCTGCAAAGACTACTTCATCTTTTCGGCAGATCTTTATCGCAAGATTCCCGCGTTCGCGATCGGTCGTGGGAACTGGGACAATTGGATGGTTCGATCGAGTAAGGCGTCATCCATTCCGGTTGTGGATGTCAGTTCGGTCACGCCGGTGATTCATCAAAAACACGGATACGGTCATGTTGCCGGGGGGCGGTTGTCGGCTTACGTCAGTGGTCCGGAAGCTCGCGAAAATCAACGGCTCGCCGGCGGCCGGAATTTGTTAGTGGGCAGCACGCCGAATTGGCGAATGGACGCGACAGGACTGCATCGGGTCCCGTTTGCGACGTTTCGATTTGGTAAAGATCTCTTTCGGTTTGCAAATCTATTGCGGACGATGGTTCCGCTGCCGTCAGCATGAGCAGTGCATTGAACCTGGTTGAGCAGGCATTGCCGATGGAGCCGATATCAATATGGGGCGGGGCGACGCTGTTGGTCTGGTCGCTGGTGCACTTCGGGTTCGCCTGCTTCTTTCGAATGATTGTGGTTAGAAAGACGTTGGGGCAATCGGATCGGGAGTCCATTGATGAGAATGACGGCAAAGTTTCGGTGTTGTTGTCGCTGAGAGGCTGTGATCCTTTCTTGGCGACGACGTTGAAGAGGCTGCTCGAGCAGACCTACCGGAATTTCGAAATCATTGCGGTGATCGACAGCCGTCAGGATCCGTCCTGGAAGGTGGCCAAGCAAATTCAATCGCGGCACGATCATGACCATCGGTTTCGTATCTTGGAGTTAGTCGATCCGCGATCAACGTGTGGCCTGAAGTGCAGTTCCCTCGTTCAGGCGACGCAGCATATCGCGGATGATAGCGAGTTTGTCGTGCTGATCGATGCCGATGTGGTTCCGCATGCCGATTGGTTGAAGGATGTATTGCGACCGTTGCGGGATCCGCGAATCGGTGTGGTGACGGGCGGTCAATGGTTTTCGCCGGAACGACCGGGTTGGGGGGCATTGCTGCGGAGCGTCTGGAACTCCGGTGCAATGGTCGCCACCGCGATCAACGGTAATCCTTGGGCGGGAACTTGCGCGATGCGGTTGTCGGATCTTCGTCGTTCGGGGTTAGTCGAAAAGTGGACGACGTCGATTGTGGACGACGGTCCGATCAAGCCCGCGTTTGGGCGGCTCGGTTTGAAGGTCTATTTCGAACCGAAATTGTTGATGATCAATCGTGATCAGTGCTCGGCGAAGTTTACCGGGACGTATGTGACGCGGATGTTGACGTGGTCTCGGATTTTTGAAAAGACGTTTGTGAACACGGTCCTTCACGCGGTGGCGATGGCTGGGCTTTGGGGCGCGGCAGCTTTGTCGTTTGTTGTTGACGCATTGTTAGGCAACAGCACAGTCGTGTTCGTAGGCTCCGCCCTGCTGCTTTCCAATCTGATGATGCTTGCGGGGTATTGCCTGATTCGTCAATCCGTCCGTGATGCAATTTCGTTTCGGTCAGACCGCAATTCGATTGCCGCGATGAGTTTGAACAGGGCGGTTCGGATCTTTTTGTTGATTCCGCTGTGTCAGTTCACGCATCTCATTTGGACGTTTCGGGCGATCTTCGCTCGTCAAGCAAAATGGCGAGAGATCACTTACCGCTTGCTCCCGAGGCAAAGAGTCGAAATGGTCTCCTATCATCCTTATGCGGTGGACACTGATGCTGCGACGCCGAATGCATCGATTTGATTGAACCAATAGCAGACGATGCGTTGGGTAGTTTGGCTTGTCCAACGCGGTCGTCTGATGGAGGTGGTGAACTAGTTGTCGCTGGATTGCGGCAACGATCGATAGATGTCTGATTCGGTGAACTCACGGATGAAACGTTCGGTTGACCAAAGGTGCTGTTGCCGTTGTTGAAGATACGCGGCGGTTTCTCGGATCAAACCGTCGTCTGCGAGTTTCGCGGCGGCTTGATCTAAGGAGTCGAAATAGAACGGATAGTCGTCACCGAGGTACTCTTTCACGGCCGGTAATGGATTGGTGAGAACGGGCGTTCCACGTGCGATGCATTCGACGATTGAGTTGTTGGCGTTGGATTCCCACAATCCGACGATCGCGATGCTGGAGGAAAGGATTTCGTCATACGCTGCGTCAGTGATGCGTGCGGGGGAGGAAACCCGGACGAAACGTCGCTTTCGCATCCCTTCTAGTTTCGTCGCGCGTCGATGCGAGAAATTGCCTCCTGCCAACCACAGTCGTTTGTATCCTTTGATTGGCAGATCGTAGATCGGATAGAACTTCCTGAGCCAACTGCCGAGTTGCACGATTCTTTTATGGCGGGCGTTTTTAAATTGCTCAAATGAGAATTGCGAGACCGAACTCTCGGTCGGGAGACGGAGGACTGCGATAGGAACATCGAGGTGATTGGTGAGTTGTTCTGCGACGTGCTGCGAGAGTGTGAAAATGCCTCGACAATGAGGCATGCTGCTGCTTAGGTAGGAATGATGGTTCAGAAGATAGTCGAGATCCGAACGACCGCCGTAAATCCTTGGGATGTGCGCGGGCGCATGAAACGTTTGGTGGACGACCCCGATCCACGGGGCATCAAACGGTCCGGTTTGAAACAGTGCATCTTCGAGTTCACCGAAAAACAGAGTTGGTCCGCTGGGATGTGACATCCGATCGGCGATGACCGCTTGAACTACCGGCCAACCACTGCGGTGGTGAGTCCATCGCATTTGAAACGGGCAACGCAGTCGACGGTGTTGCTCGATGTTTGCGGGTAGTTCGGTCAATGAGAGAGGTGTCGTTCGCGGGGCGGGGCGAACCGACCGGCAATGATGGTCGGTAGGACGTTACTCGTAGCGGAGGGCGTCGATCGGATCGAGCAGGGAGGCCTTCCGGGCGGGATAATAACCGAAAACGATTCCAACTGAAGCGGCCACCCCGACTGCAACGATGGGGGCCCAGAAAGACAGTTCGCTGGGCCAGCCCATCAGCCAGCCGATCGTCGTTGAACTAGCGTGCCCTAACGCGATCCCGAAGACGCCACCGATCAAACACAGAACGGTCGCTTCAATCAGGAATTGTCGCAAGATCGCGTTGCGGTTCGCACCGACGGCCATACGAAGCCCGATCTCTCGTGTCCGTTCGGTGACGGATACCAACATGATATTCATGATGCCGACACCTCCGACGAGCAAGGACACGCCGGCGATAATTAGCCCGAGGGCCGAGAGTCCGGCGACGACCTGAGCGGTCACGCGTGAGACTTCCGTGATGTCGTGGATTTGAAACACGTCGGCGTCGACGTCGTGCCGGCGAGACAGAACCATTCGGATTTGTTCACGGGCGTCAGGAACCAATTCGGGCGAAACGGCCTGCACGTAGATTTGACTGAGGTGCTCGTTTCGTGTGGATCGTTTGTTCGACGCCAATTGCATTTTGGGCATCTGGTCATCGAAGGCGGCGACGCGGGTGATACCACCGGAGTTGCTGTTGAGTCGGTATTTGAACGTGGTCCATGGCGCGAGCATGATGTCGTCTTGGTCGTTGCCGATAACATCGCCACCCTTGGCGGCGAGAACACCGACTACCCGCAAAGAGATGCCATTGGCGCGGACTTCTTTCCCGATCGGGTATTCGTCTTCGAAGAGATCGGTCGCAACGGTTTGGCCGATGACACACACTTTCTGTGCGTCGTAAACCGCGTTCTCGTCGAAGAGTTGACCCATCTCCATTTCGGACCAATTACGACCAACGAGATAGTCAGGCGAACTGCCGAGCACGAACGTTGGTCGGCAACGGCGGTTGCCATAAACCAGTTGAACTTGACCGTGGACAATTGGTGCGGCCAATTGCACCGCGGGGCATTGTTCCTCGAGCATGGCGACGTCGTCGGGCGTCAACGGAATGTAGCGACGACGTCGACCGGCACTGGGAGAGTATGTCGATGAGACCGTCAACATGTTGGCACCCATGCTGGCAACGGTGTCTTTGATCGCTCGCGATGATCCGCTGCTGAGTTCCATCACGTTGACCACCGAGGCCACTCCGATGATCACGCCGAGCATGGTCAAGGCGGTTCGTAACGCGTTGGTGCGAAGCGCGGAAAGGGAAACGATCACGGCGTTGATCATGGACGCCAAAATCTGGCCCGAGGCGGCGACATCGAGCGAAACGGGACTCTTGCGAATCGGATGTTCGCTCACCGGTGCGATGTCGACCGGGTTGATTCGATCGTCGGCGATGATGCCGTCTTTCATGTGGACGACACGGTCGGCACTTTCGGCGACTTGAGCGTCGTGCGTGACGACCACCAAGGTGATGCGATGCTCGACGTTGAGTTTCCGGAAAAGGGCGAGGATTTCTCGTTCGGTTTTGGAGTCCAGGTTGCCCGTCGGTTCGTCGGCGAGGAGCAATCGCGGGCGATTTATCAACGCGCGCGCGATCGCGACGCGTTGACGTTCTCCGCCGGAAAGTTGGTTCGGTGCGTGGTCCATCCGGTCGCCCAAACCGACGACCGTGAGGAGATGTTTCGCGTACTCGATCCGCTCGGCTTGGGTTCGCTCATCCGTTGCGTACAGTGTCGGCAGCAGGACGTTGTCCAGTGCCGAAGTGCGGGGCAGCAGGTTGAAGTTTTGGAAAACGAATCCGACGTGACGGTTTCGAAACACTGCGAGTTCGCCGCTTGACAGTCCCGACACGTCAATGTCTGCGAACTTGTAAACGCCTGACGTGGTACGGTCGAGGCTGCCCAACAGGTTCATCAGGGTCGTTTTACCCGAACCCGATGTCCCCATTAGCGCGACGTATTCGCCTTCGTCGATGTCGAGCGTGATGCCTTTGAGCACCGGCAGCGGGACATCGCCGACCTGGTAGGTTTTGCAAATTTCGCCGAGCTCGATCAAGCGAATGGCTCCTGGTTGGGGTTCCGTTATTGGATGGGTGGATCTCGCCGAAGCGATCTGTTTGGACTAACGGAGCGTTTTGGCGGTGGGGACAATTCGAGCAAGCGTGGTTCGGTTCACGACGCCAACGACAACGGGCATGTCGTCGGCAAAACCGTTGCCAACCACTTCGGTTTGCACGCCGTCATCAATCCCCACGCGAACTTGCAGGGGGCGTACTTTGCCGTTTTCTCCGGGGACCCAGATGTACGCGGTGTCGCCTTCACCGGGGCCTTCGGCGTTGTCGTCGCTGGCCAGTGCGTTTTGGGGAACGGCTTTTTCCATTTGTTCTTTTTTGGGCCACCACTGAAGGGCACCCGTCGGAACCAGCCAAGCTTGGTTGCGGCGAATGATTTCGAATTCCACGTCGGTGGTCATGTGCGGCAGCAACTCGACATTGGTATCGTCGATCCCCACGATGACATCATAGGTGACGAAGTTTCCGTGCATTCGGGCGTTAAGGAGGATCTCTTCGACGCGTCCCGTCATCACTCGATCACGGTAGGCATCGACGGTGAAAGTCGCCGGTTGACCGAGTTGGACTTTGCCGATGTCACTCTCGCTCACCGACGCACGGATTCGCATTTGATCGAGATCTTTGGCGAGCAAAAACAGACCGGGGTGACCGACATTGACATACTGTCCGAGGTTCGCCCGGCGATCGATCACGACGCCATCGATCGGCGATCGAACGGTTGTTTTTGTGAGGCTGACGCGAGTGTGGTGCACCTCGGCGGCCACTTGATCGAGTTTGGCTTGGCCGACGGCCAGTTGAGCAACCGCCATTTCGTTGGCTGTTACGATTTCGTCGTAGTCACTTTGGGCGTTGGTGGATCGCAGACGGTCGGCTCGTTCGAGCGTTCGGCGGGCTTGCTGGAGTTGAGCCTGGAGTCGCGAGATATCAGCTTGTGCTAGCCGATAGGCTGCCTCCGCCTTTTGCAAGCCGATCTCGTATTGTTCCGCATCTAGTTTAAAAAGCAGTGTCCCTTTTCGGACTCGTGATCCCACTCCGATCGGTTTCTCGGGGTGATAGATATCTTTTCCGAACTCAACGATCTTGCCTGCAACGTCGGGACCGACCTGCATGACTTCTTCCGGTTCGATCGTTCCGGTTGTTCCCACTGTAATCACAAGATCGCGTTGTTCCGCGTTGACGGTTCGCAACTCGGGGAGGTCGGAGCTGCTGCTGACGAGGCGGATCGCGATGAAGGCGATGCAGAGGCAGAACACCGCCACAGAGCCGAGAGCGAGGCGAATCCAAAGAGTTTGCTTGGGGCGGTTTCCGCTCATGCTACCATTCTTTCGTTGGTCGTGGTTTCGACTTTCCCGTCGACAATCTTCACCACACGGTCAGCCGCAAAGAAGTACCGGTCGTCGTGAGTGATCGCCACGACGGCACGTCCCTTCTGTTTCAATTCCGGCACGATCTCGCGGTAGAAAATTTCCTTGAACGTCGGGTCTTGTTCGGCGGCCCATTCGTCAAAAACGAACACGGGGCGTTGGTCCATGCATGCGACCAGCATCGCGAGACGTTTGTGTTGACCGCGGGATAGTTTGTAGGTTTTCAGTTGGCCGGTTTCGAAATCAACCTTGTCTTCTATCCCCAGGCGGTGGGCCCAGTGTCGCAGCAACATCGGGTTCAGGTCGTTGCCGAGCAAGCGATCGAACAAATGTCCTTCGACAAACACGGTCGAGAAGAGTTGCCGGTAATCTCCCATCGACGCGTTATCGATCACGTGTCGGTCGACAAGAATTTCACCCGAGTGTGCCGGATAAAGGCCGGTGAGAATCTTGGCAAGTGTGGTTTTCCCACACCCGTTGCCTCCGACGATGAATAACGCTTCGCCAGGACGGATCTGCATGTCGATCGGTCCCAAATGAAAGCCGGTCTCACCTTCGATCGGCGATTGATACGAATACGAGATGTCTCGCATTTCGATGCTACGGAATCCCGTGTCGGCGGAGTTGACCACGGGCGCCTTGGCGGGGTCGATCATGAGCCCGAGTGCGTTGATCTTGTTGAGCGAAATCGCCGCGTGATTCAGAGCCGGTAACCAACCGAGGATGTTGTCCAACGGACTCGTCAGATAGATGATGGTCAGCGTGTAGCCCATCAATGTTTCTGGCGTGACGGTCCACATCCGTGGCCAAACGAAGATCAGTAGTCCGATGCCAATGAACAGCGACAATCGTCCCCAGGTATGGGCGCCACCGAGAATGTCGGTGCCCTTGATCAAACGCTGTCGCATGGCCGTGTCGGCGGGCAAAAGGACTTCATAGATGAAGTCGATGCACCGACGATTGTTTGCTTTGAGCTCCTTGATGCCAAACACCATCGCTTGAAGTTGTTTGGTGACTTCGTCTCGGTCTTCACGAGCGCGTCGAAGGTGATAGTTCGCCCAGTGAACCCCGGCGAGATAACTGGCGACGGCGATCGATGCCATGAACACCGTGCAAAACGCCAGCGGGATCGAAAGGTTCGCGAGATAACCGATTCCGCTGACCAAAACCATCGCGCTGGCGCAGACGGATGGGAAATTGGACAGGGCCCCGGTGATGGCACCGACGTCGCCTTGCAAGGTTCCCAGCAGCCGGTGAGGGCCGACCGATTCGAGTTCGGGCAGTGGTGCCGCCATGATCCTGTTGCACAATTCGAATTGCAAACGGGCAGCAGTTGACTGGGACAATCGCGTCAAAATGCATTTCGAAAGGATCTGCAGTACCAACACGGCCACGCATGCAGCGACAAACAATGCAGGTAATACCGTTGACTGCATTCCCTCGTTGGAAAACGATTTGTGAATCAGCGTAATCAATGCCAACGTCGCGAGACCGCTGGCACCGCCGAGCACCACCGAAGCGAGGCTCGCCTTCCACGATGATCGAAGCATGAGGAAAAAGAGATTCATGGACGTCTATTCCCTCGTGGAATTCACTTGGTTGGCTCTCTCGAGATAGTTTGGGATCTGGCGTGTCGAATTGACGACTAGCCCGTGTGGACGTGTAGCAAAACCCACTCGACTAAACCAAGGCCAGTCCTTGATTTGACGTGGAAGGATGGGGGAGATGGGGGAGAGTCGCGTCGAGGGGGGGAGTGCCGGGGGCCGGAACATGGCGGCGAGCTGCGAGAAAAACGGTGGGCGTTGCTCCGTTAAGAGGAAGCTCCGGCAGATCGTGTCGATCTTGGGCGGTCGTTCGACCGTCGCGGCGGGGATTTCTGCGTGAGTATCCGGGGCCAAGGAAACCGTGTTCGGTGGGGACGGCTAGACAGTCGATAACAATGCCGCATTGCTAATCAAACAACCGGAGCCCGCGATGCAAAAAATCCAAGCCTACGCCGCACACAAATCAGGTGGTCCCTTTGAACCGTACGAATACGATCCAGGTGAATTGCAAACCCATGACGTCGAAATCGAAGTCGAATCCTGCGGAATCTGTCACAGTGACCTGTCCATGCTGGACAACGAATGGCAGTTAACGCAGTACCCATTTGTCGGTGGGCACGAAGTGATCGGGCGTGTCGCTGCGATGGGGGACAATGTTCCTCACCTGCAACTCGGCGACCGCGTGGGATTGGGATGGACTAGCCGCAGTTGCATGCACTGCAATCAGTGCATGTCGGGTGATCACAATCTCTGTCCATCCGCCGAAGGAACGATCACACATCAACACGGCGGATTTGCCGATCGAGTCCGTTGTCACTGGGGTTGGGCGACTAAGGTGCCTGAAGGCGTGGATGCGGTTTCGGCCGGACCGTTACTCTGTGGCGGGCTGACCGTGTTCAATCCGCTGCTGCAATACAATCTCTCGCCGACGTCGAAGGTCGGAATCGTGGGGATTGGAGGACTGGGGCACATGGCGTTGCAGTTTTGTGATGCTTGGGGGTGCGAGGTGACCGCAATTTCGCGTAGTCGATCGAAAGAGGAGGAGGCAAGAAAGCTCGGCGCGGATCATTTTCTCGCGACCGGAGAGGACGGTGCACTCGAGTCCGTTGCCGGTCATTTCGATTTGATTCTCAACACCACCGACGCTGAGTTGCCATGGGACGCGTACATCGCGGCGTTGGCGCCCCACGGCAAACTGCACACGGTGGGGGCAGCGCCGAAAATCGAGGCAACGGTGTTCCCGATGATCATGGGGCAAAAGTCGCTTTCGTCCTCGCCGACGGGCAGCATCGCGGCAACCCGAACGATGTTCGACTTTGTCGCCCGTCATGATATTCGGCCGATGACGGAGGTTTACCCGATGTCGAAAATCAACGAAGCATTCGAGAAGCTTCGAAACGGATCGCCTCGTTACCGTTTGGTACTCACTCGAGAAGTTTGATCGGCAACCAACGTTATCAATTGACGCGTTAAGATTCAGTGCCTTCGCGGTCGGTTCCGGCCGCAGGTGGAGCGATATGCGGCGAAGAGTATCGCTTTAGAAATTCTGCTGGCCAAACGGCGCGGAAAGACACCGCATTGTGAAGGTGCGGAAACCAAACGCAAGGAATTCGCGCTGAACACCGTCAGGTACAAACTGCGAGGCAATCCTCCTTCGTACTCGATGCGGGTGCTGCAGCGAGGTTGGTGCCGTCGCGCACGCCTTTGTTCTATTAAGAATCCAGTATCGGCGTCGGACATGGCAGCATTCGCCCGCTGTCCCCTTTCCGGTTTGAATCCGCACTCGCTCGTCTCTTTGCGAGCTGCCTGGGCGAGGGGCCGAGACTCACCGCCGCGATTGCGGTCGGTATGTGTACCAGCGGCGCGGTCCGCAAATGATTGACTCGTTTCTCCCGTGGCAGTGCCGCTTCCGGTACCAGCGCCGGTTCCACGCTCAGCAGGTTTCGTGCCCGTTTTGCTTCGGATTAGTCTTCGAATATCGCGTTAAGCGGCGATTTTGCTTGAATGTATAGATCTATTGGGCAAGGGATGGAGAAAATATTATCGAAAATGGTCAAAGCGTGGGATTTGAGTTAACAAGACTCGATGGATTTCGGTATGGTGTCAGTTGTTAACAAGCCGTTAGGTGCTTGTAGTGTTGTTTTTGGCCCCGTTCTCACCTCCTTCTCAAAAAAGGTAGTCGCATGAACCATTTTTCTCTTAGGCGACGGGCGTTCACTCTTGTTGAGCTGCTCGTTGTTATCGCCATTATTGGTGTTCTCGTCGGATTGTTACTTCCCGCTGTTCAAGCTGCACGTGAAGCCGCACGTCGGATGAGTTGTAGTAACAACTTCAAACAGATTGGTCTGGCCATCCATAATTACCACTCCGCATACAACCAATTGCCCGTTCATGGTGGTGGTACGATCGACAACACCACTGCGAACCAGTGGCGTCCTTCGGAGGTGTCGAACATGAGTAAGCTCAGCTTCCTCGTCGGTTTGACCCCTTTCATGGAACAGCAAGCGATCTGGGAACAGATCTCCAACCCGATGAACGAAGACACGCTCGGCAATTCGCCACCGGCGCCGAACCCGAGTGGTTCGGTCCAGGCACGTCGGGCAGCCGGCGCACCGTTCCCCGCGATGGGCCCGACGCCGGAAGATATTGCCTACTACCCGTGGGCAACTGAAATTCCAACTCTTCGTTGCCCGAGCGATCCAGGGAAAGGGCTGCCTTCACTCGGTCGTACCAACTACGCCGCATGTTTGGGTGACTGCTGTGACCGTGCCGAAGGCGATCTGCAACGCGTCGGCGGTGTCTGGGAACACAAGGCGAACCTCGTCGAAGAGTGCCGTGCTTCGCAGCGTGGTGTTTTTCGCGGCGTCAACAAGACCCGATTCCGTGACATCTTGGACGGTCTTGCCAACACGATCGCGGCCGGTGAAATCGCCACGGACCTGGGTGACAGCGACAACCGAACCATCGCCTTGAGCCATCAATCCGAAGGCTCCGGTTGGAGTTCGATTCGCGACATCCCACCGGTTAAGAACCGTTGCGAACCTGAGATCGATGCGACTCGTCCTCAGTTCTGGGTTTCGTCTTACGCAAAGGTCGGTGCCACCGACGGACGCGGTTATCGTTGGGCACACTACAACCAGTGCTTCTCTGGTTTCTTCACCGCCAACCCGCCTAACAGTGCTGTCTGCACGGGCTTCAATGCCGGCGGCGACGGATGGTGGAGTGCATCGAGCCGACACCAAGGTGGGGTGCACGTGTTAATGGCTGACGGTGCCGTGAAATTCATCACTGATTCAATCGAGAGCGGTGCCGCGAATACCGCCACGACTCGTCCAGAGTGGTTGATCAACAAATGGCTCAATCCTGGTGGAAAGAGCAAGATGGGTTTGTGGGGTGCGTTGGGTAGTCGTGCGGCCAAAGAGGTTATCGACCAAGAGATCTAGTCGATGTTGGGGAAGTTATGAAGCACCGCTTCATTAAAAGCGATCTTGTCATCACTCTTCCCCCACTCGAATCTAGAGGTGAACGCAGAAAGTACTTCGTGTACTTTCTGTGTCCTCGCCTCCCGATTTTTTAAATTGCGACCGGCAAACGCAGTTGCTTGGCCGGTCTTTCTGGGGTCGAACGCGGTTGCCCGTTCGAGTCAAGTCCCAATCCAAACGGCTTCATCGTCGGGCGGGCAACAGCAACGTGTGACTTAAAACGTGTAATCCATTTCATCGGTGTACGGAAATTTAAAGTGAAAAAGCTATTCATCCTAATAGGGTTGGCATTGGTTGTCGGTTGTGGCGAATCCCAACCAACAAACGTTGCCGAAGGGGCATCTCTTTCCGAGATCGAACAGTATCGACAAATGGTCGAAGAGTCCGAGAAAGCTGCGGCGGCGGGCTACGAAGAGGCCGAGGCTGCATACTCGGCGGATCCCAAAAGCTAGACGTTAACTAAAAACGAAGACAATATCGCCAGACTTTGAGGGACTGAATTCTGGCGAATCGAGAGTCTGTGAACGGACTCTTCATCATTAGAAATGCTGAACTTTGAGTCGACGCGAATGTGGCGATATCGGTTCAAATGTGATTACACAAGAATGCATTGCTTCGGGGGCATCCGACTGCGAGTCCTCTCGCGGTGATGTGACCTATTGAACTGCCCTTGCGTATTGCACCGGGAGAATGTCCTTGGCCACGTCGTCACGGAGTGCTTTTGCCGCGTGATAGGGCCAATAGGGGTCACGCAGCAATTCTCTCGCCAACATCACCATGTCGACCTGGCCGGAAGACACAGCTTCTTCCGCTTGTTCAGGTTCAGTGATCAGCCAACTGGTTGTCGTTGCAATTTCGGCTTCGCGGCCGATTCGCTCAGCGTGTGGCAGCATCATTCCCGGTGACCATGGGACTGCGTCGACACCGGGAGTCACGAAACCATGGCTGACGTCGAGCATGTCGAGTCCGGCGTCTTTCAACCGTCGTACTAGCTCAATCGATTCCTCGACCGTGACCCCTCCGTCGATCCAATCGGTCACGGACAGTCTCGCAGCCAACGGCAGATTTTCTGGCCAAACGTTTCGGACGGCAGTGAACGTTTCCATCAAAAATCGGATTCGATTCTCGAAACAACCGCCGTACTCGTCCTCGCGTTGGTTCGACAACGGCGAGTAGAACTCATGAGCCAAGTAGCCGTGCGCGAAGTGAATCTCGAGAAATCGAAAGCCCGCGGCGAGAGCACGTTTCGTCGAGGCGACAAAGTCGGATTGAACCCGTTTGATGTCTTCGATGGACATCTGGCGAGGGACCTTGGTAATGTTCTCGCCGAATGCGATTGCCGACGGTGCGATCGTTTCCCACCCGCCCTGCGATTCGCTGATTGAGTCGTCGCCTTCCCAGGGTTTATGGACGCTCGCTTTACGACCTGCGTGGGCGAGTTGGATTCCGGAAACCGCACCGTGTTGTTCCATGAACCCAGTGATTCTGGCAAACGGTTCGACGTGATCGTCGGTGTAGATGCCGCTGTCGGCGGGACTGATTCGGCCATCGGGCGAAACCGCTGTCGCTTCGACGACCACCAACCCGGCACCTCCGACCGCTCGTGACCCGAGGTGCACGAAATGCCAGTCGTTGGGCATCCCGTCGTTGGAGGAGTACTGACACATTGGCGAAACGGCTATCCGGTTTCGCATCGTGACATCTTTGAGGGTCAGCGGTTCGAACAGCTTGCTCATACGAGTTTGATCTTGTTTGCGGGAAAAGTGTTTTGGTGATGATTAGGGTCGGATTGTTGCCAGCGCTGGCGACCTAACGGGAGGCCGGTTAAACCTCTGACGAGGCAATGTCAGTGCGCGTCGGTTGCACTCGTTGCCGCTCCGCACGGCGTGCGGGTTCAGAGCAGCGTGGAGTGACTGACCATGGCACGAGCATGCCTTATCTGACTTCACGAATGTGAAACGGAAGCCGACCGACCACGCGAATGGCCGGGTGAAAGAGTGCGTCCGATCACGACTCCATCATCCCGGCATGTCAAGATTGGCTCGCGCGTCAGGAAATCGAGACCGCTGAGACTTGATTCACATTGGGCTGTGCATCGGCGAAGTTAGCCCAAACATTCTTTTGCGTCATCACCGCTGATCCGGTGACGGTGGAGAAAGCCACGTCTGCTGCGTCGCGACCGATGCCGATACGAACCAGCCCGACCGTCGACGCCAAACGTGTCGGATCGAACAGGTACCACTGACCATCCAAGAAAGCCTCGACGAAACCATGGTAGTCTGGCGGTTGAAGATCAACCGCGTAGCCGGAAACATATCGAGCCGGAATGCCCACGCCGCGACATAGCGTGATCGTCAGGTGAGCGTAGTCTCTGCAGACGCCGGTGCGTTGCAACAACACATCGGCTGCGGTGGTGGTCGCGTTCGTGCTCCCGGGCGTGTAGTCCAAGTGTTCATAGACCCAATCGCAGATCGCTTGTACTCGGGTAAATCCTCGTTCAATATTCCCGAATTCTTCAAACGCAAACCGTCCGAGCAGATCGCTTTCGCAGTACCGGCTCGGGTTCATGTAGGTCAGCACTTCCGCGGGCATATCAGCGGGCCGTGATTCTCCGACACTATCCGGCCGATCGATCTCGTGAGTGATCTCAACGGTAGCTTGGTAATCAACCGAGAACTGGCACGGCTCCACGATTACCCGGTGCAATCGATTGCCTTCAACGCCGACCTGGCAATTTTCGACATCGAGATTGGGCGTGAAGTTTAGCTGCTCGCTGAGCACGCGTTGGTGCGATGACCAGCCTGCCGCGATTTTGAAGAGGAAAATTGTCGTTTGTCGCACATCATATTGGAGTGTGCTTCCGATATTGATTTGAGTCATGTTCCGTTTGAATAGGTTGGAGTTTGAATGAGTTCTGACGCCCACTGCATCGGCAGATTGGCGAGAGATTCGGTAAGAGCTTGCGTCCATTGCGATGAAACCGATGAGAGTTCTGTTTCGGCAAATCGTTGGAAACGTGGTGTTGATTCGTGGTTGGCTAAGACGGCGAGGTCGATCGGGTAGTCCACGTCGGTGACGCTCGTGCGAGTCGCGTCGAATGCCAGGAACGCGAGAGCGACTGCGGAGGACAACGGCGTTTCGAATCGTAGTAAGCGATCCAAGATCGGTTTCCCGTAGTACGTGCGACCGATCATGAAGTACGGCGAATCAACTGCGGCCTCGACCCAATTGCCCTCCGGGTAAACGTAAAACAGTTGCGGGCTATCGTCGGCCATCAAACGTCCGCCAATAATCGCATGAAGATTGAAAGAATGGTTCGTGGCGGCGAGCGACGGGCCGTCTTCGGTTTTGACGCGTCGAAGTTGTTCACCGAATAAATTGGCGAATTGATAAAGGCGGTCTCGCGTGCTTTCCTCATTGCGGAGCGTTTCGTCAACGTACGTGATTGTTTTGTCACGTACCGATCGCAGCCCGCTGGTCATGGTGAATAACGACTGACCTGCGTGTTGGAATTCGGCGAGCTTTTGTTTGTTGACTTGCTCGCTGCCTTTGACGATTCGGGTGTCTGCGAGGGCAACGATTCCTTCGGCAACCTTAATGCCGACGCAAAATGTCATAACGAATCTCAAAAGGTGGATTAATCATTGTCAAAAAATGAAACCACAGTGAGAAAGCCGCCTTCGATTGACATCGAGTCTTCCATCACGGTTGTTTGATCACGAGACGAATCGTCATCGCGATCACCCCCTAAAGCACACGGTGCGCCATTGCGTGAGATGTTTCGAAAACAAAATGTGCCGTTGCTTCAGCCAGTCTCAAATACGCGGCATCCGCGCGTTGAACGTCGATTATTGGTGTGGGGGTCGAATGTGGCGGCGGTTGTTTTGACGCAAAGGAGACTCCGGTTGCTCGATCAGCGACCAGTTTGAGCGGCGGGCGGTCGACGGGGGCTCAGACGCAGTACCTCGTCGACGGTCGAATTACGCTATTTGCGTGCGACACGCCCGCTGGCCGTGAACAGGGGCGGGGGTGTTCGTGAGAGGCGGTGTTGCCTGTCGTTTTGCGGTCCGCAGATCTGTTACCCGGTCGCCCCGACGTCGGTGACCCATGCTCGCGCTTTGTCCACGTCAGCGACGTCGAAGTATTGAATCGTTGCGGACGTGAACGGTTTGCAGAAGACCGACATTCCTTTCTCCCAATTCGACTCTCCCACGATCGCAAGTCGCTCGATGTGAGAATGATGTTTCCAATCGAATTTGATGTCTTCCCAAAGGGCTCCCGCATCCCATCCGTGGAAGTCATGCAGAACGACAAGCATTCTTACCTTTCCAAATTCATCAATCTTGGATTCGATCGCCGGCAGAAATGCCTCATAGGCCTCGCTTGTGAGTTTGCCCGAGATTGCGATTTCGATGACCTTGCCGTTGTCGTGTTCGGTGATTGTGAATGACATCGTCGATGTTCCTTGTGAAGTGTGCGGAAGGTGTGACACTTCGGCATTGTTGCACATTGTGTGCGATTGTTGGGGGTGAGTTTCGTCGATCGACCAATCATAAATTTTTGGGAGATTTTTTATCTTTGGCATTCACTTTGGATGGCCTGTGTGACTGATAAACGATTCGCTTTCGTGAGAGATGGGGCTTAAAACGAGGGAATGGTCCAAGGCAACGGCCTGATAGTTGCGTTGTCTGCAACTGTTTCCCACCCGCACCCCCAACGCTGGCGGCATGTCATGAACACGACCGAAACATCCCTGCACGAACTTGCGTCCGAAGATGGAGTTGTCCGCGAGCGTGCTCGCAAGAAACTGGTCGCGTCCCGCGGGCACGAAGTTGTGCACGCACTCATTAGTGAACTCGTTGACCCTCGCAAACGGGTTCGATGGGAAGCGGCCAAAGCACTCGCCGAGATCGGGGACCCCGTTGCTGCGTTGCCGTTGGTCCATGCAATGACCGATGACGATGACGAGGTCGCATGGTTGGCGGCCGAAGGCGTCGCCAGTCTCGGTGACCCTGGATTGATGGCCGTACTCAGCGGGATCACGAGAGATTGCGATTCGTTAGAGTATTGCAAGGTTGCCCATCATTCGTTGAAAGAGTTTCGCAAGATCGGCAAGCACGACGCTATCATCAAAAAGGTCATGTTGGCGTTAGAGGGATTCGAGCCCAAGATGTCTGCACCGATTGCCGCGTACAAAGCGTTGCAGGAATTGAAGGTTGGCGTTGTGAAGGGATAGAGACCTCGTCGCCGATGCCGCGGTTCCTCTCAGGCTTGCTTGGTTCAACACGTGTGCTGAGCAAGGACACGTGGTCAGTGTCATCGTCCTATGGATCGACGGGAGTGGATTGGGTTGGATCGTTTCGTTGAGGTCGCCGGTGGATCATCGGCGCGCTAAGAGCACCAACACGCAGGCTCCGTCATCGATCACGTTGATGCCGGCCTCGCGGGCCAATCGGCTCGCCTCTTCGTCCTCTGCTCCCGGTTGCATCCAAGTATTCTGACGCCCACTTCGATTGCATCTGCAACAACCTGCCTCGTTACCTGCGGCGGTGTGATGACTGACAACGATTCGGGACGACGGGCAGATCCGCGATCCGCGGGTAGGCCGTATGCCCTTCGATCTGTTCGGCGACTGGGTTGAGCGGAAACGTTTCCCGGCCTGTTGCGACGAGGCCACGAAACACCTTGTTCCCATATTTGTGTTGGCGAGCCGAATCGCCTGCGACAGCGTATGTCTTGGCTGCGAGAAAAGAGTCAATCGGATTCATGCTTCATCGTCGGTGAAAAGTCGGTAACAGAGATGCTTCACGAGACTACATCTGTTGGCATTGTATTGAGGTGGTGGAGTGCCAATGTTCACGATCGCGATTCTTCATAAGCAGGAGTGTTGTCGAGTCGTAGTATTGTCGAGTCGCAAAGTGGTCATCTTTTCGCGTGCCGCTGAACGAACGGAACTCGTCCTGGCACGTTCGCTATCCCGGAACCTTATTCGTGTGTTCACGGCATGTTGTTGTTCACATCCGAAGTGTGAGTCGTGACTTGGGTTTCATCCCCTAGTCACGCCAACTGAAGTGACGACAATTTTTGCTGATCACCCATCACGAATCACCTTTGCGAGAGTTTGATGAGCCAGCTGCCTAACTGCCCCGAATGCGATTCCGAGTTTACCTACGAAGACGGCATTCTGCTGGTTTGTCCCAGTTGTGCTCACGAGTGGTCGCCCAAGGAAGCTGCCGCTGCCGCCGAAGATGATGCCACACGCGATTCCAACGGCAACGTTTTGGAGAGTGGCGACACCGTGGTTGTCATCAAAGACTTGAAAGTCAAAGGGTCGACGACGGTGGTCAAGGTTGGCACGAAGGTGAAGAACATTCGCATCGTCGATGGAGATCATGACATTGACTGCAAGATCGACGGCATCGGAGCCATGTCGCTCAAATCAGAGTTCGTCCGAAAGAGCTAAACGCATCGCGGATTGACTGAGCCGCCAAGGAGTTGGTGGAGACAGAAATTCCGTTACTCCAGACGCATAGACGAGCCGACGTCGATATCTTTCCGATCTTATTCGTGCACGCTTATCTGTTTAGCGGTTCGGTGAACTCGAACCGACGCAAGTGATGCCAATCGGTTCCCGTGACGACGTGTGAGATACCCCAATCGAGTTCAGAGGAATCGTCCGTGTCTGAGAAGTCGGTGCGAAAAAGTCCGGCCGCAATCGGGGCTTCCTTGACGGTGCCGATCGGGGCGAAGTTGATTGCGTCGGCGGCATACTGGATCGTGTTCTTCTCCGGTCCTTGAGTGACCAACGCGCAGACGCCGGTTTGATGGGGCCACACAATGCACTCGTGCCCGCCGATGATGACCGGGTTTAATTCCGATTTCACGTAAGGTCCCTTGGGATTGTTCGCGACCGCGACGCCCCATCCGATCGGAATGCCGCCTTTGGCTACCCAGTCTTTAAGATCGCCCTCGGCAAAACGTTGGTCGGGACCTCGGTGGTATCGACTTTTGTAGTACAGGAAATAGCGTCCATCGCGTTCGATCACGCTCGGGTCATGAGCGACCAAGGCGTCCCATTCACCTTTTTCATAATCACCGTGTGAGAGAACGGGGGCGGGGGCTCGGTGCCATGGGCCGTAAGGTGAGTCTGCCCACGACATTCCGATCTTGGTCCACTTGAAATCGCCTGGATCTGGATCGTCGAGGTTGGGTGCCGTTTGGTAGAACAGATAGTACTTGCCTTTGGAAACAAGAATGTTGGGAGTGAAAACGCTGCGTGCGTCGTACGTTCCCGGTTCGCCGCGTACGACCGCGGGCCCTTGTTCTTGCCACTGGATTCCATCCTTCGACGTCGCTAACCAGATGTCACCGAGATCCCACGGATAGGCGCGAAGGGTATCGGTGGCGTTGGGGACGCCCACTCGCAAGGGGCCGCCCGCGCTGCGTGTGTACCAAAGGAAATAGGTGTCACCCATCTTGATAATATCGGTGGGGTCGCGACGGATGATGCCGACTTCTCGACCGAGGCCTTCTGCGGCGGAATATTCGATTGCGATCGTTGCATTCGCCGGCGGCGTGTCGCTCCACTGGGAGTGATACTGCACGCGGAAACGCTCCTGTGCGGCACTCTCGGCGGCGCGGTTTTCTGCGGACGCGTCAGGCAATGCAACGTCTGACAGGCCGCTCAATGTCATGATCGACGCCAGGAAGATGAATGGGTGCTTGGTTCTCATTGCGATCGATTCGTGTCGTGGGGAGATGCTGCCATGGCGATGGGACGTTCGGTCAATAAAAGATGTTATTCGAACTGAATTGCCGGTCGCATTTTAAAAGAGTTGAGAACACAGCAAGATCGGGTTGCTTCGGTTCGACTGCGGCGTGCAACGAACTGATGCAAAAACGATACAATCTGTGTTGACGTTCTCCAGTATAAGTACATTGGCGTTTCAAATCACCGTAACATTGGAATGTTCGTTTGCGGCTAAAGGTCTATAGTCTTGCTCGCGACGACGTTCCCTCCACTGCCAATTGAAACGTGATCTATCGAGAGTGACACCAGAGGATCGACGCGGACATCATGCGACCTTGCCTAACGATTAGCCTTCTCGGTGTCTGTCTCGCCGTTTTGTCGTCTGCGTCGGTTGATGCCAATGAGGGGCTCAAACGCGAGCAGCCGAACGTTCTTTTCATCGCGGTAGATGATCTGGCTAGCGCGTTGGGCTGCTATGGTGATCCCACGGCGAGGACCCCGAACATTGATCGGTTGGCATCCATGGGGACTTGTTTCCAGCATGCCTACAACCAATTGCCGCTTTGCAACCCGACACGTGCGTCAGTGATGACGGGGCTGCGTCCGGATACGATCAAAGTCTATGATCTCGATCGACATTTTCGTGACGAGCTCCCCGACGTTGTGACGCTATCTCAGTCGTTTCAACGGGCAGGTTATTTTGCTGCTCGAGTGGGAAAGATATTTCATTACAACGTTCCGGCGTCGATCGGAACGGATGGCTTCGACGATCCCGCGTCGTGGAACCGAACGGTCAATCCGAGGGGGCGCGATAAAGACGACGAGGCACTTGTTTTCAACGCTGAACCACACCGGAAAATCAGCGGTGCGTTGAGTTGGCTGGCCGCCGACGGGAGCGACGAAGAGCAGACCGATGGCATGATCGCGACCGAGGCGATCAAGATCATGCGAGAGAAGAGGGGGGAGCCGTTTTTTCTCGGCGTTGGTTTCTTCCGCCCTCACACTCCGTATGTCGCGCCGAAGGAGTATTTTGAATGGTATCCACTTGAATCATTACGTTTGCCTGACGCACCGAGCGATGATCGCGACGATATTCCCACCGCGGCGTTCGCACACAACTGCCCCATGCCCAACTATGGACTCGATCAAGACACGCTGCTTCGGGCGACGCAGGCGTATTACGCATGCGTGTCATTCGTCGATGCGCAGGTCGGTCGACTACTCGACGCGTTGACGTCTTTGGAATTGGAGAACAAAACGATCGTTGTTTTCTGGAGTGATCATGGGTATCACTTGGGCGAACATGGTGGGATCTGGCAAAAACGGACACTCTTCGAGCAGGCGTCTCGTGCCCCTTTAATCATTCGCGTGCCGGGACAATCCGCACGTGGAAATTGTCAGCGGATTGTTGAGTTCGTTGACATCTATCCGACGCTAACGGACCTAGCCAAAATTGAGTCGCCGCCTGACCTCGCGGGCCGGAGCCTTCGTCCTTTGATTAACGATTCCGCTGCTCGCTGGGACAGAGACGCGGTAACCCAAATTTTGCGCCCCGCCGATGATCGCTTGCCCGAACCCGTTATGGGGTGCAGCATTCGCACCGAGCGGTATCGCTATACGGAGTGGGCGAACGGTAAGTATGGCGTCGAGCTATACGACCACCAAAATGACCCCAACGAGTTTGATAACTTGGCCTTCGATCCCGACAGTCGTGCTCGCGAGGTGATCGAGGAGTTGCGTCCTCGATTGCGAGCGAAGGCCTCCGGAGACATTCCGAGCGTGCCGGTGAATCCGGCTCGACTTTGATACACGCTATTTCAATCAGATGATGGAAGTTCACCTGCAATGGGCAGTTGACGAAGCTCACTACTCACTCGACGCACAACACGTTTGGCACGCGTCGTCCTCCGAATTGAATCTCTCATGATTAACCGTTTCGCATTCGTATTTCTTTTTGCCGCCCTCTGTCACGGGGCAACCGATGCCGGGGAACGTGCCAACGTCGTATTGATCGTCGCCGACGACCTTGGTTTTAGTGACGTCGGCTTCAACGGCTGCAAAGAAATACCGACGCCTCATCTTGATGCTCTGGCAGCAGACGGGGTGATTTTTGAGGCTGGATACGGGTCACATTCTTACTGCAGTCCCAGTCGTGCGGGGCTGTTGAGCGGGCGATATCAACAGCGTTTCGGGCATGAATGCAACCCAGGTGCCTACGGCGAAGACGACGTCGCGGGGTTGCCACTGAGTGAAACATTGATATCCGACGTGCTCGTTGAAAACGGATATCGCACCGGTGCGATTGGTAAATGGCATCTCGGTGACGCACCGTCTTTTTGGCCGACACGTCGTGGTTTTCAAGATTGGTTCGGATTCCCCGGCGGTGGCATGAGCTATTGGGGTGACGCAGGCAAACGCAAAGGCGTGATGCGAAATGGCGAGATCGTGCCCAAGTCCGAGTTGAGCTACCTTACCGACGATTTTTCGTCTGAGGCGGTCGAGTTTATTCAACGCAATCAGGCCGATCCTTTCTTTGTGTATCTCGCATATAACGCACCGCACGGTCCCGATCATGTCACACGCGAGCACTTGAAGAAAACCGAGCATATCGAATACGGAGAACGCGCCGTTTATGGTGCAATGGTCGCGGCGATGGATGAGGGAATTGGCCGTGTCGTCAGCGAGCTCAAAAAACACGACCTCTATGACAACACGTTGATTGTCTTTTTCAGTGATAACGGCGGACGTGCGGACCACGCAGTGAATTTTCCCTACCGTGGCCACAAGGGAATGTTGTTTGAGGGCGGGATTCGTGTCCCCTTTACGGTCACATGGCCTGCGAAGTTAGCCGGCGGACGCCGTTACTCACTACCGATCAGCGCCTTGGATCTCTTTCCGACGATCTTGGATGCTGCCCGTGTCGCAGTCCCTGAAGATCTCGAACTCGATGGCGTGAGTCTTTTGCCGTACCTGAATGAGGGCACCCAAACGGCTCCTCACGAAACGTTGTACTGGCGATACGCAGCCGGAGATGATCGCTATGGCTACGCGGTTCGTCATGGCAACGACAAATTGGTTTACAGCATTTACAAGGGAAAGCATCTGTTATTTGACCTCGCAAACGATCCGTGGGAGCGAAACGATCTGGCGGAACAACAACCTGAGAAAGTGGAACGAATGGTTGCGATCTACAAGGAGTGGGATGCGGGATTAGTGGAGCCAAAATGGGGCGATCCACATGGCGCGAATATCGGTAAAGAAGAAGGTCGGCGACAGGCTGCCGTCGACGCCGCATCGCGGGGCGAAAAATAGTGCGGGTCCTATCGAGGTGTTCGAGCCGGTGCTGTGTGCCGGAAGGAATGCGGTTGTTGTTGCGATGAGGATTCGCCGGATTGTTCGACGAGCAACGCTTTCACCTGTTCCAGTTCGCCGATTCGACGTTGGAGTTTGGCAATTTCAGCGTTGATGGAAACAAGGTTGCGTTGTTCGATGGGTGACATCAGGTCGTCGCGATGGTGATCCATTTTGCTGATCCGGTGCAGGATCGGTATCGTCAAGCTGAACGCGGCGATCACGATTGAGATGGCGGCGATTAATCGCCACACGGCCGCTGAATCGATTTCGCCAATAATCACCGAGCACAGTAGTAACGCGAACCCGAGAATGACCTGGCTGCTGACGAAGTGAATCCACCGAAAGCGTTTGGCGAGTTTTGCGACCGAAAGAAGGCAGACGTGAACGATCGCAACGGCGATGATCGACGAGCAGAGCGTCAATCGCCAAAACAGTTCACCCTCGATATCGCCCCAAATGCCGACCAAGAGAAGTGCCGCGGAGACGCCCGACAGAACAGTACCCGATTTTGGCAATACGTTTCGACCGAAAGGTTCGCGTGACATGTCGCACGCGAGACCGCAGAGGCTCGTGACCGCGACGACAATGGTTGAAATCATGACGTGGATTTCAAACCAACCCCACGTATCCCGCACGATAATGGCGATCCCCAGTATGGCACCGAACAAGACCGATCCGATGAGTCCATAAAGCAGCGGTTTTTTTATTCGACTGTCATTGCTCATTTGGGGACTCTTGAACTGGATTCGTAATTGAACGTGGGTTTCGGTTGAGAACTCTTGTTATCAGTGCCTCCAGGTGTGGCCGTGTTGCGCGCTATTTTGGGAAAAGACGATTGTGTGCGAGGTTTGATTGACGATTAACGCGGTGTGCCTCACAATTCGGCCCGATCGGATGCGTGGCTCATCCGAGTTTGTGTCCCAGAGAACTCGCCTCTCTGTTAGAAATTACTCTCCGGAAAGGGACCTTGAAATGGATGTCTTGACGAACGATCGTTTGGTTGACCGTGCCGAAGTCGTCGTTCGCCAGCGGATGAGTGGTCAGGCCGCAGGGCATGGAATGGACCATGTGCTGCGGGTCTTGAAATCCGCTCGCGCGATTCAGGCGGAAGCCGGAGGCGATTTGAAAATTGTGGAATTGGCGGCGTTGCTGCACGATGTGGGCGATGCCAAGTTTCATGATGGGGTCGAGCGGAGTGCCGAGTTCGCCCGCGAAATTCTCGGTGATCTGGGGGCGGAGTCAGCTTTGATTGATCACGTCGCCCATATTGTCGATAACATTTCGTTCCGAAAAGGAATCGATTCGAGTGAACTGTCGCTCGAAGGAAAAGTAGTGCAGGACGCGGATCGTCTCGATGCCCTTGGAGCAATCGGGATCGTGAGGACGATCGAATACGGCGCCGCATTCGGCCAACCGTTCTATCTACCCGGTGAGGATGATGCAAAAACCGGGGTCGGCCACTTTCACGAGAAGTTGTTCAAACTAAAAGCGTTGATGAACACCGATGCGGCGCGACGAATGGCCGTCGAGCGAGAGGAGTTCATGCGTCAATTCCTCGATCACTTCTTGAACGAATGCGGCGGCAGTCGTTAGTAATTGCTCTACCGACCGCGAGGGGAGTTGCTCGAACGAAACGTCCTGCGTTCTTCCGCGATGGCTATAATCATATGGCGTGAACCGCCCGGCTTTACCCTTCGCTTGATTGCTCCGCTGTCATCGGCCGAAGTCTTGGGCTTCACTCGAGTGTGAATCGTGCGGCCCTATTTCGGCTCGTAGTCTTGCCACATCCACACCAGCGTGTCGGCGAGGGTGGCTTCGAACACTTTGCGTTCGCAGTGTTTGCTGGCGCGGCTGAAGACGAATCGATAGTCGTATCCTTTTGCCTTTAACGCTGCTGCCGTGCGTCGATTCGCCATCACCCAATTGTGATAGGTTTCTTCACTGTCTTGGTGGCGAAGATCGTTTTCGGCGACGTGGGTGAAAATCCGCAACGGCTTTTTCTCGCTGTTTTCGATCAGCTTCATGCCGGAATGATATTCCCATGCGCCGAGCGGGTAGTCTGCTTCCTCCGGTGCATCGTGATCTTGTTGGTCAACGAACGTTCCCGAATAGGTGATCAGTCGGCGGAAAAGATCGGGACGGAACCAACCCATCGTCAACGCGGCGGCGCCTCCGCTGCTGCAGCCCATGGCAGCCCGTCCCCAGGGATCCTGCGTGAGAGCGAATTTGGGAAACGTTTTTTTGATGTCTGCATGGTTTGCGATGGCGGGCAGGACTTCCTCGTGAATGAATCGTGCCAATCGGTCTGACATCGTGTCGTATTCGAGGCCACGCTGGCTGCCGTAGCTGTCGTCGCCTCCGTTTTCTACCGCGATGACGACGAAGGCGGGAAGACGCCGGGCGGGATCGTCAGCAATGGTCAAGTTGTCCAGTGCGTTGCGAACGAGATCCATCCGGTTGGGCCCGTCATGCATGACCACGAACGGGGCCGGCGTGCCGTCACGATACTCGGCCGGGACATACACAAAGATGCGTCGATGAGTGCGGACTTTCTTCTTGGGGTCGAGAGTCAGGTCATCGCCGCGGAAGATCTTGCTGTCCGCTAGACGCATTTTGAACTCAAACGATTTGCCTTTTGGGTTTCCTCGATCGGTCAAGTCCGGATCGATGCTGTATTCCGGTCCCACGACAAAATCGCCGCTGCCGATTTTGCCGCTGGCATTTTCAAGGCTTTGTCCGTTCGTGGGTGTTGCGGCAACCAGCAGCGTTGCGACAAGAGTCGCCGTGCAAATGGTGTGAGAACGCGAGAGGAAGTGGTCGATGCGACGAGTGATTGAGATCATGATTTGATTGGGGTGGGATTGAGCTGACAGAAAAAGGGCAGGTCGAAATCTTAGTTGATCGGATCGGAAAGATTTGGCGGATTGTGGGCTGGTTGGCACAAGAAAGTGCGTTCGAGGAGACTCTTTCCGGAAAAAAGGGATTTTGTTTGATAGATTAGGAGTTTTCGACGGGTTAGCTCGCAAGGTCTCGCTGCGTCGTTTCTGCATTTGGCCGATTCCGTAGTTGCGTCCGTTCTGTCCTTTCGGGTGGATTGCTCGAGTGGCTGGGTCGGTCCGCCCTCGTGAATTGAAACGGTGAGTATTTCAAGGCATGGATCATCAAGAACCGCAGTTAGCCCAGGAGGATTTTGTGGCGTTGTTCACGGCCAATCAGCGGCGAATCTTTGGGTTTGTCGTGTCGATATCGCCGAGTTGGGCGGACGCCGATGAGATCTTCCAGCGAGTTTGTTTGGTGTTGTGGAAGAAATGGCCTAGCTACGAACACGAGGATAAATTTTTGGCGTGGGCGTTGCAAATCGCAAGATTCGAGGTCGTTAAATTCATGTCGCAGCGAAGTCGTCGCAAAGAAATTTACAGCGACGAGGCGCTCGATTCGATTCAGACTCGAACGTGTGAGATGTCTGCCGACCTAAACGAACGGATGGTTGCTCTGGAAAGATGTGTCAAAAAGCTTCCAGAGGAGCAGCAGGATTTGGTTCGTCGGTGTTATTCGGGGACCCAGAAGATCAAAGAGATTGCCGAGGCAATCGGGATCAATGCCCAGAATCTTTATTTGAAGCTCCAGCGGATACGCAAGGTTCTTCATCAATGCGTCGACAAGTCTCTTGCGGAAATGTGATTAGAAATGAGCCAATCTGAACGTAAAGTGCCGGGGCATTTGCTCGACGATCCCGAGGTGCGGGCCCTCTGTGACGCGTGTTGTGACGGTCTGGCTACGCCGCAGCAGCGAGCCGAGATGAGCGATTTGATTTCTTCGTCGCCCGAGGTCTTGGATTACGTTGTCGCGCATTCGTTTATGATCAGCCAATTGGTTGCGATCTCCGAAGCGCCCGAAGAGGTTGGTGCGGGCGTGGTTTCTCTGGAGTCGTCTCGGGTCAGTCGTCGCCTGTCGATGCGAAGGGTACTGGCGATCGCAGCGTCGATCGCGGTCGCGGTGGCGGGCGTTGAGTTGTGGAGAGGCGGCGGTTTCGATTCTCCGTCACTGCAGGCGAATCTCGCGGTCGTGGGCAGGATGCATCGCGTTACCGATGGTTCGAGTCCCCCTGAGTTCGTTAACGTTAATGAGCGGACGCGAGTCGATATTGATGAGGGTGAGTATGAGGTTTCGCTCAGCAGTGGTGTGAAGCTGACCGTTGCGGGGCCAGGCAATTTTGTCGTCGACAATCCGATGTATTGTCGGTTGGGCTTCGGGCGAATGACGGCCAATGTTCCTAAGGGAGCTGAGGGGTTTCGCGTTCATACGGGCGATGCTGAGATCGTTGATCACGGGACGCGGTTCGGTGTCGCGGTTGATCCCAACGGCGGCACGGATGTTGCCGTGTTTGAGGGGAAGGTCGAGGTGCTTTCGCGTGACGAGCAGCGAAAATTGTCTATCGGGCGAGCTGTCTCGGTGACCAGCAACGGCGCGATGTCTCGAATGCTGGTTGTGAAGCCGGATTCATTTGAGGTTTCAAAGCGAGTGCTCAGTTCCGACGGTCCGGCGATTACCTCGGTGCGAGACAATATCCGATCGAGTGACGAGATGGGGTACTACCGAATCGTCAATGAAGGTTTCGGGGAGGATCAGCCTGCCTACGTCGATCGTGTTCACCAGTGGAACGGGCTCGGGCGAGATGGGTTGCCGAAAGAATTGTTGGGAGCGGATTACATTTTGCCGTTCAATGACGACAAGACGGTCAGGGAAATTGAGATTACGGTCACATTGGCGCGAGCGTCGGATGTTTATGTCTTGTTAGACGCACGTGTGAATCCGCCGGCGTGGTTGGTGGATGGTTTTGTCGAGACGGAGTTGTCCGTTGGGATGGACGAGGGCGAGCGTCCCGGCCATCCCGAGGATCCGCGTCGAACGTCCGTGGGTGCAGGCAATTCGATCGACTACCGCTTCTCTGTATGGAAGCGGAAGCTCGCGGGCATCGGCACGGTCACCTTTGGTGGATTGCCGCAAATCGGTGAGTTCATGTCGATGTACGGGATCGTCGCGGTCCCGCTTTCTGGGGTGTCGACGCGCGAGATCGACGCGATCTAGTTTTCAGGTTTCTTGTTGTCGGGCTCTCCGGTTCTCCCGGGGGCCGGGCATCGTCGGCTTGCTCTTCGGGCGCCTTTTTCTTTCGGTGTTCAGCTCGTTCTTGCCTGTGGGGCTTCAAGCGTTTGGGGCTTCGGGCCTCTTTGTCTATGGGCGTTTGTGTCTGTGGTGTGGCTCGCCGTTGCGTCTTTTGTTGGTCGCCGTTGGGGATGTGTGCCCCGGTGTTTCGCGGTCGTTCTGGGGTGCAGGTCTTCTGTAGTGTGCTGCGGGTTTGCGTGGGTTAGCGTGCTATGGCGGTCCTGTCCGCCGCTAAGGCATGTTTAATTTGAAGAAATGCTGTTTTCTGTCGATAGATTTTGGTTCAAGGTGAGGTTGGCTTTTTAGAAGCGTGAGAAAGGCTTCATCTAGCATCATTTCACTTACCGAGAGATTTTCATGAAACGGAAAGCATTTACGCTTGTCGAATTGCTTGTTGTGATCGCAATCATTGGCGTCCTGGTTGGGCTTTTGTTGCCAGCGGTGCAGGCAGCTCGAGAGGCGGCGCGACGTATGAGTTGCAGTAACAATTTCAAGCAAATCGGATTGGCGATTCACAACTATCACAGTGCCTACAACCGTCTGCCAAAGCAGATGGGTGGTACCTTTTCGGGCGGTGTCGGTCCGGATAACGGCAATAACCTGAGTTGGATTCCAGCGACCCTGCCATTTATGGAGCAACAGGCGTTGTGGGAGACAATCTCCAATCCATATGGAAAGGATCGTTCCGGCGCTCCGATCTCCCCTGTTTATCCCTCGATGGGCCCGACGCCGGTCGACGTGGACTACGTTCCGTGGTTGACGCAGGTTCCCGGGCTTCGCTGCCCGAGTGACCCTACGGTCAAGATCGGCACCGAGACCGCTTTCACTAACTATGCTGCTTGCATGGGGGATTCCATTCACGAAAACCACTACGGCGGTGTCGGTGGGAATGGTGTGTCGGATACGTCGACGGGGAACACGTGGAACGAAGCGTTCCTGAAGCAGTTTGATCGCAGTATGTTTTTTGTCCGTCACACGGGTAAGTTCCGCGACGTTCTTGATGGTCTCTCGAACACAATCATGTGCGGCGAGATTGTGGTCGGCAACGGAACGGGCGAAAAGCACTCTTCGATGCACCGTGACTCGAGCGTGACTCATTACGGCCCGAATCACTGGAATGGTTTGTTGGATACAGAGCGTCCGCTCTACTGGGATCTGAGCCGAGCGAACGTGAACAACGATCAACGACGCGGCGCGAACTGGGCGTTGGGTCGGTGCTTCGATACCGGCTTCACAACAGTGGCTCCGCCTAATGGTCCTTGTGTCGGGCGGAATGTCGACAGGCAGGCCAGTTGCCCGGCAGCGAGTCGTCACCAGGGTGGTTGTCATATCCTGATGGGCGATGGTGCGGTTAAGTTTATCACTGACTCAATCGAGGCGGGTGATCAGTCGGCCGTGCCGGTCGGTTCCCGCAATCCGAAGCCCGGCTACGCCAGTCCGTATGGGCTGTGGGGGGCACTGGGGACAAAGAGTTGCAAGGAAACGATTCAGGTCGAGTTTTAATCGCTGTTTCGAATGTTAACGTCGCACTCGGCTGTGGGTGGTCCATGCTCGAGTGCTTTCTTCTAGTTTGCTTTCTGTAGGTTGTTGATTCTGATGTATGAAGTCCCAAGGTTTATGAATCTGGTAATGGCCCTCGCGTTGGTCTCGCCCGTTCTGGCGGTCACCGGTTGTGGTGATAGTGGAGGGCCGGTTGAGTTGCAGACTTACGAGCCGATTACGGAGGAAGAGAAGAAAGTGGTTGAAGAGAAGAAGGAGCGTTTGAAGGACGAGCCGCGGGGTTGATTGGCTCGCGTTAGCGAGTCTTTTAGCTTTCGTGTTTTATTGTGATGTGACTGCGGGTTGTGAGCTCTTCGGGGTCGGCAGCCCGCGTTGCGTTGGTTCTTGTCGGTTGCTCTCTCGCTGTGCTTGCTTTTGGTGTTTAGGCAGGGGCCTGGTGTTTGGGTGCTGGGGGGTCTCGGTGTGGTTGTGTGCGTGGTCGCCTATGTCGCGGTACGGAGTGTCGCAATGGGCTGTGTTGTAGTGGGTGATGTCGCGATTCGCAGTGCACTGTGAGTGGATGCTCGGGTGAGATGGCGTCGGCGCGTTTCCGTTCTTTGGGTTCGTTGTAGATGATGAGTATTCGTGTTCTTTTCGCGTCGGTCTGCGTTGCTTTGGCGGGTTCGGTGTTCGCTGGTTCGGTGTTGGCGGGGCTTCGTGCGCTGCCTGAGCCTGCGGACGACACGTTGCCTAGCGTTTTTCTGATCGGTGATTCTACCGTTCGCAATGGCGATGCTTCAGGCGGGAATGGGCAGTGGGGTTGGGGCGAGCCGTTTCGTGACTTCTTTGATCTGTCCAAGTTGAATGTCGTTAATCGTGCGGTTGGTGGGTTGAGTAGCCGTACCTATTTGACGTTTGGTTATTGGGAGGTCACGAAAAAACATCTGAAACCCGGTGATTTCTTGATTATCCAGTTTGGGCACAACGATGCGTCGCCGATCAATGACGATCAGAGAGCGCGCGGGACGATTCGCGGAAATGGCGATGAGGTGGAAGAGATCCTCAATCAGATCACGGGCAAGGGAGAAGTCGTCCATTCCTACGGATGGTATCTGCGGAATTATATTCGCGAGGCTCGCGAGAAAGGCGTACATCCAATTGTGTGTTCGCCTGTGCCTCGCAAATCCTGGGACGGTGGGAAAGTCAATCGGGCGACGTCGAGTTATGCGTCCTGGGCACGCGAAGCGGCCGCAGCCGAAGACGTGCCGTTTGTTGATTTGAACGATATCGTTGCCGAACGGTACGAAGCGATCGGTCAACCAGGTGTGGAGGAATTGTTTGCGGACAAACACACCCATACATCGCTGGCCGGCGCTCGGTTGAACGCTGAGTGCGTCGTTGCGGGGTTGCGGGCTCTCGCGCTCAAAGATCTGACGCAGTTTCTGTCTGTCGATGGCGAGAGGGTTTCGCGGGCGAGAGCGAGTCAAGTCGCGATCGTTGATCAGCGACCGGTGCTCGAGGAGTCATCTGAAGCGGACGGGGCGATTCTTCGGGACGCGATTCCAACTCTCTACATCATCGGTGATTCCACCGTGCGTAACGGGCATATGGATGGCGTGGGTTGGGGCGAGGTGGTCGGGCAGCACTTCGATCATGCGAAGATTAATGTTGTCAATCGCGCAATCGGTGGGCGAAGTACTCGTTCGTTCTGGCGTGAAGGTCGGTGGGATGATGTCTATCAGAAATTGAAGCCAGGTGATTTTGTGATCATGCAATTTGGTCACAACGACGGAGGACGCGTCGGCGATATCCGGTATAAGCGAAGACCGGCCCTGCCAGGGATTGGTGACGAGACGCAGGATGTCAGTTTGGACGATGGTCGTGTTGAGAGCGTGCGAACGTACGGATGGTATTTGAAGCGGTTTTGTACGGAGACGACATCCAAAGGTGCGACGCCGATTGTTTGTTCGCCCGTTCCACACAAAGACAACTGGCGCGACGGAAAATTTGTGCCGGACTTTGCCGATCATCGTAAATGGTGCGGTCAAGTGGCAGAGGAAATGGGCGCGAAGTTCGTCGATTTAACCGCGTTGATCGGGCGGCGGTATCAAGATCTCGGTGAGGCCGAGGTCGAGACGTTGTTCGCCGATGCGCGAACGCACACGAACAAGAAGGGGGCCGAAGTCAACGCGGAATGCGTTGTCGCTGGACTTCGATCGATCGCTGCGTTGCCGTTGAATCTCGTGATGACCGAGCGTGAGCAAGGGGAACGTGTCGGTGATGTCTCGGCTCCTCTCGTCTCGAGTCGAGCGGAGTAGGTAATGGCGAGTGTTGATGATCGAGACGAGACGCTTCGAGGCGTGAACACGCGAGTGAGCGTGATCCGTGTCGGCCGTGCGGCCGACACGCTGTCCTTGGTGGGGGCGTGTTGTCGTCTCGTGTTGGCGGTCTTCTTCATCGCTGTCCTGGGATGTGTCGAAAACGTTTCCAGCGAGATTGATCTTCAGGATCGAGCAGAGTCGGTTTTGACCGCGAAGGTCCCGGTTACCTCATCTGGAGACCTAATGCAAGAAGCGGTTACGGCGTTTTCGTCGGGCGATTTTGTGGCTGCTGAAGCTGCCGTGCGGAAACAATTAATCGCAGATCCGGGCGACGTTCAAGCGTTGTTATTGGCGGGCAGTGTCGCTGAAAGACTCAACGATTGGCCGATGAGCTTAGCGTTCTACCAGGATGCGATTCGGGAATCCGAGTCACCTCGTCCGGCAATGTTGGACGGGATAACCACCTCGCTGGTAAAAGCGGGGCGAGTCTTTGACGCGATTGAAGTCTTGAAGACGTTTGTTCAACGATTTGAGAACGTTCCCGATGCACGCTTTGATCTCGCGGGTTTAGCCTCGATGGTGGGCATGCCTGAGGCTGCGATCCCATCCCTGCGGTGGTTGTTTCAACACAATCAAGGTGATATGGAATCGCTTTTGTTGATGGCGAATCCAGCCAGGAGTGAGGCTGATCTCGAATTTTGCAATGAGCTACTGCTGGGAAGTGTTGGAGACATTCGTTTGCGTTACGCCGCCGCACGGATGCACGCTAAAGAACTTGAGTGGGCGAAGGTTCTCGAGCGTTTAGCGCCCGTTGTTGAGCATCATCCCAAGTTCGTGCCGGGTTTGGTGCTGTATGGCCGTGCATTGGTTGAGATGGATCGGATTTCTGAACTCGATGATTGGAGGATCGGTTTGCCACCGGGTATCGAAGACTCTCCCGAGTACTGGATCGTGATTGGGAAATGGTCTGAGGTGAATGGCAATCCCGAGCAAGCGGTCGAAGCATTTTTGACCGCCGAGCGACTTGATTCGGCGTGCTGTTATGATTATCTCGACGGGCTCTATCACAGCTTGGTTGAGCTGGGGATGGATGAAGAGGCGGCGCTCGTTGAAAAAAAAATGGAGCAACAGGTTCGGCTCCGCGACGCGTTCAATGTCTATTTGGGCCGTGACAGTCAGTCGCAAACGGCAGCGATTGCCGTGGCAGAGGCGATGGCGGAAATAGGCCGGATATGGGAAGCCGAGGCTTGGGCTCGCCACGCCATCGCACTTCGAAACGAGCCGGCGGCCGATCTTAAAAATCGATACCTCAAAATTCGCTCTACGTTAACGGCAGACACGCCTTGGGTAGTCGATGAGCAACGTTTGGCGAGTGCAATCGAGGTGGATTTCATTGATGCGACCAACGGCGAGCTTGCGGATTCGATCCAACGCCGTCCGAAGAACACTGCTCGCTATCAAACCAAAAGTCGTTGTCCGTCGTTTCGTGACGAATCACAGGCCTTCGGTTTCGAGCATACTTGCAAACTGTCCGCCGATGCAGAGGCCAACGGACATTGGTTGCATCAAAGTTCAGGTGGTGGGATAGCGGTATTGGATTTTGATTTGGATTCCCATCCCGATATTGTCGTGACAAACCTAGACGGTGAACCCCTGAAGGCCAACTCAACCTCCAACGCGTTATATCGAAACATCGGTGATCGGTTCATCGCCGTCGGCACACGGGCGGATTACGTGGATAATGGATTCGCCCAGGGGATCGCGATCGGTGACCTTAACGCGGATGGCTTCGATGACATCTTCGATGCGAATATCGGGCAGAATCGAATGTTCATCAACAATGGCGATGGGACATTCCGCGAGGTGGCCGAAGAAATCGGAATGACGGACGAGTCGTGGACTGTCTCGGCGGCAATCGCGGACGTCGACGGAGATGGCAATGCGGACATCTACGCAACGAACTACTGTGACGGTAATGAGCCGTTTGAGCGACCTTGTTTGGAGAACGGTCGGAACTCGGCATGTGCACCACTTTTGTTCGATGCGCAGGAAGACTGTGTTTGGAAAGGCGACGGGGATGGTACCCTGACCGACATGACGAGTCGATGGATGAGTCAGTCCGTAACGGGGCGTGGTTTGGGGGTGATCGTTGCAAACCTTGACGAGCGACCTGGTTTAGACGTGTACGTTGCCAACGATATGACAGCGAATCACCTATGGTCACCCGAGACAAAAGACGGGAAGTTCACGTTGACGGATTTGGCGTCGGTACGCGGCGTCAGTGTGAACGCAAAATCGCAGTCTCAGGCGTCCATGGGAATCGCGTTGGGAGACGCGGACGATGATGGCGATTTTGATCTGTATTTGACCCATTTTTCAAACGAATACCACACGTACTATGAACAGGTGCGACCGGGTTTCTGGCGTGACCGTTCCTTCCAACGAGGGCTGGCTCAGCCGACGATTCATCTGTTGGGCTTTGGGACTCAGTGGTGTGATTTCGACAACGACGGTGCCAAAGAACTCGTCGTCACAAACGGGCATATCGACGATTTTCATCAATCGAATGTCTCGTACCGAATGCCGGGGCAGGTGTTTCGAAGGACGCTCGATGGTCGGTGGGAAGAGTGTGAACGGACGGACCTCGGTGATTACTTCCGTGAAGATCATCTCGGCAGGGCGCTCGCGATTGCCGACCTTGATAGCGACGGACGAAAAGACGTTCTCGTCACGCATCTCTATGAGCCCGTTGCCATGTTGATGAATCGGACTCCGGACGTCGGAAAGACGATCGCGTTTACTTTGAAAAGCTCTCGAACCCATCGCGACGCGATTGGCGCCATTGTAACGGTAAAGCTGCGAGATCGTACGATGGTTTCCATGCTCGCCGCGGGTGACGGATACATGTGCAGCAACCAACGGCAAGTGTATTTTGGCCTTGGTGAACTCACTGGAATAGAAAGTGTCTCGGTGCAGTGGCCTTGTGGGGAAACGCAAATCTACGAGGGGCTCACTCCCGATAGTGAGTACTTGCTCGTTGAGGGCGAACCGCCTTTTCGATTGAGATCGTTTGCGGCGTCGGAGGGCAACCGTGTCCGTGAAATGCCTGTCGCTCGAATTCCGTCCGATGAACTTCAACATGGCCGGGTTGCCGCGAAATGAATTTGTACTTGAGAAAACTAGCCGCGTGGGCGTTTGTATTCGCTCTCACGATAGGCATCCGCGATCTACCAGGGGCCGAGCCGGCGTCATCGAATTCGGTGACGGTGGATGACGAATCGACTCCTTCATGGGCACCGCTGGATGAGTTTTTGTTACACCGAGGCGAATCAAAATCAAACGTTTGGCCGACCGTCCGACCGGAGATGCGACCGGGCGCTATTTGGTGGTGGCCCAACAGCGCGGTGACGAAGAATGATCTGAGTTGGAACCTCGAACTCTACCGAAAGGCGGGATGGGGAAACCTCAGTATCGTTGGTATCTACGGCGTGCGTGGCGAAGAGGAACGGGCGATCGATTTGTTCTCGCCGAAGTGGTTCGAGATGTATAGCTACACGACCAAAGAGGCGGATCGGTTGGGTATCAACATCGACCTGACGCCCGGCGGCGGATGGCGATGGGGGGGACCACACGTCTCGCGTGACTTTGCGGAGCAATCCTTTCGAGTCGACGGTGATGCGATCTCGGTTCTGTCGAAACGTGACGCAGTCAAACGGGCTGGGAAAGGTGGAAAAGGATTGACTGTAAATCCCTATAGCAACGCGGCGGTTACGCACCATCTCGATTGGTTTGATCGTCTCATGACTGCCCATCAGGGCAACCCACCACGTGCGTTTTACTACGATTCGTTTGAGAACACGGGCAATTGGGCGCCTGAATTTCTCGAAGAATTTTGCAAGCGGCGTGGTTATCCTCTCGAAGACCAGGCAGCGTTGCTCGGAGGCGAAGGAGACTCAGAGGAATCACGACGCGTGGTGGCGGATTACCGACGTACACTAAGTGAATTGTTGATTGATCGCGTTCGCGAGATCGCGGCGTGGGGAGACCAGAGGGGCAGCGGTCTACGGATGCAGGCTCATGGTGCACCGGCGAATTTGCTTGATATGTATGCCGCCGCCAGTATTCCGGAAACGGAAGTTTTCGGTGCGTCGAAATTTGCGATTTCAGGTTTCCGTCGCGATCCTCAGTGGATTCGTGCCGACCAACAAAGCGACATGGTGAATCGGTTTGCGTCCTCGGCCTCGCACGTGGCCGGTCACGCTTTGACGACATCGGAAAGTTTTACTTGGCTGCGAAATCACTATCACACTTCGCTCGCGCATCTGAAAGCCGAATCAGACAAGTTGCTGCTCAACGGCATCAACAGCATCTTCTACCACGGGGCCTGTTTTTCACCCGAAAAGACCGCATGGCCGGGGTGGCTCTTTTACGCGTCGACGCAGGCAAATCCTCGTAACTCGATCTTTCGCGATATTCCTGTACTTAACGCGTACATCACTCGCTGTCAGAGCGTGCTGCAGTCCGGGCGTCCTCACAACGACGTGCTGCTGTATTGGCCGGTTGATGATCTATGGATGAACGGAGGAACCGGCGAGCAGCGATTCACGGTTCATCATCCGGATTGGATAGAGAAAACGGCATGCGGTGAGGCGGGACGCTGGCTAGACAAACACGGCTACACGTTTGATTTTGTTTCAGACGAACAACTGCAAAAAACAGATTGTGGCGAAGCCGATCTGCAAACTCAGGGTGGCAATCGATATCGCACTGTTTTGGTCCCCGCAGCCAAGGTCATGACGCTTGGAACCGCGAAACGGCTAATTGAGCTGGGTCGTGACGGCGCGACCGTGTTGATTTGGAAGAGACTGCCTGACGAGGTTCCAGGCTGGTTCGATTACGGTGAACGTGAACAGCAGTTGAAAAATCTGTTCAAGGAAGTTGACTTCGATGCAGACGGAATGTCCGCGTTGGGACGCGGGAAGTTGATGCTTCATGACGATTTGGAAACGCTGCTTTCTGCAGCCGGTGTTGAACGTGAAGCCATGGTCGATCAGGGAATTCAGTTCATTCGTCGAATCGATTCAAAGCAGGTCTCATACTTCATTGCGAACCATACATCCGAATCGATTGACCGATGGGTGATGATCGCTTCTCCTTGCCAATCCGTTGTAATGATGGACCCGATGACCGGAACGTCCGGACTTGCCCCACTGCGTCAACGAAATGGTCTGACGGAAGTGTTTTTGCAAATCGAATCGGGTGAAACTCGCATCCTTCGGGCTGTCGTTGATGGTGAAAAAGATCTGAATGCCTGGGCCGTCAAACGCTCGGTTGGCGATCCGATCACGATTTCGAGACCTTGGGAACTAAAATTCATCGAAGGTGGACCGACACTTCCCGCGGATGCATCACTCGACCGTGTCGGTTCATGGACTGAGTTGCCGGACGATGAAGCCAAGCGGTTCGCGGGGGCGGTTCGGTACACGGTGAAAGTCGATGTCCCTGAAGCGTCGAGCGTCTCTCAACCGGATGGCTGGATACTGGATCTCGGCGATGTGCGAGAGAGTGCAAGAGTGTGGGTCAACGATCAGCCCATTGGCGTTGTGGTGGCACACCCGTTCCGGATTGATCTCGGTCAGCATCTGAAAAACGGTGAGAATGAATTGGCGATTGAAGTCACCAATTTATCCGCCAACCGAATCCGAGATTTGGATCGACGTGGAGTTGATTGGAAGAAATTTGAGGACATCAATTTCGTTGATCACCTTTACAAACCTTTCGATGCGTCGAAGTGGAGCCTAGAGGCGTCCGGGCTATTAAAACCCGTCACTCTATCTCCTTATCGTTTGATTGAGTCTCTCGATGATATCCCGTGAGCTATCAGCATGAACGTGACATGCGTCTACTGAACAACTTTTTGACCCTTTTATCACCTTTCTGTACTGCACTTGATTCATGACAACTCTTACACGTCGACAGTTTTTGACGAAGACCTCGATGGCCGCTTCCGCGGTCGGTGTCGCCGCTTCGTGCGGAGTCCATGCGAGTGTTGCTGATGCTGCCTCACGTTCACCCAACGAGGAATTGCGGGTCGCGGTCGTCGGGCTCAATGGACGAGGGAGATCGCACATCGATGGTTTTTCGAAAGCCTCTGGATCGAATGTTGTCGCATTCTGCGATGCCGATAAGAGTGTTCTAGAAAAACACGCATCGAATTTCGACAGTGGACGCAGCACCAAGCTGAAGCGGTTCGCTGATTATCGCGAAATGCTCGAAGACGATGAGATTGATGTCATTGCAATCGCCACGCCCAATCATTGGCACTCGCTGATGACGATCGACGCGTGTGTGGCTGGCAAACATGTTTATGTCGAAAAGCCGGTGTGTCATAGCGTTTGGGAAGGACGCAAAATGATCGAGGCAATGCAGAAATATAATCGTATCGTTGGTGCGGGTTTTCAGAACCGCAGTGACACGGGATTGCGAGCGGCGATCCCGTGGATCCAGGACGGCAATCTCGGAAAGATCACAGCCGTTCGAGGCCTTTGCAATCGAAATCGTAACTCCATCGGAGTGACTTCAACGCCTACCAGACCGCCCGCCGAATTGGACTACGACCTATGGCTGGGACCGGCTGCTGATCAGCCGATCTATCGACCGCAGATTCATTACGATTGGCATTGGGATTGGAATACCGGCAATGGTGACATGGGGAATCAAGGCCCGCACGAAATGGATTTAGTGCAATGGGTGCTCGGCGATCCAGGGCATCCCGTCAGTGTTCGCAGTATTGGAGGTCGTTTTGCCTGGAACGATGGTGGTAACACGCCAAACATGCAAGTTGCGACGTTCGACTTTGGTAATGGGATCCCGGTCGTATTCGAAGTTCGGAATATCCACAACAAAGAACGTGTGGGGCAATTCAAAGACGGACCCAGCGTCGGCATTGTCGTCACCTGCGAAGAGGGGGAATACCGGGGAGGTCGTGGCGGCGGTGCGGTGTACGATAAGTCCGGTAAAAAGATCAAGGATTTCAAGGGGGATTCCGGTTCGAAGCACATGTCGTATTTCACTCAGGCCGTTCGTGCCAATGATCCAGGGAAGGTGCGGTCGACGCTTGAAAGCGCGTTTCACTCTTCTTGTATGTCGCATCTCGCGAACATCTCTGTTCGTACGGGGGAGGGCATTCATGCGGCGGAAGTGGTCGATCGTGTTGGGGACGACGCGGCGACACGCGAGGTGATCGAGCGATTCTCCACCCAACTGAGTCATCTCAACGTTGATTTTGCGAAGACGCCGTGGCGTGTCGGCACTGCCTTGACGTTTGATGCCGCAACGGAACGTTTCACCGCCGGCGATAACGCTAGCAAAGCCAACGATTTGCTCAAACGTGACTACCGCAGCCCATTCATCATTCCTGATTCGATCTAGAAACGTTCACCTGTCGCAACAAATCAAATTGTGATGAGGTGGCTAATGAAGGTCTGATCTTGAGCATGAGGTTCGTTGCTCCCATTTAACGCCAACGTCGTGCGAACCCAAATTTGAAAAGCATTACGCTCCATCCATTCCATTCAACGACGCCTATTAAACCGAGATATCGAAATGAAAATACTGACTTACCTGTTGATGTGCTTTGTCGCCGCGTGTGCTTGTCCCTCGGTTTTGGTGGCAGATGAAACCGATCGCAAGGAACAACTCGCGTCTAAGAGCGCAACCAAATCGACCGTCGTGGAAGGTTTTTCCATTGCCGAAGGCGATCACGGTGTGACGATCATGGTCGACGGAAAACCGTTCGCCAGTTATGTCGTTGATGACGTCAATAAACCGTACTTTTGGCCGATCGTGGGACCGACAGGCAAACCGATGACGCGTGCTTTTCCGATGCAGAAAGTGCCGGGAGAATCGAGTGTGCAGCGCGATCATCCTCACCACCGCGGAATTACGTTTGGACATGAGAGCATTGTTGGCCCTGATCAGAGCGGCGGCGACAGTTGGCATGAATGGATCACCTTTGGCGGACTGCGTCAGGGACCAGGCAACAATCCAGATAGTGACCAACGAATCTCGACGATCGCTAGCATCAAGCATCTCGCCTTCACCGAGATGGAAGCCGATGCCGATCATGCCGTGGTTACCGAAATTTGTGACTACGTTGATCCCAATGGGAAGCGGTTTCTGTCGGAAGAGCGTCGCATGACTTTTCGAGCGCAAGAAGACTCTCGCAGTATTGACGTCGATCAAGTGTTCACCGCGTGCGACGGTGAAGTTTGTTTTGCGGACCGCAAGGACGCGGGACTGAGTATCCGTGTTCCGGTCGGAATGGCGATCGATAGCGGACAGGGAGGACGCGTTATTAACAGTGAAGGTGAAATGGATGACGACACCTGGAGTCGTGCGGCAAAGTGGTGTGACTATCACGGGATTGTCGACGGCGAGCACCTCGGAATTGCGTTTCTAAATCACCCGTCGAGCTACCGCTTCCCGACACGCTGGCACGTTCGTAGCTATGGACTGTTTGCTGCCAATCCGTTTGCGATGCAGTCCTATGATCCGTCGCTTCCCGATGGCACCACCACTCTTCAGCCTGGTGAGAAGTTGAAGCTGAATCATCGGATTATCTTTCACATCGGTGACGCTTCCGCCGCCGGAATCGAAAAGGCGTGGCAAGACTATGCCGAAACCGTGAAAGATTAGGGCGAAGGGGGACGTTGGGTTCTCGTTCCACGCGCGAAGGACGGATGAGCCAGATGTTCACGCCGTGTAAACGACGTGGCGTTTTTGAGAATGCATCTGTTTGTATTCTCACTTTGGTAACCAGTAACATTGCGATTTGATGACCGTTCAGTTTAGGTGTCCCTGCGGAAAGCGACTTTCTACCAACTCTCACTTCGCAGATAAGGTTGTTACGTGTCCCGCGTGCGGTCAAAGTCTCGCTCTGAAATCACCTTCTGGTAAGCCGGTTCTGAGATCGAGAGAGGCTGACGACCAAATCGAATCCGCGATTTCAGTGGCCAACTCATTGTCAGGGATCAGGCTTTCTACAGGCAGTGAGAAACTCAAAAGAGGTGTCGCAGCAGTTCAACAAAGAAGCGTTACTCACGTCCCTAAAGATCGCTTTGCTTATGTGGTTGCTGGATTTGGCGTGATCGCAGTCGGAATGGTTGCCGTGTTGTTATGGCTGAGCAATCGGGGGCCTGGAGAAACATTCGTAGCCAATGCGGCCGCGTCCAAGAATGGACCAATGCAGGTGGTGACGCAGGTTTCACGCAATCAAAAATACGATAGTACCGCACGTCCGATGGAGTACTTGGATCGGGGCTTGGTGGGTTTGGAGACTAAGGGAGGAGTCTTTCTGTCTTGGAGAATGCTAGGCACGGATTCAATCGACATTGGGTTCAATCTTTACCGCAATGGCAAAAAGGTGAATCCGCATCCGTTGACAAAGTCAACGAACTATCTCGACGTCGATGGTAATGTGAATGACAAGTACGCGGTGGAGATACTTGCAGCTGAGGGACCGTTGGAGAGATCTGATGCAATTTCAGTTTGGCCGCGAAAATCTGTGGTTGCGTCGGAAGCAATTCGGAAACGCAGGCCGGGCGTAGCGTTTAAGGAAATTCCATTGGCGTCGCCACCAACGGAACAGCATGTGCCTGGTGATATGAGCGTCGGCGATCTCGACGGCGACGGAACATATGAGCTCGTGTTTGAATGGGAAGGTCCCGAACCATGGATCGAAGCGATCGACTTGGATGGAAATCAGTTGTGGCGGATCTCTTGCGGGCCCAATACAACCGCACACAAACTCGCACTTTTGGTCTACGATTTTGACGGCGACGGACGAGCCGAGGTTGCTTGTAAAACAGGTCCTGGAACGAAAGACGGCTTGGGCAATCAGTTGAACCAAGGTCCCGCTGCGACAGATGATGATTCCGAAATTGTGGAGCGGATGACCAAGCATCTGACCGTGGACAAAGCGTATATCTCCATTTTTAAAGGGGATACCGGCGAAGAGCTTACGACGGTGCCATACCTGCCGGCGTTGGGATCGAAAGAGGAGATGAAGGAAAATTGGGGCGACGGTCATGGATATCGCGCATCATCGATTAAAGCGGCAGTTCTTCATCATAAGGGCATCGGGCCGCTGCTGGTTTTCACTCGAGGCATCTATACCCGAATTGCGATGGCCGCGTTCCACTGGGATGGCAAGCAACTGAAACAAATCTGGACGTTCGATACAAAGGGGCATCCACAGTACGCCGGTTATCGTGGCATGGGAAATCATAGTGTTGCCGTGGGGGATGTGGACAACGATGGATCAGATGAATTGATATATGGCGCTTGTGCGATCGATCACGACGGGAGGGGACTCTATACGACTGGTTTTGGGCACGGAGACTCGCATGCACTCGCCGATCACGACCCCGACCATCCAGGGCTTGAGTTTTTTCAGGGGCACGAGGACGACATTCACGGACTATCCATGCGAGACGCAGCGACGGGTGAAATCCTTTGGGAGATTGGTAGCAAGTCGGATGTGGGGCGAGCTTGGGCGGCGGACATTAACCCGGACTTTCGTGGATCTGAGTGTGCATCGAGTGCGACACCAAACTTGGACTGCCAAGGTCGCGAGATCATGACCAGATACAACCCTTATGATGCCGTCGTTTACTTCGATGGTGATCTTCAACGCGAGTTGAGGAAACGCACAGCCATCGATGACGGTTCTGGACCGCTCGGACGTATTCTGACAGGTTGGTATTTCGGGGCTGCGAATCTGCATTCCACAAAATATGACGCGAATCTTGTTGCAGATGTTCTTGGAGATTGGAGGGAGGAGATCATCTTTCGTCGTAGCGACAACCGTGCATTGCTGTTGTTCACCACTTGGATTCCCACCGAACACAAGAACTACACACTCATGCATGATCCGGTCTATCGAATGAATGTCGTCGTGCAGAACATCGGCTACAACCAGCCCGCGCATGTGGGCTACTATTTTGCCGATGGTCCCCCGAAACCCAATATCAGAATGGTCACTGACCATCTCAAAAAATAGACGTTCTATGAATGTTCAATTTACATGCTCATGCGGCAAACGACTTACTGCCGATTCTCGCTTCGCAAATAAGATTGTTTCGTGTCCGGTTTGTGGTCAGCATCTCACGCTTAAAGTTGCAGCGAAGAAAACCGATTTCAGCTCGACCGGATTCGATGATCTATCGCGGCTTAAGATTCCTGAATCCAGCGTGCCGCTGCCACGGCAGGTGATGCGGGAAACCATGCCGATATACCGCCGATCGGCCTCGGTGCGTTCTGCTTCACGGATGCGATTGGCGTGGTTGCCCTACGTCGTTGGCGGCGCGGGCGTTCTCGCCTTGCTCGGCATCGTTGTCGTGATGGTACGTCCAGCACATCGGGGGTTAAGCGAGACGGTTGTTTCCGAACGTGTTGGCGAATCCGTTGGCGATTTGGTTATGGATAGACCGCACGTCGCCGATTCGGTTTCTAAACCACGAGCCTCGCGTTTGAAGACAACGCAGACGACGGCACGTGCTGACGAAACATTCACTGCGGTGGCAGCACCCGTGACCCCGATTAGCCGACTCGTCGAGAAACTAGATAGAGGCTTAGTGGGGATTCCAAAGTCAGGATCCAGTGTGTTTCTGAGTTGGCGAATGTTGGGACTCGACCCAGAGGAAATACGGTTCAATATTTACCGGAGACCTAGTGGAGGCGACGAGATTAAACTTAATGAGTCACCACTCTATGCAACTTCGTTTTTAGACGATCAGTGGGATTCATCCCACGAACATACCTGGCGAGTGGTTGCGATCAGCGATGGTTTGGATCATGAGTTGGGCGGTTCATTTATATTGCCCGCCAAGTCTCCGACGCTGCCCTACTTGAAAGTGCCCCTTCAGCTACCCGAGGATGGGACGGCACCGGATGGAAAGGAATACACATATAGTGCCAACGACGCTAGTGTCGCTGATCTGGATGGTGACGGCGATTACGAAATTCTGCTGCGTTGGGAACCTTCGAATTCGTGGGGAGGCGGGCATCCCAATCGGTATACCGGCCCCGTATTAATCGACGCGTATACGCTAAGCGGTGAGCGTTTGTGGCGAATTGATTTGGGTATCAATATCAACGCATCCTCCCATATCACTCAGATCAACGCCTTCGATTTTGATGGAGATGGACGCGCTGAGATTGCTTTGCTGACTGCCGATGGTAGCGTCGATGGACGTGGGAAGGTTATCGGTGAACAGGGGGCTGACCATCGCAAGGCTGGCGGAACGGTATTGAGTGGAACAGAGTATCTCACGATCTTTGACGGTCTCACGGGGACGCAATTGGAGACCACTCAGTATGTTCCGCAACGCCATCCCGACACGACTGATCCGACACCTGACGAAATTTGGGACATATGGGGTGACAACTATGGCAACCGTATGAATCGTTTCAATTCGTGCGTGGCCTACCTGGACGGTGTGCATCCGTCTCTTGTGACGGCTCGAGGATACTATGGTGGCCGTGGACGTGGTGGTCGCACGTGTGTCACAGCCTGGACTTGGCGAGATGGGCGACTGAAGAAGATTTGGATGTTTGATACCCTTGGCCATCCCGAATTAGCGGGCTACATCGGTCAAGGTAATCACCAAGTCTCGGTTGCCGATCTTGACGCTGACGGACGTGATGAGATTGTTTACGGTGGTTGCGCGATCGACGACGACGGCACCGGCCTCTACACCACTGGGTTGGGACACGGCGACGCTCTGCACGTGACGGATATGGATCCGAATCGGCCCGGTCTTGAAGTGTTCGATATTCATGAAGGGCGTGGGCATGATGCGGGGATGGAATTCCGTGCTGCGGACGGTTCCGCGATCTGGAAGAAATTGCCTCACAAGGACGTGGGGCGGGGAGTGGCATTCGATATCGATCCAGCGTCCCCTGGATTTGAATTCTGGAGTTCAGGGGTCAAAGGGATCTTCAATGTCCATGGAGAGAGGATCAGCGAGAAGCGTCCTCGTTGGATCAACATGGGCATTTGGTGGGACGGAGATCTTTCTCGCGAAATACTTGACGGAACAGTGATCGACAAATGGGATCCGGTGGCAGAAGCCAATCGACGTCAGTTGACCGGCTACCAGAAGCCTTATTTTGGTTCGGCTAACAATTCTTCGAAGTCTAATCCCTGTCTCGTTGCTGACATTATCGGTGATTGGCGTGAAGAATTGATTTTGCGATCGCAGGATAGTTCGCGGCTAATGATTTTCGTCAGCACCCTACCGACCGATCATCGTCTTCGGACATTAATGCACGATCCACACTATCGAGTTTCGGTTGACTGGCAGAATGTCGGGTACAACCAGCCCCCGCATACGGGCTTCTATTTGGGGACAGGAATGAAATTGCCGCAACCGCCGTTCGCAATTCAATATCTAGATTGAACCCGTAACGGCAGGCGATTTCCGTTCGAGAATCAAGGGCCGGTTGGGGTTCAATACAAATGATTTACATAAAACAGCAGGATTAATTCAGATATGAAAAATTACAGCAACATCATCGCACTTGTTTTTAGCTTTCTCATCGTGCACGGGACTCTTTCTGCGGGGGAGGTTGCGGGATACCTTTTCGTGACCTTTAAATCGGAGTCAACGCCGATGACAGAGCAGGTCTATTTTGCTCTGAGCGAGGACGGACGTCACTGGGAGGCGCTCAACGATACCAAGCCCGTATTGGTGAGTGATTTGGGAGAAAAAGGCGTGCGTGATCCTTATTTGATTCGATCCCACGACAACACGAAGTTCTTTTTGATTGCGACCGACCTTTCGATCAATCTCAACCATGATTGGAGTCGAGCGGTGCGTTCTGGCAGTCACTGCATTGTCATCTGGGAGACGTCAGATTTGGTCAACTGGTCGGCTCCGCGCCTCGTCGAAGTTGCCCCAGAAGATGCGGGCTGCACTTGGGCTCCGGAAGTGATCTACGACAGCGAAAATGGCGAGTATTTGGTTTTCTGGGCGTCGACGACGGGGCGTGACGAATTCAGAAAGCACCGGATTTGGGCGGCCCGAACGAAAGATTTCGTTGCCTTCGGTGAACCGTTCATCTTCATTGAGAAGCCCACCACGATCATCGACACCACGATTGTCCAAGACTCGGGCAACTATTACCGATTCACCAAGGACGAGAAATTCAAAGCCATCACAATGGAAGTGGCACCGGAACTGAAAGGACCTTGGAGCGAAATCGACGATTTCAGCTTGGCAAGATTACGAGGTTACGAAGGGCCCGAATGTTACATGCTCGAGCCAGCGACCGGCAGCAAGCCAGCGACATGGTGCCTCATTCTTGATAACTATGCGAAACACCGCGGTTATCAGCCTTATATCACGCACGATCTCGCGTCTGGCCATTTCGAACCGCTTGAGGGATTCCAGATGCCGTTCCAATTTCGGCATGGCTCCGTGATGCCATTGACCGAGGCCGAATACCAACGCGTCAAGAATGCCTACTGAGTCCAGGATGGGACCTTCAAACACGTCCGTGTTGAGGCCGTCATGCGGGAAGGCCTCACGCTACTGCATTGGAATGCTGCCCGCATGCTGATTTCTCATTAACGTGGCGATCGCGTCCGGTTTGCGTCAGTTTGATCGCGGACGGATAGACTTTCTGTTGCCTCCTGTCGGAATATAAAACATGCTCAATCAAATCTTGGTGACTCGAACGTGGCACGGTCTTCTGTTGTGCTTTTCGATGTCGGCTTTGTGTTTCCCCGTTGCGGGTGCGGAACACAAATTCGATTTCGGTTCAGGCATTTCGCAACCGGGGGTTGTGAACGTGACGCCACAAACAATGTATGACTCAACACGAGGGTTCGGTTTTCTGAAGACCGAGGCCGCACGAACGGGAACGTCGTCGCTGTTTGCTGTTGATGTACCGGAAGGAAACTACGACGTCACGTTACGATTTGGTGATTCGGTGGATGCAACGTCTACCACGGTCAAGTCGGAAGCTCGCCGGCTCATGTTGGAACGGATCGAGACGGCACCCGGTGAGTATCAAACTCATACTTTTACGGTCAATGTGCGAAAACCGCCGATCAGCACGGGAGGCAGAACGAGGATCAATAGCCGCGAGATGGGGCCACCCGTGATTGCAGGTTGGGACGAGCATCTGACTCTCGAATTCAGCGGGCCTCGTCCCGGAGTTGTTTCGCTGGAGATCAAGCCTGAAACGCATGCAATCACTGTTTTCATTGCGGGTGACTCGACCGTAACCGACCAACGCAATGAACCCTGGTCCGGTTGGGGACAGATGATTCCGCGATTCTTCGAGCAAGGTGTGGCGGTTTCTAATCAAGCAGAATCGGGACTGGCGTTATTTTCTTTTGAGTCTCAAAAACGCCTTGCAAAAGTGCTGAGCATGATGAAGGAGGGCGACTACCTCTTCATTCAATTCGGGCACAACGATCAGAAAGACAAACGCCCGGACGCTGGACCGTTCACCACCTATCAGGCGAATCTGAAAAAGTTCATCGAGGCAACGCGGGATCACGGCGGCATTCCCGTCCTGGTGACGCCGATGGAGCGGCGGCGATGGAGTGGCGGGAAGCAACAGCAGACGCTCACCGACTATGCGCAGGCGGTTCGTCAGACGGGGGCGGCGTTGAACGTGCCGGTCATTGACTTGCACGCGATGAGTTTGGCGTTCTATGCCGCCCTCGGAGTCGAGAATTCCAAGCGAGCTTTCGTTCACTATCCGGCGAAGACATACCCTGGTCAGGACTCCGTTTTGAAAGACGATACCCACCACAACGTCTACGGAGCTTACGAACTGGCCAGATGTGTTGTCGAAGGGATCAAGTCAAATGTGCCCGAGTTAGCCAACTTTTTGGCGGAGGATGTCGGTAACTTTGATCCCGCACTTCCGGATGCACACGAGAGCATCAACATTCCTGTGACTCCGATACTCGGCGACGCTGAAACGCCCGCGGGCAACTGACGTTATTATTCGTGATTTCCTTCGGCGTGGTCGTGAAAACCACGATGAAAATGCAACCTACAGAGAGGCCATCCGTGTTACGTTCAGTTTTGATATCTGGCTTTGTCTTACTGGCAGCGTCGATGTTAGGCGGTGAGGCCATCGCACAGAAACGAGAGGTTGAGTCACCTACGCGCATTTCAGCGAGGCCAACCCTCTGCCAAGGGCACTGGCAGAGCGAAGCTGAAGCTCGGCTGCAGCTGACTCGTCTTGCACGTACGTACGAGACAGTTGAGCAGTGGCAGAACCGGGCTAAATTGATTCGAAAGCAGATCTTGCGAGGCGTCGGATTAGACCCACTTCCGATGCGTACTCCACTCAATGCGATTGCGAAGAATCGACGCAGCTATGACCAATACACGGTTGAGTCGATTGCGTTTGAATCGGTGCCGGGGTTCTTCGTCTATGGCAGTTTGTATCGTCCGGTGAACGGTCCTGCAAAGCAAGCTGGGGTTTTGTGCCCGCATGGCCATTGGAAAGGTGTTAGCGGTGGTCGGTTTCGATCCGATCATCAACATCGCTGTGCCACATTGGCTCGGATGGGCGCGACGGTGTTTTCGTACGACATGATCGGATTTGGTGACTCAGAGTTTTTGGGGTGGGATCATCAACATCCGCAAGTGTTCCAATTGCAGACATGGGCCAGTATTCGCGCTGTCGATTTTCTTGAGTCGCTGGGCGATATCGACTCAGAGCGGATCGCGGTCACAGGAGCCTCTAGCGGTGGTAGTCAAGCGTTCTTACTCACCGCGGTGGACGACCGGATTCGTGTTTCTGTTCCCGTAGCCATGGTATCGGCTCATTTTTTTGGTGGTTGTGATTGCGAGAGTGGGTGTCCGATTCATTTGACGCCCGATTTGGAAACCAACAACGTCGAGATCGCGTCTGCCTGTGCACCTCGCCCGATGCTGCTCGTTTCGGTCGGTGGCGACTGGAGTAAGAACACGCCGGAGGTTGAATTTCCATATGTCAAACATGTGTACGAATTGTTTGGTAGCGATTCCTTGGTTGAAAATTCACATTTTCCAGATGAAGGTCATGACTACGGACCGAGTAAACGCCAAGCCGTTTATGAGTTTTTAGTCAAGCATTTGGATCTCGATTCGTCCAACGTATTGGATTCCAAATCGGGGTTATTCGATGAAACGACCAACACAATCGAATCAACCGAGACGATGCGAGTTTTTGCCGACGCGAGTGAGTTGCCCGAACATGCATTGCCACCTGGATCGCTCATCGGCTTGGAGCGAAGCAGCGAGGCGTCCGGTAAGGAAAATTCATCATTGTCGCCATCAAATTGAAACAACCGTCGCGCCAGCTAGGTTCACTTTCTTCGTCTTTCCCACACACTCTCATTTAAGGTCACATCCAGAGATGTTTCGCAATTTGGCTATCGCGTTTTTGTTGGTGTGCTGCGTCGCCGTTGCCGCCAATGCTGCCCCCATTGAATACGTGGCCGACGCAGCAAATTCAGTGCGGGACGTGATTAGCATTGACGCGAGATGGGGATTCAACCGCGGTGATGTCTCCGCCGCGAGCATGCGGGAGTTCGACGATCGTGATTGGCAAACCGTTGATGTTCCTCATGACTGGGCGATTGCCGGGCCGTTTGCGAAAGATGCCCCCGCTAGCCGCGAGGGTGCTTTTCTGCCATCAGGAGTCGCGTGGTACCGCAAGCACTTTTCAATTTCAAATGACTTCATTGGTAAGAAGGTGTTCATTGAATTTGACGGTGTCATGGCCAACAGTGACGTTTGGATCAACGGTCATCACCTGGGCCATCGTCCCAATGGCTACGTGAGTTTTCGATATGAGTTGACCGATCATCTGAAATTCGGTGCAAATGAGGAGAACGTGATTGCGGTACGGAGCGACACCGCGAAACAGGTGGCTTCACGTTGGTACACCGGCAGTGGGATCTACCGGCATGTTCGCATGGTAGTCGTCGATCCGGTGCACGTTGCGTACGAAGGTGTCTATGTCACCACACCGGAGATCACTTCGGCTCACGCGACAGTTGACGTTGAAGTGCGGGTTGAAAACAGGAACGACAAAAAACGGGAAGTCAAAGTCAGCACGACGATCGTCGATCCTGATGGCACCGTTGTCGCGGAGGGGAATGCCGCAAGTGAATTGGAGTCGGGGGCTAGCGGTATGTTCGATGTTCACTCCGTTGTTGAGAATCCGGTGCTTTGGAGTTTGGAATCACCGAAACTCTATACCGTGATTGCCAAGGTGATTGTCGATGGCGTGACACGCGATCAAGTGAGCACGCCGTTCGGGATTCGCCGGGCCGAGTTTCGCAGTGACACCGGTTTCGTACTCAATGGCGAAAACGTGAAAATCAAAGGTGTGTGCTTGCATCATTGTGCGGGCGCACTCGGTGCGGCGGTGCCGGTGAGTGCCTGGGAACATCGCCTGAGTCGCCTGCGTGAGTTGGGCGTGAATGCGGTTCGAACGGCGCATAATCCCGTCGCTCGAGAGTTCCTGGATCTCTGTGATCGCATGGGAGTTTTGGTGATGGACGAGTTCTTCGACTGCTGGACGATCGGCAAACGGCGGGAGGATTACCATCACCATTTTCGCGAGTGGGCACATCGTGACATGGCTGATACGCTGCGTCGTGATCGAAATCACCCGTCCGTGATCCTGTATAGCGTCGGCAATGAAATCCACGACACTCCCAGGGAAGAACTCGCGAAGAGCATTCTGAAGGATCTTGTTGCAATTTGTCACGACATCGATCCGACGCGCCCAGTGACGCAGGGGTTATTCCGACCGAACGTGAGTCATGACTATGACAATGGTCTGGCGGATATGCTCGATGTGATTGGTACCAACTATCGTGACCTCGAATTGTTGCAAGCGTGGCGGGATCAGCCTGGGCGGAAGATCATCGGTACCGAGCAAGGGCACGATCGAAAGATTTGGCTCGCTTGCCGTGACAATGATCATCACGCCGGTCAGTTTCTCTGGGTGGGGATTGATTACTTGGGCGAGTCATGGCAATGGCCGGTGACGACGTACAACAGCGGGTTGCTCGACCGGACGCTGCGTTCTTACGCACGTGGTCGAGAACGGCAAAGTTGGTGGAGTGAGACGCCCATGGTTCGAGTGTTCCGTCGAATCGCTCCGACGGAGAAGACGCCAACGGATCCGGGCTACGAAGGCATTCAATGGAAACGACAGCAAGTTCTGTTTGACGATTGGTCGCCGAGAGCAACGGATGATCACGAAGAGAATGTGGAGGTATACAGCAACTGTGACGAGGTGGAATTGGTACTCAACGGCCGCTCTTTGGGAGTTCAAGCGTTACCGAGCGACGCGAGTGCTCGGAATTGGAGCGTTCCGTTCTCAGTGGGGCGTTTGATTGCGATCGGACGAAACGACGGCGTCGAGGTTGCTCGGGATGAGTTAGCAACGGCGGGGGAAGCGGCCCGGATCGAGGTTCGCGTCAACCGATCGACGTTGACTCCTGGTTTTGACGAAGTGGCGTACGTGGAGGTGACAGTAACTGACTCAAGCGGCGTTCGTGTTCCCCGGTCGGAATCTGAAATCGCATTTAAGGTGGATGGTCCCGGGAAATTGATCGCGGTCGATAGTGCGTCGATCGTTAGTCACGAGCCATTTCAGGCGAGTCGGCGTCGTGCGTTTCGAGGACGCTGTATCGGCATCGTTCGAGCGACGGATTCGAAGGGCGTCATCTCTGTGACCGCATCCGCGGAGGGATTGATACCGGGGGTTGCTAAGATTGACGTTTCGCCGGAGTAAAACCAAGGGTGGGTGGGGGCTAGATGTGATCGGGGGCGAGAGGTTAGGTATAGGCGTGAACGTCTGGTCAAGAATCCTCTCACACGCCTTGCTGAAGTTCTCATGAGTATCCGAACTCTCGTTGCTGACTATCAATCGCAGACGCACCGCGTTGCGATTTTACGATTGTTGTCAGAGTATTCGGCGGATCCGGCGATCGGCGGAATTGGACTGCCCTTTTCCGTTCGTCAGCGTGTCGTTGATGAGTTGGCTCGCCGCGAGAATGCGGTTTCGTTGCTCGCGATGGAGGAAATCACGGGAGCACCGCCGCAGGCCGTGGGGCTGATCAATGCCTTTGAGACCTTTTCGACGTTTGCGGCCATGCCGGTGCTGAATCTGCACGATGTGATGGTCACTCGTAGTCATCGGGGACGAGGAATCGGTCGGCGACTCATCGAAGCGGCGACGGACCTGGCGCGGCAACGTGGTTGTTGCAAGTTGACGCTGGAAGTGTACCGCGGCAATCAGGCTGCGGCGAATCTTTATCGCCGGTGTGATTTTCAAGACCCTCCTGGCAATCGCGATCTCGGAGAAACGATCTTCTTGGCCAAGTCGCTCAAAACTTGATGAATCAGAAATACGCAGTTCCGAAACTCAGAGATCAAAATTCTTTGGCTCGAAATTTGGTGCTGAGGTGATCACGCACGACTGAACTTCTGCAACGGAGTGTTTTAGCTGTCGCGCGAAAGTTTTTCGTTCTTCGTTGCTGTCAATCAGAACGGTCGCGATCGGTTGGCCACGTTGCACCGGAGTTCCCTCCGCGGGCTGGTCTGCGATTTGTATGCGAGTCGTCTGTTTCGGTAGAACCGCTGCGGTGAGATCGGTACGCCAATCAGGGGTGAGTTTTGAGAGATGAACGCGGCCGTCGTGACGACTGTAGACGATTCGTTTGGCATGGATGCTTTTTGCAGCATTTGATTCGTTATCGAACGTCGAGCGGAACAAGCTTATTTGGTTGTCGTAATCGTTTCCCAGCACGCTTTTAATGTGCATCGCCATGAGGGATTCGTTGCTGTCGAGTCGACCGGTCGCTCTCGCCTCGCGTTCGATCACTTCACACGAGGCGCTCGGCCGTTCATTCACTTCGAGCAGCCACCATTGATTTTGTCGGTCTTGGATAAAATCCAGGTTGAATAGGCCGCGTAGGCAACGCCGGTGGGCGACTGCTTCGGCGAGTTTTTGCATCGCGTTGATTTCTCGAGTCGTCAGAAGACGCCGAGTGTGATTGGTCGAAAGAGTTCGCGATCCGGCATAGACAAACGGACGTGCGCCAAACCGGACATGCATGGATCGAGTCAGGCCGAGCAGTTTGACTTCGTTGCCCGTTGCCAAAGCGACCAATCCATAGGGGCGGCCTGAGATTCGACGTTGCAGATAGACGTTGGTGGGCAATGTGTCGTTGGCGGATTGTCGATAGACTTCAATGCCGAGCCCGCCCGTAGAATTCACTCTCTTGATCAACCAGGAGGCGTTTGTTGGTTGGCGGTTTCCGTACGTTTTTGAAAAATCGGCTGAGGTGAGGGTTTCGGGAAAACGTAAGCCGCAGGCGAGGGCGAGCGATGCTGCCGCTTCGGGTTGGATCGTGGATTCATGCTGCATGCCGCCGACGCGAAGCGTGGTCGCGTGCTCGGTGCTGGCAAACTGAGCGATGGCGTGGGCTAAATTCTGTGCGTTGGAACGTTCCGCATTTGAAATGATTTGAAACCTTTTGCAGGCGGCGATGGTGTCTTGATCTCCAAACAAATCCATGCCGACGACGCGGCAATGCGATGCGGCGGATTGAGCGGCCCACCGGATTGACGCTCCGACCAACAATATGCGGGGGATTTGAGGCATTGGAGGACCGAAATGGGCGACCTGGTTGGCGAGGTTCGGTGGGTTTGTTACCGTTTCGTTTTGCAAGACCCACCCATCACTCTTGGAATTCGTAGCTCGTGGCGTTGTGAATGACGTGCACTCTCGAAACCTCTCCACGTGTGGGGTAAGGACCTCGGGTTCCCCACCGGTCGTTTCCCAAAACTCTTTTACTTAGAGGCATCCTGTCATGCATTTTCACATCGGAGAAGCCCTGGTCGGTGACGGCAACGAAGTCGCTCACATCGACCTAATGATCGGTAGCAAGAACGGTCCTGTCGGAACCGCTTTCGCAAACGCTCTGGCCAACCAAAGCGAAGGTCACACCAATTTGTTGGCCGTGCTCGAACCCAACGTCGCCGTTAAACCGTCGACTGTGATGATCACTAAAGTGACCATCAAGGGTATGAAGCAAGCCGTCCAAATGTTCGGCCCTGCCCAAGCCGCAGTCGCGCAAGCGGTTGCTGACGCGGTCAGCCAAGGAATCATCCCACGCGACGCAGCCGAAGAACTCGTTTGCGTTTGTGGCGTGTTCATTCACCCTGCCGCTGAAGATGACGAAAAGATCTACAAGTACAACTACGAAGCGACACTTGAATCGCTCAAGTCGGCGTTGGCGAACAAGCCGAGCGTGGACGACATGTTGGCTAAGAAAGATTCCGCGGCGCACCCTTTCAAGGGTTTCTAAATCATTCGTCGCCGAGCGATGATGCGGGTGACGTTGACGTTCGAGAACGTTGCCTGAGAAAAGCCAGTGGCTTTGCCGCGACAACAGCTTCGAGGGAAAAACCTCGAAGCTGTTTTTGTAAACAGACAGTTCTTTCGCAAAAGGTGAGCGAGTGATGGCCGAGAAAATTCTTCTGCAGTTCGATGTTGATTCGCATGCGAGTTCCTTTGATGCCATTGTTGCCATCGATGCGGGCGTGGACCGTTTGTTGCAATACGATTCGGTTGAGCCATCGGGCGTGGAGTCATTGGTTCACGGTGCCATGTTCACTCGCGGCGGGGACGATTTGAAGAGCACGGCGATTTTCGTCGGTGGCAATGATGTCAACCAAGCCGAAGAGTTATTCGGTGCGGTACAGAAAGCGTTTTTTGGTCCCGTGCGAGTGTCCGTGATGCTCGACGCATCGGGATGCAACACGACAGCCGCAGCGGCAGTGGCATCGATCACCAAACACATGCCGCTCGAAGGCGCAACGTGTGCGGTTCTCGGAGGTACCGGTCCGGTGGGCCGGCGTGTGGCGCATTTGTTAACGCGTCAGGGGGCACACGTCATCGTCACCAGCCGGTCGTTGAAGCGTGCCGAATCGGCATGTCATGACATCGCGGTCGGGATCGGTGCGAGCGACTCACACAGCAGCAACCTGGAAGCGGCGGCACCGGAATCTGACGAAGCCAAAATGGAGATACTCGGTCGTGTCGATGCGATCGTTGCGTGTGGTGCCGCGGGAGTTGAGTTGTTGTCCGCCGAAGAGCTCGGTTCGTTGAAGAAAATTCGGGTCGCGATTGACCTAAATGCAGTCCCGCCCGCGGGAATCGGCGGTGTCGAAGCGTTCGATAAAGCTAAGCGTCTGCGGGACGGCGATGACGACTCGCCGATTGTTTACGGACCGATCGGTGTCGGCGGGTTAAAAATGCGAACCCATAAAGCGGCAATCGCGAAGCTGTTCGAAAACAACGACGTGGTGCTCGATGCCAACGAAATCTATGACCTGACGATCGAACAAATGGGGTAGTTTCCCGGATCGGTTGATTCCCGCCGGTTCTTGGAAACTCGCGGTGAAGTTCGTTTCGTTGAGGTGATACGAAGTCTAACTCTTTTGCTGGCGATTCCAGTTTTCAACGGCCTCGTTTTGGATCAGGCTTGTTGACTTGCCGCTCGCGGTGGCGAGTCGTTTGGCTTCGTCGTCCTCGAGCGAGAACCGCTCCGTGCCGTCGGGTAGAGTGACGACTTTGCCCTTGGCGGGACCGTGGGCGGTTTCGACTTCGACGGCTCGGCGTGACAGTTTCGTTCGATCGAGGATTTGACGACGGATACCAATTGTCGACGTGTGCTGAAACAGGATGTTTTGCATGATGGCTGCTTTTGAACCACCGCAAAGCACGGACAGAACACTGGCGAGTCGTCCCTTCTTCATCACGCAGGGAGTTTGCCAAACGTCCAGCGCACCGGCGGTGAGTAGTCGCTGAGAGACGTCGGCGAGTTGTTCGGCGGTGGCGTCGTCGATGTTTGTTTCCAGCAACGTCACACGGTCCGATTCGACTTTGCCGGGATCTGCGGCCGCATCGTGCCGTTCACCCAACGTCACTCGCAGAACGTTTGCTTGTCCGGGTAGATCGCGGGTTCCGGCACCGTATCCGACGCGGTGAGGTGTCATCGGAGGTGGCGGGCCGAACGATGACGCGAGCGTTTTGATGATCGCGGCGCCGGTTGGCGTGGTCAATTCCGATTCGATTTCGCAGTACGCCAAGGGCACGCCGGTGAGGATTTCCGCGGTGGCGGGTGCGGGGACGGCCACGCGTCCGTGGTCGATCGTGATCGAACCGGTGCCCGTCGGGATTGCTGACGAGGTGACGCTGTCGATTCCGAGGGCATCGATCGCGATGGAGGTTCCGACGATATCGGCGATCGAGTCAACGGCACCGACCTCGTGAAAATGCACTTTCTGCAAACTGCAACCGTGCACCTTTGCTTCGGCTTCGCCGATACATTGAAAGATCCGTCGTGCCAAAGTTTTGGCGCCCTCGGAGATCGCGTCCGCTGCCTCAATCATGGCTTCGATATGATGGAGGTGGCGGTGGGCCTTCTGTTCGGGGTGCTCGACACGGATGTACGTCGCCCGGAATCCGCATTTCTTGACGTCATCGACGTGCAGTTTTAATTCCGCCACATTGAGTGAAGCGAGGCCGGTGCGGATCAGGTCGGGGTCAACGCCGAGGTCGATCAAGGCGCCGAGGGTCATGTCGCCACTGATGCCACTGAGACAATCGAAATGCAGGTTAGTATTCATGAGCAACAGTACAACAAAGCGACGTGGTTTTACCAAGCACCCCCATGAATTCTGAATAAGGTATCGAGCATGGTGACCGATTGACTCCGTCCACGTCCGCCATTCCGATCTGTATATGTTGATCCACACCCGTATCGCCGTTCTGACCGCGCCGCTGATGTTTTCACTAGCGGTTGCGTTCTTGGTTAGCCAGGCGGTGTTGATCGTGATATGGGTCGACGTGCCATCGATTCGCGAGAAAACGATCGCGTCGGATGTCTCTGTAGAGGAAGGGCGTAACAATCCGATTGATTTCGAGCAGGAGGACATGCCCGTTCTCGGTCCGGTTTCGCCCACGCAGGTGTTGCTCGAACGTCTCGCGATCGGGGTGATGTGGTTGGTTTGGCCGATCGTGATCGCGGAATCGATTTATCACTGGATCATCCGTCCGAAAACGCGAGCGATGCGTTGGTTCCACGTCTATTCGGTGGTGTTCTGTATTTGTCCGTCGCTAAGAATGTGTGCCAAGAGTGCGGAAATGCACGGCTATTTATGGCTGCCGGGACTCGGATGGCAGCGGCCCAACCGGCGGTTGAGGAGACGATTGGAACAGCATTTTAGCGTCCCGATGATTGGGATCGCTTTGCTGATTTTGCCTGTGTTGATCGTTGAATTCTTATTAAAAGACCAGGTTGCTCGCTATCAATGGTTGCGGGTTTCGCTGCACATCGGGACCGGCGTGATCTGGTTCGCGTTCGCGGCGGAATTCATTTTGATGGTTTCGATTGCCGAGAAAAAACTGGACTACATTCGCCGGCACTGGGTCGATTTGGCGATCATCGCGTTACCGTTTTTCTCGTTCCTGCGGTCGATGCAAGCGATGCGGGGAACTCGGATCGCGAAATTGGCCAAGCTCCCGCAACTGACCAAACTCGCTCGAGCCTACCGGCTACGGGGAACGGTCTTAAAGGCATTCCGGGCGCTCGTTTTGCTGGACGTGTCGGCGCGACTGTTTCGAAAAACGCCCGAGAAACAGCTCGTGCGTCTGCGTGCGGAACTTGAGGTCACCCAGCGAGAGGCTCGATTGATCCGATTGCTGATCGCAAGATTGGAACGCGAGGTCGACGAGCAAAATCAGGATTCGGAACCGGAAGACGCTGGCGAGGACGACATGGCGACTGAGGATTCGGTGGCTGACGATTCGGCGACGCAAGTTTTTCGGACACAGTAAACGCCAGCAAACACGGCACACGTTCGACTCGGTGGGCGGTCCGACGGAGAAGTGTCTGGTTCCAGTTGAGAAATACGCCATGGGCGTCCGCGGCATCCGTGAGTGTCCAAACTGCGTTCGCTTTGGTGATCATCCGCTCTGAATCGTCTGAACGATCTCTATTAGACAAACTAATTCGGGGTGAGCGGCGGTTGGTTGTCCGTATCGCGTCGGCAGTCCGGTCGGTGAGGTGTCGTTGCGTTCAAGGTTTTTAGTCCGATTGGATGCCCGGGATCCGGGGAAGCCGTGACAACCGATTTTTTCAGGTTTTTCTGAAACCATCGGTTCATCGATCGGGTACTGGTTGGCAAGCGGGTGGCTCTTTTCTGATGAATTCGGCGATGCCCAGCTTGTTTCGATCCATCTCGACCGTAACCTTACCGGCGGCGCTACAATGGCACCGCGATTGTTTTCGCCGTCGCTTTCGATCTGTAAAAAACTCAAAGGATGTTTTCGTGAGACGTTTGTTTGCCCCTAGCCTTTCCTTACGATCGGTCGCCTATGCGACCGCCATGTTGGCCACCTTCGCGGCGACATTGCTGCCCGTGAACAGCCTTTCAGCTCAGGAAGCACTGACACCGGTTGCTCCGCGCGAATCGTCGGGCGCTGTTGCGACGACGACCGAGCCTGTTGTGATTGTGACGATCGGTAGCGTCAATCAATTGACGCAGGATTTCAACTACCTCAGTGGCGCGCTCGGCCAGCCACAATTCGGCGGTATGTTTGCAATGATGGCCGGGACATTCACCCAGGGCGTCGACACCAGCAAACCCGTTGGCATTTTGGTGCCGTTGGTCGACGGTACACCGGAGCCGATCGCGTTGGTCCCGACCGCCGATGTCAAAACCGTGCTCAAGCGACTCGAAGCTCAAACCGGCCCTGCCGACGAACTCGATGATGGTACGCTCGTCGTCGCCATCGGTGCGAACACCATTTTCATTCGCCAGGTTGGCAATTGGGCGGTATTGGCACGAAACCGCAGCGTTCTCGACCAAGCTCCTGCGGACCCAGCCTCTCTAATCTCAGAAATGGGGACAGACTATGACATTGCTGTGCGTTTGGATATGCAGCAAGTCCCACCCGCGATCCGGGACGCCTTGATCGGTCAACTTCGCCAAGGCTTCGACCAAGCCATGGCACGTCAGGGTGGCGACGATGCCGAATCGGCACGTGATTACGCAGAACAATCGATGGCTCAACTCGAACAAGTCATCAGCCAAACCGACGACCTGATGATCGGAATCGACATTGACGCGACCGGACGACGGATCGTAGTCGATGCCTCTTTCACCGCGATCCCTGGAACCAAACTCGCAACGATCTACGCGGCTCAAAAGCCGATTCCATCGGCCTATTCGATGGTCGTGCGTGATGGCGCTGCCGCCTACATGCACGCCGCTGCGTCGATCAGCCCCGAAACGATTGAGCAAGCTCGCGGGAGTGTCGAGAATGCGATCAAGATGGCCAGCAACGTGCTCGGTAAATCGGACAAACTCAGTGAATCGGAAGTCGGCGAAGCGACCGAAGTGATCAACCGGATCGCTGATTTGGTTCTCGCCTCGTATGAAGAAGGCAAACTCGACGCTGGTGCGTTATTGCTCACCGACGCTGGTTCGATGAAATTCGCATTTGGTAGCTTCATCGCTGATGGTGGCGAAGCGGCATCGATCGTGAAGGACATTGCGAACAAACTTCAGGGCCACCGCGATGCACCTCGTTTCGAGTTCGATCGTGACACCTATCGTGGCGTCACGATGCACTTGGTCGAAGCCGAAGTTCCTGCCGATGAAGACGAAGTCCGTAAGGTCTTCGGTGATACCGTGCGGGTTCACATCGGTACGGGCGAAAAGTCCGTCTACGTTGCGTTGGGCGACCAGAGTGTCGACCTGATGAAAGAGATGATCGATGGTGCGGCAAGCCCGGTCGCCGCGAGCGACGATTTGGCTCGCATTGAACTGAACCTTCTGCCGATTCTGCAATACGCTCAATCGGTTGAGTCCAACGACGCGATCGCTTCGATGATCGATGCTCTGTCGCGAGCCGACGACGCCGGCACGCTCCGTGTCGTCAGCAAGGCGATCGATAACGGACAACGCAGTCGCATCGTCCTTGGCGACGGTTTGCTGCGTGCGATCGGTGGAGCCGTTCGTGAAGCTCAGATGAAGAAGATGCAACAGAACAACGGCCAATTCTAGAGTCGTTGAGTCGTTGAAGAATCGAAACTGCCTGGTACGAACGCGAGAGCGTGCAACGTACCAGGCAGTTTTTTTGTGCCGAATGGTTCCGCCGAATTGGCTTTGCTGGGGGATTGGCGAGGCTTACTCCCAGTGCGTCGGTACACCTTTGGACGGCATCTTTTCCCAATGCTAGCTGCCGTTTCTGGGACGCCGGTGATTGGGACCCTCAAAATCGCACTTTATTGAGTGAAAACGCTCATCTTTGAACCGCGACCGGCAGTGCGTAGAATTCGCGGCCCTGCAAAAAATCGCGAGAAAGGCACCTCATGAGATTTCGTTTCCCGATTCTGATCATCGATGAAGATTTCCGTTCCGAGAACGCGTCGGGCTTGGGCATTCGTGCGCTGGCCGAGGCGATCGAGGAAGAGGGCACCGAGGTGATCGGCGCCACCAGCTACGGGGATCTTTCGCAATTCGCGCAGCAGCAGTCACGAGCCTCTGCGTTCATCCTTTCGATTGACGACGAGGAAGTCCTCTCGGACGACGAAGACGAAGGACCTGCGATCAAAACGTTGCGCGAGTTCATACAAGAGATTCGGTTTAAGAACAACGACATCCCTATTTTTCTTTACGGCGAAACTCGCACGTCTTCGCATATCCCGAACGACATTCTGCGTGAACTGCACGGGTTCATTCACATGTTCGAGGACACACCGAAATTCGTTGCTCGGCACATACTGCATGAGGCTCGGGCGTACACCGATTCGCTCGCGCCTCCATTCTTCCGCGCGTTGATGGATTACGCCCGTGACGGATCGTATTCGTGGCATTGTCCGGGGCACTCCGGCGGCGTCGCGTTTCTAAAGAGCCCGGTCGGCCGAATGTTTCATCAATTCTTTGGTGAGAACATGCTACGCGCCGACGTGTGTAATGCCGTCGAAGAACTCGGGCAATTGCTCGACCACACCGGACCGGTTGCAGCGTCGGAGCGAAACGCGGCGAGAATTTTCGACGCCGATCATTGTTTTTTCGTGACCAACGGAACGTCCACGTCGAACAAGATGGTGTGGCATTCAACGGTCGCGTCGGGTGACATTGTCGTCGTCGATCGAAACTGTCACAAATCGATTCTTCATTCGATCATCATGACCGGCGCCGTGCCGGTGTTCCTCACACCGAAACGGAACCATCTCGGATTGATCGGGCCGATTCCGCTCGAAGAATTCCATCCCGAAAACATCCAAAAGAAAATCGAAGCGAATCCGTTCGCGAGAGGAGCCCAGGCGGCGCACCCGGATCGCAAACCACGAATTCTGACCATCACTCAGTCGACCTATGACGGGATCGTTTACAACGTCGAAATGTTGAAGGAGTTGCTCGACGGGCAAATTGGGACATTGCATTTCGACGAAGCGTGGTTGCCGCATGCGACCTTCCATGACTTCTATCAGAACATGCACGCGATCGGTCGCGACCGGGCGACCTGTGAGGAGTCAATGGTTTTCGCGACGCACTCGACGCACAAACTGTTGGCCGGGATTTCTCAGGCGTCGCAGATTTTGGTCAAAGAACCCAAGAATCATAAGCTCGACCGTCATGTGTTCAACGAAGCCTATTTGATGCACTCGTCGACATCGCCACAGTACGCGATCATTGCGTCCTGCGATGTGGCTGCGGCGATGATGGAACCGCCCGGTGGGACGGCACTGGTCGAAGAGTCGATTCTCGAAGCATTGAATTTTCGACGTGCGATGCGTAAGGTCGATGCGGAGTGGGGCGACGATTGGTGGTTCCAAGTTTGGGGACCGGACGAAATTCCTGAAACCGATATCGGCAGCCAATCCGATTGGATTTTAAAAGCCGACGATGAGTGGCACGGGTTCGGTAACATCGCGCCGGGTTTCAACATGCTCGACCCGATTAAGGGAACCGTCGTCACGCCGGGACTGAACCTGAATGGACAATTCGCTGACACAGGAATCCCGGCCTCGATCGTCACACGGTACCTCGCCGAACATGGCGTCATCGTTGAGAAGGCGGGGCTGTACTCCTTCTTCATCATGTTCACCATCGGGATCACTAAAGGGCGTTGGAACACGCTCGTCAGTGCGTTGCAGCAGTTCAAGGATGATTACGATAAAAACCTGCCGATGTGGAAAATCCTGCCCGAGTTCGTTGCGGAGTTCCCGCAATACGAACGAATCGGGCTCCGCGATCTTAGCCAGTCGATTCACGAAACGTACAAGGAAAACGACATCGCGCGGGTGACGACTGAGATGTATCTTTCCGACATGGCTCCGGCGATGAAGCCGTCGGATGCCTATGCGATGATGACACACCGTGAAATTGACCGCGTCGAGATCGATGACTTGCTCGGACGCGTCACGGCGGTTTTGTTGACGCCATACCCACCCGGGATTCCGTTGTTAATTCCCGGGGAGTGTTTCAATCGAACGATCATCGAGTACCTGCAATTCGCGCGGAAGTTCAACGAGAAATTCCCAGGCTTCCACACCGATATCCACGGGCTCGTCGAAGAGAGCGTTGACGGTCGTAAAAAGTACTACGTCGACTGCATTCGGACTAAGGCGGCGAGTGAGTCAACGGCGAGCGAGTAAACGGCCAGCGAGTAAACGGCGAGCGAGTAAACAATGTGACCTTCGGTTTTCGGTTACGCCAAGCCGAGCAACTGTTGTGTGGCCGCTGTGATGTCCGATTGGCGCATCAGTGACTCGCCAACCAGTATTCCCTTCACTCCGCCCGCTTTCAGATGCAGGACATCTGCGTGAGTTCGAATACCGCTTTCGCCGACGATCAACCGATCCGAAGGAATGTTTTTCGCCAATCGGACGGTGTGCTCTAAATCTGTTTGAAAGGTTCGTAGGTCGCGGTTGTTGATTCCTACCAATCGTGTCTTCGTTGCGAGCACGGCGTCGAGATTATCCGGTTCGAACAATTCAATTAAGGTTTGCAATCCGAGTAGCGAGGCTTGCTCGTCGAGCGTTCGCAATTCTTCGGGTGTCAAGCATTCCGCGATCAGCAGCACCGCGTCGGCACCCGCGGCACGTGCCTGCAACAATTGGTATTCATCGACGATAAAGTCTTTGCGCAGGATCGGCAGATCAACGCTCGCGCGGACCGCTTTAAGATAGTCGAGTGATCCTTGAAAGAACGGCTCATCCGTCAGGACGCTGATGCAGGCTGCACCTCCGGTCTCGTATGCCTTCGCGATTTCGGCAGGGTCAAAATCTTCTCGGATCAAACCTGCCGAAGGGCTGGCTCGTTTCACTTCCGCGATCAACCGTACATCTTCACCGGCGGCCAACGCGGCGTGGAAATCACGACAGGGCGGCAGGCCCGCGATGGCGGCAGCCAATTCTTCGTGCGGGACGAGTCGCCGATCTCGCTCGATCGTGGCTCGTGTTTTGACAAGAATATCGTCGAGAATCGTCACCGCGAGAAAACCTGATGCATGTCGAGAAGCCGAGGGAAAACGGGATGTTACCAAGCCGAGCTGACTCATCAAAGCCGCTCCCGCGTGATCGAGTTTCTGGGCGATCGGGGCACGCTGCCGTTGAGGGGGGCGTGACCGAATCGCATCAGCACTCGGTGCATTCCACTGAGTGTCCTTGTCCACAGATTCGTATCGGCACCTTCCTCGTCGCCGAGCCAATCCCGGCAGTCCTGATCTAGGGTCCGTTTGGGGGCAGGCGTCGGCTGCGAATAGGCCCTGTGCGAATGCGACGACGTCGGTTTGTTACGGACAAAACGGCCGAACCGCAAAAAAATTCTCGAAATCGGGCCCATCCGTGTCCGAATGCGAAATAGAACCCTATGTTAGGGGGTAGGTGCCTGTTTTTGGGCGCCGACTTGAAAACCGCCGGCAACACAGTTGCGTGCCTCCCCTTTCACCGGCCAAAGAGATGCTCCATCACCGAATTTCAAGCCGTTTTTTCGCTCCATGTGGTACGACAACCAATGCTCTCACGCTGGTTTTTCTGCTATGCGGAATTGGGATTTCGGCCGATCTGAATGCCGAGTCCATGCACGCGTTGGTGATCGGAAACGGGGCGTATCCCGACGGGGCGTTAGTAAATCCGGCCAACGACGCTCGGTTGATGGATAAAACGCTCCGGGAACTCGGGTTTGAAGTCACGACGCGGATCGATCAGACCCAACAGCAGATGGATATGGAGATTGCGGATTTTTGTCGTCGCGTCCCCAAAAACGGTCTCGCGTTTTTCTTCTTTGCCGGACACGGATTGCAGATCAACGGCGAAAACTACCTCGTGCCCGTGGATGCGAAGATTCACGACGCGGTTGCGGTGAAGTACAAAACCGTTTCGCAGAACTTTGTTATCGATTCGCTCGACTCTTCATCGAGCAATATGAACGTGGTCGTGTTGGACTGTTGTCGCGACAACCCGTTTCAGCGAGCTTGGAAACGAAGCATTCGCGGCCGTGGTCTCGCCGCCACGAGCGTGATTCCGGAGGGCACGCTGATTGCCTACGCGACCGCGCCGGGACAAACCGCGTTGGACGGCGAGGGAACGAATTCACCCTACACGCTTGAGTTGGCAAAGGCATTTTCAGAACGTCCCGAATCGGGCTTGCTGTTGCGAGACGTGTTTTTTACCGCCAGTGCCGCGGTGAAGCGATCAACGGGGCAACGTCCGTGGCTGAATCTTGATGCTTCGTTGGATGCGTTCTATTTGCGTCAGCCGAACAACCTGGCTTCCCGCGAAGAGATGGAAGAGGCGGCGATGCGAATCGAATCGGGCGCGTTGAACAACCCGCAAATTGCGTCGTCGGAATTACCGCCGCCTGCGGCCGAGCCATCTGCTGCGTTGCAAAAGAAGGGCAGCGAAATCACTGCGAAAGCGAAAGAGGATATCGCCAATGAAGGTGCCATTAAAACAACCAGCCAAGCACCTCAAAGTCAGTCGTTGGTACGGCAAGCGAACACATTCTTGTATGAAGGTGATTACGACTTGGCGATTGATGCGTTCTCGGCATTGATCGGCGACTCGAGTATTCCTGAAGAACAACGACGGCAAATTCGCAAGAGTCGCGGCGTGGCCTATCTCGGCAGAAGAAGCGATCGAGATATCGAACGGGCGATAGTCGATTATAAAGCCTCCGGTTCGAAAGGCGTTCACATGTCGATCATGGCTGACCAAGCGAATCTCAAGGTGGGTGCGGAAACCAAAGCAACAATCCGAAAAAATCAAATCGCGTTGGTGACCCTTTCGAAAGGGGATTGGTTATGGATCGAATCGGTGCAAGATGACCGGAGCATTCAAGGTTGGGTTAGCAAGTCGGTGTTCATGAAGAATTCACCACCGCCCAAGACGAATGTAACGTCCACAAAAGAGGTCGTTGTCGAGCAACCTAAAACCTCTCGTCCGGTCGTGTCATCGCAGGCGATGAATTCGTCTACCAATTCGATTCCGAGTTCATCCACGCAGAGTTTCCCGACGCAGAGTTTTCCGGTTCAATCGGGGACATCCAACGGCGTGATCAGTAACCAAGGTGTTGTGCAGTCCGTGCCAATGAATAGTTCTGGTCAATTCTCGCAACAGACAATCCCACGTTCACAGTCGTTTGGCCAAAGCAGCCAAGTTCAGCCCACCCGGCAGTTCTCGACACAGTCATCGAGCCAATTTCAGCAGCAACAATTTCAACAACCTCGGAGTCAATCTTCCGGTCGCCTGTTCCAAAACAACATATTCTCGAATTCTAACTCGAACTCGATGCAGAACAGTTCATCGCGATCGAGTACACCGAGCGGAGCGGATGGGTTTACCAAGAAGTTTATGCAGCGCAACGGGGGGCGTCCGCCGAGTATTTGGCAAACGCCAAAATGGGAATCGCCTGCTGAGATTCGTCGACTTCGTGCCCAAGGTTTGGTGCGTTAACGTATCGCCTGAATCGATCGTCCATGCCGCCGGTTCGCGTAGAGGCGACGGCACTTTGCGTCGTGCGGTCTGATCATGGTTCGTATTAGACCGCTCTGGTTTTTGTCTTCAGTCGCAAACGCGGTTCGCTGGCCGCGTTGATTCGGTGTGCTGAAATTGCAATGAATCCTTCTCGCTTGGATGCCCGTTCGCTCGAAGTCGTCCATGAACGCTCGCGATACTGCTCCTTCGCTTGCAGTTGTTCTTTCTGACTCACATGCCCTTTCTTCGCGTGTTCGGCTCGCTCTTTTCGGCCCGCTCTCCTCAACGCGAAACTCACTTTCAAGGGGCAGCGTGACGGGGGCGATACGCCGTTGAATATTTGAAACATCAGTAAGACGTTGAGTATGTGAAGTCGCATGCACGGATGAGTTGCTGGCGATCGATTCTCGATCGGACTGATTATCGAACGAATTTGTTTTGAGCCAGACACTGAAGCCGAGCACAACGATTCAACCTCGGGATTGGGTTGATCAATATGCCGAGGGATTGTATCGCTACGCGATATTCCGCCTGCATGAACGAATGTCGAGTAACGACGGCCGTGCCGAGCTTGCCTCTTTCGAGCGGAAGAGGGCCACTCTTAATAGCGTGAACAAACTGGTGGCATTGTCTGTCGAGGCGAAACAATGGATGAAAAAATGCATTGACGATTCCATGCGTTAAACACGTTGAAATCACGCCGAATCGGCTTCTAATCCCTTTTCCGCCGTCGCGTGATGTCGAATCGAATGGCGGATGCTTGGCAGCGATGCGCATCCACACCAAAGCAACCGACGGATTGGGCCTTTGCTGTGACGCGCCGCGCGAAAGTTTTCGCCGTTGATCTAAGAAAGATCGAATTGAGGCGTGCCGGATCATCCAACGAGAAGGAGGTTTGTGTGACGGATATCTGTATTGTCTTGCGAAAACGGATCGAGTTAGTCGATCGCATTACCGTTGAACTCGAGTCGTTGAGCCGCGGCGTTGCCAAATTGATTTTCCGCCAACTCGACCGGGCTTTTCCCGAGAGTTCGACGCCGCGTTATTCGGAGACGTCTTCGATTGTGTCCAACGGACATGACTATTGGTTCTATCCCCAGGGTGGGCCGAGAATGTTCGTCTCGAGGCTTCGGGCGGGGCAATGGTTTCGCATCGCCGATGTTTGTCAGGGCGTGATCGAACACGTTCAGCGGAAGATGGTCGGTATGAGGTTGGTTGCGGTTTGTTCTAACCAGCAACATGAGTGGTTGCCCGCGGGGCACGGAGTTGGACCGGTAACGAGAGTCGCGGAATCCGGGCTGAGTGGATCTGCCTCGGCAATCGCCGCGGTCACTCGTCGCCCGCATGAAAGCACAACGGACGTTTGCTCTCGTGATTTTTCAACACAAGATAGGATCGCAGTGTGTCTCCACAACTTTGGTATCTGAAGGACAACGAACTTTTTAACCAGTTGCATCCCGAGCAATTGACTCAGTTGGAAGCCTGCAGTCGCTCGCGTACTTTTGCGGCCCGCCGCCCCGTCTATTTGCCGAGCGAAACGGCGGACAGCGTGTTCCTGTTGGTCGCCGGACTGGTCAAGGTATGCAACCTCACGCATGACGGAAAGCAATCAATTCTGGCGTTCATCGAACCGGGAGAAGTCTTCGGTGAGCTAGCGATCTTCGACGGTGATGAACGCGACGAATACGTTGAGGCTGTGGAAGACTCAACCGTAATCGTGATCCCTGCGTGCGAACTGCAGCGGATGATGATCGCCAGTCATGATCTGTCGATGGCGATGACCAAAATGATTGGTATGCGTCGTCACCGAATGGAACGACGATTAAAGAACCTGTTGTTTCTGTCGAATCGTGATCGGCTGATTCATCTGTTGCTTGATTTGTCCGAGCAATTCGGCGTCGATGACTCGGAGGGCGTTCGAATCCGCATCAAACTGGCCCATCAAGAGATTGCAAACCTGATGGGCAGCACGCGCGAGAACGTCACGATACTGTTGGGACACTTGAAAGCCGAAGGCGTTGTCAATGTTGAACGTCGTCAGATCGTATTAACCGATCCCGAAAGACTGGCAGCATCGGTGAATCGAAAAATTGTTTTACACGTCGCCTGATTTTTTGGGCGATCTCACGTCGGTCGGTATCAGGTCTGTGTTGCATAGGCCGTGCTAGCGTCGACGGAAAGAGACTGCCGCCAGACAAGCGAACCAAGACGCGAATTCGAGCCATGTGATCACGAAATCGAAGAATGCGGTTCCCCGATACATGGAACCGGTGACTTGAGTAGTAGGGAAAGGGTAACCAAACCAAAATCGCAAATAGTAAAGAAACACGAGTCCACTCATGAACAGCCAAACTCGGCTGCGAGCAATGGAAAGAATGGCAACGCCCACGTCCAATACCATGGGTTTTGCGTCGGACAAAGTTGCCAGAACCAAGCGAGGGTTAGGAACACGGCTTCGCCGATTCGTCGCATCGATGTCTGAGAAAACGAGTCGTCTGAGGAACGGGCATGGAGCGTGCCTTGCCAAACGATCACCAAGGCAACGACCGAGAAAATCTCGCCTGTCACGATTTGAGTCAGGATGAAAGGAGTTCGATGTAGCGATAGACTCAGTCGCGACGCGAATGACCGCACGATTCCGACGCGGATTGGATCGGGGACGATCGTGAACCATGCGCTCTCGTTCGGTGAACGATCATCGTTTGGTTTGAGGTTTTCGTTGATGAGTGCGAACAGGAAATCATTCATTTCCCAATGTTGAAGAAAAGTGACCACGCCACGACTCGGGTCGCCAACTGAATTCGTAGTCGGTTTCATCGGCCGGAGTAGCAATGCCGTTGTCACCGCGACGAGTACGCCAAGAAGAAATATCGTCCGCACGCCAAGCAACGATGAGATGCCCGACTCGCGGCAAAACCTCGGGCACTATCGGCAGCGAACGTTCTTCATTCAGCGCAGGGATGATTACGACGACCAAATCGAGATTTGAACAATCGTTGTTTGCTCGAGTGTTCGTTAAGCCGATTGGTCATTGATGGGGCGATTGATCGTTGAGTCTCCAGTCGTAGGCGAGATAAGTAACTGCGACGGATGCGGGGGCGGTCGTCGCCGCGTCGTAGGCTTCCCGCGACGGAAGGTACGGTGCGATGGTTCGAAGTCGCGCCGATTGATCGGGACCGAAGTCCTCACCAAACCACTCGAGAATTGATGAAAGCTGAAACGTTCGCTGCGTGGGATCGTAGCGGAAATGGTTGCCCGATGCGAAGAACGCGTTGGTGTTAAGCGTCAACTGTGTTTCGAGCTGATCGGCAGTGTACGCGTTGTTGAGCAACCGAGGGCAACTTCGTGAGGCACAAACGATCGCGAAATGATTCCGTGGTTCGCCCGTTTTGCGAAGCACGTCGTGTTCGATTTGGTTGAGCGAATAGTCGGTACTGCCAACATTCAATAGCAGATCTTTCCAAATGTTGTACCCGAACACTTTCGCCGTGTGATTGCGAATGCTGGCCGCGGGGGATTCGTGGAGGATGCCGCGAACGGTGACGGCATTATAGGCGTTGATCCAGAACGCGAGCCGCGCTTCGTCGTGGGCGTTCAGGTGAGCGTTGGCGTGGGAGAGGCGTGGGAGAGGTGTGCGAGGTAGCGATCGAGCGTTTGCATGTCCCCCTTTGATTGCTGCCATGAGGTGTAGGCGACGTTGCCGTCAATGTCGACGAATCTTTTGAGTAAGCGATCCCAATCGCCGTGCTCGATTTGGCCCATCGAACTTTGTTCGTTCAACGGAACATCTCGACCCACGTGGATGTTATTTCCAGCAACGAGGTCGGACGCGAGTCCAAGTATCGCGATCACTCCGAGGATTCCCAGGAGGAGGGGACGATTGGGAGACGAATTCATGAATGGGACTCCGTTCGAGGGCAGGGCGGCGGGCATCAAGCGGTGAGGTTCCCTGGATGCTGCCCCCAAATGGTGATTCATCATCTCAGTCCGCCACGACGACTTTTGCGTCACATCGAAGATTCAGCCGGTTTTACAACATGTCTCGAGCGGATCTCGCACGATGGCATTGGATGTGCTGTGAGGAACTGCGAGGATCATAGGCTGTTGGTGGTTTTCGACGCGGCGGCGTTATCCTTTCGAGGCTCTTCGAGGGCGCTCACGAGGGAATTCGAACGCGGTGATGTAAGGATTCCGGTTCAACGGCGTCTAACCAGTGAACTCGGTAACCCTCGATTTTTTGGTTGAGAATACACGGTGCTTCGTTACGGTCGTGTCCGTTACGATTTGTCTGATAACACCCGCCTTGTAATTGTTCGTCTTGTACTCAATGGCTATCGAAATGGAAAACGACAAAGCATCGTCGATCGGATCGACGTTTGAGCGCAGATCTGAAACGACGGACGCCAGCGGGCCTGCGAGTTCCGCTCGGATCCATTCCATCATCCGTTGGATTTCGGTGATACTGATCCTCGGTTCGATCTTGATGATCTTTCGCTCATTGCCGTTTGATCAAGCCATGTCTGCGATGAAAACGTGGATCGCGGGGCTTGGTTTTTGGGGCCCGGTGGTTTTGACTTTGATGTACATCGTTGCGACGGTGCTGTTCGTACCAGGGACGATCTTAACTCTCGTGGCGGGCGCAATTTTCGGTTTGGGTGTCGGCACCGTGATTGTGTCTATTGGATCGACGATCGGTGCTTCACTGGCGTTTCTAATCGCACGGTACGCGGCACGAGATCGTGTCGCTAAACTCGCTGCGGGGAACCGCCATTTCGGTGCAATCGACCGCGCGATTGGCGAGGGCGGTTGGAAGATCGTCGGTTTGCTGCGACTATCACCTGCGATTCCATTTAATCTGCAGAACTACCTGTACGGGCTCACGCCGGTCGCGTTCGGCCCGTATGTGCTGACGAGTTGGGTCGCGATGTTGCCCGGCACGTTTCTCTACGTTTATCTCGGCCACGTGACTGGTGCGGCAATCGGTGCCGATCGCGAACGCTCGACGGCCGAATGGGCAATGTTGGCAGTCGGTTTATTAGCGACCGTTGTCGTGACGGTCTATGTGACTCGGATGGCGAACAGCAAACTCAAAGAGCAGGTGAGCGACGAGACGGGGACCGAGTCGTTCGCCAATGACGCCACACGCGACGAGTCGTCCGGCGAAGCATCTTTGGAAACGTCCGAGCCACGCCCAAACGGGAACAACGCGAGCAATTTGTCTGGTCAGACTCGGACAGTCCTTTTCGTATCAATTGCGATCGTGATGCTGGCGGTGGCGACTTATGTTCGGGTTCACGCCGAAACGATCGAGAAGTCGCTTAGTGGATGGTTCGGTCCTCCTCGCGTCGAGATGACTGAGAAATATTCGGCGGTTACGTCCGGTCCCACCGTCGATCATTCGCAACTCAACACACTGTTGCAAACGTATGTCAACGACGACGGCTGGGTTGATTACGAGGGGGTGCAAAAGGACGAGGCGAAATTGAATGAGTATCTCGAGCAAATCGCGAGAGCTCCGTTTGCCGATCTCGGGCGCAACGAAAAGTTGGCGTTGCTGATCAATGCCTACAATGCGTCCACGCTTAAACTCGTCATCGAGAATCTGCCGGTCGAGTCCATTCGCGATATTGCGGAGTCGCAGCGTTGGGATGCGGTGCGGTGGAAGGTTGGCGGGCAGACGTGGAGTTTGAATCAAATCGAACATGAACAGATTCGTCCCAATTTCGCTGAGCCGCGAATCCATTTCGCGTTGGTGTGTGCGGCGGTCGGTTGCCCGCCGCTGAGAAACACGGCCTATCAGGGGGAACGCATCGCCGAACAGTTACAGCAACAAACGGAGTACGTTCATCGACACGCGACGTGGTTTGAATTTGAGAGCGACGAATCGCGTCTGCGACTCACACGATTGTATGATTGGTACCGTGGCGATTTTAAACAGGCGGAGGGGAGCGTGACGAATTTCGCGGCGAAGTACTCCTCTGAATTGAGAGAGGCGATGGAGGCGGAGCAATCGCCAACACTCGATTGGTTGCCGTACGACTGGCGGCTCAACGGATTGAATAATCAGCAGCCACGATAACGCAGCCAAGAACATCCTCAGGAATTGAACACCGTCTTGGTGATCCTGAGTGTGCATCCAATTCACCATTTGTAATCACGAACTCTGCAAAACGATGTCGAACCTAATCCAACTTCAACCGCATGACGAGCACAATCGCGAACTCGAAGCGAACGTGCATCCGACAACGTGGACCAACCCGACGTCTAGCGATCCCTATCATCTCGTTGTGATCGGTGCCGGCACCGCGGGGCTCGTTGCTGCCGCCGGTGCGGCAGGGTTGGGGGCACGTGTTGCGTTGATCGAACGTGATCTGATGGGCGGAGATTGCTTGAACGTCGGATGTGTGCCCTCGAAAGGCGTGATTAGTTCGGCGCGAGTCGCCGGGGCGATCAAGAACGCGAGTGATTTTTCAATCCATGTTTCGGACGGTGTCGAGGTCGACTTCGCGGGCGTGATGTCCCGGATGCGACGGTTGCGAGCGAAAATCAGTCGCAATGACGCCGCGAAAAGGTTTCGTGAACTGGGCGTTGATGTTTACTTCGGGCAAGCAAGCTTTGTTGACTCGGAAACCATCGATGTCGCCGGCTCGAAGTTGAAATTCAAGCGAGCCGTGATCGCGACGGGAGCACGAGCCTCGGCACCGCCGATCGACGGACTCGATGACGTCAAGTATCTCACCAACGAATCGCTGTTCTCGCTCACCGAGCTTCCGAAACGACTAGGGATCATCGGTGCGGGGCCCATCGGTTGTGAAATGGCACAGTCGTTCGTACAACTAGGATCAGAGGTCTTTCTCGTGGAATCCGAACACGGGATTCTGACGAAGGAGGATCGGTCGGCCGCCGACATCGTTCAGAACGCGATGGAACGGGCGGGAGTGAAGCTGCTGTGTTGCGGTCGCAATTTGCAGATCAAGAACGATGGCGGTATCCGATTGACGGTCGACTCACACGGCAAGGCCTATGACGAGTCGGTCGACCAACTCTTAGTTGCGGTAGGCCGGGCGCCCAACGTCGAGAATTTGAATTTGGAAGGCGTTGGAGTCGACTACGATAAAAAGGGAGTCAAGGTCAACGACCATTTACAGACCACGAATCCGAAGATCTACGCGGCGGGAGATATCTGCTCGCAGTATCAGTTCACACACGTTGCGGACTTCATGGCACGGATCGTGATTCAGAACGCGCTGTACGCGGTCGGGCCGTTTGGCAAAAAGAAAATGAGCGATCTTGTCATTCCTTGGGCGACGTACACCACGCCCGAGATTGCTCACGTTGGTATGTACGCAAAGGACGCGAAAGACGCGGGGATCGAAATCGACACTTACGTTCAACCATTCGACGAAGTGGACCGCGCGATATTGGAAGGACAAGACGAAGGTTTCGTCAAAGTGCACACCAAGAAGGGAACCGATACGATTGTTGGTGCCACCATCGTTGCCGAAAACGCGGGTGACATGATTTCTGAAATGACGGTGGCGATAACGCACGGTCTTGGTTTGTCCAAGATCGGTAGCGCGATTCATCCCTACCCCACTCAGGCCGAAGCGATGCGGAAACTTGGTGATCAATTCAACCGAACGAGGTTGACTCCACTGAGCAAAAAGATGTTGGCAGGCTTGCAGCGATTTAATGTAGGCGGGTAGATCATGCTGGGATCTGGTGTGGGTGGGTTTCTCCTCACACGTCATTGACGGCGTTCGGGATCGAAAGCTCGATGCGGTCGATAAGCTATCCCCCTCTGAACTCACGCTCGCACGACTGTGTACTGGAACGCAATCAGTGGCGTGACGTTGTGGGCAGGTGGGGGCGACGCTAAAAAAAACGGGAGCAGTCAAGCTGCTCCCGAGTGAGGTTTGTCAGATGGCTGAGTTGAGAATCAGATAACTGACTGCATTCTTAAACAGGGTCAATCAGGAATGATACCCTGTCCTACTTTTTCTTTTTCATCCGCCGACGCTTGAATCTCATCGGCCGATCGCTCTGGTGGGATCATTTGTGGCTCTCCGCCACCTCCACAACCCGTGAACGTCAGTGGAAGACAGCAGAACGTGGACAGCATTATCAGTTGAAGGATTTTCATGCGTTTAATGGTCGTGTTGATGGTGTGGAATGCGTGAGCGAAGGATCGCCGCACGCATGATTATTTATCCGGGCAGTTGGGGGATACAAAGCCTATTTGTGGACAAGACAATGTGCGTCTTACAGTTCTGTCGAGATGATTTCACGGGATGCTCGTGTTCCCAAGGCTCCCCATACTCCATAGGGACTCGCGTCTCCGACGAGGTTCTGATTGGAGTCGCTGTAGAAGTAAGGAATTGGAGCGTCTGGGTTACCAGCGTCGATCGTATCGGTAATGAACTTCACGGCACCATCGCCCATTAGAACGTGCACACCACCTTGGTGTCGGCTACTCGCCGACATTGGGCCGGAGTAGGTTGCCGCAAACGTTGAGCCCGTGCAAGAAGGACTGTTTGGCGAGTGAACGGTGTAAAAGCCGGAGAACACAGGCCCCCAGTCAGCCCATCGAAAACCACGTTTGTCACCTGTGGCCAACAGTTTTACATCGCTGCTGGTTTGCCAGAATTGCGGTCGTGCCGGATCAACGAGGTCATCACACAAACCTGGCTCAAGGAACATTTGCCCGGCGGATGGAGCCTGGGTCGATGAGCCGCCGAGTGTCCGAAGATCTGTTCTGGCATCTCGGTCACCTAGGTCGGTTGCGATCTCACCGGCCATGATGGTGTTCGACAAGCCATCGAGCGTGTCGCGAAACTTCATGGTTGCGCGTGGGCGAAACATGCCCCGATGGCTGCCGCGTGAGCGAAGTCCTGCAGTGGCAACGGAGACATTTCCTGGATAGTTGATGTTTCGTCCCCATGGATGTGGATCCGTGTAATGATAGACGTAGTGGCTATCGCCGAGGCACGATGCATAGTTGGTTCGTCCTTGTGCAGGCAACCCTTTTCCAGGATCACTTGGGCAACGTAACGTCGGAATTTCGCTAGCCCAAGGAACATAGCCGTCTTGCGTCCAAGGGTTCGGCCCCATCGCGCTCCAAGGCCCCGTCATCGTGGTCCCGGTCGTATTCTCCATGTTGGGATTAGAGATCTTTTCCCAGAGTGCTTGCTGCTCAACGAAGGGCATCAAGCCAACCAGGAAACTGAGTCGTCGAGAACTACGTCCGCCGCCGGACGTGATGTTGCCGCCGCCATCGCCGAAGCCGTTGCCGTTGGCGCCGCCACCTTGCACGGGGAGTTGGTTGTAGGTGGAGTGATAATTATGGATTCCAAGGCCAATCTGCTTGAAATTATTGCTGCAGCTCATTCGTCGGGCTGCTTCTCGAGCGGCTTGAACCGCTGGTAAGAGGAGGCCAACTAGGACTCCAATGATGGCGATCACCACGAGCAGTTCCACCAAAGTGAAACCGCGATCTACTTTCTGTTTAGACATCTTCTTTCTCAGATTGTAAGTCGAATCGAAATGAGCAACGGTGCTCTTCGTGACGCGAGCGTTCAATCGGCGGTCTGTCTGTTTTTGGCGCAACTCGTGGGGCGAAGGCCAACACAGAGGACGGATGGATTGAAGGTCAACGTCCGAGAAAGACTTTAGAAAATGACCCGGCGGCATGATTGGATGATTCCATTGTCTAGCCGCGGTGCTGCGCACAAAGGAAGCTTGTCCTACCTAAGACGCCCAAGGGAGGTTCTTAACGGTTGGTTATCCGTCTTTGCGTGATTCGCCTTTTAAGGTTTTTGCGATGGGGAGACGCGTTTCTACCACGGGGTTTTGAGTCGGACGATTGGGAATCCGGCATTCAAACTGAATACGGTCCGGGATCTGGCCTGAGGGCTCCTGTGCGTTTTCTGTGGTTTTTTTATGGAAGTTTTCGTTAAACGGATGCGTTTGCATGATTGGGAATCCGCGGGCATCAACGAAACGCCCTCTGATCGTGCCGGTCTATGAGTTCATTGACCATTCCTCCTTCGTAGGACATCGTCTCCACGATTGCTGAAGCTGCCGTCGACGATCGAGATGCCCAACCCGCCGGCGAGTTCGAGCGCGCTCTGTGTTGTCCGGTCCAGTATTCGAATGTGTTTCTCAAGGTAATTCCTGATGGGATCATTCAGAAGGATTACGGCTGCGGGGATCCGACGCCGTCTGTTCGTCTCGGCGATTCAGTCTTGGATTTAGGCAGTGGGGGAGGCAAGCTGTGTTACCTCGCCGCGCAGGTCGTGGGCCGCGACGGACAAGTGAGCGGGATCGATTGCAATCAGGAATGCTCGATCTCGCTCGCAAGCATGCTCCCGCGGTGGCCGAGCAACTCGGCTATGCCATCGTGGAGTTTCGTTGCGGGGTGATTCAAGATTTGGCACTGGATCTTGATGCGCTGGAGGTCGAGTTATCGGAAACGCTGGTGAGTGATCCGGTCAACTATTCGACGCTGCAACATGCGGAAGAACGACTGCGTCGCGATTGCCCGTTGGTGCCCAACGATAGCGTGGATTGCGTGCTATCCAACTGTGTGCTGAATCTGGTTCGTGGCCAGGACCGACGTCAACTGTTCGCTGAAATCTTCCGCGTCCTCCGGTTCGCTGGACGTGCTGCTGAGCAACGTTGCTTGGACGCGTGTCAGCCGAGTACGTCCCTGATGCTGAGTGCATCCCAGATGATCGCGTAGAGAATCGCCCGGGGGTGCTCTCACGTGATGTTTTTCTTTCTTGTTAATGCGTTTGTGTCGGCAGGACTCAATATCTTCTTGAAGGATCGTTTGTGTCATTCGCGCTCCTGCGACAAAACACAGAGTTGGCGAATGCCGCTGCTTTTTCGCTGGCTCGTCGAGCATGGTGTGGAGCAGACACGTCATCGCAAAGTGAGCCGGCGGCAACGGACGTCCCAGCAAGCGTCCCCGATGGTTCGGGAACCACCGGGGACGTCGCTATGCCAAATCAGCCGGCGGGTGGATCGGGCTCAAGGTAGCCAGGCGTTAGCGGCGGCGACAACTGCGGCACTGCGAACGGGTGTAGCTGCGTGAGCATGATCCGTTGGCACACGATTGGACGGGTTGCCACTGTGGTGCCGAAGTGTAACTCGTCGGTGCATACGAAATCGGCGCCGACATGGTGTAGTGAACGCCGGTTGATTGAGGAACCGAGGACGCGACGGGGTAACTATTGACGGGGTAGCTGTTAACCGGCTGCGCGTAGGTCGTTCGACCGCCACAGTTGCCTGAAATGCATCCCGAACCGACTGGGATCGACGTGGTCTGAGTCAGAGTGAGTTGGGCGGGGGGATTCGTCACAGCAGTGGGATGCGCGTTTCCGCTGATGACCGTTTGAGCACTGGCGGTGCCGCAGAGGCATACCAGGACGGCGGAAAGGGAAATCGACAGATACTTCAAAGCTGGCTTCATCTTTGATCCTTTTTTGGGAACTCGGAGTGTCGCAGCCGAATTGGCTACTTGATGTTCGAGCATTCTTCCCGGCCGACCGTGATTGATCTGTGAGTCAGATCACAGTTGCCGAGATTCTTTTTTGGCGAGTTTGTTCACTGGCTAGGGCATCGAAGCGATCAGCCAGAACACTTGTCAAAGTGAACACATTGATCGCGGAGAATGAAGGAAACGTTTTTTGTAAGAAGCGTCGACGTTCACTGTCATCCTTCCACAAACACTTCTTTCACCCTTTCAATCGGGACCGACAACAGTGAATGCCGTCGGGATTCAAGGCTGTTGTCCCGTTTGCGTGGTTGAACTGATGAAGTGAGTGAAGGGCGATACGCAGTTTGCAGTTCAGCAGGATGGAAAAATGTATCTGTTCCCGAGGGAAGAACAGAAGCAAATGTCTAACCGGAATCCTGCGAAATACGCGGTCGGCAAATAGGTGATGGCCACCGTTGGGTTTCGGCGAACGAAGAAAGCGGCCAAAGGACGGTCGCTATCACATTTCAGAGGTGTCGTTGCTGAAGATGCACACATCCTGAAGACATGATCAGGACGCGTTTGCGTTCCCAAGAGCAGCGGTTGTTTGAACGAGTTGCCCGACACAATTTGCGAGCATGGACTGTTGTTTCTCCGCGCGAAGATGTCCGTGTTCGCAAAACGCCGCATTGGCCTGCGACAGCGAAAATTGGCTCGGTGTCACAAGCACGCCGATGTTAGACAGGATTTCGCGGACGTGACGCAGTCCGCGAAGGCCGCCGAAACCTCCCGGCGATGCGCTCAACAAGGCTGCCGTTTTTCCTCGATACGCTGTCAGGGGCGGTTCATCGGAACTCGACGATCGTGAGACCCAGTCGATCGTGTTCTTTAGCAGGGGAGTGATCGAACTGTTGTATTCGGGACACGCCAATAACAATCCCGCGTTGGCGAAAAAGAGCTCTTTTAGCCGTTTGGCATTCTCCGGCAGCCCGGACGCCGATTCGAGATCTTGGTCGAATAACGGGAGTGGATAATCGGCCAGATTTACGACCGTCACTTCCGCTCCGGCTTTGTGGGCACAGTCGACGGCGGCGTTGATCAACAATTGGTTGAGTGATCCGGTGCGAGTGCTGCCGGCAAAGGCCAGAATCTTGGGGTGAGACATACCTGGTTCTCGTTTTGCGTGGGTGGACGTGTTTGAAAAAAAGAGCGATCTCAATAACCACAAAAGATCGCGTTGATCGAGTTCGGTGGCAAGTGAGGGGGGATTCGCGTGACAGTGTGCGCACATGTGGGCAATTCAGCACATGTGAGTGACCGCGAGAAGCGAGGGTAACAATCCTATACGCTCCCATGATGGAGATTGTGAGATGGTTTGCTGAGGAAACATCTTGGTAGCACGGTGTCGTGAGGGGATTCGTGGCGAGAGAGTCGTTTGGTACAGCGAATGCATTTCGAGTGACCCGACGCGTATTGCAAACCACGTCGCTGACTTCTCCTCTTACATAGGGAAAACCAATCATGTCTGACACCGTCACGAAAAACGAATCCAATTCCGCGGCTGCAATGCATCACGATCACCGGCAATGGGAGAGCGATGTGTCCATGTGGCGAGACGACATTGACAACTGGAAAGACGGCCATCGTGCCGCGCTGGTCGAACTAAAACGAATCGAATCGAAATTGCGAGAACATGAAGCATCGCTCGATGCCCATTGCAACCAACTCGATTCACACGAAGCGAACACGTTGCAACATGAACACAGTGTTGCGGCGGATTGTCGAAACCATACGGAGATGAATGAACAATCCATTGTCGATCACGCCAGAGAGGCTGAGGCTCATCAACGTTTGTTCCAAGCACATGAACGCATTAAAAAACATCACCACACGGTGATGGCTCATGTGGCAATGTTGCAAGCGACGCTGAATGCCGCGATGTAACAGTTCGGCTCGACGCGGAGGGGCAGGTTGGGTTGGTAAATATGGAATGGATCGAAGTCCCGCAGTTGATACGTAATGCGGATCGCTTCCGTGAGGTGGTCACGATTATGGCCAAGCACGGACTCGCCGATTGGATGTCAGGCAATCCCGCGTATTGGATCGGGCGAATTCGTGGTGCTCCTGAAGTGGAATCCATGTCGACGGGCGAGCGGATCCGCGTTGTGATGACCGAATTGGGCACGACGTTCATCAAGCTCGGTCAAGTCTTGAGTACTCGGCCGGACTTGGTGGGACCGGATCTCGCCAATGAGTTCGCAAAGCTGCGGGCGAATGCTCCGAGCGATCCGCCGGACGTCGTTGTTGCCATGATAGAAACAGAACTCGGAGCCGGTATTGACGACCTGTTTCGGAAGTTTGATCACGAGGCAATGGCGTCAGCGTCGATCGGGCAGGTGCATCGAGCAACTCTCGCTGGCGGCGAGGAGGTTGTCGTGAAGGTGCAGCACGCGGGCATTGAGCGACGGATCGTCAACGATCTTGAGATCCTGGTCAAACTGGCCGAGATTGCCGAGGAGCAGTCCTCGCTGCTCCGCCAATATCGACCTGTTCAAACGATGAAAGAGTTTCAAAGGACGCTGATGCGCGAATTGGACTTTCATCGTGAACTGAGAAACATGAATCAGTTTCGAAAGAACTTCGCGGAAGCGAACGATGTTCGGTTCGCGAAGCCTTATGCCGAATACAGTTCGCGTCGCGTATTGACGATGGAGCGTTTTGGAGGCGTGAGTGTTTCGGACAAGGCGGCGTTGCAAACTCTCGGTTTGGACCTCAATGAGGTTGCCCATCGTGGAGCGACCGTTTTTCTCGACATGATCTTTCGGGATGGTTTCTATCACGCCGATCCGCATCCCGGCAATATAATGATCCTACCTGACTCGGTATCGGCTCAGGAGCAATCCGCACTCGCTGTCAAACCCGCGATCGGTCTGCTCGATTGTGGGATGATCGGCAGGATTGACGATGAACTCCGGGAAGATTTGGAGGTCGCATTGGTCGCGGCGGTTGGACGCGATGCCAAGGCCATTGCCGAGGTTGTCTCGCGGCTGGGGCAGGTCCCCGGCGATTTCGATGAGCCCGCTTTGGTGGCCGATGTCGCAGACATGATTGATGAGTATTCCGATCAGACGATTCGAGATTTCAACCTGAGTGCCTGCCTACGAGACGTGGTAGATATCATTCGCCAACATCACGTCTATCTTCCTGCGAAAGTCGCGATGTTGTTGAAAGTGCTGGGCATGTTGGAGGGAACCGCGCATCAGCTCAATCCGGATTTCAGTTTGGCGGAGCTGATCGAGCCGTACGGCGAAGGGGCGATGCGACGGCGATTTTCACCGCGACAATTGTATGGCCGAATGAAATCGCGGTGGGACGATTGGGACCGTTTGATGAAGTTGGTGCCGAAAGACGTCGCCGAAATTCTTCATAGTCTCAAACAGGGCAGTTTTGATGTCCATCTGCAACATCGTCGGCTCGAACCGATCGTCAATCGACTCGTGATGGGGATTTTGACCGCGGCACTCTTTGTCGGTTCGTCGGCGCTATGGAGTAATCAGGTCTCGCCGAAGCTCTTTGGCGTTTCGGTTCCCGGACTGTTTGGTTGTGGTACCGCAACACTGATGGGATTGAGGATTGCAATTTCGATCCGTCGATCCGGCCGGGCTGAGAATACTTGACTCGGTATCGACAACGACAGTGGTGAACGATGGCTGCCCTAACGGCGACACGATGTGTCAGTCTCGCAGGACCAGCACGGGGCAGTGTGCCAATCGGACAACTTTCTCGGCAACCGATCCCATCACCAAAGGGCGGACGCCGGTGCGTCCGTGAGACGGGATCACGATCAGTTCAATCGCATGCTTCGAAGCATACTTGCTGATGCCGTCGGCGGGATCATCGACAATCGTAGCAAACTGAATTCCCTGGTGCAGCGAGTCTCCAAACAGATCCTGCATCGCTTCGAGAGCCGCGTATTGATGTTGTTCGTTGATGCTGCGCACCTGTGCGGTGCTGTACCTCGCGGTTCCTAGGCCACCGCCGAGTTCGTAGCCGCCGTTGTCGTCGAACCCATACAGTTGTGAGGGATCGACGACGTGCAAGACGGTAATGTTGTCGTTGTCTCCGGCAATGCTGATCGCCGTTTCGATCGCGTTCTGAGCGTCCTCGGAAAAGTCGAAAGGGACCAGGATCGAGGTGTTTTCAAAGTGGTTCATTTCTTCGTTCGCATCCTTCGCTGGCAGACCAAAGGCGACGCGTCGTCATTGGGGACTGGAAACGCACATTCGGTTAAGGTGAGCGGCAATCGACGTGCCAAGTCATCGATGGTGACATTCGCATCGGTTCAGTAGGAGATCACGGGGACGAGTCGTCGTAAGTGAAAAGTGCGCGGGCAGTCTGTGCACATGCGGACGCGCGTTTGCGCGATGCCGCTCACATGTAGCTGTGCAGAGATCAGCCGAAACCATTTTTAAAATGGATCCACTATGTTTGCCCTTATGGCACGCCGCGTGCAATTTACCGATGTCGAGTAACCTCCATTTCGATCATTCGCATCAAGGAGACTGAGCGATGTCTGCTAAACAAAATGGCAAAGAGAAGAAAACAAAAGAAGCTTTGGTCGAAGTCGATCCCATGACTGAGCTGTCACAAATTCGTTCGAACTTTGATCGCATGCTGGGCGGAATGCTACGCGGTCATTGGGAAGAAGCTTGGAACGCGGGTTGGGGATGCGACGTCAAAGACGATCCGGCTGAGTTTTTCGTTCGGGCGGAAGCCCCCGGATTCGAACCCGATGAAATCGACGTGCAGATCAGTGGCAATCGCCTCGTGATGCAAGCCGAGCATGAGTCAGAAACGGATGATGCCCACGGAAAGTCGACGCGACACGGCAAGCTGTATCGAGCCGTGACGTTGCCCGCGGGGATCGATGAAGACAAGATTCAGGCGAGTTACAAGAATGGCGTTTTGGAAGTTCATCTTCCTAAGAGCGATGCCGTCAAACCAAAACGCATCTCGGTAACAGCGAGTTAGTCACCTTGATTGAGTAACAACCGAGGTTTTTGTAACCGCCACGAAGAGACGCCTGTCAGATGTTTGTCTGGCAGGCGTTTTTTATTTGCTTTCGCTGTGAATCAGTATCGTTTGGAAACCGTGACACTGAGAAAGCGAGCCGATCGTCGCTAGCCTGCAGCGGTCTATCTGAATGAGATTATCGCCGGTGTCCGAACGCGTCGCCGGAGGTGGTGGTCGCGTGTGGAGTGGGATCGTAATAGTGACGCGTGCTGGTCAATGGATCGACGTACTCCAGACGCATGAGACGTTCCGGCGTCAGTTCGACGGGGGGGCGCAGTTGCTGGAAATCGAGTAACGTGCCGTGATGGTTGGCAGAGAGGTAGCGTGAAATGCCTTGCAGGATGTTTTGAATCGCGTCGGGGCCCTCTCGATAAACTTCAGAGGTTACCATCGCGACATCGGCACCGGCGATCATCGCCTTGATTGCGTCTTCACCACATCTGACTCCACCGCTCGCCGCGATTGATAGGTCCAGTCCGCCCGCTCGTGCATGGATGATGCCTTCGAGTATCGTGCCGAGATAGTCCGTTGGAGATAGTTCCCATCGGATGGTCCAGTGCAAACGGTCGACATTGACGTCCCAGTGTGGTCGGTGTGAGAAAAGCACGAGGCCATCTACGCCCGCGTGTTGAAGTTTGTGAGCAATGGAGGCGAGGTTGGTGAATTGTTGGTTGAGTTTGATCGCGATCGGAATCGATAAACGTCCGCACAGATCGCGGGCGATTTGCAACAGTCGCTCTTCGACGTCATCGGCGGACTCATCGGGGGCGTGGATTCCTCGTTGCCAATTCAGTTCCAGTGCATCGGCGCCAGCGGATTGGATCTCTTCCGCAAACGTGAGCCACGGCCCCACCACGGCACCGTTGAGGCTTCCGATGATGGGGATCGGACAGGAATCTTTTAGCCGTCGAATCGTTTGCAGGTAGTTCTCCACGCCGCCGTTGTATCGATCTTGCTGCGGTTGATAACCGCTTTCTTGAATTGCTGCGATCGGATCATCGGACTTCATCGCCGCGTGAATCACTTGCTCTTGCAGAATGCTGGGCAAGACGATCGCGCCGGCTCCGGCATCGCAGAATTGTCGGACGGGCTCGGGTTCGATCGTGAGTGGGCAGGCTCCAACGATGATGGGGGAACGCAGTTCCATGCCGAGGTAGGAGGTCGTGAGTTCTTCGAACATGGTTTTAAATCCAAGAAAAGAAGGGGACGCTTCCAATGCGTGCATGCGGTAGCGGTGTGATTGAGAAGTGTCAGCTATTAAAGCCGCAACACTCGTTCCGATTAACGTAACCCCAGTAGCAATCACGTGAATTCTCATGATGGCTGCGCAACTTGCGCGGCCATCGTGCGGTATCGCACGCAAACGCCCAGTCCACGATCCTTTCGTTCGACGAATCATGCTCTTTTGTCGAGTGGTCTTGCGTTTGCATCAATCCGCTGCGCACCGGTCATACACCGGACGTTGATCTTGTTTCAGAAGCCCAGCCATGTTCAAACGCATTGTTCTTTTCGTTGTTGTCGCCGGTATCGCCGCCGGGGCATGGTTTTGGTGGAGTCTCGAACGAACTCGTCTTGCCGAAAACGCGTTGCCTCCGGAAATCGTTTCTGGAAACGGGCGAATCGAAGCCGTTCAAGTTGACGTGTCGGCGAAGTACGCCGGTCGCGTCATGGACATGATGGTCGAGGAAGGAGACATGGTGACGCCGGGGCAAGTTCTCGCTCAGGTCGACACGGCGGAATTGGAAGCAACGCTCGAAAAAGCGGTGGCCCAACACGCTGAGGCGGTCGAATCACTCGCCGAAACGGAGGCGGATATCGCGAGTTGCGAGAGTTCACTGCTGTTGGCGGCGAATAATCTCGAGCGGAGTGAAAAGCTGCTCAAGCGAAACGCAATGTCGCAAGAAGAATACGACACGCGAAAGAATGTACGCGAGGAAGCGATTGCCGCTTTGAAAAGTGCAATGGCCCATCGTCGTACGGCCGAACTCGCGATTGACGCCGCCAAAGCAGAAGTCAAACGTATCCAAACCCAGATCAACGATTACACATTGCGGTCAACGATCACAGGACGCGTGCTGTATCGGCTCGTGGAAGAAGGTGAGGTCGTTGCCGCCGGCGGGAAAGTGCTAACGGTGCTCGATCTCAGCAACGTTTACATCGAGATCTTTCTCCCGTCTGAGCAAGCGTCTCGATTGGCAATTCATGCTGATGCTCGTATTCAGTTGGACGTTGCGCCGCAATTCGTCATCCCGGCTGAAGTGGCCTTTGTGTCACCGGAGGCGCAGTTCACGCCGAAGCAGGTGGAGACGATGAAGGAGCGTGACAAGTTGATGTTTCGCGTCAAGGTTCAGATCTTGCCTAAATTGGTTAGGCAGCACATTGACCAAGTGAAGACGGGCATACGAGGCGTCGCTTACGTGCGACTCGACGATGACGTTCCTTGGCCCAAACGATTGCAGAATCTGATTCCCGAACCAACGATCGATGTCCCTCTGAAATCCACGAGCGAGCCGCCGGATCCAACTGTGGCCACGGTCAGCAACGCGAGACAGCGATGAACGTTGCGGAAACAGCTTCGGTCACTCATCGCTACGGAAAAATGACCGCGTTAGATGACGTCACGTTGAAATTGCCCGCCGGAAAAATGGTTGGTTTAATCGGGCCCGATGGAGTTGGGAAATCGACTTTGATCGGTTTGATCGCGGGCGCCAAACAGATTCAAGTTGGCGAGGTGTGTGTGCTCGATGGTTCGATGGGCGATTCGGCGCATCGCCAGGCTGTGTGTCCGCGGATCGCGTACATGCCGCAGGGACTCGGGAAAAATCTGTATGCGGAACTCAGCGTCGCCGAAAATCTGCATTTCTTCGGAAGGTTATTTGGGCAGAGTGCGCGGGAACGCGAGCAACGTATTGGCCGGCTCGTCAAAGCAACCGGGCTCGATCCATTTCGCGACCGACCCGCCGGCAAACTGTCCGGTGGGATGAAACAGAAACTCGGTTTGTGTTGCGCGTTGATTCATGACCCGGACCTCTTAATACTCGACGAACCCACCACAGGTGTCGACCCGCTTTCACGCGAGCAGTTTTGGAGCTTGATTGCTGAAATTCGCGAGCAACGTCCGGGGATGAGTGTTTGTGTGTCGACGGCCTACATGGAGGAGGCCGAGCGATTCGATTGGTTGATCGCGATGAATGCGGGCCAAGTCCTTGACGAGGGGACGCCCTCGGATCTCCGCGGCACGCAGTCGGCGACCTTGGAGGAGGCATTCATTCGACTGTTGCCCGAAAGCGAACGTGGCGAGATCGAGCCTCTCGTTATTCCACCGATCGCGACCTCCGATGGGCCGCCCGCAATTATTGCCAAGGGACTAACGCGTCGTTTCGGAAATTTCACCGCGGTCGATCATGTCAGTTTTGAGATCTCACGCGGTGAAATCTTTGGATTTCTTGGATCCAACGGTTGCGGCAAAACCACGACGATGAAGATGCTGACGGGGCTGTTGCCGGCGTCCGAAGGGGAAGCAAGGTTGTTTGGCAAAGTCGTTGACGCACGGAGTCTGCAAACGCGTCAGCGGGTCGGGTACATGTCCCAGTCGTTTTCGCTCTATGAAGAGCTCACCGTCCGACAGAACCTGATGCTGCACGCAAGGTTGTTTGCTATCTCGGAGAAGCAAAAACGAGTGAAGGAACTTGCGACGCGGTTCGGTTTAATCGAGGAACTCGATCAGTCGGCCAGTTCGCTGCCGTTGGGAGTCCGGCAACGTCTGTCTCTCGCCGTCGCCATTTTGCATCGACCGGAAATGTTGATTTTGGACGAACCGACCTCCGGTGTAGACCCGGTCGCACGGGATGGATTCTGGAGACTGTTGGTTGATTTGTCGCGTAAAGACAATGTGACCATCTTTATATCGACTCACTTCATGAACGAGGCGATGCGGTGCGATCGAATTTCGTTGATGCACGCCGGCAAAGTGCTCGCCTGTGATACTCCGACTCAACTCATCGAGGCACGGGGTGAAGAATCACTCGACCGTGCGTTCGTTGGATACATCCAGGACGCGATCCCGCCCGTGAACAGCGGACGAGAGGGGGCCGAGCAAGAGCCCAAATCGCAAGAACATCATTCGAGCGAGGTGGGCCAGAAACGGATCGAAGACGTTATCGGAAGCCAACATGCAGTGGGGACGGAGACCACACGTTCGACGAAACGAGTGCCGCGTTTCGCGTTCGGGCGATTGCTCGCGTACACCTATCGTGAGACGTTGGAAGTGATGCGTGATCCGATTCGCCTCGGTTTTGCGTTGGGCGGATCGGTGCTGCTGATGTTGGTTCTTGGTTTTGGGATGACGACCGACGTCGAAGACACTCGGTTTGCAGTTTTAGATCAGGACCAAACTCCAGAAAGCCGCACGTACGTGCAAAGCTTCCGGGGATCTCGCTATTTTCACGAACAACCTGAGATCACCAGTCACTCGGAGCTGCAGAGTCGGATGGTTTCGGGTGACGTTTCGCTTGTGATTGAAATTCCCCCCGATTTTGGTAGACGACTCAAACGAGGCGACTCTCCGGAGGTGTCAGCATGGGTTGACGGAGCGATGCCGTTTCGAGCTGAGACGATCAAAGGATATGTGGAGGGAGTCCATGTCAATTACCTCGCCGACTTAGCGCGACGGGCATACGGATCGACACCGAGTTTCTACTACGCCGATTTTGAGTCTCGTTTCCAGTACAACCCAGGGTTCGAAAGCATCAACGCAATGGTGCCCAGCGTGCCGGCAATGTTGCTGGTGCTCATTCCTGCGATCTTGATGGCGGTCAGCGTTGCGAAGGAGAAAGAACTCGGATCGATTACCAATTTCTATGTCACTCCGACCAATCGGTTGGAGTTCTTGTTAGGCAAGCAATTGCCTTACATTTGTATCGCCATGGTGAATTACGCACTGCTGACATGGATGGGGGTATATGTCTTTGGTGTGCCATTGAAGGGCAGCCTCGCCGTATTGACGATCGGAGCCATCTTTTATGTCACCGCGACGACAGGACTGGGTTTGGTGACATCTTGTTTTACGCACAGTCAAGTGGCCGCGGTGTTCGCTACCGCGATCGTTGCGATGATGCCGACGGTTCAGTTCTCTGGGATGATGCAGCCCGTTTCCACTCTGGGCGGAAGTGCCCAGCTAATTGGTTCGTTGTGGCCGACGACGTATTTCATGCGAATGAGCGTGGGAGCGTTCACAAAAGGTCTCGGGCTTCATGATCTCTCCGGTGATCTTTGGGCGTTGGCTGCTTTTTCGCCGGTTTTTGTTTTGCTCAGTGCAATCTTGCTTCGAAAACAGGAGAGATAGGCGGTGAAGAAATTATCCCGAACAATCACGCTCTTCGCCAACGAACGCTGGCGCAGCGTATTGGATGCATCATGAGATCCGCACGCAACATTTTCTGGCTCACGATCAAGGAGCTTCGCAGTCTGCGGCATGACAAGATGCTGCTCGCGTTGTTGTTCTTTGCATTGACGTTCAGCGTCTACAGCCAAGCGACTGGTATCTCTACCGAGGTTCATCATGCATCCATCGGCATCGTCGATGAAGATCGAACGACATTGTCTCGCAGTATCGCCAACGCCTTCTATCCGCCCTATTTCAATGATCCGGTCCCGATTTCAGCCGACGAAGTCGAGTCGAGTATGAACGCCGGGCGTCTGATGTTTGTGGTGAACATTCCCCACGGTTTCGAAGCTGATGTCATTTCGCTGCGCGGGCCTGAAATTCAGGTCAATATCGACGCCACCGCGGTCATGCAGGCGAACATTGGTGCGTCGTATATCCAGAATATCGTCAATGACGAAATCAATCGGTTCGTCACGGGCAGTGACGAGAGTTCCGATTTGACAGTTAATTTAGTTACCCGAAAAGCTTTCAATCCCAACGGCGACCCGACTTGGTTTGCCAGTATCACGGCGATTATCGATCAGGTCACGTTGTTGACGATCGTGTTAACCGGGGCGGCGTTGATTCGCGAGCGTGAGCACGGCACGATTGAGCATTTGTTGGTCATGCCGTTGACGTCTTTCGATATTGCGGTCTCGAAAGTGTGCGCCAACGGATTGGTGATTTTGATCGCCGTGATGATATCGCTGTCGTTGGTTGTTGAAACGATACTCGACGTTCCCGTTGCCGGTTCGAGATGGCTGTTGCTCGGTGGAATTGCCTTGTACCTGTTCTTTGCAACTGCGATGGGGATATTTTTGGGAACCCTATCAGGTTCGATGGCTCAGTTTGCGTTGTTGGTATTGTTGACGGTGCTACCGTTGCAAATGCTTTCCGGTGCGATCACACCTGTCGAGAGTCAGCCCGATTGGTTGCAACCGATCACGTATTTCTTTCCGTCGCGACACTTCGTGAGCTTCTCACAGTCGATCATATTTCGAGGTGCCGGAATCCGAGACGTTTGGCAGCAATTCGTTGTCACCCTGTCGCTCGGGCTGGTTTGTTTCTTGGCCAGTCTCTTCCTGTTCCGTCGCTCGATCGCTACCTCGAAATAGTCGTGGGTGAAACGATTTAGGGGGGCAAGCCGATTTCGACGGAAGCAGTCCGCGGTGATTGCTGGGCCATTGCGATTCGCTGTCGTGGTCATTTGTGCAGGCGGACGTGTCGTCTCCTCGAGCAGCAGTTCGTCTTGACTTCCGAATGGTTTACATGTAAAGTAAGTGCGTGGGTTAACACTGACTCTTTGGAGTGTGGGCGATGGCTCTTCGTGATGAACTGAAAAAACGCGGTCCGTTTGATTCGATCGAACAGGAAGTTGGATTGTCGATCATGCGGACCAGTGATCTGATCGAAAACCGGATTGCACGGCTGCTTCGCGAGCATGGTTTGACGATGTCGCAGTACAACGTGCTGCGGATTTTGCGAGGCGAGGGGAAACCAATGCCCTGTCTGGAAGTTGCCGACCGGATGATTCAAGTCGCTCCGGCGATCACACGGGTCGTCGATCAATTGCTCAAAGCCAAATTGATTGTGAAGACGCAATCTGAATCAGATCGTCGCGTGTTTTTGATCGAATTAACGCCCGCCGCGAAACGAACTCTCAAGGCCGTGGACGGGCCTCTGTTGGACCTTCACGCTGCTTTGATGGCGAACGTGCCCAAGAAAAGTTTGAAACTCTTAATCGAGATACTCGAGCAAACGCGTGACGGTATCGGCGAATGAAAATTTTTTCATGTTGCCTGTAAGATTCCCCTTTTTGGGCAGTATTCGTGTTGTTTGTAATCCATAACGCCCGGTGATCGCACCGCGGCTATGCGAGGGAATGAAATGGACCGTTCACGTCGAAATATGCTTTCTCTGACCGCCGCTGGTCTGATTCATGTTGCTGCCAAACCGGAAGCCGTCATTGGGGACGAACCGGTCGATACCGAATTTCTCGTTCGGGAAGCGGCCCAACGCGGTCACACCGACATTGGGTGGCTGAACAGCTTTCATTCGTTCTCGTTCGGTGGTTACTACGATCAGCGACACATGGGATTCCGTTCCCTGCGTGTGATCAACGACGATCGAATCGCCGCGGGGCGAGGATTCCCGACGCACCCTCACCGGGATATGGAGATCATCTCCTATGTCCTCGAGGGTTCGTTGCAGCACAAGGACAGCACGGGGCGTGGTGCAGTCATCACACCCGATGATATTCAGATGATGTCTGCGGGAACGGGGATCACTCATAGTGAATACAACCCTTCATCGACGGAACCGAACCATTTCTTGCAAATCTGGATCGAACCGGCGATGCGTGGTGTTCGCCCGCGTTACAGCGATAACAAGGTGACCATCGACGAGAAAGTGAACCAATGGAAGAAGATCGCGGGGCCTGACGGATCTGACGCTTCGGTATCGATTCACCAGGACGCGACGATTTACGCGACCCATTTACGTGCCGGCGGGGTGAGTGATTTCACCGTCGAACGGGCACGTCACGCATGGTTGCAGGTTGCTCGTGGGCAACTGATCGTTAACGGAACGAAACTCGGCAGTGGTGACGCTGTCGCGACCAGTCGAGCCACATCCATTCACGTCGAAGCCACCGAGGATACGGACGCGTTGCTGTTCGATCTAGCGTGACCAAACGTCGTCTTTGCGTATGCCGGTTGTTGGTTGGGCGACCGGCATTTTTGTTCTTTCTCCGTATCTCGATTTTGACACCTCAGAGGACTTAGATAATGACCAAACTACTTTACATCGAATCATCGCCCCGAAAGAGTCGTTCCAAGTCCATTCGCGTCGCAAGCGAGTTTTTGAACGCCTATCGCGAAAAGAACCCTAGCGATGAAGTCTTCACGATCGATCTGTGGGAGAAAACGCTCCCTGACTACGACGGTGACACGATCGACGCGAAGTACCAAGTTATGCACGGAAAAGGGGTCGACGAAAAACAAAAGAATGCATGGCAGGGGATTGTCGATGTGTGCGACGAATTCAAATCTGCCGACAAGTATGTGATCAGTCTGCCGATGTGGAACTTCGGGATACCCTACAAACTGAAACACTACATTGACGTGATCGCGCAGCCAGGCCAAACGTTCAGCTTCGATCCGGAATCGGGATACAGCGGTTTGGTGACGGGCAAGCCCATTGCCCTCGTCTACGCACGCGGTGGCGCGTATGGCAGTGACGACGCCAAGGGAATGGACTTCCAAAAACGCTACATGGAAATGCTGCTCGGGTTCATCGGCTTTACCGATATCCAGTCGATCGTGATTGAACCGACCCTGGCGGCCCCCGATGACGTGGCGGCGACTGAGGCTGCCGCGATCGAAGCGGCGAAGTCGCTGGCGATGACCTTCTAAGAGACTGACGTTCCGTTCATTCTCCGTTGTATTTGATCCCCTTACCTACCACTCGAAAATAAGAATGATCTATGTTGCTTAGCACTCCACGACAACTTTCGATCGGGCTGTTGGCCCTCCGCGTTGCATTCGGTTGCTTCATGATGGTCCACGGCATTCAGAAGGTCATGGGGTTTTCTGAAATCTCCGCCGTCTTTCCCGACCCGATCGGCGTCGGCAGTCAACTCAGTCTCATCATGGCCATTGGGGCTGAAGTCGGCTGTTCGATCTTGTTAATCCTGGGACTCGGAACGAGGTTAGCGGTAGTGCCTCTGGCGTTCACTATGATCGTTGCACTCTTTGTGGTGCACGGAGCTGATCCTTGGAAGATGAAGGAACTCGCGGCGTTGTACTTGGCGGTATACGCGGTGATCTTCATTACCGGACCGGGGGAGTTGTCGCTGGACCAGAAACTGTTCGGCAAGACAACGCCCGATCCTGAATGACCGATGGCACGCTGAACGGTCGCCCCCGCGAATGAGATGACGCAATCGATGACCGCGTCTTCAGCGAAGGTTCGTTGGGGCGTTTAGTTGATCGCCTTGGCCCGCTTTCGATTGGCGGGCCGCGGCTTGCGTGCCGGTTGAGTGTCTTCGCCGACATCATATTGTTCGCGAAGACGCTCGAGTTCCGTGGCGAGTCTTTTGCGAATTCCTGCGTACTCTGGATTGTTCGCTTCGCTCTTGAGTTCGTTCGGATCACGAGTCAGATCAAACAGTTCCCAAGTGTCGATTTCACCGCCGTCGTGATTGGGACCATAGTAGTGAATCAGTTTGTGTTGTCCGTCGGTAACGCCAAAGTGTCGGTTGACCGAGTGGGCGCCAGGGAATTCGTAGTAGTGGTAGTAAAACGATTTACGCCAATCGGCGGGCGTTTGGCCTTTGAATAGCGGTACGAGGCTCGCACCCTGCATGTCGTCAGGGATCTCGACGCCCGCGAGGTCGAGAAAAGTCTCGGCGAAGTCAAGATTCGACGTGATGTCCGTCGCGTTGACGCTGCCCGGTTGGATAACGCCCGGCCAACGCGCGAGTAGCGGCGTTACGAGTGACTCTTCATACATCCAGCGTTTGTCGAACCATCCGTGTTCACCCAAGTACCAGCCTTGGTCGGATGAATACACGACAACGGTGTTATCGGCTAAACCGTTCTCGTCGAGGTAGTCAAGCAGGCGACCGATTTCATCGTCAACAGATTTCACGCAACGCAGGTAGTCTTTCGCATAGCGTTGATATTTCCATTTGATGATTTCGGTTTCGGTCATCGAGTCACGCCGTTCCAAGTAGTCTGCGTTTTTAGCGGCGTAGGCGGCGTTCCATGTTTTCAACTGCTCGGGGGTCAGTCCACGAGGTGTGGTGAGTTTAAGGTCATTGTCGGTCATGTCGGATGCGATCGACATTGCCTGGTTTGATGCCGGACTTTCTCGTCCCTCGTAATCATCAAACAGGGTTTCGGGTTCAGCGATTTCAACGTCGTCGAGCCAATTGAGGTATTTCGGTGCGGGCATCCAGTTCCGGTGCGGTGCCTTGTGTTGGAACATCAGCATGAAAGGTTTGTTTTTGTCACGTCCGTCTTCCATCCATTTCAACGCTTTGTCGCCGATGATTTCGGTCGTGTATCCGACGTGGGGTTTCGTAATGGGGTTGCCGTCGGCGTCGGCCGTGATCATTGGAGGGTTGTAGTAGGGCCCTTGTCCCTTGAGCACGTCGTAGTAGTCGTATCCTTGAGGAGTCGAGCCGAGATGCCACTTGCCGATCACCGCGGTTTGGTAGCCCGATTGTTGCAGGAGTTTCGGGAACGTTTGTTGATCGCCGTTGAAGGTGTTGCCGTTGCGAATGAAGCCGTTGAGGTGGCTGTATTTTCCGGTTTGAATGACCGCGCGGCTGGGACCACAGATCCCGTTGGTCACATAGCATCGGTCGAAACGCATGCCTTCCTTCGCGATGCGATCCATATTCGGAGTCGAGATGCGACTGTCGTCGTAGGCGCTCAGTGCCTGCACGCAGTGGTCATCGGAAAAGATGAATATGATGTTGGGGCGATCCGCGGCATTCGTGAGGTGGCAGGTGATGTACCAGAGGCTGAATGTGATGGCGAGGCAGGCAAGGATTCGGTTCATGGTCTTGGGTGGGGAAATGCGAGTAGGCGGGAGGTGATCCAATCAGGCAAAACACAGGATAACAGCTTTGCGACACGCGTTCCCCTTTTCGATCGAGCGATATCGCGATGCATCACAATTCGTGTCACGAGGTGATTCAGGCGGTGTCGGATCGTGCGATGGGAAAGCGAGCCGTAGACCGCTACTGCTCATTTCCTAAATACTGCAACTCGACAAAGTAAGCACCACGATCACCGCCGGTGTCCGCGTCGGTCAGCCAAGTTTGCAGAAGCGTGTGGCCTTTGCCGAGTTGCACTTCAAACGTAGCCGAGGTGTCTTCAGGTTGGACGGCTTTCGATCGTTCCTGGTCTCCTACGGTCATTCGAACGTTGTTCGCACGCATGGGGGCCTTGCTGTCATCAGGGAAACGAGACAGACGGATGGTGTAGCGGCCACCGCGTACCACATTCAGGGCCCAGAAACCGTTGATCCACAGATTGTCATCACTGAGTTGTTCTTGCTTCCAAATGACATTGCCTTCCGTGGGGTGCCAGTCACGAACGGTTAATCGGCTCGGGCCCCGCGAAGGCACGCCGATTTGAAAGCGTGTGAACGCACCGTCGTTCGCAAACACGTCTTCGAAGTACTGCTCGTATTGTTTCTTGAGTGCGGTAACCCTTTCCGGGTGATCGGAGGCGATGTTTTGTGTTTGCCCCGGATCCTTCATTATGTCATAGAGTTCTCCGTTGACTAACCTCCACCGCTGCGTCATGACGGCATAGGGGACTCGACGTCCTCGGCTGCTCGATTGAGTAGCCATCTTGGGTTGATCGGATTGGCGTTCGACGAACATCGTTCGATCCGGCCAGGACGTCTGTTGGCCTTCGAGCAATGCGGCGATGCTATCACCGTCGAATCGAATGTCACGCGGGAGGGACAGTCCGCACATTTCAACCAGGGTGGGTAGCCAGTCGCGACATGATGTCAGTTCATTGACGTCGCGTCCGGCTTGCAATCGTTGCGGCCAGCGAACAAAGCAGGCGACACGATGTCCACCTTCATGCACCGAGCCCTTCTTCGCTCGCATGCCCGCGTTGAATCCGTTCTTTGCGTCCTGGGCGTCAACGCCCGCCGCGGTTCCGTTGTCACCCATGAAGATCACAATGGTGTTGTCGGCGATGCCTTGCGTTTCGAGTGTTTGGAAGAGCCGGCCAAGGTTTTCATCAAAATTGATGATTTGCCCGTAGAATTTCGCTCGCTCCGGTGGATGTCCCTGGGCGGTGAAGGGAGCGGAGTATTCTTCGGCGACCGTATGTGGGCTGTGCATCGCGTTGAGAGGCAGGTAGACGAAGAAACGCTTCTCTGATTTTTCAGAAACGAACCGCTGGCATTGCTCGAAGAAGACATTCGTGCAATATCCAGCGATCGTTTCCGGGGTACCGTTTCGATAGTACGTGTCATCGAAGTAGTCGTTCCCGATCGGGTTGCCGATCTCATCGATTCCGCCTGCGAAATGACGAACCACTTCTTGGAAACCACGGAAACGCGGTGCGTAGGGCCACGTGTCACCAAGGTGCCATTTGCCAAACATAGCGGTACGGTAGTTCGATGCGGCGAATACTTCCGCCATCGTGACTTCATTTGAGCGCAGCAATTGTCGCCCCTCGGTCACGGCCCACGCTCCGACGCGAGACGAGTATCGCCCCGTCATCAGTGCGGCGCGTGTGGGAGTGCATACCGGATCGACATGGTAGTTTTGCAGTCGAACGCTCTCTGCATGCAGCCGATCCAGGTTCGGTGTTTTTAACCATGGGTTACCATGGCACGACATGTCTCCGTAACCTTGGTCGTCGGTAACGATGACGATCACATTGGGTTGCGATTGGTCTGCTGCGTGAGTTAACTCAAACGGAGAAAGGAATGCGAACGCAATGACAACGAGATACGCAAAACGCGAGAGCATACTGTTTGCTTTTCTATAGAGGCGGGGCGACCGGCGAGTGAATTCGCGGGTTCGATCTGATGCGTGTCCCGCAATGGTGACATCATAGATGAAAGCTTCGCCGAATGGGCGGTTGGTGGCCTATTGTTCGCATAGGCGTTTTCAATTTGAGGGGTGAAGGTTTGAGAGCTTGGTTTGTGGTGACGGCAGACAAACGAACGGCTCGTGTGGCAGGTCGCGATGGTCGTTGCAACAAGTCAACGCTTGACTTGGTCATCGAGAGCTTGGCGACACGCGATGGCCGCCTCTCGCCACTGGCCGGCTTTTGCCTGTTCGACCATTGCCATCAACGCGATGTGGGATGGGTTAGTGGCATGCTGTGTAGATAGGGCTTCGTTGAGATGATTTTCAATCTGTGTGAGGCCTTCAATGCTGCGTTGATTGCAGACTCGGTAGAGCGCGATCGTGATATCGTATTCTCGCTCATTCAGTACGACAGGCTTTTGCGATAGCCACCAACCGATACCGAAGGCGAGCAACGCGACGACGATCACGGCGCCGATTCGAAGGCTGTTGTTTCGGCGAGGTTTATCAGGGCGATTACGTGCCATTAGAGTTTTTCCCAGTCGATGACTTCGTGTTCGTTCATGCTGGACAGTTCCGCCCACAAGAACAGGTCAATGAAATTGGTGACGAACCGAACCGAACCGTCTCCGAGGCAAACGAATCCGCCACCGGGGTGTTCGGAATACATCTGACCGACGTGGTAGGTCGGAAAGTTGACCGGGTGGATGATCGGGCTGCCTGTGATGTCGAGTTCGCCTCCGGATGGTCCCGCATGCACGAGTGTGAGTGTCGCCGCAGCGTCGGGGCCGTTCTCGGGGGACGTAAAGCGAGGATGGGTGAACGCACCGGGAACGACCCCGACCCACGTCTTCTCGCTCAGCGCCGAACTGTGTTCGCCAAAGAAAATCGTGTTCGACGTGCCGTCGAGCACATCGCGGAATTTCGTTTTCGAATTTCGAAAGAACGGACCGTCCGCAACGTTGGCTGCGTCTCCGTTGATCGGAACGATTTCGGTGGCCGAGGTGTAAATGTTCGTGAACACTTCGCCGGTTGCGGCCGAACCGCATTCACCCCAGCAGCTTTCCTGGCCATGACTGGCGACGTAGTGACTGCGTCCCAACCGCATCGGCTGCCCCGCGATCACGAGTGGATTGCCGGCCTCGTTGACGACGTCGAATGGTTCGTCACCGCCGGTGGCGCTCGGGCAGAGAAACATCGGGATGGTTGCCGCGATGGTCTCTCGGTTTGCATCTGCCCAAATCGGCTGGTCGAAACGAAGTCCATCGTGAACCGAGTTTCCTTCGGCAAATGGCAGCAGGCCAGCCGCCCATCCCCATCCGGGACCCGCATCCCATGTGACCGGATCCATCATCACTGACACCGGGGCCGACCCATCGGTCGTTGGGTGAGAAACATAACCCGCGGGGAAGCGTTGGTAGGCGGCGTGGTAGTTCTGAGCGGCCAATCCGACCTGCCGCAGGTTGTTGCTGCATGACATTCGCCGGGCTGCTTCACGGGCGGCCTGAACGGCGGGTAGTAGCAGTCCGACTAAAACGCCGATGATCGCGATCACGACCAAAAGTTCGATCAGGGTGAACGCATACCGGTAGTTTCCGTGTCGGCCAAAACGTTCGGACGCTGGGCTGGATGAGTCTCGGATTCGGGGGAACCAAAGAGTGTGGCAGCAGGCCTTTGTGAGGTTTGGATGCATTGAGTCCTCGGGGGCAATGAAAGATAATGTTGCGAAAAAGTTAGCATTGGCTAACTCGAGCTGCTTGGAAAAACGAACACTGAAATCGCCATTGTTCGAAGCCTTAGCAGGACGACGTCGCTTTCAGACGCGGCGGGATTGTGTTCGTGATCGAGTTATGTTTTCGAAGCGAGTTAGCACGAGCTAACTTTTGGTTTCGGTCGAAAATACTCGAGCGGGATGGGGATATCAAGGGGATTCAGCAGGAAAGGGCAATTCGCTAAGATAGAAAGTTCACTTTGTCGAGAGTTCTGGGTGGTGATTGCACCGCATTTTGGCCCAAAGGGAAAAATAGCTTGCCTTCGAAGACATATCAGCGAATTCGGTTAGACCATGCCAGCGAGGTGGCAGAGGATTACGTCGAAGCGATCGCCGACGCGATCGCCGAGCGAGGCGTTTGCCGGGCGATGGATTTGGTGAAACACTTCGCTGTGACGCACGCAACGGTTAACAACACGATCGGGCGATTGCAGCGTGATGGGCTGGTTGTGACCGAACCCTACCAACCGATCGAGTTGACCGCGGCGGGCAAACGATTGGCCACGCAATCGCGCAAGCGGCATGAAATCGTCGAGGGCTTTTTGAGGCGGTTGGGAGTCAGCGCGGCGACGGCGGCGACCGACAGCGAGGGGATCGAGCATCATGTCAGCAAAGAGACTCTCAACGCGATGAAACGCGTGTTGACCGACGGATGGCCGAGCGAGTAACGCCGAGCTTAGCTCATCGGAGTTGATTCCTACGAAAGGCTTCGTGGTCGAACGTTTGCGAGATCGTTGGAAAGACGCGATTTCGATTTGGCGATGGCCTTCATGCTGGCATTGATTGCGGCAAAAGGCGATGAAGTGATTGTTGTTCGCTGATGCGTTGCGGTCCATCGCGGAGTTCACGCAGATCTGCGAAACTGTTCTGAAATTCGCATCCGTTTGGAAAAGACGCCCGCAATGCAAAAACTCCTCTTCGACTATTTGCAGAGAATCTTGAACGCCCGTGTGTACGACGTGGCGAACGAGTCTCCATTGGAGTTGGCGAAAAAACTATCCTCCCGCTTAGGCAACCAGGTGTGGCTGAAACGAGAGGACACCCAGCCCGTGCACAGTTTCAAGCTGCGTGGTGCTTACAACAAAATGTCTCATTTGTCGTCGTCGGAATTGGCGCGAGGCGTTGTTTGTGCGTCGGCGGGAAATCACGCGCAGGGTGTGGCGCTGAGTGCTCGGCAACTTGGGTGTCGAGCGGTTGTTGTGATGCCGGTCACGACACCTCGATTGAAGTCCGACGCGGTGGCATCCCTTGGTGGCCAAGTCGTTTTGTTTGGTGATAGTTATTCCGATGCCTATGCACACGCATTGGAGTTACAAGAGCAGTATCAGTACGTTTTCGTGCACCCGTTTGATGATCCCAACGTGATCGCGGGCCAGGGCACCGTTGGAATGGAAATCCTGCGGCAACATCAGCACCCCATCCATGCGGTGTTCGTCGCGATCGGCGGAGGTGGTTTGATCTCCGGTGTTGCGGCTTACATCAAAGCCGTGCGTCCTGAAATTAAGGTGGTCGGTGTTCAGATGACGGACTCCGACGCCATGATTCGGTCGGTTCAGATCGGATCACCTGTCGACCTGAACGAAGTCGGACTGTTTTCCGATGGGACGGCGGTAAAGCGGGTCGGCGATGAAACCTTCCGGTTGACGCGTGAACTCGTTGACGAATTCGTCACCGTGGATACCGATGCTGTTTGCGCCGCGATCAAGGATGCGTTTGAGGACACCCGCAGTATCCTCGAACCCGCCGGCGCGATGGGGATTGCAGGAATGAAGCAGTACGTCGCTCAGAACGAGCTGCAGGGTGAGGATATTGTCGCCATCACCTGCGGGGCCAACATGAATTTCGACCGGCTGCGATTTGTGGCCGAACGGGCCGAAGCGGGTGAAGAACGTGAGGCAATGTTTGCGGTGACCATCCCGGAAGAGCGAGGCAGTTTCCGAAGGTTGTGCGAAACGATTGGTCAACGCGACGTGACTGAGTTTAGCTATCGGATGTCCGATGAGCGGGAGGCACATGTCTTGGTAGGTCTGGCCATCAACGATCGCAGCGACGTGGCGATCATCAGTCAGGACCTGAACGATCAAGGATTCAAGACACTGGACCTGGGCGAAGACGAGCTATCCAAAGAGCATCTCCGTTACATGGTTGGCGGACGGAGTCGTCTCGGTGAGAACGAACGGCTCTACCGATTTGAATTTCCTGAGCGACCGGGGGCGTTGATGCGGTTTTTGTCGCACATGCATCCCGATTGGAATATCAGCCTCTTTCACTACCGGAATCAAGGCGCTGATTACGGGCGGATTCTGATTGGAATTCAGGTCCCCGGTGGAGATTTGCCCGCGTTTCGAGAGTTCATCGAGACGCTGGGATATCGGTGCGTCGATGAAACGGCTAATCCCGTTTATCACCTGTTTCTTCGATAGCCCGAAACGGCGAACCGATCGGCGTGACTCGATGCCGATATAGTTCCTGCCGGCCCGTCTGTCGCGGGATCGTAGGACGGTTCAGCGTGCGAATCCCACACGCTCTCGCTCTTTAAAACGGATGTGTTTGGTGATGGAACCGACACGTTTTGTTGAGAGTTGAGGGAAGATGCCTGTCCCCGTATATGTGTCGTGGTGGAAGTTTTTTGATGGTCAACAACGAAGCCTCCAACGTTGTTAGTGTCTTCTCGAAACACTCCTTCAATAGTAGTGCGCTTGTATGCATTGGTGTACGGAGGCATCGCAGTGGTCCTGTATAGGTCTATTACAGATAGCCGAATGTTCGTTAAGGATTATTTAATGGACGCCCTTCGAGCGTGGTCGTAGCATTGACCGCTAGCGCTTGGTTAACGACGTGGTTGGGCCCGTTGTGTCGTGGCAAGTGTATCGGTATGTGCGTGACTATCCGAAACATTGAATCCTCAGTACTTGGAAAATTCAGATGCAAACAAAAGAAAAACGTCGAGGGTTTACTCTCGTTGAGCTTCTTGTCGTGATTGCAATTATCGGCGTCTTGGTTGGGCTACTGCTACCCGCTGTGCAGGCTGCTCGCGAAGCAGCTCGACGAATGAGTTGCAGCAATAATTTTAAGCAAATCGGACTTGGTATCCACAACTATCACTCCACATTTCAGTTGCTGCCTGTGCACCATATGGGAACACACTCGGCAACCGGAAGTTATGTTAACAGTGGAATTAGCAATGTGGCCAATGGGAAAGGCCACAACGAGTACACGCTGAGTTTTTTGGTTGGGATTTTGCCTTTTGTAGAACAGCAGGCCTTATGGGAACAGATCTCTAACCCGAACAACGAGACCTCCAGTGGTGGACCTCCCGGCAATCCATGGTCGCCGATGGGCCCTTCCCCACGACAGCAAGAGTACAAGCCTTGGATTACAGAAGTCACAACCTATCGTTGCCCGAGTGACCCTGGATTTGGATTGCCCGCACTCGGCCGAACCAACTACGGCGCATGTATCGGTGATTCGCCTGACAAGTCAGATTGCCGTTGGCCGGACAACCCCAAGAACGGAAAGCTCGTTTATACGCAAAACGACGTGATTGAAGCCAAAGCCGCCTATCGCGGCATGTTTCAGCCCGGTTTTCAGGGGAAATTTCGTGAAACGCTCGACGGTCTTTCAAACACAATCATGTGTGGTGAATTCGCCACGGACCTTGGTGACAAAGCGATCACGACGACGCTCATGATCAATGGGAACGCAGGGAAATTACGCAATAATCCCGGTGATGCCTGTCGGCAATACATCGATCCGGAGCGGCCGACGTTTTATATGAGCGATATCGACTACAACAACAGTAAGAACGGGTTTGCCAAGATTTTCCAGATGCGAGGTTATATCTGGTCCGACGCCCGCTCGGGATTCAGTTGTGTGACGACCATTTTGCCTCCTAATACTGAATTGTGCATGTCGGGTGGTGACTCGGGATATGGGTTGGCACCGGCATCGAGTCGTCACCAAGGAGGCGCTCATGTATTGATGGGCGATGGTGCTGTGAAGTTCATCACCGATTCGATCGAAGCGGGTAGCGATTCAGCGGGTTGCGTTTGGTCGGGCGGGACCGGCACGCGTGCTCCTGGCTCACCGAGCCCTTATGGGCTGTGGGGTTCGCTCGGAACGCGAGCGTCCAAAGAAGTGATTGATGAAGAGTTCTGAGTTGTTCGCTTAGTTGTGCGTCTCGTCCGTGTGCCGTCTCTGGCATGAGTTGCATGCTCCGCACGCGGACGAGTGTTTGAATTCTAGTTGTTGTTACCACTTCCCTTATTTGAGATGCAAATTTGATGACTCGCTACTATCTCTTGAGAATCGCCCTTATCACAGTTGGTTTCCTTGCGGTTGGCTGTGACAAAGAAGAGAACCGTACCGTTGAAACGCAAGGTGAACTGTGGGACGAACGCGCCGCCTTTTATGCAAACGAGGATAACTTTAGCGATGCGGAGTATGTGGACGAGGAAACCGAGGAATAAATGTGGTCGTGAAGGGGGCGGGCGATTGTGCTTTGATTGCTTGCTCTCTAAAACGCCGTTGAGCGTAAGGTGTTTTGGAGAAGATCGATGCGTGTCCGATAGGCGTGTGCATCAATGAGGACGATTCAAAATCAACACGGGAGGCGTTTCGCTCTCCCGTGCTCCGAACCAGATGTCGTTTTCACCGGATTGATCCAGCGTCATGATGATCGTCAGCGGGCCGGGGTTTTTGACCGCGGCGCTGACGTCGACTTCCACCACCTGGCCGCGCGCCACGACACCGCGATGTTGTGCCACCTCGATCGTGGGTTGAGGGGCAATGGATTCGGTGAGTTTGGCTTCGTTCCAATCGCTGTGATCGCCGACGAAGAATCGAAGCGTCCCGCTGCCCGAATCGATGGCTTGGGTGAGACGTAGTTTTGCCGACCGGAATCGATTCAGCTCAGGAAGATCAAATCGCAAATAAACGATCCGGCGGCCACCCTCTACTTTGAGAAGCTGGAACTTTTTCTCGCGTTGTCCTCTATCGAGTGTCAGGTCATCGGTTGGTGAAAGCTGAACCGATTCAAGCGGCGAGGCGGCCAGGTCTTGGACGGCCAGGTCATCGGAGGTGGCCATCTGCTGAGAGCCGACTTGGACCGCCGCGCGATCGCTATTACGGGTGAGTGTGACACTGCCCTCGTAGACTTTGATTTCTGTGTTTGCTGACGCAACGAGCGAGAATACTGTGCCCATGACTTCGATCGTCGAGTGTCCGGTTAGGACCTCAAAGGCAGGCATGCCGTTTTGTCGTGGCGCGATCTCAAAGAACGCCTCGCCTTGGATCAATCGCACCTGTGAGGGGGCGTTTTCGAGTTTCAGGGTGGAGTTGGTTTCCATCGAAACAATCGATCCATCGTTCAATCTCAACATTGCTTGCGTTTGTGAGTCGCAGACAACTTCGTCGTGTTCGTGAAGCTTGAATCCGGGAGTGGCACGGAACAGATCGTCGTCACGTCGCACTACGAGGTCGACGGCGCCCGAAATGCTCATGCACACGCCGATCGAATCGCCCGAGTCGCGATGGATCCAATATCCCGCCGCAAATGCGACTAGGATTGTGGCAGCGATGGCGGCAAACGCGACTCGCCAATGCGATCGTGCGGGAGCGACATCACAAGAGGCGGTCAGCGATTGAAGCTCGGTTTGTTCAACCAGCGTTTCTCGGAGGAGAACGTTGACGCGAGATTCCTCCTGAAACCGGCGGCGGTGACGATCCGATGAGGTGACTGCCGAATGCAGTTCCGCAGTGTCGGTTTCGGAGAGGTCATCCTCGAAATACGCGGTTAGCAGTTGTTGGAAACGCTTGTCGTCCATCACGCGTTCACCTCCTGAATCCGTTGGGCCTCGTTGCTGTCGATGCAAACACGGAGTTGTGCTCGCAAACGCGATAACGTTGTGCGGATTGAACCTTGGCGAATGGCCGCCGAATCCGCGAGAGCTTTCCCTTTGACGTTATGGCCGTATCGCAGTAGCAGGAGTTTTTGCATCCGGTCGGGCAACCGCTGGAAACATCGCCGCAGCGCCGTGCGTTCGCGTCGCCACGTGTCGTCGTCGCCGTCTGCCGCGATCAACGCCAATTCGCCAATCATCTCGCTGAGTCCGTTGGACGGGGCCTGAGCCTGGCGTCGCCAGTGTTGCAGGACAATATTGCGAGCGATTCCGCACGCCCAAGGAACGAAATTTCGGGTCGGATCGAATCGCTCTTCGTTCTTCAAAATTTCAATCACTGTTTCTTGGAACAGATCCTCGGCGACTTCAAAGTCACGCACCATCGACACGATCACCGCGAGGATTCGCGAGCGATTTTCGCTGATCGTGAGAAATGTCGAGATCGAACCTTTGTCCATCAAATTGGCCACTGGTGGATTGACGATTGAGTGGGGAATCGTGCGTTTGCCTTTTGCGGGTGTCTGCCATTTGTCTATTGGAATCTCAACTCCGAATCGTGCACAAGAAAACAGAGGTTTTGATGCGGAAAGTTTTTTGTGCACGGTTGCCAGATGAATGTAAATAGCACTTCAGCAGAACCGGGAGTGCTCTCGGCGGACAGACAAATACTCAGAGCGAGGCGGATTGATGAATCGGATTATTGGAGTGGTGGCGTTTTGCGTTGGAGGGATCCTGGTCGCTGGGCACGTGTCGAACGTTGCTGCGGAGAAAGCGTCGAACCAAGACGCCGTGTCAATCTCTGGAGAACGCCAGCAGTGGCATAACGTGACGCTGACGATCGACGGCCCGAATGCGTCAGAAGACGGGAACCCGAATCCATTTTTGGATTATCGGATGCAAGTTACGTTTCACCATCCTGCCTCCGGTTTGACCTATCGCGTGCCTGGTTATTTCGCCGCCGATGGTGACGCGGCAAATACGGGGGCGACGTCCGGCAACCAGTGGCGGGCTCATCTCGCGCCGGATCACGCTGGGACGTGGTCCTACGAGGTGTCGTTTCGTCAGGGGCCCAATGTTGCGATCTCAGACCAGTCCGACGCCGGATCCCCGGTCGATCCTGTTGATGGATTGAAAGGTGAGTTTGATATTTCCGAATCGACGAAAAGCGGGCGTGACTTTCGCGGCAAAGGGCGTTTGAATTATGTCGGGAAACACCATTTGCGATTCGCCGGCAGTGGCGAGTATTTCCTCAAGGCGGGCGTTGATGCACCGGAGAATTTGTTGGCTTACCGCGACTTCGACGGCGACTTCAAAACCGATGGCAAGAAGGACAATCTGGTCAAGGACTGGGCCCCGCACGTGCAAGATTGGCGAGAGGGCGATCCGACGTGGCAAAACGGTAAAGGGAAGGGCCTGATTGGTGCGGTCAACTATCTCGCCTCTCAAGGTTTGAATGCGTTCTCATTTCTGACGCTCAACATCGACGGTGACGATTGCAATGCGTTCCCCTACACGCGGTACGACGAACGCGGACGCATTGACTGTTCACGGATGGATCAATGGGCGATTGTTTTTGAGCACGGGACACGCAACGGCATGTACCTCCATTTTAAGACGCAGGAAGCCGAGAATGTGCATCTGCTCGATGAGGGACATTTGGGACCGCAGCGGAAGTTGTACTACCGAGAGCTGATCGCTCGATTTGGTCATAACCTTGCTCTGAACTGGAATCTCGGTGAAGAAGTTGGTTACAAGAGCAACCCAAACACTCAGGACAAGAAAGATTGGGCTGACTATTTTTGGACGCATGATCCGTATCAGCACCCGATTGTCATTCACAACGGAAACAATCACTTCGATTTGCTAGGCAACGAATCCGCGCTAACGGGGTTCTCGCTTCAAACCAACAAGGAAGATTTTCGAAACGTTCACAATCGAACTCGCGAGTACATTCGTCGTTCGGTTGAGGCGGGCAAACCATGGGTGGTCGCTTGTGACGAACCCGGCGATGCCTCTCACGCGTTGGTTCCCGACGAGGAAGATCCGACACGAGACAATGCCCGAAAGAACGCGTTGTGGGGAAATCTCATGGCGGGAGGTGCTGGGGTTGAGTGGTATTTCGGATACAAACATGCTCATAGTGACCTAACGTGTCAGGATTTCCGTGTTCGTGAATCGATGTGGAAACCGTGCCGAATCGCACTTGAATTTTTTGAGAATGAGAAAATTCCGTTTTGGGACATGACTAATGCGAATGAACTGGTTGCGAATCAAGATGCCTATTGCCTTCGCCAAAAGGGGGAACTGTATCTCGTATTTCGAAAACATGGTGGGCCTATCGAAGTCGATCTGGCGGAAGCCACCGGGGTGTTTGAAGTGTTGTGGTTCAATCCGCGAGCGGGAGGTTCGATGCAGCATGGATCCACCAAAGCTGTGATGGGAGGCGGCAAGGTTGCGATCGGGACTCCGCCGGGCAACGACGAGCAAGATTGGTTGGCGATCATCCGACCCGGTGACGAGAAGTTTAGAAGCGTTGCGATGGTCAGCGAGGCGAAACGATCCCCGTCGGGTGAAGGCAGCGCGGCACCGAAGACTTCCGCGACTCGCATGGTGCTGTCGGCTCTCAATGATTTTCAGTTCACGCCCTCGGGTGAATTCGTCATGGGGTACAAGGACAACGCGCGACGTGCGATGGCGATCGACGCGGCAAAACATCAAGACAAATTTGCCGCCGCGGAATCCACGTTTCAAGGCAAGCCCGGCACCTACGATCTCGTGCTGACGACGTTGACCGAGACCGATGGAGAATCGTCGTACCGCGTTCGCGTCGCGGGCAAAAAAATTGGTGAAGTACAGAATCCGGGAGCGAACAAAGATTACCAGCCAATCAAGCATCGCTTTCGCAGAGTCGCTCTTCAGCGTGGAGACACGATTCGAGTCGAGTTTAACTCGGCGTCTAATGGGAAAATTCCCGAAGGGACTGGATTTGCGTTCTCTCGCGGGCGATGGCGGTCGATTGAGTTAATCGCTGAAGGCGGCGGCGGCGGCGGCGGCGGCGCGGCGCAGGCAAAACGTCAGACTCAAACTTCCGTTGTAGCTACGGCGGGCGAGTCGGTGTTTGAAATGACCTACGATCCGTCAAAAGCGAAAAAGGTGCATCTTCAGTCTGGTGGTGTGGTCGTTGTCGAAGCGGAGAACTACGATGCGGTCGATCGGCAAGAACATCGTCAGTGGTGTCTGACCACGTTGGAATCGACACCAGGCATTCAACCGGATCCTGATCCGAGTCACGCCGAAGGAGCGGTTGGTGGTGCCTACCTTGAACTACTACCGGACACGCGCGTCACGCATGCGGACCCGTTGGTTCGCGGCGTCAGTTTTGCTCCGCGAGGTGGTCAGTGCAGCGTCTTGTACTATCCGATCGTGTTTGAGGAGCCTGGTCGCTATTACGTTTGGTCGCGAATCTGCTGTACCGGTTCGGAAGACAACGGGATGCACGTGGGGATCGATGGCGAGTGGCCCGAATCGGGGCAACGAATACAGTTCACCGGACGCCATGGGCAGTGGCAATGGGATTCACGTCAACGGACCGAAAAGGTCCACACGGGTGTGCTCGGTCAAATTTGGATCGATGTCGCCGAACCAGGTTTGCACACAGTGATGTTTTCGATGCGTGAAGACGGATTCGAATTTGATCGATTCCTGTTGACCCAAGAGAAGAACGCGATGAAGAGCAAGAGTCTCGATGCGGGACCCGACGCCAGCCCGATGCGTTAGAATGCCAACGGTGCGGTCGGATTGATTCTGAGTTGGCATTTCCCGCCGCCGGTTTTCTAACGAAATTCCCCAACCGGCATTCGCCCCAAGGTCGTTCTTTATGGACCGGCCTTGGGGTGCTTCTCTCAATCCGGTGGTCGATCAATTCTAAAATGGACCGCGATGTCCGGGCTCCCTCGTTGAGGTGAATAGGGAGGTGATCGAGGCATGTGAAATCGGGTAAAAACGTGTCTTGCACACTGCCTCTCGATCTTTTTGCGATGACCAACATGTCCCCCATCAGCCAACTGATCCGTGACCGACGGACGATCAAACCGAAGTTCTATTCCGATCAACCCGTTGATGAGGCGATCGTGAACGAGTTGCTCGAAAATGCGAATTGGGCGCCCACTCACGGGATGACCGAGCCATGGCGTTTCACCGTCTTCACCGGTGAGGCACGGACAAAGTTGCGTGACTTCATGGGCGAGACGTACCGAAGTCTGACGACCGAGGAGACCTTTAAGCAGAACAAGTATGACGGGATGCAAGAGAGTGTGATGCACGCTCCCGTGGTGATCGCCATCGGAATGAAACGTCAGGACAGTGGGAAGATCTCGCTTCTCGATGAATTATTGGCGGTCGGTTGTGCGGTTCAGAATATGCATCTGACCGCGACGTCTCACGGTCTCGGTGGATTCTGGTCGACGAACATTGTCGCGACGAGCGACGCAATGCGAGACTACATCGGTCTCGACAGTGGCGACCAGGCTCTCGGTTTGTTTTACGTCGGTCATCCCGCGTGTGATTGGCCGGAGGGAACACGCGGCGCGGTTGATGACAAAGTCCGATGGGTACGTGCATGAGCGATCGGGGCTAGCGCATCTTCTAAGAGAATCTCGCCAAGGTCGTCCAACTTAAGGGGACTGAATTCCGGCGAATCGAGCTACTGCGTCAATGGGCTCGTCAGCACTTGAAATGCTCTCGAGGCGATTCGGAGATGACTCGCGGCGAGGACGGAATTGCGCCGAGTCCTTGATTCTAACGTAAGCGACTCGCTGCATTTTCGACGCTGAGGTCGTATCGCGATCGAGCAGAAATGTATCGCATTTGCGTAGGGTGGTGTTCGCGATCGGTGAGGGTTTGAATGATGTTTTTTGCGTGAATTGCAGTGCGAAACGGGGGTTTGTCGCGTCCGGATCGCCGTCTGAGTGTGTGAACGTGCGACTAGCTTTTGGGATGCGATTCTGGATTTAATGCAGGCAGGCAAGGCGATCGAGCAAGGCTCGGCTAACGGAGATGGTCTGCTCGTTACTGACGAGTGTCGGCTGATTAGCACGTCTATCGCATCCGCCGGTTTGCTATGCCCGTTTAGACCGTTCACCCGTCCACCTTTGCTCCCTCACATTCGAGGTCGAGTCGAGTTCCAAGGTAAAAATATGTATCACATCATTCGTCAAGGATTTCACTGTCTGTTGTTTGCGTCAGTCGTTGCTTCGATCGGCAATTGCGGCCAACCTGTCACAGTGTCTGAGCGAGATTACTCGGCTTACTTGTTTGCTTACTTCACAGGTAATGGTCCGGGCGAAGAGCAGATTCGCTTTGCCCTTAGCGACGATGGTTACCACTTTGAAGCTCTCAACGATAATGATCCGGTAATCGATTCTTCCGAAATCAGTACGTCCGGCGGAGTCCGTGATCCGCATGTTCTGCGAGGGGTGGATGGGGAGACGTTCTACATGGTGGTGACAGACCTTTACGTCCCCACGATGGGATGGAAAAACTTTGCCATGGTGCTGATGAAGTCCAATGATTTGGTTCATTGGACGTCGACTAAAATCAACATTCCCGAAACGTTTCCAGATCGGTTTGGCGACGTGTACCGAGTTTGGGCGCCACAGACGATCTACGATCCGGCGGAAGAGAAGTACATGGTTTACTTCTCAATGAAGGAGGGCAACGATCCCGACAAAATCTATTACGCCTACGCCAACGAAGACTTTACTGGATTTGAGTCTGCTCCCGAGCAGCTCTACTTTAGCCCGACCAACAGTGCCTGCATTGATGCCGACATCGTTTTTAAAGACGGCAAGTATTCGATGTTCTATAAATCGGAAAGTGGAGGTGGCATCCGGTTGGCGGTTTCAGATCGACTGACGAATGGGTACCAGCTCCACACGTCGGATCGCGTCGATTGTTCGCGCGACGCGGTGGAGGGGTCTGGGATTTTCAAGTTAAACGATTCCGACCAATACATTTTGATGTATGACGTCTATACGAAAGGGAAGTACCAATTCACCACGAGCAGCGACCTCAGGTCTTTTGAGGTCATCGATAGCGAAGTCAGCATGGACTTTCATCCGCGGCACGGAACTGTCATGCCGATTACAAGTGAGGAACGTGACCGTTTGCTCAGGCAGTGGGGGGATTTTTCTCCGGTCTGCGAATCTGAGCACGTCAACCGTCTCAATGTCGTCGTCAATGATGAAACCGGGGCAATTGAGTTGCCCATCAAGCCGGATGTCGACGTGACGAGATTGGATCCTCAATTCACTGTCGCGCATGATGCCGACGTGCGTCCCAAGGGGCCTCAGGATTTTTCAACCGGGCCGGTCGAGTACACGGTTTGGCTCGGCAATGAACGGGTCAGCACGTTCAATGTGTCTGTGGTGGTGAATCGTAACCCTGTGATTCCCGGCTACTTCGCGGATCCCGATATTCTCTATTCACACCAATTGGGAAAGTTCTTTCTCTATCCAACGAGTGACGGATTCGATGGGTGGAGTGGTACCTACTTCAACACGTTTTCGTCCACGAATTTGGTGGATTGGGTTGATGAGGGATGCATTCTCGATCTGACAAAGGATGTCGAGTGGGCCGACCGACACGCATGGGCGCCGTGCATCATCGAAAAGAAGGAAGATGGCGGGTACCAGTATTATTACTACTTTACTGCTGCTCAGAAGATTGGCGTCGCGGTCGCGAGTCATCCGTCGGGACCGTTCGTCGACAGCGGGCGTCCGCTGATCGATTTCAAACCTAGCGGAATCAACCGTGGACAAGAAATTGATCCCGACGTTTTTCACGATCCCCTCAGTGGGAAGGATTACCTGTATTGGGGCAACGGATACCTCGCCGTTGCAGAACTCAATGAAGACATGATCTCGATTGATCGGTCAACGATTCGGACCATCACACCCGACGGGACTTTTCGAGAGGGCGTTCATGTTTTCGTTCGTAACGGTACGTACTATTTTTTGTGGTCGGAGAACGATACGCGAGACGCGGACTACCGTGTCCGCTATGCGACCGCTAAATCGCCGATTGGTCCTTTGGAGATCGCCAACGATAATTTAGTTATCGCAAAATCTCCTGAGGCTGGCATCTTTGCCACCGGGCACTGTTCCACGATTCAAGTTCCGGGAACTGATCAATGGTACATCGTCTACCATCGCTTTACGTATCCGAAGGGGATCGAAATGGGAAGGGCGGCAGGTTATCACCGGGAAGTCTGCATTGACCCAATGCGGTTTGACGATCGCGGGAGAATCATTCGCGTCACCCCGACGCACCGAGGCGTCAGTCCGGTTGTTCCGCTCGCTGAATGAGCGAGGCGAACGGGACGGGCTCGGGGAACGGGTTTGCGCAAAAGCGATGTTTTTATGCGCGATGTGTATCTGTTGGATGACGCTGTGACGGGATATGGTGGGATGAGTCGCCGCTAATCGAGGCTACGTTCACCTTCGGTCCCCTTCTAAGGCTAAGGCAATGTCACGCCATTCCTGTTGGTCGTTTATTCGTTGGAATGCGTTTATTTGCTTGTTTTTGAGTTGCGTTTTCGCTCAAGCGGAACCGATCGGTAGCGTCCGTGTGCATGTTGATCAACCGACCGTTGCATTGCCTGACACGTTGTACGGGCTGTTCTACGAAGACATCAACTACGCAGCGGACGGTGGGCTGTACGCGGAATTGGTTCAGAACCGATCGTTCGAGTACTTTCCCGTCGAGGGCTGGAGTTCACGACGTGGGCAAATGCAACCCATGTATGCCTGGGAAACGATTGAACCCGCCGGCGGTCATTGCGTTGCCACGGTCGAAGATGCCACGCCTCTGAATTCCCGCAACCCACATTATCTTCGTCTTCAGATCGAAAAGGGGAGTGATGGCGCCGGCATTGCCAATTCGGGATTCGATGGTATCCGGGTTGTTGAGGGTGACGTTTATGATTTCTCGTTTTATGCCAAGCGAAACGTCAACGCTGATTCGCCCGTGCGTATTACGCTGAAGACTGAGGACGGCGATATCGGTTCAGGGCGAATTGACGGTCTAAGCGAAAGTTGGGCGAAGTACGACGTCTCCATCACCGCAAAGGAGACAACGAGCAACGCGTCATTGGCGATCACGTTTGTGGGAGCCGGCGTCATCGAAATGGACATGATTTCGTTGTTCCCTCGCAAGACATTCAATGGACGAAAGAACGGTCTGAGAGCCGATCTGGTTCAAGCTTTGGTCGATCTCAAGCCCGCTGTGTTTCGCTTTCCCGGCGGTTGTATCGCTCACGGTCAAGGGCTCGACAACGCGTATCGATGGAAGGACACCATCGGTGATGTCGCGGAACGCAAGCCGAACTGGAACCTATGGGGGTATCATCAAACGTATGGGTTGGGCTATTTCGAGTACTTCCTGTTGTGTGAGGATATTGGAGCCGAGCCGCTCCCGATTTTGGCCGTTGGTGTCAGTTGTGGTTTCCGGGATCCTCGCGAAAACGCTGGCATGGACGACTTGCAGGAATGGATCGACGACGCCGTTGATTTGGTTGAGTTTGCCAATGGGCCCGTCGATAGCAGATGGGGCAAGATCCGAGCCGAAATGGGGCATCCTGAGCCGTTCAACTTGAAATACGTTGGGCTCGGTAACGAGGACCATCACACGCCTCAATTTGAGGAGCGGTTTCCGCATTTCGTTCGTGCACTCCGCCAGCAAGCTCCTGAGATCAAGATCGTGGGAACGTCAGGATTGGGGCCGGAAATTCCGATCTATGAATTCATGAACACACACGGATGTGATCTTTCAGATGAGCACTACTATGAGTCACCTGAGTGGTTTCTGAGCCAGACACATCGGTTCGATGACTTTGATCGAAACAAGACGAAAGTGTTCGTCGGTGAGTATGCGTCCAAGGGAAATCGATTGTTCAACGCCGTCGCGGAGGCGGCTTACCTGACCGGTATCGAACGCAATGCGGATATCGTTCAGATGACAGCGTACGCGCCTCTATTTGCCCGCTACGGATTTACGCAGTGGACGGCTGCCGATTTGATCTGGTTTGACGAAAAGACTGTTGTTCGAACGCCGAACTATTACGTTCAACAATTGTTTAGCTTGAACAAAGGCGATCAGTATCTGGCCAACGAAACTCAGTTCCGGTTAGACCTTTCTTTGGAAGGTACGCCGGCAAGAGGACGCGTCGGTGTCGGGACGTGGGCCTCGCAAGCGATCTTCGACGATGTCAAAGTGATTGCCGGCTCGGAGACATTGTTCGGTGAGGCGTTTGATGGGACCGAAGGTTCCGAAGTCGCGAGTGTGATAAATGGCAGCTTCGATGTCGTGGGCGGTGTGTGTCGCCAAAATGACGTGTCCGCGACTCCGGCGATGAGGTTGTTCGATCGTTCGGTGGAGGCCGACGAGCTGATTATCTCGATGCGAGCCAAGAAGACAGGTGGTGATGAAGGATTTCTGGTCACGTTTGGCCACAAACCGTCGGATTCGCACTATTGGTGGAACATCGGTGGATGGGGGAACACCGAACATGGGGTGCAGTGTGCCGTCGCGTCGGATCCAACCAACCGCGTCCGTTTGGCAACGACGCCAGGAACGATCCAATCCAATGTGTGGTACGACATTCGAATCGAGATCGGTGATTCACGAATCTTGTGCTATTTGAATGACCAGTTGATTCACGACGTGGCGATCACCAAGCCAACGATTAGTTTTGCTGCTAGCAAAGAGACTGCAACCGGAGATGTGATTCTCAAAATTGTGAATCCGAGTGATCAAGCCTGTCCGACTCAGTTCGAGTTGAGCGGGGTTGAACGCGTTGATCCGGTCGCGAAGTTGACCGTGTTAACGGGAGGTCGCGACGACGTTAATGATCGGATGAATCCGAATCGAGTGTCGCCACAAGTGAGTGAACTCAACGTTGCGTCGGAATTTAGTCACACGATCGCCCCCATGTCGGTGCAATTTATTCGCGTTCGGACGGTGAAATAACGCGAGACTGTATGGCGTTGTTTGTCGACGCGTGGTGATTGACTCCGCCTCGGTTACGAACAAATCTCAATCGACTTTGTGGTTTCTTAAAAAACGCTTCGGCCGTGGACAGGACGCACGCGGTGACGTTCAGCTAACATGACATGACCACCGGAGGAAATGTGACCGGAAGAAAACTACCAACCAATCGAACTATGAACAGCCAGCCCAAAGTCGCATTACTCGTCGAAACCGCTCGCGGTTACGGGCGACAAATGTTGCGCGGGATTGTTCGTTACAGTCGGCTGCACGGGCCATGGGGGTTTTGTCTGACACCCGGCGATTTCGAGCAAGCGGTTCCCAAGGTTCGCGAGTGGGGCGGGACGGGGATCATTGCCAGGATCGAAACACCGCGGGTGGCTCAGGCCATTCTTGATTCGGGATTGCCAACGATTGTGTTGGATTTATCTCGGAGTCAACTCGCTGCAGAGAGTCCGTTGTTGCGATTCAGTGAAGTTAAATCGGGGTCGAGCGACGCTGGCGTGATGGCGGCCGAGTATCTGATCCAACGAGGGTTTCGTGAGTTCGCGTTTGTCGGAATTCCTGACCGCGTTTGGTCGAAAGATCGCGAAGAGGGGTTCTGCAAAGCGATTCGCAATGCCGGTTTCGACGTGCATGTGTATCAGCCGCCGAAGTCGCGTCGAGAGCGAGTGTTGGAACGAGAGCAGCCGCGTCTCGCGAAATGGCTCGCATCGTTACCACGGCCGATTGCGGTGATGGCGTGCAATGATGATCGGGGGCGGGAAGTCGCCGAAGCGTGTCACTTTGCGGACATTAAAATCCCGGAAGAGTTGGTGCTGATCGGCGTCGACAACGATGAGTTGCTGTGTGAGCTTGCCGATCCACCGTTATCTAGCGTTGCGCTCAATGCAACGGGTGTCGGATTTCGAGCGGCGGAATTGCTCGATCGAATGATGAAGGGTCAGGTTGTCGAGCCGCAATGCTTGATCGCCGAACCTCTGAGCGTGGTGACACGGCGCAGCACCGACATGATTGCGATTGATGACCCCGAGGTGGTAGAGGCACTTCGGTTTATCCATGATCGCTCAAACGAACCGATCCAGGTCGCGGACATTTTGCGACGCGTGGATATCTCGCGGCGAAACCTTGAGTTGCGCTTTTCACGAACGGTGGGGCGTACTTTGCATGCGGAGTTGCAACGCGTGCGATTGGAGCGAGCGCGAACGTTGTTGGCGGAATCGGACTTGTCGGTTCCCAAAATCGCGACCGCGTCTGGCTATGGAACACCGAGTTATTTCATTCAGGTGTTTCGGACCACGTACGGGACGACACCGTCACGATATCGGCGAGACTTGCGTGGCGAACGTGATGCCGCGAAGCCAACGATTGAGTCCTAGTGGCTCGGTTTCAGCGGTCGAGGTTTTTCGTCGGTGATCCGTTTGCGATTCTTGGTGACGTTCGTTGCCATCGGTGTTCGCTCGATCTGCTCGTGGTAGCGATTGGATGCAATGTGTGCGCAATTGCGACATTTTATTGCGCAGCCGTTGACTTGTGACTGGCCTTTTGAGGTTCTAACCTCCACGTAGATCGATTGTGGTGTTGTCGATCACGCCGGTGCGGTTCGCCAGACGCGGGTTGGTGTCCGGCTTTGGTTGTTTTACGTGTGGCTCAAAGAGTTTTGCCCCAATGGTTTTTCAGGACGCCGGTTTATGAGCGAGTCGATAAAGAAACAGTATACGATTGGCGTCGATTATGGGACTAATAGCGTTCGGGCCTTGATTGTCGACGTTAGCAACGGAGCGGAAATCGCATCCGCAGTGTTTGATTATCCCAGTGGCGAACAGGGTATTCTGCTCGACGCGAAAGATCCCCATTTGGCTCGGCAGAACCCGGCGGACTATATCGAAGGGTTTTATGCATCCGTAGTCTCGGCGATCGAGCAAGCCGCAGTGGGAAGCGAGTTCACACCTGAGTCGGTGATCGGGATCGGTGTCGATACCACAGGTTCCACTCCGATACCGGTTGATCGCGATGGTTTGCCGTTATCGATGAATCCCGAGTTCGAAGATGATTTGGCTGCGTATGCATGGTTGTGGAAAGACCATACATCGGCGTCCGAAGCTGCTGAAATCACGACGCGAGCTTCTGAAGGTGACGAGGCCTATCTCGATAAGTGTGGCGGCGTTTATTCGAGCGAGTGGTTCTGGGCAAAGATCTTGCATTGCAAACGAACGTCGCCACGCGTTTTCGAAGCCGCCTATGGTTGGGTAGAACTGGCCGACTTCGTTCCCGGTTTTATCACGGGCAATCTCGATCCTGCGAACATCCCCCGTGGTATTTGTGCGGCTGGACACAAAGCGATGTTCCATCCTGATTGGGGAGGATTGCCGAGCGCACCTTTTTTGAACCAACTCGACGCTGGTTTGGCAAAGGTTGCCGAACACTATCGAGCGGATACCTCGACGTGTGATGAAACGGTCGGCGGTCTCACCGAGGCGGTGGCGAAGCGTGTTGGGTTGCCTAGTGGAATCCCGGTCGCGGTCGGTGCCTTTGACGCTCACATGGGTGCAGTCGGGGCCGGTGTCAAACCGGGGACGTTGGTGAAGATCATGGGCACGAGTACCTGTGACATTACGGTTTGGCCGTTGGACCAACCACTTGCAGATATTCCTGGGGTTTGTGGGATCGTGCCCGGGTCTGTCCTCCCAGGAATGTACGGGCTCGAAGCAGGCCAATCTGCAGTCGGGGATATTTTTAATTGGTTCGTGCGGCAGTTGGTTCCCGGCAATCATTCAGCGACGGGAGATCCTCACGTCTCGCTGACACGGGAGGCTGAAAAGTTGCGACCTGGTGAGAGCGGACTGCTAGCGCTGGATTGGAACAATGGGAACCGAACGGTGTTGGTCGACCCATTGTTGAGTGGTTTGGTTGTGGGGCAAACGCTTCATACAACGGCTGCCGAAATGTACCGCGCCCTCGTCGAGGCGACTGCGTTTGGGGCGTTGACGATTATCAATCGTTTTGAATCCTACGGTGTGAAGATTGAAGAGGTCGTCAACTGCGGCGGGATCGCGGAAAAGAATCCGATGGTGATGCAAATCTATGCCGATGTTTGCAATCGCCCGATGAAGATCAGCCGTTCGGCACAAACCTGTGCACTGGGGGCGGCCATCTTTGGCTCCGTCGTCGGCGGAGCTCATCCGACTGTTTCGGCGGCCCAGCAAAAGATGACGGGTACGAAAGAAACTGTTTTCTATCCACGTGAGTCAGCGGTCAAAGTTTACGCGGAGTTGTATCGGCTCTATGAGCAACTGCACGACGCGTTCGGTACCAGCAACTCTACCGGCGGAATTGACAATGTCATGAAGGATCTGATCGCGATACGTCGCCGAGTCTCGGAGGATGCTAACGAATCATGTTAGAGGAACTGAAAGAAAGCGTTTTCAAAGCCAACCTTGATTTGGTCGACCAAGGGCTCGTGACACTCACGTGGGGAAACGTCAGTGGGATCGATCGCGAACAGGGATTGGTCGTGATCAAACCTAGTGGTGTCCCGTACGACCGTATGGATCCGACACAAATGGTAGTTGTGGACCTCGATGGTAAACGCGTCGAAGGCGACTACAACCCATCATCGGATACGCCGACGCACGTATTGCTGTATCGGCAATTTCAGTCGATCGGTGGCATTACACATACTCACAGTTCGTGCGCGGTGATGTATGCCCAGGCTCGGCGGGAGATTCCGTGTTATGGGACGACTCACGCGGACCACTTTCATGGCACCGTTCCCCTAACGCGTGCGTTGACCGCCGATGAGGTCGAGGCCGACTACGAAGGTAACACAGGGCGTGTCATTATCGAGCGGTTTGCAGGAATCGATGCCGCGTCGATGCCAGCAGTATTGGTCGCCGGTCATGGCCCATTTTCATGGGGCAGCACCGCACAAAAGTCCGTCGAGAACGCGGTCGCGTTAGAAGCCGTCGCTCGAATGGCAATGGGGATGATGCAAATCAATTCGGAAGCGACAGAGCTCGAATCCTATGTGTTGGATAAACACTATCAGCGAAAACACGGTCCCACGGCGACCTACGGACAATCGTCCAACACGCACCTCACCTAACTAATGAATTTCAAACTAGTGAACGCGATGCAAAACAGCACACAAGAAATATGGTTCGTCACCGGCAGTCAACACCTTTATGGTGAAGAGACTCTCCGAACAGTCGCTGACAATAGCCGCCAGGTGGTCGCCGGTTTGAACGAGGCGAACCGTTTGCCGGTTGAAGTCGTGTTTAAGTCGGTGGTCACGACCGCTGATTCCATTGTACAAGTCTTCCGTGATGCAAATAACGCTCCCGAGTGCATTGGGGTGGTTTGTTGGATGCACACGTTTTCGCCAGCAAAGATGTGGATCGCGGGATTGTCGGTATTGGATAAACCGATGGCTCATCTGCATACACAGTTCAACCGCGACCTGCCTTGGTCCACGATCGACATGGACTTTATGAATCTGAACCAAGCGGCTCATGGTGATCGCGAATTCGGATTCATCTGCACACGGATGAGAAAACCGCGGAAAGTCGTCGTGGGACATTGGCAGGACGAGGACGTGCATGCCCGCCTGGCATCATGGACGCGCGCCGCAATCGGCGCCGCGGAAATGCGAAGCCTGAAGGTTGTTCGCTTCGGGGACAACATGCGTCAAGTTGCGGTCACCGAAGGTGACAAAGTCGAGGCGCAGATGAAGTTTGGGTTGGAGGTGAATACCTACGGCGTCGGCGATTTGGTGCAACACATCGAGAACGTCTCCGACGCGGCGGCGACACAGCTCGCCGCCGAATATGATTCGCTGTATCGCGTCGCTGATTCGATGCAGCCCAACGGGCCACAACGTGATTCTTTGGTCTATGCCGCTCGAGTTGAGATCGGTCTGAGGAGCATTCTCGACGAAATCGGCGCTCGCGCGTTTACGGACACCTTCGAGGATTTGCACGGGCTCGACCAGTTACCCGGTATGCCGGTGCAACGATTGATGGCAGACGGATACGGGTTTGCAGGAGAAGGTGATTGGAAAACCGCGGCGTTGGTCCGTGTGGCTAAGGCTATGGCGAGAGGAATGGAAGGAGGGACTTCATTTATGGAGGACTACACCTATCATTTCCATCCCGATGGGCATCGTGTTTTGGGAGCACACATGCTCGAGATTTGTCCTTCGATTGCGAACGGCAAACCAACCTGCGAAATTCATCCGCTCGGCATTGGTGGGAAGTCTGATCCGGTGCGTTTGGTGTTTACCGCGCCGCCCGGACCGGCGATCAATGTCGCGATGTTGGACATGGGGGATCGTTTTCGGATGTTGGTCAACGAGGTTGATGCGGTTGCGCCCGAGCATCCGTTACCGAATCTTCCGGTGGCGAGTGCGTTGTGGGCACCACGTCCGGATTTGAAGACTGCGGCAGCCGCGTGGATCTATGCCGGCGGACCTCATCACACCGTTTTCAGTCAATCGCTCACGAGCGAGACGATCGAAGATTTCGCAGAAATGATGGATGTCGAGTGCCTTTTTATTGACGGCGACACCCATTTGCGATCATTTAAGCAACAACTGTAGCGAGGATGCGGAGTCGTTGTCCGCATGGCTCGTTTTCAGATTATCCCTTGTAACACGCTGGGGATGATTTTCATTTCATTTTAGAGTTTAAACTCGGACCAAAGCCAATGATGGAAACAATCGATTGGGTGATGATCGCCCTCTATTTCGCGGTGCTGCTAGGGGTTGCGTGGTGGGTGATCGCGAAAGGCAGTGAGACCGCAGACGACTATTTTCTAGCCGGGCGGAATCTCAGTTGGTGGGTGGTGGGTGCGTCCATCTTTGCCTCGAACATCGGTTCAGAGCACCTCGTTGGGTTGGCCGGTTCGGGGGCCAGCGATGGTGTCGCGATGGCTCACTACGAGCTTCACGCGTGGTGTTTGCTGGTGCTCGGGTGGGTGTTGATTCCGTTTTACATGCGGTCTCAAGTCTTCACGATGCCGGAGTTTCTGGAGAAACGATACAGCCCGGCGTGCCGTTGGGTGTTGTCGTTAATTTCGCTGGTGGCGTATGTCGTTACCAAGATTGCCGTTGGAATTTTTGCGGGCGGAATTGTGTTTTCGGTATTGCTGCCGGAGATGCGTCTTGGACCGCTCGATAGTTTTTGGATCGGGTCGATTTTGGTCATCGTGTTGACCGGGGCGTACACGGTGTTGGGCGGATTGCGAGCGGTGGCCTACACGGAAGCGCTGCAAACATTGATTCTCATCATGGGCTCGATCTTGGTGACTTACTTTGGTTTGCAGGCGTTGGGAGGTTGGTCGGAACTGCGTGCGATTTGCGGTTCGGAAATGTTCAATCTTTGGAAGCCGCTGGTTCCCGAGGGTGTCGAGGCGACATGGGCTCCGGTTCGCGAGGAGGGCCGGATGGCATGGTATTTCAACGATAATTATCCATGGTTGAGTATGCTGTTTTGTGCTCCCGTGATTGGACTTTGGTACTGGTGTACGGACCAATACATCGTTCAACGCACGTTGGGGGCGCCTAATGAAACGGAAGCTCGCCGCGGATCGATTTTTGCCGCGTTGTTGAAGCTCCTCCCCGTCTTGATCTTCATTATTCCCGGCATGATCTGTTTCGCTTTGGCGACAACGGGACAGTCCGAAGGGATCAGCAACGTGTTGATTGGAGACGACGGAGAGGTGATCCGCGAGGAAGCACAAAAGGCATTCCCACTCTTGGTGGCAACGGTCCTTCCCGCCGGAGTTCGAGGCATAGTGGTGGCCGGTTTGCTCGCGGCGTTAATGAGTTCGCTCGCGGGGGTCTTCAACGCATCGGCGACGTTGTTCACGATGGATTTCTATTCGCCGCTTCGCCCGAACGTTTCTCAAGAACGACTCGTTTGGATCGGTCGAATTGCGACTTGTGTGATGGTGCTGATCGGTTTGGCGTGGATCCCAGTGATTCAGGGTGGCCGCGGATTGTATGACTACCTGCAAGGCGTGCAGGCGTACCTCGCTCCGCCCATTTTCGTTGTGTTCTTCTTCGGAATCTTTTGGAAACGGCTCAACGGGCCCGGGTGCTTGGCTGCATTGCTGGTCGGTTTTGCAATGGGATTGTTCCGTCTTGCAATTGACACTCCTGTGAAGCTGATGGAGGACTTTGCGTACACGGAAGGATCGTTCTTGTGGGTCATGAACAACACGTTCTTCCAGTATTACAGCATGTTGATTTTGGCCGTTAGCGCAATTGTGATGATTGCGGTTAGCTATGCCACGAAAGCACCTGATTACGAAAAGATCAGCGGGTTGACGTTTGGTACCCTGACGGATGATCAACGAACCGAGACTCGGGAAAGCTGGAATGCCGTGGACGTATTGGCGTCAGGTGCCGTCATCGTGGCGATCCTGGTGGCGTACCTTTATTTCCAAGGATGAGAACCGCCTGAACGCTTCCGAAGCATAGGATTTGAGTTAAAAGAGATCGTTGACGAGTTCCCAGAAAGGAAGGTCGGATTCGTCGGTTGGTTCTTCGTGCGGCTCAAATGCCTTGTCAACCGCGAGTCCCCACTGATCTACGGAAACGGGATCAGCGACGGTTTTCGTGTTGAGTGAAGTTAGTCCGAATGTGGATGCCCTAATTGAGTCGGGGGTCGAATCGATGTCGGATTCAAGGCCGAGTTCTGAGCAATCTGTAGCAGCTGGCCATGTGCTAACGCATAGCCGCGCGGCGCAAAATTGCCTGCAAACATCTCTTCCGAACCAATCATCGGTTCGCCATCGGTGAGATTGCGGCTAGGAAACAGGCCGGTCAGCGCGACGGCATGGTTCACGGTGCCGTAGGGCATCCGGTTGTCGATCAACTGATTGCCACCGGTGGAAACGGAGGTCAAATATTCGACGGTTTGAATCGACCCCGGATCGACCTCAGCGGCTTGATCCATGAAGGGCAGTCGCCTGACTCCGCTCTGCAGTCCATCGTTCATCACATCGCTGGAATCAACACGGCCGTCGAGCCCCAGTGCATGATCCTGTTCATGCAACAAGGCCGTCAATAGATCATCTTGCCCATCGCGAGCGTAGCAGTATCAGGTGTGAACACGCCATTCACTTCGTGGAACTCTTCATTGACCAACGGCGTCTGATCAACGAACCACAGATTCCCGGCCGCGTTGTCGTCGATCGTGATCACACCCACCCGATACTGAGCAAGTTTGTTCTCGCCGAGATCCGCCACCTGATACTGCAGGCTTTCCAGTTCCTGAATCTGCTCACTGGAAAGTCCAGTAGACTCCCAGATGCTTTTGGCGTGCTCGGCGAGTATTTGCGTTTCTTCGAGGCTGATAACGTCGGCGGCGAGCAAGCGACGGGCTTCGAGTGATTCGACGTGGCGTTGGAGTCCACGGCGGCATTTGGGGCGGTGACGCTGTTTTCGAGATTGACTGTGTTTCCGGCTTTGGGCGTTCCAGGCAGTTCTCAACCAGTCAGTCATTGTCAGCTTCACTTTCGTTCATCGAAAGGTTTGGAAGCGTGGGGATGAGTCTGACGGCCCAAAAATGTGTCTTTTTGAACGCGTGCAAACTCGCGCAGGCTTCCTCGCTTAATAGAAGTGAATTCTCGACGCGCGGCTTGAGGAATCTTGATTTGCGGGGGGCGTGGTCTCAATTCGGCGTGCCCTTTTCGTGGCGAGAACAGCCGTGTGGCATTTTTCGCTGCGAGCCTCGGTGGGCTACCGTTTGCCGCGAAGTCGTCGTTCGAGGTCCTGTCGATCTTCGTCCGTTACGTCCGCGTTTGGCAGTAGCTTGCCAACGATATCGGGGGAATCAGAGAGCCAGCGTCGCAAGAGTCGGGCATTGACTAGCCGGCGATCTGATTCGTTCTGGATTTGGCTCGCCCATTGATACGCGGAATCGATGTCGGCATGGGATTCTTCGCCGATGAAACCTTGCAAGGCTTCGTCACGACGTTTGCTCGGCGGCAGGCTATCGATCCACTCCACCAAACTGGCACGATCGATCGGGTGCCACCACTGGGCAATCAGTTGGTAGTGGTCGTCCGAACGGAGATGCTCCGGAAGACGCGTTTCGATCCACTCAAGGATCAGGGAAGGCGGTGACGGTTTTTGACGCATCCAAGTTGCGATGATCTGCCATCCTTGTCGTGGGTTCTGTTGGCCCTGAGGGAGGCCCGCGATGTAGTTTAGCGCGGCATCGGTATCTTCCGTTGCCAACTTCCAAACCACGGATCCTGATTGCAGAAAACTGCGTAAACGATCCGATTCAAACTTCGCAACTTCTTTGGCCCACGTCTGAGCATCGAGGTCAAACTCAGGCATCTCCGTGTAACCGATCAAGTCTTCGGCTTCCTGATCATTAAGGCGGCGAAGCAGATCAAGGCTCGCCAATGGGGCTCGTTCGTGAATGGTTGCTAGCACCGCTTCCAACCCGTGAGCACGACAGTAGTCCGACTCAATTCCTGATAACCATTGCCGAGTGGCATCGACATCCGTTACGGCCCACATCGTGGAAACGTCGGCTACTCGGTGTGCCAATTCATCGGACGCGTTCGAAAAATCAGTCACGCTCAGCAAGGCAACCTGTTCGGCGAGAGGATAGCCGCGAATGTTTTCGGCGACCCAGAATTCCGGTTCCTTAATCCGCTTGACCGCTTGCAAGCGTTCCTGTGGAGTTAACCAAGCGTGGCATGAAGAAAATAGTTGGCCCGCTTTGGAATCGAGCGGTTCGTCGCGACGAAGAAGGTCTCTCAGTTGATCGGGTGCGTCGACCACAGCGTCGGTTTGATCATGCGGGATCGCGTTTTGCAGGTTGTGATAGGCCTCGGCGTATTTGTATCCGAACAAGACCGCCGAAAAACGGTTGAAGTGTGTGTTGTCTGGCTTGGGCGTTAACCCATCGGATGACACAAAGGCGGCATGGGGCAGTTCAAGTGCGACCTGTCGGTGAGCCCAGTTCACTCGGCGTCTTGAGTCATTCCAGGGACGCTCGGGAAATTGTCCGAGTTGGCCGATCAAGACGACCGGATCGCTCCCGCATTCGGCACGCAATCCGTTGAGGACGTCGAGCAGATTGGTCTTGTATTGTTGGGAGCGTTTCGGCGTTGAGTCACCTTCGCCCTGGTGCCACAGAATCCCTTTGATCGTGCCATGTTTTGCCGCGGCGTGGATGCGTTTGACCGCGTCGTCATAGGGGTGTGTTTTGGTTGACTCATGGAATCCTCCGGGCAACCAACACTCAATCGGCGATCCACCGACCGCACAGGGGATCAGCCCAATGGAGATATCAGGATGCGAGTTTGCTAGGCTGATTCCGAAAGATCGGCCCGGTCCCACGCCCGCGATCTTGGGTTTGTCGAAATGCATCGGATCGATCGCGGGCACCCACTGCTGGTCCTCGGTCCACATGAACACTCGGTCGTGCGGTTGGCGATCGGCGTCGGTCACTTCGCCGCGTCCTGCCATGTTGGATTGGCCTGCTAATACAAACAGGTGAAACGATTCTTTGTTTGGCAGTTCGATGGTTGGTTGCGTGACGGGTTTCGTGTCTTCCTGTCCGACAGAAGGACGCGCCAACAGGGCCAGTAGTATCCAACATGCCGTGATGACTCGCGAGGTGATCCTATTCATATTCTTACTGATGGTCGTCGTTTGTGGGGGCTGTTCGTCAGAACGTTGCACGACCTCAAAATGTAGCAGAATCAGTATTGGCTATCTGAGCGGGATGAGATTTTAGGGCGAGTGGCCTCCGTCAATCGGCCATGTCTGAGGAGAACGCATCGTGAGATTGAATGTCTTTGCGTTGATGTGCGAAGTGACAACGGAGAATGCATGCGATCGCGTAGAAGGCCCATGCCGACGAGAGTAGCTGCAGAGAAAAAACGGGCGAGAAACGCGTCGGCACCCAGTTCCAAATGTCAAACGGGTCGTATTGAGTGAAGGATCCGATCAAGGCAATCGGGTAGATAAGGCACATCAAAGCTGTCCACGGGATGCGTTTGAAAGAACTCGGACGGACGCTTAACCCATTCGATGTGATAAAGAATGCCCAAATGTCAATTGGCAGTGAGTCTGTCCAGTAGGCGATGGCGATGGGCCAGACAAATTGAAAAAGACCGAATCGATAAACGACTTTGCTCGTATGCCGGGCGAGTGGACGCGGGATCAGCGTCACTCCTGTTCGTGTGAAGTCGAGCGATTCGGCGTTGGGAGGAGCGTACGGGTTCACGTTTTTTGATGTGGATCGTATGGCTCGATCCCACTCGACTTGGCCTGCCAGTACTCCGCTTTGAGCCGGTTCTCATCCAACACATTGTAAAGGATTTCGCAGTCGCAGAATCCGCCCTGAAGCATCAAAACGTGAAAGACATCGAAGAGTTCGTTTTCAGTGATGCCATTGCTTAATAGGAGAGGCTTTGCGTTGCGATAGTCACCCCAACACTGAGCACGCCTTACGGTCGTGTCGTTGGGGCACATGATGTCGTCGAGTTTGCGAAAGAAGCCGATCGCCGTGAGGATTCGCATGACGTCGGGTGTGATATCCGCGATCAATTCTTCGTCGGGGTAACTTAAATCGTCAGGCGATTCGCCGGGCGCCAGTTCGAACCAAACCGACGTTGAAAGATTCTGCTCTTGATAGTCAGAGGGAATCAGGTTGGCGAGAAAGTGCCAACGTTGGTACGGATAGATCAGTGCAAACTTTGCGTCTGTGAAGTAGACGGCTAAACGCGATGGATCCTGCTGCCAATGCTCGACCCGCACGTCCATGTCTGGATAAGATGACGAGACAAATCCCCGGATATCATCAGCGATCTGTTGGGCGGTTCGACTCATCGATGCCTCGGGAGAGCGTTTTCCAAGATCATAGGGGTGGCGGCGTGACTGCGGCGCAGCGGTCAATGCGTGATGCTCTTTTTGGAGAATCATTTGCCCAACTCAAGCGTTGCGAAGCTGAAGGTTACGTACGCGAGCGGTTCGCCCGCAACTGAATCCTTGGACCTCGCATGAGTGGTGGCAATGGTCTGCTTAGAATTTTCCACGCAGATTCATCTTATCGTAACTGAATCTTAGACACTCGAAGTGCGTGATTGGAGAAGAACGCGAAATCAAGGGATCGCTATCGAATCACGCGTCTGCAGAGAACCGGAACGAGAAGAATGCCGTCAACCGATTCCTCGGTTCGAGCACGTGTTGAGTTCGCATTATGGGTGTGATCACGAATTTGGTGTTTGATAGAAACCCAGGTCATATTCATTAATGTGGGCTTTGCCGTCGCCCGACGGTGGACTACCGTCGGGCGAACGGGCTGCGGATGGTGAGTTTACATCAATTGTGGAAACGCTCTATCCGGAGACGCCTTTGGCGATGCGGTCTCCGACCGTTTGGTCAATGTTTCGCCAGTATTCGAAGGCACGCTTGAGAACGGGTTCGGTAACGTCTTGCTTGAGATGGCCAACGACGTTTGAGACGAGACGGTCGCGTGCGGCGTCATCCATCACCTCACGTACTAACGTGCCTGCTTGTCCCCAGTCGTCGTCATCCTTGCGGAGTGTGTAGGCGGCACGAACAAATTCACCGTCGGCTGACCACGTTGCCGAGTCTGGGAAACGTTCGCCGTCCGCCTTCGGGCCACCTTTGGAGTTCGGCGCGTAGACCGGGTCGGTAACATTGTCGACTCGCAGGGCACCGTCTTTGCTATAGCTATGGACGGGGCATCGTGGACGGTTGACGGGAATTTGTTTGTAGTTGACCCCCATGCGAGCGCGGTGGGCGTCGGCGTACGCAAACATGCGCCCGAGTAACATCTTGTCGGGGCTCGCGCCGATACCCTGGATCATGTTGTTAGGCTCAAACGCAGCTTGTTCGATTTCGGTGTGAAAGTCGGTCGGGTTGCGATGGAGGGTGAGTTTGCCGACCTCGTGCAGTGGGTAGTCAGAATGCGGCCAAACCTTGGTCAAATCGAACGGGTTGAAGCGATACGTTTTCGCTTCCTCGAAAGGCATTATTTGAACCTTCAACGTCCAGCTCGGATGGTCGCCATTCTTGATCGAGTTGAAGAGGTCGCGGCGGTGATAGTCTGAATCGGCACCGGCGATTCGCTCGGCTTCGTCTTGCGTGAGGAAGTCGTTTCCTTGGTCGGTTTTGAAATGGTACTTCACCCAAAACCTTTCTCCCGCTGCGTTGACCCACATGTACGTGTGGCTGGAATAGCCGTTCATGTGTCGCCAATTTTTGGGGATCCCACGATCGCCCATTAACCACGCGACTTGGTGTGCCGATTCAGGGGACAACGTCCAGAAGTCCCACTGCATGTCGTGGTCACGCAGCCCGTTATCGGCTCGTCGTTTTTGCGAGCGGATGAAGTGTTGGAACTTCATCGGGTCACGAATGAAAAAAACCGGCGTGTTGTTTCCGACCATGTCGTAGTTCCCCTCGGGAGTGTAGAACTTGATCGAAAATCCGCGTGGGTCACGCCATGTGTCCGGGCTCCCGCGTTCGCCCGCGACGGTTGAGAATCGCATCAGCGTGTCGGTCTTGGCGCCAGGCTGAAAGACGACGGCTTTGGTGTATTGGCTGACGTCGGCGGTGACTTGGAAGAATCCGAATGCACCTGATCCCTTTGCGTGAGGTTGGCGTTCGGGGATCCGTTCACGGTTGAAGTTCGCCATTTGTTCGATCAGGTAGTGATCGTGCAAGACGATCGGGCCGTCTCGGCCGACGGTCAGTGAATGCTCGTCGCTGGCGACTGGAATCCCGCCGTCGGTGGTGGTCGGTTTGGGATTTTCGTTTGGCATGAGAATCTTCTACTCGGTAACGGAGTCTTGGAAAGAGAACCGGCGTTGGCCGATTTCAACGTAACGCCACCATAACGGCGGGCGCGGTTGGTGTGTCGGTAGCATTTTGTGCGCCAAAAAAATCCTTTTTTGACGCAAGCCGGACGGGCCGCCAGCCAACGTGTTGCCGAGCATCGAGAATCGATGCGGGATAAGGTTGCCCACGCAGGTCTGCATCTAGAGCGACCGCGAAGGACGGCGATCGCGAGCAGGCAGGTCTGCGGCGCCGGCGACGTGGGTTACGGCGATGCAAATCGGGATCGCGGGACCAAAACGATCCGATGACGAAAGAGGATCGTTCGTCGGTTTGCATGGTCACCGATCGCGGAATCGCGATCGATGACCGTTCATCATGGTTGACTCGGTATGGTCTACGACGCGTCTAGCCTACGTCGCCCGTTCGCCACTGACCGTCGATCAGTCGCATCGTCTCGGCGGTCGGAGCGGAGTCTTGCAGAAGAGCGGGAAGACGGGTGGGACGAATGTTGTCGAAGCTGGTCAGCTTTCCGAAACGCAGCAGCGACGCGGGCACTCCGACGGCGGTGAAACCGGGGTGTCCTGTCGCGGGATACGGACCGCCGTGGTTCATCGCGGCGCTGACGGCGACTCCCGTTGGCATTTTGTCGTTCAGGATTCGGCCGACTTTTGGCTCGAGAACGAATGAGATCTTTTCAACGTCGGTTTCTTCGCTCGCGTCTTCTTTGGAATAGATGCACCCAGTGAGGTTTCCTTCGAGATGATCGATGACGTCGCACAGTTCAGCGATGTCTTTGGCAACCACCAACACCGACGCGTTACCGAACGCTTCGGTTTGGAAGCCTTCGGGGTCAGACAAAAATTTGGCGCCATCGATCCGCATCAGAGTGTTAGCGAATGCACACCGGTCCGACTCCGGTTCACCACCGCCGGTCAACAGGTCCGCACCAAGGTCAGTAAGGATCGAGACGCTCTTGCTCAACGACCGGGCGACTGCAGGCGAGAGGAGTGTGCCCGACTGCGTCGAGGCAAAGCGATCTTTCACGTCGCTGATGAATGATTCGGTTTCATCGCCGGCGACCAGCAGCACCATTCCAGGATTGGTGCAGAATTGGCCGGTTCCCATCAGGACGCTGGTGACGAAGTCGTTGACGATTGTTTCGTTCCGTTCGACCAGTGCACCGGGAGTGATCACAACTGGGTTCACGCTCGATAGTTCGAGGTAGATCGGTTTGCCGGCGCGATCGGCTGCGGATTTGAGCGTCAGACCTGCGGATCGACTGCCGGTGTATCCGGTGGCGCCAACACGCGGGTCAGAGACGAGGCGTTCGCCGTCGGCATGGCTGGTACGGTAGATCAACTGAACCGTTGCTTCGGGAAGGCCGGTTTCGACAACGGCTTCGTGTGCGAGTTCCGCGAGGAGACGGGTGGTTTCCGGGTGCGAGCTGTTGGCTTTTCCGATGACCGGATTTCCTGCGGCGATCGCGGCCGCGAAGTCGCCGCCGGCTACGCTATTGAACGCGAACGGAAAATTGTTAGGCCCGAAGACGCAGACCGGACCGAGGGGGCGATAGCAAGAACGAATTCCGGCTTTGGTATCGATTGTCGGCAGTGCCCAATTGCCGCTTCGGCATGAATCGGCGGCCGCCCGCAATTGGTTGCTCGTGCGGGGCAACTCGACGTCGCCGAGTCGTGGCGAACGGGCCAATCCGGTTTCGGTGTATGCGGCTTCGACGAGCGCGTCTTTCGCGGCTTCGATCTTGTCGGCGTAGAGGTACAGGAACTCAGCGATCTTCGCGGGCGGTACGCGACGCAGTTCCGCGGCCGCTTTGTCGGCGGCTTCGAGTGCGGCCTCGCAATCTTCCCACGTGCTGACCGGGAACGCTTGCGGGAGTTCCGAGTTGTGATTGGGGTCGGTGGAATGGAAAGTCGATTGCGGGGTTGCGTTGCGCCATGATCCGGCAATCAGAACACGAGCGACATCGGTGGAGACAGTGGACATGATGGATGCAGAGACTCGAAAGGGGGTTGGAGCGACACGTCTACATCCTGGAACATTCCATAGATCTTCTCAACCGGGCATCAACGACTTGGACGCACGTCGTCGAGCTGTTTTTCAAGTTCACGCATGCTTCGCGAGAGCAGCACACGTACCGCAACGTCGGTCTTGCCGAGTTGTTCAGCGATCGCTTTGGTGGGAAGCCCCTCGACATAGCGAAGGCGAATCGCTTGCTGTTGTTCCTCGCTGAGGGTGCCGATCGCCTCGCTCATTCGATGCATTCGCACGTCGCGACTGACCGCTGCACTGGGTGACGTCATGCTGGCCGCGAGCAATCGTTCGAGCCCACCGTCGCTTTCGTCGCCGCCCGACGCGCCTGGAGCATGGATGGATTTTTGTCTGCCAAAGTCACGGATTTTTGCGTCAAAATGGAAGCGATGGGCGTCAACGACTCGCCGCCGTGCGATCTGTTGTAACCACTGCATGGGGGCATACTGGTCCAGCGGCGCCGTCGCCAATCCCGAAACGGCGGTAGCGGAGATCTCCTGGATCAGATCGTCGAGTTCGGTCACCGCGAGCAAATGTTCGCCGGTGATTGAACGAACGAACCCGGCGAGCTTATCGCGATGGGTGGCGATGTATTCCGCTAACGCTTCGACGTCTCGCGACTGGATCTTTTCGATCAGCATTTTGTCTCGGTTCATCGGATGATCTTCCTTCGATGTAGTCTTGCGTCGAGTTAAGGGAGAGTGTGCGTACCTATGACAATAACAGATCAATGGGAAAAGGACCCTTTGTCCGGACACTGCGGGGCCGGTGGGGAAGAGTCGGCCGAAAAACGAAAAAAGCCGTGTCCAAGAAATCTTGAACACGGCTTCCTGTTTGGGAGTGGCGAGTCAGCCGGTGAAGGCTGGCCCGTTTCCGTTTTTCTTAACGCATTGCCAGGGTGGTGGCGTCGAAGTCGAATTCGAGTTCGACGGTGTCACCGGCAGCGACGTTGATCGTCCGTTCGTTGCGGATGCTCCGTCCGGCTACAGTCGCACTGACGACGACGGTGTAGTTTTCCCAGCTCTCACCAGCGGCGAGTTGGGTGGTGCGGAACGTGCGAACGCGACCGAAGCCGTTAGTTTCGTTTCCGGCGAGGGTAACGACCGCGTTGGCGGGAACGTGAAGCTGAACGACGGTTTCGGTCGTATCGGCTTCTTCCGCTTTCGCTTCGGCTTGCGTGTTTTCTTCCGCTTCGTCAGCGGCAGGCTGAACATCGTCGGCGTCTTGTTGGAAGACCATTCGTTCCATGTCACCAGGACGCAGTTTGATCGTCTTCGTGTCGCGTTGCTCACGTCCGTTGACGTCGTACGAGACGACGACTTCGTACGTGTAGAGGTAACCCTCTTTGAGCCCACGTGACATGAATTGACGAACCATTCCGTCGCTGGTCGTTTCGTGACCGTTGACGGTGACGCGTGCCGATTCCAAAGGAACAGCAACGGTCAACAGAGCGGCGTCGTCATCAAGGGTTGGCTTGCGAGATTCGTAGCTCGCGCCGCTGTCGATGATGGTGCCGTCGATAACCGAGCCACTCATGGGAGCGGACTCACCATGGATGACGCTGCCTTCAACGGGATAGCTGCCCGACTCGATGACGGTGCCCGATGGATAGGATTCCACGGGGTAGCTCGATTCGATCATCGGAGCGGAGTAGGTAACCGGTGGTGTGTAAGCAACCGGAGCGACATAGCCGCCGACGCTGCCGTGGGAAACCGGAGATACCGAAACGCTGCTCGAGTAGTACCCACCGCTGCTGCCACCACTGCTGGCGCCGCCGCTGGAGTACGACGCGATGTAGCCACCGGATGAACCGCCACTCGAACCACCACTCGATGCACGAGCGGCACGTTTGGCTTGGATGTGAGCACGAAGGCGACTGAACAATCCGCCACCCGATGACCCACCTGAGGAGCCTCCCGAGGAAGCGTAACTCGCCGAGTACGAACCGCCTGATGAAGCGCCGCCTGAGGAGCCTCCTGACGATCCACCTGACGAAGCACCATAGCTGCCACCGGACGAACCGGAATGACGAGCGGCAATGCGTGCACGCAAACCGGAGAGTAACCCGCCACCGCTACTGCCGTGGACGAGACCGCCGGAGCTGCCTCCGCTGCCATAACTTCCGTAGCTCCCGTAAGAGCCACCTGCTTCGGCTGATGCACTGAGTGTCAGTGCCAGCGTGAAGCATACCAACAGGTGAAAACACCTCATGTACGTTCCTCCATCCTTCGTTGTCTTGGTTAAAAAGTGGATGCCGCCGGCGATCAAGGTTTGAAAAGGACTCTCGCAACCGGCTCGGGCTGAGCCCATTGGTCGTGATCGCAACGTTTTCGGCGAAAATCGAAAGCGATGCGTCTGGCGGTGCGGACCTCGAACGCCTACTTCGCCAGTTGATAGGATAGCGAGACAGGGGGGGCGATCAAGCAGTCTGGGTAAAATTTAACGGCTCATTTTCTCGATCTGGACATCGTCGAAGTCGACCCGACCGGTAGCCCCGAACAATCCGATGCGGATGATCGCTTCCTTGGCTGCGGGCGGAACACGCAGCACACGGCTGTCTTTTTTCCAATCGCGTGTCCCCCGGTAAGGACCCAGCGTGATCATTCCGAGATCACGGCGATTGGCGTCGTAATAGCTTATCGCGAGCATGGGCCAAGCGTCCGATTCCGGACCTTTGACGACATTGTCGGTGCGGACACGCGCCGATAGGCGGATGGTGGAGACTTGGCTGCCGTCGATGGCGATCCCCTGTAATAGGTGCGAACCAAGCCCCGCCGTTTGGTTTTCGAATCGAGCCATCGCGTTCCCGTCTTCAACAAAACGGGTGACCTGACGTCCGTAATACCATCCTTCGATGAAGTCGGCCGGATTCGGTGCCGGAGCGCCGAGCGGGTGCAGTGCGTCGCGGATCGCATCAACGCCCACGGGTTCGGTGCCGACCGGTGGAACCTCTTCAGCGGGTTTGGCAGCGGGGCTTGCCTGTTCGAAATCGCCGTTGACGATCACGGGGTTTGCCGGGTCGGGCAGTGCTTTGCGGCCCGACTCGGCTGTGCCCGTCATCGGAACGAAAAGCGTCGGTCGCAGCGGTTCACGGATGAGTTTGCCGTCTCGTTTGATCATCCGGTACAGCGTTTGTTGATACCGCTCGCCGACGGGAATGATCATCGAGCCGCCTTCGCGGAGTTGTTCAACCAGGGGAACCGGCACTGACTCGGGGCTGCAGGTGACGATGATCTTGTCGAACGGAGCTTTATCAGGCCAACCGAGAAAACCGTCGCCGATTTTGGTGTGGACATTTTCATAACCGAGTCGATCGAGCACTCCCCGGGCCGTCAGCCCGAGCGACTCGACGATCTCGATCGAGTACACGTCCGCGACGAGGGGGCTCAACACGGCAGCCTGGTAACCGCTGCCGGTGCCGATTTCGAGCACCCGGTCGGTGGGCTGCGGGTCGAGGGTTTCGGTCATCGACGCGACGATGAAGGGGCTGCTGATGGTTTGTGCAGCACCGATCGGAAGCGCCATGTCAAAGTAAGCTTTATCGCGAACAGCAGCGGGAACGAATTCGTGACGCGGGGTTTCCGCGATCGCCCAAAGAACGCGTTCATTGATCACGCCCGCAGTTCGGATCCGTGAATCGACCAAGCGTTTTCGCGCCGCAGCGTAGGGATCGGGTTTGGAAGACGCACCGCTCTCGCTGCTGCCGGATGATTGTGCCAAAACGATTCGGGAGGGTTCAGACACGATGGAGGGGACCGCGAAAGCAGGGGGAGGTGAACGATGAGTGGAAGCAGTTGAACTCGCGGCATCAACATCGGTGTCGGCAGGGATATCCTGCGAGGCAACCGGTGACGCGAATTGAACGGTCAGCCACGCCGACAACGCGACTGAAAAACACAGGGGCAACGATTTCACGATCTACTCTCCGGCTCGCAATAAAACGGGGACACCAAAAATATCGCGGAACAGAGAGCTGTTCACGCGGAGGGCGAGTTGCTCGAGTGACACGTCTTCGACACCCGGAACGGAAATCACCATTTGCTTCTCTTGACGCGTGCACTGGACTTCGCGAATGCGTCCGCTACGGGTGTCATCCAACGCGATCGCCAGTCGCAACATCGCAGCCATCTTAGTCACCGCGACGCGATCCTTGCGATCGAGCGAGCTGTATCCTTCATGGGACGATTGTGGTGAAGCGCGGCGGTGGTACCGAGCGACCAAGGCGACAAGTTGCAGTTCGTGTCGGCTGAGCCCGAACAGTTCGCTGTTGCGGATCAGGTAATAGGCATGTTTGTGGTTGCTGTGCAGGTTCACGTACAACCCGACTTCGTGCAGCAAGGCGGCGACATACAGCAAGACTTCGTGTCGGGCATCGAGTTGGTGTTCGACGGTGAGTTGTTCGAACAACCCGCGGGCGAGTTCGGCGACCGCGCGGGCGTGAGCCTGATCGACGTCGTACTGCTGTCCGAGTGAGACCGCAGAGCGGATGATTTGTTGGCGAAATTCACTCGTCCAATTACCGCCCTGTTCGATGTCGGCGAGCAATCCGTCACGCAGGTTTGCACCACTGACAAAGAGGTGTTGCAGTTCGAAGTGTTTGGCAAACAGGGTGTAGGCGAGCAATGAAACCGAGAGTGTTTCGGCTTCCACGAACGTCGCACCGAATTTCTCAACGATGGCATCTTCGCTCATCGAGAGAATCTGGCTGGAGAGTTTTTCCAATTTGGAGGTCGGTAGTTTGGTGAGCGAATGCTCATCCCAATCTTCGATCAAACGGTGAGCGGCAAATCGAATGTCACCGCCCATGACAACTAACTGCAATGGCGCGTCGGCTTTCAGTTCTTCAGCAATGCGAATGACAAACCGGCGAACGTGTGTTTCGAGAAGGTTGCGCAACTGCGCCCCACGCAATCCCGTCGCATCGAGTTCTTGGATCAATCGCAATGATCCCAAACGGAAAGAGTCGGAATGCAAGACGTTGCCGCCGCGGATCATCAACAATTCCGTGCTGCCGCTGCCGACCTCGATGACCACCGATTTGGACTCCGCCGTTTCGGCCCGTGCCATCAACATGGGCGTGATGCCCATGTACGTGATTCGGTTGACTTCCGCTTCGTCGATCGGCTCGACATCGAGCCCCGTGGCGACATAAACGCGGTCGATGAAGGCCATCCGGTTGGACGCCTCGCGTACGGCACTGGTGGCGACGACGCGGATGTCTTTGGTGTCGGTCACGCCGTATTCGTTGAGCACCCGTCGGAAACGTTTGAGCACGGTCGCGGCCCGTTCGATCCCTTTGCGGCTCAGGCGTCTGGTATCAAACGCGTCGCGTCCCAGGTCAACGGGCTGCAGCAGCGATTCGAGCGTTCGGATTTGGCCGTCGGAGTAAATTTCTGCGATTGCCATGCGGATGCTGATCGCGCCGATGTCGATGACCGCAACGGTCCGCGGGGAATTCGCCGACGCAGCGGCTTCGACGTGAGGTGCGGTTTGGGTGGTTGGCGGGGTCATGATCGTGGGGCGGCCTCCAAGCTATTTTCGTTTCGCAGTACTTTGTCGGGCAACACGCCATATTCGAGTAAGACCTGTTCGGCCTCTTCCCCACCGAGGCAGACTTCCGCACGCCAGCCGTGTTCGCGAGCGGCGAGCACGTTTTCCTCACGATCGTCGAGGAACAAGATTGTCTCGGGCGACGCGTTGGCAATCTTTCCGGCGTGGTCTGCCGCGGTCTCGTAGATGAGTCGATCGGGTTTCATCGACTGCACTTCGTGGCTCACGACACAAACCTCAAAGGGGCCTTCGAGGACCGAGTAGGCCTGCGAGTTGACCCAACTCCAATGCGCGTTGCACGTGTTGCTGAGAATCCCGATGGGCATTCCCGTTTGACGGACCGCACGCAGGACGTCACGCATCGATTCGATCGGCGTGAACATGTCGCTGATCGCGGTCAGGATCGCCTCATCGCCGACGTTCTCGAATGCGGTGGTATCGACGCTATCGGCGGCCGCGGCACGCATTTGCTGACGCACGGTGGCGGCGAAGTCCGGTTCGTTGATCTGTCCGCTTTCCAGTTTGTTCTGCAATCCCTGGATGTTCAGGAAATCGTCGACATGGGAGGCGTCACCGGCGAACAGGTTGGCCACGTTTTGACAGGCGAGCCGTCGATCAAACGCGACCAGAACGTTTCCGAGGTCAAAGTAGACGAAGCGGATTTCGGAGGAAGATAGTGGCATGCGGGCGAATTGCGATCGATGGGATGGTGGATGTCCAACCCATCATAGCCATGGCGGCCACTATCCGCCAAACACCCCCTGCCCGATTCGAACGAGCGTTTCCGGCCGGATAAGCCGACGTCCTGGGCCGCTAGACGAAGGGGGAATGGTTTCTCCTGAGAGAAAGCCCGGTTGAAAAGCCGAATTATTTCTCGGCTTCGCTGACCTTGCTGACGACTTTGTCGATCAATCCGTACTTGCAGGCTTCGTCGGCCGACATGAAGCGGTCACGGTCGGTGTCTTCTTCGATTTTCTCGAGGGAGTGACCGGTGTGCTCGATCATGATCTCGTTCATACGAGTCTTGATCCGACGCAATTCGCCGACGTGAATTTCGACTTCACGAGCGGTTCCCTGCATTCCGGCGAGCGGTTGGTGGATCATGATCCGGGCGTTTGGCAGCGAGAATCGCTTGCCCTTGGCACCGGCGGTCAACAACACGGCGCCCATCGAAGCGGCCTGCCCCATGCAGTAGGTCGCCACGTCGCAGCTGACGAACTGCATCGTGTCGTAGATCGCCATTCCAGCCGTGATACTGCCGCCGGGCGAGTTGATGTACATGTGGATGTCCGCCTTCGGATCGTCCGATTGCAAGAACAACATTTGAGCGACCAACGCGTTGCTGATTTGGTCGTCGACCTGTTGGCCGAGGAAAATGATGCGATCCTTCAGCAACCGGCTGTAGATATCGTAGGTGCGTTCTTCGCGGCCGTTGCTTTCAACCACGTAAGGGATGACTGGCATATTTCTAACTTTTGTCTTGTGAATTAATTGAATGGAAAAGAAGAAAGAGGTTTCGGTTCGCTACTCGAGTTGACGATTAAGCTTCGTCTTCGTCGGCGGCGACCTCTTCTTTTTTGAGCAAATCGTCAACCAAGCCGTATTCTTTGGCCTCTTCAGCGGAGAGGAAGAAATCGCGATCGGTGTCTTTGGCGATTTGGTCGACCGATTTGCCGCTGTGCTCGCTGATGATTTGATTGAGTTTGTCGCGGTATCGGAACATTTCCGAAGCTTGGATTTCGATATCGCTGACCTGACCCGACACGCCGCCCATCGGTTGGTGCATCATCACGCGGCTGTTCGGCAGGCAGAATCGTTTGCCTTTGGCACCGCCGACGAGCAACACGGCCGCGCCGCTGCACGCTTCACCAACGCAGTAGGTCGCGACGGGGCACGAAACCATTTGCATCGTGTCGTAGATCGCGAGCGTCGCCGTCACGCTGCCGCCCGGCGAGTTGATATAGAAATGGATGTCCTTGCGGCGATTTTCGCTCTGCAAGTACAAAAGTTTCATCACGATTTCGTTCGCATTGGCGTAGTGAATCTCGCCTTGCAAGAAAACGATTCGATTTTCCAGCAAAAGATCGCCCAACGTCATTTGACGCTGACGCTGGTAACCCTGACTGGCATGGCTGCTAGCCATGCGATGATCGGAGATCGAGTTTAAGCCACCGGCCTGCAGTGGCGATAGAGAACCAAACGGATCGGACATTCGAAAATTACCTTCAGGGGTACATAGTGAGTTTCTTCAGCTGCCAGTGTTCGCGATTGGCAATCGGGTGACAAGACCGGTTCACGTTCGACTAGGCTGTATGCGCAGTTTTCCCCTCCTTTGACCCCGCCTCTCCCGCCTGGAATCCCCCGATGAAGCCCGTTTTTGCTGGCCCCTGCCGCTCGAAATCCGTTTTCCGTTGTTCATTGAACGTGTTTTTGCGATCTCGGGGGCCCGTTCGGTGGTTTCTCCCGATGGGGGCTATCGTTGCAGCAATCGGCATGATCGGGGCCGCCCCCTCGGCGAGTGGTCAGGAGAAACCAGGGCCGCAGACTAATGTGGCGACCCATTCAAAGGCCGAATCCCTGTACGACTCGCCTCTGAACGCCACCGAGGAGGAATTGAGCGGGATTCTCTCGCCCGAGGATCGAATCAAGGCGATCAAACGCTGGGATTCGGATATCGCGCGCTTTGAAAAGTTGGACAAGAGCGAATCGTATCCCGAAAACTCGGTCATGTTGCTCGGCAGCAGCAGCATTCGATTGTGGAAACAAGCCGCCGAGATGCTCGCACCCTATCCCATCATCCAACGCGGTTACGGTGGCGCCCGGCACGCCGACATGGTCGTTTTCGCGCGGCGGTTGATTTCGCCGCATCAGTTTCGCGCTCTCGTGGTCTTCATCGCCAATGACATCACCGGCTCCAAAGAGGATCGGACCGTCGAGGAAGTTCACAAAATGGTGATGCACCTCATTGGCGTCGCTCGGCAATATCAGCCCGACTCGCCGATTCTGCTGGTGGAGGTCACTCCGACGCAATCAAGATGGAAAGTTTGGCCGGAAATCCGCAGCCTCAATGCGATGTTTCGGGAAGTCGCTCTGACCGAGCCGAATGTTTATTGCCTCGCGACATCGGAATACTATCTCACCGCGAACGACATGCCTCGGACGGAACTGTTCATCGGTGACCAACTGCACCAGAACGAGGCCGGCTATCTGATTTGGGGCGACTTGATTCGCCGTCGTCTCGACGAGATTTTGTCGGACGAAGAGGTTCAGGTAAACGCTACCGCTGGTTGATGAGCCAGTCGATTTGGTTGGTGCGGCATCGAACGTGAAACCTGCCGAGATTCAGGAGAGCGATTCGTCTTCCTGTTCGAGCAGGATTCGCAGACGCCGCATCGCTCGGAGGTATCGCATGCTAGCGGCGGGCGGTTGCAGGCCGAGTGCCTCGGCAATTTCGAGGTTCGTTAGATGCTCGTAGTGACGCATCCAAATCACCTCGCGGTCGGCGTCGTCGAGGCGGTCGATCGCGGACTCAACACGCCCGGCGATTTCTCGCTGGGTCGCGACCGCGGCGGGAGTCATCGCGGGGTCACAGAGCTGGATCGCGAGGTCGACCGAGGATTCATCCACGCCGCCGCGTCCGCCCGAATGCATGGGCTGTTCGCGGTCCATGTTTCGTTTCGCACTGACGCGATGACGCCGGTACGTGTCGATGATCTGGTCCCAGGCGATTTGCCGTAGCCATAGGTGAAACGCCATCACCGGGTCGTCGAGATACTTGTCGAGCCGGCCGCTCGCTTCGACGAGCACTTCCTGAACAACGTCGCTGACGTCGACGCGTTGCTGGACTTTGCGATCGAGCCGCATTTCCACGAGGCGTCGAACGCCCTCACGGTGCCGATCTAGCAATCGGTTGACCGCATCCGGGTCGCCATCGCGGGCTGCCTGGATAAGGACCTCGGTGTTTTCGCCACGCGGCCAAATCGACTTGTTCATCTGTGTTGAATGTCTCCTGGCTGTATCGTAGCGGTTCGGCTACGTCCGGGGGACTGACTGCGTAAAAAGACGACGCAGCAGCGACGTAGATCGCTGTCGTGCTGAAGCGATCAAACGTGGGATTTGCCCGACGAGACGGTTAATTGTCAGTCCGGTAAAAAGCCTCACGGCCGCTCGACTCAGACGCCGCGCGGCCGCAGGATTGGTTAACACGGTATTCTCTCGCACCGCTGCTTTACACCGTTTGTTTCGCGTGTTTGCCTTCGGCGAATTCTTCGATCGCCTTGTCACAGAACGCGGGCAAGTCGTCCGGGTTACGACTGGTGACGAGACCCTCATCGCAGACGCACTCTTCGTCGACCCAGTTGGCTCCGGCGTTGGTCAGGTCGGTCTTGAGGCTCGGCCACGACGTGACGCGTCGGCCATCGACCACACCGGCTTCGATCAGCGTCCACGGTCCGTGACAGATTGCGGCAACGGGTTTGTGTTGTTTGAAGAAGTCACGCACGAAGTCGACTGCTTCGTCGTTGACCCGCAACGCGTCGGGGTTGAAGACACCGCCGGGTAAGACGAGTCCGTCGTAGTCAGATGCGCTGACGTCACCGACCACTTTATCGACATCGAATTGGTCGCCTTGTTTCTCGTGGTGAACACCCTGGACTTTGCCGGATTTGATCGAGACGAGATGCACGGTCGCGCCGGCTTTCTTGATCGCGTCCCAGGGTTTCGTTAATTCGACTTGTTCGAACCCGTCGGTGACGAGAAATGCAATCGTTTTGTTATCGAGTTTGTTCTTGCTCATTAGGTTTCCTTCTTTCGATCGTTATTGAGCCAACGTGGTTGGTTGGCGTTCAGAACTATTAGGCGTCGAGGCATCGACCGCGAACCGCAAATGGTTCGCGATCGAAACGCTGACGCAACGATCGAAGTCAGGAAGCGATTGCCATGCCAAAGTTGGGGCAATCGGATTGGCGAGTTTAGACTCGTCCCATCTCTTGCCAGAGTGCGGCCGACGCGTGGATGCCACGATGGAAGTCTTCGAGCGAGAACTTTTCGTTCGGGCTGTGGGCGGCATCGTCGTTCTGACCCCATCCCAGCAGCAGCACGTCGCACTCGAGCACTTCTTGGAAACGAGCGAGGATGGGGATTGAGCCGCCTTCGCGAATCATCACGGGGGCCACGCCGAAGGCGGTTTCCACCGCGGTGACTGCGGCTCGGGTGTACGGACTGGTTGCATCGGCGAGCATCGCACCGGCGCCGTGATCGGGTTTGAGTTCAAACTTCACGCCCGTCGGGCAGTGCCGAGTGAAGTGATCACGGAGTTTTTGCGTGATCGCGATAGGATCTTGGTTGGGGACCAGGCGGTGGCTGAATTTCGCCGACGCTTTCGCGGGCAATACCGTCTTCACTCCTTCGCCTTGGTGTCCTGAGGTGAGCCCGTTGATATCGAACGACGGCCGCGCCCATCGGCGTTCGTCGGTCGTGTATCCCGGTTCCCCGGCGAGTGCGTTGGCTCCGACACTGCGGGCGAACTCTTCATCGTCGCTGCCGAGTTGTTTCCACGCTTCTCGTTCGATTTCGGGGATCGGCAAAACGTCATCGTAGAAGCCTTCGACGGCGATGCGTCCGTCCGGTTCGATCATGCTCGAAAGCATCTGGCAAAGTGCGATCGCCGGGTTCATGACGGCTCCTCCGAATGAGCCGCTGTGCAGGTCATGGCTCGGTCCGTCGACGAAGAGTTCATACGTCGCGATACCTCGCAGGCCGCACGTGATCGCGGGGCGTCCAGGGCCGTACTGGCTGCTGTCGCTGACCACGACGACGTCGCAGGCGAGCGTTTCGGAAAGCCGCGGCAGGTGTTCTTCGAGGTTCGCACTGCCGACCTCTTCTTCGCCTTCAATCAAAAACTTGATTTGCACTGGAAGGGTGCGTCCACTGCCGATCCATTCGCAAACGGCGAGTACATGGGTGAGGACTTGGCCTTTGTCATCGGTCGCACCGCGGGCAAATATCTTGCCGTCGCGAATGACCGGCTCGAACGGGGGACTCGTCCACAAATCCAACGGTTCGGGCGGTTGAACGTCATAGTGTCCATATACCAGTGCGACCGGCGGGGTTTTTCCGTCGACCGGTTCGGGGAGTGGTGTTTCGGCGTAAATCAGCGGAAACCCGGCCGTCGGGATCGATTCGGTTTTCAGGCCCGCGGCCTCAAACTTATTCTTGACCCATTGGGCGGCCTTGTGAACATCTTCTTTAGCGGACGAGTCACTGCTGATGCTCGCGATCCGCAGCCACTGAATCAGTTCCTCCTCGAAACGTCCGGCATTCTGAGTCAGGAAATCGACAAATTCATCGGGCAGCGAGATGGCGGGATTGGTCATGAGCGTGTTTCGAATGGGGAGAGATTTTGGCCAACATTGAGTGTCAAAACGATTGTCCCAACGAGGGGAATTGTGACGCCGTTAACCCCTGCGGGTTGGGCGAAACGTGCCAGGACCGCCTGTGCAACCTTCGGAAAAATCAATACTTCAGGTCTAACAGGTGTAATCGTCTCGCGGCTACAATAACGTTTTTGCGGAACAATCGTGAACCGCATCAAACAGGAAGCCGTTCGCACTGAGAATTTACTCATCTGCAGCGAACCGATCAGGAGAACTCCAGGAACCATGTCCAACGAAGAGAGCATGTTTGACGAAGTCGTCGCCGTTGCCGTTGCCGAACCGGAAACCCAGCACGACCAGCGTCAAGGCACAAAACCGAAACGACAACCGCCGTATCACGTCATTCTTTGGGACGACACCGACCACAGTTTCGATTACGTCATTATGATGATGAAACGTCTGTTCCGAATGCCGATCGAGAAGGGCTTTCAGGTTGCCAAAGAAGTCGACTCCAGCGGTCGTGCGATCTGCATGACCACCACCCTCGAACTCGCCGAACTCAAACGCGATCAAATTCACGCGTTCGGAAAAGACGAACTGCTGCCGCGATGCAAAGGCAGCATGTCCGCCACGATTGAACCGGCCGAAGGTTAATTCGCAGATATGAAGTCTCGCAGCGCAGAAACCATTTTAGATGAATCCTATCTCGAGACGCGGGCCAAACTGCTCGAGGTTGCGGCGATCCTCGACCGCATCGATCGAGCCAATGGCGAGGGAGGGCGTTTGCCGGGTGATGCTGCGAAACGTCGCGAGCAACTCACCCAAGCGATCAACATTCTGTTAACCGATTCGGCCGATCGTGCTGAACAGATTCAACAGTTGTTCTCGCGTGAGTATGACCCCGATTGGCGGGCCACGTTCGGATTGCTGCCCGAACACGCATCGAACTCCGCCCCCCAATCACGAGAAAGCTGAAGCGATGGATTTCATTGACCCGCACCTGCACATGGTCAGCCGGACGACGGATGATTATGAGACGCTCGCGAGAATGGGATGCGTCGCGATTAGCGAACCGGCGTTCTGGGCTGGATTTGATCGTGGCAGCGCCGACGGATTTCGCGACTACTTCGAACAACTCACCGCTGTCGAACCCAAACGGGCCGCCCAGTTCGGAATCCAACATCATTGTTGGCTCTGCATCAACGCCAAAGAAGCCGAGAACGTGTCGTTGTCGCGTGAAGTGATCGCGATGATTCCGGAATTTCTCGATCGACCAGGCGTTCTGGGGATCGGCGAAATCGGTCTCAATAAAAACACGAAGAACGAGGCGACCGTCTTCCTCGAGCACCTTGATCTGGCGATCGAGCACGATCAGTTGATTTTGATTCACACGCCGCACCTGGAGGACAAGTACCAGGGAACGCGGATGATTCTGGACATGTTGTGTGACGATTCGCGAATCAATCCCGATCGGGTGTTAGTCGATCACGTCGAGGAGCACACGATCGGCGAAGTGCTCGACCGTGGTTTTTGGGCCGGCATGACGTTGTACCCCGTTACCAAATGCACGCCCGATCGTGCGGCCGACATGATCGAACGATTCGGCGGTGAACGGTTGCTCGCCAACTCGGCGGGTGATTGGGGGGTGAGCAAGCCGACGGCTGTGCCGGACCTCATCTATCAAATGCGTCGCCGGGGTTGTGATGAGTCGTTGATCCGGCGCGTCGTGCACGACAATCCGAGCGAGTTTTTCGCGAAGAGCGGAAAATTCGCAGCACCGGTTCGATAGAACAGTGCAACCATCGCTGCCGGTCGCGGTCCCGACGTCGTTTTCGGAATCCGGCAGCATGTCGCGATTGGGTGGCTTTGCCGAGTGATATGATTCCCTGTGCGATCTCGGACCCGTGATCGCTGGCTCTCAACACTCTGCAGAAATTGCTGATGACTTCCCATCGGATCGGGGGCGTGATTCACGCCTATCAAAAGTACGACCCCACCGCGTTCCCGCCACCGACGCAGGCGCCGCCGGATCTCGTCACGCCCGCGTTCGAGCAGGCGATGATGTACGGGAATTTTCGTCAGTTGACCGATGAGGAACTCGCCAACGCGGTTCGGTTGGATCCGTCTCAAATCGCCGGGCTGGGGCCGAGTATCGATTTTCTGCGGGCGTTGCTCGAAGAACGCAAACGCAAAATTCTCGAGACCTACGAAACTCGGGGCGTCAATAAGAAGGCACGCAAAGCGTTTCAGAAGGCCGCTGGCCGCGTACGCCCGCCGGCAAAGATGGAGAAATTGTTTCGCACCGCGGTCAATCAAGAACAGCCGTTCATGATCGAACGGTTGTGGTATCAAACCGGCGACGATAACAGCGACCTGGCGCGTGACCTGCTCGCGACCGGTGCCGCGATGAGTGACAAGCACAATATCGAAGAGTTGTCGACGAAGTACGAATTCACCGGTAATGAATCGATGACGGTGCCGCAGGCTCTCGAGATCAAAGAGGAACTCGAGAAAATCGACGAACTGCTCGAACAACTCGATCAAGCGGAGAAAACCGCTCAGATCGGGATTATCGACATGGATTTGCTGTCCGAGTTCGCGCAGCCCGGAGACATGCAGCAACTCGAAGAGATGCGTACTCAGGTCGAAAACCTGCTGCGAGAGCAAGCCGAGCGTCAAGGTCTCGAGCGTCGGGCTGATGGCAAAGGTTTCAACCTGACCCCGCAAGCGTACAAAATCTTCCAGGGGCGATTGCTCGAACGAATCTTCAGCGAACTGGCGCCCTCACGCAGCGGACGGCACGAAGGTGATGTCGTCGGAGAGGGGGCTGTCGAATTGCAGCAAACCAAGCCATACGAATTTGGAGACAGCGTCGCCAATCTCGACCTGCCTCAAACGATCATCAACGCCTTGATCCGCCATGGCGATGAGCGACCACTGAGGCTGCACAGTGATGACATCGTCGTCCATAAAACCCGCAACCACCCCAAGTGTGCGACCGCGGTCATCATGGACATGAGCGGTTCGATGAGATACGACGGGCAGTACATCAACGTCAAACGCATGGCGCTCGCCTTGCAGGGGCTGATCAATAGTGAATACCCCGGTGACTTTCTCCGGTTCATCGAGATGTACACATTCGCAAAACTCCGTTCACCCGGAGAGATCATTGAGTGCATGCCCAAGCAGGTAACCATTCACGATCCGTGGGTTCGACTGAAGTGCGACATGAGCAATCCCGAGATCAGCGAACAGCAGATCCATCCGCACTTCACGAACATTCAGCACGCCCTTCAACTCGCCCGGCAGAACCTCGTCAATTGTGACACGCCCAATCGGCAAATCGTGTTGATTACCGACGGATTGCCCACGGCGCACTTCGAGGACGAAACGTTGTACATGTTGTATCCGCCCGATCCTCAAACCGAGGCGGCGACGATGCGTGAGGCGGCGTTGTGCCAGAAAGAAGGGATCACGATCAATATCTTCTTGATCCCGAGTTGGTCGCAGAGCGAAGAAGACATTCGATTCGCGTATCGAATGGCGCAGTCAACGCGGGGTAGAGTGTTCTTCACCAGCGGTAAAGATCTCGATCGATTCGTACTATGGGATTACGTCCAAAACCGCCGCGACATCATCACGTAAGATCGGTTGCGACGCACGTCTATGGCCCTTGAGTTGTTGCAGCAGCGGTGGACCGCCCAAGATGCCTTCGTCCCAGGCCATTTCCTTCGATCCCGTAGCTACCGTCGCGAAACGGTGGACCGCGGTTTCGCGAACCTCGCGATTTGCAAGTTCCGCGATCTATCGAGAGCCGACCTCATTTGCAGAGATCTTCGACGACCGCCAAGCCGCGAGATGTTTCGTTCCGCCGCGTGATGCGAGTGAATGCTTCACGCTGCGGTTTTGTTCTGCCACTCGTTATCGGATCGTGACCGATGAGCCTTCGGAGAGAATTCCGAAAACGTCTCGAGAGTAGTTGCCCGCGATGCTGATACAGCCTTCGTTGGTGGCGCTGTCCGTTTTGGGGCTGCCGTGCAGGCTGATGCCTTGACCGAGGTCGATCCACATCGACCCGTAGGGGTTGCGTGGGCTGCCTGGTGGGATCGGCGTTCCGGCCATGTCGTAGTACGTCTTGGCCGATTTCTTTTCTTGGATGGTGTACGTTCCCGGACGTGGAGCGGGATCGTTGCCGATTCCTACGGGGAAGCGTCCGGCGTAGAGATCACCTAAAAACAAGGTGAGTTCTTTGTTTTCCAAATCAACATCTGCTCGGAAAGGGCCACGCACAACTTTCAGATCTGTTCCCGGCAGAACGGTGACCGGGTCGCTGACGCCGTTGATGTTGGCCAGCAGTTGCCACGGCACGTCGTATTTCTGAGCGATGTCCATCAGTGTTTCGTTGGAACCCACGCGATGAGGTTCTTCGAGCAGGTGTTCGGGCGAATAGATCACGTCACGTGCGAGCGGATCGAGTCGAACCAGCAGTTGTTCTCTCTGGTCGCTGCTGAGGTTCGGTGTTTCGTAGAACAGGCTCAGCGTCGCGAGTGCTTCACGCCGGCGGTCTGCATTGAATTGGCGGTCCGCTGTTGCGATTGCGTTGGCGAGTCCGGCGGCGGCGACGTCCGATGCGGCTGATTTCGCCGACGGCAACGCGGACGTTTGGCTCGAGGTGCTTGGGACATCGAGGTAGCCGAGTGAATCGGTTGCACTCGTTTGCGAGTCGGAAATCGACGTGACGCTGTTCTCGGTCATGCGGATCGCTTCGTTGGGATCCGGCAAACTGAAATCGGCACCGGTGGTCGGGTAATCGCGACCAGGGTCGGCAGAGATGGTGACCGCGGTGGCCGACTCATCCACGTCGGGCAGTCGGCTGACGCCGCGCGGTGTATCGAGATCGCTCATCTGGAACGATTCGTTTGAAAATTGGTCGTCACTCGAATCAAGGTTCGTTTCGAGATCGGCGAAGGTTTGGTCGACCGAGTTGAAACTCGATAACGGACCGTTCGCATTGTCGAGTGACGGATCGGGCTCATTCGCCGGGGCCGACATCGAGAAGTCGTCAAACGCGGTGGGGGTGCCGTCGTCGATACCGAAGCTGCCGAAGTCGTCGGGCAGGCTGTCCATGCCCGATTCAACCAACAGGGATTCGACTCCTTGCGGTAACGGGTCTGGCGGTGTCGTCATTGAGACGTACGCACTGTACAGCACGGTCATCATGAGAACAACAATTGCGGATGTCTTCAGCGTTTGCACGGCGGTCTCTCCCTGCCGGTGGCTGTCTGACGATCGACGCGTTCGCCGAGAAAGGCGTGCGTGAAGATAGGCAAACAGGTGTGCGTGGAAACGAATGAGCGGCAGCACCACAATCCTTGCGGGCCCGCATCGACCCAAGGCATAGCGGAATGGGCGATCTCGAATCCAGGTCAAATTGATTCTTTTTGGCCCAAATGCCTTCCATTTCCCTCTCGGTGGGGGAGGTCGCGGACGCCTTTGGATCGGAGAAATCGAGCCATCCATCCCGAGATGTCACGAATCCGAAAGCATTTCCATCGCTGCCATAACTACCGTCGCTCAACGGTGCAGTGGTCCTGGCGAACGTACCTCGTTCGAGACCGACGCCATTTCCTGAAACGACCCATGGGGCCGGTTTTCTCCAGACTGCCTCGTTTCTATCGCTCTACCCCGAATTTTTCCCGGTCCGTTTGTAAGGCGATGAGCGGTCTCCGGTATTCCTTTCAGACACCGCTTCGGCGGGCAACAAACAATTCAATCAGACGCTGAAAAGTTCACGCGGGAGACAGGAAAATGGGATTCGATTTAGTCGGTAGGGTCGTTTTGGTAACGGGTGCGAACCGGGGTATCGGGCGATCGATTGTCGAGGAAGCAATCCGACGAGGTGCGAGCAAGGTCTATGCGGCCGTTCGCAAACTTGATTCGGCGGCATCGCTGGTCGAGCAGTTCGGCGATCAAGTCGTGCCGATTCATGTCGACCTGGAAGACCCCGCGTCAATTACCGCCGCAGCGAATCAGGCCCGCGAAGTGGATGTTGTCGTGAATAACGCGGGCGTTTTGACCGTTTCGTCGGTGACGGATCCGGTGGCGTTCGAGTCACTGAAGTATGAGTTCAACGTCAATGTGTTCGGAATGCTGCACGTGGCTCAGGCGTTCGCTCCCGTTTTGAAGGCCAACGGCGGTGGCGCGTTCGTGCAGCTCAACAGTGTGGCATCGATTAAGTCGTTTGGTGACTTGGCCACGTATTCGGCGTCGAAGGCGGCGAGTTACTCGCTCACGCAAGCTCTCCGCGAATCGCTGGCCGAGCAGGGAACGCGAGTTGTCAGCGTTCTCCCGGGGCCGATTCAGACCGACATGGCGGGCGATGCGGGCTTCACAGAGATCGCGGAGCCTCCTGTATTGGTCGCTACGGCGGTTTTCGATGCCGTTGAGGAGGGGCGGTTCCACGTGTGGCCTGACTCGATTGCGAAGCAATTTGGAGAAGCGTATCAGAGTTTTGCAGAAAAAATTATTGAAGCTGAAGTGCAGGAAAACCCTGTGTGATGCGATGTCGTAGTGGGGTGGTGACAGGTTGGTACAATGCCGTGTCCATTCACGCACCCCTCTGAGGCATCCCATGACCGAGACTCCGCTGACGCGAGCAACACTCTTGCTCAGGTTGCGTGACACAGCGGACACGGAAGCGTGGGAAGCATTTCTCCGCGACTACGGGCCGATGCTTTATCGGTTTATTCGCAGTCGTGGTTTGCAGGACGCCGATGCGGCGGATGTTGTCCAGGACGTTTTGCGAAGTGTCGGGATGGCGATCGATCGATTCGATTACGCCAAAGAGAAAGGCGGCTTTCGGGCGTGGTTGTTCACGATCACCCGCAACAAGTTGTCGACGTACTTTGAAAAGCGAAAGCGAGCGAGCCCGACGGCAAACGACACTGCCCAGCTCGAGTTGCTCAAACAGGAGTCCGCCGGCAAAGACGAACTCCAGGAGAGTTGGGATCGCGAGCACCAGAGGCAGATCGCGGCGAAAGCGATGCGGTTGCTCCAGCCCACAATCGAACCGAATACTTGGATGGCTTTTACCATGACCGCAGTCGACGGAATGACGGCAGAGGATGTGGCCACGCGGTTGAGTATGTCCAAAGGGGCTGTTTATGTCGCGAGGAGTCGCGTCACGGCCAAACTTCGAAATGAAGTCGCACGGATACTTGCTGAAGAAGATGCAGGAGAGCTGGTTTGAAAGTTATTGATCAATGTCCCGACCCGGTCGAACTGAATGAACTCATTCAGTACGAGTTATCGGAAGCCGATACCGACCGAGTGACTCAGCACTTGCAGGATTGCACGACGTGTCAGGAAAAGCTGCAGACGATTGCCAGTGGTGATCTTCCGATCGAAGACCTCGTCCAAGGAATGAATGCGGAGAACCCGCTGCGTGACTCTGCGCTCTGGCCCGCGATTGATGGTCTCTCTCGAGAGATCCGTTCGCAACCGACGATCGATTTGGATGGCGGCAGTCAATCGCCTACGGATGCCGGGCCAACTCACGCCGCGCCGCCATCGTCGCTTCCCGATGATCTGAGTTTCTTGGAACCATCGGATGACCCGGCGTACCGAGGTAAGCTTCAGCATTTCCAGATCGCTCGGGTGATCGGGCGTGGTGGGATGGGCGTTGTGCTCGAAGGCTTTGACACGCATTTGCATCGCAGTGTTGCGATCAAGGTGTTGAACTCACAGTTCCAAGCGAACGATTTGGCGAGGCAGCGTTTCTGTCGCGAGGGTCGCGCTGCGGCCGCGATCTCGCACGAACACGTTGTGCCGATGTATCAGGTCGCGAAAGCGAACGAAGGCGAGATCGCTTACCTCGTGATGCAATTGATCGAGGGGGAAACCCTGGAGAATCGATTGCGTGGTGGTCAGCCGTTGCCGCCGATTGACGTTGCGCGGATTGCTATGCAAACGGCCGCGGGGCTGTCGGCTGCGCACAAGCGAGAGATGGTGCACCGGGACATCAAGCCTGCGAACATCATGATCGAAGCCGAGACGAACCGTGTGAAGCTGACTGACTTCGGACTCGCTCGTACGGCGGACGATGTCAAGTTGACGAAGACGGGAATGGTGACCGGGACACCGCTTTATATGTCGCCTGAGCAATCGCTCGGTGAGAACGCCGATGAACGAAGCGATTTGTTCTCGCTCGGTGCGGTGATGTATGAGATGGCGACCGGCATGGCGCCATTTCAGGCACCGTCGGCACTCGGTGTGATGCAGCGGATCGTGAATCACACACCCGAGCCTCCGCACAAGGTGAATCCCGCGATCAAGCGGCCGCTGTCCGATTTGATCATGTCCTTGCTCGAGAAGTCTCCGGCCGATCGTCCCGAGTCCGCTGCGGAAGTCGCGACGGCATTGGCGTCGATCGTCAGTGAGTACGGACCCATTTCGCCGTTGCAGGTGCCCAGCATCGCGGCGAGCGAAGTTAAAAAATTATCGGGAAGCTATCGCCGCGGTGAGCGTCGTTGGGCGATCGCGGCGTGGGTCACCGCTGCGGTCGCGATCATGGTCGCTATCGCTAGTTTCGTGATCATGCGACCTGATCTAGGCGACGATTTTCCTTCGGTCGTCTTGCCTGACAATCCGGGAACGGTTTGGGCGTCGGACTTTTCGCCGGGGGGCAGCACTCTCGCGGCCGCGGTCGAGGATGGTAGTGTTCGTATTTGGGACGGTGCCTCGCAAACGTTGCAGAAGAGTTTCAACGCGCACCGGGGTGTTGTTTGGTCGGTGGCCTATCACCCGACACGTCCGATGTTGATGACCAGTGGTGACGATGCGACGATCAAACTTTGGGACACCGACGATTATGAAGTGATCCGCGAATGGAAGGCGGCCGGCTCGGTTCGTGGCGTTGCGTTTTCCCCGGATGGTAACCGCGTCGTCGCGGGAGACCGTGACGGGGGGCTGCATGTGTACGACATCGATACCGGTGAGGAAGTCAGGTCGGTGACCACCCCGGGAACGATCTTGGGCGTGGACTATTCTCATGACGGAAAGTTGATTGCCAGCGTCGGTCATGACAAAGTACTTAGGTTGTTTGACGCTGAAACGTTGGTGGAACGTCAATCGATGTCTGGGCATGACGGAACGATCTACAACGTGCGTTTCGCACCGAAGGGGCCCTTGGTGGCGACGGTCGGTTGGAACAAAAACGTGAGGGTCTGGAACAGCGAGACCGGTAAGGAAATCCTGAATCTCGCCGGCAGTGAAGGTGATGTATGGAGCGTGTCGTTCTGCAGCGACGCTTCGCACCTGATCACGGGCGAACAGATGGGTGCGGCCCGGGTTTGGGACCTCGCAACGGGGAATCCTGTCTCGACACTTCGGGGACACTCATCCGCCGTCTATGACGTGGCGATGAACCCCGCTTCGCATCAGATTGCCACGAGTAGCCGCGACGGTACGGTGCGAATTTGGGACATGAGCCGAGTCGCCGACTAGACGATTCGCAATGACCCTGACCCCCGGGTTCGATCGAATCGGGGACGGCATGAACCGCACACTTGGTCGGATCGCGAAAGTGTGCGGAGTTGGGGCAATTCTTCCAATCGCGATGTGGATGTCACCGCGGCAAAAGGTCTCATGCCGTGCAGGATGTCGGGTGATTCGGCGACCGGTGTAACCGCCGTCATCAGGCAGTGGACCTCGTTCCGTCGAACACGGTCATGGACGAACACGGCGTTGGGAGACCACGTGCTTTGCCCGTTGTGCGGCGCGAGTTGCGTGCGGTGACAGAGTTGCGTGCGGTGACAGGCACGTTTCTTTGGCGACCGTTGTCTTCAGGAGTGGATTACGGTTTGTTTGCCGAACGTTTGCCCGCGTTCTTCTTTGTCGCGGAGGACCAGACGCCGCTATCTGTCGACGCTTGTTTGATGTACAAACGTCTTGTTGTCAGCAGCGAGGTGACGATTGGAATAGAATCGTATTCCACGAACGGTCCGAGATCGCCGGTTGGGATCGCAGGACTCGAATGAGAAGAAGGGGCCAAAAACTGCTCTTTGGCCGACTGGATCGCCCATTCGCGATCTTTTTAAGATTGATGGATCAAAAATTGCCCGGAATTGACAACCGTTTACCATTGTCTGATTAAGAAGAGGGTGGCTGAGGGGACTCGAACCCCCGACCTTCGGAATCACAATCCGACGTTCTAACCAACTGAACTACAACCACCGCATGTTTTCGGGAGCGAATGACGATGCTCGTACTGCTCCTCGAAGGCTGAAACAATATCTTTCCCGTTCCGGTCGGTCAATGGCTCCGGGGTGAGAAGTAATCGTAAAAAATTGTGATTTTGTCCATTTAATTACTATGCCTAACGTTGTCGTCACGCGAGTATATCTCGACAACAAGATGTATTTTGACGAAGGGGCTATTTTCGATCATGAATCATTGGGACGACTACTCCGGCGATGACTGGATGCGTCCGAGCAGTTCTCGCGAAACACAGGTCAAAATTGATGAAGGCCGAGCGACCAAGGGTGTTTCGAAGCGTCCAAGATTAGAAAAATCACCTTGGAAGCCTGGCGACCAGATCGCAGGATTTGAATTGCAGAGGCCGATCGGCTCAGGGTCTCACGGATGGGTCTATGAAGCTCGGGAGACCACGACCGATAAAATCCTCGCTCTGAAACTGTTTCCGAACGTTGATCCGAAAGAAGCCGTCCGCGCGAAGACTGGGTTTCGCCGGATGAGCAAATTGCGGCATCGTGGATTGGTGCGGCTGTTTCGGATTCACCACGAAAACGACCTGCTCGCGTTTTCGATGGAACGAATTGATGGTGATAACCTCGTGCAGGTTCTCCGTTATTGGAAACGTTTGCCGATTGCCGAGGCATGCGAGAATCTCGCCGAGATGCTCCGCCAGGTCGGTTCGGCACTGGCGTGGACACACGCGAATCAGTTGGTTCATCGCGACATCAAGCCGACCAACCTGATGCTGACCGGCGACGGGAAGCGGTTTGTGATTATCGATTGCGACCTGACGGGTGAATTCGCGGCCGAGAGCGATCCGGAGAATATCCGCGGTTATCTCATTTGGACGCCCATGTATGTGGCTCCCGAAGTGTTGTTCCGGCAGTCTTATTGCCCGGCCAGCGATATCTTCAGTCTCGGGATGGTCGCGCTCGAAGCGATGCGGATGTTTTCGTCGGCCGAACGTCGCAGAGACCTGCAGAATAATGACTCCTGTCCCCCTGCGTCGGAAAACAACGAGTTGCAGGACGTCGTGATCCCTCGTGACGAACGAAGCCGCGAAACGGACGAGGCACACATTGCATCGGCGATGATCGGTTTACACCCGGCGATTCCGGAGATGTTGATCGATGTCGTTAACGAGATGTTATCGCCGGATGTTTCCGATCGTCCAACGGCGCTTTCGCTGTCTCGACTCGGCAGGTCGCCGGTCGTGGGAAGTCCGCTGGCCGGTCACAACAACTCGTCTGCTCGTGCCTATCGTTTGACCGAGATCGCACGTGAGTCAGAGATGACCACTTTCCGTCGATGGTGCCACCAGGTGCTCGGCGGCGAGATGCAGCGGTTGCATATCGACGGCACCTCGGGAATCGGCAAGTCCACGTTCCTGCAGATGGGCATCGAGCGTTTGCGTTCGCAATCATGGCCGATGGTATTTGTTGCGAGATGTCAACGTTTCGAGCAACGTCCGTTGCAGGCGTTCAGCCAGATCGCGGACGAAATCGTGATGCGTTTCCGTCGCGGCGGTATCGAAAAAATCTTTGTCGATTCGGTGAGCGAGTCGATCCTGCAGACGGTGTTACCGAGTTTCGAAGAAATACTCGAGGTCGATTGGTCCGAACCGCCGATTGTGACATCGCCGACGCGGCCCGGCGGTCTTGACGCGGCGATGAAGGTGGTCAATCAGCTTCGCCAGATGGCGCCGGTGTTCTTTGTCATCGATGATGTTCAATGGGCGGACCAGGACACGATCCAAGTGCTCGATCACTTGCAGGCCAATGCGGGGCTCCGGCATGGGCCGCCGCAGTATCAAGGATTCGGCCTCATCACCGTTTCGCGATCCGATGGGGATCAACAACAGATCGCCGCCAACGAAACGATCTCGCTTAACCCGCTCGCTCGCGATCTCACGTCGGAAGCGATCGTATCCGAAGCGACGCTGCATGGCCTGGCGTTGACTCCGACGCAGTTGGAATCGCTGAACGACCAGATCGACGGGCAACCTTATCGGCTCGAGGCGTATCTCGCTGAGTTGGCGCCCGACGGCTTATTGCATCAGCGATTAACGCGAATTTCGACTCAGGCCCTTGATGCCAACGAGGGGGGGGCCGAAACGGCGGAGAACGTTCACGACGCACCTTCGATCGAAGAGGTTTGGCAGCGGCGTAAGGATCAATTGAGTCAACACGTGTCTCAATTACTCGACACGATCGTGATCGCGGGACGGCAGGTTTCGTTTGCGGAGCTGTGTTTGATCCATCCGAATACGGCGTTGCTCGAAACCGAACTCGAGGAACTCGCAGAGAAGGGGCTTGTTTTCCGTGATGGACGTGATGGTCAATACATCCGTGTCTGGCACGACCGTTTGTCGAAACAGCTCCTAGACCAAATTCAAGCCGATCGTCGAAAAACGTTGCATCGCCAATGGGCTGAGGGATTGGCGAAGGACGGGATGGCAGCGGGGCGTATCGCTGAACACTACGAACAAGCGGGTGACACGCAACAATTTGTCGTATGGGCGAAGCAGGCTGCGGTCCAGGCGTTGCAAGTTTACGCGGAAATCGAAGCGGGAAAGTGGTACGGGATCGTTGCCTCGCATACCCACGGCGATGAGCGTATCGAATCGCTGCGTCACGCGGCTGAGGCGATGCAGCGTGGTGGTCGCCTGTTTGAAGCCGCCGCGCATTATCGCGAACTCGCCAATTCATTCACCGGCCAAGCCAAGCTCGAGGTCGAGCTGGATGAGGTACTGTGCTCGATTCGTTCGGGACGCTTTGCCGAAGCGGTCGAGCATCTCGATCCGCTCTTGGCTCGGTTGAAGCTCCCGCGGCGAAAACCGGTTTGGCGACACAAGCTGTCGCTGATGTGGAACCTGATACGGCAGTCGGTTTCCAAGTGCGAGATCGAACTGCGTGAATCTCACTCGCTGCCGATGCGTCCTCAGTCGAAGGCGAATCAGATTGCCGCCTGCCAATCGTTGGTGCGTCCGTTAAGCATGATCGACAATTGGCTCGCAGCGGAGCTGAACGTTTTCAATCGTCAGAATGTCGCGAGATATGGCTCGCGGAACGAACAGATCGAAGTGCTGATCGGTAACGCGGTTTTCGGTGCCTACTTCCCTGGTAGGAATCGCCGTAAAGCGGTCGACTCGTTGTCGCAGTTACGCGCCACGCTCGGCGATGCCGATTCAACAGCGGCGTATGGCGACGTCCATGCGGGGATGGCGTGGGTGGCGGCGTTGAGCGGAGAGTGGACCGAGGCGATCAAGCAGGCGAAAGACAGCCGCGACTTTTATGCTCGTAGCGAGGCACATCGCGGGTTCGAAATTGCCCACACGAGTTGTTGTGAATCGATTGGTTTTTTCCAAGTCGGTGATCTCACTTCGCTCGCGGCCATGATTGACGACATGCAAGCCGAAGGGCGAACGTCGAACGACTATTTCATCCTCACAATGGGATCGTTCGGCTACAGTTCTGTGGCGTTCATGATGCGTGATGATTTGCAAACGCTCGACATGAATTACGACTTACTGAACCCGAGCATGAGTAAGATCGGGGATGACGCGTTCTCTCTCGTCATCCAGATGGAACGGTTGCTTCGTGTGACGTACCTCAATTCGGCGGAGGACACGGATTCAGCGATTCGCGAAATCCTTCCACTGTGCCGTCGGTCGGTCGTCTATCGGATTCAAATGATGAAGATGCTAATCACGGAGTTAACCGCCGTGGCGAGCCTGCGATTGCTCTATGAGGATGACGCTGCCGGCGTCAAGAAGTTCAAACATCTGATCAAAGAATTACGCTCGCATCAGATCGATTCGGCCACCACGAAAGCCGATTTGGTGGAAGGCATCGCGTTAGCCCGTTTACCGCGCAAGTTTGCCGGCGGCGAAGAGGTTTCGCTCAAGAAGGCGAAACATTTGTTGGAGTCCGCAAGTGTGTCCGCGGAGAGTCAACAGATGACGCCATCGGCTCTCGCTGCTCGCGACGAGTTAGCTCGATTGACCAATCCGAATCATGAGTCCGAGCTCGAGAAATTCTTGGTCGACCAAGGCGTGGTCGATCCGATCGCGTTCGCAAGACTCTATCGCGGCGGCATGACGACGTAGACGGAATCGTCAATGAGATCGATGCTGCGTCATCGGTTTGGTGCCATCATGGGATGGCACAGGCGGCGCGTCACCGAGACGCGGTATTTTGAGACGCTGTGTGCGATGAGGGTTAGCACCGCCTGTTCGCGAGGGTGGTCGACGCTCGGCTGCTTTGGATCGAGCGTTATCACGAACGATGTCGCCGCCATCGCCAGACTTCGGGGGACCGAATCCTGGCGAGTCAAACTGCGGTGAGCGGGCACGTCATCATTTGAAGTGCTTTACGCTGCCCGTCGGTAGCTTTCGTTGGAACTAACGGGGATGCGGATTGCTTCGACCTGCTCGTCGCAACGCAGCGCCGAGTTAGTGCGTAGGGCTTTCGCGATCGCGGTTTGAGCCATCGGTGCGGTGGCGCGACGGATAGCGGAGCCGACTCCGTAAGAGAGGCAGGTCGCGATGAAACGTCCGAGGCTCTTGCCCCATCCGCCGGTGCCGAATTGATCCGCGATGGCTTGCAGTCGCCGATGGTTGGCATCGACATCGGCTTGGTAATCGCCCAACAGCGAATCGCTGTCTCCAATCCGAATGTTGCAGTCTCGACTGACAACACAACGCCATCCCGCTTGACGTGCGAGCAGGCAGTAGGCCATCGACGTTTCGACGACGTCGTTGCTGCCACGCAATGATCCGGTCAAACTGCGGAGTAGGTCCCGGCGCCAGAAACTGGTCGTCAAGAAGCCGCCATCGATGCGACTGCCTTTGCCGGCTTTGACGGCGTCGGTTCCTGCGGCAGCCATTTCGCATGCCGAGCCTGCCGATTGACGCCATCCTGCGTTGGCGATTTCGTTACTGTCGGAGTGTCGGACGACGGGGGCGACGACACCTGCGTCGTGGTGTTCGAATTCCAACAGGGCTTGATCGGCCCAATCTTGCCCCGCGACGTGTCCGTCGGCGAGCACATGCACGAATCGTCCGCGCGCCACGGCGGCGGCTTCACCGATTTGCTGAATCACGCTCGTGGTACCTGCGTCGACAAAATTGACTTCGTCGCCGAGTTCGAACGGATCGTCGTAGTTGCCCGCGTGGGGGACAATTACTTCGCACGCATCAGGTCGATGCTGCAGCACACTAACGAGGGAACTTTCAAAAGAAGTCGTGTCTCCGCAGTGAGGAACGACAATGGTCAACCGCGGGATCGTGGGGAACTTTGGCACCGCTGCACCTGCATGGGTCAAATTCGAAAAAATAGCCTCGGATCACTCTCAAACGAGTGACTCCGCCGGTGTCAGGAACCCGCGTGAGAACGGGAGCGACACTGCCTATGGGTTTCGGAATCGATCGGTCATGTGGTTGAGTCGATTGTCGGGTGACCTGTTGAAATGCGACAAGTCGCGCCGACGTGAGTTTGCATGAATCCGCTAATCGTTAGCGTTTACCAGCGGCAAGGTTAGTTTCAAGAACAGCGGTAAAGTTTAACGGCATGTTCACGGTACCATCTTGCCGCGTCGGCCAACTGCTCTCGGCGATGGCGTTCTTTGTCAGAAACCGTCTCGGAAGGCTGCGGTTCGATCCGGCGGGCGAATTGATGCAGCGTTTCACTTTGCCGGCGAACCCAACCTAATCGTCGAAGTCGGCGGTCCATTGTGCGCCGAGCCGAGGCCAGGGCAGCCGCGTTGGCGTCCGCGTTTCCGGTCCGCCGGCGCCACCAGAGCCAACCCGTCAGGGCGAATAACAGGGGTAGCTGTAGCACGCGGAAGATCATCGCCAACGCATCGGTCACGCGTAACGACATGAGGTTGCCCCACAGTGTTCGCACCCAATGGGCGGCGGCGAATTCCTCGTCCAGTGAAGTGAGGTTGAAATCCGATTGTGCCAGAGTTTGGCTGGATAGGTCGATCGTTTGGTAGACGCGTCCGGGCGTCGACTCGAGTGAGTACCATCGTTGGCGTTGGTCGTCGTAATACTCTACCCAAGCATGCGCGTCGCGATTGCGGGCGATGTAATAGTCTCCGCTGTCGCTCATTTCATCCATCACGTAGCCGGTCACATAACGTGCGGGCACGCCTTGGCTGCGGAGCATCAGGGTGGATGCCGATGCGAACAATTCGCAGTGTGCGGGATGCCGTGTCCGGAGGAAGTACGTGATCGGATCGAGCCCGGAGGGGGCGGCCTCGGTTTGCAGCGTGTATTGAAAGTTGTTTTGGAAGTAGGACGCGATGCGATCAGCTTTGCCTCGCGAGGATGCCGCCCCTTTGCAAACCTTCGACGCGATCGGGGCGATCGAATTTCGCAATTCCGCATCCACTGACGTTAACAACTCGAGAGCCGCAGGAGAAAGTTCCTCTTGCTCTGGTTCCGCCGCAACACCTGCCACCCAAGGCTGTGACGTGTCGATGCCTCGGTCGATCAAACCATGCGAAGTGATCCCGACTCGTTCGCCACGTGCTTCAATCCAAAATGCCGCCGACGGTAAAAAAATCATCGCTCCCCGCTCGGGTTGCCCATGAAGTTCGACTGTCGCGACAAGGTTAGGCCCCGATTGGTTGTTCGCAACGAAATCGGATTGATCCGTAACGGTTTCTTTCGCGTCCGTGCGGGAGGTGTTCCGCGAACCATCGCGTTCGAACATTTTTAATCCCGCCACCGGCCCCGACGAGCCACTGACGCTTAGCGAAAACCGATATCGGTTGGAGCCGCCGCTGCGCACCAGCGGAACTCGTGCCTCGGAGATGCGTTCTGCCCGCTGAGCACGGTAGACTCGGCCTACCGAGCCGTCTTGGTTTCGTTGGATCCACCGTCGTTGACTCCGCCATGAACGTTCGTGGTAGTCATCAAAGACGTTGCCGCGCAGGTAGCCGGGGGATGCCCCGCAATAACCGAGTAACGCGATGCCTTCTGGGTCGCTGAGCATGCTCTTTCGCACGCTGCCGAGTCGGTGTCCGGATACATAGCCACTGCTCGAGATCGGGAGGCTCGTGTCGGCGTCCTCGAATCGGTCTTTCAACTGCGCGAACACTTCGGCTTGGAGGTCAGGTAAGACAACGCCGGTCACCTGTGTGATTGCCGACGCCGCGATCAGCACCAGTGACAGTGTGAAGAGCGTGTAGGGCCATCTTTCGAAGTGGAAGCCGCGATCGTGTTTTTCGGTCACCGTATAAGGTCGCTTTTGTCGCGACAAAATGATCTGTGCCGAAATCACGAACCCGATCATGCTGGCCAGGCCGACCGCGGTTTGGGCGGGCAATGATCGGCTCACGCCACCGCCTGCGATCGTGACCATGATCGCAATCAATCCCACGACGAGCATCGTTACGTGTCCGCGGTGAGGCCAGATCGCCCACAGAATGCAAAGGACCGTGACGCAGTAGTGCGCGATCAAATCCACTGCGAGTAATAAGATGCTTGAGGCGTCCGTGATCCCGTGGGCCATCCGCCACGAAAACGTCACCAGAAGTGCGGCGATCAAGGTGAACCCTACTACCAGCCGCCGCCCGATCGTTCGCCACTGAATTTTGCTCTCCCTCTTAGTCGGCGTCGACGACGACGTTGTGGGCAACGTGGAAGCGAGTCGCAGGCGACGGTTGTCGAGCAAAATGCCGATCATCAACGCGGCTAGGACAAACGTCAAACACGTCGGAGAGGTCGAAAACGTCTGTCCCACGAACAGTGCCAACGAAGCGATGACGCCGCCGAGCAGGAGCCGGTTGTCGATCCATCGATACTGAAAACGTTGCTCGGTCACTTCATTTATCCGGTTGTCTCGGAAACCTGTCGTGTGGAGTTCGCCATGTGTGTTTTCATCGCGGGACGCGGTGGTTTTTCTGCGCGGTCGATCTTTCGAATGTCTCGGTGCGTCACCCACCGCGTTCCAGGCGGGATGGTGATCGAGACGTTTTCGCGAGATTGGCACGACATGACTAGCAGCGAGTCGCCTCCAGACAACTGCATCTCTCGCGTCCAATCATCGAGGTCATGTGCGAGTGTCTCGCTCGGCGGTATCGGTTCCAACGTCGCAAGCGCGATCAGCAAATCGCTCGGGTCGCTTCCCGCTTCGCAGCGGAACGCTTGAAGGCGGTCGTCCTGCGTCACCCACAGTGTCACGGCGGCACCGTTTCGAGTCAGGGTTTCGATCGATGACGCGGCAATGGAAAGGATTCGCTCGAAAGGTTCGTGGGTATTTTCGTTGGTGCGAGACCACGAGCTGATTCGTCGGGTCCAGCGTTCGCGTGAACGGGGTTCGTCGTCGCAGACGTTGTTGACCCAGATGCTGATCGATCTCGCCGCCGGAGTGCTGAATTCACGCACGATCGGTTTGCCGAGTCGAGCCCAAGATGAAAAGTCCCAACGACGTACGGGGACACCTTCGCGATATTCGCAACTGCCGATGTAATGGATCTGTTCACCCTGTGAAATTCGAGTCGCAATCCCACGCAGAGTATTTTGGAGTGTACGCCAATGTTCGTCGTCTTCGCTCGACAGCGGTTTCGGTGTGACGGCAATTGTCGTGTTCGGGTCGACGTTGAGGTGCGTGCGAAACAGATAGAACGGAAAGAAACAATCGACTTCGATCACCGGCAAGGGGTGCAATCCGCGTCGTTGAAACGTCACATCCTTCAACGCTGACGTTTCCCCGCCGGGTGGCAACCAGTCGCAGCGTTGGTTGCGTTCGATCCAAAGGTCCATGCCCGGCCAGCGGCCTTGGTTAACGAGGTGCCCTGGGATTTGCGTGGACGTCCCCATCGGCAAACAACGGGGCGCGTTCACCGATGCGTGCAGTTGTGGTGCGGCGAGATAATTGATCGTTCGCCCCACGATGAACAGCGAAATGCACGTCGCGAACATGCCCGTCCAGGGGTATCCCCACACGATGTTCAGCGACACGATTCCGATCAGCAACAGTGAAACCGAAGCCCCTGTCATTGATCGCCGCAGTCCCATCACCCACCGCCATGGGTTGAGGAATCGTGCTGTCCGCGTGATCGCGTTTAGCATGAAATCATCTTCCTCGGTCCGGGACAGCGGGGCGACGCACTGAGATGCTCCGATGTGAGTAATGGGATTAGGGCGGTGGCGGTTTCGATATCGAGATCGCCGCTGCTTGAGTTCACCGTGCGGCTACTTCGCCGCGACCGGATCAGTGTAGAGGCGATGGTTTGCGTTTCCACCTGAACGAAGATAGGTCACCAAGTCGACGATCTCTTCTGCAGTCAGCGTGTCGAGCAATCCCGTCGGCATCATGCTAATTTTAGCTTCGAACGTTTCGGCGATGTCGTCACGGTTGAGTTTCGTCAGCGAAGATGGATCGAGCATGTTAGTTAACACGTTGAGTTCATTTCGATGCATGTTAATGACCCGGCCGGTGACGATTTCGCCGTCCTCGGTCAGGAACTGAGTCGCACTGTATTGATCGCTGATCACTTTGCTCGGTTCGATGATCGAAACGAGCAAGTCGTGAACGCTGAACTTTCCTCCTGCGCTCGTCAGGTCCGGTCCTAGGATACCACCTTGTAAACCCATCCGGTGGCATTTGAAGCATTGGGCGACGGCAAACATATCTTTGCCATTTTCGAAATCCGCTGGTCGGGTGGACGCGTTGACGACGCCTTCGAGTTCTTCGACGGTCCACTGTTTGACCATTGGGCGTGCTTCTGTTGGTTCTAAATCGTCCGTCACGATCGGAGGAGAGATCGACGAGGCCAGGCGTTCGCGGTCCGCGTCGCTCAGATGGCTGATGAATTCTTGTTTAATATTCTTCAGGAAACCTCCGAACGACATGCCGCCGCGAGCGGTTGCCATTTCATGGAACCATCCCAGGAGCCGTTTGCGTTTGTCGTCGTCCCATCCTTCGCTCGCCCCTCGCAGTGTCATGGCGTAATGGATTTGGCTTTCCTGGCTCGGTGATTCGAGCAATTTCGTCAGCACGCTCTCGGTCGATCCGGGGGCACGTAAGTAGACCAACATCATGGCGAGTTCACGGTCGAGTGAATCGGTGCCCGATGGGAACTGGCCGTCGAGTTTCTTAATCAGTGCGGCGCGTTGGTCATCGTTGAATTCACCCAGTCGCATGGTGACCAGTCCTGCGGCCCGCAGGAACGCGATTCGGTCGTCCGGCGTCAATGAGTCGAATGGCAGAGTTAGCAAACTGGCTGTTGCGGCGGCCTGATCGGTCGGTTTACCGCATCGTGCCAAGGCGATGATGCCGAGCGTTCGTGTACGAGGCGATTCCGCCGAAAGGATCGGTTGTTTCCAAAGTTCGACGTTGCGGTGTTCAAGGGCCACGCGAGCGGCGAAGCGAACGGAGCGGTCGTCATGGTCGAGATGTTCGATCGCCATCGAAACCGCTTCGTTCATTCCGCACGGCAATGCCTCGTCATCGACATGGAGCGATTCGAGTTGACCGCGGAGGACTCGCAACGAAGCGGCGTCGACTTTTTCGGCTGACAGATTGTCGTCAGGTTCGGAGTCCGATGGGGCATCGCCGGAGTAAAAGATGCGGTACAGGCCGCTCTGTGTTTCGCGGCCGCCAATGGTTAGGTACATCGCGCCGTCGTGGATCACCATGTCGGTCGCCGGGAGCGGAGCGGCGTTTGCAAACGTTTCGTAGGTTCCCGAATAGGTCGAACCGTCGTCATTTAGAAACACGGCATGGATGCTGCCGTAACTCCAGTCGGCAATGAACAGGGCATCGCGATACTTCGCCGGGAAGTTCGATCCGTATCCAAAACAGATACCAGTCGGTGAACCGGGGCCGATGTCAACGGCCGCACCGAAGGAATCCGGGTAGTAGGCAGGCCACTTGCCGGTTCCGTTTCGCCATCCGAATTCGGCGCCGCTGATCACGTGGTTAATACGAGTCGGTCGATACCAAGGCGTGCCGACGTCCCATTCCATGTCCGCGTCATAGGTAAACAGTTCGCCTTCGTGATTGAGTGCGATGTCGTAGGGGTTTCGGAATCCGGTGGCGATCAATTCGCGGTTACTGCCATCGGGATCGAGAGACATGATGAAGCCGCCGGGGGCCAGTCGGTTGGCGTTGTGTCCACGCGCGTCGGGCATCCGTCCGAGCAGGTGGTCCTCATCCCAATTACGTGGCACTCGGCTGTGCTCGATCGTTTCAGGCAACGTCGTGTTGTTGCCGGCGACCATCAAGATGCGTTTGCCATCGGGGGTGAGGATCAACCCGTGTGGGCCGTGTTCGGAGCCGCCATTGAGCGGCACGATATGTTCCTTGGTGTCGTATTGGTCATCGCCATCGGTGTCTGTTAACCGGTACAGGCCCGAAGGTTGGTTCCGTGAGTTCACATTGGCGTAGAGTGAACCGAACGCACACAGCAAACCTTGTGCACCTTCAAAGTCGATGTTGAGTTTCTCCACAACCGCATTGGGTTCAGACACGTCGATCCGAAACAGTCCACCGAGTTGGTCGCATGCGATCAATCGGCCCTGGGGATCAACGGTCAGGCTCACCCACGAGCCTTCGCTTTCAGGATCAACCTGATGAATCAGTTCCACTTCAAAACCCGCCGGTACTTTGAACTGATCCGGTGGCGTCACGCCGAGTCCTCCTGCTGAACTCAATCTCGCTGCAGTTGCTAGCAAGCAAAGGCTCACGATGACCGAGATGGATTTTGGATGCAGTGTGATTCGGTGCATGGCATAGGGCTCGGGGCAATGTGGTAGGAAGGGAACGAGGCGGGAGTGAGAAGTGCCAGTCTAGCTGGCGCTGCGGAGGAAGACTAACCATTGCCGCCGCCGATCACGAGTTTTGCGTTGCAATCGGTGCCGTGTGCGGGGCGCAAAAGATCATAAAAATGTTCACGTAGAGCCCAAGAACGCGGAAAAACACTTGCGAGACACATCGGCAGAGAATTACGATGGAGCTGACGCGGGACATTTACCGTCTTCTTTTCTTCATCCTGTATTGATGAGAGCACTGCTCAAATGATTCATTACACATGCGATCGTTGCCATCGTTCGATCGACACCGACGAAGGGCCACGGTATATCGTTCACATTGATGTTGAAGTCGTCGCGGTCGAACCTGTCTTGGATATCGAAGAAGAAGTGGTCGATTACTTGTCCGACCTCAACGACGCGCTCGAGCAAGAGTCCTTGGCGTCGGCGATTTGCGATGAAACAGACGAGCCACTCGATTATCTGCACGATGCGTTGTCACGCGGCGACGATATCGACCATCTCGATTCGGCGTTTTCGCCGTCACACCCAGCAGGAATGCTCGATGAGGACACCGATCCGATTCCACCGAGTTTCGATCTGTGTCCTCAGTGCTATGCGCAGTACATGAAGAACCCTCTCAGTCGTGAGCGATCGCTGAAGTTGCATTTCAGCAACAACTAGTCCGCGGCGAGACTCCAAGGACGCGGACTGATCGCAAATCGAACCGTGTCGCGGGGCGTCGGTTTGCCCCGTTGGTACCGTCCTCGCGGATTGGCGACACAAAAAACGCTTGCCTGGACGTAATCGCCAACGCGGTGGCGTCTGGGGGTGACGCCGTTTGAAGAGCTGGTTCGTTTGGCCTGTCGTGTTTGGCTGAGTTACGAAATCGAACTGGCCTGCCCATGCGTGTTGGCGCCACGTTGCCAACAGGATCGCGTCATGCCAGCAGAGTCGTTACGCCGACAGAATTGTTATGCTGACAGGGCGCTGTTCGGGCCGTTTTTGGGGAAGTTCATTTCGCTGAGCGATTTCGGGGTTAACCCGGCCGAGCGAAACAGGCGGCTGAGTGCGACCATCGTTTGGTGCCATTGCAGTAGCACTTCGGGGGTCCCCAGCGTGAGCGAGTCGTTTCGGTCGAATCCTTGTTCGCTGACCCGGATTTCCGGAGCGAGGGTCAGCAGGGCTTCGATTGCCAAATGAGCGTGGCGATCACCATCGCTGAGGTCCGCGTCGTCATAAATCCAAACATGAGACTGCATCGCCGAGTCGATCAGGTGCATCGCAGCGGCCTCGCTGTCGATGGCTTCGACGATGACGTTGCGGCTACCACATTGAACGTAAAACTTTGCCATGACGTTTTCTCTTCCGTGAAATTGCGAAGGGGGGATTCAGAGTGGCGGGCGGCATCACCGGGGATGCGGGGTGCCGTCTGCTCGACAGTGATAAGATCGCAGGGCCATGGACACGTTTGGTCACTTCACGGTTTTCGCCTGTGTTTTGGTGGGATTGGGGGGCAGGTTGCGTTTTTTGGGGGCTAGGAAGTCGCGGTGAGGGTTGGTGGTTGAGCGGGGGGCGGATGAGGAGCGTTTTGCCGCTTTGGGACGTGAATTGAGGTATCCGATGGGGCTTCGATTTGATTCCCGGGCCCCCTGCAGAGCCTCATTCTCCTAATCCCACCCCCGCGGGAAAACTTTTCAGTCCCCGCTCGGACGCTCTCCATTTACAAAACTGCACCGCGATGCGTAAACTGTCGGGCTTTCCGCTGTCTCTTGTGTTCTTTTTACACGCCGCCCGTGTTCGATTCCCTCTCCGAAGGATTGCAGTCCGCTTTCAAAAGTTTGTCCGGCAAGGGCAAACTGACCGAGAGCAATATGCGCGACGGTCTGAAAATCGTCGAAGAATCGCTGCTGGAATCGGACGTCAGCTACAGCGTCGTGAAAGATTTCATGTCGCATGTCAGCGACAAAGCACTCGGGAAGCGAGTTTTGCTGAGCCTGCGGCCTCAGGAAGAACTCGTCCGGATCGTTCACGAAGAGTTGGTCGAGACACTCGGCCCCGTGGACCCGTCGTTGCACCTGAATGCCGACCGGCCCACCATTTTGATGCTCTGCGGGTTGCAGGGTAGCGGGAAAACGACGACATGCGGCAAGCTGACTCAAATGCTCCGCGAGCAAAAGATTGAGCCCTTGCTCGTGGCAGCTGACTTGCAACGCCCTGCTGCTATTGAGCAGTTGAAGGTGATCGGCGAGCAACTCGGCGTGCCCGTCCATACCGAAACCGATCACCAAGACCCCGTCAAAGTCTGTCAAAACGGTGTCGCACGTGCGAAACGTGATGGCAACCGGGTCGTTATCTTGGACACGGCCGGACGACTCGCCATCGACGAAGAGTTGATGGCCCAGCTCAAGAAGATTGACCGTAAGGTCGGCCCGGATCAGGTTTACCTCGTCGTCGACGGGATGACCGGCCAAGACGCCGTCAATAGTGCCGGCGCATTCAACGACGCCCTCGAGCTCGACGGCGTGATTATGACCAAACTCGACGGCGACGCCCGTGGTGGTGCGTTGTTGTCGGTCAAACAGGTCACCGGCGTCCCAATCAAATTCATCGGAACCGGTGAGCGTTTTGACGCCCTCGAGCCGTTCCGTCCCGAAGGGATGGCCAGTCGCATCCTGCAAATGGGCGATATCGTCGCCGCGGCACGCGAAGCTCATCGGATCGTTGACGAGAGTGAGCGTGAATCGCTCGAAGAGAAAATGGCATCAGGCCAATTCTCGCTCGACGATTTCAAAAACATGATGCAGAAGATCACCCAGCCCGGCCTGATGGGGCGGATGATGAGTCTGATGCCTGGAATGGGCCAGTTCAAAGACGCGATGGAGAGTGCCGAGGCCGGTGGCCAGATGAAGCAAATCATCGGGGCGATCAACTCGATGACTCCCGCTGAACGCAAGAATCCAAAAATCATCGACGCGGCCCGTCGGACTCGGATCGCCGCTGGTGCCGGGGTTCAGTCGTCCTCGATCACTCAGTTGATCAAGCAGTTCGACACGATGAAGCCGTTGATGCAAATGATGGCTGGCAAGGGCGGTGGCGATCGCATGGCGATGCTCCGGCAATTGCAGTCCAGTGGTGCCTTGACCGATCCGAGTATGGGCGGCGCCAAAGTAAAACAATCGACAGGAAAGCGATTGTCGCCCGCCGAACGGGCAAAACAACGCAAGGAGCGTGACAAACTCAAACGCAAGATGAAACGAAAAGGCCGCTGAGTATGATCACCTCTCTTATGACTCAAACGATGGGTTCGCCTCATCGACGCGGCTCTTGAGCCCGCTGGACGAGTCACACTCCTGAGCGAGGGACAGGCGTCCCAGGATCCGACGCCGACCCCACTCTCACGATGACGTTTTTAATCAACCAACCGAACCAATCTACGCTAATTTTTTTTGGAGACCCCACCGAGATGGCAGTCAAAATCCGCATGAAGAAAATGGGACGCACCCACCGTCCTTTCTTTCGTGTATGTGCAATGGACCAACGTAAACCGCGTGACGGACGCGTGATCGAAGAACTCGGTGTCTACGATCCGATGTGTCCCGAAACCGATGCACGCGCACAACTCAAAGGCGATCGCATCGATTACTGGTTGAGCGTCGGTGCTCAGCCATCGGAAAAGTGCGCCACACTGATCAAAAAGTACGGCACAACCGGTACTCATCTCGACGCCCAACGTGAGGCTCTCGAGCGTCTCGGTCGTCGCAAAGACTACACGCCGGCTCCCGTGACCGCGTCGCCTCAGCCGAAGGCCGAAGAGCCTAAAGCCGAAGCCGCACCTGCTGAAGAAGCTCCCGCGGAAGAACCTGCTGCTGAAGCGGCTACCGAAGAAACCGCTTCCGAATGATATCCGTCGCCGGAGTCGTGAAGACTTTGGCCCCACCACTCGCCGAGCCCATGCCCCGTGAGGATTGACGTTGTAACCCTGTTTCCCGCGATTTTCGACGGTTACCTGACGCAAAGTTTATTGCACAAGGCGATCGTTCGCGGACTGGTTGATATCCAACGTCATGATTTGAGGAATTGGGCCGAGAATGTGCCGCATCGCAAAGTCGATGATCGTCCATTCGGCGGTGGCCCGGGAATGTTGATTCAAGTCGAACCAACGGTGAGTTGTGTTCGCGAAGTCGAGTCAGAAATTTTGAGCGAAGGGGATCAGCCCCCGGTGCGAAAGATCCTGCTCACCCCGCAAGGCAAACGTTTCGACCAACGACTCGCAGAAGACATTGCGACGAGCGAACGGATCATGTTGCTCTGCGGCCGTTACGAAGGTTTTGATCAACGGGTCCATGACATTTTGGAGCCGGAAGAAATTAGCGTAGGTGACTTTGTCCTCAACGGAGGCGAGGTCGCTGCAATGACCATCATCGACGCCGTGGTTCGGTTGATTCCCGGAGTTCTCGGTGATGAAAATAGCCATCAGGATGATTCGTTCAGCCGTGGAAATCGGTTGTTAGAATTTCCGCAGTACACACGTCCTCGTGAATTCGAAGGTCACTTCGTTCCCGAGGTATTGCTCAGTGGAGATCACGCGGCCATCGCCGCGTGGCGTGCCGAGCAAACACAGATTCGAACGAAGGCCCGTCGCAGCGACCTGCTCGATGAGCCGAAATAACCGGGAGCGAATGCTCTCGGACGCTGCTTTGAGCGAAGGCTCGGGCGGTAACCAGCGACACGCTGAACGAACCTAACAAACATCCATCCACCCCGAAACGATACGAGAGAGCGTCATGAGCAATGCCATCATGGACATGGTCAATAAGGCCAACCAAAAAGAAGAAACCCCCAAATTCGACATCGGTGACACCGTCGATGTGCACACCAAGATCCTCGAAGGCGCCAAAGAACGCATCCAAGTGTTCAGTGGCGTTGTGATCGGTCGTTCGGGCAAGGGATCCCAAGAAATGTTCATGGTTCGCCGCATCGTTGCAGGCGAAGGTGTGGAACGTAAGTTCCCAGTGCACAGCCCACGCATCGACAAGATCGAAGTCAAACGCAGTGGCGTTACCCGTCGCGCTAAGTTGTACTTCTTGCGTGACCGAGTTGGTAAGGCAGTTCGCCTGAAAGAACGTCGCCGCGTCTAGTCGATTCGTGACGAGGGCACGTGAGGCGTGGCCCTGGTTCGAATTGTGACGCACAACATCGAGGACCGGCGAATTGATCAACCGATCCTTTCGCCTTCCCTCCTTTAATCTGTGCACGACGCACCACGTTGAACACCATGAGTGAATCCGCCGACGAATCAATGGTTGTCGAACCCGCTTCTCCGGAGCGGGTTTCTTTTTGGACCGAGGACCTGCTCGCCATTGTGATCGGGTGGACGATCCTGGTGGTCTCGTTGGCCTGCGTTCGGTTCGTCACTCCTGTATCAGAGTCTCAGGCATTGGATGCTCAGGCATTGGATGCGGCCACGGTCGCTGCGGTGGAGCCCGCAACGGAGGCGGAGAGCGTTCTCGCGCCGTGGGTTGGCAAGCCAAAGCGGTGGTACTCCAATCCGATGGATGCGTTTCGCAAAGAAGGGAAATCGGACGACTCGCAGCCTGTCTTCGCGCCGGAGTTGTCGCGTTTGAGCGGCGTGGTCGGCGCGGCGTTGATTATTGGTGGGCTTTTCACGCTCACCCTGATGTTGACCGGCGGGCGCGGCCACGAGTTTTTGATCGGATTCCCCGCTGTCTTCTTGCTGGGATTACTCGCCTATGTGATGGCTGGCCAAGCCGTCGTGAGTGCCTACAACCTTGAATACGCTCTGTGGGCTCTGCTCGTCGGGCTCGTTATCAGCAACACCGTTGGCGTTCCTCAGTGGATTCGGGGGGCCGCGAGAACCGAGTTCTACATCAAGACCGGGTTGGTGCTGCTCGGGAGTGAGATTTTGATGAGTCGCCTGCTCGCGCTCGGGTTGCCGGGGGTGTTTGTCGCGTGGGTGGTGACGCCCATCGTTTTGATCACGACGTTTTGGTTCGGCCAAAAAGTGCTTAAGATCAAATCGCCGACGCTCAACATGGTAATCTCGGCCGACATGTCCGTGTGCGGTGTCTCGGCGGCGATCGCGTCGGCGGCCGCGTGTCGGGCCAAGAAAGAAGAGTTGTCTCTCGCGATCGGAATGTCGCTCTCGTTCACCGTCATCATGATGGTCGTGATGCCAATGGTGATCCGGTTTACGGGAATGGACGAGGTGCTCGGTGGGGCATGGATGGGCGGCACGATTGACTCGACCGGCGCGGTTGCTGCGGCGGGTGAATTCCTCGGGGATCGCGCACTCGAGGTCGCCGCGACAATCAAGATGATTCAGAACATTTTGATCGGCGTCGTTGCGTTTGGGATCGCGGTGTTTTGGACGACGTACATGGATCGAGATCCCGCGGCAAAGACCAGTGTCGGTTGGTCAGAGATTTGGTTGCGATTTCCCAAGTTCATTTTGGGCTTCATTGCCGCGTCGGTCGCGTTCTCTTTGATTGCCGGTTTGCTCAGCGACGGTGCGTTGTGGACGTCGGCTTCGATCGGTGTCACGAAAGGATTGCGAGGTTGGTTGTTCTGTCTCGCGTTCGTGAGCATCGGGTTGGAAACGAATTATGCCGCGATCAAAGACAATCTGAGTGGTGGCAAGCCGCTGTTGTTGTACGTCTGCGGTCAATCGTTGAATCTGGTCCTGACGCTCGCGATGGCGTATCTGATGTTCAAGGTCGTGTTCGCCGAATCGGGAATGTAGCCCGGTTCGATGGCGGCGAGTTCGTTACGCTGATTCAATCGCGAACAACACGTTCGCGAAGCCTTGTTGCCGTGCCGCGTCGAAGACGTCAATGCAATCGGCGGCGGTGACGGAATCGTCCGGATCGATGATGACGATCGCGCTTTTGTTGATGGCCGCCATCGCGGCGAGTTTCTCACGAGCGGTGGCGAGATCGGTGATCGTAATCGCACCGATCTGATAGCTGAGTCCGCGGTCATTCGCAATAATGCGAATGATGACTTCATCGCGTCGGTCTTCGGTGAGTAGGGATTCGGTTCGGGGGGAATCCGATTCGATTCCAGATGCATCGATCGCTTCGGCAGCTTTGGCGGGCATCGCGATTCTGCTCGCGAGTTCGGTTTCCGGTTTGTCGAAACTGCTCGTCCAAACGAAGAACACGAGCAATAAGAACACGACGTCGATCATCGAGGTCATCGCGAGATCGTCGTTGCCGGATTCGTTTCTCGCGGGGGCCTTCATGGCGCTGTCCCACCGGCGGTCGAGTTGCCTGAGTTTGGATTGACGACGATCGAAACGTCTCGAATCTGAAGGCTCGCGATTTCCTTTAGAACAGGTTCGATCTTTCCGTAGGGGACAGATTGGTCGATTCGCAGACGAACCTGGGTGGGCCGGTTCGCGGTTGATTCATCGCGCCCGTTTACCCAGTCCCGAATGCGGTCGGGAAGTTCGGTCATCGAGATTACTTCCCCGCCGAAGTATATTTTTGAGTTCGCGTCGAGGGTAAGAGTCAGTGGGCCCGCCTCTGAATCCGGCAGCCTGCCAGTCCCTGCGCTCGCGAGGGTTACGGGGTGCCGATTTTCTTGGCGAGAAAGATGGCTCGAGACGAGAAAGAAGATGATCAACAAAAAGACGATGTCGATCATTGGTGTCATCGAAATGCGGTCTTGCCCGCGTCGCGAATTCGATCGGTTCGATGACGGTGATCTCACGAGAAGGCTCAGTGACGTTTCGCGATTAAAGTTGGGAGAAGAGCGGCGAGATGCGAAATCTCGTTCCGTTTTTCAATCATAACCCGACGCACGACGATGCGAAACGGAACGCGGCATGCTGGATCGCCGCAGGTTGTTTTATGGGGACGCCGTAAACACGTCGAATTTTCTGGAATGGCGATTTTGGTGTTGATCGCCAGCTATGACCGTTCGGAGAGCCATCGTTCGATCGCGATTCGGTTGGACTCGAACGCCATGTCGTTGAGGATTTCGGGGCCGGGGATGCACCATTGGTATTCGCACAATTCGCTCGGAGCGAGTTGAACGTTGTTCGATGATTCGACTCGGCACATGTAGAACAGATCAATTACCTGAGCGGTCACCCCGTGGTGGGTGTATTGGTTGGGACCCGTCATCAGTAGTTCGCACTCGCAAACTTTGAGCTGAGTCTCTTCGAGGACTTCCCTCGCGAGTGCTTCCTCGACCGTTTCGTCGCGATCAACAAAACCGCCCGGCAGCCCCCATTGGTTCTTGCCGGGGTCGCGTGCTCGGCGGACGACCAGCAGTCGATCCTGCTCATCTAGTACGAGTCCGCCGACGGCAGCAACCGGACCGAAGTAGAACGCAAAATCGCACTCGGCGCAGTGGAACGGGATCGAGCCGGTGTTGGTGTTCGCGGTACCGCATCGTGGGCAATAGTGGAACGCGTCTTCGAGCGGTTGGGAGATAGGAGATGCCACGCAATTTAACCAACTGTAGTATCGAAACGAGAAACCGAACCGTCGTGAAACTGTGCCGCGCGGATCACGCCGGCGCCTTGGAAGCCCGCGCTAAGGCGACGAAGTTCTTCCTCCGAGGCGATCACGCCCATGCCGAGAGACTCAACGTCGGCATCGGCCAGTCCGCTGTGTAGGAGCACTCGGTAGCTCGCTAGCAATCCGGCGAGTTTTTTCGCGAGTACTCGGTCCATGCTCCAGTTTGCGTATTCTCCGGCCGAGGCGGCATCCGTTTCGGCGAGAGACGATTCGGCTTCATCATTGCGGTCGCCATCTTCGGTTTGGTCGGCTTCGTCACTGAAGTCATCCTGGTACTGATCGGCGAGCGCGGCGGCGAGTTCGTCGGGCGTGTCGTGTTCGTCATCAGGATCCGCGGATTGTTCGCTGCTCTTGGTGAGTTCCTTCGTCCAGTCCCGGCCCGGCGTTTCGTTGACGCGTGACCAAACGACGATCGTTCCGTCGCCCTCGATGTGCCGACTCGCGGCGATGACGGCACGTGCCACGTTGGACCATGTTTGAACGTTGGCATCGCCATCGAGGGCCGCGACGATGAGTTCGGAACGCGGGCGAGTTTCGCTTTCGTTGGTATCACTTCCTTTTTCGGAATGGAGTGTGTCGAGTTCGTCACGAATCGCGTCTGGTGTGCCCGTTAAAATACGGGCAACGCTGCCTGCGGCGTCGGCGGAAACCATCATCAGCAACTGCACGCCGAGCAACCATCCGATTTCGTTCGCCGTGCCCTCTGACGTTTGGCGGCTCGACGTGTTCTGGAATCGATGCATCGTCGATGCGTCGGCAAACATTGGGAAGACACCGGTTTTGTCGAGACGTTCGATCGCGTCGACGGCGCGGGCAGCCACAATCGGAATCGTGAAATCAGCATCCACCAAATCGCGAGCCAGGTAGATCGCTTCGGCGTCAGCATCGGCAGCGACGTAACGCAGCTCTCGCCGGTCTCGGGCGGCATGACGACTCACTGAGATTGGCATCTCGCCCGTTGCGGGGGCCGGCGAAGTCGTATCCGTATCTTCGTCGCTGTCTTTAATGTTGTGGAAACGCGTTGCCAGCGATTCGTAGCACGCGTCAGACGCTTCGGGCCAAAGGACAATGCTGACACGTCCTGCCTCGCACGCGCGGGCCACCTGGATCACGCCCTCGAGTACTTCGGCGACACGTGGCACGTTCGGGTCTACCGCTAACGCAACATGATCTCCCGCGAGCACCGCGTCACTAATCGATGGGTAGTCGACTGGCGCCTGGAGAGAAATCTCAGCCAGGCGGGTGATCGCTTCCGCGGAATCGTCGCGTGGTGCGGAGCGATACTCGATCGGACCTGCGATCGAAACGGGACGCAGTTCCCACATCTCTCCGGGCACGGCGTGTCGGTAGTCCGCAGCAGCAACGACCGGCAGCGAGATGTTTGGTTTGGAGGAAGGCATGTGTGTCGATTGTGATGGAGGTCGTTGAAAGTGGTTTGGCACCGTGGTGCTCGCGGCGGGCCGTGCCGGGTGTTTAGCACGCGGTGTCGCTTTGCGGGCAAACGAGTATGCTCGCGGTAGTCGCATGGCCGCGGATTTGCGGTGAAGGTTCGCTCAGGCAGTGAACGGCGTTGAAAGGGCATTGCGTTGATCCAGTGTGTTGGAAGAACGCATTGCAAAACGATGACGGGGTATCGGACGCAAAATCGCACGCGGGAGTGCCCCGCGATCACGGCTTGTTGTTCGTAGGCCGCTTACGATTGCTTCTTGCCTTTGTCGTTGTTGTTTCCTTTGCCGTTTCCCTGACCTTTGCAATTGGCTTGGCCTTTGCCTTTACCTTTGGCGTTCGCTGGGCTGTTTGCGTTCGCTTGCCCGCCGCCGTCTTTGCTAGCGATTTTGGCCCAGGTGTCACGCAGTCCTACGATCCGGTTGAACACCATTTCGTCGTCCCGGCTGTCCTGGTCGACGACGTAGTAGCCGAGTCGTTCGAACTGAACGCGGTCACCCACTTTGGCTTCGCGCAGAGCCGGTTCCACGAACGCGGTTGTCGTCGACAGCGAGTCTGGGTTGAGGTGATCTAGGAAGGTCTTGCCTTCCGCAACGCTGTCGGGATTCTCGACCGAGAACAACCGGTCGTAGTTTCGCACCGTAACTTCGGCGGCATGTTCGCAGCTCACCCAGTGGATCGTGCCTTTGACCTTGCGGCCCGACGTGTCCTCGCCGCTCTTCGTTTGTGGGTCGTACGTACACAGGATCTCGATGACATTCCCGTCGGCGTCTTTAACGACGTCGTGGCAGTCAACGATGTAGCCGGCCCGCAAACGTACTGCGCCACCTTTTTTCAAGCGGAAAAATTTTCGAGGTGCTTCTTCCTTGAAGTCGTCTCGTTCGATCCACAACGATCCGGAAAACGGGATCTCGCGACTGCCGGCGGATTCATCGCCGGGGTTGTTCACGGCCGACATCATCTCGACAGGCGATCCGTGTTCGTCCCAGTTCGTGATGGTCAGTTTGACGGGGTCGAGGACCGCCATTCGCCGCGGTGCGACGTCGTTAAGGTGTTCGCGAACGGCGTTTTCCAATCGGACAACGTCAATGGTGCTGTTGAATTTCGCAACGCCGATGTCGGCGCAGAACGCACGGATCGATTCGGGCGTGTAGCCACGGCGGCGCAGGCCGACGATCGTTGGCATTCGTGGATCATCCCAACCCGAAACGTGCTTCTCCTGAACGAGTTGCAAGAGTTTGCGTTTGCTCATCACGGTATATGTGATGTTCAGCCGGGCGAATTCGATTTGGCGGGGGTGGTGGATTTCGAGTTTGTCGCAATACCAATCGTAGAGCGGTCGGTGGTGTTCGAACTCGAGCGTGCAGATCGAGAAGGTGATCTTCTCGATCGAGTCACTTTGTCCGTGCGCCCAATCGTACATCGGATAGATGCACCATTGATCGCCTGTCCGATGGTGAGGCACGTGCGCGATTCGGTACATCACGGGATCACGCAAATTGATGTTCGGGTTCGCCATGTCGATCTTGGCACGCAGAGTCTTGGCGCCGTCGGGGAACTCGCCCGCTTTCATCCGCCGTAGCAGGTCCAGGTTTTCTTCCGGTGTGTTGCTTCGTCCGGGGCTCTCGCGCCCGGCTTCGGTCAGCGTGCCTCGGTATTCGCGGGTTTGTTCGGCGGTAAGATCGCAGACGTACGCATGACCGTCGGTCACGAGTTTCTCCGCCCACTGATAGAGTTGCTCGAAATAGTCGCTCGCGAAGTGCAGGTTGTCCCATTGAAAACCGAGCCAGCGGACGTCTTCTTGGATCGAGTCAACGTACTCGGTGTCTTCCTTGGATGGATTCGTGTCGTCGAAACGAAGGTTGCACGTCCCGCCGAGGTCTTTTGCCAAACCAAAGTTGAGGCAGATACTTTTGGCGTGGCCGATGTGCAGATACCCGTTCGGCTCAGGTGGAAAACGGGTGCGAACGGCGTCGAATCGTCCTGAAGCGAGATCCGAGTCGATGGCTTGTCGGATGAAGTGCCGGTGGGCTTTGTCTGGATTAGGGTTTGAATCATCGCCGCCTGACGAATCGGCGGCGTTTTTTGGATCGGCAGCGTTTGGGGAATCGTCAGGGCGAGGGGAAGCGTTCACGGCAGGAATGGGCCTCGGGAGCGGATGAGTCAAAATGAATGAAACGACAATTGTGACCTGTCGAGCCGTTTAGGGGTAGCGGAACTGGACGCGGGTTTTTCCCACGCCATTCTCGCTGTCCAAGGCCGCGATGAATGTCGAATCCGGGAGCAAATCGCCACAGTGCATCCGCGCAGTCGCAGTGATCCGAGCCATCGGGCGATTTCGAAATCGAGATCGATCTAGACGGTCAGCCACGTCAGGGTATCAAATCAGTTGAGGTCTTCGAAACTGATGACTTTTGGCCACGTGAATCGGAATTCGCTGCCGCGTGGGGAGACGTTGTGGATCTCGATTTGACCACCCGTCGTTTGCACCAGCTTTTGCACGATGGTGAGACCGAGTCCGGAGCCCTCGTCGCCGTTTTCCTGATGCAGCTTTTGGAAGATCTCAAAGACCTTCGCGTGGTACTTGCTTTCGATCCCAGGTCCATCGTCAGTCACGCTGAAGATCAGTTCGTTCTCCGTCTCCGTGTACGTGATCTTCACAGTGCCCGAGTCGCGGTCATGATGTTTGACCGCGTTGTCGATCAGGTTTTGGAACACACGCTGAAGTGGTTCGCGGACGGTCATCCATGAGAAGTCTTTCTCCGGCAGCACGATTTCAAAGTTTGGTGGAACGTCGGCGAGTTCGACGGCATCGGTGAGCACCTCGAGCAGTTCAACGCTTCGCTGCATGTGGTTGCGGTTGCCCACGCGTGAGTACTCGAGCAGTCCCGACAACAACGCGTCCATCCGTTCGACTTGATCCTGCATCTTCCTTAGATGTTCGAGGACGTTATCAGGTAGTTCGACCTTGGCATCGGCGGCGTCCTCACGGACCCAATTGGTGAGGTGGATCAATCCTCGCAGCGGGGCACGCAGGTCATGTGACGCCACATAAGCAAATTGTTCGAGGTCCCGATTACTGCGCGCGAGGGACTTCGAAACCGCCTCGCTTCGTCGCAGCATCTTGCGGACTTCTTCTTCGATCAATTTTTGATCTGTGATGTCGATCTGCGTACCCACCATGCGAATCTGGTTACCCGCCGAATCGTGGACAAATTGCCCTCTGGACTCAAACCAGCGGTACTCCCCATCGGTGTGACGCAATCGATACACGTTGAGGTATTCGTCTGATTTGCCTGACTGAAAATCCTCCAGGCAGCCGACCGCAGTGTCGTAATCATCGGGGTGCAAACCGCTTTTCCAAACGTCGACGTTCCATTCCACATCGGTATCGTGGCCGAGTTGATTGTGGAGTTCCGGCGAGATGTACACGTTGCCCGATTTGAGATCCAAGTCCCAAAAGGCGACTTTCGCAGATTTGATTGCCAACAGAAGTTGTTGTCGATCGCGTTGGTTTTCGGACAGGTCGTATGTGTGAACGATCAGGAACGGTTGGTCCGCGGCCTCCTCGTTGTAACTCACATTGACGAGTACCGGGAATTCATTGCCCTCACGGTCTCGATGCGTCGATTCGTGATGGACTCGTTTGAGTTTCCGGAATTTCTCCCATGTGTCTTTCCATGAGATGTTTTCATACCGGGGCGTGACGTCGAAAACTTTCATCTTCGACATTTCTTCGCGGGAGTATTTCAGCGACTCGCACGCGTGTTTGTTGACGTAGAAAAACGACCCGTCTTCGAGGATCAGAAAAACCGAGTGAGATAATTCGTTGGTTATCTCTTGCCAATTCAGAGTTTTTGTCAACATCAGGCTGGGTTCCGAGAGGTGGTCGTCCTTGATTCAATCACCGGCCCGTAATGTACCACGCGAGATTCAAACCGTCTGTCGCGTTATTAAGAATCCTTGCGTTCGGTCGGGTTCAGTAGGTCATATCCCGACAAACTGTCGTCGATGTGAGTCTCCAGGTCATCATGGCTGTCATTTAATCCGATTCCGGAGAGTTCGATTCCTGACTGATCAAGAAGTTTGTCGCCGCGTACCAACGTGCCGTCTTCGAGTTTGGCACGAATCTTTGCCTTAGTGGCTTTGATACGATCGTTGCGTTCCTCGACTTTTGCTTCGCGACGTTTGAGTTTGTGATAGCGTTTTCGAAACGCCTCTTCTCCCTTTTCGAGATCCGCGAGGCGTTTGGCGATTTCAGCCTCGGACGCTGACGCAGTTGATGGCGAGGCCTTATCGGACGGCGACGCGATGATCACACTGGCCGTCGAAGCATCTGAAGTCGGGCCCATCCCTGCCATGGCCACGTTCGGTTCGGGAACCTCGATTCTGCGCCAACGCCGGATCAGCAATGGGCTGACGAAGATTCCGTTGGCCGCGATCATCATTAATCCAAACGTCGCCATGCCGAGGCCCAAGGCAATGCCCCCGTGGACGGCAACGGCGATCGCTAACGTGATCGGACGTGTCCACCGTGGCCAAACCAACGCACAGTAGAACACTTCCCAAAAAAGAGTGACGTGCGTCAGCGCCGTGAAGAAACGTGGATACGCAGCGAGGAAGGTGACATCCAGCGATTGGTATTCATAGTTGCCGATCGCGTACCACATGGCAGTTCCGTCCCACCAGAGTTGGCCGCGCGCTTTGGCTAATCCACCGAACAGGTAGATCACGCAGAGGTGAATTTGCAGCAATCGTGTGGCCACATTCGCCGATACACTCGGGGCATCACTTGGGAACAGCCATTTGAATTTCTTCGAGGTCGATTCGGATCCGGCTGAGAAACGACGCCGCAACCACGCGTCCACCGAAAACACCGCCCCGCACGGAGCGAAGGCGAGGTACATGGCGCAGTAGGTCACGATCTGATCGAGGCCAAAAAGGCTGCCCAACAATCGATGGATCAACATCAGTTGAAACCACAGCGCCAACGGTCCGGTGATCCGTGTCAGGAACCCGACCATGAACGATGCCGAAACGAGGATCGTGACGAAGTGATGCACTCCGATCATCGCGGGGCTGTCGACGTTCCAGAGGTAAGACCACGCCGCGGTCGGTTCACCCAGCGTTCCGTCGTGCAGTGCGCGTGACGCGTCGTTGTTGATCCAGGCGTCAACGCCCAAGAACGATTCCAAATTGGTCGCCAGGACGACGTGCGAGTAAAGCAGCATCGCACCGGTGATGATGCGCAGGACCGCGAGGGTTTCGACATGCCGCGCGGCAAACCAAAACTCATCCCAGGAATCGAGAAACTCGCTAGCGGAATTCTTTAGACGTTGTTGGAGGCTGGTATTGGAAGTCATTGTGGGCTGACTCCTTCGGAGACCGGAGGCACCACGGCACGTTGGCGATCGATTGGTACTGTCGTCTCTGAATCACGTTCGCGTTCGTCCGTGGTTTCGGACGTTTCTGAACGATCGCGAATCGGTTCGCCGGAAGGAGCGGGGACGGTTTCACGCGGTTCAGGTTGCGGCAAATCTTGCGGGAGCACTCCGAGCAATGTGTCTAGTGTGATCGGAATGTCTTCGAGCAAAACATAGGTCGGTGGATCGTTCAGCGGTGTCGGTTCGTTCGCGTACGGAACGAAGTCCGGAATCATGTGTTCGAGCCGGTCAATCTTGACGTCCTGCGCGTCAAACTTTTTCTGCAGGTGGCGGATCATCGAATCGGCAATCATCTCATAACGTTGTCGGCCCATCCGCCATGCTTTGAGTTCTTCGATCGGCAAATCCGAGCCGACCAATTTCGCGGCTTCGCCGGGCAAAGCCGGTTGGTAGGCGTCGTTCAAAAATTCGGCCAACATGAAATGCCGGTGGTAAAGCAGGCGCGGCCACTGATCATCCAGGCTTGGATACAAACGCGTTTCGACGTTCGCATCATTTGCTTCGGCGGAGTCGTTTTCGCCTGAGGAGATCTCGACCCGCATCAAATGGCTCGGACCCGGATCGGGCGCAAAGAATGCGTACCCGCGATCGAGGTAGAGGAACTGTCCGTACGCCGCGAGCGGTGATAGCAGCAGCGAAACCGAGGGCGAAAGACCGCGTGGGCCGCGACTTTGAAACGCCAACGGAGGCGCGATGACGGCGGACAAATGGGCCAGAATCAATAGACTCAGTACGATTCTCAGCCGTCGCGAGATTCGTGGAGAGGTCGGAGGGGACAAGCGAAAACCGGTCGATAGTGGGCGTTGACGATAGTCCTTTCAAAATAGTCAGTCGGGCGACGATGTATAGCCGTGACATTCGGGCGTTTGGTCGCGTGGGGCCAGTCTCCGCAACCCGTACCGCGACCTCGGGGGAACGTTACAATCCTAACTCACGCCCCCTTTCGGGGATGTTTCGCCTTCGACAAACCAGTGAGTGCATCATGTTTCTATTGTGGTATGTTTTGGGCCTCGCGGCCTACGCCGCCTTCCGGACCCTACCTGGCTGTCTGTACACGGTTTCGCCTGACCAGCGAGCGGTGAAGACCCGATTCGGCGCCGCCGAAGTGCTGCCCATGGTGGCTGAGTCGCCCGACATCGCGCCGCCAATCGATCCCTCGCTCAGCAACGAGGAACGCGAACGCTACGCGTACCCGCAGGTTCGCGTTATCGGACCTGGTGGTCCCTATTTCAAATTGCCATGGGAAACAGTGCACCGCGTCAGTGTTGCCACCCACGCGGTTGATCTCTCATGGGACCCGTCGAAACGCCAGGACACAATCGAGGCGGTGACGAAGGATAACTTGACGACTGGCGTGAACGGCCAAATTCGATACCGGATCAGCGAGAGCAACCTGTACCCGTTTCTGTTCGGGGTCAAGAGTCCGCTCGAGCATGTGATGGGGTACTTCGTTTCGGTGTTGCGAGAGCGGATTGCCAATTTCACCGATCCCAAAGGTGCGAGTTTGCTCAGTGCAGCCGAAGAGGAAGAAGTCGATGAAAGCCAAGGGAAGGGTAGTGCGGTCGAATTGTCCGAGGGCGTTTCGATCAATGATCTCCGTAAAAACCTACCGCTACTCAATCAGTACATGGAAGAACAATGTCGTTCGACCACCGGACGGTATGGGATCGAACTCGATGCCGCGTTGATCACCGAAATCGATCCGCCACCGGAAGTCGATCGGGCGTTGTCTGCGATTAACAGCACGCGCAACCAAGTTGCCGCTGACATCAGCACCGCGCGTGCGGACTCCGAGCAACAGATCACGATGAGTGCTCGTGCCGTTGAGATCGCGACCAACAACGCGCAAGCCGAAGTGGCACCGCTGCAGGAACTCGCGGGGACCTTGGGAACGATTAAGAACGAAGGAGGATCGTCATGTTTGAAAGCCTATTTGCGAAACGCGAGGGTCCCACTCTATGGGCTCGCTTCACGTGTTGTCCTCAACAATTCGCGTTCCAAATAATCCCAACATTCTCATAGGCTAATTCCATGCAAATCTTCTTATTTATTCTCGGTGTCGCGACGATCCCGATGATTCTGACCTTCGCCCGCGCGTTCGGGATTTACACCTGTGTCAACGAATGTGAGGCTCAGGTCTTCACGCTCTTCGGCAAAGTCATCGGTACGCTCAACCGGTCCGGATTGCACTTTCCGATATCGCACTTCGGTATGCGTGCGATGTTGATTCCATTCTTTGGAAAGCGATACGTCGTTAGCACGGCATTGCGTCAACATTACCTGCGCAGCCAAATGGTGAACTCGGAAGAGGGAACCCCGATGGGTGTCGGTATTTGGTATGAAATGCAAGTTGCTGACCCCGTCGCCTACCTCTTCATCAATGCCAATCCTGATGGATCGTTGCAAGCGAACGTAACGAGTTCGACGATCTCGACGTTGAGCAATCTGGAAATGGAAACGATGCTCGAGGACCGGCACAGTCTCAGTCGAACGGTCCGTCAAGCGGTTTCGCCGCTATCGGAAAAATGGGGTTACCGGCTCGGGTCGGTTTACATTCGCAAAGTCGAATTCACCGACATGCAGATGGTTCACAACATCACCGAAAAGGTCGTCAAACGGTTGGTGCAGGTGACCAGTGCGATGAAGCAGGACGGCGAAAACCGCGTCGGACTGATCAAGAGTGAAACTGCGTTCAAGGTCAGCCAGAAAATGGCCGAGGCCGCTGCGGCGCGTCCGGAAATTGTTGGTCAGAAGCTGAACGAGATCGGGAAGAAGGATCCCGAAGTTCTCGATACGGTGCTCGAAGTCATGGAGATCAACCAGTTGCTCGAAGCCGGTGCGTCGATCGACATCCTTCCCGAGTCGAGCAACGTGCTCGTGCAATTGGGCAGCTCGAAGGAGTAGCCGATTTTCGGAGTCCACCACCATCTCACGTGAGTCCGTCTCACGTGAGATCGGACGTGGCGTACCGAGTTCGCGACGCGGTGGAAGTCAGAACATTCCACCGCCGCCCATTCCGCCGCCCATTCCGCCGCCCATTCCGCCACCCATTCCGCCACCCATTCCGCCACCCATTCCGCCACCCATTCCACCGCCCATTCCGCCACCCATTCCGCCACCCATTCCGCCACCCATTCCGCCACCCATTCCACCAAATGGGCCGCCTCCGGGAGAAGACGGTTGGGTTGCGATCGGATCAGGGCCGAAGTGCGTTTCTCGGAGCGATCCCATGAAGGATTCAATTTGGTCGTGAGTGGATGTCGTCGTGCTGATCAACAACGCAGGACGGCCCTGCGAGCCATTGCCGATCGGCATGATCGTGCTCGAGCCACCGAGTGCTTCCCATTGATCCGGCTCGAATGAACTCTGAATGAGTTCGATGACGACGTTGTAGTCACCACGCGGTAAACCGGTGCCCTCGAGAAAATAGATTCTTGGTCGGAGCTCGGTTCGTGCGTCGTCAAGAGTCGTGATGATGATGGCTTCGTCACGCACGGTGTACGTCAATTCGAGCGGTCGGAGGATCGAGTTGAGCACGACTTCAACCGATGCGCTTCGGCCATCCTCGACGGGCGGTTTGGACTCGATCGCTTGCGTTTTTCCAGTGGATGGCTGCGGTTTTGATTTTTTCGATGGTTGTGTGCTCGTTGATCCAAATGGGTCGTTGGATGGATCGAAAGCGGTAACCGGTGTCACGGTCGGTGAAATCCCAGAATAAAACTGCACGGGGGTGTCATCGGTAAGACCCTCTTCTTCTAACGCGTTTAAGTTGATCCGGATAGGGAATGCAGTTTCACTCGCCAAGTGGGCAACGGCTTCGACTAGAGGTGTATCGACAAAATCGACGGCGACTTTGGTCGCCAGGACTTCGTCGACTTGTTCGACGAGTTCATCGGATAAACCAATCCATTTGTCAGTCGAGATTCCACGACGGGTGAGTTCTGCGAAATCGGCGGTGATGACGAGTCCTTCGTCTTGAACCTCGGCGCGCAGGCCCAGTGGTTCGAGTGTTTTACGAAGGATGGTTCGTAGCGGTTGTTTGTCAGTCGAGATGTTGAGAGCAGTGCCTGTATCCAAAAGGTCGGTGAGGCCGATCGCACGTCGGTCGAGTAGGACAGCGATTCCGAGTGCGCCTGACAAGGATTCATCGAGATCGTTGAGCGAACAGGTCAGATCGATGCTGACCACGTCATCCATTTTTTCGGCCACGGTGTGGGCAACGTCGGTGCGATGCTCCGGTGCAGGGGAGGGTTGCCGTTCGGGATTCGATGGAGCGTCTGTCGGTGGCGGCGTTGTGGCGAACGATGCAGCTTGACCGACCACGAGAGTCGCCGCATCGGTGTCGCCGTTTGGGATTTTCGAAATGCGAACGGTCAGTGGCTTGCCGTCGGTCTCCCCAAAAGCGGGAACTTGAGTCAGCCAGATGCCTACCAGCGCAGCCGAGGTAAGGCATCCGGCGGTTGCCCATGAAGCGATGCGAATCATTGGAGTTCCTGAAGAGAGAAGAGAAGGAATGTGGAGAGGTTCTTGGCCCGCTGTTGCGTTGGTTATCGAGGACGCGTCGGACAGGTTGAGTTCAGAGGGAAGGGTACGGCGGGCGGCGTCGGCAGCGATCGCGTCCGAGACACGGAGAGTTTGAGTTGCGGCGAAGGCCATCACCGGAACGATGCCGCGGTGTCTCAGCCGACGGGCTAAAACTTGTTTGCCTCGTTGGACGTGGCCTCGGACTGCTCCCACGCTCGATTCAATTCGTTGGGCAATTGCCTGGTAGCTTTGCCCATCGATGAGATGCATGACGATTGCTGTGCGGTAGTGTTCCGGCAATTCGGCGATCTCTTCGTCGAGCACGGCGGCCTCGTGGCGTCGTGTCAATTGCGTCAACGCTTCGTCGTGCTCGCCGGGGATCTCATTCATCTCGTTGTGACCCAGATTGGACCGACGCATGTTTGCGGTGCCGGCCCCACGTCGTTTTCGCATTACCGCACGACTGGCGCGAGTCGCGACCCGATGGAGCCAACCGGCGAGGCGATCAGGGTTGCGAATTCGATTTGCCGATTGAGCCAAGCAGACCCAAGTGATTTGAAACGCATCATCGGCGTCCTGCTCGCTGAGGCAATGACGACGGCAAACGCTCAGTACCAACACGCGGTACCTGCGAACAAGTTCGTCTAACGCCGCACGGCATTGATCGTCCCGCCATCCGATGAGGAGATCACGGTCGCTCAATCCGGAGAACATTGTGTCGGTCGAATCAACGATCGGCGGAGGTTCTGGTGATGGGGGCGGCAGAGGACGCGGCGGCGCGGTCGGCGGGTGAGGGGCGTTCGTTTTCATGGTATCTAACTACTAGGGTATCGAAGTCAGATGCCGGCGCGCTGAATTTGCTTTTTTTCGATTGATTCCTCGGTTTTTTTGGCTTGCCGATGGTTGAGCACCACTGTCGGTGCCGGGGACATGTTCTTGTTAGATGTTTTCTTGCTTTGCGGGCAACGTCTTGTTTCCAACGAAAAACGGGACTGGTCTGCGATAGCAAGCCAGTCCCGTGAGTCGATCTCGTTGAATTATTCGCGTCGAAGCGAACCAGGCGTGTTAGCCGAGTTCCCAGCCTGATCGATATTCGCGTTGGACGAATTGGTTGACGGATTCCACGTTAGGGCTGGTTAAGTCCTTCGCGTTCCATTCGATCCGTTGGCCTTCGCCGGCCCGCATGGCCAAGTTGCCGACCAGGATGGTTTCGGTCAGGCGACCCGCGTAGCCGAAGTTGGCCATCGTTCCGGGTTCGTATTCGCCCTTGATCGTGCTGACGAATTCCCATTTTTGACGTTCGTCACCGGAGGCTTTGAACGGGATCCGCGGCAACGTTTGCTCGGGCACCTGGTAGTCTTCGTATTTGTCCTCAGGCAACAGGTAGTACTTCGCGCCGTAGTCATCAGGCGAGAACAACAGTCCCTTGCTGCCGACGACGACAGCACCGGACATTTTCGGGCCGCCTTCGCGTTGTTTTGCGATTCGTTTTTGGAACGATTTCGGCAATTGCGAGATGATGTCGTCCGAAGGAAGGTTTCCGCCGTCGTACCAGTAGAACTTACATGCGGGCAGTCCTTCACGTTCTGGGAATTCGAACATCAACGCACTGCTCGCAGGGAACTGTTCGCCTTCGACGATGCCAGGGTTTTTCACCGCGGTCACGGCGACCGGGTCCCACAGTTTCAGTGCCATGACGGGCATGTTGGTCGTGTGGCAAGCCATGTCCCCCAACGCGCCGGTGCCAAAATCCACCCAACCGCGCCAGTTGAACGAATGGTAAGCACCGGAAACAAATGGACGCATCGGTGCAGGGCCGATCCACGCATCCCAGTTCAATGATTCCGGAACCGGATCCACTTTGTCGGGACGTCCGCCGCCCTGTGGCCACACGGGACGGTTTGAGAAGATGTGAACTTCGCTGACGTCTCCGATCGCGCCGCTGCGGATCACTTCGACGGCTTCCCGCAGTCCATCTTCGCTGGTGCCTTGATTACCCATTTGGGTGATGACGCCCGTTTTTTCGGCGGTTTCCCGCATCAGTCGGGCTTCCCGGATCGACCAAGTCAGCGGTTTTTGGCAGTAGATATGTTTGCCCATGTTCATTGCCCGGACGCAGGCCGCGGCGTGAACGTGGTCTGGGGTGCTGCAGGTGACGATGTCGATCTTGTCGCCGAGTTTGTCGAGCATCTCGCGGAAGTCATCAAATTTGGCGGCGTCGGGAAATTCGCGTCCCTTCTTAGTCAATGTGTCACCATCGACATCGCAAAGGCCGGCAATGCGAACGCCTTGGTTTCCGATGTGACTAGTGTCACTGCCACCTTTTCCTCCCACACCGATACAACCGGCTGCGAGAGCGTTAAGTGCGGATTCAGGTTTCGTATCGGAGGCGAGCGACGTTCCGGCCCAGTAACCGACACTGGCGGTCACGGCTGCGGATTGGCCCAAGAAACGACGACGATTAGTTCGGTTGGTCATGCGAGAATTTTCCATGTGGTGAGCGGGTAAGGAGGGGGGGGTGGTGGGAGGTCTCCGGAGACAAAACGCATTGCTTGATCCGAAACCCAGGAGGCGGAAGATCGCTTGATCACAGATGTCGAACGATTTTCCGATGGTGCCCAGCTTAACAAGCTGCGATGCCCTCGACAATCAATAGGTTTGCAAAGCGACCGGTGTCGCCGATCCGAAGTGGAGCGATCGTAATGGCGGGATGCGGGAGGGGAATTACCCTACTCCCAGTGGTTTGCCACGGATTTGCTCAATCCCAAAACGCATCAGATTGGCGTCCAAGGCGGGGTTTTTCCGTGATTGCGTGATTTGACGCTGCCGTGAGTTTGGGGATGCATTGTAATTTTGAAGCTGTGTCGGTATTTCGGCGCGACCGCGTGACGCCAACGAAAAAACCCCGTGTCGGATCAATTCCGAGCACGGGGTCATTGTTAGGTTTCAGTTTCGCCGTCGAGCGGGCTTAGTCGAGTAATGATCTCTTAGGAGCTCGCCCTGCCGGGAAAGTGAAGTTCTCAGTGGCATCCGCAAGGTGCTTCGCAACCGCAAACTGGCTCGCAACCGCAGGTTGGTTCGCAACCGCAAGCTGGCTCAACGATTTCGCAGCAGCCGGCGTCGCAGGCGCTCTTCTTGCTGAACATGCGAGCGAAGAATCCACCGAATGGGCGGCAAGGTGCCGAGTCGCAGCAAGCTGGCTCGCAACCACAAACTGGTTCGCAGATTGGCTCGCAACCGCAAACTGGTTCGCAAATTGGCTCACAGCCACAAACTGGCTCGCAAACTGGCTCGCAGCAACCGGTGTCGCAGCAGCTCTTCTTGTGGAAGAGGCGTTGGAGCAAGCCCATCTTTGGTGCACAGCAAGGCTCTGCTCCGCAAACTGGTTCGCAGCAAACAGGCTCGCAACCGCAAACAGGCTCACAGCCACAAACGGGCTCACAAACTGGTTCGCAACAAGCGGTGTCACATGCGGATCCGCAACCGCCGAACAGGGATTTCAGGTGGCCAAAGGCGCTGGCGCTGGAGGCGTTTCCGGCAAGCAGGGCAACGGCCAAAACAGCTGGTACAAGAATACGACGCATCGTACAGGTCTCCGTGGAATTTTTTGAGAGGAAGGTTTCGATCGCCACACGACGGTTATCGTTTCGATTGGGAGGGTCAACGACGACGCTGTGTGATTTGCGTTCTCGGTAAATTGAAAGCAAGATACCGTTGCACAAGTAGGTATCGGACGGCATGAGTGTTTCGGCAGCATCAAGTTTGCGAAATCTAATCGGAATGGCTCAAGACCCTGCAGACTGTAGGATTCGCAACGCATTGCTCGATCGCTACGGATCGACAAGGCCGCTCGAGGAATCTGAATGTTTTTGAACCCCAATTCGCTTGACGCGCCCACAATCGTATGCACCACTGAAGTTCCCGGTGGTCTTTGATCCGATTCGGCGTCCCAACCCCAACGCACCCCAAAAACTCACACGCATCTAGGCAACAATGAATCTTCTTCGCTGCGGCGCCGTTTCCGATCCCGTCTCTCACGTGACGCTACCTGCAATCTTATTGGCGACGTTCTTGGTTTCCTTCCCGGTGGCCCATCGAGCGTGTGGAGAACAAACCGCTGCGCCGGAGGCCGCCTCAGCGGATGCGGCGGACGAACGATCGTCTCAAGAAAATCTGTTGCGGAAGATGACAACCGAGGGCATTGAACTCACCAATGACAAATCGTTTGTGTTGCCGGAGCCCAGTTTCGTTTCGGTCACCGGCGAGCCCGCCGACAGCCCGTCGGCAATGAAGGCGTTGGAGACTCTTGCGGGGCGACATGGTGTGAGCCGGTTCACGCGGGATTCCGTGGTGGCGCCGATCTCGGTGCAAACCGATTCGATCAAAAATGATGAGGGCGATCGCATCGGGCATTTCATTGATGTCGCGTTCGTCGTCCATCAGTCGATTGCTGAAATTCGGAAATCGGAAGCGCTCGAGGACTTTAAATCGGATCCAGATTCGCCGGAGAAAACGATCGAACTGAGCGACCAAGACAATCCGGAGGAGTTGGAGAAGAACAAAACCCGGTCACTGACCAAACAGGAACTCGCTGATTTCAACGTGACCCTCGACGGGCAGTACGAGGCTCTCGGATATCTGCAGATGCCGTTGCTCAGCAAGGTTGTCGTTCGTGGGGTCGCTCGGGCGAGACGTTCGATCTGGTCGACAGATGACGAAACCGCTCCGATCATTTTGACTTGGTTGTTGGATTCACGGTTCGGTTCGCCAACGCCGGATCCGGAATCGATCTCGAATCAATGGCGGGCGATTGAACGCAATTCCGTTGGCGAGAAAGAGCTCGGTCCGCCACATCCTTATGCCGGTATGGGGGGGTACGTCGCGATCACTCCGGTGCCGGGACAAGAACAAGCGTCCATTATCCAACTCCGTTTCGTTCTTCACGAACCCCACGATTGGTTCGACGGCCGCAACCTGCTGCGGAGCAAATTGCCGATCCTCATTCAGGACCGAGTCCGGAATCTGCGGCGTGAGCTGCAGGACTGAGCGGTTCGCTTTCCGGCAGAACCGACGAAATTGGGGCCGCGCCGGCCGCTGGCCGGGCCCGTTCAGGGTGGGGGTGACGCGAGCGGAGCATCCGCCGATCGTCGGCTGAACGCCAAAACCGGTGGAATCGGCAAACCCTGAACCTGAAGAGGGAGTGATTCGTAAAGAAAATCCGCCGCCGAGCGTGTGATTTCGATATTGAGCGAATACAATTGGCGGTTCTTCTCGTCTGACGATAGACCTTTCTCTCCCTAAAACCCAACGCCCATCATGGCCGCACGCGACGATTCCGTCATCCGTGGCAGCTTGATCGCTTGCCTGATTTTCTTGGTCCTTTCTCTGGCCTTGAATTTCTTCCTGTATCGCTGGGGCAGCGTCGAGTCGCTTACCGCAGTAGCGTCCAAAGATCGCTTGACCTCCGCTCAATCGGAACTGCAAACGCTTCAGAGCCAGGCGACAATGATGAAGGCGATGCTAGGCGTCGGTGGATTGACCCAAGCTCAGTTCGACCAACTGACCTCGAGCACGGGCGGGGACCCGGACATGGAAACGATCGAACGGCAGTTCGCCCGTGATATGTCCTATTTCGGTCCTGAAGTCGATCCGCAAAACCGCAACTATCCGAACCTCCCCGAGGTGCTCGTCAACGCGATTCGGTCCCGGAACGTTCAGTACGGTCAAGCACGTGATGAAGCGACCAAGATTCGGGTCCAAACGGCCTCGGAAGTGGATCTCGCGCGGAAGGCACAGGAGCAGGCTGAATCGGACAAAGACAAAGCGAACAAGCAACTCGAAGTGGAGATGTCAAAGTACGCCGAAGACCGCGAGAAGATGAAGGAGACCGGCGAAAAGAACAAAGACACGCTCCTGCAAACCTCGAAGAAGCTCAACGCACTGAGCAAAAAGTTGCAGACCGAACTCGCCAACTTCAAAACACGTGAAGACAAACTGCTCTCGACAATCAACACGCAATTGATCGAGTTGACCAAACTGCGCAGCGATAACTTCGAAAGCACACAAGGTGTGATCACGTACGTCGTCCGCGACGGCAACGTGGTGAACATCAACTTGGGATCGTCCGAAGCACTCCGTCCTGGCGTGACGTTTGGAGTGATCGACGGCGACGAAACCCGCCTGCAAGATGCCAAAGTGAAAGCGACCATCCAGGTCACGAAGATTCTCGGCGAGCATCGTGCCGAAGCCCGTGTCGTTGCACGTCCTGAATTCCGCTATCCGATCATCTCGGGCGACAAAATCTACTCGCCGTTCTGGTCACCAGGCCGACGCGTCAAGATTGCGTTGGGATGGAACATCGATCTCGATGGCGATGAGCGACCTGATACCGAGGGTGTCGCCTCGATGGTGCGTGCCGCGGGAGCGGAAGTCGCCGCGATCCTGCAGCCCGACTTGAGCACCGATGGTGATTTCGACAGCAGCGTCCGATTCCTCGTTCTCGGCGAACCACCTGAGGCTGATGGCGAAGCCGATGCTCGCGAAGTCGTGGCACTCGGCCGAGCGAAGACGATGGCCAAGGAACTCGGTGTGACCGTCATCCCGGCGTGGAAGCTGCAAGCTTATTTGCGAACGATCGACGATTCGTTAACGACCCCGTTGGGATCGGCCGTCCGCGGCAGCGACTTCGCTCCAGATCCATCGGACGCACCCGGTCGTTTGCCAAACAACCTGCCTTCGATCTTCCAGCAAGACAACTCTGGCGTGCAAACGACGAACGAAATTCTCGCCCCTTAGATGGCCTGAATGAGTCACCGGCATTCTCTCGGGAATGTCGGGCTCTCGAGAATATCGGTAGCCCCCGCGAGAGAGCCGGCGGGGGGCGTGAGAAGGTGCCGCGAGTGGGTGGCCCCTTTCGCGGGTGACATTGCCGATTTTGAGTTCGCTACTGACTTGCGTTTGCTGCAACGAACGCCGCGTCACCCTTGGCTCGGTGGACGCGGCGCGAAACCTGCCCGCGGTTCTGTTAGGACTCTGCGGCTTATTTTCCGTTTGCCGCGACGGTTGGGCGAACGTCGACGAATTGCATGCCGGCCCGACATGCGGCGTCGAATCCGAGTGGTGAATCTTCAAAGACCAGGCAACGCGTCGGATCGACGTCGAGCAATCGGGCGGCGAGCAAGAATGCGTCTGGTTCCGGTTTGTGCAGTTCGGTGTCTTCGCTCGTAACGATGGCGCCAAACCAGTCGAACGTTTCGATTTGTTTGAGTTGACGCTCGACGATCGGACGGATTCCACCGCTGGCGACGGCCATCGGCATTTGGCCACGGTGTCGGGCGGCACAATCGCAGACGATCTGCAGCGGTTGCAGTTCGCCCATCAAATCCTCAAAAGCATCTTCTTTGGCTTGAGCGGTGGCGTCGACATCCACACTGACATTCTGTTCGCCGCACAAGATGTCGATAATCTTGTCCGTGGGCATGCCGCCCATCGAATAGAACCGAGGCTCGGGGAATTCCACGCCTCGTGCCAGCAAAGTGTCACGCCACGCGCGGTAGTGCAGTGGCATCGAATCGGTGAGGGTGCCGTCACAGTCGAAGATCAGAGCGTCAAAGCGTTCTGAGAGGTCGTCCTGCCACCAACGCAGTTCATTGAATTCGTTCAAGCGTTCATCTCTTTCGCCGCAGCGATTTTTTGTTGCCGAGTGTTTTCGATACTTTGTTGCATGTCGGGGAACATGCGCCCGGCATCATCGGTGAAAACGCGTCCGATTAAAAGGTCCGTCACATTGCCTCGATACTGAGGGAACTCTCGCATGAACCGGCCGATGCTGAAATCTTTGTCGTAGAATGCATGCACGAGTTTGCGGATTCGTTCGGCACCGGCTTTGAATTCGGGAGCCCATTTGCCGAGTTGGTCGCCCGAGAGGTCGTTGTTTTGCAGACCCTCGACGACGGCATCACCCGCCCGCACACCCATCTCTAAGGCGAAATACACACCGGACGAGTACACCGGGTCGATGAATCCGAACGCGTCACCGACGAGGACCCATCCCGGCCCGGCGTGCTGTCGCGTCATGTAGGAAAATTCTTTCGCCGTTGTGAATTTGCCAACGCGGGTGGCGCTGCTTAGGCGTGGGATCAGGCCTGGGCAACTCGCGAGTTCCTCGCCGAAAATTTCTTCCGGTGTGCCTCGGCCCTTGAGCAGATACTCATGATCGGCGACGCATCCCACACTCGTGATGCCGCGAGATTGTGGGATGAACCAGAACCACGCGTTTTTGTTTTCGCTGTTGAGGATGATCGTGGCGCCTTCGTTGTCCCCATCGCCGCGAATCGCGTCTTTGTAATACGTCCAGATTGCAGCTTTCTTCAGGTTTGGGTTGACCTCTTTGAGACCGAGGCGACCGGCGATGAAACTTTGTTGTCCGGTGGCATCAATCACCACGCGGCATTCGATCGTGTGGTCTTCGCCTGCCGCATCACGGACAACCACACCGGTCGCGCGAGGTGGCGTGTCGGGAGAGTCCGCAGGATCGAACTTGACTTCGACGAGCCGTGTCCGGTCGTGGCAATCCGCACCCAATTCCGCGGCCCGGTCGAACAGCATCTTGTCGAATTCGCTTCGTTCGACTTGCCATGTGGTGCTGCACTCCCGTTCGTCGTGTTCACGGAAGAAAAACGGTTCGGACTCTTTACCTGTGTGCGTCACAAATTGAACGCTCTTCTTCTGTTGCCATCCAGACGTTTTCATCTGGTCGATCAGCCCGAGACGTTCGAGCGGCCAGTAGGCCTCCGGCATCAGGGATTCCCCCACGTGGAAACGTGGCACGGCCTCACGTTCGATTAACAAGGTGCTAAGGCCAGCCGAGGCAACGATGGAGGCAGCGGTTCCGCCGGCGGGGCCCCCGCCGACGACCACACAGTCATAGGACGTTTTCATGGTTTAACACCGGTTCTCAAAATCATGGTGAGAGGATTTTAGGATGTTCATCATCCGATAGGCATCGCAACTATATCCGCCGAGGAAGCCCCCCGGTGCGTCGCTGTATGCCTTGCCATGTGATCTGCGTGGGTGTGGCGGTCGTCGGACCCGAGAAGGCGGGTATGGGAGAGCCCAGTACGGAATGTTCGCGTTCGGCCCATACCGCCGTGTTTACGACGGGTGAGTGGCGGTTTCGAGCAGGCTGCTGATCAGGGGCAGTAATTGCTTCTTGCGGCTGACCACGTTGTCGAGTTTGTAGAGATTGTCTTCGAGTTGTGGGTAATTGATCTCATCCCAACCGTCGGGTTCTCGGCTCATGAGCAACAGGCTGCCGTTGCTGGAAATGTCCGTGACGAGCAGGGCCGAAAAGTCCAAATGGTTTTCGGTCGCGAGTCCGCTGAGCGCTTTGGCGAGTTCGGTTTGTCGCTGCCAAAAAAGGTCGAATCCGATTTCCTCGATCTGTGAAATCGAAAAACGCTTGCCCCCTTCTTCGAACTGCTTGCAGTCTTCCCGCACCACTTTTTCCGGAGTACACGTACGCAGGGCAGAGCCGACTTGGAAAAAGTCCGTTGCGAACTGCTCGAGCGAAAGGTTGCAGAACGTTTGCAGCCACGCGAGGATGTCGCGGTCGACGTCCGTCGTTGTGGGCGAACGCAGGTAAAGCGTGTCGCTGATGATCCCTGAGGCCATGCAGAGAGCGATGCCCGGTTCGGGTGTGATGTTCGATTGGCGGAACAGTCTCGCCACGAGCGTGCAAGTCGAACCGACGGGATCCATCGTGAACTTGATCGGACCGGTCGATTTTAGCGATCCGCCAAGGCGGTGGTGATCGAGCACCTCGATAATGTCGGCTTCGTCGGCGCCCTCGACGGCTTGTCCCATTTCGTTGTGATCAACGAGGACGAGTTGCGGACGGGGCGGGTGGACGAGGTCACTCTTGCTCAGCACGCCGATGAGTTTTTTGCCATCGGTGACGGGGAAAACCGGTTGGGCGGAGCGGAAGATTTGTTGTTTTGCCGTCGTGACCGGCATCTTCGCCGGCAACGATTCGAAGTCCTTGTCGATGGCATCGGCGATCACTTGGGCCGCCTTGATTCGCATCGTCGTCGTTGCGGTGTCGAGTTCGCTCGTGATCACCGCGACGCCCCGGTTTCGTGCCAACTCCATCAGGCCGCTCGACAGTTCGAATCCGCCGGTGACGACGAGGGCGCGAACGCCCATTTCGAGCGCGGGCAACTGGATCGTCGGTCGGTCACCGCTCACCACGAGAAGGCGGTCGACGGGGTACTGGCTGAGTCGATCGGTGAAACCGCCCGCGCTCATCGCACCGACGGTGACGATCAGGTCTTCGGTCTCGTCCGGATTCACCGCGTGCTGGAACTCTCCGCCGAGCACCGAAACGATGCTGCGAAGGGTCGAGCGAACACCGCGTGATTGCCCGCCGTCGACGCCGCCTTTGAAAACCAGTTCGAGCAATTCGAGCAGCGTTGCCAAACCGATCAGAGTGTCGTTTTCGTCGAGAACCGGGATCGATCGGAGCCCGTGGGCGTTCATCAATTTGTAGACGTCGTAGAAAACGTCGTTGGGTCTCGCGAAGATGACTTCACGGTTGCAGATGTCGTCGAGTTCAGGGCGGACGTCCATGATGATTCGCGGCATCGCGAGTTTGGCTTGCCGGAGGGCGAACTCGGTTCGCTCATTCGGGGCTCCACAACAGGCGGCGACGGCATCAGGGCGTGTCGTTCTTCGTAAGTACTCGGCGTAGGCGAGTGCACTACAAATGGCGTCGGTGTCGGGATTGCGGTGTCCGAAAACATGGACGGTCATGAGCGTTTCGTTATTGCAGAAAAAAATGTATGGATTTCGTCGACAATCTTAGTCGGTTCGCTCATTCGTCCAACACCCTGGACACGACAACTCAGCCAACCTTTTTCGGGGCCGATGATTCGGCAGCCATCGTTGCGAAGCGTCTCGATGTTGCGTTGGACAGCCGGTTGGCTCCACATCGGGTCGCTCATGGCCGGTGCGAGCAAGACGGGAGCGGTATTCTGCAGATACAAGGTGCTGAGCAAGTCGTCGGCCTGGCCATTCGCCAATCTCGCCAGGACCGAGGCCGTCGCCGGCGCGATTACCATCGCGTCCAGGTCAACGGCCAATTCGATGTGTGCCCCGAGTGGGTAGCGCGGGTCGAACGATTTTGTCGCGACCGGTCGCCCCGACAATGCCGCCAGAGTCGTCTCTCCAATGAACTCCGACGCCCCCGCGGTCATCACGACTTGGACGTGATGACCGGCTTGGGCGAGTTTGCTGCAGAGATCGGCGGCTTTATACGCGGCAATTCCGCCGGCGATACCCAGTAAAATCCGTTTCGCGGGTGTTTGGGTCATGCTAGTTTTGCTCGGACTCGTTCGAGCAATGACTTGGTTGCCCGGATGCCTGCGTACTCGTCGAGTTGGCCACCCTCGTATTCGATGCCCACGTATCCGTGGTATCCGAACTCCATCACGATATCCATCATCTTGAAGTAATCCGTGTTGGTCTCGTTCCCTTCGGCGTCGAAGTTGTGCGTTTTGGCACTCACAGCTTTGGCGTATGGCATCAAGGCTTGTACGCCCAGGTAGCGATCGAACGACAGCGGATCGTTGCCGCGACGGATATCGAAATTACCGAAGTCGGGCAGCGTGCCACAGTTATCCATTCCGACTCGCTCCATCACCACGGCCAGCCAAGCACCGTTGCTGCTGAGTCCGCCGTGGTTTTCGACAATAACGTTGATGCCGTGCGGTGCCGCGTATTCGCAGAGTTGGCTGAGGCCGTCCGCGGCGTAACCGATTTGCTCGAGATAGGACCCGCCGCTCGCCGCGTTGACTCGAATCGAGTGGCAGCCGAGGAATTTAGCCGCGTCGACCCACTGGTGATGGTTCTCAACGGCTTTTTTGCGGCCAGCTTTGTCAGGGTTGCCGAGTTGCCCTTCGCCATCGACCATGATCAAAAGGCTCTTAACGCCTTGGTCTTCGCAGCGTTTCTTCAGGTCGCCGAGATAGGCTTCGTCGCGGGCCTTGTCTTTGAAGAATTGGTTGACGTATTCGATTCCGTCGATGCCGAAGTCTTCTTTTGCGATTCGAGGGAAGTCGAGGTTGGTGACCCCTTTGGACGCATCGCGGAGCGTGCGGTGCAGCGACCATTCGGCGAGCGAAATTTGGAAGGGAGCGTCATCGTGCGAGTGACTGTGTTCGCCTTCGTGAGCAGCAGCGAAGCGTGGCGCGATCGCGCCAACGGCAGCAGTGGCGGCCAGGGTTTGCAGAAAATTACGGCGGGGCAAGGCGGGAGTCGTCATAGTCATTCGCTCTTTAGGGTGGGGGAGGCGGGAGTTGGTACGATTCTACTTCGGTCCGTCGGGTTTGGCGATAAGTGGAGGCGGTTGAACGCCACATTGCTCAAGTAATGCGTTTCGGCGAGTGATGATTTTTTTCTGGGCTTCGGACAGGCGTTCGGCGCCCGCGGCGGTCTCTGCGGGGAAGCGGATTTTTCTGAGCGTTTTGACCGCTTCACCGGGCAGACGCATGACTTTCAATTGAATTTGGGCGACCCGAATCAACGCGTCTGCCGACATCGGTCCGCCATGCTCGACAATTAACTGCAGCGGAGTCAACGCGGGCAGGTACTTCTTTTCAGACGCCAGTAGCGAGGCGAAATCAAACAGAGTTTTGTCAGCGAGTCCTGGGGCCAAGCCGAGTTGTTGGAGTTTTCCGAAGTGTTGCTCCGCGAGCATCAGGCTGCGGGTCGAGAGGGATTGCCGCAACAGCATCGCGATGCGGTTGAAGTCGGGGTGGGCTTCGGCGATCTGTTGAGGTGACGGCGGTGGAGCGGGGGCTTTCCCTTTGAGTCCCAGCAGACCTCGGCGTTTTCCTTTGCCGTCCTTTCCCGAGTTAGGCGTTGGTGCCGTGGTCGTTGTCGCGGTCCCCGCTTGGCCACTGTTGTTTCGCGGGGCGATGGTGGTCGCTTCGCCTTTCGCGGATCGTGCCATCGTGGTTGATCTGGCCGCCATGTAGGATGCGTTGCTGGTCGATGCCGTTGATGACGTTGCCAATGCCATCGAAACCGCATCGTGCCGCACGTCGACCTTCTCAGCCAGTCGCTCTCTTCGCTCGTCACTGCACAAGAACGTGTATCCGTGCAACCATTCGTTGCGCGAGATGATGTCCCAGTCTTCACAGTCGACCCATTCCATTCGCAGCATCACGAACGCCAGCACGACACCAATCATCAGCGACATCAAGTGAAAACCGGCTTGCCAAACGAGTAGTCCGAGAAAGAAGAACATGATCAATTCGATGAAGAGGTACGCTGTCGCGAGTGTTGCAATCTTCAGTTCGGTCATGATGCCGCCACCCATCTTTCCGAGTCGGGGGACGAGCAGCAGGAACATGCAGTTCATCTCATTCTCGGGAGCCCACATCAGTGCCATGGCCATCATCACGTAGATGCCGTTGTCCGCCCCTACGGCGGTCATTTCGCTGACCGCGGGAACCGCAAACGACAGGGCGTAGAAAAGGCACTGCGCGAGAGCGCCACAAAAAATGTGGGTGGCGAAATAGATGATGCTGAACAGCAACCCGCCGATTTTGCCCTCGATCACCAAACCGAAGCTCCACAGGAACAGCATGTTGACGATGAGTTGGAATGGATGGATATGCAAAAAACAATGCGTGATCCACTGCAGCGGATGGATGCCGTCAAAGGTCAGTGCCAGCCATTTGACGTCGTCGAGGCTGAGGTTTCCTGTCGCCACCTGGATCGTCGTCGCGGTGTAGGCCATCACGTTGAGTGCCACGATCGTTCCCGTCGCGATCGGGTAGTGATAGATCGGCGCGTCGGTGGAGTACGGGAAGAAAAGCACGACGAGGTTCCTTGCGGACGTGGCGTGTTCAGCGATCGGTGCTCAGTCGGCGTTCCACGCATTGGTGTATCAAACGCCGAGAGTCCAGTGACTTTGTCTGCGAACTCAGTCTAGCGTGACGGAGTTGCCGGTGTCACTACTTTTGCCGCATCCGTGAGTTTTGCACGTCCGTCATTCACGCCAGGCTAAGGTGCATGCGCAAAAGAAAGGCGACCGGTGTTGAACGCCGGTCGCCTTTGAATGAGTGCGAGTTGAATCGGTGTTATGCCAATCCCATCGCGGCGGCTTCTTCGGTGAAGATCGTTTGAGCTCGGTCGGGGCCGACCGAGAGAATGCCAACGGGCACGCCAACGAGTTCTTCGATTCGTTTCACGTAGGCCAGAGCTCCCGGTGGGAAGTCGGACATGCTGCGGGCGTGGTCCACGGGGCTGTTCCAGCCTTTGATCGTTTCCAGGACTGGTTTGCAGCGGCGGAGTTGGTCGGCGTGGGCGGGAACGTGATGGATTTCTTTGCCATCGAGTTCGTACGCGACACAGACTTTGAGTTCTTCGAAGTGAGCGAGAACGTCCATCATCATCAACGCCAATCGGCTGACGCCGGACAGGCGAGCGGTGTAACGAACGGCGACGGCGTCAAACCATCCGCAGCGTCGTGGTCGTCCGGTGGTCGTGCCGAATTCGTTTCCGAGTTTACGGATCTTGTCGCCGGTTTCGTCGTCGAGTTCCGTTGGGAACGGTCCGCCGCCAACGCGAGTGCTGTAGGCTTTGCAGACACCGAGGACGTGGTCAATCCATTTGGGAGGCACACCCGCGCCGGCGCAGACGCCGACGCCGCTGCTGTTACTGCTGGTGACGAACGGGTACGTCCCGTGGTCAATGTCCAGTAGCGCGCCCTGTGCGCCTTCGAACAGCAGGGTTTGGTTGGCTTCCGCCGCATCGAGGATCAGGTCCGTGGTGTCGGCGATCATCGGTGCCAATCGTTCGGCCCACGATGCTGCCAAGGGCACCATCTTCTCCGGCGAGATCGATTCGAGTTCTTCGTCCGTCGCGCCGAGTTGACGCAGTAGCACGGTTTTCTGTTCGGCAACCGTTGCGATCCGTTCGTCGCGTGATTCTTCGATCAAGTCAATCATGCGGATCGCGTGGGTGCGGCCGACTTTGTCTCGATAGCACGGGCCGATGCCGCGGTTGGTCGTTCCGATCGATTCGCCGCGAACGCTGACTTTGTTGATTGTCGCGTCTTCGATCATGTGCCATGGCATGACCAGGTGTGCTCGTTCGCTGACCTTCAAGTTGTCGGCAACGTTGATGCCGCGTGGGGCCAGCCCGTCGATCTCTTGCAGCATCGTGGTCGGGTTGATCACGACACCGGGGGTGATGAAGTTTTGCACGTCGCCGTGGAGGATTCCCGACGGAATGTGATGCAGTTTGTAAACCTCATCACCGGCAACGACGGTATGTCCGGCGTTGGCACCGCCCTGATAACGGATCACACAATCAAAACGAGGCGCCAATAGATCGACGAGCTTACCTTTCGCTTCGTCTCCCCACTGCAAACCAATGACACATGTACCGGACAAGAGAGCTTCCTTCGGATGAAATATGACGTAACAGATAACGGGTCACAGGCGTTCTCGCCCGTGACCCGAGGGCGGGTGCTTCCGGTGAAGGAAGCGTTCGATGATTGACGCCGCAGATCTTATACCTGAGATCCGAGCGGGCGCGATCCTGTGACAGGTTGACGCCCCGCGTTTCGGCGAGAGTGGGGCGTGTCTAGCTCGACGAAGCGGCTTTGACGACGGCCTCTGCATTGATGTTGAAATGCTTGTAGACGGCATCGAACGGGGCACTGGCTCCGAATCCACTCATGCCGACAAACTTGCCCGCCGATCCGATCCAGCGGTCCCATGACATGCGGATGCCGGCTTCGATCGCCACGCGGTTGGTGACCGCCGGTGGCAGGACTTCATCAATGTACGACTGGTCTTGTTGAGCGAAGATGTCCATGCATGGCATGCTGACGACGCGAACTTTCTTGCCCGCTTCGGTCAGCGTTTTGGCTGCGTCGACGGCCATGTAGAGTTCACTGCCGCTGCTCATCAGGATCACATCCGGGGTGCCCTCGCAGTCGCTGAGAATATAGCCGCCGCGGCTGCAACCGGAGGCCGGTGCATAAACGGTGCGGTCGAGGGTTGGCATGTTTTGTCGCGACAGAACCATCGCGGCGGGGTGATCGCCGTCGAGCATTGCGGTGCGATAGCACTCTGCGACTTCGTTGGCATCGCCGGGGCGATAGACGTTCAGTCCAGGGATCGAACGGCATGCGGTCAGGTGTTCGACCGGTTGGTGAGTCGGTCCGTCTTCGCCGACGCCGATCGAATCGTGCGTCAGGATGTAGAGCGTTGGCAGGTGCATGATGCTGCTCAACCGCATTCCGCCACGCATGTAGTCCGTGAAGACAAAGAACGTTGCGGCGTAGCCACGTAGTCCCGACAGGCACAATCCGTTGGCGATCCCCGCCATCGCATGTTCGCGAATACCGAAGTGCAGGTTGCGGCCGCCGTACTGTGCGGGCAGGAAGTCGCCCGCACCGTCGAACGTGAGATCCGATTTGTTGCTCGGTGCGAGGTCCGCTGAACCGCCGATCATGAAAGGCAGGTTGGCGGCAATCGCGTTGAGGACTTTGCCAGAACTGTTGCGGGTCGCATCGCCCTTTTCGCTTGGTTCGAAGACGGGGATGTCTTTGTCCCAACCTTCAGGCAGTTTGCCGTCGAAGATCGCTTGCAGTTGAGCTGCTTTTTCCGGTTCAGCGGTTTGGTATTTTTCCCAGGCTTGATCCCAGGCTGCCGACGCTTCGCTGCCGCGTGCTCCGATGCCGTCGGCGAAGTGTTTCTTGACACCGTCGGGGATATAGAACTTCTCGTTTTCGGGGAGGCCATAGCTCTTCTTCGCCAGTGCCACTTCGTCCCAGCCCAGTGGGGCACCGTGAGCGCCGTGGGTGTTTTGCTTGTTCGGGGCACCGAAGCCGATGATACTCTTGACGACAATGAGGGTCGGTTTGTCGTGGCAGGCGGCGAAGGCGGCGAGTGCTTTGCCGAGGGCTTCGATGTCGTTGGCGTCGTCGACGTGCAGCACGTTCCATCCGAGGCCCTCGAATTTCTTGCCCATGTCTTCGCTAAACGCGAGGTCCGTATCACCTTCGATCGTGATGTGGTTGTCGTCGTAGATCCAGCACAAATTGTCGAGTTTCAGGTGTCCGGCAACCGAGGCGGCTTCGCAGGCGATGCCTTCCATCATGTCACCGTCGCTGCAGACGGCGTACACGTTATAGTTGAACAGGGTCAGGTCATCGGTGTTGTAATTCGCCGCCAACCATTTTTCGGCCATCGCCATGCCGACGCTGTTACTCACGCCCGCGCCGAGTGGGCCGGTCGTCGTTTCGATTCCCGCGGCTTCGGCGTACTCGGGGTGCCCGGCACAAACCGATCCGAGTTGGCGGAAATTTTTGATGTCTTCGAGTTTGATCGACTCGCCACCGGTCGGCTTGCCGAATTTGTCGGTTGCTTTGGTGCCGATCAAATGCAGTGTGCTGTAGAGCAGCATCGATGCATGTCCGCATGACAAGACGAATCGATCGCGACCGGGCCAGTGAGGCCGCGCCGGATCATAAGCCATTGTGTTTTGGAACAATTGATAAGCGATCGGCGCGAGCGCCATCGGCGTGCCCGGGTGTCCACTGTTGGCTGTCTGTACTGCATCCATACTGAGCGTGCGGATCGTATCTATCGCCAGTGTTTGTAGATCTGTCGAGGTCGCTGTCATGAACCGTGCCGAGGGGTCAGGGGTGAAATTAATTTGAATGAGATGGCCGAGAAAACGCGTTAAATACCCATTTGGGTTCCGTTTTGGGCCCGCAAAAGCCTAGCCACCCAGGCCTAATCGGGGAAGAGGGCAGGGCCTTGGGGAGCGGAAGTCGGCCTAAATGCGAATCGCGGGGATCAGTCCTGCGGTTGGCTGAGTGTGGTCAGCAGCCGCGTGACGTAATCGCCGCCTCGCTTGGGCGAATCTTTTCGGATCTTGCTGAGCGATTCGAAAGTCTTGCCGGAGTGTCTCAGCACGGCCTCGCGGTTCGCATCGATGACGTTGAGCGCCGCAATCCCCACGAAATAACCATCCTCCGGTAAATCAGCCAAACGCATCAGCTCTTTCGCCGCCCGCTGTTGTGCGCCGGTGTCGTTGATCCGGATGAGGATGTCACACGCAGCCACGCGGACACTGGCGTTGGGGTCTTCGGTCGCCGTCATTAACGTTTCCATCGCCGAGGCGATCTCCTCGTTCGACAAGACCGTTCCGTGGGAGGCCAGTCCCAGTGCCAATCCGCGACAGCCCCAAAAACGGATCCCCGGGGCGTCGCTGGCGCAGAGTTTTTGCATGGCGGCGATCGTGTGGGCATCACAGGCTTGCCATGCGTCGCCGGCCTCCCATGCGGCGTCGACCAACGCGTCAACGTCGAACCGGTCCGATAGTGCGAGTGTCCGGGGAGCGTCCGGTCCCGATTGCCGGTGCATTTCCGCTTCGGTCAGTAACCCGAGGTCGCCGGTGGATCGCATCCACTGCTTAGTCGCTTCTCGCATCTCGGCGAGTTTTGCAGCATGCTGCGGCAGTTGCGCGATGTTGTCGACCTCGTCAGGGTCGGACTGAAGGTCAAACAGTTCCTCGGTCGGTTTGACTTGCCAGAATTTTGATTGGGCATCGTTGAGTTGTCCGGCGTCGTTCATCTGTTTCCAAATCCGAGTGGTCGGGGTTTGGAACATGAAGTCGACGTGTTTCAGGTAGGGACGGTCGGGATAGAAGTGCCGCATGTAAACGAAGCGGCCATCGGTACATGAACGCACCATATCGATACGCTCGTCCATGCGTCCGCGATATCCGAACAGCAAGGTCTTGGCATCGCCGGCATGCTTGCCCATGAATGGCACGCCCTGCATGTTCGCTGGTGGAGCGGAGCCGGCTAGGCTGATTGCCGTCGGGCCGAGGTCGACGAAACTGACCAATCGATCCGAAATGCCGCCTGGCAAATAGTCGGCTGGCGCGAGTTCCCGGTAGGCTTCGGGGACATGCACGATCAACGGAACTTGAAGTCCCGAGTTGAACGGCCTGCGTTTGCTCCGCGGCATGCCGCTGCCGTGATCGCCGTAGTGGAAGATAATAGTCGAATCCGCGAGACCGGCTTCGGTGAGTTCAGCAATCGCCGCGCCGACCATGGCGTCCATTTCGGTTAACCGGTCGTAATATTGCGCCCAGTCACGCCGAACCTCCGGTGTATCGGGGTGGTACGCGGGCAAGACTGCTTTCGCGGGGTCGTGCACCAGCGTGTGAGGTTTGTTGCGGATCTTACTCTCGTGGCTGATTGTGTAATTGAACACGCTGAAGAAGGGTGTGTCGTCGCTGGGGCGATTCTTCCAGTGCGCTTTGCGACCGCTTTCGTGCCACCCCGCGTCGCTGTCGCTTTCGCGAAAGTTGTAATCGGTCTTGGTGTGGTTGGTGCAGTAATATCCAGCTTCGCGAAGCACCTGCGGATACAGCTTCATGCCTTCGGGCAGGCTGGCGCTGCTGCGCATGTGTTGCCCGCCGAGGCTGGTGGCGTGCATTCCGGAAATGATTGTTGTACGTGCCGGTGCGCAGACCGGTGCGTTGGACCAGCACATTCGATATCGCAGCGAACGGGCGGCGAGTTCGTCGATGCAAGGAGTGTCCGCATAATCGTCGCCGTAGCATCCGAGTTCGGGGCCATTGTCTTCGCTCGTTAGCCACAAAATATTCGGGCGTGGTGGTGTGGTGCCGGTGCTGTCTGCGGCCAAAGTTTGCCCGCAGACGATGGTGCAAACGACCATGCAGAAGAAGAGGCATGCGGCCGATCGGAGACGTGGTTGCAATTGTGTTTTGCGAGAGAGGTTCATGGGAAGGGTGTCGGTGGGGAGGGGGGGGACGGTGGGGGTGGTTTCGGTGGGAGTGTTTTTTCGAATGCATTGCCGGAGAGTGAGTATAGCGGACCCTCTCATGCGGCGCGGTCGTCGGCAGGCTATCGGGTTTGTGGATTGTCTCGTTCGGCGCGGGGTTCAAAACCACCGATCCGCCGTCTATTTTGATCCGGCCGTTCGATCCGCCTGTACCTCCGAAATCGGAACTTCCTCTCGTGACACTCAATCCCCAACTCTCGGTTTGTATCGACGCTGTTTATGAAGGCGTCGGCGAGTCTGAAGCGATCGCTCGCGTTGCCGAAACCGGAATCAAAGCGTTCGAGTTTTGGTGTTGGTGGGAAAAGGATCTGGACCAATTGATTCGCGACCGGGACAAGCACGGAATGACGATCGCGTCGTGCTGCACCAAATTTGTTTCGCTCGTTGATCCGGGTAAACGCGAGGAATATTTGCAAGGGTTGGAGGAGTCGATCGAGGCGGCGCAGCGTCTCGATTGCAAGACGTTGATTTCCCAGGTCGGCGATTTTCTGCCGGGCGTGTCGCGTCAGGACCAGCATCAGTCGCTCGTCGATGGTTTGCGGCAGGCGGCGCCCCTGCTCGAGCAGGCCGGTGTCACGTTGGTGATTGAGCCGTTGAATGATCTCGTTGACCACGTCGGCTATTACCTGGTCAAAAGTGATGAGGCGTTTGAAATCGTCAGCAAAGTCGGCAGTGACAACGTCAAAGTTGTGTTCGATATCTATCACCAGCAGATCAGTGAAGGTCACGTGATCGATCGCTTGACGCGAAACATCAAGGACATCGCTCACTTCCACGCTGCAGGGAATCCGGGGCGGAATGAGTTGACCCGGGGCGAGCTGAATTACCCAGAGATCTTTGCCGCGATCCGTGAGACCGGGTACGAGGGCTACGTTGGTCTGGAGTATTGGCCGGTTGGTGATGCCGACGCCAGCCTGCGGGCGGCGGTCGAGATGGTGGCGTCGCCACGCTAATGGCGTCGCGATGTGGTGCCAGCGGTCGGCTTAATCTGCATGCAACCACGTGAGTTCTTGTGCAACGGCGATTGAGCTAAGTTGCCGTTCGGGTAGCTCGGTTTAGCTCCGGCAGTCGAACCAGGGGCAGGTTGCCCAGGGGACGCTACCTGGCGGGCTCGCCGTGGATCAGCCGAGCAGGTCGATTTCAGGTTCGCCGAACACTTTATCCGTGGACTCTTCGTCGTCCTCGGTTCGTTGCGTTTGCGAAGCGATCATGTCGAGGGCACTTTCGATCGACGTTGATTCTGGAGACCCGACCGTTTTCTGCAGCGGGCTGCTGAGCGAATTATTCGTGATCAGATCTTCGAGAGACACGCGGCGTCCGAGCGGTGCGATTTGTCGTTCGAGTTCCGGCGCGGGTACGATCTCTTGGTCCTCGTTGTCGCTGGCGATGTCACCCGATGCGCCGGAGCGATTCCGGTCGGGCGTGGGTTCTCCGCCCGGTTCGTTGCCCACCGTGCCGCCACCGCCGCCGCTGGAAACGTTGAGTTCGTTGATCACCAGCAGTGCATCGAGCGAGGTAACCATTCCGTCGTTGTTGACGTCGTATCCGTATCCGGGGTCGCCTTCACCAACCGGGCCGGGGCCGTAGGTGTTCAGGTAGTTGATGATGGCAAGGGCGTCGCGGGCACTGACGTCGCCGTCTCCGTTGACGTCTTCGGGAAGGTCGTCGTTGTGGAATGGTTTGTCGTTTTCGACAACGGAAACATTGAACTCGACCTCGACGGGGGCGATCCCACCGGAGTCAGGTGTGGCGGTGACCTTCAACAGGATTTCGTCGTCGAAGTCCGGTGTTCGCTCAATGAATTCGTCATCGGCAAGACGAAGCGTCGAGCCGTCAAAGATGAACCGGGGGTCATCGACGGTGAGCGTGTGTCCGTTTGCGGCCGGATTGCCCGCGATCGTGAGGTCACCAACGACATCGCCGGGTTCGAGTTCCAGCACCGTGTCATCGGTGAGCCGGAAGTCTTGCGGGATTTCAGGTGCGTCGAGGACAGTGACCAGGAACGCTTTGGTGAATGAATCGTCTTTGTACGACGCGGTGATGTTGATCGAGACCGTCAGGTCTGCCTCGCGGTCGAGGGCCTGATCGTCTTTGAGTTTGAGTTCGCCGAACACGATTTCGAATCGTTCATCATCGACGGTGAGCGTGTGTCGATCGTCGAAGTCTTGGTCGACAACCGAGATCGATTTGATGATTTCGCCGGGGGCGTTTTCGCGAACCGTGGCGCTGCCCGGTGTGATGTCGGTAACGGGATCGTCGGCATCCGTCACCGAAATCGACGTCGCGTATTCGATGTTTGTTTCCGTGTCGGGGTCCGTGACGCTGAAAATCAGCGGGATCGTCCATTCGTTTTCGAAATCGAGGCGTCCCGGGCCGACGAACACGATTTCACCGTTAATCACGGCAAAGCGATCGTCGAGGACGCGGTTGTCGTTGAGGATTTCGATTTCGTGATTGTTGAGAATATCGGCGTCGATAATGTTGATGATTCCGATCGGATCGAAATCGCCGCCGGGGTCCGCGGGGAGGATGTTTTCAGGGACCGGATCGAGCAGTATCTCGACGCTGGTTGGTGCGTCAGGGACGGGCGTGACGTTGATCGTCACTACGGCTTCCGTCGTGTCGCGGCCGTCATGAACGATCACGGTGAAGATGTCGGTGCCTTCGAAATCGTCGAATGGCGAGTAGGTGATTTGGCCGTTGAGGTTCAACGTGGCGGCGCCGGAGGTGGGGATTCCGGTCGGCAAAATGATGTATCCCGAGTCGCCGTCGGCATCCGAGACGCCCGCCAGCAATCCCGGTGCGGGCGAGATGAGGTCGCTGTCTTCGGCAACGGAGATGACCGGTGGCTCAGCAAATTGTGGTGCGGAGTTTTCGCCGATCAATCGCACGCCAAAGCGGGCCGGTGCCGAGTCACCGCCGGCAACGAGAACGCGTGCGGGGGCCGGACGCCGTAGCGAAATCTGGGAAATTCCCGCCGTTCCCGCAACGGCGATGCTGTGTAGGTTCGCGTCGAGGGAAACGGCCGCGACATCGCCGATTGCTGACAGGTCGATAGCTAGGTCGGCGACAACCGATCCGGTTTCGCTGTCGATCAATCGCATGCCCGCGTCGTGAGGCGAGCCTTCGGTGCCAAACGATCGCGGTGAAAGAGTGACGATCAGTCCGCGGGCCGCGTCGATGCCCGCGATCGCTTCGGTATCGTCGATCGTGTACAGCGTGGCGAGGGTGCCCGAATCCACGTCGTGAACCGACAGGGCGTCGCCCGAACGCAGCACCAGGAGTCCTGCTTCATCGTGGAATGCGACCACTTCGCTGGCGCCGCTGACGATGATCGGGGGCGATAACATCGACTCGTCTGAATTACTCCAGAAGCTGATCGCCAGGGTTTGTGTGGATCCGCCGTTGCCGTCGTCGACCAACGAGGCGTGGCTGATAACGCTTCGTGTCGGGCCGTCGTTGGTTCGTGGTGTGGAGTCGCCCGTAACGACGGCGCCGGGATCGACCATGACTCCTGTCGCCGTGATTGCAAGGTTGTTGGCGTCGATCGCCCAGAGTTCACTCATGTCGGAATTGCCCGCCGGAGCGGCCACGGCAATCCCTCTTCCCACGTCATCGCTGCCGATCGACCCGAACGCCACGCCGCCTGGTTGGGTGAACGAATTCAATGTCGAGAGTGAGTCGTCGATGATAGAAAGAACGGTGCCGCCGACATCGTCATTGGCGACCAGGATTGATCCGTCGGCGAGGCGGGCGATGTGGGTAATGTCACCGCCGAAGCTGGTTGGCGCGCCCACGGTTCCGTCGCCGGCGAGCGTCTGTAGGTCCGTTCCGGTGGCGAAGACGGCCGCGGCGATTCGTTCATTTGGCCCGCCGATATCGACGGGAGCTGCTGCCGTGGCGGCCGTGATGTCGTTTCGCAGGACCGCGTCATGCAGGAACTTAGCCGACATCGGCGTCGTTTGAATTTGGCTCTTCGTTGCGTTGAAAAGCCGTACGGCGTATTCGCCATCGGGCATGTTTTCGATTGCGAAATCGCCCGCTGCATCGGACAACGCGTACCGTTCACCCTGATCCATTCGGGCGTTGTTGTTTTGGTCGACGTAAACCAATCGCCCGCTCAGGCCGGATTCAGCCTCGTCTCGACGGAACGAATCGTTCACGTCATTGAAGACGCTCCCCACGATCGCCGCCAAAACTCGCCGGTCGTCCAGGACCTGGAGTGACAGCCTACGGTGAGTGCGTCGCGGGTGACGTGGCATGGAAATCGATGTGTGGGAATGGATTGTTCGAAATGAGGTGAATGCCCACCTCATTACGCGTCGGCGACTCGGGCATTCCGCCCTGCTTTCAGCGTAACCTGCTCGTATGCGCAAACGGACCGCACAACAGCAGAGAGACTTTGCTGTTGAGTGCGACGTTGGCGGAGGGGGAAAAGTTCCCCTTCCTGGGGCAAAACACCCGGGAAAACGTCGTCAACGCGAAACGGTTGGCGTATTATAAACGCCGACAGGTTCGCTGAGTCACTGCAAAATATGTAGGAATCCAGCCAATTCTTGCCAGGTAAACGCTTTCTAAATCAAAACGTTCGTTTCTTGCGGACCCGTTTTTTGGCGAGCCACCTTTCCCGCGAGCCAACTCTCCCGAGAGGAAGGCGACCCTAGAATTGGTGTGGATCACGCGGGAGCCCTTCCGTCTTCATTCCATGATCAAAAATACTCCACGATGATTACCCCACTGATCAACCTTCGTCCTCCTCGCATCGTGGTCGTCCTGATCGCGGTCGCCGTGGTGCTGTTCGTGACGCCTGTCGTCGGTTCGGCCCAGGACCCCAGTAATCCGTATCCCGATGGTGATCCATCAGGTTACGGTTTCGATGAAAACGGTGGCGGTCCGCCCGTCGACAAGGACGCACTTCCGCCAGCGAACTTGACCACCGGCCCGACGCCGATGGCGGTTTGGCAGTTGGTACAGCCGGATTGGAGGCCGCTGCGTCAAGAAATCGATCAGTTGGTTGCCGCGTCGAAAATGCCCGTTCCGCCTCGCGTGGAAGGTCCGACGCTTCGAAACGAAGCTCATGTCGCGTTTCGATACGGGCACCTGCCTCTCGCTCACGAATTGTTCTTCGCGCATGTCGCGTTAGCGGATGAGCAGGCCCTCGAGGACCTGAAGAAACTGCAGTTCTGTGCTTATTTCAGACGCCCGGTGTGGGCCCTCCGTTGGGGCGTTTCCATCGGGCTGCATGGCGACACTGATGTCACAAGCTACTCGCCGATCCGAATCGATGGCTCGTCTGATGGTCGAGGAATGGGCATGGATGAGTTCGGAGGCGGCATGGAAGATTTCGACGATCCTAGAGGTGGTGGCCGGCGTCCGGGCGAGCGACCCGGTCAAGGGCCGCCCGATGACATGATGATGGACGAAGAAATGATGATGGAAGAAGAGATGATGATGGGGTACGACGACGAGTTCGGGCGGTCGGGCGAGCGCGGGACGGCCAAAGTCGAGGCTTCGATTCCCGATCCACAGGTCACCGATCCCGCAATTACCGAGCGATTTGACGATCTCATGGGCGCGGTTGCCTCAACGGTTGCTGAGGGGATGCGTTCGAGAATCGAAAAGGGCCAATTCGGCCACGCTCTCACCGAAGTCGATCCGGAGGCCAAGGACCAGGGCTACATGGTGGGCGGCGAGAGCGTTCCGCAGGCCGAAACCCGGATGTGGATCCCCGGCGTCGTTTACCTCGGTGAAGGCAGCATTCAAGAAATGTCGAAAGCCGCCGTCCAAGCCAATATTGAACTCTTGTTGCATTTCGACGTTGCGTTGAAAGAGGTCCGCGGCGGAACCACTCAAAACTTGACGCGAGTCAAAGTCCTCGATTGCAAAAACGGAAAAACGGTCGTTCTCTCGGGAGCGATGGACAGCCGCGAGGTCCAGCGTCTGCAACAGACCAATCGCGGGACCGCCGAAAGCCACCTGACCGAAGCTCTCGAGAAGTTCTGGAGCATCATCGACAGCAAAATCGCGGTGACACCGTTTCCTCAGTTGACCCCGGAAGTCGCTCGCCGTCGGGTGACCGGCCTGTTGGCGGATTCGTCGCTCTCGCCGCTGCGGAAATTGGCGGAGATCCGGTTCCTCGGCGTCTCCGGATGGCTGACCGAGGAGGAAGTCGAGCAGGCGTTTGATATCGCGATCGGTGCCGACGGGATGACGGTTCTGTACGGTTCACCGGCTGATGCGATTGAGATTCTGCGAGAACTCGCGTTGCAAAACGTCTCGCAATCGCCCTGAGAGGAAGCGTGTTCTCTCGCTTAATTGTGTCCGTTCTCGACTCGGACGCCGATCCTTGCCCTCGCCGCTGCCTTTTCGCCGCTGACTTTTTCATGACACCGCTCGCCTCGAAGCCATCTGCGATGACGCCGCACGTGACGCCGCGGCGTTTCCGGGAACCGCATTGCCTGCCGGTCCGATTCCTCACGCCGAAATCGGCAAGGCAAATGTTGGGGGGGCGTGCGGACTGCTCGCGGTGGGTGGTTTGGTTTTTTTGTTTTGCGGGGCTGGTTCTGTGCGGTTGCTCTGATCCGGGGCGTGACACGTATCCCGTTTCTGGATTGGTGCGATTTCCTGACGGAACCGTTTTGCGAGACGGATCGGTCGAGTTTGAAATCATCGGTCGGAAACCAGCGGTCACAGCAACCGGACAAATTGGTCCCGACGGGACGTTTACGTTGGGCACTTTTGCGGCCGACGACGGGGCTCTCGCGGGACGTCACCGCGTCGCCGTGGTCAGTAATTACGTCATCGGCACCGGTGCCGAGCGTCCTGGGATGATCCCGGAGACCAAGCTGGATCCGCGATACCGCAGTTTCGACTCTTCCGGGATCACACTGGAAGTTGAGCCTGCGGAGAACCAAATCGTCATCGACGTCGAATTCGCCCCCTAAAAGTCGCTTTTATCGCCAGCGGTGGCGTCGAAGGATACCTTGTTGGATCACGGGTCGTCTGACTAAAGTGTAGGGCGCCAAAGAGTTTTTGCACCAACTGCTGTTTTTGAACACGTTCCGTGAGGCCGGGATTTCTCCCGTTTTTGATGACCGATTCCAATAATGTTGCCGAAGTCGAAGTCGCCCAAAACGAACTCGCCCATAGCCTCGGCGAATTGAAAAAATCCGCCGATATCGACATCAATACCTATGAAACGCAGGAGTGGCTCAGCTCCCTCGAGTACGTGCTCGAAAGCCAAGGCCCCGAACGCGTTAAATTCCTCATCGACCAACTTCGTGACCGGGCCGCCGAACACGGCGTGACATTGACTGCGGACACATCCACGCCGTACGTCAACACGATTCCGCCTCACAAGCAGCCCGCCTACCCGGGCAACCGTGAGCTCGAACGACGCATCAAATCGATCATCCGCTGGAACGCGATGGCAATGGTCGTCCGGGCGAACAAACGTGGCGGTGGCGTCGGTGGCCACATCAGCACCTTTGCCAGTAGTGCGACGTTGTACGAAGTCGCCTTCAACCACTTCTTCAAAGGTCGCGGCGCCGACGGCTATTCAGGAGACTCGGTTTACTTCCAAGGTCACGCCTCGCCGGGGATGTACTCGCGAGCGTTCGTAGAAGGACGACTGAACGAAGAGAAACTCGAAAACTTCCGCCGCGAACTCTCCGAAGGCGGCGGCCTGAGCAGCTACCCGCACCCGTGGTTGATGCCTGAGTTCTGGGAATACCCCACCGTCTCGATGGGTCTCGGCCCGATCATGGCGATTTACCAAGCCCGGTTTAACGAATATCTCAACGACCGTGGGTTGAAGAACACCAAGGGGCAAAAGGTTTGGGCGTTTCTCGGTGACGGCGAATGCGACGAACCGGAAACCCTCGGCGCGATCGGTTTGGCCTCGCGTGAGAAACTCGACAACCTGATCTTCGTCATCAACTGCAACCTGCAGCGTCTCGACGGACCGGTTCGCGGGAACGGCAAGATCATCCAGGAACTCGAATCGATCTTCCACGGTGCCGGATGGAACGTCATCAAGGTCATCTGGGGCAGCGAGTGGGACGAATTGCTCGCCCGCGACAAGACCGGATTGCTCGCCAAACGGATGAATGAGGTCGTCGACGGCCAGTACCAGAAATACACGTCGATGCCCGGCAGCTACATCCGCGAGCACTTCTTCGGCAAGTACCCCGAATTGCTCGAACTGGTCAAACACCTTTCCGACGAAAAACTGGAGAAGATCCGCCGTGGCGGTCACGATCCGGAAAAGGTCTACGCGGCTTACAAGCAAGCCACCGAGATGAACAACGGGAAACCGACCGTCGTTTTGGCAAAGACCGTCAAGGGATACGGTCTCGGCGAAGCGGGCGAAGGACGCAACGTCGCCCACAACCAAAAGAAGATGAACGAAGCCGAGTTGCTCGAGTTCCGAACCCGATTCGGGATTCCGATCAGCAACGAAGAAGTCGGCAACGCACCGTTCTACAAACCACCGGGCACCAGTGCCGAGATGAAGTATCTGCAGGAACGCCGCAAAGAACTCGGTGGTCCCGTGCCGAGTCGTCCGGCATCCCCGCCAACGATCGACGTTCCTTCGATGGAGGACTTCGGTAAACTCATCAGCAAGCTTGAGAACAAGAGCATCAGCACCACGTTTGCTGTCGTTCAAACTCTCATCGCGATGTGCCGCGATAAGAAGATCGGCAAGAACGTCGTGCCGATCGTGCCTGACGAATCACGCACCTTCGGTATGGAAGGCATGTTCCGTCAGTTCGGTATCTACGCCCACGCCGGACAGCTTTACGAGCCCGCTGACTCGGACCAAATCGCGTTCTACAAGGAAGCCCAGGACGGCCAAATCCTCGAAGAAGGCATCACCGAATGCGGCTCGATGAGCAGCTTCAACGCCGCCGGGACAGCGTACAGTTGCCACGGCGTGAACATGATTCCGTTCTATATCTATTACAGCATGTTCGGTTTCCAGCGTGTCGGTGACTCGATCTGGGCTGCCGCCGACATGCGTGCCAAGGGCTTCCTCGTTGGTGGTACGGCCGGCCGCACCACGCTCAACGGGGAAGGTCTCCAACACCAAGACGGACATAGCCTGCTCAACGCGATCGCGTATCCGACCGTGCGTGCTTACGACCCCGCATTCGCGTACGAAGTCGTCGTGATCGTGCAAGAAGGTCTGCAACGCATGTTCGCCGATGGCGAGCAGTGCATCTACTACATCACGGCCGAAAACGAAGAGTACATGCACCCCGAAATGCCCGAAGGATGCGAGCACGGCATCGTGAAGGGGATGTACAAATACAAGAGCGTCGATGTCGACGGTTCGAAGAAACGCGTTCAGTTGTTCGGCAGCGGTGCGATCTTGAATTGTGCTCTGAAGGCTCAGGAAATCCTGGCCGAGAAATACTCGGTCGCCTCGGACGTTTGGAGCGTCACCAGTTACACGCAGCTCCGCCGCGAAGCCGGTGCCTGCGAGCGTTGGAACCGACTGCACCCGACCGAAACACCTCGTAAGAGTTACCTCGAAGAAACGCTCGAAGGCGTCGAAGGTCCATTCATCTCGGCCAGCGATTACGTTCGGGCACTCGGAGAGCAATTGACTCCGTGGGTCCCAGGCGACTACTACGTGCTCGGGACAGACGGAATGGGACGTAGCGAAACCCGCGAAGCCCTTCGTCGTCACTTCGAAGTCGATGCCGAGTCGATCGTGATCGCAACCCTCTACCGATTGGCCAAGGCCGGTGAATTCGAAATGTCGGATGTCGCCGCCGCAATCAAAGATCTCGATTACGACGCCGAAAAGATCGACCCGTACTTCGCCTAATCCGGCGTTCGGGTCCGAGCGAGCAGGTCACAGGTGGACCTGAAACGCTTTGCCTGTCACCTTTTTCTGATGCACCTGTTACCTGCTGCCTTTCACCCTTATATCTCTTGCTCCCATGCCTGCAGTCAAACTTCCTGAACTCGGCGACGGTATTGAATCCGGCGACGTCCTCGAAATCTTCGTATCCGTCGGTGACGTTATCAGTGCCGGTGATGACATCATCGAGATGGAAACAGACAAAGCAACGGTTCCTGTGCCCTCGGACGTCAGCGGCAAGGTGACCAAAATTTCGGTCAGCGAAGGCGATACCGTTCCGATCGGTGGCGATCTGATCGAAGTCGAAGCCGCCGAAGGTGCCGACGCAGCACCCGCCAAACCTGCACCAGCCGCTCCGGAGCCCAAAGCGGAGGCGAAGCCAGAACCCGCGTCTGAGCCGACTCCGGCACCCAAACCAGCTCCCACGCCCGTTTCGGCCGCGCCTCCTGCGGACAAGCCTGCCGCACCGGCGGCGCCCGTCGCACCGGCGACCATTGAACGTCCAATGGCGGATAACGTCACCGTTGCCGACTCCGGCTCGATTCCTGCTGGTCCCGCCATCCGGCGTCTCGCTCGTGAAACCAGCGTCAACTTGGCCAACGTCCAAGGCACGGGCCCTGGCGGACGGATCACTCGAGATGACGTTCTCGCCGCCGTGCGTTCGGCGAACACCACCAAAGCCGCATCGGTCAGCGGTTCCTCCCGCCCGGCTCGTCCTGCCGCATCCGCATCGGCGGGTGGCTCGGATCTGCCAGGTACCGAAGGGCAAGACGAATTCGGCCCGATCCGAGTCGAACGCATGAGCAAGATCCGTAAAACGATCGCTGCTCAAATGCATGTTTCTTGGTCGAGCGTTCCACGCGTGACCAACTTTGACGACGCGGATATCACCGACCTGGAGCGTCTGCGTCAGTCTAGCAAAGACGACTACGCGGCTCAGGGTTTGAAACTCACTACGATGCCATTCTTGATCAAAGCCGTCGCGACCGCGCTGCGGCATCACCCGGCGATCAACGCCGTGATCGATAGCGACAACGAACAGATCATCTACAAAGATTACGTGAACATCGGAATCGCCGTGGATACCGATCGCGGCCTCGTCGTGCCGGTTCTTCCAGACGTCGATCGCATGGGCATCCCAGACATTACTCGTGCCCTGGCCGAAACGGCCGGTAAGGTACGTGGCGGGCAATTCGCCGTCAGTGATCTCAAGGGCGGGTCGTTTACGATCAGCAATCTCGGTGCGATCGGCGGCCAATACAGCACACCAATCGTGAACGTTCCCGAAGTCGCGATCTTGTTGGTCGGACGCAGTCGGAAATTGCCTGTCGTGATGCCCGATGATTCGATTCAGCCACGGTTGATGATGCCGCTGAGCCTGTCGTACGATCACCGGCTCGTCGACGGCGGCACCGCTGCTCGCTTCCTCAACGACGTGATCAGTTACCTGCAAGCACCGAGCCGCTTGTTGCTCGCGTTGTAGGACGAAATAGACAGGAAAGGGCGCGCGTGAGCCATTCGCTTCGGATCGTTGTCTCCGAAACGATTCGTCGCGAGCCCTGATGGAATGTCACGAAGCGTTCGTGACAGACAACCGGCACCCCTCCGGTTCTGAAAAACTAACGTTAAATAACTCGCGTCTACTGCACCATTTCCCGCACCGCAGGCTCGCCAGAACGGACTCGACGCTCGATAAAAGACACGACGGAATTTATGTCATCGAATCTTCGAATTCTCGTCGGAGTCTGCACCTACAACGAAGCGGGGAATGTCTCCTCCCTGCTCAGCCGAATCTCGGACGCGCTGCCCGATGCGGACATCCTCGTTGTCGATGATGATTCGCCTGACGGAACGGCCGAACGGGTTCGACAATTTGCGGAGTCTCGCGACCGAGCTGACTCGATTAAATGCCTCGTTCGAGATCAACGCGGGCTCGGTGGAGCGATCCTTGCTGCAATGATCGCCGCGATCGACGGCGGCTACGATCTGTTCTGCAATCTCGATGCAGACCTGTCCCACGACCCTGCCGATTTGCCTCGATTGGTTGCGGCCGTTGGTGACGGATGCGATGTCGCGGTAGGCTCACGTTATGTTCCCGATGGGGAGATTGTTGGTTGGCCCCTTCGTCGAAAATGGATGAGCCGGTGGATCAATCTGATCGCTCGGCGACGCCTCGGTCTGCCCGTGAACGATGCCAGCGGTTCGTTTCGGTGTTACCGCGTCAGTAAACTTGCTGAACTGGATCTCGATGATCAACCGTCCGAAGGTTATTCGTTTCTGCAAGAAGTGCTGCTCAAGCTACATCACCAAGGTGCGACATTCACGGAAGTCCCCATTACGTTTACCGAGCGAACCATCGGCGACAGCAAGCTGAATTTTCGCGAGGCGATTCGTTCCGGTTGGACTGTGCTGCGAATGCATTCCAAGAGCTCCTGAACGGCTGTTGTTGAACATTCGCGATGACGCACTGACTCGTCAATGCCAGTGGTGTGCCCGCTTTAGGACTGCGAATCGCTCTCGATTGGGAACGCATTAACGGAATCGACCAATGTCTGTTTGTCGCAGCGGTTTCAGGCCCGTGTTTGTATACAATGGCATGTCGCGATAAACATGCTGTCTCGTACGGCCTCATCGCGTTTCCCTCCATCCTCTTCCTCCCCAACCCAACGGAAGTTCTGCTGATGTCCCGTCCCGACGATTCGGTTTCCCGCCGCAGTCTCCTTTCACGTTCGCTGGCCACCGCCGCCGGTGCCGCGACGCTCGCATCCGCCGGTTCGGTCGTCGCGCAAGACGCCGTCGCCGCCACACCCGCCACTGAATCAGTCGATGCCAAACAAGGTCGACTCAATCAGTCCGTCTGTAAATGGTGCTACAAGAATTTCAGCTTGGACGACATGTGCGTTGCCGCCTCGAAGTTAGGTATGGTCGGCATCGATTTGTTAGGTCCAGATGATTTTCCAACGCTGAAAAAGCATGGGCTCGTCTGCACGATGGTGGGTTCACACTCGCTCGCAAATGGATTGTGTGACCCCAAATTTCACGACGAGGCACTTGAGAAAATGAATGCCGCCATCGAAGCGACCTCGGCGGAAGGTTGGAAGAACGTGATTTGCTTCAGCGGGAACGCTCGCGGAATCGATCGTAAAACCGGAATGAAGAACTGCGTTGACGCGTTGAAGAAAATCGTTCCCGTCGCAGAGGCCGCTGGTGTCACCCTGCAGATGGAACTTCTCAACAGCAAAGTCAACCATGCGGACTACATGTGCGACAACAGCGAATGGGGCGTTGAGTTAGTGAAACAAGTCGGAAGCGATAACTTCAAGTTGCTCTACGACATCTATCACATGCAAATCATGGAAGGGGACATCATTCGAACGATTGAAAAGAACCACCCTTACTATGGTCACTACCACACCGCAGGAAATCCTGGGCGTCACGAACTCGACGACACGCAGGAGTTGTTCTACCCGCCTATCGCCCGCGCGATCGCCGACACGGGGTATGACGGGTACTTCGCGCACGAGTTCATTCCCGCTGGCGATCCGATGACGGGACTGCAAAACGCGGTCGCGCAGTGCATCGTTTAACGGACATGCGGATGACGCCCTGAAATGGTTCCTGTTCTGAGGCCGCGATCACCTCGTGGTGGTCATGGCCTCCTGCTTACTGCGCGAGTTCGTGCGAATTGGGCTTTTCTCGCAGTGTGACGATAACGGTTTCGGGGCTCATGTTTTGAACGCGGAGTTCCCTTGGGATGTTGACGAGGTTGGGCTCCGTCTGCCAACTGAGCACCCGACGTCCGTTGACGTCTTTGACTTCGAGAGACACCGCCAACTCGCGAGGGTTGAGAACCGCGAACGCGGGTTCGGATCCCGATAACGTGACTTCCGCGTGGGTTGGTTTCGGATCGTCAATTTCGAGCGTCGCAGGCAGGTTGCGATATTCGATCGGTACCACCAGGGTTCGCTGGATTGTGTCGGTGTGGTAGGCGAACAACAGCCATAACGTGACCGCTGCGAGAACGGCTGTCAATTTGGTGAGCCAATCGACGCGTCTTGATTCGCGATTCCGACAACCGTCACCCGATTGCTCGCAAAAGTACGCGCGAAGATGCTCGGCGACGTCGGCAGGTTCGATTACGGTCAACGTTGAATCGCGAGCGAGCGAGATCGTGCCACGCTCTTCGGAGACAACCAACGCGATCGCGTCGCTGCATTCGGCGAGGCCCAACGCCGCAGCATGGCGTGTGCCGCCATCGTGGATCTGTGATAACTGCGTGGTCAACGGCAGATGAAGGCCCAATTGAGCGATCCGGTTTTGCGTGATCAGCACGGCGCCGTCATGCCCAGGGGATTTCGGGTGAAAGATGCTCAGCAGCAATTGCTGGCTGATCTTTCCATCGACATCAATGCCTCCACGGACATGTCGTTCCAGCGGTTCGCGACCGGGAAAAATGATCAACGCACCAATGCGATTATCGGCCATATCGGCAACCGCTTCGGTGATGGTGTCGACGATCTTCCTGCACGGCAAATCAGCATGCGAGCGACGGAACCAACGTGACGAGGCCAGTCGTTCGAAGCCGTGCCGAAGGTCATGTTGGAAGACGACCACCATGGCGATCAACATTCCCACCGAACCGTAATGGAATGCCATCGTGGTCAAATAAAGATCGAGCCAACGGGCGAGCAAAAAGATCACGCCCAACACGCAGGCAACGATCCCAAGTGATCGCGATGCACGGTCACGTAGCCAGACGAACGTCAAATACAGCAACGAAGCAACGATCGCGATGTCGAGTAAATCAGCGACTCGTATCGATTCAACCAATTCGTTGAGCTGAAACCACATTACTTCACCATGGTGGTTTGAAGCGTTTGAGAATGTGATCGGCAATCATCTCGCGACTGTCTTTCGCAGGCAGTCCAGTGTTGCGTTCGATTGTGGCAATCTCATCGGCGACTTCAGGGTCTTTGATGATGTCTCGAAACCAAGTTGAGTAGTCACCATGTTTGAGGTGATGAATCCAAGTTTCGTCATCAATGCCGGACGCCGTTTTGATGAATTCCTTGAGATTGCCTGTGGCTAGCGACATTCGGTTGTCCACTCCACGAAAGACGAATTGAAGTTCCTCATCCATCACTCCTTCGTAGTAGCTGTGTTGGTGACGTTGCCCCTCATCGCGAGGTGACAGGCGGCTAAACCATACCGGGTACCGTTCGCCTCTTCGCCATGCTAACGCACCATGTTGGCATTCGATTTTGGGGCGGTCGAATGAAGGGAGTGCGTCACCCATGAGTTGACAACATTGTTCGATCGCGTCTTCGGGTTGCTCCGCGATCGAGATGATCCAATCAACGTGTTCGAGCACCGCGGGGGAAATTCGGTCGTGATAGGCGGTGATGAAAATGATTCCGGCTAACTCGTCACCACTCCACATCTTGGCCGGTTGCCAGTCTTTCGGTGCCGCATAGTGAGCCTCGTCCACGATGATCCAGTGTGGCCTTCCCGTGCGACTGCGTAGTTCGGAGAGGGCGCGGAAGAGTTTGTTAAAGTATTCGGGGCGGTCGTCTTTCGCGATGCCGAAAAAACTCACCACGCAATGATCGTCTGGCGACTCGAGAACGCCGACCACCTCTTCGACGTCGGGTGCACGTTCCGCAGTGCCCAACGTGATCGACCCATCGAGCCCGCGGTAGTCGCCCTCTGGATCAACGACACAGCACTGTTCGCCTCGTTCGGTGAGCGATTCCATCACTCGAATTGCGAGTTTGCTTTTACCGCCACCCGGACCGCCGGTCACCAGCACGCTTTCGCCATGACTCGCAATCGAGAATGGTTCGCCGTCGAGTCGAGTTCCAAGGACGAGTTGTCGGTGCGGACGATGCCGAAGTTCGTCGAGGTCATTTTCGATGATCATGTCGATCAATTCTTCCACGCCTTTTCCACGCGGATGACGGAGAACCACGTCCGCCATCGCTTTCACTCTCGGGAGGGCATTGTCGACCGCAGCAGCGGCGCCACACGAACGCATCATCGCTTCGTCGTTTTCCGCGTCACCAACGGCCACGACATTGTGTGACGAGAATCCGATCCGCTGCAACGCCTTACTTAACCCGAAGGCTTTGTTAACGCCGCTGGGCAACAGCATGACGGCGTCCTTGTTAAAGATGATCTGCAAGTCGATTTCAAACTCGCGGATCACGTCTAGCGAAATCGTTTCAAAGGGTTGCCAGGTTGCGACGATGCATCGACCGGTTTCAAGACGGTGAACGCCGCGTCGGGTGAGTTCCGCAGCAAACTCGGGAGGTGGCGGGGCAGCTAGGAGTGTTTCTTCTCCCGTGGTTGGATCGAAAAGCAACGCGCCGTTTTCCGCAACGATGTGATGAAAGAGTGAAACCTCGGGGAACAGTTCGAGCACCGGTTCCAAACGGCGCCCTGTCACCAAGATGAGTTTTCTGCCCGAGTCACGAAGTCGCCGAAGCGCCTCGACCGTGGAATCATCGACGCGTTCGTCGTGGGCGAGCGTGCCGTCGTAGTCGGCTGCGAGAACGTGATAACGCATCAACAAGACTCGTGGTGTGTAGGAAAATTCGACTGTGTTTCGGTTTGCCGTTCATGCTCAATTTTGTCGGTGGCGGTTCGTCTCAACTTGGGTTGCGGTCGGTGAAAGAGTGGTCGGACGTCGATCAGACTTGCGGTTTTGAGTCCCCGTGCGACGTTGGGTCGCTGGGGTCACTACGATGCCGGGTCTGATCAGCCGGCCCGTGTTTGCCACGATTGGTTCGGCAAATCCTGTGGGTTTGTGCGTCTGAGGTGAAGGAATACTCAACGGTAAAGCATCCTTTGCTTTGGTACTCGAAGTTCAGTCTTCGGTTCATCGTCCAAGATGCATTCGGTGTGCCAGATCTCGAGCGACGCTTGTTCACCATGCGTGAATAGGGACTGACGCCGCGAAATGTCGATTCGGCAACACGGTCGAGCAAGTATCGGTTCTAACCCGGTTCGCTTGTTCAACGGGGCGCGAATGACTAAAGTCAATCCGATCGATATCCTGGAGAGTCAACGGCCATTGGTCGGTCGGTGTCGACAAACACTGAGGCTTGTGTCAGATGAAATAACTCTTCCGTGACTGAGTAATTCTGGCATCTGAAGTTGGCTCCCCTCATCCCCATAACAAAGGAATGTTCTTTGTCCGAATCCACACGACCATCCGGTGACACGACACCGCCGCAGGATGACGCGGATCGTCATCAAGTCGTGCGTTCGTTGTTTAATCAGGCTGTTGCTCTTGAGGACACCGAACGACGATGGTTTCTCCAAACGCTCGAAGACCGTGATCTCGCCGCCGACGTCGAACGGTTGTTGGAGTCGTCGGCCTGTTGTGGCACGTTTCGTGATAAGAATTCATCCTGCGACGGCAGCTAGTTTTGCTGATTGCGGAGACTCGGCCAACCGACTCTATTCGATAACCAAGGGGCTCTTCTGAGCCGCTTCGGCGTCCAGCTTTTGACGCAGTTCGTGTTAGAACTTTAAGCGAGCTTTCTGGTACGCGCCTGCTTGAAGATATTGGTTCGGCTGGTTTTTTGCGTTCCATTGGTTCCACAACGCGGCGAGTTGTTGGCGGAGTTCGGGACGTTCGTTGACGATGTCATTCGACTCGTAGGGATCACGTTCCATATCAAACAGCATCGGTTTGTCGCCGACGTCGGTGCGTGGCAGGAGGTATTTGGCTGCCTGTGTGCGAACGGCCCAGTGCTTGCCGCTTTCCATTCGCCAGTAAAGTGCCTCGTGAGGGACGCCGTCTTTTTGCCCCGTCACGTATGGAATCAGGTTCACACCCTCGAGTTCGGGACCCGAGGTGTCTCCGTTGCCCAACGCGACCGCGGTAGCCGCGATGTCTAACGACGAGACGGGAAGATCGTACGTCGTGCCGCATTCAATCCCGTTGGGTCTATAAGGGGAATCTCAATGGTCATGGTCGGGAGACTCCTTGGTTCCGCGGAAATCGAAAACCTGGTCCTGCTTTGGCCGTTGTGCGTCAGGGAAACTACATCAAATCACCAGGGTGGTTGGAGCGTGGAGATGGAAACTACTTCGTGGTTCCTTCGGCAACCGGGTGCTCGCGTGATCTCACCGACGGGATTGATTTGGACGAAGATCGCGATCTGTTTTTGAGTTGCTACATTCACAAAAAGCGTTTGGCTGAAAAGGGCGTGAAGAAGTCGACGGCGGGAATTTCCTTTCATCTCACGCCGTCTGCGGATGGCTCTCGCAAGTCACCAGGACCAGAGAGCGTCGTGTTCTTGTGCTCGATCGCGCAGAACGAACGTTTGCTCTGCTCGACGGGAAAGGGACTGCATAATGTGGGGAAAATGCTCGATACGGATCGTACGTACCTATTCGTTCTGAAGCTAAAGATTCGTCGCGACGAACCCGACACCATCATGGCGTGTGCATTGAGTGCTGATGACGCCCCTCAAGTGATCGAACCGGCTCAATGGGACGTCGTATCCAAACCCTCTTATCACTCCGGAATCATGAAGACTCTTAACTTGTGGAGTGATACCTTTGCGATTACCGCTATTGATGAATTGCGGATTGGTGACACATGGGAGTCGGTCGGTCGTTCGTTTGAGAGAGTAATGATTGGCGGTGGCCAGCACGTGCCAAGCGTTTTAGTTTGTGAACAAATTTCGGGCATAGGTGGCGTTATGCCCGCATGCGGTTTCGCGGTTCAAAGTCGTCCCGGCGGCGCTGGTTGATGGATGCGATACCGATCGGCGGTTGGTGCTTCGGGGTTCCGGATTCGGTAAATCGACTCGACGCATGTGTGCTCTCGCGACCAGGTTGGATGCGAGAGCATTCCACGGGAGATAGGTCAAACCACGCAGCGAAAACGGCCCTCCATGAGTGTTCATGGGGGCCGTAAGAGGTTCGATTGTTTGTGGTGTTAGACACCGGGGTCACGTTGGGTGCTGGCGTCACGCACCGAAGAAGGCGACTGAATTTGATCTAGCGAATTGTTGGTTTACTCACGCGAGAATATCGGTGGCGACGTTTCCGTGTACGTCGGTCAGGCGAAAGTCGCGACCGGCATAGCGATAGGTAAGTTGCTCGTGATCGAGTCCGAGCAGATGCAGGATCGTCGCGTGCCAATCATGAATGTGGCACTTGTTCTCGATCGCTTCGTAGCCGTGTTCGTCAGTCGCACCGTAGCTGAATCCACCTTTGACGCCGCCTCCGGCCATCCAGGTCGTGTAGCCCTTGTTATTGTGGTTGCGGCCGTCACCGCCTTGAGCGGCAGGGGTCCGTCCAAATTCGCCGCCCCAAATCACCAGCGTGTCTTTGAGCATGTCACGTTGTTTGAGATCTTGCAGCAATCCCGCGATCGGCTGATCACAGGCTTCGGCGCGGGCTTTGTGATCGACAGATAAATTCACGTGTTGGTCCCAGTTCCCGTGGGTGACTTCCACAAACCGGACACCGGCTTCGACAAATCGCCGGGCCAACAAGCATTGCTTGCCAAAGCTCTCCGTCGTGGCATTGTTGATGCCGTACAAATCGAGTGTCGACTGAGTTTCCTCGGACGTGTCCATCAGGGACGGCATGGCATCCTGCATTCGGAAGGCGAGTTCGTAGGATTCGATCATGCCTTCGATTCCGGGCTGGTATTTTTCCCGTTTGAGCTTTTCCTCGTTAAGTCGTTGAATCAGGTCGAGTTGTTTGCGTTGTTGTTTTTCCGAGAGGTTTGGGTTGCGAATGTCGGGAACGCTTTCGCCACTGTTGCCGCGCCCGAAACGCGATGACCGCCCGACTTTCGATCCGCTGTAGATCGCGGGCAAAAAGGAACTGCCATAATTTCGCGAGCTTCCCGAAGGAGGATTGAGCGAGACGAATCCTGGCAAACTTTCGTTCTCGGTTCCTAGCCCGTACAACGTCCACGCGCCGAGCGACGGGCGGATGAACTGTGCTGTGCCGGTGTGCATTTGCGTCATCGCTCCCGGATGAACCGGTTGATCACACTGCATCGAGCGGATGAGCGTCATGTCGTCCGCGTGTTTGGCGACGTTGGGGAAAATGTCCGAAATCCACAACCCGCTGTCACCGCGTTGGCGGAACTCCCACGGCGATTTCAGCAAGGATCCGCCGTATTTGCCGGACTTGCCGTGGTCTTTGGCGAGTTGGGGTTTGTAGTCGAACGTGTCGACGTGCGAGGGGCCACCTTGCATGCAGAGGAAGATCACGCGTTTGGCCCGCGCGGGAAAGTGAGGCGTCTTAGGCGCCAGCGGATTCGTTGATGCCGCTTCGGCGGCGGCTCGTTCATTGCACATCCCGGCGAACGCGAGGTACCCGAAACCGGCTGACATGCTTTGCAGTAGGTGACGTCGTGAGAACATGGTATTTCCAGTTAATCGAGATAGCGGAATTCGGCGGACGCGAAGAGGCTTTGACAGAGTGCGTTGATGGTGTCTTTGCTCCGCGATCGAAAGCCGGTCGTGGATGCAAAATCACGAATGAAGGACGCGGCGGCGGTGCGTTCGGATGACGTTGGGGGACGTCCATAGGCCAACAGAAACGCGTATTCGAGTCGGTCGTTGGGGGACGTTCGTTCGCGAATCACTCGGTCGGCGAACGCCTCGCTTTGCTGAATGACAAAGCGATTGTTCATCATGTAGAGAGCTTGGTTAGCGGTGTTCGACGATTCTCGCGTACCGATGATCGTGCTCGCGTCGGCAAAGTCGAAGACGGAAAGCGATCGAGGCTCTTCGTCGCGAACGATTGTTAAGTAAACGCTGCGGTGTTTCGCATCTTCTTGGTTGAGTTGCCCGGTGATCTTTCGAGCCACCTCTTCGGCGATCTGATTTCTTGACCCTCGCTGCATTCGACGACGCGATTGTCCTGCGGATTCAAATGCTTTGCGGGCAATGTCGCGAGGGTTCCCTAAGACGCCTCCGGTGACTCGTGTGAATCCTGCCTTGGCGACTTCCGAACCGCGAGGGCGTTCGAAGTCAATTTCGCCGCTGACGCTGAGCATGGCATCGCGGATGGCTTCGGCGTCCAATCGTCGTGGGTTGGCTCGCCATACGAATGCGTTGTCCGGATCCGCCTCGTGCGATCGACGATCATACGCGGTGTTCATCCGATAGACGCGAGACGTGGTGATGGTTCGGATGATCGATTTGGTCGACCAACCCGATTGCATGAACTGCACGGCGAGCGTATCGAGCAATTCGGGATGACTGGGTGGTTGCCCTGTGACGCCGAAATCGTCCGCCGAGCTGACGATTCCTTGTCCAATGAGGTGTTGCCAAATCCGGTTCACCATCACGCGAGCAGTGAGTGGATTCGCTTCGCTGCCGATCCACCGCGCCAGTTCGAGTCGCCCGCTTTCGTCTTCATCGATATCCGGTTGGACGCTGCACAACACTTGTGGAAAGCCACGCTCGACGCTTTGCGCGGGTTGATCAATTTCGCCTCGCACGAGGAGGCGAACGTCGGACGGACGTTTGCGTTCCTGCACGCCCATGCAATAACTGCGTGGGTTGCCGTCTTCGTCAACGACGCCCAGTTTGGCCGACAACATGGACATTTCATTGAGTAACCGCAGTCGCGTCCGTTGCGCGTTGGCGGCGTTGCCGCTGGAGTTCGCCGAACCGCGACCGAGCGTGGCGATTTCTCGTTGTTTCTCGGCCATTTCATCGCGGAGGTCTTGCAACTCTTTTGCGGTGTATCGTTTGTCGTAGGGGTTGGGATCGTCAATTGGCAGTCGTAGCAGGCTGCTCGATTGCCGTGTTTGCGCGTTGGTAATCGTTCCGAACTCGGACGGTGGGTTTCCGAAATAGGTGGTCATGTTGGCGAACACTCCCGCCAACGCGTAGTAGTCGGCTTGAGGGATCGCGTCGAACTTGTGGTCGTGGCATCGGGCACACGCGACTGACGTTCCCAAGAAGACTCGCGTGGTCGCGTCGATTTGTTCGTCGACCAAGTCGGCTGCGAACTGAACCCGGTTGGCTTCGTTAAGGTTTTTGGGGCCGATGGCCATGAACGTGGTGGCGACTAGATTCTCCGCCCACTGCTCGTCGGTTTTCGCGGGCATCAGATCGCCTGCGATTTGTTGTTGGACAAACTGGTTGAACGGTTTGTCTTCGTTCATTGAATCAATCACGAAGTCGCGGTAACGCCACGCATGGGGATAGGTTTGGTTGACTTCGCGCCCTGTGGACTCGGCGTACCGAACGACGTCGAGCCAGTGTCGCCCCCAACGTTCGCCAAACTGATCCATCTCCAATAAACGGTCGACGACATAAGCGATCGCCTTGTCCGGATCTGACTTCCATCGATCCGCAAACGCTTCGATTTGCGAGGGAGTCGGAGGCAGGCCAACGAGGTCAAAGCACAGACGCCGCAGCACCTTGTAAGATTCCGCATCATCGGCCGGTGCGAGTTCGTTCTCTTCCAATTTCGCGAGAACGAATCGATCGACATCTGTCCGTGGCCAGTCCGCGTTATTCACCGACGGGGCGGCATGGGATACGGGTGGCTGGTACGCCCAAAATGTCTCCTTGGCTTGTTCGATGTCCTCTTCGGAGATCGAGGGACGAATCTCAATGACTTCGTTGACACGCGGATCGGGCGCCCCCATTTCAATCCATTGACGGAAATCGTCGATGACGTTCTGCGGCAACTTCCGCTTCGGCGGCATCACAAAGTCTTCGTGGATGATCGCGTTGTAGAGCAGACTCTCATCAACGTCGCCTGGCACCACCGCAGGGCCGCTGCTGCCACCGATGTGCGTCAACTCTCGCGAATCCAATCGCAGCCCACCGCGAACGTTCCCCGATTCATTGGAATGGCACCCGTAGCATTCTCTGATGAGGACGGGGCGAATCTTCGCTTCGAAGAACTTCAGTTGTTCAGCGGTGGGTTCGTCCGCCAGTGCGGGCGCGACGACGCCCGCGACCAATAAAATGGCCGAGATTCGGATGCGATACATGATAAGTCTTCGTGCAGAAAGAGAAGGAGTTCTTAATTCTCGAACGGTTGCTTATTCAGCCAAAGGCCGCTTTGGGAGATCTCCGCCCGGAGTCGCGTCTTCGTTACCCGCATTGCGGCGTTTTCTTTGCATCATGTCGCGAGCCTTTGGCCCTGCTTGGTCACCGTTGCGAGCGAAGGGAGGACGCTCGCCGTTGCCGCCCATTTGGCCGCCACGACGGTCACGCATCATCGTTAACAACGCGGTCAACTCAGTCGAGTCGAGCTTTTCGTCGCCGTCTTTGTCGAATTGTTCGATCAGTCGACCGACCATTTGTGCGGGATCGCGATCAGCCATGCCGCCGCGTTGGCGTCGTTGTTCGCCGTCTCGAGCTTGCCCTCGTCCCGGTCCGCCGCGATCTTGCCCTTTGGCGTCATTGTCACGTCCCGCCCCCAGTCGGTTTGGCGGTTGAGCTTGGGTTTGGCAAGCGAACAGAAGGGCACACGAGACAGCAAGAAAGGTGGCGGACAGTTTCATGGTCGGCTCCAGAGAGAGAAGGATAAGACGAGGCGGGGCACTTGGGTAAAACTCCGTTCTACATGACAGGTTTCGCGAATATCCGTGTTTTGCTCAATTCTCGCGTCGCTTCGTGACCGGAACGTTTGTTCGCATCCACTGTGGTTGCAGCGTCCTTGTTCTTGTGCCGCCAATAAGAAAGGCAGCGGATTTGCGTTGTCCGCGGTTCCGCGACTGCATCTGAATTTGGATGCCAGGACAGATGAGTTACAATTCAACGAAGTAAATGTTGCCCCTCCTCGGATCAGGAATTCTATGAACATCATCGACGCCGCCGTGCGAACGGCATTCGTTGCAGTTTGGTTTGTCGGGAGTTGGACGACGGAGGTAACTGCGGACTGGCCGAGTTGGCGAGGCGCGGACGATCACGGCAGCGTCGCCGAGGGGACGTATCCGGTTGTGTTAAACGAGGCCGCGATTCAGTGGCGCAGCCCGTTGCCTGGCAAAGGTTGTTCGACACCGATCTTGTACAACGGCAACCTTTACGTGACCGCACCGCTCGATGGGAAAGACGGGATCTTGTCGATCGACTCTTCAGGAGCCCAACGGTGGATCACTTCGTTCTCAACGGAAGTTTCCGGAAAACATCGAAACGGTTCGGGCTGCAACGCGTCGCCCGTCACGGATGGTGAGACAGTGTTTGCTTATTTCAAGAGCGGAACGTTCGCGGCAGTTGCGCTGGACGGGACCCAACGTTGGACAACGAATCTGGTGGAACGTTTTGGCGAAGATAAGCGATTCTGGGATCACGGAACGTCGCCCGTTCTCACGCAAGACAACGTGGTGGTGGCGCGGATGCATGCTGGCGATTCTTGGTTGGCCGCGTTCGATAAAGAGACCGGTGAACTGGTGTGGAAGGTCGATCGAAACTACGACGTGCCCAAAGAATGTGACCAGTGTTATACGACGCCGTTGGTAATCAAGCATTCGGGCCGGGAAGCGATTTTGGTTTGGGGGGCCGAGCATTTGACGATCCATGACGCCTCCGATGGGAAGGAGATTTGGTCGTGCGGTGATTTCAACCCGGAGGGCAATATGCTCTGGCCGGCGATCGCAACGCCCGTCATCGTCGACGACGTCGCGGTCATTTGTTTTGGACGTAACGACCGCGGAGTGCCTCGATTGCATGGAATCCGACTCGACGGGAGTGGTGACGTTACCGAATCCAATCACGTGTGGTTCCGTGACGATATCGGTACGTTTGTGCCAACGCCCGCAGTGCATGACGGACGCGTTTATATCGTCCGCGATAAGGGCGAGGTGGAGTGCATCGATCCGGCGACGGGCGAGACGATTTGGAGTGACCGATTGCCGAAGAATCGAGCCAACTACTACGCGTCACCTTTGATCGCCGGCGGGAAGCTCTACGCAGCACGGGAGGACGGCGTCGTTTTCGTGGTGGGGATCAACGACTCGCATTTCGAACTGCTCTCGGAGAACGACTTTGACGAACCGGTAATCGGTTCTCTCATCCCCGGCGCGGATCGACTGTTTGTCCGCGGTGAGAAGCATTTATTTTGCTTGGCTGCGACTGATGAGGCCAAACGCCAGGAAGCGCGTCCGTGATCGAGACGCGGCGCGGGGACCCGCCGATGAGTGCTTGTCGCTAAACGGTCGCGTTTAGCAGTCGGAGTAACGATCGATGATTTTGTCCAAGAACACTTGTTGGTCTCCCGCCCAATGTTCGTCCGAAAAAATCTCGACTTCGTTCCAACCGGAGAATCCCGCTGCCTCGACCATGCGACGGATTCCTCGGATGTCGATGCAGCCGTCTCCCATCAATCCACGGTCGTTGAGGAAATCACGCGTGGGGACTCGCCAATCACAGAGGTGAAACCCGAAGAGTGCGTTGAGTTCACCGGCGAGTCGAATTTCGTTCTCGAGATCCGGATCCCACCATGTGTGATAAACGTCGACGGCGATGCCGACCCACGGGTTGCGAACCGACTCGCAGATCGCACGGGCCTCCGCCATTCGATTGATACAACTCTTGTCGGATGCGTACATCGGGTGCAGCGGTTCGATCGCGAGTTGAACGTTATGCGACTGAGCATCTTCGATCAACGCTTCGATGCCCTCGCGGACCCACTGACGCTGAAGTTCGAGCGGTTCGCCCGGCGTCGCACCTACGACGAGGACTAACATCTCGGCCGAAATTTCAGCGGCGGTCTCGATCAGTTTGCGGTTGTTTTCAATCCGGCTGATACGTTCGTTGGCATCCGGATCACAAAAGAACCCGCCACGAACGAGTGCGGGAACTTTCAGGCCGGATGTGTTGACGATGTCACGCACTTCCGCGTTGCTCATGCCTTCGATCGCTTCGACCCAAATGCTCATCCCGGTCACACCGGATGCGGCATAACGATCTGCCGCGATCGGCAACGCCCATGGTTTGGTCGTGATGGTATGGACCGCGAGCCGATCGCGTGAGGGTGATTCGTTCGAGTCAGGATGCATGGGTTACTGCTTTCTCAATCGAGACCCAGGTTTGATCGCCGGCCGACCGAGCACCCGCCTCGGCGAGACGTACTCCCGCTGCGGCGGACACGAGCGACCACGGGAAATCGGCATCACCCGCACAATGTCGGATGAACAGTTCCCACTGTATCTTGAACGCGTTGTCGTATTCGGCGTTGTTAGGAACTGGTTGCCAATTGTCGTAGAAATTGATGGGTTGAGGAACGTCCGGGTTCCAGGTCGGCTTCGGTGTGGCCGCCTCGTTTTGAATCCAACATTCTCGCAATCCCGCGACTGCCGAACCGTTGGTCCCGTCAACTTGAATCGTCAATAAGTCATCGCGTCGAACGCGTGTGGTCCACGAACTGTTGAATTGACACGTCAGGCCGCTCTCTAAAATAAAGATCGCGTAAGCCGCATCGTCGGCGGTGCAGCGATAGGGTTTACCCGATTCGTCGATCCGCTCGGGAACTTCCGTCGACGCGTGAGCGAGCACGCGGTCCACAGGGCCGAATAAATCGTTGATCAAGTATTCCCAATGGCAGAACATATCGATCATCATGCCGCCACCATCTTCGTTGCGGTAGTTCCATGAGGGACGCTGTGCCGGTTGGTCTGCGGTGTGGCCCGTGAAAACCCAATACCCGAACTCAGCTCGAACACTGAGTAAGTCACCGAAGAATCCTTGGTCGCGGAGCATGCGTAGTTTGCGAATTCCCGGCAGCCACAATTTGTCCTGGACGGCACCGTTTTTGACGCCCGTCCGCTCGGCGATCTCGGCGAGTTCCATTGCCGATTCGAGTTCCGTTGCGATCGGCTTTTCGCAGTAAACCGACTTGCCATTCTCCATCGCCTTTTTGAGCAGTCGCGGACGCATCTGCGTGCTCGCCGCGTCGAAGAAGATTTCAACGCTGTCATCGGCGAGTACTGAGTCGAGGTCCGTCGTCCACGCGATCGATTGCCCGGTCTCCTTGGTCGCCACCGTTTCGGCGAGATGTTTCAATTTGTCGGGATTGCGTCCGACAAGGATTGGCTCGATCGGTTGCCAATCGCCGCTCGACAGTTGAACGCCACCTTGCCGCATGATCGCCAAGATGGATCGGATCAAGTGTTGGTTCGTACCCATGCGACCGGTCACACCGTGCATCGCAATTTTCATTGGTGCCAAATTCATGCTTCGAGCCTTTCGAGGATTTCGGTGAGGATGGCAACGTCGCAATCAGGACGCGTGGGGCTGCCGGGATAGGTGCGTGACGTTTCGATCCATCCACGCGCCTTTAGAAACTGCGCCGCGTTGTGCTTGTATGCAGGGACAGGCGAACGGAAGGTGAGGAAGCCGAGATACTGCAGCAGGTCGTTGAGCTGATAGAAATCGTTGTCGCCGCTTTCCCACATCGCATCACGTTTGGCGAATTCCGCGGGAGCGAACGTGCTCAGGCCTAGCAGGTAGTCACTGCCATACATCACCATGTCGATGGCCAAGTCGTTGCCGGTCAACACCATGAAGTCCGGTCGCACCGAGTCGCGAATCGCCAATCGCTGCCACTCCAATTGGCGATTAAGTGATGAATGTTTGGCGCCCAAACACTCGGGGATTTGTATCAGTTTTTCGTAAACGTCCAGGTCGTAGATCGCGCCGAAGGGAGCGAACATTTCTCCCAGTTCGAACGCGTAGAAACCACCGGAGTGTTTTCCGATCTGCGAGTACGCCTCGAGTACGCCATCGCCGGATTGTTCGGTCAATCCATAACTTTGGAAAATGACCGGTTTGCCACCGCAAGACATGATCTCGTCCATCCGTGATCGGTAGGCGTCCATGTTGAGTGCGTCGCCGGACTGATCACCGACAAATGCCCCCGCGATAAAGGGGCGACCATCGGTGACGTGCTGTGTTTCTTTTAAGACCGCGAGTCGTTGCTCTTTACTGATCAGGTTCCCGTAACCGGTGTCCATGTTGACGGCGGGAACGAGTCCCGCGTCGGACGTTCTCGCGACGTGATCGCGGAACCCGGGCCAATCAATTTTGGTACTCGAGAGCATGGGCAGCAGGATCGCGGACATGCCGGTGATCTTCCGCTGGTAACGTATCGGAGGTGTGTTGTTCATCATGGCGGCAAAGATACACGGCGCGCCGGTAGATGGCTTGGCGATTTGAGCACGAGCTATTGGCGTTTCGGGCAAATCCGTTCACAATGGGGTGACGCCGGCAACAAACGCACCCGCAACTCGGACTGCTCCTTCGTGAAACGATCCAATCCCGTGAGCCAACCCAGCGAGACCCGATCGTCACCGGTGCCCGCAAATATGCGAGCCAACGGGTTGTGGGTGTTCGAGAGTCGTCACGCCGAGACGTTTGCAATGTCGGTCACCCGGCATACTTTTCTTAAACTATTGTGGATCCGCGAAGGGCGTGCGAGGATCGAATTTGGGGACGAATCGCAGGATTGCGAAACGGGCAATTTGGTGATCGTTCCGGCACGCACACGCCACCGTATCGTCGATTCCCCCAACACGCCGGTATCGCTGTGCGGATTAGGGGTCAATGAAAAACAACTCAAAAGTTTGTCCCCGGTCATGCCGCTGTTTCGTTGCGGTGTTTTTGCGGGACCCCAAATGAGTACGTTGCGGATCGAGCATCAATTTCGAAAGCTGCTCTATCTCGTGGACCAGGATGACGTCGCGAGTGAGTTGTCGTCCGTCGCCGTCGCGTTGGAACTGCTCGCCGAGTTGGCATTGAACTTGACGTCGCCATCGGTCGACGATCAGAATCGCAATCGTAACCGAGCAACGAATGTCACCGGCCGCGGTTCAATCAATGAGGAACCGCCGGATCCGATGCTCGAAGCCTACTTGGATTGGCTGCATCGGAATTTCTATGAGCCGCTGACGCTCGACGACGCGGCAAAGTCATCCGGCATGTCGCGTCGCACATTTACAAGTCGATTCAAAGCACGGACGGGCGCGACGTGGCTCGAGTATGTGAACTCGCTTCGGGTGCGTCGGGCCGAAGAACTGCTGTTAGAGGCTGATCGCAAGGTGACGTCGATCGCGTTCCAATGTGGTTTTGATGATTTGTCGACGTTCTACCGAGCATTCAAACGGATCACCGGTAGGACGCCCGGTGGATGATACCATTAATGCAAAAACCGTCCGGTTCCTTTCGGAGACCGGACGGTTGGTCGTGTTGCTCGTTAGACCGCTTCGTCAGAACTAGCGAGCGACTTCAATCATCTCGACTTCGGCCGCGAGCGAATCCGTTGAGTGGTTGCTCAACGAGATCCAGCCGTCGGCTTCGGGTTTCGCTTCACGAATGGCGTCGAAGACGGCAACGGAAACTTCAGGATAACGCTCGGCGAATGCAGCCGCTTCTTCGGCGAATGCTTCGTCCTTCAGTTCGGTGACGGCAGGCGTCTTGGCTTCGGCACAGCAAGGTTCCATCGTCATTTCGCACGGATAGCCAACGGGCTCACAGCAACCCGTGTCGCCGCAACCGGAATCGCAGCAACCAGAGTCGCAACCGTTTCCGCAGCAACCACGCAGTTTGCTGCTGCACGATGGGCAGCAGTGGATTGCGGTCCAGTCGTAGACGCAGACGACTTTGCTACCTTTTTCGCTGCCGAGTTTCTTGACGCATCGCACTTTACCACACTTTTTCAGTGGTCCGCATTCCCATGGGAAACGCAGTGGTGGAATGCAGATCGCTTCGCACTCGACAACGAACTTTTTCGTTTCGACTTCTTCACGTTCAACTGTGACTTGGCAACGGCCTTCTTGGCAGAAGCAGCAGCAGGGGCCGAAGGCACTGGCGGAACTCGCCAGCGACATCACGGCGGCAGCAGCCAACAACCCTAAGGGGATGATTCGGTTCATCGGAAAATCCTTTTTAGATGTATTTGCGTTTGGTGTCTGCGGCGCCCGCACCGGACGCGGCAATCATGTAATTCAGCGTCAGGAAGTAAGCCTGACCAGAGTTCTCGGCCCCTGCCGTCGAGGGCAGGGGCACTTTAGGGGTTGGTTTAGAAGTCGACCATGAAACGGGCACCGTAGATGTCGTAGTTGCCCTTTCCGACCAAGTCGGTGCGATCTTCGATGTTGCCGGTGATGTAGTTGAACTGCATACGGGCGTTCTCATTCCAGTGCCAGTTCAGACCAAGCGTCAACGATTCGGCTTCGCCACCGGCTACGTCTTCGTCGCTGAAGTCAGCATAGGAAAGGCGTGCCGCGATTTGCCATGCACCCCAGCCCGCAGCACGTCCGCCACCAGCAGTGTCAACCAACCAGAAGTTCTCGAATGGTTTGACACGTCCTAAGGTGCCGCTTTCGCGATCCCATGGAATGTGCTCACCGGTCAAGAAGTAGCTAACGTACCCATACGCACCGTGCAGGTGCACGTCTTCGAATCCATTACGTGAACCCCAGTTGCTTTGGTATTCACCGACGAGCTGAAGAGCACCAAGGTTAACGACGCTTTCAAGGCCAAGGACATTGTAGTAGTCGAGACCTGCGATGCGTCCGGTGTCCAGCCAACGCGTGCCAGCGGTACGTCCTTCTGGACGGGTGCGGAAACGGCTTTCTGCAACGGCACCTTCGTCCTCGTCTTGGTTAGAACTGACGTCAGAGTGGGTTCCCGAGATCGCCCAGTGTGCGTATCCGCGACCGCCACTCGTTTGGTCGTACCAAATCGTGTTGGCCAAGCGACCTGCAAATTCGAGTTGCAGGTGATCGCCGACGTAGTTGCCTTCGTCTTGGACGTTACGTCCGTTGAAGACACCGTAACGCCAGTTCCATGCCTCGTTGTCGGAAACGCCGTACGCCTGCAAGCCGAGGCGACGCGCATCTTCGTTAAACGCTTCGATAACAAAGGGGCGCTCGATGAAAACGTTGTAACGTGAGCTGTTGAGGTGATCGAGACCGTAGGGACGTTTCTGATTACCGAGCAACACTTCTCCGAGGAAGGGAAGGTCGGTCCATCCGATAAACGCGTCACGAAACTCCGAATCGTTTCCGCCTGCGAGTTCCATTTCGATCTTGTAGATCATGTTGTCTTTGATCTTGCCTTTGACGCCGAAACGCAAACGACGGAAGCCAAGACGGTTCGCTTCGTCGGTGTCGTTGGCAGCAATTTCGTTGATGTTGTCATCGTGATCGAATCCCCACGCGTCGACGTGAACACGACCGCTGACCTTCATCGTCGACTTGCTGGTACCGCTGACGACGATGCTCTTGTTGCCTGCGAGGCCTTCCACTTTCTCGAGGGACTCTTCCAAGTCACCCATGTCTTCACCGATGGCGGCGATTTTTTCAGAAAGTTTCGTGATGTCGCTGTCGCCTTCTTCTGCGTCGGCGGCTTCATCTGTATCGATCGGCTCTGCGATCGAGTCACCAACGGGTTCCTCGACGGCGTACGAGTAGGTCGAGTCGAGGAAGTTTCCAAATTGGTCTGCTGAGGCACTCTGGCTCATGAATGCGATGGCCGACGTGCAAAGGAGTCGAAAGAGAGTCCGTTTGCGGACTGTTAAAAAGCCGGAGTCCATGGATGACGCCTTCTGTTGAATTGCTATGACCTGGCGTGATACACCAGTGGGCCGACCGTCTCCTGTGCGCGTTCATTTTTGTTTAACGCGTCCCTGCGGTGGATGATCTCGGTAGCTTTGTGTGCCAAAGCCAGGAAGAATCCGTCCTTCCCCCATTAACACATTTCGGGAGAACCGGCTTCGCAGTCGCTCGGGAAGGATGTGACTTTGGAGCATCTTCATCAAACGAGACGATCGAAATCGGACAATCAGAACAACCGGACGGTCGTTCGATGAGATATCGCCGAGATTATTAATTTTTGACGGTGTTCTTCACGAAATGTGCTATTTGCAGAGGGGGTAGCCCTCTAGAGGTGCGAGCACAGGCTCGTTACTGCTCAAACATCGCAGTAAGGCCTTCGTTGAACTGACCGCGAGTTAAGACGGTCGAGATTCCATGTTGTCGTGCATCACGAATCCGTTGGACCTGAACGTGGGGCGCGTAGGCGATTACCTGGGCATCAGGAAAACGCTGGTTCACGTCCGCCATCAGTCCGTCGACGACTTTGGATCGCGTCGAGAGGTCCACCACAATAAAACGAACCGGATGCTCGCTCTGCTCCGGCAGGTTGCCCGCTAATTTGAATTCGAGTCCTGCGCCAGTAGCCGCCGCACGAACTCGCGAGGCAAAAATCAAATCGCCTGAGAGAAAGACAACCATTCCCGTCGAGGGCGATGAATCGTCTGAACCGGAGGCTTGCGAAATTGCGTCGGAATCGTTCATTGCGGAATCGGAATCAGAGGCCATGGAGGCGGGACTCGGTGAGAAAGATGTCTGGCTTTGCGGATCGTAACGGATGCGGTCACAAATTGCATCGCGTGGACAGGAGCGACCACTTATCGGACCGCAACGACCCGTGATGAGTCTCGGTTCGTCATTTCATAGGACCGGTTTTTCGATTGCGTCGGCGCCGGCTTTTCGATCGCGGTGGTGGTGGCGTCTTCGGATGGTGGACGCCGTCGTTGCGGGGCCGATGGCTATGGCAAACTGTGGGCCGCTAAACACGCACACACTGTGGCTCGTTGCCAATAAAGGCTGCGACAAACCGCCATGTGTACTCATCGGGAATCGAAGTGGTTAGGATACACCACGGTTCGGCTATTAGGGTTCACTGAATCGAGCTGGATCATTTGCAATCCGTTTCCCGCCTGAAGCACGGTCGACTAATAGATGTCTCCCGATTTCGATCATATGCCTGAAATGCCCGCCTCCCGAAACGAATCAAGTGGGACTGATTCTGAACCGTCCTCGCAAGGCAACGGGAGCGGATCGACGACGACCCACGGCGGTCTCGTCGCGGATCAGTTTTCTCTCGAAAATCAAGCCTCCCAGGTCGTGACCGACGCGGTCGTCGCGGCCGCCGGTCAGGGAAGCGTTGAGGATCTCGAGGTCAAAGATGCCCACGTGATTTTCAACACGGTTTGGAATGATCTCGAAGAGGAGATCGGACACGAAAACCTACGCTTCACGAAAGAGCTGATTCTGCTAGGCGGTGCTCCTGGTAGTGGTAAAGGGACGAACAGCGAGTTCATCGCGAAAGTCCGCGGACTCACCTGCCCGCCGATCATCGTCAGTGACTTGCTTAATACGCCTGAAGCGAACCGTATCAAGGAAGCCGGCGGGATGGTCGGCGATACCGAGGTGGTTGGGATTCTGTTCCGCAAACTGCTCGAAGAAGAGTATCGTGACGGATGTATCCTCGACGGTTTCCCTCGAACACGCGTGCAGGTCGAATGTCTGCACTTGCTCGTTCAGAAAATGAACCAGCTCTACCGCGAGTACCACACTACACCTCTGGCGATTAACTTTCGCAAGCCAACCGTGCACGCGGTTGTCTTGTTTATCGATGAAAAGACCAGCATCGAACGTCAACTGCTGCGTGGTCGCCAGATCGCCGAACACAACGAGCGAGTCGCTCTCGAGGGTGACGGCGAGATTATCGAACTGCGACCCACTGACCTGGATCCGATTGCCGCGAAGCGGCGGTACCGTGTCTTTAAAGAAAAAACGTGGGACGCGTTGCAATCGCTCAAGCAAATCTATCACTACCACTTCGTTGACGCCGATGGTGCGATCGCAGATGTCGAACGGAAGATTCGCTCCGAACTCGATTATCAATCCTCGCTTGAGCTCGATCCGGAAACATATGACGCCGTCCGCGGGCTACCGCTGGCGACAGAGATCGGTGTTCATGCACGCCAAGAACTCGTTCGCCGTCTCGATAGCTATGAACTCGAACACCGAGAGTTGTTTCATCAGGTGATCGCGGTAATCGCACAGCGGTTCATGCCGATCGTTCAGCGACACGCGATCGCAGGATTATCGATCATCAACAGTGAAGACCATTTGTTTGATGACCCCTTGGCACTCGCCATGGTCATCGACATTTTCGCTGAGCGAGGCTTCCGAACGGTCGCAAACATTAACTTGGCCGAGACACCGGATCACTTCGATCTGAAGACCGGCAAGATTACTTGCACGACCAAGAAAATCTTCCGCTTCCAAGTCAGATTTGAAGGCAGCGAGATCCGACGCGGCGGTCGATAACCTTGGTAAAAACACTGCTGCTCGTTCCCACCGCGATGGAGCGAGACCGGTTGATGATCGGTCTCGCCGACTGCGGCGAGGCAGGGGCCCTGTTTGCGAAATCGACACGTGTCGAGTTGTGCGGATTTGGGATCGCCGCAGCGGGCGCGTTGACGATGCAGCATCTCAGTATGCATCGCCCCGAACGAGTCGTACTCGCGGGGATCGCGGGATCTCTCCGTGCGGATTCGCAATCGCAATCCGAGTGTCAGGTGGGAGCGGCCTATTGGTTCGACACGGTCGTCATCGACGGCATCGGGGTGGGTGAACAATCGAGCTTCGTTTCGGCCAATGAAATGGGGTGGCAGCACGTTGCACCGGAAGTTGAGACGCCGGGGGTGGGCGATCGTATCGAGTTAGTCGTGCCTGGATCGGTCAGCCCTCGACGGCGCCAGCGATGTCTCGTCACCGGTTGTGCCGGATCGTCGAATCGCTCCATGGCGGTGATGCGTTCCCAACGCGTTCAGAAAACACTGCAGGCGATGGGCGAAACGGACACCGTCGTGGCGGCGGAAGACATGGAGGGATTTTCCGTTGCTCTCGCATGTGAGGTCGCCTCATTGCCCCTGTCAATTGTTCGAGGAATCTCCAATCAGGCGGGTGATCGTGACCACGCCGGGTGGCAGATCGACGAGGCCATCAACGCCGTCGCCAAGGGATTGGTCGAGCATTTCGGCTGATCTTCTCACGCCAGGCTGTTTTGCTAGCAAGTCTTGAGGCGAGCCCAGATGCATTGGTTTCCGGACGGGGTGCATGACAGGGTTTGTTAGGTTTCTTTGATTTTGGTGTTGCGACGTCGATGGCGGAAGCCGTCGTTTCTTTGGCCTCGGCGATGCCAGAAG
>NZ_JACHXU010000003.1 GCF_014192335.1 Aporhodopirellula rubra | reverse complement strand
ATGTCCTGTCCGTAAACGTCCTTCATCGTTGGCCTCCGTGGAATCGAGATGCCTCGATTCTACAAGATTGCCGAAGTTATTTCCGAACAAGTCCTAACCGACATTCGGCGCAGCGCGGCCAATTCTTGGCCCAATGGGTTGCTCATATTGCTCTCCATGAGTCGAAATAGGAAAGTGCCGGGTGTGTTTACCGTGGCCCAGTCACAGAGAGCGATCGTTTTCCGATTCGATCAAGCCATCGGCTTGGGCATCGCCGTCAGATTCTTCAGAGTTCCCGGAAATTGCGGTAACTCGATGGTGACAAATGATGGCACGAGTCAGCAGGTCGACGATTTCGCGACGCCTCCATCGTGTTTCGTCGGAGTCAGATTTCGGATTGGTATTTCGCACGGGCAGAACCTAGAAGTGAGAAATGGGAACATGCGGTTAACACACCGCTCTATCCCCAGACCTTCCAAGTTCTGGATCTGAAAGTCGGAGCCAATCGAAAAGAAAGATTTAGCGAAGTTGTCTGCGTGGCAAACGCAGGAGGGCATCCAGGTCATCCGCCGTTTGCCAAAGCAGTCGCAGCTGATTGGCAGACGCGTCTTTCATGCAGCGACTGACATCGGACTTTGACATTCCGGTCCGTCGAGCGAGCTCTTGTTGCGTCGGACGAGGAAGCAGTTCGCCGGATGCGTGAGCATGATCCGCAGCAATTCGCAAATGTTGCGTCAATTCTTGAACCAGTAGTTCGATTTTCGCAGTGCGCGACGATCGACGTGGCTGCGGCTTGGGTTTTGGATTTTTGAATTCACTGAATTCGATCAGGCGATCTTCGACGGTCTCCCAGTCGATTCGCAAGCCGTCTTCCGAGAATTCGACAACGTCCTGAATCCCGATGACCAAGCTGGGGACCATCGTGTCCAGTCTCGCTGCAGAGCGGGCTAGTGGCATGAAAACCAGTGATCGTTTTCGGCGGCCAAGCTGTTCGACGATACTTGTTTCGTTCTTTGCCCTCAAACAACGCAGAAATAGCAACTCGCGACTTTTCCCATCGAAGGTTCGTCTGCCGATATGCCATAAGAGATCCGAGTCGATGAGTTTGATCGTGAGTCGTGTATCGGCAAAGAGATGTTCTAGTAGCGGCTCGGTATCGAAGACGAACTGGTTCAGCGATTCTGGATGCACCTCTGCCGGACCACAACGCTCGCAGACGATAAAGCCGTGCCGACCACCTTCACGATCGGTTGTATAGATGACCGACTGATGCTCGCCACAATCTCTGCATTGCAGTTCAGTCGTCGGCGTGGTCGGTTTGACCAATCGATGGCGACGAAAGGCAGCGAAATGGTCTTGATGAAATAGTTTGGCGTCACGAATGGTGAACGCCGGCGGGCTAAGCTCCCACCGAGACCAGATTGGGCTCGTCCGTCGGCGCATCGTCGACTCCCCACATACGAAGGTGCTTCTGGACAATCTCGGCACGGTCCGGCGTCAGGCTCCGCAGGTTGCAACTGCCGGGAGTGATACGAATGATCCGGCCGCCGGCTCGGGCATACCGTGTGGCCGGGAACACAAATCGGATGCCGACGGAATTCACGCTGAAGTTAGCAAGCACATCATGCGACGACCGCAGCTCCTCATCGATCGCACGGTGGATCGTGTCGTTTTCGTCGTGTTTGTTGATGTCCGTTGAAATCCGACGACGGGTCGATGGATTGAACATCTTGATCTCTTCAATACGCACACGGATTTGGTCTGCCGGATCGGTCGGAAGTGGCGTGTTCGGATCTTTCAAGTGATCGATGTAGTAACCGCTTTCGTCCTCGTAGGGTGGCAGTTGCCAACCAAGCACCGTACGCGAGAAGATCGGCTCGAGTCGCTCTTTGTGGGCTTTCGGTAGGCTCGCACAGAGTTCAAACGATCCGGCGTGCCGGTCATAGGCGAAGATGATGTCCAGGGTCGGCCGAATCGACACAGTCGCCAAGCGGCCCTGATCGTCGTGTGTGTTATCGCTGCGAACGAAGTCGTCGGGATGGACGATGAAATAGACGATGCCATTGTTTTCAAGTCGTTCGACGGTGACGTGTTGGCCTCGTCCTTCCTCACGTAACATGTTGGACACTGCGTTACCAAGCTGCTCCGCGGCATCTCCGGCGATTTCGACGTTGGACGGCACTCCGTTTCTTTTCCTCCAGAATGTCGCTTCTTCCAAATGCAGGAGCGTGGTTGCGGCGTGAAGGATCTCCCACTCGTGCAAACGGACCCACATCGCACGTCCGTTAAGATTGAGTCCATCGGGAATGCGAGACATCAATTCGGGCTCTCCGTGCATCCGTGCCGTATCCTCGATCGCCCGCATTCCCGCTTCACTGGCGAACGAACGAATGGTCCGAAGATCAATCTCCGCATCTTTGCGAATACTCGATGGCAATTCATCCAGATGCACGATCATGGGTTCGATGTCGTTCTCACTCATTGTTTCCCATGGGATATCGAACGGTCCAGGAATATGATCATGGAACCACTTCTTGAGTAGCTCGTTGGGAATCACGCGAAGCAAGGTGGACAACGGAGTGGGTTGAGGCATGACAGCTAACTTTCAGATTTCTTGGTGATACAAATAACCTTTCCAAGCACGCGAAAGTCGCTATCGGGCTCAACCTCGATCGGCTTGTATTTCCGGTTTTCCGGCAACAAGCGAATCGCTCCGTCGTTCAAATCGAGTCGCTTCACGGTCGCCTCATCATCGATCAACGCGACAACGATCTCGCCGTTTTCAGCAAGCTGTTGTCGTCGAACGATCACGATGTCACCGTCTCGCATGTCCGCGTCCTTCATGCTGTCACCGCTTACCGTCAAAGCAAAGCATGGACTGCGACCGACCAGGTCGGAAGCAACCATGACTTCGCCCAAACAATTTTCCTCGGCGAGCATTGCCGGCCCCGCTTTCACCACACCGAGCATCGGCACACTCGTCATCGATGCGAGCGTTTGACTTGGCCGACGAAGCACCCGCAAGCTGCGAGCCTTCCTGGGCTGCCGAGCGACGTAGCCTTTGCGTTCCAGTTGCAGAACCAATTGGTGGGCGCTGGCGGCGCTGATGCCAAGCCGGTCGCCGAGTTCGGTCATCGTCGGTGCGATGCCGTGGCGATCGATCGCGGCGGACAGTACGTCGAGTGCTCGCGATTGGCCTTCGGTGATTTCGGTTTCGCGTGGTCGTCCCCGGCTTGGTTTGGCTCGCTTCATGAATCGGCATCCTTGGCGGTTGAATGTGGCGGCTTGAATTAGCGCTGATAGACTTCGTTTCGTGCTACATGTAATCTAGTCGTGCCGATTATTCCGACAAGCTAAATTTTGCTAGCAAACACTTAAGCACCGTAATTTGCAGGGAAAAAAATCTTGAATTAGCGCTGATAAACGAAGTGGACATCGGACCGCGATGCGATCCCCGGTCAGTTGAAGGCCGGGTTCGTTTGCGCAGCCGGCTGACTGCGGCGGTGTGCCGGGTGCAGGTTGGCTTTGAACATCGGTTTGCCGCCGATGTTGGTTGTCTTGATTCCTTCGACGGCCGGTACGAACTCATAGACCGAGGACTGAAACCACGGCCGACCGCTGTGATCGCAAAGCGACCCTAGAAGCAGCGGCATGACGAAGTGAGCACGCGGTTCATTGAGGGCATGGGCCAAAAAGCTCAGTTCGTGTGAACCTCGTTGCTCCAGCATCCAATTCGTGCCGGGCGCCGCTGTGTTTTCGATCACGATCTGCTCGTAGCCGCAAAGGAAGCGGATCAGATCGATGTCGGACAAGATGCCGTCGGCGATGTCGCAGCGATCCAGTGAGGGATCAAGCAACAGCCGAGCCAGGCGTCCAACCATCTCGGTTTCAACGGGTTCAGTACCAGAAAGCTGTTCAACATAGGCGTTCATTGTGAGGCTCCATCAAGAGGAAGGGCTGGAAAAACAGTGGCCGTCCAGATTGACCGATGCCATGGACACGTTTGGTCCAGCACGCTGAAAAAACTTGCCGCCCATTCCAGCCTTCCGCTCCGCCATTTCCGGGCAGCCAGCTGTTGCAGTTAGTGTGATTTCGTGCAACTGCAACAACATTTTCTTCGATGCGTTTTCCCTGCGATTTGCAGGCTGAAACGCTGTCGCACTAATCGCTGAGTGCGATTTGGTGCAACTTCGCCGGTGGGTGTGGCCGCTGCCGAGACGCGGCCTTTTCCAACACCGCCCATCGACGGAGTGAACATGTCTGTTTCAACACCTCCTCTGCCCCAAACCACACCGGCCATCCCGACGCTTACCGAAGACCCGTTTGCTCAAACGGTCATTCGCCGCTGCGTCGCTCGTCTTCTGCGCTGCCCGGAATTCGCTCCGCACGAATCGGAAGACCTGCATCAGGAACTGCAAGCTGAACTCGATCGGGCGATGCGATCGCACGACGCGGCGATTGGCCATCGGAATCCGTTCATCACGATGGTCGTCAATCGTGCAGCCACCAACCTGCGTGCCTATCGATTGCACAAGATTCGCGATGATCGCGAGGTGACGTCGCTGAACGTGATGGTGGAATCCGGTGGTGAGCGCCGCGAGCTGGTCCAATGCATCAGCGAAGACGACAACCGAAATCGCATCGAAACGGCGAAGCTGTCGGACACGGAGTTGGTTGATTTGCGGCACGACTTGGCCGTGGCTATCGCAACGCTGCCTCAGCACTGGCAACGGCTTCTGAAGCTGCGCACCGACCATTCGCTCCGTGAGTGTTCGCAAATCATGGATGTGCCACTTTCGACGTTGAAGTACTGGATGGCCAAGATCGCCGTCGTGTTTCGTGAGCAAGGTCTCCACGAGTACCTCGTCTGAAGTTTTTTGGCCGCCGCTTCGTCTTTCAGTGTGAAAAGTTGGAAGGTCTAGAGGTAGCGGAAAGCCAACAGAAGTCCTTGCTCCACACAACCTCAAACATCGAGCCTCTATGCCTGACTTGTCTTTAGACATCGAACGTCGCGTCGCCATTTCACTTGCGGTCGGTCGCTATTTGCGATCGGCCGACCGTTTCAACGAAGCATCACGCGAATTCACCGGAGCGTGTAAGTCACTTCGAAAACAACTCGGAACCGGCCAGCGGTTCGTGGTGCAAGTTGATTTCAAGCACTACCTCGTGACCAGCGACCGCGACGGCAATTTCGACGTCGAGCACATCCAGTCTCTCTAACCATCCAGTCAAACAACAACCAAGGAGTTAACCAAACAATGACCAACCTACTTGAAACCATCCAGTCCGGCCGGCAATCCAAACCGCCGCGTGTCTTGCTTTACGGCGTCGAAGGCATCGGCAAATCGACTTTCGGCAGCCAGGCTCCCATGCCCATCTTCATTCAAACCGAAGACGGGCTCGATGAGATCGAATGCGATCGATTTCCATTGGCTGTGAATTTCGACGACGTCATCGCCGCTCTTAAAACGCTCGTCAATCAAAAGCACGATTACGAAACCGTCGTGATCGACTCGCTCGATTGGCTGGAGCGTCTCATCTGGGACAAACTCTGTCAGCAGTATGGCGTCGAATCGATCGAAAAGGTCGATGGCGGCTATGCTCGCGGTTATATGCACGCCCTCTCTCTGTGGCGTGAAGTGCTCGATTTGCTTGGCGTTCTCCGTTCTCGCGGAATGGTCGTCGTGTTGATCGCTCACTCCAAGGTTGAGCGATTCGAAGATCCCGAATCGTCGCCCTACGACCGCTATTCACCTCGCCTTCACAAACATGCCGCGGCATTGGTGAAAGAGTGGTGCGACGCTGTCTTGTTTGCAACTCGCAAGATGCGAACGCAAACCGAAGACGGCGGCTTCAATCGCAAACGCACCATCGCCCACGCCGTGGGCAAGGACGGCGGGGAGCGTGTCATTCGTGCTTACGGCTCTCCGAGCTGCGTTGCCAAGAACCGCTACGGCATCGCCGAGGAATTGCCGCTCTCCTGGCCCGCCTTCGTTTCTGCTTTGTCGGCGAGTTAGCCGTCCAGCGCTTCACTGACCTTTTTCACTCCACTCAACCAAGGAACCATCCATGGCCAATCTACAAGGCTTTGACGCCAATGAAGTCGAACCCGCCAACGATCTCGAACCGATTCCCGTAGGTAAGTACGTCGCCGTCATCACTGATAGCGAAATGAAACCCACGAAGTCCGGTGCCGGCTCGTATCTTCAGCTGACGTTCCAGATCATTGAAGGTGATCATTCCGGACGTTTGTTGTGGGTACGACTGAATCTCGACAATCCCAACGGTACGGCGGTCGAAATTGCACGCCGGGAACTCTCATCGATCTGCCGCGCGGTCGGTGTGCTCGCCCCGACGGATTCCACCGACCTGCACAACTTGCCTTGCATTATCCACGTTCGCGTCAAGCGTCGCAGCGACACCGGTGAGTTGCAAAACGAGGTGAAGGGCTACAGCAAACGGGATCCGGGTAGCGGAACTCTGGAAACCGCCAGCCCAGTTGGCGTTGGCCCTCAGTCAGCCGCCTCGACCGACGCGCCTTGGAAGCGATAGCCGCGGCCTCTTTCTGATCGCTTCCAAGTTCAACAGCCGGCCGGCACGGAATGCCGGTCGGCTGTTTTCGTTTCCATGCTCAAGGCGTCGCATCATGTTCAAATTCAAGTTGCCTTTCCCACCAACGGTCAACACCTACTGGCGACACGTCGGCCAGCGGGTGCTGATTAGTCGTCGCGGACGCAACTATCGCAAGCAAGTCATGGAGTATTTGCAGACACGCGACATTGAAACACTCACCGGTCCGCCGTCCGTCAAGATCGAGCTCTACACACCCGACCGACGCCGCCGTGACGTCGACAACGTCCTCAAAGCGATCTTGGATTCGCTTCAATGGGGCGGCGTGTACGAAGACGACACCCAGATTTTTCGTTTAGCGATTGAGAAGATCCTTCCGGAAGTCAAGCCGAAAGGAAAGTTGAAACGTCGAACAAGGGCAGAGATTGAGGCGGGCGTGGAACTACCCAAGCCATTCGAAGGCGAGGCGCGTGTCTGGGTAATTCCGCTTGCCGAAGAAGCCAAGCCAAACATCGAACGAATCTGTCTGCAGTGCAACCAACCGTTCTCATCCAGCGGATCGGCCAACCGAATTTGCAGTGATTGCAAGCGAGGCCAGTCAGAGATGTCGCCGAACGCCGTCCCAAAATGGCTTGGAAAGCGACACAACGGGAAGGCACTCTGATGAAGCTGCGTACTTATCAACAAGCTGCGGTCGATGCGGTCTACCACCATCTTCGTGAACGCGACGACAACCCGGTCGCGGTGTTGCCAACAGGCGCTGGTAAATCCTTAGTCTTGGCAAAGATCGCGAGTGACGCCGTAGGGCAATGGGATGGTCGCGTATTGATCTTGGCCCACGTCAAGGAGTTGCTGGAACAGAACGCCGACAAGGTTCGCCGGCTTTGTCCCGGTATCAAGGTCGGACTCTATTCGGCTGGTCTCAAGAAACGCGACACCAATACGCCAATCTTGGTTGCCGGTATTCAAAGCATCTACAAGCGAGCTTGCGATTTCGAACCATTCGACCTCATGATCGTCGACGAAGCCCATCTGATTTCTAAGAAGGGCGACGGTATGTATCGGCAGTTTCTCGCTGATTGCAAAGTCATCAATCCTCACGTTCGGGTGATTGGCTTGACCGCGACACCGTTTCGCGTCGACTCGGGAATGATCTGTTCGCCGGATCACTTTCTCAACCATGTTTGCTTCGAGATTGGAATCAAAGAACTGATTCGCGATGGCTACCTCTGCCCGTTGATCTCCAAGGCCGGCGTCAATCGCGCGGACTTCTCCGGTGTCCACATGCGGGCTGGCGAGTTCGTCAGCGAAGAGGTCGAACAACTGGCTGGCGATAACGAGCTCGTGTCGGCCGCGTGTGCCGAAATCGTTGAACTGACAGCCGATCGCCGAGCCGTGTTGATCTTTGCCACCAGCGTCGCACACGGTGGGCAAGTCGTCGAAACCCTGCGGAATAATCATGGCATCGAGTGTGGATTCGTCACCGGGCAGACGCCTGCGGCGGAACGCGATGAGATCCTCGCCCGTTTTCGTGGCGATGCCGGCAACGAGTTATTCGGCCGAGAACCGCTGCGGTATCTCTGCAACGTCAACGTGCTGACAACCGGTTTCGACGCGCCTCGCGTTGATTGCGTGGTGATGCTGCGTCCAACCATGTCACCTGGACTGCTTTATCAATGCGTTGGCCGCGGCTTTCGATTGCACGCCGATAAACAGAATTGTCTGGTCCTCGATTTCGGCGGCAATATCGAACGCCACGGGCCGATCGATCAGATCAAACCCAAAGAAAAGCAATCGCGAGCCGGCCAACTGCCGCCGGCCAAAGAATGCGATAAGTGCCACGCGTTGGTTGCTTGCGGCTATGCGAACTGTCCGGAATGCGGTCAGCCGTTTCCTCCGCCAGAACGCGAGTCGCACGATCCACAAGCAAGCGAAGCCGGCGTGCTTTCGGGTGAAGTCACCGACACGGAGTACGATGTCCACGACGTTGTTTATCGCGTCCACCGAAAGCGTGACGCCGAAGACGATGCGCCTCGTTGCTTGCGAGTGGATTACATGATCGGCCTCGATCATTGGCAAAGCGAATTCATCTGCATCGAGCATTCCGGTTTCGCGAGACGCAAAGCGGAAACGTGGTGGCGGGACCGATGCCTCGACCCGTGTCCGGACAACGCGGACGAAGCTCTGGAGTTGGCCGATGCGGGACTACTGGCGGCACCCGAGTCGATTACGGTTCGTTCGATCTCCGGCCAACGTTATGACCGCATCGTCAGCCATCAGCTTTCCGAGATTCCGAATACGGCTCTCGAAGAAGCTCCGTTCTAAATCACCACTGAACACCGACTCTTTCCCCCGCCACTAAAAGGATTGTTTGTGCAACAACGCTTCGAGCTATTTGATGGCCCCTTCGACGGACTCCACATCGTTAGCGATCTGCCTCCAAGCAAGCAGCTTCGAAGTCTTGCCATCGAGTTCTACGATGAAGACGATGAGGATTGTTACCAAAACGATCCCATGAACACGAAGTCTGCGAAATACGACTTGACGGATACCGACGAGTCGAGTGATCCGATCGTGCACCGGCTGCATCACAACATGACGCTGCCCGTCAAATGTCCGGTTTCAACGGACTTCTGGTCCAAGTGTGCTTGGTCAATGACGACCGGAGACCGTCATCGCTGGAATACCTGGCGATACGAAATCTTCGCAGCCGCTGAGACGTGTCGCGACGCCGCGAAACAATTCGGCGACAACGAACTCAATGAAACCATTGATGAGTTCGAAACCCTGGTTCTGCAGATTCCACACATGGATCCGGTCGACCGCTGAGTCGTTGACTGAAATCATTCTGGGAATTGCAGGGGGAGTAGATGTCGATGTTGGAACCCGAACCGATGGACGTGCGCTCGTGGGTAGCAAACTACCGCGAGCGTGGATGGTTCGCTGTTCCGCTGCGCCCACGCTCCAAGTCGCCGGCTCGACGCGACTGGACAAGTCTCCGCCTCACCCCAGAAGTCTTCCCCAAAGGCTGCAACATTGGATTGATTTTGGGGGAGCCATCAGGATGGCTGGTCGATGTCGACCTGGATTGCCCAGAAGCGATTGAATTGGCCGATCAGTACCTGCCACCGACGCCAGCGATCACCGGCCGGCCGTCTTCGCCCCAGTCCCACCGCTGGTACATCGCCGCCGGCGCGACCACCGAGAAGCACACCGACCGCAACGGCTCGATGATCGTCGAGATCCGGTCCACCGGTGCGCAAACCGTGGTTGGCCCGAGTATCCATCCAGATGGTGAACCCTATGAAAATCTCGTTGCCCAGCCGGCGACTGTTCCCGCTCCCATGTTGGCGGCTTGCGTGAAGGCCCTCGCCGATGCCGTCATCGTCAAACGCGGTCAGGTTGATACTTCATCCGTTCAAGAGCCGTGTCCGAGAGCCGCCGGTCGATCAAACGACAACAACCTGGAACAGCGAGCCATCGCCTACCTGGCGGCGATGCCACCCGCCTTCGCTGGCTCCAACGGACATTCTCAGACGTTTTCCGCTGCAACCGCTCTCGTGCATGGCTTCGGTATCGAACCCGAACGAGCCCTCGCGATCCTGCAATCGGAGTACAACCCACGCTGCGATCCGCCTTGGTCTGATCGTGAACTGCAACACAAAATCAATCAGGCGGTCATCAAACCGCATGACCGTCCGTTCGGCTGGCTTCGCGACGACAGTCCGATGGAACCTGCCGGGGTCGCCGTGGACCTCAGCGGTTTCAGTGCCGAGCCGGTAACCAAAGTCGTCCAAGTCGACCCTGATCTTCCAAAGCCGATGCCGGAGGATCCCGGCGTATTGCCCGAGTCGCTTTTGCGTTGCCCTGGTTTCATAGCCGAGGTCATGGACCACTGCCTCGAATGTGCGCCCTATCCAAACACAGTGATGGCGTTTTGCGGAGCTGTATCGTTGCAAGCCGTTCTTGCGGGCCGACGCGTTCGTGATCCCGGCGACAACCGAACAAATCTCTATCTGCTCGGACTCGCTCATTCCGCCGCGGGCAAGGACTGGCCCCGCAAGCTGAACATGCAAATCCTCCAACAAGTCGGCATGGCGGACTGCGTCGGGGAACGATTTGCATCGGGCGAAGGCATCCAAGACTCGTTGTTTCTGACCGAGTCGATGCTGTTTCAAACCGACGAAATTGACGGACTACTGCAATCGATCAACAAATCCCGCGACGCCCGGCACGAGCAAATCATGTCAACGCTGCTGACCATGTACTCGTCGGCGAACAGCGTGTACCCGATGCGACGCAAGGCGGGGAAAGAAGCGGCCGGCGTTATCAACCAACCCCACTTGGTTGTCTTCGGCACTGCGATCCCGAACCACTACTACGCCGCTCTCTCGGAGCGAATGCTGACCAATGGTCTTTTCGCCCGAATGTTGATCTTCGAATGCGGTCGGCGTGGCAAAGGCCAGGAGCCCAAGATCCGAGAAATCCCCGACTCGATTCGCGAAACTGCCGAATGGTGGGAAAACTTTCGTCCCGGCGCCGGCAATCTTGTCGATTGGAACCCAACGCCGGCGATCGTTCCACATGACGATGACGCTCGGCAACTTCTGAGCGACGCCCGAGTCAACGCGGAGGAGATGTACGATGCCGCAGAGGAGGACAATGATTCGGTCGGAACGACGGTTTGGGGGCGAGTGAGCGAACAGACTCGCAAACTCGCGTTGATCCATGCCATCAGTCGCAACTGCCGTGATCCGATCATCGATGCCGAATCCGCCCGCTGGGCCATCGAGGTCGTTGAGCATCAAACGCGTCGCATGCTGTTTATGGCTGCGTCTCACGTGGCCGAGAACCCGTTTCATGGTGAATGCTTGCGATTGCTTGAAAAGCTACGGAAGGCACCCGAGCGGACGCTACCGCATAGTGTGTTGCTCAAGCGGATGAAAATGGAAGCGAAGGTGTTTCATCAATTGATTGACACGTTGGTCCAGCAAGGCGACCTCAACATCATCTCCGCAGAGACCGCAGGACGTCCGCAACGCGGTTACCGAATGACCGAGCAGGCGATGGCCAAAGAGGACGGTGAAGGAACGGGGTGAAAGTGAACGAAGTCGGTCGTCGCGGGGTGAAAGAGAGTGAACGTACGAGAAAGAAGGGTGAAGGAAGTTTGGCCGCAAAACACGTAAATATAAGAAAAAAATCTCTTCTTTCACGTGTTCACCCGCACCCACCCGCGCACGCGACATGCCCGCGTACGTGTGTGTCTATGCGACAGGGGGTGAAAGAGGGAAAGAAGTTCTCAATCGACGCCGGCGAAGTCGTTTAGGTACTTCCGGCCGAATCGTTTTCTCACAAGGGCCGCGGGAACAGCCGCCTAATTGGGCACAGTTTGTTTTGTTTGTCCGAACGTGAGTTTTCGTAGAATCAGAAGCTTTCCGAATCAACGCCCGAGATTGAGACAATTGACGTGAAAACTGGATTTAACAAAATGGTATCCGTCTTTTCCGAGTATGAAGCTCTCGGCTGCAAGACGATGAAGAATGGGGCCAGGCTCTTTGGAAAGGTCCCGCACTTTGGTCAGCGAGCTTACCTCCACGCTACGTACCCACCATGTCCTGAGGAGGGGATTCGCAAAATTGAATCAGCGGTCGGAATGAAGTTGCCAACCCCGCTCAGACAGTTCTTGAGCTTGTCGAATGGGCTGGAAGTTTTCTTCGGGACTCTCTCGATTTTCGGGTGGCGAGAGAATTTCAAACGCACGGAGGAGGCGGTTCAGAGTCAGCCGTATTCGATCATTACGCCCAATACGGTGGAACGTCCCGCATGGCTTGGCGAGAAGTACTGGATCGTGGGTAGTTACAACTGGGATGGGTCACCGGTGTGTGTCGAAGAAGGAAGTCGGATTCGAGTACGCGATCCGGACAGCGGAGAGATTCTATCCGAATGGAAGACACTCAATGATTTTTTGAAATCGGAGGCTGTTCGACTTAGGAAGTTCTTCGATGATGACGGCAAAGAGATCGATGAAGACGCCAATACCCTTCCCGGCAATTAACGGGTGAGAATTCTAGAACTCCTCCTGCGTTGAATTGCAGCCGCAGAATACATAACCAACCACCCATCCACCTAGCCACCGACCGAACCCTTCCGTTTCTCTCCTCGCCTTGGAAGGGCTTTTGCACATGCAGGTCGAAATGTGGTCGCTTGATCGGATCAAGCCTTACGAAAAAAATCCTCGAATCAACGACGATGCGGTTGCTCCGGTCGTCCAGTCCATCAACGAATTCGGTTTTCGGCAACCGATCGTCGTGGATCCCGACGGCGTCATCATCGTCGGCCATACGCGTTGGAAAGCTGCCAAGCAGCTGAATCTCGCCGAGGTGCCGGTCCACGTGGCCACGGACCTAGAACCCGAAGCGGTAAAGGCCTACCGCATCGCCGACAACCGAACCGGCGAGAATGCCCAATGGGATTATGATCTTCTGCCACTCGAAATCGGTGAACTGCAGCATGCCGGATTCGATTGCGAACTACTCGGTTTCGACACGGATGAGTTGGCCAAGCTGCTCGATCCAGGGGTTGAACCGGGACTTACTGATCCCGACGATGTTCCCGAGCCTCCCGACGATCCAGTCACTCAACCGGGCGACCTTTGGCTTCTCGGCGATCACCGACTGCTATGCGGCGACTCGACCAGCGTCGAAGATTTGGATCGGCTGTTGAGCGGTGCAAAGATTCAACTTTGCAATACCGATCCGCCGTACAACGTGAAGGTCGAACCACGGAGCAAAAACGCGATCGCGGCCGGCAACAGCTCGTTCGAGGCGGGAAAGGGCAAATCGAAAGATGGTCCGAAGAAGATGCGAGCCAAGGACCGGCCGCTCGCGAACGACTTTGTTTCGGACGAAGAGTTCAACCGATTGCTCGAAGCCTGGTTCGGTAACATCGCTCGCGTCCTGGAACCCGGCCGGTGCTTCTACATTTGGGGAGGTTTTTCGAACATCGCGAACTATCCACCCGTGTTGGCCAAGGCCGGTTTGTATTTCTCGCAGGCCATCATCTGGGACAAGATGCATCCTGTCATGACGCGCAAAGATTTCATGGGCGCGCACGAATGGGCGTTTTATGGCTGGAAAGAAGGGGCCGGCCACAAGTTCTTCGGACCGAACAATGCGACGGACCTGTGGCACGTCAAGAAAATTCCGCCACAGCAATTGGAGCATCTCACCGGCAAGCCGGCAGAACTCGCCGTCATGGCGATGCAGTATTCATCGCGGCGCGGCGATAACGTTCTCGATCTGTTCGGCGGCAGCGGATCGACCTTGATCGGTGCCGAACAGACCGGCCGCAAGGCTTTCTTGATGGAACTCGACCCACCGTACTGCGACGTGATCGTGGATCGCTACCAGCGGTTTACCGGCAAAGCCGCCGTGCTCGAGCGGACTGGCGAGTCGCCGATTCCCGTCGGCGCTCGCGAGGAGAACATGCGATGAGCGGCGGCATCAGGTTCTTTGATGCGTCCACCGCCCTTCGCCGAGGAGATAGATGTGCTCAGCATTCAGATAGCGAGCTAGACGTGGCAGCTCGCCGGCGGAGTGTAGTACTTCGGTTGGCCGGTTGGTTGCAAAGTACTCGGGCTCGGCTGGCCGCGGCGATATTGATCGCAGTTCACCACCTTCGATCAACTCAAGTGCTTCGTCTGGATCAAGGTAGCCGCTTTCGAGGATCGGCATCACGTGATCGGGATACCCGTCGAAGTGCAAGTAGGTCGCGACGACCGTTTCGTCGGGCAATTGCAGAGCGATTACAGCGCGAGTGGACATGTTTCATTCTCCTGATTGGGTTTGGGGTGAGGCATCGATGCGTTGAACTTGGTCTGGCGGAATGGAGAGCATCAGCGATCGTCCGCCGTCCCAATCCACGTCGACTTGCGTCCAATCGCTTTGCGGATACACGGCGGCGACCGTTCCGATGGTGCCGGCGGGAATCGGGTCGGGGTCGTCCATCGAAAGCAAACGAATTCGGTCGCCCGCCTTGAGGTTGCAGTTGGGTTTCATCAGTTACGGACTCCGTTGGTTTCGTCGAGTAGCGTGGCGACCTCTGATAGCTGAGCGTTGATGAGATTGACCGCACGAACGTGATGCCATCGGAGGTCCTTGGAGTCGGGACGCTGCATGCGATCAAGTTGCAGCTCGATGTGCCGCAACAAGTCGCGAGCGATCTGATGACCGTTCTCGTATGCCGGGGCCGGCTCGATCGGCCGAGGCGTGAGGGTTTGAATTTTGCTCATCGTTGTTCTCCGTTTTCGTTGAGGAAGATTTCGGTTCCGTTCTCGAGTTCGACCTTGGTGGCACCGGCGCGTTTCGCATCGGCGACAATGGTTTGAACTGGCAGCGGTTCATCGACTTCGATTCGCCTGCCGTCGGCGAAGACAACTGTCGATCGCCAGCGTTGCGGTTGCAGGTTTGGCATTGGGTTCTCCATGTTCGTGGTAAGAAACGGCGTTCGCGTTAACACACATGAGCCATGCGCCGGCAAACACAGCAAGCGAACTTTGCAAAGCATGCGGAAAGATCCGCCATGTTTTTCGTCTTCGAGAAATCGCGGCCGTCGTTGCCGTGTGTGGCCTCGTGAAGTTGCGCGGCCAGGCAGCCGACCAACGACAAAACGCCCGACCGTGGCCAACGTCGGGCGTGTGTGGCGAAGTGTTCGCCGGGGGTGAAAAGGGTTGAAGCTAGAAGGAGAGGGGGACCAAGACGTGCGCGTTCCGGCCGACAACCGCGAACTCTTCACCGGCGGTTGTTCGGGCGATGATCATGTCGCCGCGTCGAACCAGGTGTTCCACCGTGCCGCGTTCAAATCGGTCGCCATTAGCGGTCCGCAGTTCGTACCCCATGTCGGGTTCCGGCGTTGCCGTTTCCCCTTCCGCAAGGTCCTCGATTTGTCGAACGTCTCCGATAAACATTTCACCGGCCTCCTATCCGCGAACCGTAAACCGGCCGCGTTCCGTCTTTACGAACCAGCTTTCGTCGCCTTTCGCCAAGTCACGAAGAATCGCCGAGTACAACGTCGCGTGCGGAGTCTTTCCGCCCGGGCTTTCCCAAAGGTTCTGGTCGACCATCGCGGTGATCATTTCTTGCGTGTTCATGGGTTCGCCGGCGGATTCCAAAACCAGCAAGGCGGCTTTGACGCACGAAAGCTTTTTCTCGCCGCCGGTGTTGGTTTCGGAATTCTTCTTGGCGACTCGCTTTTTTGCTCGCGTGGTGGGTTCCGAAGCCGCCTCGGTCGTCCGCGCTGGTCCTTGCAACCGACCGGCCGTCTTGATGCGGACCTTCTTATTCGTCGAAAGGTTCGTCGCGTCCCAGCCGCCCGAGGCGTTCTCCGCATCGATGCGTACGACCACTTTCTTGTTCGTGACCTTCGCGTAGTACTCACCACCGATCTTTACGTCTGCCTTCTTCATGTTTCCATCTCCCAATTCGTGTTCATGGTTGGCTGCCATCGTCAGGCCGCGGGAACCGCCCGCGACGACGCCGGCCCGATTCGTTCGAGGAAAGGGGCCGGCGTTTCGGCTTTCGGTTCACACCACCCCGCCAAGGTTGCTCTTGCGAAGCAGGTCGTACATTTGCAGGAAGAGAAAATGCTCGTCGAGCAGCGGGCCGGCGTGGCCACCTTGGTCGGCGTCGGCTTTCTCCAAAGCGTCGGCCAGCGGTTTCAAGTTGTCGGCAATGCGGTAGTAGCTTTCGCGAATGTCTTGGTAGGTCGCTGGATCAAGTTTTTGCATCGCACTGCGAAGGTCGGCGGTCTTGTTTTCTTTGGCCATGGTTTTGTCTCCGGTAGAAGGTCGTGGTTCTTGGTTCGCCCCGTCGGCGTTAACACACATGAGCCATGCGTTTCGCAGCACAGCAAGCGAAGTCCGAAAGGAATCTGCAATCTTTTTGCAGCTTTCGATCGGCCCGCGACGTTCGGCCGAGTTGCCGTCCAATGGGCATGCGGCAAAGCACTCGCAAACGAGAAAACGCCGCGACAGGTTGCGAACGTCGCGGCGTGTCGGGCAAGGAGAACAAGTGCCGATCAGTCTTCGTCCGAAGCGAAGTGCTTTTTCAACTCCGCCAGTTGTTCACAAAGATGGTTCAAGGATCCGACATGCCCCCAATCGATCGGGAACTCTTCGTTACCCGGTGCCGGCATGTCCTCGACGGTTTCGTGCAAATCCTCGAGCAAGGTCAAAGCTCGAATGTGCGCGGCTGCATAGGCGTTTTCCATTTTGTCTCGGTTCTTCATTGTTTATTCCTCAGTTCGTGAATAGAAAGGCCGGCGGCGCTCTATCGCGCCGCCGGCTTATTGGTTCGCGTTTAGCAATCGCGGCAGGTTTCCCATGCCCGCTTGCTGCCGTAGCAGATCTGGCCGCCTTCGACGATGTAGACCATCGCGTCTACGGCGACGTCTTGTTCGTCCGCGAATTCGTGTGGGTCGTCATGCTCCGCTTCGTTCATCTCCGCGCCGCTGGTTACGCCGGCGATGCGGTTTTCAAAGGGCCAGTTTTGTTGCGTCATCAATCGCACTTCGCAGTCTTCGCCGTGCTCGTCGCGGTACTCTTCTAGCAAGCCGATCAGTTCGCCAAGGGTCATGTTTGATTCTCCGTTGGGGTGATTGAAAAACCGTTTTCCGATGACACACATGAGCCATGCGGTTCCAAACACAGCAAGCGATTCCGGCCAGTAATTCACAGGCTTTTCGCAGGTTTATGGAGGCCGGCCGTGTCGCCCACATTCGCCGCGTGTCGCAACATGGCAAAAGCCGCGTCTACCTTTGGACCTTCCAAAACGTGGCCACCGAGGCCAACGTGTTCGCCACAAAACGGCGAAACGCCGCGTTCTACAACGCGGCGTTCTAAAATCCGTAGCGGTGGCGATCAAATTGCCTGGTCGTATTTGCGGGCCAAGTCAAGAAGCTTCTTTTTGACCGGGCGAAAGTCGCATCCGTTTTCGCCGGTGGTCAGTTCGCCGAATCGTTTGTTGCGAAGGTCGCCCTTGTACCAACCCTTCGTCCAACCCAGCCGGTAGAAGAGCCGGTTCAATTCCGTTTCCCCGTGGCCGGCGTCCGGTCGGTCCCAGCAAGACTTGGTTCCCGGTTTCTTGGCGTAGTCCCAACCCGCGCATCGTTTTTGGTTCATCGCAAGTTCGGCCAAGCCCAGGATCATTTGGATGTACCCGATCAGTTTCGTTTTGTTGAGCGTTCCGGCGAAGGCCCGAATCTCTATCCGTTGTCGGCCTCGGGCCAGGTGCGTCAGGTTCAAGAGGTGGTAGCGGTCGGCTTCGCAGCGTGTCTTCGCAGCATCTTTGTTGCCGTAAGTTTTGATTTGCTTCGCCCATTGGTTTCGTTCGCGTCGTCGCGTTCCGGTCGATGCGTAGATGGCGTTTTCATGGTTGGCGATCAAGGAAATCAGTCGGGCCAGGGCCGCTGCGTCGCCGTTCCAAGAAATGGTGATGTGCAGCCCGCAAGATTCGTTGACCCGAGCGCCGCGTTCCTTGATCGCGTCGACCGCGGTCTCGACGTTTTGCAAACCTTCGCGTCCGCGAAGGACCGGTGAAACAAACTCGCAAGGTTTACGTCCGGCCGGCGTCCGGATGCTGCCGTCGCGTTCGGCTTTCCACCCCGCCGGCAGCCAAGAAACCGGAAGGCCGTTGTGGTAGCCGCCGATCGGCGTGCGGTCGTTTCCGGGCATGTGGGTTTCGATTTCGATACCGAAGGCGATGTCGTTGGCGTGCATGTTTGGTGTCTCCGAAAAGCATGGAATTCGTTTTGCGTTGACACACATGAGCCATGCGTTTTGAGACACCTCAAGCGAAGTTTGAAAGTAATATTCCAGTAATCTGCAGCTTTCTTTTCGCGCCCACAGGCGGCCAGTTTTGGCCCCACGTCGCCGCCGAAAACATGCGGCCACTGACCGCAAACATGCACATGATCGCGACAGTCGCCGACGTGTTAGCGCAGTCGCAGTTTCCCCACGGAGCCCGCCATGGAAGGCAGTAACGAAGAACTGAACCCGAATGCGATGACTGCCGAACAGACGGCCGCCTTGTTCTCGAAGTTGCGCCGGCGAAGGGTTCCCGTTGCCGAAATTGAAGCGGACATCGAGGACGGCGCGCCGACCAACGGTTCGGACCGCTTGAACCTGTTGACCTACACCGCATGGATGTTGAAGGAGACCGGCCGTGGCGAATGACCCACGCAAACTGAAACCGAGCGAGTGCTGCCGGCTACTCAACTCGACGCTCCTCGGCACCGTGATCAACGAACGGCAGTTGCATCGGCACCGAGTGGAAGCAGGCAATCGCATCGGAGACGGCCGGCACGTTGATCTATTGGCTTACGCTGATTGGCTGCATGAGAAACGGCATGCACCGAAACTGGTTTCCGAAGTCGATCCGTACGCAAAACTCAAAGAGAGTGCCCGCGCGCGAAACGCCGCTATCGCTCTCGCCGGTCGCGACATCGGAGAATTGCCTCCGGTCGAAAATCCCGAACGCAAGGCGAAGGCTGCCGGTTCATTCCGAGCGTTCTGCGAGGCGTACTTTCGGTTGACCTTTCATCTTGAGTGGTCGCCGGACCACTTGAAGGTGATCAACAAGATTGAAGAAGCCGTCATTCGTGGCGGTCTCTTCTCGCTCGCCATGGCTCGTGGATCCGGCAAGAGCTCACTCGCCGAAGTCGCCTGCATCTGGGCGGTACTCAATGGCTATCGCGACTTCGTTTGTTTGATCGGCAGCGATGAAGGTCACGCCTGCGATATGCTCGATTCGATCAAAACCGAACTCGACAGCAACGAGGTGCTTGCCGCCGACTACCCAGAAGGCTGCTTTCCGATCCAAGCCCTCGACGGAATTGCCAACCGAGCGAATGGACAACTATTCAAGGGGAAGCGAACACAAATCGGATGGACGGCCAAAGAAATCGTCTTGCCAACCATCGCCGGAAGTGAAGCCAGTGGCGCGATCATCAAGGTCGCCGGTCTCACCGGTCGCATTCGAGGGATGAAATTCAAACGCCCCGACGGCAAGACCGTGCGACCATCTCTCGTAGTCCTCGACGATCCGCAAACGGACGAGTCCGCTCGATCGCTATCCCAATGCGCCAACCGTGAAGCGATCCTTGCCGGCGCGGTGCTTGGACTCGCTGGACCAGGCAAGAAGATCTCGGGCATCATGCCCTGCACAGTCATTCGTCCAGGCGACATGGCAGACAACATTCTCAATCGCGACTTGCACCCAGAATGGAACGGCGAGCGAACTCGCATGGTCAACGCCTTTCCGGCCAACGAAACGCTCTGGCAACGCTACGCCGAGATTCGCGCGGAAGGATTGCGGGCCGGCGACGGCGGAGCGGCCGGCACCGAGTTCTATCGTCAGAACCGTGAAGCGATGGACGCCGGCGCAGATGTCTCGTGGAAGGAGCGATTCAACCACGACGAGCTATCCGCGATCCAACACGCGATGAACTTGAGGCTTCAAGACGAAGCCGCCTTCTTCGCCGAATACCAGAATGAACCGCTGCCGGAAGAGACCGTCGGTGCCGATCAACTGAGCGCCGACCAAGTCGCTGCCAAGATCAACAACCTGCCTCGACGCCGAGTTCCAATCGCCGGCAACCATCTGACTGCGTTCATCGACGTCCAAGGCAAACTTTTGTTCTACGTCGTCGCCGCCTGGGAAGACGACTTCACCGGATACGTTGTTGACTATGGCACCTACCCCGATCAACAGCGAACCTACTTCACGCTACGCGACGCGCGGTACACATTGGCTACGGCCGCCAAGGGCACCGGACTCGAAGGCAGTATCTATGCTGGCCTTGAATCTTTGACGGAGGAGCTACTCGGTCGCGAGTGGCAACGCGACGACGGTGCAGCGATGAAGATCGGTCGCTGCTTGATTGATGCCAACTGGGGCCACTCGACCAACGTCGTCTACCAATTCTGCCGGCAAAGCTCCCACGCCTCGATCCTGTTGCCATCGCACGGGCGATTCGTGGGCGCCTCATCCAATCCCTTCAGCGAATACAAACGCCGGCCAGGTGATCGCGTCGGACTCAACTGGCGTGTTCCAACCATCAACGGAAAACGAGCCATCCGCCACGTGATCTACGACACGAACTGGTGGAAGTCATTCACACACGCGCGACTCGCAGTAGCCATGGGCGACCGAGGTTGCCTTTCCATCTTCGGCGATCGCCCCGACCAACACCGAATGTTTGCCGGGCAAGTCACTGCCGAGTACTACGTCCGCACCGAAGGCCGCGGCCGAACGGTCGATGAATGGAAAGTCCGCCCCGAACAAACCGACAACCACTGGCTCGACTGCCTCGTTGGCTCCGCCGTCGCCGCATCCATGCAGGGTGCGCTGCTCTTTGGAACGGATCTTTCGACACAGAAAGATCGCAAACGGCTGAGTTTTCGAGAACTGCAGCGCAGAAAGAGAAATTAAGCTCCGCTTGACGTACGGCTTTACGCATGTTTGAATGACTGTTCAATTGAACGGCCATGAGGGTATAAATAATGAAAGCTCCGCTTGATGTGCTTCTTGATGATTCGGGAGAGGATCCAAGCTGCGCGAGCGTACTCAAAGTGCTCGCGGACAACACTCGCTTAGCGGTGGTCGAACGGCTACTCAATGGCCCGTTAACGGTGACGGAGATCAACGAGACGCTCGGCGTGGAATCGACACTGCTTTCCCATCACCTGAAGGCACTGCGTGAAGCGAAACTGGTGACGCGAACCAGGCAAGGTCGCTATTCGGTGTATGCAGTTGCCCCGGAGTTAGTGGCACGTCGTAAAGGTCGCTCGATAGACCTAGGCTGCTGCAGAATTTCGTTTTCTTGATCTTCCTAGCTTGTTTACTTCCAGAGAATCGCCATGACACATCGCATCTTGACACTGTTCTTTGTCATAAATTTTGTCATCCTTGGTACCGTGGCTTTCGGCGAGATCACCGTTATCTCCCCGCAAGACGCCAATCAGCTGATTGAACAAACCGACGAGACTCGGCGGCCAATCGTTCTTGATACGCGAGGAGGATACAAAGACTACTTCCGCGGTCATTTGCCAACAGCTCACCACATCAATTTTGGAACGCTGCGTGGAACGGACAATGGCGTCCCGGTTCAGTACCTTCCCGATGATTTGACGGCCGCATTGCTTGTTCGTGCCGGCGTCGATAAAGATCGCACGCATTTGGTCTACGCGACCGGTGACGTACTTCCGAACGACGAGATATTGAGCGCGACAATGGTTGCGTATGTCTTGGAGAAATTCGGAGTGACAGACATTCGAATCGTTGATGGAGGACTGGCAGAGTGGAAGGCTCAAGGTCTTCCGGTCACTCAAAAGTACTTCGGGAACCCCGAAGGCGATCTGCCGACGGCGATGAACAAAGAAATTGGCGTGAACCTGGACAAACTGTTGAGCCGTAAAGACAAATCTGATGTGGTTCTTGTCGACGCCCGACCTCATAACGAATACATCGGCGAAGACGATATTTGGGTTCGCAAGGGTCACATCTCAGGTGCCATCAACTTTCACTGGGCTCGACTCATGGAAGAGGAGAACACCCACAAGTTTCTTCCGTACTCAATGGTCAAGTCAGACCTAGAGAAGGCAGGCTTGACGCCTGACAAGGAGATCATTGTCTATTGCGGGACATCACGAGAGGGCAGCTTGCTGCGATTCTATCTCCGGCACGTAGCGAAATTTCCAAACGTTCGCCTTTATGAAGGTTCATGGAAAGAATACGCGTCCCTTGAGCAATACCCGGCTGAGACAAAGTCAAACTAGATAGGCCCGCGCAGAACTTTGACAAACTGCCCTTTGATTCTGCTCCCAATAGGCTTCCCCTCGATGAAATCAATTATTGCAACTTCCTCTCTTTTTCTCCTGTGCTTGACGCTGGTCGGCTGCACATCATCTCCATCGACGCAAAGCGGCTCGAGCGAACTCTCCGGACAACTAACGCTCACCGGATCGAGCACGGTTGCTCCGCTGGCTACAGAAATCGCAAAGCGATTCGAGCAGCAGCATCCAAAGGTCCGTATCGACGTTCAGACGGGCGGTAGCGGAAAGGGTATCGCGGATGTGCGCCTAGGCGTGGCGGATATCGGCATGGCAAGTCGCCCCCTTGCGGCGGACGAGGCTGATCTCACCGCCCACAGAATTGCCGCCGATGGTGTGGGGCTGATCGTTCATGATTCCAATCCGATCAAAGAATTGTCGCAGGAACAAATCATTGCGATCTACACGGACAAGATCAACAACTGGAAAGAGGTCGGCGGGGAAGACAAGGAGATCACCGTCGTTCACAAAGCGGAAGGACGCGCAACACTGGAAGTATTCCTGAAGCATTTCGGAATCGAAAATCCGAGCGTGAAAGGCGACGTCATTGTTGGCGAGAACGAGCACGCCGTCAAAACAGTCGCCGGGACAGAGGGGGCCATCGGCTACGTTTCCATCGGCACGGCCGAAGCGGATATTGAATCAGGTGTTCGGATTCGATTATTGCCCCTTGATGCAGTGAAGGCGAATACGGAAAACGTGGCTAGCGGTGCCTTTCCAATGAGCCGGCCGTTAAACCTGGTCACTGCCAATTCTCCCTCACCGCTGGCCAGCACGTTCATTCAATTCTGTCAATCCGCCGACGTGCACGATCTAGTTAAGTCTCAGTACTTCGTGCCAATTACAAGCGAGTCTGCCGTTGCGAAGTGATCAATCTTTGACGATTATCACTCGCGCCTTGGCAGTCATTTCGGCGGCGATCGTATTGCTGATCGTTCTTTTTTTGTTGCGAGAGTCAACGCCGGCGCTACGGCAATTGGGTTGGTCTCGATTCTTTACCGATGCGAGTTGGCATCCGCTTTCGGGCCAGTTCAATTTGACGCCGATGATCGTGGCAACTCTTGTGACCAGTTCAGGAGCGATCGTGATCGCAGCGCCGCTGGGCATTGGCTCGGCCGTGTTTGTGAATTTCTACGCGCCGCGCCGACTGGCGGCTTGGCATCGCAGGCTGATTGAGTTGCTGGCGGGGATTCCTTCGGTTGTCTTTGGCTTGTGGGGACTGGTGGTGCTAGCGCCAATCATTGCCACGTTTGGCGGAAGCGGGCAAAACCTCCTAACGGCAACAATCGTTCTCGGACTGATGGTTCTGCCAACGGTTGCACTCCTGTCGGATACAGCAATCGCCGCTTTGCCACGAGAGTGGATTCAGGGGGCGGCGGCATTGGGCATGGGTCGATCTGCAATCGTTGGTTGGATTGTGTTGCCGGGCGCACGTCGGGGCATTGGCGGCGGAATCATCCTAGCACTCACCCGCGCGTTGGGCGAAACAATGGCTGTGCTCATGCTAGCCGGTAACATTGTGGAAATGCCCTCGTCGCTGCTTTCTCCTGGCAGAACGCTCAACGCAAATATTGCCTTGGAACTGGGCTACGCCTCGGCGGGTCATCGGTCCGTGTTATTCGTCAGCGGATTGATGCTGATGCTAGTAGTCAGCGTGATCGTCCTATTTGTCTCGCGTCGAGAGGGCACCCGGCGTGATGGATAGCGGCCCAGCAACCTCTAGAGCAATCGAAGTCCGGCACCACTGGCGTGAATTCTGCGTAGCGGTTGCTGTCTGGGTTGCTGCGACGTCAGTGATTTGCGTGTTAATCTGGATCCTGGCGGATATTGCGATTCGAGGTCTTGCTGAAGTCAATTTCGGTTTCTTGATAGAAGACGTCCAAGACGCGGGTCGAGTAGGCGGAATCGGGCCCATCATTCTATCCACCGGGCTGATTCTTTTGGTTTGTTTGGTCGTTGCGGTCCCGCTTTCCTTCGGCACCGCAATCGCATTGACCGAGCGACTTGATAAAGAATCATGGTTCGCACGCAATGTACGTCGCTCACTGGACGTATTGGCTGGCGTCCCGTCCATCGTGTTCGGCCTGTTTGGTAACGCATTCTTTGCGATTGCGCTTGGATTGGGATATTCGATACTTTCTGGCGGCTTGACGCTGGCCTGCATGGTATTGCCGATTTTGATTCGCACTTCGGAACAAGCAATTCGAGCTGTACCTGCCGAGTATCGTTATGCTGCTGCCGCTTTGGGTATGAAACGCACCACGATCTTATTCCGGGTTGTTTTGCCAGTTGCAATGCCGGCACTGGCTGCCGGCGTCGTGCTGAGTATCGGACGCGCCTTGGCAGAAACCGCTGCCCTTATATTCACCTCGGGATATGTCGCTCGCACTCCCGAATCGCTTCTTGATTCCGGACGTTCGCTGAGCGTACACATTTATGACCTCGCGATGAACGTTCCTGGAGGAGGATCGAAAGCGTACGCGACGGCGTGTGTACTGGTGGTGTTGTTACTCGCGATCAATGCGGCGACGGCACTATTGCTCCGGCTCGCTGGATTGCACAATCGAAGCACGACAGGAGGTTCGCTTTGATTACCACCGAAAACCTTTGCGTGTCGTATAACGGCCGTACCGTTCTTCGGGACGCGACGATTGAAGCAAAGCCAGGCTCAATCTTGGGCTTGGTAGGTCCCTCCGGATGTGGCAAAAGCAGCTTTCTTGCCGCACTCAATCGACTGACAGAGATCATCCCGGGTGCTAGCGTCAGTGGTCGCATTCAATTTGACGGACAAGACATCGACACTGCATTTCCATCTTCGGTCGAACTGCGTCGCCATATCGGCATGATCTTTCAAAAGCCGAACCCGTTTGCCATGTCGATTCGTCGCAATCTCGAGCTGCCCCTTCGGGAGCACGGAATCCACGATCGGCAGCATTTGGGGCAGATCTGTGAATCAGTTCTTAGAGATGTTGGATTGTGGGACGAGGTGAGCACGCGTCTTGACCAGTCGGCGCTCAATTTGTCGGGCGGCCAACAGCAGAGGCTTTGTATTGCCCGCGCCATTGCGATCAAGCCACAGGTATTGCTGATGGATGAACCGTGCAGTTCCTTGGATCCAATGTCGGCTGAGCGAGTTGAACAGTTGATCGACTCGATGCGAGGTCAATACACAATTCTGATCGTCACTCACAACTTGGCTCAAGCACGCCGACTGTCGGACCAGATCACAATCTTCTGGACGGAAGATGGCGTCGGTCGAATTATTGAGCAGGGCGACACTGAAACGGTATTTAATGAGACATCTAATGCAATTGTTGATTCGTACCTAACGGGTCGCAAGGGCTGAGTGAACGGGGCTCTATCGCTTAACGGCTAGCAAGTCGATAGAAGGTTATAATCCAGCCCAAAAAAAGTTGTCGCGACCGCAGTGTGAAAAACGGTGGAAGCGAACAAAGTCGTCTAATCGCGGCATAAGTAACCTGAGAACGGACAATGGTTCTCAGGAGCAGACGATGACGGAAAACCTCCACGACACAATTCGTGAGAACGCCTCCGGGCCGGCAAAGGCTTCGGGCGATGCCGGGTCGGTGGAACAGCACAAGCTGACCGACCAAATCGCGGCGGACAAACATCTCGCCGGCAAGCAGGCCGTTGCCAAGCCGCATCGCGGGCTTCGCTTCAACAAGATCGTGCCGCCGTCGGCGGCATGCAAATTGGCGAGAGCGACTGAGCTTCAACGGACCACAAAGACTTAAACGGCAACATAAGTTTTGGGAAAAACGAATACCTGTTTCGACTTTTGACTTCGAAAGTTGGAAGGTCTAGAGGTAACGGGAAGCATCAATTCCTCCTTTAGATCGTCTGATGACTGAAATCCTCGAAGATGAGATTCGCGAGAACGCGAAAGGGCCGGCGAAGGCTTCGGGCGATGCTGGGTCGGTGGAACAGCACAAGCTGACCGACCAAATCGCGGCTGACAAACATCTCGCCGGCAAGAGTGCCGTGACCAAGCCGCATCGCGGACTTCGCTTCAACAAGATCGTGCCACCATCGGCTGGCTGATCTTTCTTTCGCTCTCCAATCCACAAGGGCTGTCGGGGACGGCAACAGGAAACAGCACGGATGCTGAAACGTTTGTCAGGGATCATCGAGCAACTGCGCGGCGGGCCGGCACAATTGTCCGCCGCCTCTGGACGCTCGCCCCGGCAGTCCTTCTTCTCTCGCTTGCGTGCCAAATACGACGCAGCGAACACAACACTCGACAATCTCAAACACTGGTCGCGCGCCGACGGACTTTCCGCCGCTACGGCCAACAGCCCCGATGTTCGACGGACGCTTCGCAATCGATCGCGTTACGAAGTCGCCAACAACAGCTACGCACGCGGCATTACGCTGACACTTGCCAACGATGTCGTTGGAACTGGGCCGCGACTGCAGATGCTCACCGGTGATGACGCGGCAAATCGGTTTGTTGAGGCAGAGTTCTTCGCCTGGTGCGAAGCGGTTGGTCTTTCGGAAAAGCTGCGAACCATGAGATTGGCTCGGGTCGCAGACGGTGAGTCGTTTGGGTTGCTAACCAGCAATGAGCGGCTAGAGACTCCAGTGAATCTGGATCTGCGTCTGATCGAAGCCGACCAAGTTTCTTCGCCGACGCTAACACCCGACACACGCCGCTACCTCGATGGCATTCAGTTTGATGCTGATGGAAACCCGGTATCGTACGACGTCTTGAAGAATCACCCCGGCGATGGATTCTTTGTCGTCGACGATGAATATGACACCGTGCCTGCAGTGGATGTGGTCCACTACTTTCGCTGTGATCGCCCCGGACAGATTCGCGGCATCCCAGACATCACGCCGGCATTGCCGCTGTTTGCACAACTGAGACGATTCACCCTGGCGGTTCTCGCCGCTGCGGAAACGGCTGCTGAATTCGCCGGCATCCTTTACACCGATGCGCCGGCCAACGGTGAAGCTGATGCGGCGGAACCCTTCGAGCCGATCGAGCTCGAAAAACGCATGCTGCTGACGATGCCTGGCGGCTGGAAGATGGCTCAGATGAAGAGCGAGCAGCCATCGACCACTTACGCGGAGTTCAAGAAGGAAATCCTCAACGAAATCGCTCGCTGCTTGAACATGCCGTTCAACGTCGCTGCTGGGAATTCGTCGGGCTACAACTATGCCAGTGGGCGGCTCGATCACCAGACCTATTTCAAATCGATTCGTGTCGAGCAATCACAACTCGCCCGCGTGGTGCTCGATCGCATCCTGCACGCTTGGCTTCGCGAAGCCATTCTCATCGAGGGCTACCTGCCCAATTCGCTTCGCACACTCGATTCGACGTTCGAGCACCAATGGTTCTGGGACGGACACGAACATGTCGATCCCGCCAAAGAGGCCAATGCCCAAAAGATCCGTCTCGCCAGTCATACGACAACTCTGGCTATCGAATTTGCGCGGCAGGGGCGTGACTGGGAGACGGAACTCAAACAACGTGCGAAAGAAATCGCCCTGATGCGTGACCTCGGTCTGACGATCGAGTCCGAAACTGATTCTTCATCCGAACCCGAAGTCACGGAAGACCATGCCGAAGACGCTGAACCCCAAACCGCTTGAAGCGGAAGCCGAATCCGTCCCCAGTTCGCTGCGTATCGTCTGCGATGACGCCGCGACGATCACGCTAGCAGCGGCTGATCCACCGATCGAAGGTGACGACAAGCCGGCGCTGCGGAAGTTTTCGATGGTCGCTTACACGGGCGGAGCGATGCGGCTTGGCGGTTGGCCTTATCCGGTCGTGGTTGACCTGGCTGGTCTGCGTGTGACTCGAAAGTCACGTCCGATTCTGAAAGACCATGACCGTGGATCAATCGTCGGCCACACCGACGACATCAAAATCAGCGACCGATCACTGGAGGTCGCCGGTGTCATTTCGGGCGTTGGTGCAACGGCTCAGGAAGTGATCGCAACAAGCGAGAACGGATTCCCGTGGCAGGCGTCGCTCGGGGCCAGCGCCGACAAAGTGGTCTTCATCCCGGAAGGCAAAACTGCCAAAGCCAACGGGCGTAATCACAACGGCCCGCTCTACATCGCCCGCAAATCCACTCTTGGTGAAGTCTCCTTTGTTGCACTCGGTGCCGACGACAACACCGAGGCTCGCGTCGCTGCCGGCCAGTCGGAAGAAGATCCGGATACCGGAGACGAAGAAACCACGGACGAACTTGAACCAGTTAACGCGAGTCTCGCCATGAGTACGAAGCCGAAAGCCAAACCGCAATCTCAACCGGTCTCGGCAGTCGAACAAATGCGTGCCGAGGCCGCCGCCGAATCACGTCGCATCGCCGGCATTCGCAAGCTCTGCGGCGACAAGCATCCCACCATCGAAGCCGACGCGATCGAGCAAGGCTGGTCAGTCACGAAGACGGAGCTCACCGTGTTACGCAGCGAACGCCCCAAAGCTCCCGATCAATCGCAACACTCTCCGCGATACAACCGCGAGGTCCTCGAAGCCGCGGCTTGCTTGTCGGTTGGCATCGACGAAAAGACACTTCTCGCCAGCTATGGCGAGCGAACACTCGAAGCCGCCAACCCGCTCCGTCATATTGGCTTGAAGGAACTGGTCGCCGAGTGTGCTCGCAGCGAAGGCATCAATGTGCCGCGTGTCTTCGGCGACGGAACGGAAACCATCCGCGCCGGTTTCTCATCCATGAGCTTGCCGAGCATCATGGAAAACGTCATGAACAAGACGTTGCTCGCAGCTTACCAGAACACACCAATCGCCGCTTTCGATCTCTGCAGTGTCGGCACCGTCTCTGACTTCAAAGAGGTCTCACGCTATCGCCTGCTTGGTACCGGCGGCTTTGAACAGGTCGCTCCCGACGGCGAGCTCAAGCATGGAAAACTGTCGGACCAGAAGTTCACGAACAAGGCCGACACGTACGGTCAGATCCTCACGCTGACGCGGCACGACATCATCAACGATGACCTCAACGCCTTCATGGATATCCCTCGACAAATGGGACGTTCGGGTGCCGAGTCGATCGACGATTTGTTCTTCACGTTGCTGCTGAAAAACTCTGGCTTCTTCTCGTCAGCGAACGCCAACTTCCTGCAAGGTCCCGACACCAAGTTCGGTCCGGATAGCCTGACCGTTGCCAAGACAACTTTCCGGAAGCAGAAGGCAGGTCCAGGCGGCAAGCCAAAGGACCAGAAGCCGATCAACATTCGGCCCGAATACTTGGTGGTTCCGGTCGAATTGGAAACCGAAGCGGAACTTTTGATGGGCTCGGCCCAGCTGATGATCGACGCTCAAGGGTCGCCGACCAAGATCCCCGTCGACAACCCGCACCGCAACAAGTATCGCGTCATCTCCACGCCGCATCTGTCGGATACGTATTACCAAGGTGCGTCTGGCACAGCTTGGTATCTATTCGCGAACCCGCGAGTCCTGCCCGCGTTTGAGATCGTGTTCCTCAACGGACGTCGCACACCGGTCATCGAACGCGTGGAAATGCCGCCGAACACCCTGGGCATGGGCTTCCGCTCTTACATCGACTTCGGTGTGAACTCTCAGGATCACCGCGCTGCCGTGAAGGTCGCCGGCGAGTAATCCTCGCTGCGGTCTCAACTGATTCTTGATCTCTCAGCTTTTTATTTGGACTCCCATGCAAGCTCAATTCGTTCACGACGGCAAACACGTTGACTTTACGCCTGATGTCGACGTTCCGGTTGGATCAATCGTCATTCAAGGCGATTTGGTCGGCATCACCAAGCGCGACCTCAAGGCGGATGTGCTTGGCTCGGTTGCCGTTGAAGGCGTCTTCGATTTCCCGAAAGCCATGGCTAGCGAGGACGAGTACTCGGCCGGTCAGAAGGTGTATGCCACTAATGACGGCATCATCACTCTGATTGACACGAACACGGTGTATCTCGGCAAGGTCGTCGCCGACGTTGCCACGACCGATGAGTTTGTACGCGTGCGTCTCAGTCAGTGATCAACCAAGTGATGAAGCCACGTGAGCAACGCCATCATCGTTCCCGCTGGGGCCACCTTCGTTCATGAAGGTGACACCATTCCATTCGTGCCAGATGTCGACATCGCACCTGGCGACGTTGTCGTTCTGAACAAGCTGGTCGGCGTCGCCAAGTTCGGCATCTACGCGGGGGCTCGTGGCAGCATCACGGTTCGTGGCGTCTTCAGCCTCGTCAAAGATCCGACCACGAACATTCCTGCCGGCACGATTCTTTACTGGTCCGAGATCAGCCATCACGTGATCAAGAACCAGTACGAGCACTCGATGATCGGAATCTCGGTCGAAGATGCTCCGCCGAGTACTCCGGCCGTTCGAGTTCGGCTGCTTCAGTAATCTTGCATCAGGTCATTATTCGCATGGATGCCAAGTTGCGATCTCTCGTTTTGCTTTGTGCCCTCATTGTCTGCACCGGTTGTTTACCGCAACGCGATGTGCAAGTGCGACCGTTGCCGGCCCCGCCGCCGGAGCAGCCCATCGCTAACCTGCCGCCTCAGTTGCATCAACGCAATTGGACTGGCCGGCTAAATCAAGGCAGCTGCGTTCACGCGTCGCTGGTCAATCACCTGCGATGGCTGAATGAGTTTGAACTCGGCGAACGTTGGCGAGCGACCTACAGCGACGGCGAGTGGGACACACGTTTGCGGAACCGGCTCGATGCGGCCGGCATCGACTACAGCTACACAGTCAAAGCTGACCCTCGCTTCCTCGACTGGGCCAATGCCACACGACGTGGTGCGATTCTTTGGTGGAAGCCCGCCCACTGTTGCACCTTTGTCGGATGGGTCGAGCGAAACGGTCAGCAGTACGCCGCGATCCTGGACAACAACTATCCCGGCCGCTTTGAGCTCACGCCACGTGAACAGTTTGTACGCCTCTGGGCGGGTTACGGCGGATTCGCACTAACCGTCATGGAAGACCCCGCCAGTTCCTTGCCCTATCGAAGTTATGAGGTTGTTGATGAAAGATGAAATTCGGATCCGGCTGAGCGTTGGCCTGATCGTCGTGGCGGTCCTGCATGCCGTCTTGCTGGGCGTAGTCTTCACGGCATTGCACCGAGCACCTCGGCCGCAAACCAATGATGACTGGCGACTTCCCACGGCGAGACCAACTCCGCCGGTTGGCCGGAAAATTGAAAAGCTGCCCGAGCCTGCTCAGGTAAACCTCGACGCACAAGGGGAACTCAAGCAGCAATCTGGATACTGCCCGCCGCCTTGTCCGCCAGTTGTGCGACCGACACTGCGACCGTATCGCGTGGTCCCGGCCTCGCCAGTTGTCCGCCCGTCGACGCCAATTCCAGCAACCGTGCCAGCTCCGACGGTTCCTGCGCCGATCATCGTCACGCCAGCGAACTCCGCGGGCAACGCAGTTCCAGAACGTGCGACGAAGCGATACCAGATTGCATTGTTCGTCGGCAACGACGCGAAAAGTCAGCAACTAACGGACTGGTTCAACAAGGACGCCAAGCTCTCGAAACTCCGACAAAGTTGCGAGTTCCAGGTCTACACCGAAAGCAACGCCCTCTACAAGACTCGCTATGCGGACATTGTTCCGGCCAGCCAGTTCCCTGTCGTCCTCTTCCAGGACTCGAGTGGCGGTCACGTTCATGCCGCAGGCTACACAATGTTGCCGTCGACTCCGGCGGAACTGTTCGATGACCTGCGACACGGTTACGAACTCTATCAGCAAACTCGCCAAGCTCAGAAGACTGGCGCTCTGAAGTCACGCGGCTACTCTTGGGATTCAGCGATCTCACCGACGCTTCAACTCTCTCCCGAAGATTGCCCCGACGGTTACTGTCCGATCGAACCGACGGAACCAACGTGGCGACCGTTCGATCGTGATCGAGACCGCGATCGCGAACCACTCTTCGACCGCGATTCCGGTGGACGCAACGCATTCATCTGGGCCGGTGCCGGCGAACTGGCGACGCTCGCGTTGATTGTCGTCGCGATCATTCTGCTCGGATTCATTCTCATCAAGCGAGGCATGTAAGGCTCATGATTCTTGGAATTGCAACCGTTGTCGTCCTGGTACTCGTCGCCGTGGCTTTGCTTCCAGCAAAGAAGCGTGATCGAGACAGCGGCAACCTCAACTTCACTCAGCCGTTTGCCAGGCAAGCCAACTTCCGGCAACAACAGCTCAACGAGGAAGCCGAAGCAATCGCCGACGAATATCAACGGCGAGCCGATGAGGCGTGGCGTGACGAGCTGGGCGAGAAGGCAGCGACGCTGCTCAAGTCGAAGCCGGCATCCACATTACGTTCCACCAAATCGTGAGCGACCTGCTCGCACGTGGTCAGGCTTGGCTCTCTGACAAGTTGACCAAACACGCATCACGCATGGTCACCTACCAACGTGATGAACTGTCGGTCGAGCTTCCCGCAACGATCGGAAAGTCGGAATACGAGCAAGAAGATGGCGAAGGCATCATCACGCGAGCCCAAGTCCGAGACTTTCTGATCAACTCCAAAGATCTGCTCAGTAGTGCCATCGGCACTTGGCCTCGCCGAGGTGACCGCATACTCGAAACGGACGGTGACACGACGTTCATCTATGAGCTTATGTCGATCGGCAACGAGCCGCCATGGCGTTACAGCGATCCCTTTCGCGTCAAACTCCGCATCCATACCAAACTGGTTGATACCATTTCATGACCGCGAATCCCGCCACCGTTATACAGATCGCCGAGAGTGTCGTTGCCGAAATCAACGCCGGCGATTTCAGCAAAAAGAACCTCGCAGCCCAGCGACTGTACGTTCCCAACTTCGACCTCGAAGATATGAAGGAACTGCGAGTCACCGTCGTGCCTCGGGAAGTCGAGTACTTGCCACTTGACCGAGCCAGCAACAAGTTTCACGCAACCATCGACGTGGCGGTCCAGAAGAAGTTCTCCAAGGGTGACGCTAAAGAGATCGACCCGCTGGTCTTCTTTGTCGAAGAGTTGGCAGACTACTTCCGTTTGAAGCGACTCAACTCGCTTGTCGCCGCCCGCTGCGTGAAAGTCGAGAATGCAGTGCTCTACTCCGTCGAACACTGGACGCAGTTCAATCAGTTCACTAGCCTGCTGACACTTACGTTTGAACTGGCCAAGTGATCCATATCCGGACTCGTGTCCGATTCAACCAAGGCCAGGTCCAAAAGAAGGTTCAGGCCGCAAACTTTCGATCGCTCGGGCACGCAGCCGGAACGATTCGACTGACCGCCAAACGGTCGATCCGCAAACGAAAAAAGCCGTCCAGTCCAGGATCGCCACCGCACACGCAGACCGGCATGCTTCGTCGCGTGATTCGCTACGAGGTGAATCGCGACCGTGAGGAAGCTGTCATCGGACCGGTCAACGAGATTGCTGGCCGACTGTGGAACCTGCACGAGTTTGGAGGCGTTTCCACGAAGCGCCGCAAACTCAAACGTCATCGCTTCCGCGTCGGTGAACACGGTCCGATTCGAGTCATCCGGCCTGGCAAGTTTGCTCGGACAAAGTTGCTGACCGGAGCCCAAGCCAACCGTGCGACCCGACTGATCGAAGCAGAAAACGAGCGGCGCGGTACTTCAAAGCCGCGTCGCTATCCCAAACGGCCATTTATGCGGCCCGCCCTCGAAGCCAATCAATCACGCTTGCCCAAGTTTTGGCGTGACAGTGTGAAGTAACTCGCGAGAATCAATATGTCAGCAGAAGTAGTCCTCGGTCTCGACGCCGTCCTCACCATCGATGGCGCCGAGATCAAGAACGTCAAAGACCTGACCGTCAATCTTGAGAAGGCCGAGGCGGATGCATCAACGCGAGCCAACAATGGTTGGAGAGCAACGGTCGGTACGCTGAAAGATGCCTCAATTGAGTTCACGGTGCTTAATAAGAACGGCGACACCTCGTTCGGGATGCTGCAAGGACTCTGGAGCAGCGGCACACCGTGCGATGTCGGCATTTCAGATGCAGGTGGTGCGCTAACGCTGACATGCGAAGTCATGAACTTTAACGTCAACCAAAACCTCGAAGAAGTCGTCTCGGCGGACGTAACACTCAAGCCGACACAGTCTTCGTCCGGTGGCGGGATGAATGTGGGCAGCGGAAGCGGAGCGTGACCGACGTCACATCTTCTTCATTGAACAGAGGCTATCCATCGATATGCCGCGGTTACGCATAGGATTGCCATCACAAATAAGCCAACGAAAAACGTCCAGTATGCGAGTTGCTCGAACGCGACATCAATCCGCTCAGGGAATGTTACTCGCAGTCGAGCAAGGAAAAACGGAATCGGAAAGACCAAGCATAGGAACAGAACAGCTCCAACAGAGCCACGGCCATCAAATATCTGTAGTACTGGCAGAATCAATGCTATCCCGACTATGTACAGAGATAGTTCCACAAGTTCGAAGCAGTCTCGCATAATCCTTTTCCGTTGATTGAACGTCAATTCTACATCGTTTTCATGCGTACTGGCTTTGCGAGACGAACTTGCCCCTTACGCAGAATGAAACCTAGAAGTTTATAGCAGTTTTTACCATGCAGAAATTCATTGATCGTCGCGGTCGGGTATGGATCGTCGATATCGATAATACGACGCTTCGCCGCGTGAAAACACTCACCGACGTTCGTTTGCTCGATGCCATTGATGGCGATTTGATCAATCGTCTGGCGACCGATCCCTTGCTGCTGGGCGACGTGTTGTTTGCGATTTGCAAACCGCAAGCGGACCAGCAAGATGTAGACGATGAAGCATTCGCCGAAGGATTGGCGGGCGACGCAATCGATGAAGCCTGCAAAGCGGTTGTCGATGCTTTGGTGGCCTACTTCCCGGAGTCCCGTCGCCGTCTTCTGCGGAAGGCGGCCGACAAACAGCGGATGATCGAGACACGGGGACTCGAAGCGATCGAACGGAGACTGGACGATCCGACACTGGTGGACTCGATCGTGAGCGAACTCGAACAGAAACTCGGGGTGCCGACGTTGAGCGCATCGTCATCGAACTCGCTGGCGTCGTCGGAGTCGATCCAGGACCACTCACCCTCCGCCAATTGATGCGCATGGCGGATGCTCGGCGACGCCACGACTGGAACATCGCCTCGAGCGTCATGGCACTGACCGCTGAGATCAATCGCGATCGACGGCGTCGTCGCAAGCCGTTCAAGCCCGATGACTTTAATCCGTACACGGCCGCCAAGCCCGTGCCCGCCCAGGCAACCGTCGAGCAGGTTGCCACTCTTCTCGGTGCTGCGTTCACGCCTTCTAGCCCATCGCTTCTAGCAAGTAGCCATTCCCCATGTCGCAAGTCCGAGCCGGAGCCGCCTACGTCGAACTGCTGACCAAGGATGCAGCGTTCGTGAAGGGGCTTCGATCTGCTCAGAAGCGACTGCAATCGTTCGGGCAATCAACTCGCTTGCTCGGCACGAAACTCATGGGACTCGGCGCCGCTGCTGCGGCTCCTCTGGGCGGTAGCGTGGCCATCTTCTCCAACTTCGACGATGCCATGCGCGGTGTCGCCGCGATCACGCAAGCGACGGAAACGCAGCTGGAGTCGCTACGCAATACCGCCAAAAAGCTCGGTGCAACGACCAGCTATTCGGCCAGCGAAGTCGCCTCGCTGATGACGGAACTCGGTCGTGCCGGTTTCAAGCCGGAGCAGATCGAGCGAATGACCGCCGCAGTGATGAATATGGCTCGCGCGACCGGTACCGACGCCACACAGGCCTCCGGCATCATGGCCGCCACCATCCGGCAATTTGGCATGGAAGCCGGCGAAGCAACGCGTGTCGCCGACGGTTTGACCGCCGCGGCGAACAAATCATTCAACACGGTGGAATCGCTCGGCGAAGCCTTGTCTTATGCCGGTCCCGTTGCCGCCGATGCCAACATGAGTCTGGAAGAAACTCTGGCGGTGCTTGGAACACTCGGCAACATGGGCATCCAAGGTTCATCGGCCGGTAACGCCATGCGTCGATTGCTGACGATCAGCGCAGCGGAATCGGAGAAGTTTCAAGCCGTCTTCGGTGTGGCAACCAAGGATGTCAAGGGCAACGCCCGATCGCTGGTCGACATCCTGGGCGAAGTCGCTGCAGCGACCGCGAACATGGGCACCGCCGAGAAGGCGGAAAAACTCAACGAAGTCTTCGGATTGCTGGGCATCACGGCTGCCAGCTCCATCGGGAAATCAGTCGCTGATACGCGTGAGCTGTACCAAGAACTTCAGAACGCCGGTGGAATAGCGGCAAAGACATCGGAGGAAATGGAAGGCGGTCTGGGCGGCGCGTTTCGGATTCTCAAATCTTCGATCGAAGGCGTCGCCATCGCAATCGGCGAATCGCTCGAAGGTAGCGTCACCAAGATGGTCAATGCGTTTAGCCGGGCTGCTTCAGGGGTGATCGAGTGGATCAATAAGAATCAAAAGATTGTCAAGATTGCGGCGGCAAGTGCGGTCGCCATCATCGGAATCGGCGCCGCACTGTTCACGCTTGGTTCGTTTGCCGCCGCGGCATCCTTCGCCGTTGGAGGCTTGGCCAGCATCTTTAGTTTCATTGGTGCCTCCATCGGCGTGATCGTCAGCGCCGTTGGCATGTTGTTCACGCCGCTGGGCCTTGTCGTCGCTGCCATCGCTGCCCTCGGTGGCTATTTCCTGTATTCCACCGGCATCGCTGGCAAGGCGATCGAGTACCTGGGCACCGTCTTTGAAGTTCTCAAAGCTGAAACACTCGCCGCTTTCGGTGCGATCGCCAACGCGCTGGCGGCCGGCGACATCACTGCAGCCACCGACGTGCTTTGGTCGTACCTGAAACTGCAGTGGATCAAAGGCACTACCTTTCTGCAAACCAAATGGGCCGAGTTCACTCAGTACATCGCGGATGTCTGGGCGGACTCGGCGTATGCCGTTGGTGACGTATTGATCGGTGCGTTGTCCGGGCTAGCCGGTGTGTGGAACGACACGCTCGGATTCATGGCGGACGGCTGGACCATTCTGACGTCCGCGGTCCAGAAAGGCTGGAACAATACGATCGGCTTTCTGAAGAAGGGATTCCTGAAACTGCACGAACTGGTCGATATCGCCGGTGACGTTGCCGTGCAAATCGGTGGCGTACTGATCAATGCCCTGGCTGGCGTTGAGAAAGCATGGGTTGAAACAGTCGACTACTTGGCCGACACATGGACCGTGTTTGTCGGCCAGGTGAAATCGATGTGGAATTCGACGGTCGGCTTCCTCAAGAAGGCATGGATCAAACTCAAAGCTCTGTTCGACGACGATATCAATGTCGACGTCGAAATGGCCAAGATCGACGCCGATACCCGCGCGGCCGAAGCAGCCGAGCAACAGCGTCGCAACCAGGCAATTATTGAGCGGCAACAGCGACGATCGAAACGGAAACAGCAGATCGAAGCCAACCGCATCGAGATGCAAAAGGGCATCGCGGCTCAACTCGAAGCACGGCGCAAAGCACGTGAAGGTCGCGATCTCGATGCGGAAATGCAAGCCATTGACGCGGAGACCGATGCTAAGAATGCGGTCGTCGATCAGTCGAAACAGCAACAGTTTCGGGAAAACGATTCTGCTCAGGCTCAACGACAGCAACTGATCGAAGACACCACGGCCGGTGTCCAATCCACCCTCGACCAAATGCGGGCGGAGTCCAAAGCAGCTCGTGAGGCAGCGCGTACGAATGAGTTGGGCGATCGCCAGCGGGAACGAGACGAAAAGGTTGCCGCAGCTCAAGCCGACTTCGAGGCCGCCATTGATCGGGCGAACAATGCGACCGCACCATCCGACCGCACTAAACCTGGTTCCCCACCTGACATTGCCGAGCCGCCGAAACCGCCGGCGCTGCCTGAACCGATCAATCGTGATGAGGTCAATATTCCCCCGGTCGATCTCCCCGGGATCGATGATCCCGAACTGCAGCCTCCGAACCCGAAGGATCTAAAACTCGGGATCGATCCAGATGCTCAGGCATCAATGGATCGATTTGCAGACGGTCCCGACAACACGGCGCAAGTCGAGTCGGCAGGCAACTTCGATTCCCGTGGATTGGGGCTCGGCAGTAGTGCGAGAAAGCTGGAGCCTCTGAAGCTCGATCCCATCGAGCCGTTGGACGAGGAGGTAATCGCGGCGCCGCAGCTGAAAATTCCGGAGGAAGATAAACCTGTCGTCGAGGCAATGGCAGTAGTGGAGCCTGAAGCTGATGAACCGGCCCTGGATGTTGTTGCCATCAACGAAACCTTCGCCTCGGTCCGTCAGTCGCTCAGCGAATTCGATTTGGCACTCAGCGGTGCCACGTCGCGTTTGCAGCTTCCCGCTTCGTCCGGTGATGGCATCACGGAGGACATGAAACGGGCGATCATCGCGACCGCGGAAAATACGCGTCGGCTCGTCGAGCGATCGAAGTCCGGAGGCTTGGTGTTTAGCTGATGAGCTTTTCGGCCGGCGGATACAACTTCGAGACCGCGGCGCTCTCCGAAAAGGCATCGCGAGGAAAATCGCATTCGGACTTCGTCGCCTATGTTGCGACCAACGGTGGCGCAGTCGATCCGGCGGCGGCTGCCAGCGCCGCCTACGGCTATTACAAAGCCAACTTCCCGGACCTGATTCCGTACCTGCAGATCGACGCTGAGTTTATCAACGCCAAACACGCGTTGGTCAGCGTCACTACCAACAAGACCAAGCTCGATCCGGTCTCGTTCAACACGACCGGAGCAACCACGCACCTCAATCAATCGCTCGGTACCCGCGGAATCTATCCCGCACCGGGCAAGGTCGCTCCGATCTACCAGGGCGCGATCGGCGTCAGCGACTCCGGTGTCGAAGGCGTCGATGTGACTGTACCGGCATTCGAGTTCTCGGTGCGGAAGAAGTTCGAGTGGGTTTCGACCGCCTATCTGTTGGCCGTCGTGTCGATGACCGGTCGCACGAACTCGACCAATTGGTCGATCTTTTCACCCGGTGAAGCCTTATTTCTCGGCGGCGAGGGTGGCGAAGACGATCAGAATTGGGTCGACATCACTTATCACTTTGCCGCGCGTCCGAATCAACCGGCATTGTCCGTTGGCGCAATCTCGGGAATCAGCAAGCGGGGATGGGACTACTTGTGGGTCCGGCACGATGAAGAGGTGGTCGGCGATCGCGTTCTACGCCGTCCGGCTGCCGCCTACGTCGAGCAAGTCTATCCGGAGGGCAACTTTAACGCGCTGGGCATCAACTGATGACACGACGAGTTCGCCCCGGCGACCAGTACAATATCACCGCCACCGAGTACAACCGGCTGTTGGCGGCGGCTGATGCACTGCATAAGAATCGGTTGCCCGGTGGAGGCGGACCACGGACGCACCTGCAGAATGCGGCGACGGTTCGCGTTCACAACATCACAACGCAGACGATTCCGATCGGTGGCGCCGCTGGTTTTATTCAGCCACTGACCGACCCGCTCGACGGTCCGGTCGAACTCGCTCGATTCGTTCGCGATGCGACAATCAAAGTCGGCAAGCCCGGGGCGAGCGATTCAACGGGGCGAGTGGGCGTCGCGATCGAACCGATCGCCGAAGACAAGGTTGGTCGCGTCGTCTTCGACGGTGTCGTCGCAGCCCAAGTCAACATCACCGAGACCTGGCATGACTTCGCCGACGCATCACTGTCGCCGAGTTTCTATCTGGAATCCAAACCAGAGGGATCGGCCCAGATCCTTTGGCGACGTAATCCGTCGGAAACCGGTTTGCAGTGGGCGGTCGTCCGAGTGGGCCATCCGACCGACATCGCCTATCTGGTCAAGGTTCCGGTCGGCGGCATCAGCGCCCGCCAAGGCACAACGACCGGCAGCGGGACATGTGATCTCCACCGACTGGACCAATCCGGCAACATCGAACCGGTGTTGGACGTCGACGGTGAACAGGTCCGCATTGTTGCTCGGAATCACTCGGCCCAACGGATTCGCGGGCCAATCGAAGGTTCCGGGGACCAGTATCTCTCGGTCACCTTCGATGGCAACCAGTCGTGGGTGCTCGACCCTCCCAAGCAGACACTACTCTGCAAACCGACCCGCCGGATCAAAGCCAAATCCTGGGGCACGGCTCGCGAACTGCGATTTGACGGGTCGCAGTGGCGGCCAGTCGGCGTCAAAGTTTCAGTCTACAACGTCTGCGACTACGCGCTCTTGGCATCGCAGCAGATCGTTTGCCATTTCCACGAGGACACATCGGCCTACCTTACGATTGGGTGCCGTTGCTGCGATGGCAGTAGCTCAAGCTCCAGCAGCTCATCGTCAAGCAGCTCCTCGTCGAGTAGTTCATCATCCAGTGACTCGTCGTCCGGCAGTAGCTCTAGCAGCGCATCGTCGAGCCAAAGTTCGTCGAGCAGCCTGGGCTCATCCAGCTCGAGCAGTCTTTCGTCGAGTTCCAGTAGCTCGCTTTCCAGCTCTTCATCAAGCTCGCTTTCGTCGTCGGAATCCAGCAGCTCCTCGTCATCATCAAGTCCCAGCTCATCCAGCAGTTCCGTCAGTTCGTCGGAATCCAGCTCAAGTCAGTCATCGAGTTCATCCAGTTCGTCTTCCGGCAGTTCCTCATCGTCCAGTTCGTCTTCATCCGACAGCAGCTCATCATCGAGTGACTCAAGTTCGTCCAAAAGCAGCCAATCGAGTTCATCAAGCGGATCCTCGAACTCGTCAAGCCAGTCATCCAGCGACAGCTCGGCGTCATCCTCTGACTCGTCAGAATCATCCGATTCGAAGTCTGAATCGTCCGATACATCCAGCTCCGATTCCTCATCCAGCGATTCGAGCGCGTCATCGGCAAGCAGCAGCGACTCCGGATCAAGCCAATCCGAAAGCGAATCAAGTCGGTCGGTTAGCTTCCCGAGCGTCGACAGTTCATCCAGTTCCGCCAGCTCCTCCGGATCAGGATCGTCAGATTCATCGTCGGGATCCGATTCAGCCAGTTCGTCCGGATCTGAATCAAGTGAATCGGAATCCGAAAGCTCCAGAAGCGAAAGTGACCTATCCAGCGGGAGTTCCTCGCGTTCTGAATCTTCGAAGTCTCAGTCTGAATCGAGTGATTCAGGTAGCGACTCGGAAAGCGAATCGACAAGTCAGTCCTATTCTGAACCAAGCCAATCACGCTCAGATTCCGACAGCCAGTCCGCTAGCAGCCTAAGCCAATCGGAATCAAGCCAATCCGAGTCAACGTCTGAGTCAGAAAGCGAATCCGAATCCACCAGTGCATCACAGAGCGAGCCAAGCTATTCACGCGATTCATCAACGAGCGAATCTTACTCACTGAGTCACTCCGGCTCCGGCAGCATTTCGGAATCGGCGAGCGACTCGACAAGCGTTTCAGATTCCAATAGCGGCTCCGATTCAACATCACAAAGCGACTCCGGCTCAGGATCCGTCAGCGAACCGAGTGGGTCCCAGCCATCATCGGCGAGCGATTCGGACTCTCGAAGCGGTTCCCGGTCGCAAAGCGATTCAGGCTCAACGTCAACAAGCGATTCGCATTCTGGATCTCAAAGCGGCTCCGATTCACGCTCCCATAGTGATTCTGAATCGAGCTCAGACAGTGACCGCCCCAGCGACAGCGTCGACGATCCCAGCGTGGAGGATTCCTCGGCGAGCCAGAGCGAGCCTCCCTCAGAAAGTCATCGGTCAACCTCCGAATCCGATCGGCCGAGTCAAAGCAGCGACCATAGTTCCGATCGCCCCAGCGAAAGCAGATCTGAATCCAGCGAAGGATCGGAACGACCGAGCCACAGTGCCAGCGAACCACCGTCCGAGGACAGCAGCGGATCGAGTGAACCGTGCAATAGCACCTGGATCTGGTCCTGCGGTTGGGAACTAGTCGATAGCGACTGCGAAGATCCCGGCGAGCCACCGAGCAGTTCCGGAGCCTACGACGGTCAAGTTGCAGGGATGACGGCATGATTCACTGTCCGCACTTGACCCAAGACAACGCCTGCGAAGTCGCCGGGCAAATGGCTGGTTGCAAGGTTCGCACAATCCCCTCGGCTTGCAATGCCTGCCAAGCGAACGACAACCCACGAGCGATCAACCTGGTCACGATCGGCATGGCGCTGGTCAACAAGAGACGCCGCAAACAGGACACACGCGAACTCGAATCTCTGCTCCGCAATTATCTGCCCGAGCGTGATGAACGCGAGACGATCAAGATCGATCGCTTCCGTCCTGGTCCTGGCAATGAACTGAAACGCATGTTGGCCTGGTTTGCCAAACCCAGCGAAACGTGCAACTGCGAAACCCGGGTCGACACGATGAACGACTGGGGTGCGAAAGGCTGCCGCCGCAACATCGACACGATCGTCGACTGGTTACTCGAAGAAGCCCAATTAAGAGGTCTGCCCCATGGAAGGTTTACGGCTCGAATCGCCCGTGGACTCGTCAACACCGCCATCCGCAAGTTCGAACAAAAGTTCCCCGAAGGGGCATCCGAGCCGAACGACGATGCTGAAGAGCCATTCGATCGTTGATCGCTGCTTCCTGATCAACCTCGACCGCCGGCCCGATCGATTGCGGGAATGGCTCGAACAGTTGCCCGATCCGTGGCCGTTACCCGAACCCGAGCGTTTTCCGGCAATCGATGGTCGGCACGTCGCCACACCGCCGCAATGGCGAGCCGGAAACGGAGCGTGGGGCTGCTACCGATCGCATCTATTGATCTTGGAAAAGTGCCTGACCGAACAGATCGATTCGTATGTGGTGTTCGAGGATGACGCGGGATTTTCCGAGGACTTTCCCGCGCGATTCCGCGCATTCGTCGATGAGTTGCCGGCCGATTGGGGACTGGCCTACCTCGGCGGCCAGCACCTTTATGCCGGCAAGCATCCACCGCAGAAGGTCAGCGAACATGTTTATCGCCCCTACAACGTCAATCGCACCCATGCGTTCATGGTCCGCGGTCGCGAGAACATGAAAGCGTTGTACCGGCATCTGACATGGAACGACTGGCACCACAAACACCACATCGATCATCACCTCGGTCGCTTCATTCAACGCCGCTATGAAGCACTGGTCCAAGGCAAGAACATTCAAAAGGAATCGATCGCGGTTTATACGCCGGACCGTTGGATGGCGGGGCAGTTGCCAACCAAATCCAACATCTGCGGCCGGAAGTGGAATCAGACGCGGTTCTTCAACGACGCCCGCAACGCCGATCACTCGGACGCACCATTCTTTGGTGTTCTCGGGCCGCACCGCGCGGGCACCTCATGTGTTGCGATGGTCATGCATCATCTCGGAGTTCACATGGGCAACCAACTCGGTGGCTACGAGGCGACCGGCGGCGGCGAAGCGGTTGGACTCGCGCAGCTATGCGAGAAAGCCATGCGGTTCCCGGCGACCGATCCGGTGATCAGTGACCAGCAGTTGATCCAGCAACTGAAATCTTGGGTTGTCACGAGAAAGTCAGAAGCCAATCGTGACAAAACGGTCGCCGGGGGAAAATATCCACATCTCTGTCGTTTCGCAGAGCATCTGCACACGGCACTCGGCGATTCACTACGAATCATCGCTGTAAACCGCGACATCGAAGCCTCCATCCGCAGTTTGCAAGATCGCTCCCGCAAGCACGCCGGGCAGTGGTTCGCTGCCGACGATGAATCTTGCGACCGTCTGCAGCGGAGCCTTTTGGAACACCGTGATCGATTCATCGAAACGCATCCAGAGGTTCCGGTCTTCAAGATCGAGTTTGCCGAGCTGACCGCGGAGCCCGATCGCGTCATTGGCGAATTGATTGAATTCCTCGGCATTGAACCGACCGAAGACGAAATCGCCTCGGCCATCGCGCACGTCAACCCAGACCTTCGAAAGCATGGGTGAGCCAATGGTGGAAGCAAGACCATTCACGCCCGACGACATCACGTTCTGCATCAAGACGATCCATCGTCCTTGGGCATGCCATCGATTGGTTCAGTCGCTACGAAAGCACTTCAACCAGCCCAAGATCGTGGTCGTCGATGACGGCCGGCCAGAATTGCGATTCTCGGAAAAATATTCCGACATGGCCAAGCACTGCCATGTGATCAACCTCGACCGGCACGACGTCGGAGTTGGCGTTGGCCGCAACACGGCGATCGACGCCGCAGAAACCGAGCTCATCTTCTTACTCGACGACGATCACGTCGTCACTCCGGACCTGCACTTCAATCGAGTTTACGATCGATTTCAGGAGCATGACATCGATATCCTCGGCGTCCGACAGGGCGGCGGCGGTCGGCCACTATTGTTTGCGCCCCTGATGAATGGCCGGCGAATCTGGATGTTCCGAGGCGAACACCGGCGCATTGGCCCGCTGGCCTGGTGCGACATGTCCAGCAACGCATTTCTCGCGCGTCGCGACACGATGGCCAAGCTGCGATGGGATCCCGAGATCAAGACCTACGAACACTGGGAGTTTTTCTATCGGGCCAGCCACATTGAAAAACTGAAAGTCGCCGTCGCGGAGGACTGCATGGTCGTTCATGCCCACGTTGGAGCGAAACACTACGGCGATCTGCGCTGTCGGCCAAAGTTCAGGAAGCTCGGCCTTCGCAAACATGGATTCCATTCAATGCGATACCCGGGAGGTGGCATCGTCCATGCGTGATCAAGTCACCTTCTGTATCAAGACCATTCATCGACCCCAGTGTTGTGCCGCGCTCGTGCAGAGCATCCACGAACACTACGGAACGAATCGCCCGGCGATTCATGTGCTCGACGATGGTAAGCCGGAACTGCGATTCTCGACCAATTGCCCGACCGAAACGGCGATGGTGGACCAATTGATCGAGACAGATTTCGACATTGGATTATCCGCCGGGCGCAATCGATTGCTTGACGCTGGCGGGACGCCGATCGTTGTCTTCACCGACGACGATCATTTGGTGACGCAGCGAACAAGACTTCCGGAACTGGTCGACAAGCTCAACAAGCACAGCGACATCGATCTGCTTGCTGCCCTGAGCAACGATGAAGAGCGTCCACGATTACTGAGAAGTAACGGTCGTCGTCTCCGTATCCATCGTGGCGTTCTGAAACAACGTGGCTCGATTCGGTGGTGTCATTACGTCGGCAATTGCTTCGTCGCCTACCGCGACATTCTGCAAGCGATCCGTTGGGACGAATCGCTGAAAGTTGAAGAACACTGGGATTTCTTTTGGCGATGCAAAGTCGCTGGCGTCAATGTGGCCTGCGACGTTTCCCACTCCTTCAAGCATGAACACATCGATCCGCCTGGCTACAAGCGACATCGCCCGCAATTCCTGAAACGCGGGCTCGAGAAACACGGATTGGAAAAGGTGATCTGGCGATGATCGATCTGCCCGCCCTGGAATACCACGTCGCTCATGGTTGCAATCTCTCCTGCCAGCAGTGCAGCCACTACAGCAACTTTCACGTCGCCGGCAAGTTGCCGACCATTGAGGACGCCGACGTGGAGTATTCGAACTGGTCGCATCGATTGAAGCCGACGCGATTCGCGCTGCTAGGCGGCGAGCCACTCTTAAATCCACAGATCATCGGGCACATTCAGCTCGCCAGACAGCATTGGTCTGATAGTCATTTGATGTTGGTGACGAACGGTTTCTTCTTGCACCGATTTCCCAAGTTGCCGGAAATCCTGCTGGAAACGAATTGCCGCCTCGAAGTCAGTCAACACGGAACTCACGAAGCCTACGTGCAACGGTTTCGGGAGGTGAAGCATCTCGTCTGGCGATGGCGCGAAGAGTACCCGGGCATCCAAATCAAGATCCGACAGTCGCATCGAGGTTGGATGCGGCAATACAACGTCGAGGATGGCAAGCCGATTCCTTTCGAATCAAAGCCGGCCGCGGCCTATCGAGTGTGCATGCAAAAGACCTGCACGCAGCTCTACCGCTCAATGCTGTGGAAATGTCCGGCGTTAGCCTACTTCAACCAAGTCGAAGCCAAGCTGAATTTGCACCACCTACCGCAGTGGCAGCCATTCCGCGATTACCATGCCTGCCCGCCCGACGCGAGCGATGCTGAAGTTCACCGGTTCTTGCAACGCAAGGCTATTCCCCAGTGCGGTCTATGCCCCTCTGACCGCACCAAATTCGTTCATCCAAATCCATTGCAACGGAGTGCCCTGCGATGACACCGCATGATTCATTCGAACCCGAGATGCCGCCGCCTCCATTCATCCCGCCGTTTGATCCGCCGGGAAGTGAATCACCATTGTGGCCAGCCAATCCCGACCCGCCGGAAGGCTCCAGCACCGACGATGAAACTTCAATTTCCGGTTCGCGACCCGACTGGTGGCCCAAGGATTGGCCGTGGCCGCCCGAACCCGAAGAACCCGTCGTGATTGAAGCCCCGCCACCGATCCACACCTGGCCGCGGCTTCCGCCCGATCATCCGTATCACGTTCCGCCCGGCTACTCAGCGCCGGACAACCTGCCGCCGGGGCACCCCGGCGAGTACTACCCAGGCATGCCGCCATATCCCGTCGTGCATCCAGTCCAACCCGACGAAGAATCATCGAATGATGGCAGCGAGTCTTAACCTGCTGCAATTTATCGACTGACGGTCAACGAGCATCAAAATCGAGAAACTTTCAAGCCGGCTAACCGCCGGCTTTTTTCGTTTTGGCACTGGCCCAATTCTCCCGTCGAAATCAACGCAACAAGTTCCCAGCATCCAGCTTGCTGAGACCAACAGGTCTCGATAGGTTCGAGGAACAGACTCACTGGACCACGCAGTCACAGCAAAAGCCAGTCGAAGATCAACAGACGGAGCCAACCATCCAATGTCAGAACCGCTCTTAAAGATTCCAAACCATCACGCTGCGTCGTGCGGTGATCCGCCAATCGTCAACGGTGCAGAAGGGCGCTGCTACATCGGCTATTTTGAAAACGAACACGGCGAGCAATGGATTTTCACCCGCGATCGCAAGACCGGAACCGCCACACTCCATGGTGGTGACATCGGCTGGAACGCGGCGATCGATGTTACCGAGGGCCCTTCATCGCATTTGATTCTCAACGTACCTGAAAGCAGTTGGCTGAATGCGTGTCTGATTGCAAGTGGTCGGACGAAGCGGGATTGAGATTTCAAACAGCGTGCTCTGACCATAGAAATCGCGGCATCAGATGAAGAATCTGAACTGATAGGGGCGATTGTCCAGACGCGACATCTTCGACAGCGTTTGAGCGAGCAGATTTGCGTAGTGTAGCGTTACTGGAAGTTGGTCATAGAGACCGTCATTGTTCCAGTTCATTTTGGTAAGCCCCAAGATTTCGCGGCAGACTCGATCAAACGGACCGTGCCCCGCAAATCGCTGAAGCAACAGCGGCGATGGAATCCCTTTACCTTCCTTGAAATAATCACGTCCGCCTGGCATGGGGACATTTCCCTGCGTCCAAAGCAACGAGGCACGATCGTCAATTTGTAAGAAAGACCCTCGCTTGCATGGGTACCGGGCGGGCAGTCCTTTTTTCGGATTGGAAGCGTCTCGATTGATTTGTACGCCTCGCCAGGAGGTGTCTCGTTGCACTTGAATCAGCTCGATGTCTTTGACTGCACCACATGCGTCAAAACATCCATCTACCTCGGGCGCTGTGAAATGCGTCGACTTATGGACGACCAGTCTCGCCGGTAACTGCCCCGCATGCTGTCGCTGGTAAAGCGACATAGTGCGAGCCATGACACGCCGCATCTCAGCACGAGTCAGGAAGGGGTTGTTGCGCGAAACGTAATCGACTCCATCAACATCGAACGCAAGAAACTCCAAGCCGGTTCCGTCAGCACTAAACACTTGACTGCAGCAGCTTGTAAATTGCTGGCCCGCAGCTGTCTTCCGCATCGCATAGCTGATGCCCACATGCGCGGTATTCGGGTCGGCGCCCGCTACCTTCCACGGGATCCCGCCAGCCTTGGCGTACAACGCGATCGCTAATCGCCAGGCCACGCTGCATCGACAGGCGTAGTCGAAGACTCGATCCTCATTGAGTAACTGAATCGGTACTCCACGAGTCGCCGATATCGCTTTTAAGTAATGGTGCAGGTCAAACCCATCGGCTTCTTCCGATCGAAAAGCTCGTTTCCAAGATTTCGACAAAAGTATAAAAACCACATCGAATTGAGACCGGTTGGATTGCAAGTGCGCCAACTGCGTTGACAGTTCGCTTGCCAAGACTGAGTGCGGCTCGGCTGCATTCTGAATCTTTTCATCGAGCGAAGCGTCAAGCTCCACGTGGATGCCTTTGGGAGCGACTTCAATCTTCGTCCGAAAAACAGATTCAAATCCTGGAAACTCGGGAAGGTAGTTTTTTCGTTCGTCTGGCTTTGCCGGTTCTTGGAACTCGCGGAGCAGTTGGCCAGCACGCTTCTTCATTCCGTTAGGAACAATGAATGCAACTCGGATTGGCCGAAACGTATCCGACATTAGCACTTGGCTGTACGGTCCGAATTCAATCAGACCTTGAAGCGGGTGAATGTGCCGAGCATCTTCATTCACAGGGTCAAAGACAAGTTCGGACTCCGAGAGCCATTGGTGAGAGGGTAGTTGTGAAGCGCTCATCGCACGCCCCCCCGCCAGCTAAATCCAGAAGTGCGGCTGATCTCAAAACATGCGTCGACGCCTGATGAGCAGTCGTACGAGGCAAATTCGCATGTCTTGTTTTTGCCAAACAAAATGAATGCCCAGGCATCCAGCAGAGCGTTCCACCGATCGTTGTATCGCCTGGCAAGGCGATCTCGAATGAAGTCTTTCGCCATTTGCCGATCTGCAAGCGAGAGATCCCCCATTACCCGTACTGTCGGTTCAATGAGTAGCCATAGCCGATCTCTTTGGTAATCGAGTCGGAGTCGAATGGCTTCGCGAAACTTGTATGGCGTGCCAGGAACTTGCCCAGCTAACGCTCGCGTCTCCTTTCGCAGCAAGTCGAACACTGCGTCATTCACCATACCCGACCGAACCACTAAAGTGCGTTTTGCTTTCGTGTCAGCAAAATCAAGTGGACACTGTCGAACGAGAGCCTTGCCAATAGCATCGTAGAGAAGTCCAAATTCCGCAGACTGGCCTCCTCTCAATTTTCGCGGCTCGATGTTGTGCAGCGAGAACTCACTGATTGAATGCCCACCAAATGCGGCGCGAATGTCGTCATCTTCACCAAATGCGAGAACACCAGACCTGTTTCGGCCACACAAGACATCAACACCAGCAGTCTCGACAGCTTCTCGGATCTCGCTGTACCCACCGATTTCGCAAACGACCTTTCGGCAGACACTGGGGAACTTGATCACCGGAAAGGCATTTGTACGAATGACAGGCCAGCTTCCGTTGACCGTTCCAGGACGATGATTCGATATTCGCCTGGGTCGCTGCTCAAGAAGATCTTTCGTTTCTTGAGGCACGTTTGGCATTTGCCCGAGCACGTCGCTAGTGAATTCATCAAATGTGTCTGCGAGGACGATGTTGGCATCGACGCCTGCGGCATTCGCTTCCGAAATGAACGATGTGACCTCAGGCAACGGTTCGCGGCCCGGACGGTGAATCCAGAACAGTCCATTTGGAAAACCTTTGCCGGCGTGAAGGCTCGCACGAAACCCATCCATTACCGACTTGTCACGTCCGCTATAGCCGACAACAACCATCCCGCGTGATCGAGTTGCAGTCGACATGCAGTGCATCATGTTTTCGTCTTGCGACAGCAATTCTTCCTCGGTGTTATTCAAATCTTGCGACTGAAAGTCCCCGTGAAGCTTGACGTAAAGTGGAAAGTTGCTTTCAGCCAATGCCCGATTCGGATCGACGTTGGAGCCACGCGACGCAACGGTGAGTTTGCTTGTAGAGCCATATACCCGAGCGACGGCATCTTCGAGCATTCGGTCAAAGTTAGTCGTCCAGATAATTGGAGCGTCGCCCAGCTTCATTAGTGAAGCCAGGGACAAATAGCCGAAAGATGGAACCCCGTTGGAAACCAAGCGTTCGATGTATTTTCGCCGAATCGATTCTTTCGGATGGGCTTTCTTGAAGTAGTGACTGTATTCCTCAGTGCTGTCCTCCTTCGGCGAATCAGGAAGTGAGTCGCAAAAATCCTGGATTCGACGCTTTGTGGAAGGGTCGGCGACGTTGTCGCACGCACTAATGGGGACCCTGTTGGCACTGCAGTAGATGGACCTTTTGAAGTCCCAAATCATGTCCCAAGCGGTCGGGATGTTTGACGCCGCTGATGCTCCGGCACCGAGAAACCACATCATCCCTGGGCTCCGAAGCGGATACTCTCGCAGAAATTCGCTTAGCTCCATCTTGCCGCCTTACCCACTAAATCCTGGAACATGCCAACCAACTAGCCAGTAAACTTTGGCGTCACCGAGCCGAGTTGCAAACTCGCGCAACTCACCCTCGCAGTCGACCGTGAGTTCCTGCCCGTCCAACGCGATTGCCAGTTGGTGCTTGTTGGTACGTCGAGACTCTCGCCAAACCCGGTCCATTTCGTAGTCAACGCCGTTCGCGAGCCGCATCCACTTGTTCTCCGTTGAGCAGAATGGATTGTGTTGCCCAAGTCCTTCGATGCTTACACGAAATGAGATCGCGTTGATGGATGGCAACTCCAAAAGCCGCAGGACCATAGCGGTGCAAGAGACATTGAAGCGTTTTGCTAGATGGAAAACGAACGACCATCGCGGCAAGCGACCTTCGCCGAAATCGCGACGGATTTCGCGACTCACGATCAGCTCGGGAATAAGCAGCTCGGCGGCGATTCGATTGACTGCCATTTCCTCCGATGCGTCCCGACGATAGTTGCCGTCTCGATTGAGTGATTGACCTTCGACCTCAGCCAGCAAAATGTGGGCAATCTCGTGAGCTATTGTGAACCTTGTTCGAGTCTGACGTGCGCCCGCGCGGTGCCGGATCACAAACGCACCGTCCTCGCGAACGCCCAAGTACCCGTCCGCCTTCATTTCCCTTGGCGCGATATCGACAACTCCTTTCAGTTCCGCCAAAAGGTGAAGGTCAATTGGGCTCACGCCATTGCAATGTGGTTCTACAAACCTTTTCGCTGATTCAATTGCTTTTGCAACGGTTGATTTGTTCGGCATCGTTAGAACAACCCGCCTGCTCCATCTCGCTGCCGCCAGTCTTCAACGGTCAACGCCTCGTCATAACCTTCGCGATATTCGACGGCCTCGAGCGATTGCTCTTTCATGTCCTCAGTGAAATCGTGCCACAAACTGAATGCTCGTTGTTCTGAAATTCGACCGTCGCTGGCCAAGACATAGTGAACCAGATTTGAGAGCGACTCCGATTCAGAAACACTCATTGGCGTGTCGTTTGGCACCAACTTTGGTGGCGACGGGCTAGCACACTGCACAGTGCAGCTAATTTCAGCGGCGATTCGGAACAACGACATCAACGACGATGCGAGCGCAAGTCGTGGATTCTTTTCAAGTTCGTGGATCCAACTCGCTTTGCAGTCGGTGCGTTGTGCCAGCTCGTCCAAAGTCACACCATGCAGAATCCGCTGACGCAGGATAGTCTGACCGATTTTTTGATGAGAAGTGTCATTCAGCATTGGCCGACGACGAATCGCCGATTCGAGAATCGCACCACAAATCTCTTCGCGACGCTGTATCAGTTGCAGCTCAAGATCTTGGCGATTTTCGTACTTGATCGTTGCGAGCGTTGTTGAAAACTCGCCCTCGAACATTCGACTGACTTTGCTACCGATCTTGGCAAGTACCACACGCGGCACGGTGGCGTCGGCCGCAATCTGTGATTCGCAACCGACGCCCAATGATGGTTGGGTTACGTTGAAGACTACGAGATCTGCCAAGACACACTGTTCGTAGTTGATCACGTAAACATTTTCTGCAGAGTGGTTCGACCCCGGCATCGTGACTTCACCAGGATGGTAGATCTCGAACTGAACTCCCAGATAGTCGTAGTCTGCGAAGACACGCTGAAGAATCGATCGAACTTCGTCGCATTCCCCGTTAGCGGTTTCGTCGTTATTAGTGAGCGGACCGGCCGCATAAATACGGATGACAGGCTCGCCAGGAAGTTCTTCGCTCATCGTCTTGTTGAAACCAAGTTGGATGTCGTCGTCGAAATCCATGCTGAAGCTCCACCCGTCTTCGTCTCCACCATCGTCAAAATCATCGTCGCTCATGCTCCTACCTCGCCTTTGGCTCCGGCACGTTCTTTCTCGGGAACGATGAACGGCAATTCGATTCGGGTTATCACAGACGTGGGATCGTTGTCGTCCGAGACGACAAACGACTGCCCCTTCTCTTTTGCCTGAATGTAGAGGCGTAGCAGACTGAATCCGTTGCGAAACAAATCTGCCGTCGTCAATCCGGTCACGTCGCGGATCCGGTCAAGCTCATCGACGGCAGACGCCGTCAGGTCGATCGTGACTCTCCGACCCTTTGCCTTGTCACTCATCTGAAATCCTCAGTAGGTATGGCGTAGATTTTCAGTAAATCTTACGCACATCAGACTCGGAGTCAATAGCTGTCGATTACGGCAGTCCGATTGACCCGGATAATGCCGTCTCCGACAATCAAGGCAGCGTCTATAGCACCTTCAATACGCACGGGGACCGGAGCTGATGACTGTGGCTGACACAACTAAAGATCTGGGGCGGCTCGTGAAATCGCTTCGCGAACAGCTCGGGCTGAGCCAAGAGAAGTTTGCCGCCAAGCTTGGGGTCACTTTTTCTTCGGTAAATCGCTGGGAAAACGGGCACCGGAAGCCGTCACCGCTGGCGATGAAGCAAATCGAAATCCTAGTCATCGAGTTGGGTGCCAAGGGGAAAGCACTACACGAGGAATACTTCGCTGACTGAATGGGATCCACCGGACCCGAGAGGACAGAAATCGCCTACGTCACAAGGCATTACGAACACAACAACATGCAGGAATCGCCAACGAATGGCAGTCAAGAAATCGGATCTCTATTCATCACTTTGGGCATCGTGTGATGAGCTTCGGGGCGGCATGGATGCTAGTCAGTACAAGGACTATGTCCTGTTCATGCTGTTCATCAAGTACGTGTCGGACAAGTACGGCGATTCGGATGACTTTGCCCCCGAGGTGACAATTCCCGCCGGAGCCAGCTTCGCCGACATGATCGCGCTCAAGGGCAAGAGCGACATCGGCGACAAGATCAATACGCAGATCATTCAGCCGTTGATTGACAACAATCCGCGATTGGCCCGCAGCGACTTCCCCGACTTCAACGACCCCAACAAGCTCGGAGAAGGCCAAGCGATGGTCGATCGGCTGACCAATTTGGTCGCCATCTTTGAGAAGCCCGAGCTGGACTTCTCCAAAAACCGCGCCGAGAACGACGACATTCTTGGCGATGCCTACGAATACCTGATGCGCCACTTCGCATCGCAAAGCGGCAAGAGCAAGGGCCAATTCTACACGCCGTCAGAAGTCAGCCGGATCATGGCCAAGGTCATCGGCATCTCGCCTGACAACGCCGTCGCCGCCACGACCGCGTATGACCCCACATGCGGCTCGGGATCGCTGTTGTTGAAGGTTGCCGCCGAGGCCGGCGTGCGGATCACGCTGGAAGGTCAAGAGAAAGACGTGACCACCGCGGGTCTCGCCCGCATGAACATGATCCTGCACGACTTTTCGACTGCAAACATCCTGGCCGGCAACACGCTTGCCAATCCCAAGTTCAAAGACGGCGCGTCGTTGCGGACATACGACTACGTCGTAGCCAATCCACCGTTCAGTGACAAGACATGGAGCACAGGTCTGACGCCGTCGGCCGATCTGTACCAGCGATTCAGTTGGGGAGAGCCGCCGGGCAAGCAAGGCGACTACGCCTATTTGCTCCACATCATTCGATCGCTCAAATCCGAAGGCAAAGGCGCTTGTATCCTTCCTCATGGTGTGTTGTTTCGTGGCAACGCCGAGGCCGTCATCCGCCGCAAACTGGTCGATTCAGGCTACTTGAAAGGCATCATCGGACTGCCAGCCAACCTGTTTTACGGCACCGGCATACCAGCTTGCATCTTGGTGCTTAGCAAAGAGAACGCAACCGCCCGCAAGGGCATCTTTATGATTGACGCATCCAAGGGGTTCATCAAAGACGGCAACAAGAACCGGCTGCGTGAACAAGATATTCATCGCATCGTCGATGTGTTTAACCGAGGCGATAGCAGCGACCCGCGGTACGCGCGGATGGTCTTGCGCAGCGAGATTGCCGATCCCAAGAACGATTACAACCTGAACCTACCGCGATACATCGACAGCAGCGATCCGGAGGACTTGCAAGACATCGACGGGCACCTGCTCGGTGGCATCCCCAACCGTGACATCGACGCGATGGATCGCTATTGGGAAGTCATTCCCGAAGTCCGCAAACAGCTATTCAAGCGAGCCGACCGATCGGGCTACAGTCAATTGCGTCGACCGATCGCGGAAGTCAACTCGGCGATCTTCGATCATCAGCAATTCAAAAAATTCGTCGCGACGACCACTAAAATCTTCTCCAAGTGGCGAAAGTCCACTACGCCGAAGCTCAACGCGTTCGACCAGAACGATCACCCAAAGTCTTTGATCGCTGACATTGCGGAAACACTGCTCAGCGGGTTTAAGAAGGCCGCGTTGCTGGATGCCTATGACGTTTACCAGCATCTGATGGACTACTGGGCCGACATCATGCAGGACGATTGCTACCAGATTGCCGCCGAAGGCTGGGTGGCCCAGCCGCGTGAGATTTGGGAGCAGATTAAATCGGGGAAGAAGAAGGGCGAGATGAAGTATCGAGGCTGGGTGTGTGACCTGGTGCCGAAGTCGATCTTAGTGGCTCGGTATTTTGCCGACGAACAAGCTGAGATTGATGACATGGAATCGCGTCTGGCGTGCATCGCCGCCGAGCTTGTCGAGTTATCTGAGGAACACGGCGGCGAAGAAGGCGTCTTGAAGGGCGTTTCGTCCAAAGCCGATGTCGAAGAAGCTCGCGTATCGGCGATGATTCCGATTTGGAGCGAAGAGGCCAAGGCGACCTGTGACCAATACACTGAACTGGTCGAAACCGCCGGCGCTCACGCAGCCAAAATGAAAGAGCTTGCGGATCATCGGTTTTTGGTGGCGTTAAAAACATCCAAGGGAAAGCTGACACTGAAGGCGGTCAAAACGCGAGTCGAAAAAGCCCCGGCTGCCGATGAAGCGAGAGTTTTAAAAAGCTATCTCGATGCAGATAAGTCGCAGAAGTCCGACGCCAAACAAGCGGCCAAGCTGCTGGCGGCAGCGGAGAAATCCATCATGGCTCGCCTCGACGAAGATCCGATCCCGGACAATTATGACGACCTAGCCGTTACGGTGCGTTATTTGGCATTGCTCGATCAGCAGAGCGAATTAAAAGCAAAAATGAAGGTCGCCGTTGACGCGCTCGATGCCACCGCGAGGGCAAAGTACTCGGACCTGAGCATTGACGAGATCAAGTCGATGGTTATCGACGACAAATGGATGCCCACAGTCTCAGCAACGGTGCAAACCGAAGTCGACCGCGTCTCGCAAACGCTCACCCGACGAGTACGACAACTTGCCGAGCGTTATGAAACACCGCTGCCTGAGTTGGTCGATGAACTTGAAGCCTTGTCGGCAAGAGTGGACGCTCACTTGGCCAAAATGAGGGCCGCCTCATGAGCCAAGTTCGCGACAAGAACGTTGGTTACGCAGTGCGGAAAGGTTACAAGCACACGGAAGCAGGGTTGATTCCTGATGATTGGAAGTGTGCCACGCTGGAAAGCGTGGCCACGTTGTCTTCTGGGACTACGCCAGCGCGGGCGTCGCATGATCGATACTTCTCACGTGGGACGATTCCATGGGTGAAGACGATGGATTTAAGGAATACATATCTTGTCGATACATCAGAGCGAGTTACAAAACTTGCACTGCGTGAGACATCGCTTAGCCTTAATCCACCTGGAACTGTACTTGTTGCGATGTACGGCGGATTTCAGCAGATTGGACGGACGGGACTTCTTGGCATTGCGGCAACTGTCAATCAGGCAATTACCGCAGTTCAACCGCGAAACAACCTGCTTGAACCACGATACCTATTAGACACGCTCAACTTTCGCATCGACTATTGGAAGACGGTAGCAAGCAGCAGTCGGAAAGATCCCAACATCACCAGTCGGGATATCAAGGCTTTTCCTGTCCCTCTTCCCCCGCTCGCTGAGCAAGAAGCGATTGCGGAAGCGCTTTCGGATGTTGACGCAACGCTGAACGTGCTGAGCCGGTTGATCGCCAAGAAGCGTGATCTCAAACAGGCCGCCATGCAGCAACTGCTCACCGGCCAAACCCGACTCTCTGGCTTTGGAACGAAGCAGACGGGTGTCCAAGAAACTGCCGTCGGATCAGTGCCCTGCGATTGGGACGTTTCTTCCGTCGGTGCAGAATTTGAAATTCAGCTTGGAAAGATGTTAGATGCCGAGAAGAACGTTGGGGTTCCAAAGTACTATCTTGGCAATCGAGCAGTTCAATGGGGACGAATTGATGTCACAGAACTGCAGACGATGCCGATGTCGAAAACGGATCTGACAAAGTTCCGATTGATCGACGGTGATCTTCTGGTGTGCGAGGGTGGCGATGTTGGCCGCGCAGCCATCTGGCGATCTCAACTTGATGAATGCTATTTCCAGAAAGCGCTTCATCGGTTGCGGGCACGAGACAATTTTAATTCCCGCTTGATGATTGCATTCCTCAAACGCTGGTCAGACCGAGGGATTCTTAGAAACTATGTTACGCAGACGAGCATAGCCCATATGCCGAAAGACAAGTTCGAGACCATTCCGTTGCCGAAGCCGCCGCAATCGGAACAAACCGCGATTGCGACGGTGCTATCCGACATGGACGCGGAGATCGAGAAACTCGAAGCCCGACTGGAGAAAACGCAGATGCTCAAACAGGGCATGATGCAGGAATTGCTGACTGGTCAGACGAGGTTGATATGAGCGAACTGAACCGACCAATCCATCCGATGCCGTCCGAGCCAATCGGCGTCTCGAAGAAGACAAATCAAACTACTGCGGGCAACGCCGCTTCATCGTGCGGAAAGAAATGAGCATGGCTGAAACAAGCGACCAACTGATCACTCTGAAAACGATCAACGACCTCCGATTGGAAGAATCGGGCAACCCGCAGCGCTATCACATTGCGGCGTATCAACGTGGCTATCGCTGGTCTCCTGTGCAGGTCACTCAACTACTGGATGACATTCGCGAGTTCACTCAGCGAAGAAATCCACAGCCCGATCACTTCTACTGCCTTCAGCCAATCGTCTTGAAAATTGCCAAAGGTGGAGGGTATGAGGTCGTTGATGGCCAGCAACGGCTAACCACGCTGTTGTTGATTCTAAGATGCTTCAACGAATTTGCCTCGCAAAAAAGGCAAATGGCATCGTTTACGCTGGATTACGAAACACGGCCCAGTTTGGACGCATTCTTGGCCGACCCAAATCAGAAAGATGCTGACAGCAACATCGACTTTTATCATTTGTTCAAGGCAATGAACGCAATTGAGAAATGGTTCGATGAACGAGAGAACGAAGTCGACCTAATCAAGAACGCGTTTCTAAATCAAACCAAAGTGATTTGGTTCCAGTTGTCCGATTCCGACAATCCGGTCGACGCGTTCACACGGTTAAACGTCGGCAAAATCCCGCTGACCGACGACGAGCTGATCCGCGCACTCTTTCTTCGCCGGCCGGTAGAAAAGCCCAAGAACGCCAGCGATTTACAATTGCGGATCGCGCACGAATGGGACATCGTCGAGAAGACGTTACAAAACGATGCGTTTTGGTACTTCTTGAGCAATGAGCCCGGCGCTACCCAGAACCGAATCGGATTCCTGTTCCATTTGGTTGCCGTATTCGATGGCATGTCGACGGATGCAACGCACGATCAGCACCCGGTCTTCAACCACTTCAGCGAAAAGCTGAACGCGGATGACGCAGATCCAGAGATGGAATGGAGACGGGCGAAACAGATGTTCATGATGTTGGAGGAATGGTATGACGACCGGACGCTATTCCATATCGTGGGATTCCTCGTTCACACAGGAAAGACGATCGGTAGTCTCGTCAAACTTTCACAGGGATGCACGAAAGACCAGTTCGAGAAGCGATTGCGTGACCTGGTGTTCAAGTCAATCATCGGCTCCCCACCAGAGAAAATGACACGAGCCGTAATTCAAGGGATTGTGAGCGAACGGCTAGAAACCTTGCAATACGGCCGACCGCTGGACAACGCGACGATTCGTTCGGTGTTGTTGCTGTTCAACGTCGCCACGCTGCTGGAAAGCAAGAAATCAAATTTGCGGTTTCAGTTTGACAGTTTCAAATGCGGTGAATGGGACATCGAACATGTACGGTCAGTCTCGGCGGATGATCTGAACTCGGTCTCTCAACGAAACGAATGGCTGACCGAAGTCCGCGGCTACTTTGAATCGCAGGACGAGCAGCCAGACCTTCGCAAAAAGATCGACGCGTTTCTAGCGAAGCCAAACCCGAAATCGCTGGTCGAGGAATTTGCGAAGCTTTACGAGACGATTGTCAAGCATTTCGACGAAAAGACTGAACCCGAACCGGATCATGGGCTCGCGAATTTGGTGCTTTTGGACGCAGCGACGAACCGCAGCTACAAGAATGCGGTGTTCGCATTGAAGCGGCAAAGATTGCTGTCGCTGGACCGCGCTGGCATTTTTGTGCCTCTGTGTACGCGAAACGTGTTTCTGAAGTGCTACAGCCAACGCGTCGACCACGCGATGTTCTGGAAAGAGTCGGACCGGGATGCGTATCTGAAGGCGATGACAACAACGCTAACGGACTTCTTTGTACCCAAACCGGAGGTGGTCCAGTGAGCGACATTGGCAGCCAGTTCAATTACAAACAATTGCTCGAACGACACAATTCGATCCGTATCCCGATGATTCAGCGGGACTACGCACAAGGTCGTCCATCGGTTGCGCAGGTCCGAGAAGACTTTTTGGCCGCGATCGAAGATGCCCTCAATAAGCCTCCCGGTGATCCGTCGTTACCGATGAACCTGGACTTTATCTACGGTAGCGTTGCGAATGAAGATGAACTGTCTCAGTTTTCACCGCTAGATGGTCAGCAACGACTGACAACGCTGTACCTGCTTCATTGGTACTTAGCGTGGAGCGATGACCGATTTGATGACTTCGAGGACTTGTTCCGTGACGGGGATCATTCGCGTTTTTCGTATAGCGTCCGTCAAAGCAGCAATGAGTTCTTTGATGCCCTGGTTCAGTGCCAACCCGAGGACCGGCCCGATGAGGTAGCGCAACTGAGTCATTGGATCGCAAACCAGTCTTGGTACTTCCGAAGTTGGCGATTGGATCCAACGATTCAATCCGTGTTATCGATGTTGGACGCCATCCACACCCGCTTCGCCGCCAGTGAAGAACTTTTCGAGCGACTGGTTAGTGAAGACCATCCCGCGATCACGTTCCAGCTACTCGACCTCGAAAACTTCGAGTTAACGGACGATCTCTACATCAAGATGAACGCACGCGGCAAATCGTTGTCGCCATTCGAGACTTTCAAGGCGAGGTATGAACAAGACCTCTCGAAACAGTTCGCAGGCGAAAGCCGTGCGATTGGCGGACACGAGTTTCCCGTCAACGAGTTCGTGGCTCGAAGAATGGACACGGCTTGGTTGGATCTGTTTTGGTCCGGGAACCGTCGGTCGGCGGAAATCGTTGACGAGAGTTTTTTCAATGTGTTTCGCTTGGTTGCTCTGATCACTCGCGATCCCGACGCGGCAAGCTGCACCAAGGATGTCTTGATACTGACACGTACACAGCCCACGTATGCCACGTTTCACGATAGCAATTGGCTGGACGAGACCTTTACTCGAACACTAATCCCGCTTCTTGAGTGCTGGTCTTCAGGTGACAAAGGGTTGCACATCGTGCTGCCCAACAAAGACTATTTTGATGAACGAGCGATTTTTGAAAGATTGACACGGAACTCCACAAGCTTGGACGTTTCCGAGATTCTGCTGTTCATGGCATACGCGTTCTTCATCCGAGAACACGAACCAGCGCTAGACGCGGATAAGTTTCAGCAATGGATGCGGGTAATCTACAACCTGATTATTAATGTCAATATCGAGCGAGCTGAACGCCTGCCGATCGGGATGAACTTGATTCAGAGACTTCTGCCACATTCCGGTTCAATTTTGGAATACGTCCAGTCCTGGGAGGTGCCGGATGAGTTGCCGATGAATGTGAAGCTTCAGTTGAAGGAGGAAATCCTGAAGGCTGGATTGTTGCTGAGTCACGATGGATGGCGTCCGCTCATTGAGCGTGCCGAGTTGCATGGCTACTTCGACGGCCAAATTGACTTTGCATTAAATTTCAGCGGCGTTGTCGATCAAGCAAACGCTTCGTCGATCGACGATTGGGATGCACCGACGCATGTGAAGCTTCAAGCTGAGTTTGAAAGCTCACTTCTCAAGGCAGAAGCGATGTTTGACGCAGAAGGATTGATCGCTTCGCAAGACCACCTTTGGGAGCGAGCGTTGCTCACCGTGGGTGACTACACTTTGGAAAGCGGCAATCGCAATCGCTCGCTATTGGTCAACGCAACTACTGTGCAGGGCAGTTGGAAACGTTTGCTTCGTGCGTTCAGTCCTCCTGAACGAATCGCTCGTGTCAAGTTGCGCGACCTGTGGGCAAAACTAGATGACCACCGTCCATTTCCAGATCAGCTCTTGGAGATCATCAAGGCAGGCGACGAGACAATGCCCGCCTGGCGTGCCGCGGTCGTCAAAACGCCGCAGGCGTTTAGCTATGGCAAAAACCTGATGCGTTTTGAGAATGGCTACATTTATTTGCTGAAGAAGATGCGGATGAGTGCAGCCCATGCAGAGGTCCACTCATTTTGCTTTTTCAATAATGAACTCCGTGCGATGGCGGCCAAAGGATCACTCGGCCCACTGACGATCGGCGAGTACGCCGATGTGAACGGTATTGAGCGAGAGCCCTACTTCGACTTGATCTACCGCGAAGGTAAAAAGCAAATGCGAATCGAGGTCGATGTTTTTGAGCAGAAGTATCGAATTGGGGCGTTGACGTCCAAGTTAGCAAGCATGACTCACGTAAGGGATTGCCTTGAAAAGCATGGCGATCTCGTAACGGTCGACGATTATCAATGCATCAGTATCGAGATTGACAAATTGAAGAAAACACTGGTCCGATTGGCAAAAGACCTCGGCGAAGCAGGAGCTTGAACCAGTCATGTCCGACCAACCACGCTCCGAACGTCGCACGCAGAATCGAGTCATATCACTCTTTACAGATAGATCGAACCCGAACTATTTGGGTTACCGGTTCTTGGGAGATTGGAATTCTCGTGAGAACAATCGACCTATCGAGACCGATCTGCTCCGTGCCAACTTGAATGACCGTGGCTATTCGGCAGCCCACATTTCAGCAGCACTTCAAAAACTGGAAACGGCTGCTGACTGCACTGGGATTTCGCTCTATCAAGCAAACCTACGAACCTATCAGTTGCTTCGATTTGGTGTCCCTGTTCAGGTGGCCGCCGGGAAACCCCATGAGACTGTCCACTTGATTGATTGGAGTGAGAAGGGTGCCACTCGAAACGATTTCGCAATCGCTGAAGAAGTGACGCTGCGCGGTGGATATCAGCGTCGGCCCGACTTGGTTTTGTACCTGAATGGGATCGCCATCGGCGTCATTGAGCTGAAGCGTGGCAGTGTCGAGGTGGCAGAGGGCGTCCGCCAATTGATCACCAATCAAGAAACGATCTTCAACGAGGGCTTTTTCGCGACGGTCCAGCTTGTGTTCGCCGGCAATGACTCGCAAGGTTTACGATACGGCACAACGGGCACGCCCGAAAAATTCTTCGTGGAATGGAAACGGCGTACCGATGATTCGCTGGCTGAGGCGGTCGGTGAAAAGCGTGTTGGCTACACCGTCGGAGGAACTGCGGGAGCATATTTGGATGAGCCGCTGGCGGAAATGTGCGAGAAGAATCGTTTGTTGGATTTGCTCCGCAATTTCATTTTGTTTGATGGCGGGCAAAAGAAGGTTCCTCGCGTTCACCAATACCACGCGGTTAAGAAGGCTCAGGAACGAATTGCCAAGCAGGAAGGCGGTGTGATCTGGCACACCCAAGGTAGTGGCAAGAGCATCCTGATGGTGCTCATTGCCAAGTGGCTGCTGGAACACGACGCTGATGCTCGAATTCTAGTGGTCACCGATCGCGACGAATTGGACAAGCAAATTGAAGGTGTGATGCGGAACGCGGGAATTGTTGGCGAGGATTCTCCTTCACCGCGAATTACGTCGCGAGAACAATTCTTGCAGAAGTTGTCTGCGACCACGCCACGCGTGTTGTGCGCATTGCTGCACAAGTTCGAGCCTGATTTGAAGGCGGCTCGACCGCCAATCCATGGTCGCTTTTATGTATTTGTGGACGAGTGCCACCGGACACAGGGTGGCGACATGAACAAACAGATGAAACGCTGGCTCGAAAACGCAATCTTCATCGGCTTCACAGGCACTCCGCTGTTGAAGAAGGACAAGCCGATGACACGTGACGTCTTTGGCACCAACATTCACACCTACAAGTTCCACGAGGCCGTTGCGGACAAGGTCGTCCTGGATTTGAAGTACGAAGCGAGAAAGGTTCCGCAGCGTTTGACCAGCAAGAAGGCGATCGACGATTGGTTCGAGCAAAAGACGAAGGGGCTGAACAATTTTCAACGTGCCGTTCTGCGAAAGCGTTGGGCCACGATGGAAGAACTGATGAGCGCCGGCGAGCGGAAGCAGCGGATCATCGCCGACATTATTCACGACTTTGGTGTCAAGCCACGGTTGAGCAATGACCGCGGCACCGCGATTCTCGTGGCGGCGTCAATCTACGAAGCTTGCCACTACTATCGGCTGTTCCAGAACACCAGCTTCGGCAAACATTGCGGCATCATCACGTCGTTTCAACCAAATCACAACGCGATTTCTCGCGAGGCCAAGAACAGTGACGAACGTTACAAATTCGACACCTACACGGAGCACGTCCTCGACGACGGCCAAACAACGAAGGCCTACGAGGATGAAACGAAACGACGGTTCATCGAAGAGCCTGCGACGATGAAATTGCTGATCGTCGTTAGCAAACTACTGACAGGCTTTGACGCGCCATCGTGCAGCTATATCTATCTGGACAACGAGCTTTACGACCACAATCTGTTCCAAGCGATCTGTCGGACGAATCGACTCGACGGCGACGACAAAGATTTTGGATACATCGTGGACTACAAAGAACTGTATGGCGATGTTCAAGAAACGATCGCTGTCTACAGCAGCGATGAACTGGAAGTTGACGATAGCGGTGCCGATTCCAATGTCGAATTGAAGGATTGGCTAAAGGAGGGCAAGGCCCGTCTCGATGCCGCCCGCAAGGCGATCAATTATTTGTGTGAACCAGTTGCTTCGCCGCGCGAGATGGAGAACTACCTGCGATATTTCTGTGGGGATGCAAACAGCCCCACCGCACTGATTGAAACGGAACCATTGCGGATTTCGTTTTACAAATCCGTCGTCACCTACGTTCGTGCCTACGGCGCAATTGCCCCAAGTCTAGCCGAGGCTGGTTACACGCCCGACGAGGCGTCGGCGATGGAAGCCGAGACGAAACTGTACACAGAGATTCGAGCCGCCATCAAGAAACACTCCGGCGAAGAATTGGATATCAAGCCGTACGAATCTGACATGCGGCATTTGATCAACACCTACATTCAAGCAGACCCCGCAGACAATTTGGGGAATCTCAGCTCATTGACGCTGACGGAACTGATTATCGAGACGGGCATTCATGACGCGATCGCCAAGAAGCTTAACGCTCAGGGCAAACTATCCAGGAATGCGATCTCCGAAGGAATCATTAACAACGTTCGCAAGACAATTATCCGCGATCAACTTACCGATCCCAGGTTCTATAGCGAGATGTCGCTGCTTCTTGAAGATCTCATCAAACAGAAAGAAGAAGGGACAATCGAATACGAAGAGTTTCTGAAGCGAGCCGAAGAAATCGTACAGAAACTGGGCAAAAAGCACACGACTAGCCATCCGGCTTGCCTGAACGGTTTTCCTGAGGCCATCGTCCTGTTCAATAATCTTGCCACAATTCCCGCAACGACTTTCCATTGCCCGGATGACGACGATGCCAAAGCAGCGTTGGCATTGGAACTTGATCGAGCGATGTCTGAGAAGGCTCCATCCGGCTGGAAAGGCGACGACACGCGTGAGAAACAAGTGCTCAATAATCTGTTTCCAATCATGAAACGCGATCGCGAAGCCACCATGGCAATTTTCGAGATTATCAAGAATCAGCCGGGTTATTGATGAGCGAAACTATTCAAATCGGCGATCTCGCAATCGTAGTAAATCGCAAGGATGTCAAGAACGTTCACCTTTCCGTTCATCCGCCGGACGGACGCGTGACCTTGGTCGCCCCTACGGCGACACGGCTCGACGTCGCGCGTGCTTACGCGATTTCCAAGCTCGGCTGGATAACCGAACAGCAGCGCAAGCTGGAGCAACAGCCCCGCGAAACGCCGCGTCAGTTTGTGGAACGCGAAAGCCACTACGTCTGGGGACGCCGGCACCTGATGTCGATCGTTTATGAAGATTCCAAGCCGCGAGTCTCTATCGATCACAAGCGAATCACGCTCACAGTGCGACCTGGAAGTGACGATGCCAAGCGACAGACCGTTCTGCACGCGTGGCACAAATCGCTTCTACACGAGGTCATTCCGCCGCTGATTAAGAAATGGGAGGCTAAGCTGGGGGTTACTGTCCAGCAATATTTCCTTCAACGCATGAAAACGAAGTGGGGAAGCTGCAATCACGAGAGCGGGCACATTCGTCTGAATACCGAGTTGGTCAAGAAACCCAAAGACCTGCTCGAATACGTGATTGTTCACGAAATGGTCCACCTCATTGAGCCAACGCACAACGAACGTTTCATCACCTTGCTGACGAAGCACTATCCAACGTGGCGCGATGCCCGCTCCGAACTCAACGACCTGCCGCTTGCCGCCGAAGATTGGCCGAAAAGCTCAGGAGTCGAGTAGAGGGTGTCGGATACCCGCGCTTGGCCGTGACCCACGAGTGGGTTGAATTTGCTACGGTCCTACCAGTAAGCCGCTGTACCGCTGGAGCTAGTGAAGAGGTCTAGCTGGCTCTCGGTTCGCAGCATGGCTGTAAACCGAGACACCGGGATGTCAAACAGAGACTCAGAGAGTTCTCGGGGTTGTCTCTGGGGTGCGGGGCGAACCAGGGCGGTTGGACGCAGATGCCCGGACTCTCTCGGCGAAAGTTGGAACTCGGGATTTGGCCGCCGTGGTGGCGAATGACCGCGAAAAAGGGGGCCGAAACGAGTAACGCCCGCAGGCCTTGCTGGACCGACGGGCGTTAACTGGTTCGCGAGAGTTTTCGCTTTTTGAAATTCAGCTCCCCCGACAGGACTTCCCCGACGCGGAAATTTCCGGCGTTTTTTCCGGCGACGACGAAAACACCACAAAATCCACCACCTCGGCCGCGATGCTCGCCGCATGCATCCGCGAACACTTGGACTGTGCCCAGTTGACCGAACTAATTAAACACCTGCGAGTCAGATCGCCTTAACGTTCAAGTCCTGCCCGGCACGGTAGCCTCGACGGCAACGTTGTGGTCTGCATGCCACCGACGATCCAGTTTCAAGCAACCATGACGCCGACTCCGTTTGCACTTCCTAAAAACGGTGTGCCCACCAGATTCGCCTCGGTTATCGCCGAGCCACGCTCATCCTAGGAACACCCTGACGAAGCAACATCGCCATTGAAGGAAGGTGGGATCCATGCCTCTCCGAACAGGCACGGCTGGTTTTCATGCGATCGTGCCGAAGCTCTAGCCCCGACGCGTCTGTCATGCCTAGGCAAATGAACGCTGTTCAGCGGGACGTATGGGCATCGCAGGTTTTGGGGACGGCCCCCGTCAAAGGTGTTTAACGAACCGGCAACGGGAGAAGCCAGTTCGATGCACCGCTGCAAGCCCAAATTAGCCAAGTGCGTGTCCCATGGACTGGCGCGATTGCCGACTGGGCGCAGCACGTGCCGAACGTCGCGGTTCGGTCAGTGCTGCTACGTTTTTGGTGTTGCCAAATTTTGATGCATGATGAGTAGGTCATCGTGGTTTCACTACATAGAGGGACGGCGGCAAAATTCTGCTCGACTACTTCGAGCGAATCACGGTGACACGTGCCGCTGTCCCTTTTTCTGAAATTAATAACATGAACCAGAACAGGCATTCGCCTCGGTACGAACGTCCGAATCTCCACGAGGCGATTAAATATGCAGGTGCGTTGGTCGGAAAGGTGCATCCAGCGTGCAACGCCCTCCCGAGAATTTCTCAACAAGACTTCGACAACTTGGTCGACTCGATCAAGGAGAACGGCCTACTTGAGCCCATCTACGTCGATCATAAAAACCAGCTACTCGACGGGCGTTCTCGTCTCATGGCGTGCCTCGCGGCCGGCGTTTCCATCGCTCCAGGCCACGTGAAGGTCAGTGAGCATAGCCCCGAGGCGATCGCTCAATCAAATGTGGCTCGCCGGCACCTCACCAGCAATCAAAAACTGATGAGGGCAGTAGATCGACTTGCCAAGCAGCGGAAGGACGCGGCAGAACGTCGAGCCAGCGGTGCGGAGAAAGGTCGTGAAAGCCAAAAGAAGCAGGCTGGCGCAAAACGTGCGACAAGCCAAAAACCTAAGAAACGAAGCACACGCGTGCTTGAAAAGGTAGCCAAGGACGAATCAGTACCACGAGCAGACCTGGCGCTGACCGAGAAAATTTTGTCGGCAACCCCGGAGGTACGCGGTAAAATAGAATCAGGCGAGCTTTCGCTCGACGATGCGGCCAAGCTTGCAGGTGTATCTCGCAAGCAACTAAAGACCTCAAAACCGAAGACACAGAAGAAGGTGCGGCAGCACCAGGATCTTCGCAGTGTTACCGAGCATGGAGATGGCATTCGAGAATTAGAAGCACCAGGCATTTCGGTTCTCACGCACCCAAAACTCGATATTTCGATCATCTTGTATGGACCAGCCGGCGACAAGTATATCGGGGCAACTGATGATGAAGACCATTTTGCAGTCGCCCCGGAAACTCCAGTAGTGGAGCAAGCAATCAACTACTTGAAAAAGAAGCTTATGCTCATCACTCAAGCAAAACAGGCTTAATGTGCCGAGGAGCGTCCCTCGGGAATTGCGTCTCTGGCAGCATCTTCCCGAAGGACGGCTTCTGCCCTCTCATTCGTTTCCAGCTAACAACTTGAAAAACAATAACAACAACCTATCAGGTGTCGCCGACATGACGGACTCGAAGACGTACGAGATCGAGAGCGAGCCGGGGCTCGCTCACCAGGCTCTTGATGAACGCATTCGAAAGTATTTAGTGTCATGCGATCAACGCGGGCATCGATACCAACCGGGACATGACTGCTACCCGACTATCAAAAGACTCGCAGCCTATCTGGAGTGTGATCCGACGACGCTCTCAAAGTTGAAGATGGGCCGTAGGAAGCAGATTAATTTCGATTCCATGACTATTCTCGCAATTTTGTCAGGGATTTGCCCTGGCATTTCATCTAGAGAAGTCGGGACGGAGAAGCGGGCAAGATTAGCCGATGCCGACCGCTGGGTTGCAGAGGATTCAAATCGCAGAGGCACGTTGATTAGGACATTGATGAATGGGATAGATCATCGTCGGGTCAACTAGGTTGGCCCCACGGCAGCGGACGAGTCAGCCTGTTCTTCCTCGTAGCTCATCAGCACAATCCCCTGTGCACCTTTTTGGAGCCCGGATGATTGCACCTAGCATGGTGCAAAACACCACCACTCTAACAAGGAACACAATCGTGTCTGCCACAGCACCTTCACCACCCAGCTCCGAACCCATCGACACTGACTTCTGCTTACTGATAGGGTTGAACGACGGATTGAGCACGCTTGATCTATCGATCTCGAATCCGAAGATGTACTCGCAGTACTGCAAGTGGTATACCTCTCGACTGGATTCCCAGCGTCTGAGCAACCACGGCACGTCGATCGAAACCCGACTCGCCGCATACCTCCGACTTATCGGGGAGCGAGGGCAACGGTTTCACCTGGGTGCAGACTCTATACCGAGTGCCAAGTGGATCCGCGAACGCCTAGGCCTGCATCGCAATACGATGAGCAAATACATAAAAGATGCTCAGGCCAACAAACCGCTTCAACTCAGCCTCACCGTAGGGTGTCAACTGGCGTTTGCTGCTGCCATCTTTCCACGGCCCACGAAACTCGAAAGGGAGGCAACTACCGAGGTCCTAGAGAATCGCCTCGACTTGATCGACGATTATCACCTCACCGGAAAGGACAGGCTGAACATGGTTCGCCGCCTAACCCCGATCGTTTACAGCGGCAAGAACGAACTCTTCACAGTCCCCAAGACCTACCCTTGTACGTACAACCGTGATGAGAAGTTGCGGCCAATCAAACCAGCTGCGAAGCATACGCCTCGCAGGGTGCTTAAGAAGCCTCGGTGATTTAGCCCGATCACCAACACGTTGCTCTGTTTCTCGGCCCCATACCCTTCGAAAAACCATGACAGGATCTCCCGCGGCACTCGACATGTCCTCACTACACTCGCAACGTGACGAGACGACATCCGCAGAGACGCTGAGGCATTACGGGCGTCTCGTGTCGGGGCCGAATTGGCGATGGCGAAAGGCACAGCGGGCCGTCTCTCGCGGGCATGTGTCGGCACATACGGAGTACGGCTCAGAATTCTGGCAGATCGTCGATCACCTGGGAGGGCTGCCAGACGGCACGCATGGGACGCGTCGAGGCGATCGTTTGCTCGATGTCGCGGCGGCGGAGTCAATCTTCCATGACCCGGTGCTACGGCTACGGGTCGAGGCCAGAATCCTGGCTAGACTACCGCTTGACGTAGTCGCTGCACGCAGCGACGTCGCCCCTCATAACGTGCGAGATTACTGCGACATCTTCTTTGACGTCTTGGATTGCCTCGATAGCAAGAGTTGGCTGGCCTGTCACGTAATTGATGGCGGCAACAAGTCCGTCAGCAACCTGCACAATGTCGTGTGCCGTGATTCCTGCTGGGGTGGCTCTGCGGTCTGCGAGCACTGGCTGGCGAGAATCCCGTATCTCGATGAGGAGTGTGACCTGACGACCAGTCGGGGACGCGAAATCAAACGCTTGCAGCTAGCGTTAAAGCTGTATCAACTTGAACGAGAGGACTGGAATCATCTTAACGAGATCGCCGTGAGACTTGGTGGTCTGCTATCTCGCCCGTCCCTTACCTTCGTCAGCCTCGGCCACGCCTTAGGTCAAAGAACTGCACACCAACTGGGCAAGTTTCTACCTCACGAGGAAGACGCACTGCAAACGGTGCAAATTGCCGATGATTCGCACACCGAGGTGGGCCGGATCAAGCTGTCCGCATAGTTTTTGTCGATTTTTGGGACGTGTTACACAAAAAAGATGCAAATCGAAAGACGACACGGCACGACGAACCAGTACGCGGTTCGCACGCAACGGATCAACGGCAAGGCCACGAAACGCTACATCGGGAAGGTCACTGACCCGGCGATTCAACTCTTCGCCGAGAACGAGCGTCTCGCAGCAGCGGAGAAACTCGCATACCGCGAAGAATGCTCCCGCGAGCAAGAGAACGACAGGGCCGCACGCGAGATACTCGAATGGCTATGTCAGTGGTCGTCTCATTGGAAAGTACTTCGACAACTACACGAGCGAGAGATGCACAGCAAACCGACGGCAGCACCAACACCAACCACCGAATCCGACAACAAGCTCCCGTGCTTGCAAGAGTTCAACGAGACTTGCCGACTAGCCGAAGAAGGTGATGCTGACGCCCAGCGGCAGCTCGATGCCTGGATCGCAGCCACGCCCGCGATCCTCAGCGAGGCTACCGACATGATCGGGACCGCACGAGACTACCTAATTCAGATCGTCGGCTCTGCCTCCGCCGAAAACTCGGTGCTTTGGCAGAAGAAGATCGATTCGGACACCTCCGCCATCCTCGAGGACGCTGGCGACGATCGACTCAGCCAGATGTACGCTGAGGTCACTGTACTGGCTTGGCTGGATGTCATGCGGAGCTCGATCATGCCCAGCTTGGCTGGTGGGGACATGAACCGGGCGTCGTATTGGGGCACGGCGATGGGCCGGTCGCAGAAGCGATGGAGCAAGATCAGCAAGGCATTCCGGCTACACGTCAAGCAGTCGAAAAAGTCCCAAGCCGAGAAGAAGTCTGCGAGATAAACGCTGCGGCACGTAGACTGCAAACCTTCGGCTCGGTCCAGTTGTCAATGCAGTCCATGATGAAGGAGACGGACTGTCGTGCTTCGCAGCGTCTTTTGTTTCGTCGTTCTCGTCACCGAAATTCGCCGCCACTCCGATGCAAATCACCCGAGACGAAATGGAATCGAACCTACGTCTGCAGGGCTGATCGGTGCACGTACTAGTTGAAACCAGAGCCGATCAAAGCGATCAATGGCTACATCGAAGTGTACTTGTTTACCGTGACGCGATGGGCAGAGGCAGGGCAAGCGGGCTCGTCGTGATCAATTGACAACGGATGAAGTCGAAAGGATCGGCCAGTCTTTGCTTGCACGTTTGCATCACGCTCATGATTCGTGACTGGGTCGACGCTCCGGCTCCGGTGCGGTTGCCGCCCCATACTTTTCGATTCACGACCGCCGGACGGATCGCCTGCTCGCCACGCCAGTTCGTTGCGTCGGCACCGGGACGATGCAGGAACGTGAATAGTTCATCGAGATGATTTTCCAAGAACTTCGCGAAGCGTTCATTGGCAGCATGCTTCTTTGGGTGACGAACCAATTTCCACATCTTTATAGTCAATCGGCCCGCCATTACTTTCATCCCGTGTGCAGTCATCTCATCGGACCGAAAACGGTTGCGATACTCGAAGCCTGCGAGCAGCAGGTCTTTCACTCCACGCGGAAACGCCAACGCACCACCGGTCCCGCTTTCGATTAACGATTCACATCGCCGAAACAGGTGCGCAAAGCATTGTTGATGAGTCGCTGCGGTGAACTTGTCATAGACCGCCCAGCCGTCGTGACCAAAGATTCCCGCCCAGTCGATGCCCAGTAGTCTTTCCGCCGGCCCGATGCTTCTCGTCGCATCCACTTCGTAACACGTCGCGGTCAGTCCGACGAACGCATGAAGCCAAGCCCCACGTCCATCGACTCGCCAACCCGTTTCATCTCCGACCACCTGAGGCGAACCTAGCACGGCCCTTCGGACCTGAGCGTAGGCGTCCTCCAGTCGACCGGCGGTGCGAAGCATCTCCCCGTACAGGACGTTCTCTGCAAAAGCTCTCGGCTGTTGCATTGAATTTGCAGGCTTTTGGACAGCGTTTGAGCGGTTCTTGTCCTGCCGCGTTGCCACTTCGGTCGATGCGGACCTCCGCGTCCGGTTCGCGCATCGGGTTAACTTGAATGTGTTAACCGGCGGCGACTTCTTCGCCCGTGAAATTCTTAGCTCGGCTGGTTAACAGCGACTGCATCTTGCTGCGTCTTGGCAGGATCGGGGCGTCGTTGGCTTTGGCGATTGCATCGGTCAGCCGGTATCGCAGCGTCTGATTCGGTTGCAAACTCGCCGGATCAATTCACCGGAAGTTGCGGGAATCGGATCGCTGCGTAGGCTCGTCGCTTCGGCGGGGTACAAATACTCTGCCACTCCGATTGTCCCCGGATTTGCAAGGCTTTTGATCGCACGATGGCGAACATTGTCCACCCACTTTTGACACTGCTAGCGTCGCTGACGCGGCAGGAACTGGCTCAGCAGATTCGTTACCTGAAGGCGGAGAACGAAATCCTTCGGTCCAAGTTACCCGGTCGCGTCACGTTGGACAATCGTGAAAGAAACACGCTGGTCAAACACGGCAAAAAGCTGGGCGGGAAGATCAAAGACGTGATGACGATCGTGTCGTACTCGACGTTCCGGCGCTGGGTTCGGAAGATGGAGGACGACACGCCAAAGCCAGCGAAGACATCCACGAAGAAAGGAGCGGGCCGGCCGAAGGTGCTTGAAGACGTTCGTGAAACCATCCTGCGGATCCGAAAGGAAACCGGCTTCGGTTACACGAAGATCCTGCAAGAGCTGCGGCGGATGGGCATTCACGTTTCTCGTCAAACGGTGAAGAACGTGATCGTCGACGCCGGCTTCGCACCGACGCCAGGCGACCACCCGGACACATGGCACAAGTTCCTCAAACGCCACGCCGACACGTTGTGGCAGTGCGATTTCGCTTGCAAGAAGAAGTGGACGCTCAAGGGATTGGTCGACGTTTACTTCATGGTTTTCATTCATCTTGGCACGCGGCAGATTTGGATCTCGCCTTGCACCGAGAACCCGACGGGCGAGTGGACGACGCAGCAGGGACGCAACTTTCAAATGCATGTTGACGACAATGACTTGAAGTGCGAGATCTTGATGCGGGACCGCGATCGAAAGTACGTGGATTCGTTTGACGATGTGTTCAAGACTTCGGATTGCGAGATCAAGCTGACGCCGATCCGGTCGCCCAACTTGCAGGCTCACGTTGAGCGGGTGATCCAAACGATCAAACACGAAGTGCTCAACGCGTTCTGCATCGTGACCAACGAGCACCTCGACGGCATCCTTCACACGACGCAGAGTTGGTACAACCAGCGTCGAGGCCATTCATCCCGAGATCACCTGCCACCGATTCGCGACGACGTGGTCACGGTACCAATCAAGTTCAGCAAAGACAGCGTCGTCTGTGATTCGGAACTCGGCGGCCACTTGCTGTCGTACCGGCACGTGGCGTAGGCGGTCGTGATCCTTCGCCGCGTAGGCTCGACGGATCAGTTGTATTGGTCCTCAAACGAGCGGCTGTGCCTTGCCGTAAGCATTGTTGTGCTGCGGAGTTTTGTAGCGGTTAGAGAATGATTCATGCTTTGCCCCTGCTCACCGGAGTCCCATCATTCACCAACAACTTATCGCGACGATCTTTGCGTTAGCGCTCGTTTCTCTCGGCAGCGCCACAGTGGCACTATTTATGCGACCACGCGATTCGGTGCGCGGTTTCTGGTTGATGGTCGGGCTTTGGGGTCTCCTCGACGGAGCCATCGTGTGGCCGGCATTGATCCAAGATCCAATGGCCCCGGACGAGCTCCGCTGGGTGTTGGGAATTAACTTGTTTCTCCAGCTTGTCTACCTGCCGACCGGCATTGTACTGGCAACCCGAGCCAAACCGCTCGTTAAGGGTTTCGGCTGGGGCGTTCTCGTTTCTGCGGTTCTGCTTGGTGTGATAGATGCGGTGTTCTACTGGCGTCTATCGAACTGAGTCCGTGGTCGGTCAAGCACGGAGCCGATTTGAGGAAATGAATGACCCAGTCGTTACTCGGCTGAATCAGACGTTCGCGGTCGATACCCTGGGTTTCGATGAATCGGCGAATGGGCGTGGAACTAAAAAATCGAGTCGCGAAACCCGCTCAGTCATCATCATCCAAATGCGGCTTGTCGTAACCTCGACGTCGAACCGCGGAAGTGGACGCGAACTCGTTCAGCACACTCGCGTCGATGGTATCCGGGGTTCCCTTTGGCACCGAAGCAATCATTGTCGAGTTGATCACTCGCCGTTCGTCTTCGTCCGGCGTCAGGATCGTTGCCGTGTGGAGTGTTCCTTGCCATGCGGGTTCTAACGATGAGTACCCAGCGGACGAGTTGTTGATGCAAATGATTTGATAGTTCGTCTTTGAAAAGCAAGGCACTCGCGTCGAATAAGGTTCCAAGATTTCAAAACTGGATTGAAACATCGGATTGTGCTTGACCAGCAGTTCCTTGGGCGTGAGTCCAAGGTCGAATGCACACTTGGTGTAGTCGGTGATCTGAAGATCGGAATCGACCGCGGATGGCTCGTAACCTAACATCAAGAAGCATTCGTCCGGTCCACCGTCCAAATGAGGGCGGGTCGTTTCTTGTTGATCAAAACGCGCGGCAGAAAGATGCACGAGTGTTTTACCGGTCTGCACTTCGTGGATCGCGGCCATCTCTCGTTTGAGTTCGAGCATCAATCTGCGGAATGAGATCGAGTCGATCTCCGATCCGGCATCAACAACGCAGAACCCGGGCTGCGAAAAATCAGTCCGACACGTTCGTTCATACATCGCCTTGGCAAGCGGTCGAGAATCCGCTGCGTCTAACTTCAAACAAATCGAATCAGGCGACCATGTGCTAATTTCAGATTTCATGTGACGTGCCACCGCAATCAAGTCTGGAGTGAGAGCGAAAAATCAACAATGTCAGACTTGTGATCGCCTGACTGATCGTGAAGTAGGACGTCGACGACGTCATGGCCCCTCGTCGAGCCAGAAGCGACGGGTCGCACCCGACTCATTGGATTGCCAGCAGAGACCGGAGTCAACATCGAGACAAGTCAGCCAGCCTCGCCCGTGCGCCCATGTGTCGATGCAGATCGCGTGACCGACCGACAATGGAATCCCATCGCGTTGTGGTGAGTGACCGCAGACCATCGTTAGCCCTGATTCGTGTGGGGCCGGGTCGCCGAACGATTCCCAGTACAGCATGAAATCGGGCTGTTCATCAATCGGGATCTCCGCATACGCGTTGGCGTGAACGAAGAAGTGCGTCTTGGTTGCGAAGTGAGACCGAAGCGAACCTTCCAAGAACGCCCAATGCTCGTCCGGAATGTCAGACAAACGATCGGTGCAATACGACGAGAACACCGCCTCGCCGCCACACGCCAGCCATTCCTCGCGATGCCGGTCCGATTTTCGAGCCGCGAGCATCATCAGTTCGTGGTTGCCCCGCAATGGAACCAGCCCTCCGCTCTCGTGGCGTCGAACGAGCCATTCGATCACCCGACGGGAATCGGGGCCACGATCAACGTAGTCACCAAGCGTGATGAGGCGATCATCTGGTGCGAGCGCCACAAATGAAGCCAGTGCATCGAGCGATCGGTAACAACCGTGAATGTCACCAATCGCAAGTGTTCGCACCATGTTGAAGAAGTCAATTTGTGTTTGATTCGTAAGACCATTGAATCGTGGTGAAAGCAACCGCGATAGTCAAGCCAATTTGGTAAGACTACAAAAGCAATGGCGAGGATCGCGTCGATCGCAAGAAACAATCAACTTGGCGACAGCCAACTCGGTACCTTGGCAAGAAATCCAATCAAAACCAATTTTCACGGCAGGCATAAAACGAATGAGTCAACTTCAGGATGTGGGCGAGGCGGACGGATGGCGATGTTGGTTGTGCGACGAACCAGTGGATCCAAACATGTCGCCCAACGATCCCCGCAGAGCGAGCTTGGACACTCGGATCAGCAAGGGCAAGGCGAAAAAGAAAAACAGGACAAGGGCAACTTGCCGACCGAGCGTCTGGCTCACAAGAGTTGCAACACCGGTAAGGGATCGAATGCCCCGGTCGTTCCTTGGCCCGATCATTTGATCGTCGTCGACCCGGCTCCGATCATCGCTGCGGCGGAACGATTGGAGCGAAAGGGTGGCCGCGAGGCGATGGCTCGTTGCCCGACGCGGCAAGACGCCGACGCCGTTGCCGAGTGGCTCGTCGATCGGCTTTCGCGTCTGTCGCCGGGGCTGGAAGTAAAGACAGAAATCGCAAGCACCGGCGGCCAGCACTTGGTCAGCTTGCGGGCGTCGTAGAATCACCTTGATAGATCATCTTGCGTCCAGTTCGCCCATCACCAAGATCGAAAGCACCAACCGTGTCAAACTTTGGAGTCTATTTCATCACCTGCGAATTCTTTGGCCGACGCTTCGTCAAGGTCGGACGATCCACGAACATCCAACGACGGCGCAACCAGCTTCAATCAGGCTGCCCTTTTCGACTTCACGTCGAACATGTTGAAGCGATGTCGGATCCCGAAGCGACTGCGTTTGAGAAAAAGCTGACTACAACATTCAAAGACATGCGGAAGCGATGCGAATGGTTCAACGCCATCAACGATGACGGAATCACACACATGATGCTTCACTGGTTCCCATACGACGACGAGATCGAAGCGTACATCGAGCAACTGAAGGCAGGAGACACAACATCCGCCTTCGAGGAAGAAGAGTTCGATCATCAGCGATTGCTCTTCTGCTGAACGCCGGTCATTCGCCCGAGCGCAAAGCAACTAGCCAGCGATGTTTGCCGCCTCCATCGCTTTGGACCAACTGCCAAACGTGCGGCGGATGGCCATCGCTTTATCCCGGTTTTCGAGACAGACTTCGCTGTAGACCAATGACTGGCCGGCGGCTTGACGCTCGCAGAGCCAGAGGGTCATGGTTTCGCGGTCGAAGTTTTCTGGTCGACGGCGGGAAACGTTGGCCAGGTTAATGCCGGCGGCGGTCAGGGCGGCTCGCCACGATCCGTGGTGGCGGAGCGCGGCGTCGTAGAGCGGGCGGTTGCGGGATCGGTTCACCTTGGCCGCCAGGTCATAGCCTGTTGTACACAGACGACGGAGTTGTTGTGCAGTCCGCTCGGCCGTTAGCTCGCGACTGCGACCAACGTCGCGGGCACGGACGCCGGAGTATTCCAGTGCCGTTTCCCACGAACCGAAGTCTTCGATCGCGGCGGCGTGCAAGAGTTCGTCGTCAGAGCGGACTTCGTCTTCGAGCAGGCTCTCGCCGGCGACGTCGCGTTCGACGATCTTGCGGATGATGGCTTCGCGAATCATGACGCCACCTTCTTTCGTCCGAATTGAACCACACCGGCCGCGGCCAATCCCTTTCGCCACGTTCCGAAATGCCGAATGGTGAGCATCGCGAGGTTGCGAACGTCGGGATGTCCGCTGCTGAGCGATTCGCCGGCCTCATGTCTTTGCCGAATCATGTCGAGGATCTCCGCTTTCGTGTAAAAGCGTCGTTCCGGTTCGAGGTCCGCGGCGATGATGGCTTTGTTCCAAGTGCCAAAGTGCGTTCGCGCCGCATGAAATAACGCTTGGTATTTACGGCTGACTTCGGCAAGCCGATGGCCCGAGTCATGCCAAGCTCGAATCTCCGCGATCACTCGTTGTTGATTCCATCGTCGAAGCTGTGGTTTGAACGTCACCTTGTCGATCAACCCGGCCGCCTCGACGGCCGCGGGCCAAGAACCGAAATGCCGATAAGCCGCACTTGCGAGTTTCTCGTCGCCGAATCCGATTCGATCGGACGCGTCGCCGGAGATGAAACGGTCTTGGATGGCGGCGACAACACGTTCCTTCGTCCAGCGTCGTGCCGGTGACTCAATCCCGGCGGCTTCAAATGCGGCGTCGTGGCTTCCGAAGAACCGCAACACGGCGGATGACAAAGCCTGGTCGCTCGTTCCGAGATCCGTTTCGCCGGATCGTTCGGCCCATGCTCGCAGCCGTCCGATGACTCGTTGCTTGGTCCAACACTCTGTTTACTAAACTCCCCGTGGCAGCCTCCGAGAAAAAACCTGTAAACTTGTTTTCTGGCGTTGACTCCACGCGGTGGATGCGTTTAAATGCCTCCAACATTGATCTTTGACATAACTACACGCAGTGAAAAGCGCACAGCCCTTTTTCGGGACGATCAAGCGAGGCTAGGTCGAACCGAACCTGGATCATATGCCCGTGATCACCTGATCCTTGCACGAATGATTCAAGCAGTGATTTTAGTACCTCTGAGTTGTTTGGAGGTACCGCTGTAACTCTGGTTCCTTTGAAAGAAGGATATCCTGAGTGTGCTTTTCGTGTTCTGGAGGTTCATTTATGAATCGAAACAGAGATGCTGTTGGTAGTTCCAGTTTGTCAGGGGCGGCTTCGGCCGAACTTGACTGTTGGACGCGACGCACGTTGAACAACCTTCGCGTGCTTCGTGGTCGCCGGATCGGTGACCAGAGGAGGCTTCGTTCCGCATTGCGGACTGGAGAGACAATTGAGCGACTGCTTGAAAAATCTCGAAAGTCGGATGCGGTGAGGGCAATGGATGAAATTGATCTTGCTGAGTGCCTGGCACAACGCTGGATTCGTGAAATCCATCGAATCTTAGACGACGCCACGGTTGTGGAAACAGGATAACCGCAACTAAACACTGATACTTACCATCGAGCTTATGAAGTCTCTTGGTTCAACAATACGACTGCTCCGTGACGCTAACCGCCTGACGGCGGTGGAGTTGGCCGATAAGCTTGGCGTTAATAAGTCTTACGTTTCATTACTAGAAAGTGACTCGCGTTCTCCGTCAGTTGACGTGGTACGTCGTCTTGGAGAAGTCTTGGGAGTTCCACCGAGTTTTCTGTTTGACATCAGCTCCGGCGAGACAGAGAGCCACGGCGAATTGTCAAGCGTCTTTGCTGATTTTGAAAAGCTTGAAAAGAGGCTTACGAATGTCATTGAGAGGAAGCAGGCCGGTAAAGAGACTTCGCGAACTGGACGCAAGAAAGCTAGGTGAAAAATCGAGGTTGTCCGAACATACTTTCCTCGATTGGGTTGCGCGGGGAGACGAACGCTTTTTGCCGACTCGGATAGATAGTTCATCCGGCAAGTTCCGTGAGCTAGACGTACCAAAACCAAGTGACATGCGGATTTTCCGTATGCTGAACAAGTCGCTGGGATTCGATCGGCTTTTTCACCGCGTTGCCCATGGCGGCGTGAAACGCCGGTCCTCGGTTACTTCCGCAAAGTCGCACATCAAGGCACCTTTCGTGTGGGTGATAGATGTCACAAACTGCTTTCCGTCGGTCAAGTTTGACCGATTCGCAAGTGAGTTGGGGCATCTTGGAGTGACTCCAGCGATGCAAAAGATAATTGCGGAAACGCTTTTCTGTCGAGGACAAATTCCTCAAGGTTGCCCAACTAGCAATCTCGCTCTGAATCTGTTTTTTATGGCGCTCGATTATCAGATGGCGGAGTATTGCTGGAAACGACTAATTTCGTTCACTCGTATGGCAGACGACATCGTAGTGGGTGCGAAAGAACGCTCAAGGGGCGAACACGCTGTCGATAAACTTGTTGCAGGTTTGGCAAAACTCGACCTGACGGTGAATGAAAAGAAGCGAGCCAAAGTCGGATTTCAACCAAACACGGGGCAACAACTGGTGCATTCATTGGAAATTTCGTCGGGTTCACTTTTGCTCTGCGATGAGCACCGAAATCGCGCAAGGCAAGTCGCTGAGAAAACCGTTGGAGCTTGCCGCTCAGTTCAGCCACAGAGCCTTGAGCGTGCGGCAGATTATCGACGCCAGCTTAACGGATGGTTCCACTACAGCAGTCAGTCGCAAGACTTGCTGACTAGCGATCTAGCAAAAGCCATTCGTGTTTCCGACAACGCTGTAAAATCCAGATTACAGAGAGCGCAACTCGACTGCAAACGGTGGCGTTGGTGGGAAATCAAAACCGCAACCGAGTTGGCTGCTCGATGGGGATCCCATATTTCAGTATGAAAATTCAGCGTTAGGGATTGCCCGTTCAAGAGCTCTTTCCGCGTGCAGGTCACCACCTCAGCCGCGACGTGCGTCTTGCCGAGTTGTTTGTGGGCCAGCAAACGGCCCTCGCCGCAGATCAGTTCGTACTTGCCGGTCGATTCGAGAAACTTGTCGTTCACGCGGATCGGTTTCATCAACCCGACGCCTTCGATGCTTTCGACGTTCATGTCGAATTGTTCTTGATCGCGGTTCCGTGAGTTGATTACTTTCACCTTGTCGATCGGCACATCTTCGTACCGTCGCTGGGCGATGGGGCAAATGTTGTTGAGTGGTTCCATGATGGTTTGCTTTCGTTAGAGAAGTTGTTGAAGGAATTGCAAATCGGTACGACCGAACAATTCGGTGCGGACCGATGAACTGGTGAAACGAAGCGGTTTGGAATCTGATCCGAACCGCGGCAGAGCGATGAAGCCGAGGATGTTGAAGTCGGCGGGCTCGGACAGCAGCACGCCGAGCGTCATGTCGATCACTGGCCGAGGGTCGCGGCGGATCGGCCAGTAAAATTCGTAGCCGTGCGGGATTGGCACCGCAGGTTGAATCGAGACCGTCAACTTCTGGTCGAGCACCAAGAAGTCCGAGTAAGTCGTCACCTCGGGAATGTGCCCGCGGATCTGTTCGTGAACGTTCTCGCGAGCCTTCCCGCGTTCGCCGTCGAACAGGTTTTGAAACGCTTGGTCGAGCGATCCGAACTGCCGCGAGTAAGCCCCCGACGAAGGCAGCTCGTCATCCAATCGCAACAGTCCCGGCCGCACCATGCCGCGTGACCGATAAAGTTCATCGAGCACCCGCAACATGTATTGCGGGTCATATCTTTGTTTGCGTTTCTCAAGAATCTCTTGAGCTTGAAGAAACAGCTCCGCCTCCACGATGCCAGGAAAGGCCTCGGGAGTTCTCACCCAAAGCTCCGGCGGGTTCGGCAACTTCGGCGTCTTCAGTTTGCCGGACGTTTGGTTGTAGACCATCGTCCCGGCATACTTCTCATTTCGCAGCCGTGCGATCACACCGCCCGCGCCCCAGCGTCCGTTGCTCGGCGAAGGAATCCCGTCGTCGTTGAGCCCTTCCGCGATCTTGTATTCGGAAAAGCCCTTCACAACGAACTCGTCAAAAATCCGTTCAATGACAGCGACCTCTTCGGGCGGTCCTGCGGTCAACGTCACCCGTTGGTTTTGAATCCCCTTGTGCTGACCGGCCTCCAGCACATGAAGCGGCTTCCGATTCTCATCCAACAACAACCGAGCCAACCCGTACGGCGGCGGTCCGCCGGCGAGATAGCCTTGTTCGGCGATCTTCACACAGCCCCGCCAAACCTTGTCACTCAATTCGCGACTGTACTGGGCCGCCCGAAACCGCTCGAACTGGACGTAGACCGGATAGAGCGGATCGTTTTCTTTCGGCTTGCCGATCGTCGTGTAGATGACCTGCTTCTTGTTCTTCTTGCAGATCGCCGAGAACTGGGCCGAAAGGTCGATGTCTTGAAACCGACCCCAACGCGAAACGTCCAAGCACAACACGTACTCAAAGTCATTCCGCTTCGCGATCCATTCTTCCATCATCTCCGTGAACGCCGGCCGTCCTTCGGAGTTGAGTCCCGACCGCCCCGCGTCACAAAACTCGCGGATGATCTCGACCCCATGTTCGCGAGCCCAAGCCCGCACCTGATCCTGTTGAATCGGGATCGAGTTCTCTTGCCGGTCCTGGGCCGAGTGCCGGTAGTACGCCACGGCCCGCACCAGAGGCGGAGCGTCCGCATCCGGAATTTCAATTTCCCACCAATGATTCACGTCAAAGTCCTTTCGCATCTATCCAAGTCGTGGCCGCGAACCCAACGTTCGCGGCACCGACAAGACAGTTACGAGAGCACCCCCACATGCCTCAAGCGGCTAAGTCACACCTGTCGCCCAGATTCCCGAGACTTTGTCACACGATGCGAAACCAACCAACAAACCCAAACAAAAAAATTCTCGCCGACGGCCAACCCATCGACGAGAATCAAAGTTCACCAAATCAAGAACCACACCTAATCAATCAACAACATCGTCTTCCCATTCTCCTCGCAAACCGCAGCAAGCTCCGCACATCCACCGTCAACCCAACGCCCCAACCGAGTCCGATCAAAACAAATCACCGCCTCAAAATCATCCCGCCGAGCAACCCACTCCTCCATCATCTCAACCAACCCCGACCGATCCTCCACCGTCCCCGGCCCCGAGTCACAAAACTCCCGAAGAATCCGCACCCCATTCGCCGCCGCCCACCGCCGAACAAAATCACGTTGCACTTCAACCGATCGTCCCTCGTCATCCAACGAAGACCGAAAGTAAGCCACCGCCCGAGTCCCAACCGACTCCACCGCCGGCAGCAAATCCAAATTCAATTCATCAACCACGAGACAAACTCCCTCGCAAAGCTAAGATCAAGCCGCCGGCCCAACGCCAACGAACCCAACCCAACACTTACGAGAGCACCCAAGCAGTCATCAAGCGGCTATGCCCGGTTCGGCACCAAGATTCAAGACATCACAGACGGCCGCCGTTCTGTAGCGTCGATTGTATTCGGTGATCAAACGAAGCGTCCTTGCGATTTCGATACGTTCTGGTTTGTGAACCGGCGATTCCGGTTGAAAACACAAGCCGCTTAATCTCGAGAACTCACAAAGCTCGACAGAAAAGATCGGCTTCCAGCATGTTCTTGAAATGAAGTGACGTCTTGTTCGCGAGATGTTCCGAGTTGAGATACAACCCAACCTCGATGTTTCTCTGTTGGCCGGCTTCGGTGAAGTTGGCGGAGGAGATGAAGATGTGACGCCGGTCAACGATGACGCATTTGGCGTGTAGCGAAGAGCGAACGCGTCCTTCATCGGAAACGGATCGAGGATCGTAGTAGACGGATGGCAAACGACTTCCGCTGGGCCATTGAGTTGTCTTGAAACGCTCGATAAATCGCGAGACCAGGATGTCAGACTTGGTGGTGTCGCGATCTGGACGTGAAATGTTAAGGAAGAACTCCACTTCGAGTTCTGGGACTTTGTCCATACGTTTTGCGAGGGCTTCAAAAACCATTTGGCCTTGATAGACCGCGTATCCGACAACGGTGACTGACCGCTCGGCGTGTGCGAACATTTCTCGAACTACCACGGAAGTGTCGCGGTTGGTGATTCCGGGTGCTTCTGGGCCTGATGTCACCAAGTCGATTTCACTTGATCGCTTGTCGCGGTGCGATTGTCGATCTGACAAAAGCCTTTCCAGCAGTACGGCCACCTGATCGGAAGTAAAGTTCAGATTTGAAAGTGCATCCAGCTCTTGGACGACAGCATCACAAAGGTCACGAGAAACAAGTCGGCCTATTTGCAGCGCAGATCCTGGCAACGTAACACGGCCCGATTGAAGTCCACTCGCAATCGCTTTGAGAGAGTTATCACTGAGCTGAGAAAAGACGTTGTGCATACTAGCTCAGCCCAAAGAACTCGATGCCCAAGTTGTCAACCGTCGGAACGACCAGTGCCCGATCGAGAAACTCGTTGTGTTGCTCGCACGATGTCTCGGAAATCAGCAAGCATCCATGACAAGCGGCCCCATGGAGGAATCGCCGTTCGTGTTGATTGGCCGGTTCATGCTGTGCACAAACGGGATCGTTGGAACACAGCTCACCCATCTCAAGAGCGCCGCGAATGTGCTCGTGGATTCGACGGCCCACCTGGATCAATCCGCCAAGCGTTCCTTCAGCGTCCGAAGTTCCGGTGTAAAGCAGCACTCCGTAGCCGATGTCGGGGATTGTGTAGATCCGTTCGCGAATCGAACTGGCGGGATAACCGCACTCAAGCGAGACCGCCGTGATAAGCATGTGGGCGAAGGAATGAAACAAAACGTATGGAAGCAGCCCACCCTCTTCCACGAACTTCTTGGTCGCTCCACTTCGCTCGGCTTTCCAAGCTTCATAGCCGCCAAGCAAACGCATCCCACGGGCCTGAACCTCGGGCCGGGTCGCCCAATTCTCAACCACTTCTTTTTTGAACTGAATGAAGACGCCTTCGCCACGGTTTTCGACCGCAGGAAGCCAAGTGATCTCGCGAGCAAGCGAGGCACGCCGAACACCCATCTCGAGTTCGCCGTCGATGTCCGGCGAAACCGCCTCGAAACGTGTGAACCCAACCTGAGCCATCACCTCGCGAAGCCGATGCACCAGCACGATACGCTCGACCGACTGCATCCACGGTTTGTCCCAAACCTCCTTCGGCAGAGTTCTGGCAAAGAAGTTTCCATCGGGTTTATCGTCGCCAAGCTCATCTTTGCTAGCGATTAGCGTCTCCATCTCCGCTTGCTTGATTGTCTTCGGTGGCCCAGCCGACTGACCGCGACGCATCTTCACTTCGGCAAACACTTCTTCGTTGTCGTAGCCGTCGAGAGCCGCATTGACCTTGGCTTTCTTGCGTTCGTACTTGAGTTCGCCGACGTCTTCCACTTCACCGATGAAATCCCAAACCAACTCGACTGCTTCACGAAGCTCGACATTCCGATCGGGCAGTGAAATCACGCTCATCAATTGAGTGAAGTAAGCATTGCTCGCCGTTCGGATTAGCAGCCGATTCGGCTCTCCGCATTTCTCATTGGCGTAAGCTCCGAGCCACGGACGGCTTCCGTCACAGCGCAGCATCGTGTCCGGCTGTTCGATTGCGAGTGCCATGCTGCGTTCGGCGTTGCCACATTCGCATCGAACATAGACCTCGGCCAAATCGCCACTCGTGCCACGCTCTTCGATCCAAAGCTGTCTTCGACACTCCGTGTTGCCGCCATGCACGAAGTTGTACCAGTCAATGTCACCGATATGGCCACTACGACACGCTCGAACGAAACGGACGGGAACGACGCTGCGTCTCTTTTTGTTGTCGTCAATAAACTTCCCCTTCGTCAGCCGTTTGCGATGCACCAACATGCGTGCACGCACGACGCCGAAGCTCGCATCACGATCAACGTCCTGCGTAATGAACCACTCGGGGAACTGCCATGCCGTGATCCCGGTTTGCGGGGCTGTCGGGTCATCGTTGTCGGGGGGCGGACTGAAAAGCTTCAGCACTTGCAGTGGCGGATCAAACAACTGCTTGAGTTTTTCGACCAACCGCGGCTCGATGACTTCATCTCCACTGGCCGACCAGAAATCCAGGCCGCCGATGAGCACCGAGTGATTCGGAAGGTCCATCATCGAGCCCGGACCAAAAGAAGTGATCAGTTGGCTTTGTCGAATTTGTCCGTGGGGACGTGCTCCAGGTTTCTTGCTCATTGATCATCCTCCACGTCAATCTCGATCCCGTCGATGGTCTTTAGCCACAGATTGACACTTGGCTCAACATCTCGCATCGAACGATTGGCACGAAACTTGTCATGACGTTTCGGAAGCATCTTCAATTCCGGGTTCAGAAACTCGTAGAGCAACCGTTGGGCACTGCCGGTTTCGGTTTGGTACTGCAAGGCACCGCCCGTGTCGTGCAGTTCTTTTGCAATCGTGCTCCACGTATCCAGCAGATCCTTGCAGCGATCGAGAACCTTTTGTCGAAGCTCGACCGCGTCCGGCGAAGAGGAATCGTGGTGCGTCTCCAACGCCCGGTCAGCGAGTTGCTCGACCGCAAACTGCAAGCTCGGCATCTCACGCAAGATCTCCGTCGCACCACGCGGTGGCGTCATCGGCAAGTGTCCGTGACGTGCCAGCGCGATGAACGTACCAGCCAAGCCGCGGTCGAGTGCTCGCGGTGAGAACGGTGTCACGCTGGTCGCTTCCACGCTGCGATAGAACGACTCGTGGAAGGCCGCAAATCGTTCGTAATGCGAGCGGTCACGCGGTCGGTGAATATTCAGAATTGTGATCACCAGACCGGGTCGCTTGTCATCACGACCAACACGGCTGGTCGCTTGAATGTACTCGCTGCTGGTCTTTGGTTGCCCAAAGCACACCATCAAGCCCAGACGCGTGATGTCCAAACCGACCGAGATCATGTTTGTCGCGATCGCCACGTCGACGCGGTCTTTCTCTTTGAACGCTTGCTCCAATCGTCGCTTCGCTTCGGAAACCTTGTCCGTACTCACTCGGCTGGTCAGTTCCACCGGCTCGTACGCGATCGTGCGATCCTTGAACAATCCCTCCATTTCACCGATTCGTTTTCGGCTACCTCGACCAGTCAACTGTGTTCGCACTTCGTCTTCGATCAACCGACGAGCACCACCGAGTTCTCGCAAACTGTTGAAGTACCCGAGCAGAGTCATGTAGGGATCAGCGGGATTGGGATCCGCTTTAGCGCCGCCGCGTTCGTGATACGCCTTCTGTGACGCCGCGAGCAGTGCGAGGTAGAGCCGCAACATGATCACTTTCGGACTCCGTCCTTGCGCCGCGATGCCGACGTACTTTCGTGCATTACTTTCCGCCGTCGAGTGAGTCCGAGCGAAAAACGAGTCGCGGATGTCCGGTCCCGGCGGCGGGAACACATCCACGTCGGGTCGATTGAACAACGAACGGATCTGACTGAGTGCCCGGCGCACCGTCGCCGTCGAAGCGATGATCTTCGGCCGGACGTCCTGGCCATCGACTTGAATTGTCGACAACTCATCCAATGCCGTTTCATACAACCCAACCATCGTCCCCAACGGTCCGGAAATTAGGTGCAATTCGTCCTGAATCACAAGGTCGGGCGGCGGCAAACGATCAACCGGCAATGGACGTCCCGAACCGGTATCGCAGGGTCCGTAGAAACCTTCGCTGTCGACACGGTTCACCTTGCCAAAGAAGCCACCGACCTCGCCCGTCCACGGCATCGCGGCGAATTTGTCGACCGTCGCGATCAGGAAGCACGGCAGGCGACGATAGATCGGTTCGTCGACCGAAAGAACTGGCAGCGGGTTGCCGCGAGAAAATTCGCACCGGCGATTCGCGCACGTCACACGCAAATCGGTCGGGTTGTCGGTGTTCGGCACCAACTGAAACGAATTGGATCGAAACTTGGTCCCGCACCAAGGGCACTCTTCCAACGGAATCGGCGAAGGCTTGCGGTCGTCGTTCTTGAACGCGATTGTTTTCGCTCGTGCTGACTCGCGGTCGCTCTCACCCTTGCGACCCATGCGATTGGGCGTCGCCGCGCGGCCGACCCACAAACCGATCTCGAACGGCCACTCGCCCAACTTTTCAACATCCTTCTGCCGCTCCAATTCCAACGCACAAACCAACGCCGCGGCTCGGCCAAGTTGATCCAACGTCAACAACCGAAGTGTGTATCGCATCAACACGCTCAGCCCCGACGATGTTAGCCCAGGGTTGCGAAGTCGACGCAGCACCAACGTGAACGCGGCCAGCCCGAGATAGGCTTCCGTCTTACCACCACCGGTCGGAAAGAACAGCAAGTCGACCAAGTCGCGGTCGTGACTGGTCGGCTCTGCGATGCCCTTCAAGTTCATCAAAATGAATGCCAACTGGAACGGTCGCCACGCCGGCGTGATCTCTTCGGGAGCCTTTCCCAACTGCAACGCCAGCCGGCGTCGCCCCTGAGCCGCCATCGTCTTGTTGGCGATGCGAAACGCCTCCAAGCAATCCGGGTCAGCCAACAATTCGATCCCCGCTTGAATGCGGCCGGCGGCCAAATCGGCACGATGCAGCAACTCCTTCGCAGTATCCATGCGTCGCTGCGAGAGTCCGCCGAGCCCGGACGTTTGCTTTGCGATCCAGTCGCGATAGCTGCTGGCGAATCCCCCCAGTTGTTCCATCGCGTCATCGCCATCGCGAAGGAACGCCAGCGTTTCCATGTTCAGTGTCACACCGTCAATCTTTGACGGAGCCACCTTTTCAACTTCCGCGGTCGGTAGATGGCAGGTGCGAACGGTTTTGCAGAGCCCATCCTCGATTACAGACTCGGTCGCCACGCTGTGTCCCACCGAAAACTCGAACGAATCGCGATACTGCAAGTCGGAGACGCGTTCATCCCAGTCGTCACTTTCGAGGCTCCGCAGGTTTGGCCTCGCGATGAACGACAGATCGCTTTGCACTTCCAGCTCGACTTGGAAGATAAACCCTTCGTCGCGTACTTCATCCGGCGACGCCTTGCGCCGATTGACCACGAACATCGACAAGCTTCGTGTTCCCTTCGGCAAACCACCATCGACGTCACCATCGGGCACGCCACGCAACGACCAGACGATTTCAACACCTCGGCTACCTGGCACGTCGACCACGCCCTGTGCGGGCACCTTCTTGCCGAGTGCCACCGAGACAATCTCTTCGTGCGGGTTACGTCGCCACTGAACCGGTGCACCCTGCTTGCTGCCCTCTTCCTGCTCGACACGCAAATATTCACCGAAGCGAACGATCGCTTGCAGTTCCCGCGTTTCAGCCGGCACCAGAACGCTTAATCCCAGGCTGCTGGGCAAATACGATCGCCGCGCCGCCGACTTCTCCGGCTCTGCATTCTCATCAACACCGGCGACCGCCGGAGTCTGATCCATGTCATCATCGCTGTTGGGATCAAACCGCTGTTCTTCATCGGCATCCGTCGGCACCAGAAACCCGGTCAGGTACCAACGCGACGGAGCCTGCGGCAAAACCTCGCGATGATCACCGAGTGCCCCCGACGGGCCAATCAAATCAATCTGCAACGCATCCAGCAATGATTGGCGGACTTGAATTGGTTCAGTGCTCATTGAATGGGCTTCATGCTCGTCTGTCGAAACTGCAGATTTTGGAAGGTCTGATTGTATCAGCCCAGCAGCCTCTCAACAGACGGCAGCGTTCAACGATTCACGATGAGCGTGCTTTCACTGAAGCACTATAATGCCCCCGTCTCCGAAGACAGAGATCGTGATAAATGCCACTAAAGCATTATGACCAGAATGCCGTTTCCTGATCCCCATGGATTTTGCTGAACTCGGGGCCTGTCGGGCAATCGTATTTGTTTCCGCCGCTCGCTTTCGCTGTAGCATCACGGTAGTCCGCTTCCTTGTCGGCATCAAAGAACACTAACTGTGCAATCCGCATACCTGGCCTTAGAACAATCGGCACTTCACCATCATTCACAAGCTCCAGAGTGATACAGCCTTTGAATCCTGGGGCAACGCTACAAGCGGTTGCGATGATCAACCCGAGTCGCCCCCAAGAGGAGCGTCCTTCAACCATCGCTGCCAAATCTCGCGGCATCGAGATGTACTCGAGCGTGGCAGCAAGAACTAATTGCCGCGGATGAATAACAAAAGGCTGCTTGGTTTGGACCCTAACCTTTTGCTGCGTCCGGTAAAGACTCTTGCTGAGAAGCGAAGCCTCGCTTGGATCAATGTGCGAAACGGCGGCACGCTGAAGAATTATGAACTGATGTCCGATCCGCACGTCAATCGAAGCCGCCTGCACTTGCGAAGGGTCAAGAAGTGGGGAGATTGCCAAAGGATCATCAGCGCGATGGATTCGATCCCACAGCGGTTTTTTGGAAAGCACGCTCATTTAGTCGCCGCCCAATCGCTGAAATTGCGTTTTAACTCTGCATCTTCAATTGCCTTGAGCATTAGTCGACAAAGTCGATGGAACGTATCAAGTTCAAGCTGGCTAGACTTTTCCAGTCGCAACCGCTCGAGCCAGCATGCCATGACGATGCCAGTCATGGAGGCCGCTTTGCTCTCTTGCTTTTGGCCTTCAATCAACTCACTCGGTGGGACATTCATCATTAGTCGACCTAGCAGCAGAGGGATCTCCTGAAGCGTTTCGGACCATCGTTTCGGAAATTGGGACGCCTTGGCAACTACAAAGTCACCCGCGTCGGAGATGCACTCTTCTACAAGATCGTATACTTGCACCGAGAGTTCCCTTAACGGTTCGGATGCCAAGTCATTGCTTCCAAAGGTCATTTGCTCCTCCGAAACACTCGACTTCAGCGCAGTTGAGTGCTCAGCCAATCCAACCTGTTCAAGCTGGATCGAAAGCTGATCCAGAAGATCGCCCGCCCCGAGCTTTCGTTCCAGGAAATCAAGAACCACCCGAATGCGCATTCGCCAAGGCGGATAGTATTGAGACTGAGGAGTTGGCGGTGAGTTCATCTCTTGAGTCGCGGCAAAACCTGAAAGGGTCCAAATTGCTGCGGGACCAAACAACGCTGTGGCACCCATGTCGCACATCAACTCGGTTATTGCTTTCTCCCACTGCTGCGTCGCATGATCGAGCAACGCGTCCAGCCTCTGCTGAAAAAACAGATCTGCTGGCACTCCCATTTTCGCGAGATGTTGCTGACAGAGATCCCGTAGTTTCGGTCTATACTTCGGTTTCTCTGCGACGAAAAAATCAGTAACGATTGGATGAAAAAGTTCGTGACCAATCAGAACATGCAGAAAGCCATTTGCCCGGTGCAGACGTGGGAGATAGATGGTTACTGAATTCCCACCCCAACCAATCATGTAGTTCATATCCGGGGTGGTTGTGATCAAAACCTGGTAGCCCGGCAAAATTTGACGAGCTAGTGTTTCGATACTCGGCACCAGGCTCCAGGGCACCTCATCGCTACGAGCTTTCTCGAGGACCTCGAGATATCGCCTTCTGCTCACCATCTTGCGGAATTCAGAGACCAACCGATCTGCGGCTCCATCAGGATCGTCCACGCGGTCAGCTTCAATTTGATCAAGGTCCGCATTCGCGGCCAAGCAAGTTGCCTGTTGCTCCGAGACAAGAGTCAACGCGATGGTGCTGGGGAACTCACAAGACTCAAGCTTTTGAAGCGCCGTTTGATAACGATTCAGTTCGTATCGAACATGAAGCAGTACTCGTTTGAACTGGTGCGGTGTCATTGGTAAGAAAAGCGGTCTTGAAGCATTTGAGTTCCTCCTGCTGGAGATCGTAGCGCGCTATCAGCTTTTCCACCGAGCAACTTGCCTAACTGAGAAAAGAAACGAGCGGCAGACTCAACAGACTCGGCCTGCGGAGGAGTGTTTGAGAGCACATTGTCGATTGTTTCTCGAATGCTGCCAAGGAAATCCACTAACTCCTCATACTGCTTCTTTTCCGGGCTAGGCATCGAAGGCTGGGCGAAACCAAATCGAATGTCAGCAGACCAAGTCAAAGGAGACAGTGACGACGATGCCGATGCGACGTCACCGGTTGCAACGAACCGACCGCCACTTAATGCTTCATCCAGAAACCGAAGCGACTCTTTCAGGGAATCGGGATCTCCGAGTTGGTTGCGTTTAATCCATAAACGAAGCTGTGAAGCGACGCGAACGGCCATGTCGGCACTGTGGACGAGTTCGTCAATTCTCCGAAGATCTTCTGTGGTCATAATTATTTGCCTCGATTGACATCCGTGTTTTTTCCGCGAAGCGGGTCCGTTCGGGATCATCCAATGATCACCGAAACTACGCAACATCAATCTAGCTGAGCATTTTACGCCGCCAAATCTGGCCGAACAACGGCACCTGCCCGGAAAACTCGGTCTTTGAGCCGACGGGATGCGAGTATTCCTAGCGAATGACGCGCCAAGGCCATTTTGCCGGTTCGTTACGGTTGGAGTCGACTCTTCCTCAAAACGCTTTCCGCAGTAACAACCCATCGGGGCTTCGGCCGTGGAGGACGTCGGCGACGGCGGGGTGATCTTGGGAATAGGCTTCGGGGGCGTCGGCGGTTGTCATAATGTACTGGAACGAAACGTCGGCGGGTTCGCAGAGTCCCTGCATCCACTCGGCGGTGCTGAGCAGGTTGGTGAATAATTCGGATTCCGCTTCGCCCTCGCGGGGACCGTCATGAATGAGCAGGCGGGGATGGCGGCCGATTCCGCACATGCTTGCCAGAACGCATCCGAGATCGAATGCCAAAATGTTCTCGATCGTGGTCAAAGCGGTGCCGTGACGAGTGGTTTCTTGGCTGCGGCTCGGGCGAAATCCGCCGGCTGTTTCTAGCTTTCCCCTCACCACGTGCCCCATGACTCGCGACAAGGCATGAGAGTAGTGCTGCTCAACTCGAGTCAGGCTGGATCGACTGGCTTCGCTCTTCTCCTCTTGCCGAATGACGTTCTGGTGAAAATCTACATCGGATTCCGACATGTCCGCTTGATGCTTTGACGTATCAAACGTTTTGATCGCCGCCGCCAAACTCGATGTCATCGCGGCAAGTTGATCCCACTTCGCGAACGAGGACTGACGATTTGACCGATTGGTTTGCACCCGTTCTCGCAGTTCACCGAGTTCACGTTCTGTCGCCTCGTATTCTTCATTGACAGAAGCCAAGCTCGACGAGCATACGTCGCGATGTGCCTTTGCATCCATTTGTTCGGATCGAAGACGGTCCAGATGCGATTCCTCCTTGATAGCTCCACCAGCCGACAAGTCTTTCTCGATCTCGAGCCGCCATTGGCACTGAGCGCCGGCGGGACAACCGGGGGGCGGTTTGTCCTCCTTCACCTCGCTGGCCAAGTTGTTTGTCGACTGCTGTAGCTTGGCTTTGGCCTGCTCTTCCTGTCGCATCGCTTCGGATTGCTCGTCACGGAGCCGTTTGAACTTGCCCTCTGCTTTGGTGAGTAATTCGGTATCTGCTCGTTCTGCGTCGGCATTAAATGACTGGATCGACCCAAACTGATCCTTGATGAACGCAATCAATTCGCCAGCTAGTTCTTCGGTCGCGATCGCCTCGTCGTCGTCCGAACGCAGTGGTGGCACAAAACCGGTGGCGTCTTTCAACGAGTCATACAGTGTTGCCAGTCGTGTGGCATTTTTCTCGTGCGTCGCCGTGTTCACCTTAGATTCAGTTCGTGACGTTTGCTTCAGATTTCGAGAGTTCACCTCCGCGGGAGACATCATCCCGGCCAGCCACTTCATTAGCAGACGATTGGTCGACGGCGAGTTCGGCGGACCTGAATTGACATCTTTGTCACGCCACGAATCGGCTTTATGAAAACCGAACTGCGTGTCTCGAGCCAGCCATGGCAAGATGTCTGCGAATCCAGCTTCCTTCGTATTGGGAAGCGAGAACTTCGGAAGCTCGGCCTTCATTTGAGCGTCGATTTCCTCAAAAAAGACGTCCATCGGCAGCCTGGCATCTGGGGCATCCAGTGAACTTGCCCAATCGAAACCGCGAACAACGTAGCCCGGTTGCCACCGTTCATCCAAAGCCCTCACGATCGTCCATTGACCGTCGGCTAAATGCCATTGAGCAACCGCCAAACCGAACGGGTACGCCTCACGAACTCGGTCCATCGTCGCTCGGTCGCCAAACCAAGGATCGCCAAGCGTGTACCGCAACAGTCGAACCAAAAGCGTCTTTCCGACATCATGAGCGACGCATCGACGTTCGCCTGGCTTGCGTCGCTCCGTACGAACAACGTTCAATCCGCGCGTGAACGGAATACGACGTAGTTCTTTGTTCGGATCGGGATGCGATAGCAGCACGATCTTTTCCGCCCACAACATGGGCGAGGCGATACCGGCTGCGATCTCGACCGGTTCAAGATGCTGGTCTGGCGACAGCAAATGGAGCTGATGCACGAATAGAATCCTCCGTAACTTCGATGACTGAATTTTCCGCTTCTTTTTCTCTCTGGACGATGTCCCGAATTTGGTCGAGCTTCTCTGATTCACCGTCGGTCAGCTCGCCCAACGGAGACGGCTGCATGATGAGCTTCAAGAACTCGATCTCGCCGCGGGCCGTTTGGGTGAGCCATCCCTTCCGCACGGCACGGCCGACGATTTTTTTCATGCTCACCGCGGGCTTGAGGCGTTTCTGGCGGTCTTCGGAAAGGTAGCCACGGAAGCGACGATGCTTGTCGTTACGCCACAGCACGATTGACTCGCCGAACAGCACCCGGTCAACCAGTGTGCCTTCGCCCCAGGCAGCCAAGATTGCCAACGTCATGCGGTCGTCGTCGGTCAACGCTGCTTGGTCATCGTCCGACGCCATCTGGTCGTCCAGCAACGGCATGGGCAATTCGTCCTTGCCCTTCTTCGGTGCCTTGGCTTCTTCCTTCTTTTGCTTGGCGAGTAACAACTCTTCTTTGTGTCGTTGTTCGTTGAGTTCGAGGAGTCGGGCGAGGACTTCGTCGCGGAAGTCGTCGGGCCAGCGGAGACGCCAGGGCTTTTTCTTTTTGGACTTCTTCGCCCCCGGCTGGTCGTCCTCTTCCTCTTCGTAGTCGAGCAGGAACTCACAGCGAGCCGTCTCGGCCAAGTCGTCCCACCCGTAAGCCCGCAACACGTCCCGATCCATCTCGTCATGAAGCTCGCGAAGTTCTAGGATGCCGGGGTCGCGTTCGTCGGGTGAGTGAAAGCGGTTGTAGGTCTTCGTCAGACCTTCGTCATTCGAGATCATCACATTTCGTCGCAATTGAAAATACTTCTGCCCACTGGTACTAAGGGCAATTTCACCGTCCCTTGGAAAGGGAAATGTCTGGAAGCAATCTGACGCAGTGTATCGAAGCCGATCTTCAAGTGACGACGAAAAGAAGCGAGCCCATACCTCGTGAATCCGCGATTGCAGTATTGCAAACTGCCAATTCGACTCGATGGCAAATAGAACCAACTGTTCGGAGTGAACCATCCCAACATCCAAAAACGTAAATCCCATATGCTGCGTTACACGTGGGATTACCAGAACTCGTTGCATCTCCGCGATTTGCCGATAGAAGTCTGGCCGATGTGCTTGATATGCCCACCATCGTTTTTTTAGAGGGACGTTGTTTGGATTCGATCCCAACGAATCACGGCCCGGTTTAACTTTTGTGGCAACGATTTCACGCAAGTGCGGGAAGTTGCTCAGTCCTTCTTCTTCCGCAATGTCTGAGAAGTAAATCGCGGACCGACGTGGTTCATGCGTAGGAGTCGAGTTCACTTCGTCGCCGCCGATGTAGGGCTTGATCCGGTCAGCAGCGGAAGGATTTTGCTCGATGATTTCACCGACTTTGGAAAGCGGGGTGCAATCAGCATCATCCTCAGCAAAGAGGAATCCTTGCCCGTATATCTTGCAACCGAGGGAAAAGTCTGGATTGGATGCGAGTCGAACAGGCGACTCGTCCATGTCGCCGTTTAACAAGTATGCGTTGATTCGATTAACAATTGCTCCTTCAAGCAACGGAGATTGCGGAAATGAGTCCTTTGCAGTGTGAACAATTGCAACCATCACGGCGGCGGCTCCTGGCCAACGATATTGCTTGGTAGCGCTGTAAATCACGCCGCCTGCTTTCAATATCGGAACAAGTCCGCCTTCGCGGGTGTCACCCTGACTTACAGTCTTTGTAGCAATAAGTCCGAATGTCCCGAGTGATCGAAGACGCTCGTAACAATTCCTGAAGAAATAGGCGACTTGGTCGCAATGATGTCCGGCTGGAGGAAAGCGGTCCACGAGCCACTGAAAATACTCCATGCCTACTTCTGATGAAATTCGCGTTCCTCCCAAGAACGGCGGATTCCCAACAAACGCATCGAACCCGCCATTCTCACGTGAAAACACTTCAGGGAACTCGATCTCCCAATGAAACGCGGGGATCGGGTGCTCGCCTTCTTGCAAGGACTTTGCCGCGGTTTCGAGCGACTTGCGTAACTCGTGGTCGAGCTTGCCCTCTTTAAGCTTTTCCAGGTGCGCGCTGGCGATGCCGAACAACTGGTCGACGCGGTCTTCTCGCTCTTTCTTTTTCTTGCCAGCGAAGAAGGCACTGACGCAGGCGTCGCCGAGCAAACGAATGCCGCTGAGGGCTTCTTCGGCCAACGCCATCTTTTGCTCTTGGTCGCGGTAGGCGACGTCTTCGCGGGCGTTGAGAATCTTGGCGCGGGCTTCCGTCGCTCGGTCCAGACGACGCTGGATCAAGTCTTCACCAAACTTCTTCTGCTTCTTCGGTTCCCAGTGGAAGCCAATGATCTGTTCTCGCGACAATCCGACCAACGAATCGCCGTGACGCAGCGCATGATCCAAGAACGTAAACGCATGATCCCGTGCCAGCGTGACCAGCCACAACGCGAGCTTGGCCAAGTCGACGGCCATGAAGTTTTTGTCGACGCCGTACAAACACCGCTGCGCCACCAGCCGCCGCGCGTACAGTACTTCGTCTTCGTCGGGCGGAATGTCACTCGGCACCGCGTCGTGGGCGTACCACGATTTGATCAACTCATCGCCCAACTGACGACAGGTTTCGACCAAGAACGCGCCGCTGCCCATCGCGGGATCGCAGACTTTCAAATCTAGAATTTGTGACGGATGCGGCGTGCCGACTTCGCGTGCCCGCCGCGCGTGCTCGACGGCTTTCTGCGACAACCGCACGCGGGCATCGAGTTCGCCCTGGGTGTAGCGTTTCTTATCTTCTTTGCTGGGCGAGTAGACCGCCGGCAGCGGTGACTCAATTTCAAGCTCATCCGTCTTACAAGCCCGACGCGCAAGCGAGTGACTGTCTCCGGTGTCATCGGGTTGGTCCTCTCGCTTGCGCTTCGGGCTTGTATTTTCACGGGTGGTTGGATTGCCGCCGACCAACTGGGCGAGGATCGGCTCGAGCGTCGTGCGGACGATCGGTTCGGTCAGCGATCGCGGCGTGTAGTGCGATCCGCTGCGGCGTCGTTCGTCGGACGGTTGCAACACGATCGCGCCCGCCGGGACGACACGCGGCGTGACTTTCTTGGCGATCTTCTTGTCGAGGGCGGTCAGCAACTCTTCAAGGTTGGTCGCGGCCTTAAGTAGCTTGGCATCGGCGGTGCCGACTTTCTGGTCCGCGTTTTCCTTGAGCCACTTGGCTCGGTCTTTGCCGGGCGTTTCGAGTAGTTCGTCCAGGTTGATGGTCGCCGGGGCACCGTGCGACTTGACGGGCTTGATCGCGATCGACTTGCCGGCGGCGACCTGCAAGTTGAATCCCATCACGGTTTCATAAACGCTGCCGATTTGTTCAACGTCGAGGGTTCGGTAGCTGAGTCGTTCGCCGTCGAGGATGAGCAGGTTTTTCAGGACGCGAAAGACGACGCCATCGGAGACACGCGGAACGGTAGGATGGGCATCTTGCCTGTCATCCGTATCGACAGGCTGGAAGCCTATCCCACTTCGCCCCTCCAGGAATGGATAGCGGTCGGGGTCGAACAGGTAGCCTTTGCGGGCCGGCAATTTGAATTCGCTGTGCTGGCCGCCTTCGTAAACCAGGCGAAACAGCGTGACGAGTTGACTCCATGCACCGAATCGCTGATCCATCGTGTCCGGAAACCGCCCATCGTCTTCTCGAAGTCGATCGAACAGACCGGTAACGCTGTAGTGGTTGCTGTAGACCGGATCGCTGGACAGCAAGTCACGGTCTTCGGCGTATAGGATGAACACCAACCGCATCAGCACGGTCAGCAGACCGGAATAGACTTGGTTGGGATCGCGGGCGAGCACGCCAGAGAGTAATTCACCACCGCGAACATCGTTGGCAGCTTGGAAGCCTCGCATCAATTCGTAAAGGGCCGCCAGGACTTGCTCGGCCAATTCCGTCGAAACTGTGTTTTGGTACTTGCGACTGTTGGCCAGGATCGCGGGCAATCGCTGGTTGTCGCCCATCGAGAACATGCGTTCGGCGGACAGCAGCATGTGCAGGGCGGCGAACATCGGCCGGCCGGCGACTTGCGCCATTTCGTCGACGTTAAACGTCGCGTATCCGCTGGTTTCTCCACGAGGCGAATAGACCAGTCGCAGAGAGCGGCCGTTGGACAGCAAGCCGATCGGCACTTCGGTCTCGCGCAGCAGTCGCTCGAATTTGGCCTGCGGCGACGCGTTCCAATGGCGACTGCTATCGGCTTCACCGGCATCATCGAGGTCGGTACCGGTCGACAGTTCTTGGATCAACAACTGCCATGGGTTTTGATCTTCCTCGGGACGGAAGACGGGAACGGCGTGCGTCGGACGCAGCGTTTCGTTGTACTGCGGCAGGACGACTTCCAACCGGCCCATGTCGCCACCAAGCACTTGGCGAGCGGGCACATCGACGAGGTCTTCGGCTTCCCAACCCAGTACGGCTTGAACGAACTCACGCAGATCGCGAAGTTCGGTCCGCGTGACCCCGGCATCGTCTTGCGCCAAACATTCCAAGAACCGGGCATGTTCGCCCATGATGTTCTTGTTGACGTAACACTGAGCCTCCAGCATCGCCGGAATGGAAACGACCAGGCCGATGGGCTGTACGTATCCGAGCCATTCAATGTGAGCGAGTTCTTCAGGTGATTTTGCCATGGTGTTATTTTTTTGTCTGTCCCTAGGTCGACCCAGCTGGTTGTTTGCTTTTCTTTCCTAGGGAAGATCCCGATTTCCGCATCTGCTTGAGCCACTCGACATGCTTCACTTCTCCTCCTGAGCGAGCAGCGACCATGGTGAACCTAACAATCTCACCAGTTCGATTGGGATGTTGCTTTAGCCATTTCAAGTGAGCGAGGTATGGCCCTCCTTGCATCTCAAGGAATGCCTCATAAGCCAAGCGTGGACCAGGGGTTCGCAACGCTAAAGATTCCGTAATTGCATGGGTGTAAAATTGGGCTAGACCTTCCTTGACTTCTGCATCGGATCCAAGGAAGCCGTCAGTTTGCCATTCCCCGCCGTCGATGTCTTTGCCGAGATGTGTGTATCCATGGGCTAATTCATGGATAAGGACAACAATCGTTAAGTCTTCAATTCGCACATCCGCCATAGCGGCCGTCATCGCAATCGCGATCCAATAAATTTCAATTTTGCTTTCCGAACCGTAGAAATAGGCACCTAGGATGTCTTCGCTGATTCCTTTGATTTCTTTTCGGACCTTTTCAGCGATCGCAAGCTTCTGCAGGAACAACCCCAAATCTCGAGAACGAGTCAGCGAGCGTTCCGAACTCTGCCATTTCTTCGGCAACTTCTCCCAATTCTGAAGTTCTTCCCAGAAATTGAGCAGGTAGTCCGCTCCCGCAACCAACCCACCGATCTTCGGCTGGCCGACAATCAATTTCCAAAGCACGGGGTCGTTGTAGCGATTGATCAAATTGGCAAGCTCACTCGAGAAGCCTTCGACCACTCGGACAGGTATCGACTGATTTGAATCCTGGTCATTCAGTCGAAGTCCAGTTGAGTCTCGAATGTGCTTCCGAAGTGTGGCGTTCCATTGCTTTACCGCGCGACCCACCCTTTCCTCTGCATCCGCTGGGATGAGAGGTCGAATTAACTGAGTTGTTTGTTCTTGTACGGAATCCATGTGCGTTGCTTACCCTGTCACTGGCCAGAGGTACACAAGACCAACCGGTTCGATGCGTTTGGCTTGAACGTCGTAGATCCTCGCGATGCGGTCAGGCTCGGTCTTGAGTTCGTCACGCAATTCTTCCAGGCGTTTGGCCCAGTAACGTTTGTTGGCGTCGAGCTGCAGAAGCTCGTCGTCGATTTCACCGAAGTCGAATCGCATTTGATTTGGATCGAGCTTGGAGATTCGCTTGATCGTGTCCGAGATGTGTTTGCGTTGCGTTTCCAAAATCTCTCGCATCGCCTTGGCCTCCGCGGTTCCTCGGGCGGCAAGCTTTCTTTCCGCATCGGCGGCGTATTCTTCGCCGCGTGTTTCTAGATGCGGTAGCAATTCGTGTATGTCGCCGGCTGCGGACTGCTGAAGTTGTTCGACGACTTCGGGTGTCAGCTTGATTCCGCCGGCACCGAGCAGTGAATCGTCCAGCAGGCCCATCGTTTTTGCCTCCGCGTCTTTGGCGTACGGCGAAAGCGGTCCTTTGCGAATGGCGGGGTCGGACCAGCGAGCGGTGACGGGAATCAGCTCTTCGTGCAACCTCGCGGCCCCTTCACCGTACAGGGCCAACCTACCGAGTAGGACGACGCGAGGAATCGAGTCGGTGGCCTGCGCGAAACAGGCGCGGGACAGATCGTGATGGACGAACCCTTGAGCGGTGAACCGGCCGAGCAGACGTTGGACGACGCGTTGTTCAAGATGCAAATGAACGAGATCGTCGCCGACGACGCCGGGATCTTCAAAAATGACCGGCCGGATGGGCGAAGATCGTCGCCACTCCCACAGCTTCTGGTCTCGCTTTCGCGGAACCCGCAGGGTGTCCATCGTTTCGGCCCAGGTTGGATCGGCACCGGATCGTTCGTCGATGGCGGGAAAGGTGAAGCAGGTGGCACCGTTGTCGTCTTTGGTTTCGTCGAGCGTCTCGGTGCCGAGCAACGCCAGCGAACAGGAGATGGCGGACTGAAAATGTTCATCGCTGAGCCCGATGCTTTTACGAGACTTTTCAAGCAGCGTTCGCAGTCGGTCTATTTGTTCGCGAAGTTCGGTTTGACGCATCCGTGACGCTTCGAGCTCGTCTTCGATCGCAGCCCGCTGGTTCTCTGCGATGTCGGTCGCGTCGATCTCGGCTTCCATGTCGTCGATTGAACCGTGACGAATGCCCAGACTCATCGACTTGGTGAGCTTGGCGTCGATGACTTGCGACAGACTGCCGAGTTCTTTTCGGATCGTTTCTGTCTTGCGGACCAGCACTTGCAAAATGCGATCTTCAGGTCGTTGCTTGTAAACGAAGTAGTGGCAAAAGACTTCGTCCTTGGCTTGCAGCTTTCGGTCAATCCGTCCGTTGCGTTGCTCCATGCGGCTCGGGTTCCAAGGCACGTCGAAGTGAAAAAGGTTGCTGCAGTGTGCTTGCAGGTTTAAGCCTTCACGAGCGGCATCGGTCGCGATCAGGATTCGCACCGGATGTTTCTTGGGGTCGGTGTTGAATGCCTGCTTGATCTCCTCGCGTTTGGGCGGTGGGGTCGGACCGTGAAAGATATTGATTCGTGCGTCGGCTCGGTCGCTGCCGGCGATGGCGGATTCCAAACGGCTGACCAGATAGCGTTTGGTGTCGTCGTACTCGGTGAAGATCAAAACACGGGTGTCATTCCACTGGGCACCCTTCTTGCCTAGATCTGGACACATGTTGTCGCGAATCCACTCGATCAGCTTTTCGGTGCGGGCATCGGTCTTACCACGTGCTTGTTCGGCGACGTCAGTCATCTGTTCGAGCAATTGTTGCTCGCGAACGAAGAGCCCCCTGGAGCCCTCGTCGTCGGTCGGCCCCATCGTGCTGGCCGATACCGCTTCCACTTGTGAGGCGACTTCGCTCGACATTTCTTCTTCGGAAAGCGATGCACGCTCGTCATCGCTGTCGACGCTGCCGGACAAGAGGTCGGCGTGACGCGGTGCTTCCGCTTCGGTGATCGCCTCGGCCTGCATCTTTTCCCACTGACGCTTGACGGTCTTGCGGTGGACTTTTAGCGTCTTGGCGAAAGCCTCGATGGATGAAAGCAACCGTTGCTGCAGTCCGGTGATGAGCAAACCGGAAGCGGCCTGCTTCCGTTTGGTTTCACTGCTGAGACGCTCTTCTCGTGTTTGTCGGTATTCATTCAGCAATCGAGAAAGCTTCAGTTCCGGTGCATCTTCGGACAGCCCGTCGATCGTGACTTGAACGACACGACGTTTTGGGAAGCCACCCTGAATGTCGCGGATGTCCTCTTTGATTCGGCGAACGATCGTCTCGTCGCGATGCTTGGCCGATACGGGAACGCCGCGACAGAAGCGTTGGGGATCAAGGATTTCAAGTAGTGCCGAGAAACTGTTGGAGTGCCCGTTATGCGGCGTCGCCGACAAAAATAGCCGATGCTCGAACCTCGGAGCCAAGTCGCGGACCGACCGAGTGATTTGTGAGTCGATCGCGTATTTCTGGCCGCTCGATGGTGCCGCATGGTGGGCTTCGTCCAGGATGAACAACGAGCCGCTGCGGAAGGTGCCAAGGTGATCGCGAAGTGGGCCAGCGTAGGCCTCGTCAATGAGCAACCGATGCGAGATCAGAAAACGGGTGTGGGTGCTCCACGGATTGACGCTGAAACCACGCTCGCGTCGAACACGCTTCATGTATTCCTTGTCGAGGATCTCGAAGGTAAGGCCGAACCGTGATTCGAGTTCTTCTTTCCATTGAAACAACATCGACGGCGGACAGGAAACGAAGATCTCGCGGACCTTCTTCCGCAGCAGCAACTCGCGAGCGATCAGACCTGCTTCGATCGTTTTCCCTAAACCAACATCATCGGCGATGAACAGGTTGACGCGTGGAAGCAGGAGGGCCTTCCGCAGCGGTTCCAACTGGTACGCGTCCAAGCGGATGCCGGCACGGAACGGCGATTGAAATAGTTTCGGGTCAGTCGATGTGACGCAATTCCATTTCAGCGTGTTCAAGTACGCAGCGAACAACTTCGATTCGTCAAAGCCTTTCGCGGCGATCGTTTCCCACGCTTCGCTGGTCAAGACTTGCGGATCGAGTTCTTTTTCCCAGAGCACCTCAAGTGGCGCACCCTGGTTGTCGTCATCAACGCAGGACAACTTGACTAGCGTGCTGTCGGCGACACGTTTGGGTTTGACGATCTGCTCGACCAAGTAGGTTCGTTGCCGAATCCGAGCGATCTGTCCGGGCTGAAGTGTTTCGATGGTGGTCGTCATACTGGCCTTCCTGCCACGCGGCTTTCTGGTCTTTACTTGGGTTTTTGCTTTGCGGATCGTTCGATGCGTTTGAGGAACTGTTCCAGGTCGCGTCGTTTGAACAACCGGTAACCGTTCGCCGGGTTGCGATGCACCGGAATCTTGCCGTCTTTCGACCAGGTCCGAATCGTGTTCTGCGAAACCCCGAGGATATCGGCTGCCTCGGCGGTCAACGCGTAATCGGAAAGCTTGGTCATGGCTGAATCCCTGTCTTCAGAGGCCCATACGTTCAAAACTGCCCCACAAGTCGTTGCCCCGACAGGGTACCAAACCCTGCAGCGCCCTGATACTCGGCCAACAGCCCAACGGCTAGAATCGTCGTCATAGATCGAGACTCGGTGCGTTCGGTCATTCATCTACTTAAATTGCTGCCCCAGGCTATGACCAGCGAGCCTACGAATCGTTTCCAAATTCGTGCCACTGAGGCCGAAGCGACGGGCTATCCAACCGAGGGTGGCTTTGTCGTCTGCGAGGGGGCGATTGCACGGAAGGCAATTGTGCCTTCGGCGAGGACTAGCAATTTGCCTCGTGAACGGGAAAGACTGCTCGCTGAGGGAGTGCTGCAAGAGTTCGATGGTCACTACCGATTCATGCGTGACTATGAATTCGATTCGCCGAGTGCAGCGTCGGCAATGGTGCAGGGCCGAACGTCCAACGGCTGGAAGGATTGGAAACACTCGGATGGGCGAACAATGAGCGAAGTTCGCCGTGTGTCGCGACCGGTCGGCGTGACGATGCTGGATGATGCCAAACGGCAACAGATCATGGATCGTGCCCGCGAGATGATCGACGAAGGGGAGATGTTCACCGAGGCGAAACTTCGTCAGCAGTACGCGACCTTCGCTGATCGGTTTGGGCCGGATGTGCTGTCGGATCTGGAGGGCGAAGAGCTTTTGAATCGCATGCATGACCACAGCGATCAAGACAGCCTTGTGTATTGGTTGGAATTCAAAAGCGACGAAGATTTCGACACGAAACGCTTTGGAAGCATCGCTGGTGGGAGCGCGATGAAGTTTCGGATCTTTCGGCGTAGTGAAACAGGGCATTGGCAAGCTGGTGACAAGAAGAACAAGCCAGTCGACATTTCGGTGGAGGAAGGGATTGCGATCGCGACGTTGCATCGCGATCAATTGCTGGCGGGCGCGGCGTTGCTGAGTGAGTTACCTGACGATGCGACGGACGACGACTACGCGGAACTGCAAGATCAACTGGATGAACTCGCGCCGGATGTCGGCCGCCTGGCTTGGGGACACAAGTATTTCAGTTTGCTGTTCCCAGAGAAGCTGGATGACTACCACAGCCCGGAGTGGCAGCGTTTTCACTTGATGAAACTGCTGCAATTGCCACCCGAAGGCGACGGGCGATACGTTTGCGCGGGGCGTTTCGTGTCGGCGGCGGCTGAGGTTGGTTTGCCGATGAATCATTTCACCGCGGCCTTGAACGAAGTTCAAGGAAGACTGCACTACTACTGGCGTGTTGGTACTTCAGAAGGCGATACGCATACAAGTCACTGGCCCATGATGCGGGACCGCGAATGCGTGGCGGTTGGCTGGAACGAGCTTGGTGACTTGTCTTGGGTGGAGGCCAAACGCGAGTCAAAGAACAAGTTGAAAGCGTTGCTAGCCGAGAAGTACCCAAGCACGCCTCAGTCGGAAGGCCGAGCAGCGGCGGAACTGTCAAACTTCATCGCGAAGATCAACGAGGGTGACGTGATCTGGGCCGCCAACGGTGCGACCGTTCTTGGTATCGGACGAGTCAGCGGTCCCTATCGTCACGAGCCAGAGTTTGAGTTCTGTCATCAGCGAAGCGTGGAATGGCTTAGCTTGGAAGAATGGGCGACGCCTATTCATGAGGGCCTGCAGTCGTCCGTCCGAGAGATCAAGAAATACCCCGAGAACATTGTTGAAACAGAACGTCGAATTCAGCATCCGCCACCGGTCGTCGATCTGCCTGAACCCGTCGTGCGAGGTTTGACCGGCATTCGCTTGGATGACACGCAAGGCCGAATCCAATCCGTTCTCGATCGCAAATCGCAGGTCATCGTTTACGGGCCGCCCGGGACGGGAAAGACGTATTGGTCCGTTGAAACCACGCGTGAGTTGGCAGCGATTGCGAACTTCGGCAAACGACACAACAGACTATCGGATGAGCAGCAAACGCAGATCACTGGCGAGAACGAGTCATCAGGGCTGGTACGAATGTGCTGTTTTCATCCGTCCTACGGTTACGAAGACTTTCTGGAAGGCTATCGCCCAACGACGACGGGCGGCAACGTTTCGTTTGAACTCCGCAGCGGGATCTTTAAGAAGCTCTGCCATGATGCGGCATCGAACGCCGACCGACATTACTTCTTGATCGTTGACGAGATCAATCGTGGTGACATTCCACGCATCTTCGGCGAGTTGTTGACGACGCTCGAGAAAGATAAACGCGGCAAGCCGATCACGCTGCCGGTCAGCCAAGAGTCGTTCGTCGTGCCGAAGAACGTGTATCTGATCGGCACGATGAACACGGCCGACCGCTCAATCACGCTGCTCGATTCGGCACTGCGTCGACGGTTCGGTTTTGTTGAATTGATGCCCGATGGCAAAGTGCTGCGAGACACCAAGGTCAGCGGCATTCCGCTGCGAGCATGGTTTGAATCGCTCAACGCACGTATTCGCGAACACGTCGGCCGGGACGCTCGCAATTTGCAGATCGGTCATTCGTACTTGATGCAATCGGGTAGCCCGATCAAAGAGATCGCGTCGTTGCGGCGTGCGCTTCGTGACGACATCATTCCGTTGCTGGAGGAGTATTGCTATGAAGACTACGCGACGCTGGCGAGAATCCTTGGGACCGATTTGGTCGACACGGTCAATTTGACAATTCGCCAATCGTTGTTGGACGCGGGCCAAGAGGAGGCGTTGGTGCAGGCGTTGCTCGCGCCGTGCCCCGAGATAATGACGACCACCGAGGCGATCTCGTCAGATGAATCGGAGTCCGAAGCCGAAAGTGATGATGAGGTTGCCGAGGAAGACAATGATTTGCAAGACAATGATTCGGAAGACGAACTGTCATGAGCGGGCACGAGCGCGGGATCGTGCTATCGGAGTGGCAAACGCTTGATCCAACGAACTGCGATGCACTACAGGGGTTCTTTCTCGACGAATCTCAGGCGACGTCAACGACGATTCAAACACTTCACGATTCGCGTTTGATTCGTTTGACGGAACTTCGGCATGGCTTGCGTGTTCAGGCGTTTTCCCACGTTGGTCGTTTGAAAGTCGGCAATCTTAGCATCACTGTCCTGCCCAAGCTTCCGGGGACTTCCATGTTGAACTTGCTGCGGTACGCCTACGGATTCCGCAACCTTCGTCTATTGTCAAACTCGCCACAATTTATGGAACCGTGCGGCTTTGAAGACTTGTTGGTTGCGCAACTCAATGTCGAAGCCCAGGAGCTGATCTCAAGAGGCCTGCGGCGATCGTACGTTCCACGCGACGAACGTCTGTCGTCGCCGCGCGGACGAATCGACGTTGGACGTTTGGCACGTGATGGCGGATTGCTGACCGCGACATTGCCGTGCCGGCACTATCCGCGCATCGAGAACACGAAACTGAATCAAGTTCTTCGAGCCGGGCTTGAACTTGCCGGTTCGATGGCCAGCGGCTTGATGCTTCGACGGGAATCTCGACGACTCGCGTTGTTGATGGAGGAGTCCGTGTCGTCGGTTCAATTGCACGCCGCCAGGCTCGCTGACGCGGAACGGTCGCTCAGCCGGCTGACCGAAAGTTATGAGCCGGCCTTGTCCATCATTCGGTTACTGTTCAATTCGCAAGGTGTCACGCTGGAAGATCGGTCTCAGGCGGATCGGCTTCCGGGTTTCCTGTTTGACATGAACGCGTTCTTCCAACACTTGATCTCACGATTCCTTCGAGAGAACCTGCCCGGTTACGAGGTGCTGGATGAACAGGGGCTCAAGCAAATGATGCGGTACGACCCCGACTACAACCCTCAACGCCGGCCGTCCCCAACACCCCGTCCAGACTATGCCGTGAAGCAAAACGGCCGCGTTCTGACTTTGCTAGACGCCAAGTACCGTGATCTGTGGCAACGTTCATTGCCACGTGAAATGCTCTACCAGCTGGTTGTCTACGCAATCAGCCAACCGCATCGTCCCATCGCGAGCATCCTGTATCCAACGGCGGAGCGGCAAGCGAAAGAGTCGCGGATCAATATTCAGGATCCCGTACGCGGCACCAAGTTGGGCCAGGTCTGCCTGAGACCCGTGAACTTGCAGCGGATCGAAGAACTCGTCAGCAGCGACACTCGCCAAGCCAAAGAGCTCCGAACGTGTGAGGCGAGGCGACTAGCTTTCGGTGCGGCGGTTGCCTAAGGGGAGGGGAGACAACACATGCCCCTTATTTTTTCAACGATTTTTGTCCTGACGGTTCGTTACTCGCTGGCCATCAGGATATCACCTGACCCTTTTCGGTCGATGTAGTTGATCATTTGTTGAAGTGCGGCAGGCAAATCAACGGAACCGCCCATCGGGCGAAGGCGTCGTTGCTTGTGTCGCTCGATCGCGGTGCGAAACAGTTCCTTTGCCTGGGTTGCGAGCTCTTGTTCAGGATCAAGGAAGTCAAGGTCGAACATTCTTCTCCGAAGCATGTAGACGATAATGAGGCTTGCCCATCGGAACGGATAACCTCCACCGCCACGTTCCATGCCACGCTCGAAGATTCCAATGCAGGACTGAATGACTTGTTCGCATTTGACGCTGCTAATTCCCTGTGTCGCATTGGTTCGATAACGCAATACCTGTGAAATTGCCTTCAGTTCGTTTGCGCCTGGCGATGCCAATCTACCATTTGGGAAGAAAACAAAGTCGAAGAGAGCAGCAATGCTCTCGGGATTTCGCATCGCGAGGCCCGAGGTGTGAAGTACCGATTGTCTGTCTCGAAAGCTGTTTTGTAGATTGATGGCCAACCATAAATCGAAATCAGAATCCTCGATTGAAAGGTATCCCATTGCTCTAACAAGCGTGCTGAGCGCCGGCGAGTTCAGGTGATTCGTTGAACGCCACAACTTCAGCAGCGATTCTCCGAGAGCTTCCAGCACATTTTGGTCGTAGGGTGCTTTGAAATCAGAACCAATCGCGGTTGCGTCGTATGGCGATTGAGATTGGTCCTTTGCCAGAAGTCGATCTTTGAGATGGGTGATCGCCCAGTCGTCTTTCATGATTGCTTCGGGAAGCTCGTTTGAAACACGCTGGATCATCTTCTGGACAGTCGGCATTGCGGCCCTCCATTTGCCGTGGCTCCATCGTCTTGGGAATAGCTCTGGGAAGGCCCGCGGCTGCATTTTCAAAAACGTTTCTTTGTCGACCGATTGGCCTTCGTGATCGAGGACCGGCTTCATGCGATCCCAGTTTGCCTGAATCGAACGAGATGGAATCTCACCCTGCTGCTGCGTCAAGAGCCGCAGCTTTGCGTTGCCCTGCGCTGGTGTGGCCGACACGCGCAGCGTTGCAGAGAGACGTTGCTCGGCGGGTCGATCGAGCGTCACCTGCAACTCTCGCACGCCATCGTATTCGTCGTGGGCGACGACCAATTTGATGCTGGTTGCACCGCGACGCAGCGCGAGGCCTTCGATCGGACGAGGCAGGTTCCACTCTTCGCCGCCGGAGACGAATTGGTCTGTGTCGCCGAGCAAGCTAAGCCAGTCGTATTGATGGTTGCGATCGACGAAGAGTTCGAGATCGGGAAGAGTGTCGAGATAGCTGGTACGGCCTTCGACGCGATCAAGTGCAAAGATAGCTGAACCCCGAGCAAGTAGGCACTCGCCGACGACGCCATCAGCGATCAGTGTAGGGATCCCGGCTGCCGCTGTTTGACGGCTGACGTGCTCGCCGCTGGCAACCTGATCAGCAAAATCTCCGACGAAGACGATAGCTGCTGCCGACGGAATCGACTTCAGGTGCTCGGCAAGCGTCAGATCGACCTGCCAGTTGCTTTTCTGCTCTATCGACCAGCCCGCGATTTGCTCCAGAAGATTTGAATCGGAGGTTGATGGGTTAGTACTGCGGGCCTGTACGGGAGAAGCGAAGCGCTGTTTCCAAATGGCCTGTGAATTGCTGGCTTCGCAAGCGGCGGCTTCCCCCCAACCAAACCCTGGTATTGGACAGTCGCTTTCTTTCGGACGCTTGCGAGCCGGAATCCATCGAAATCCCTTCTCGGCTTTCGTCGGCACGAGCTGAAGGGTCGAACATCTGACTTGCCCCCAATCGGCATGGACGATTGGCAGCGTCAGCGGATCATCGGACACACTTCGTGGTGGCGTCAATTTGTCCTGCTGTTGCTCAAGCCAGGCTAGCGCCGCGGCGACGGGAAGCCAAAGCAATGATGCGTTCACGCCTGCAGCGGCGCATGCGTCGAGCAGTTTTTGCTGTTCTCGTTGTCGGAAGTCGTTGGGGATGACGATCGCCGATGGAGCGTCCTTTGCGTGCATCTTGGCAAGCTGAGATGCACCGCTCGCAAGTGCGTCGAGTGAACTGAGTTCATGATCTTCGTCATCAATAATCCATCGCCAAAGCTCATTGCCGTCGTCGACTCGGCCCGTCCACGCAGCGGCGATCGGGAAGCGGCCACCACCCGTGTCTCCGTTCACGGCGGCCTCGGGTGGCCAGGGTGCCGCGGTTCCACGCGGATGGGGCGGCGACCAGTAGTCCAGCCTCCGCGGCTCGCCGACCGTGCGGCTTAGTAGCACCGACGGCGCAGTGTTTTTGTCGTTCGGTCTTCTTTCGATGGGGCGTTGCTCGAGATCACGTGGAATGCCTTGGGCAGACCAGTGCATGGAGCCCAAACTGATTCCCCAGGCATGTCGATTGAGCGCGTGCGAGTTCACGATAGACACCATTGATGGTGAAGCATGTCTAAAGATCTCGGGTTGTCGATCAATTTTAATGGAACGATATGCTTTCCAGCCTGCATTCCGGTCATGCAATCAACCAGCGTGACCAAGGCTTCGTTCTCGCTGCATCCACCAATACCTTCGGTCCGCTCGGTGTCACCAGCAAATGAGATCTCCAACTTGGCGACGTTCCATTTCGTTTGGTTCCAGATTGTGACGAAGGTGCCTTGTTGCTGATGGCTGAAACCCTGCGAGAGTTTCGCGATATCTAGGTCGACGCCGGAACTCTTGACGAGTCTCGCAACATCGACGATGGATTCGATCGGCCCGATATAAAACGTGGTATCGTCGACCAAATTCCACATCGGCGGCAATGCAGCCCAATCAAAGAACGTTCCTTGAAGAGGCGTTTCGCGAATCCGTAGATCAAAGCGATGGGCCGCTTTCCTCACTTGCCGGTCAGCCAATCCGCGGCTGGCGGAACTCATCCACGCAACCGTTACCATGTCGGCAAACGCTTGATGTCGCCATGTCCACAGTTGTTGTCGCCGACGCTGCTGGCGAATGACTTCCATGTACGAACGCCAGACCTGCTTGTAGCGTGATTCGTGCAGCAGCACGTAGTTCGGCTTTGGCAGACTCGGCAATCCGGAAACTTCCTGCAGTTGTGGCAGCGACTCCAAACGCCGGCAGAGTTTTCGGAAGTGATCTGTCATCCGAATCCAATCGTGGTTCGGATAGTACGATTGATGCTGACGAAGATAATCGCTTGCCAAGGCGATGCACCTTTTCAGCAGATCTCTCACGACACGATTTTCTAGCGTGTCAACGCTCTCGTAACGTTGGACCGCGAGAACGGCACGTCGATGGCCTGATTTCTCCGCGAGCGTGTTGCCTGGTTGACGTGTCAGCCAACGAACGCAGCTTGAATCGAGTTCACGAAGGCGATTGATCGGTTCCATCGCACGCCGTCGCTGCAGAATTCGTTTGGGGTGTCCGGCGACGTCAGTCAGTACGCTTGGCAGGTCTCTTGCCAGGCGAACGACTAGAGCAAAGGGCGGACGATTCGGTTTACTCGCGTGACGCCATTTGCTGAGAACTCGACCGACGCTGCGAACCGCCACCTGGCTTGGATTGCCTTCCCAGGAAATCGGATTCGGTTTTTCGGAGTCAACCATCTCATCGGCGAACTGCGCGAACTGTTCCAACGCGTCTAGAACCGGTGACTCCTCCGGTGCGACATCCGCCAAATCAATCGTCGATTCCAACACGCTAGACCCCCACCATATTAAGGCTCTGAGCGGTCGATGCCCGTCCACTGGAAGTAATCGTCCTTGCGACAGACTTCAATCTTGGTCTTCAAGGCGTCATCGTCGACCTTATCAAGAATTCGGTCGATTGTTCCAAATGCTCTTTGCACGCTTGGGTCTTGCGGGTTCAGCCCCATCAGTTTTGGCAGAATCTTCTGTTCAATCTGATCGGCGATGACGAAGTCCAAGCGACGTTCGACATCCGGGTAATTCGCAGCGTATTCAAGCATCGAGTGCGCGACACGGTAGGCGAACGGACGGTTAACTTGGTCCATGGACCCTCGCAATTCGCCGATACAATCCAACAGTGTCGTCCGCTCTTCGTCACTCAGACTATCTGAGGTCTTGCACCAGTCCTTCCACGTTTGGCGAGTAAGCCGAGATTGGTTTTCCGTCGCACGACCATTACGCTCTGAAGCCGGCACGGGGACGATGGAGTTTGGACTGCCGAATCGCAACACGTTGGCTCGGTCAATCACTTTGTCCGACAATGCCTGCGTGGTTTCATCCTCGTTCATCGTTCCGACGAACAAGACATTCTTATCGACAAACAATTGCATCGGCGGTTGGCCACTGCGCCGGCCACCAACGTCCAGCGGAATCTCGGCGAGCTTTCGTCTCTGCGGATTGCTGGCGTCGACTCCGCGGCGCGTCTCCAAACGGCTTAGGAATTCGCTGAAGTAGTACTCGATGCGAGCCAGGTTCATCTCGTCAAGCAACACCAACAACAACTGATTCGGCAATCGCTGCTTCTCGTAGCCCTTCGGAGGATCCCAACCACGGTTCTTCTCCGGCCCGATCGGATCCATTTGGATCAGCGCCCGTGTCAGGTCGGTTGGGCGAAAACGTCGTTCCAAGTAATCGTAAAATCCAAACAAGTCCTGCGGGCTATCCCATCGAGGCTGAACTGCCACGTTGAGGAAGTTCATGCCGGTCGCTTCGGCGTAGCGCCTGGGCAATTCGCTTTTGCCCGTGCCGCTGACGCCGGCGAGCGTCACCAGCGGAGAGCTGTCGGTCGTCTTCAACGATGTATGGAATGCATAAAGCGTTCGACGATCGAACTTCAACCCATGAGACCTCAAGCTGCCCTCGACGTCTTCAAGGCACTCTTGTTCGCTGCGGGAGCTTTGCCGTGCCGGGTCAACAATGGGCAAGACCGGTTGCCAAATCTCGTTTTCCTCGGGCTTGGTCGGCCCATCATGTTGAGCCACGGCCGACGAAAGATTGTCGAACATGGTTTCCAGTGTCGGGATCTGTGCACTCAGCGCGTTCGATTTCGACTCGAGCTCTGCAACTTCGCTCGCAAGTTTACGACGTTCCTTCTCTAGGTCGGTCTTCTCGTTTTTCAATTGATCGAGGGACTTCTGCAGCTTGTTTGCCGCTGATTCCGATTCCTCGCGACGACGCTTCAGATCGTTCAGTTCACGGTCGAGCGAATCCGCTTCTTCTTTTGCAGCTCGTTTCTGCTGTTCCAATTCGTCTTCTAGCTTCCGCTTCGCCTGAGCCGCTGCTTGCTCGAAACGTTCCGCCTCTTCCCTCGCATCGCGTTTTTGCTGATCGAGTTGATCTTCTAGCTTACGTTTCAATTGCGCTGCAGCTTGTTCAAGTTGCTCCGCTTGTTCCTGTGCCGCCTTTTTGCGGTCCTCCAGTTGCGTAATCTCTTCGCGAAGCGCCGCGGCACGTTCAAGTTCCCGTTCAAGATCCTGCAACTCACGTGTCAGGGTGCGTTGCTTCTCATCCAACTCTTCCAGACGCGATTTCCGATCGGCAATTTCACCGTCCAGATTCGCTTTCTGTTCATTCAAGCTCGCGAGCTGCGATTGCGTCGTTTCGAGCTCATTTTGAATGCGTGCAACTTCTCGCTTGTCTTCCTCAAGCCTTGCGATTTCTTCCTTCGCGTCTTCCATCCATTGACGTTGGTTCTCCGCTGCTTCGATTGTTTGCTGAGCGTCGAACACGTTGTCCTTCAGCGTGTCGTACTCATCCCGCAACTCCTCGATCTGGACTTGAAGATTGGCGAGTCGCGTCGCGTCAGGTAAACGCTGTTCACGTTCCCAAAATCGAATCGCTTGACGGCGATGGTGTCCGTATGCCAATAGTGCCAGCATGGCACCGATCAGAGTCACGGCCAATGCGAGGGCAACCGAGACAATTGACCAAAAGTTAGGATCGCTCATGGTTGATCACCTTCGGTTTCTTCAGGCGGTGATGCCGGCGGTTTCATGTCAGGCACTTGGATCTCGCTGACGGCCTTGCGAACCTCTTCTGCCTTCGTTGCCATCTCCTGGATCGTTGAAGCGGCCGTCGCAGAGATTTCCGAAAGCGATTTCGAGGCATCTGCTGCAGCGGAATTGAGTGCGGTCGTCATCGTCGCCATTTGTTCGGCGAGCTGCTGCTCTTTCTTTCGCAGTTCGGCAAGTTTCGCTTCGGCTGTTTTCACATCAGTCTGAATCGACGTCAGTTCCGAACTTGTCTTATCTCGCGTCGCCGTTTGATCATCGACCTGCTTCTTGAGCGCGGCTAAGTCATTGGATGCTTTGGCGACAGCAGCGGTTTGACGACGAAGCTCTTCAGCGGTTGCCTCCAGTTCCTTCGCGGCGTCGGCTGATTTCTCTTGCTGTAGCTTGAACTCCGCAACACTTGCCAACTTCTTTTGCAGGAACGCATCGAACTGGGTGATGCGAGCTTCCATCGCGGCAAGCTCAGCTTCGCTCTTGTTAAGGAGCTTCTGTTGCGTTTCCACCTTGGCTTCGGCTTCCGCGGATTCCGATTCCAATTTCGCCAACGCTGCTTTGATCTTCTTGCCACGCTCGATCAATTGATCGTTCAGGCCTTCGGTTTGAGTCCTCGCCGAATCAGATGCCGTTACAGCCAACTCGGCCGCTTGCTTCTGCTGATTCACGTCATCCAGTTTCGCTTTCGCGGATTCAAGTTCGCCTTGCAGCGACTCGCGTGTTTGCTGGAGTGACGAAAGCGTCTTGGTTTGCGACGTCGTGGTTTCGACTAACTGGTCACGTTGCTTTTGAAGCGAGTCAATTGTTCCTTGCAGCAACGATGATTGCTCACGCAACTGATCGACGTTTTGACTCGCCTGCTGTTCGATACTGTTCCAGGTGTCGATCGCCTCTTGGCGGTTCTTGTTCGCCGATTCCCAAGCGGCCACCTTCGCTTGAAAATCGGATTCCTGCCGTCCGGCGTTGAGAAGCCCCAACAGCGACCACGTTTGCAAGGACAACGCCGCGAGTGCCGCGATACCAATCAACCATGGCCAAACCGTCGACGGGAGTTCTGGACGAACGTTGTCCGCAAGGTCTAGCTCAACTGGCGTCTGCGATTGCCCGGTGGTGGGGTAATCCGGCGGTGATGGCGGTTCGGGATAAGCAGTCATGAAAAGAAGACGGCGAAATACGTATGAAAACTCCGGTTTCAGCCGTAGATAGCTGCCCTGAGACGCCCATTGTAGTTGCCGCGGAGGTGGAGGATAGGCTTCGAGGCTGACTGCTCCAGGCACCGTGCGGCTTGTCTAGCCGGCACCGCGGTCGCCAATGGTCTGATTGATCTTTTCAACGCATCGGTCCATGTCTTCACGGAGTTCATACACCCAGAATCGCAGGATCGTCCAACCATTCGCAATCAGTGCCTGATCGCGGCGAATGTCGTCCGACACGCGATCGCCGCTACCGCTGCGGTGATAGGTTTCACCGTCGACCTCGACATCCAACTTCATCTCATCATTGAAGAGCGCGAAGTCGAGGAATCTTCCGCACGCAGGATACTGCTGGTGAAACTGCAAGCCAGCCTTCGTCATCGCCTCCGCCAGCGCCGGCTCCCAAACCGGCCCCACCAGGTCCGTACGAAATCCGGATTCAACCGCCTTCGATCTTTCAGCAAGTTCGCGGTCACAAAACTCGGCGAGCGTTCGGATGTGGCGTATCTTGCAGTTGCGTGCCCAAGTCAGGTCGCCGAACACATGCAGCAACTGTTTCGCTCGACTGACGGCCACATTGAATCGGTTGGGACCGCCCGACAAAAACCGAAGCGAACCCTCGGTAAGTCCCTCGCCACCAACCAAGCTGAAGAGAACGATGTCGCGTTCGTCCCCCTGAAACCCGTCGGCCGTGTCGACTAACAACCGAGACGTCACGATGAAGTCGTGAGGCAAGGCTTGGTGAACGGCGTCGCGTAGCCGGTTGGCTTGTTGGCGGAATGGAGTGACCACACCAACCGATCCCGCGTATCCACTTTCGTGCAAACGTTTCAGTTCGTCACAAATCTGACCGATCTGATTCTGGCTCAACGCACCGCCACCTGGCGCGGCCTGACTGTCATCGGCAACGTGAGTCCATTGAATCCCCTGTTTGCCGGTGTCTTCGGTCAAGACCGTCCAAGAACCTTTGTAGAACGTCTCGCTGCAATAAGCGGCAATCGAAGGATGGCATCGGTGATGCTGTCGCAGCGACACTCGAGATCCGACGCCGGGAGACGTGTTCGCCAAGTGAAACATGGACGAGGTTCGATAGCTGAATCGTTCTAACTCAATGTCATCGACGCCGAATTGCCGACGTAAGTGGCGGTCGGTCGCTGACGAAAGGCTTGTCACGTGCGAAAGCTGCATCGGGTCACCAACAATCATGGCACGCTTCGCACGGAACATCAGCGGGATGACCGAAGCGATGTCACATTGCGACGCTTCGTCGATGACCAATAGATCGAAGACTGCTGGTTCCAGATTGATGTCTCGGCGAATAGACAAATTGGTCGTCGCTGCCAATGGAAAGTGTTTCAGGAATATCGGAAACGCTTTCCGCATCGCTTCCGACCACCGACGATGATCGGCCTCGGTGTCCAGACCGCTTCTGTTTTCAATAGTCGCCAAGATGTTCGCCAGCAGACTGCGCTCTTCGTCCGAGATCTCCGCGCCACTTTGCCTTGCCAGTTCCAGAAACGATTCGGCCGACAACTTGGCAACTTTTTGGGCAGCCCCATACTCGGCGCGGCATGCATCATCGGTGGGAGGCAGTGCATCAAGTTGTCGTCGTAGTTCGCCGACCAAACACGCTGCCTCGTTCGCTTGCCCGATCGGTTTCCAAAACTCCATCACCTGCCTACTGAAGGCGATGTTTTCTAGTGTTGCGACGCGTCCCATCGCCGGGAGCTTCTTCACTTGATCGAACACCCGCTTCATTCTTTCGTCGATGTCGATCGCGATCGCCAGCCCCTGCTGCACTCGTTTCTTCTGGAACAATCGCTGCCATAACCAAATCAATGACCAACTGAACGGTGCCGGATCCACAAGCATTTCGATCGCAGCGTTGATCTCGGATGTACTGGGCACCTGTTCGTGGCCGCGGGTTGCGAGATCTTGATAAGCCTCCGGCACCAAGCGGATCACTTCGTCGAGGTTGAATGATCGTTTGCGGAGCGACTCACGCAGTTCTCCAACCCTCGAGACCAATCCAGCAGCTTCTGCATGATCGGCAATTCGCCTTGCCAATGCTTGGCGGACGTTCTCGAGGTGGTCGCGATCGCCGACCAAGTCGCTTGATACCAGTTGTCCGATCGCGGCCTGCATCGACATGTCAGCGGGCGCGCCCCAAGGCCGAGCCAAACGAAGCATGATCGGCCAGGGTTCGGTGATTGCGTTTACACGGGGGACGACCGCTTCGAGTGCTTGATGGTTGCGACTTGCCGCGAGCCCACTGCGGTCGAGCAACGCTTGCTGAGCCAAAACCGCTGCGACGACACGCGACTTTCCGGTTCCCGGCGGACCGACCACGATGGAAAGGTCATGTTCCGCCGCAGCACGCGAGGCAGTCATTTGTTCATGGTTCAAAGTCAAGACTTGAGCGCCGACGACGTCTGGCGGGGAATCAACGTCGGGAAGATCTTCACTTTCCGTCGATTGGGTCTTTGCTACATCGCATGGAAAGAAATGCCGCAAGGCACTCTTATCGAGCTGCTCGTCCGACGTTTCGTTCGCCAGCTTCAAGAGTTCTTTGTAGAGACCACCGGTAAACTTCCACTTCTTCGGGATGATTAGACCGGCTCGGTTGTAGATGCCATCCTTCGCGAGACTCGCAAGACTTGGCGATGACTGCACTCGGCCAGGATCGAGGGTTTCGACTTGCCAATCTGGATAGAAGTGGTTCAACAACCGTGCACATTCACTCCACGACGTTGAGCTGATTCCGTCATCATTCGCCGAATCGACGCCACAAAGTTCCAGGAAGGTGCGCCGCTCGTCGATATTCTTGAGACGACGCTCTAGCCAACCTTCATTGATGCGAACTGGACCAACTGATTCAAGCTCAAGGTCGGTCCCACGCAGTTGTGTTCGGCACGGAAGCACGAAGACGGGTGAAACAAAATCGACATCCTCGCCTTTTTGCGTGTCGCGCCATCGGTATCGCTGCAACGGATACCCAACAAAAACATAGTCATCCTCAGTCACCTTCCGAACCCATTTGTGCCATGACTCCCGCGTTCGGATTCGCAGTTGTGATGAGTTCGGTAGCGCCCCATCCATACAAACGATGGTTTCAAACTCATCGGCAGCCGTCGCGGTAATCGACGACCGCTGATCCAAACGAACGCACTCCGCGTAATAATCACACAGGCGTCGAAATGTTGACCACCGAGAACCTCGACGATCGAGATGACGAGAAGTGACATTCCCCTTCACCCGCGGTTGCCGTGCCAAACCGTCCGAAGGCTCTGGCTTGACGTTCTGACGCGGTGACTGATCAGGAATGCCCGGCGGTGGCGATGAAGCCGGGGCCGTGGGAATTGCAGATACGTTGCTACCCAAATCCGCTCGCGAATGGACTGCGGACCATTTGCTTCCGCGAAATGTCACCTGTCCAGCACTTTGAAGCTTCAACAAACACTGATTGACTTCACTGGGGCGGACTTTCAGTGATCGCGCCAGTTCACGAGCCGTCATTCCAACGGAACGCCCGCTTAGCCTTCGCAGAATTTCCTGCTCATTCACTGATAACCTGCTGTCTGCCACTGACGATCAAAAATGCCTCGATTGTGAATGCGATTTGCTTTCGCAACCATGCTACCGAACATCCGTGAGAAGCGGCAGTTGACACAAACCTGTTAGCGCAGCGGAAACGCCCGCGGCAGATTGCTCCACCGCGGGCGTTTTGCGTTTGACGAACTAGGCGACGACTCGCGTGACGACCCCCGAACCGACGGTTTTGCCGCCTTCTCGGATGGCGAAGTGGTCGCCGTCGCTGATGGCGATTGGTTGCTTCAATGCGATGCTCAAGCGAACTCCGTCGCCGGGCATCGCCATCTGAACACCGTCCATCACCGACGCACTGCCGGTCACGTTCGTAGTTCGGAAGAAGAACTGTGGTGCGTAGCCGTCAAAGAACGGCGTGTGGCGGCCTCCTTCCTCTTTCTTCGACACGTAGACTTCCGCCTCGAAATTGCGATGCGGAGTCACACTGCCGGCTTTCGCCAACACCTGTCCCTTCGTGATCGCCGTGTGAGCGGTCTTACGAAGCAACGCACCAACGTTGTCGCCGGCGTGGCCTGCTTCCAAGACTTCGCCGAACGATTCGACTTGCGTGATCACGTCGCTGCCGGTCTCGCTGGCCAAGCCAACGATCTCGACCGCGTCGCCAGCTCGCACGACACCCTGCTCGATCTTGCCCGTCACGACCGTGCCGCGACCGGCGATCGAATAGACGTTCTCGATCGGCATCAAGAACGGCTTGTCGATCAATCGTAACGGATCGGGAATCGAACCGTCGAGTGCGTCAAGCAATTGCTCGATGCAAGCGATCTTTACGGGGTTGGCTGGATCGTCGTGAGCCTGCTTCGCTGACCCGCGAATCACGGGAACCTCGTTACCGGGGTATCCGTATGCGCTGAGCATTTCCCGCAAGTCCATTTCGACCAAGTCCAGCAATTCGGCGTCCTCGACCAAGTCGCACTTGTTCATGAACACGACCAGGTGCGGCACGCCGACCTGACGAGCCAACAGCAAGTGTTCGCGAGTTTGCGGCATCGGACCGTCGGCAGCCGACACCAGCAACACCGCGCCGTCCATCTGGGCCGCACCGGTGATCATGTTCTTGATGTAGTCAGCATGGCCGGGACAGTCGATATGGGCGTAGCGACGACCGGCTGTTTCATACTTCACGTGCGAAGCGATCACGGTAACGGTCTTATTCTTGTCACGAACAATGCCGCCCTTGGCAATCGACTCGTACGACTTGTACTTGGCCAGGCCCTTTTCGGATTGAACGCGCAGGATCGCGGATGTCAGTGTCGTCTTGCCGTGGTCGATGTGACCGATCGTGCCAACGTTGACCGACGTCTTTTGCGTCATTTCGTTTTGAACCATAGCTCGCAAACTCCTTTTTCAAAGGAAGCGTTTCGCACCGATCGCCAGCGACCGAGGTGAGCAGCCTCGATCGCCTTTTCGCTCGCATGAGCGCCAGATGACAGGGAACGAAGAAACAGGAAAACGCCATCAATCAAGAAACAACAACCCATAAAAAAAGCCCGCCAAGTATTTCACCGGGCGGGCTTTGGGGATCGTTTCGGAATCAACCTTCACTCACGACGCACCATCCCCGCCTCACCCTCGAAGGACGAGTCGGTCGTTGATGTTGTGAATGAAGTGAAGGTGGTCATCTTGATTTCCAGAATTGACGGACTGGTGCAAAGACACTTTACTGCCGGCGAGGTTCGCTTGACTCTATCGTTCTAGCCTGAGGTTGATCCATCTTCGGAACTGGCAGGATAGATAACAGGATCTGGCGGCATGGCGGGATAGTGTTCGCCGGGGTGACCTGGTGGCAGGTTGTCTGGCGCGGAGTGTCCAGGTGGGACGTGGTACGGGTGATCCGGCGGCAAACGCGGCCACGTGTGGATTGGCGGGTAGGATTCGATCACGGTGGGCTCCTCGGGCTCGGGTGGCCAGGGGAAATCTTCGGGCCACCAAGGTGGACGGGGTCCAAAGTCGTCGCTGGAACCGTCGTCATCGGTGGAACTGCCTTCGGGAACGTACGGCGATTCGCTGCCGGGCGGATCGAAAGGCGGTAAGAAAGGAGGGGGTGGCATTTCTGGCTCGAAGGGACCATGCGTCATTTCAAAGCACTCCGTTGCAGGGGGTTGGGATGGACGAACTTGGTGCAACGTGATGGGCATAGGCCGCACTGCGGGATGGCTTTGGTTTCGATGAAGGTGCGAAGTTCATCGTCGGTGGCGTTGGCGGTGATCGCTTTGTAGTCACGGAACAGTTGCCACTGCGGGAGAGTTTGCAACTTCAGCTTGGATTCAAGCTGAGCGAAGTACGCAAGTGCGGGACACTTCGCCAGCACGCCGCCGGCGACGAGTTGCGTGCAGGTCTTCTGCATACAGACTTTGAACGCCGCATTCGGTTTGGAATCGAACGGCATCGGCTTACCGTTCTCGACGTTGTATTGCCGCATCCAGCCACGATGCGATTGGCGGATTTTGATTTGGATTTCGGGGTGTTTTTCTCGCCATCGCCAGACGAGGTGCCTCACCTCGCGAAATCGTTTGACGTAGTCTGCGTGCGTTCCGTGCTGGCTGACTTCAAGCCGGCAATTGGTTTTCGCCAGAACCGCCGGCAGGTCAGGAAAGCGATAAAGAAAGAATCCGTTGGTGACTAGCATGAGGTTGCTGTCGGGCCAGTGTTGCCGTGCGAGTCGGATGTGCTGAATCAGTTGTGGATTCAGTAGTGGCTCGCCACCGAGAAGAGCGAATCGCCTTGGTTTCAAGCGATGTGACCAATTCGCGTAGTTGGCATCCGCGTCTTCGATGGTCGGCATTGCGCCGGCAACGTGGAAGTTGGAGTAGTGACTGCACTGCTGGCACGAGAGGTTGCAACCGTGAGCGAGGTGGTATTCCAATGCGGGCAGTTCGATCATCGCTTGGTCGCCTTGATTACTAAGGTCACCTGGAAAGCTCATTGGTGAATCGGCGATCCGTGTAGAAGGCGATCTGGGGTGTGCCAGGACTTCGCCGGCAGTTGGAAACCCGCCGACGAGACTGCTCCATGCGCGAACTGGCTGCAGTAAATGCGTCCATCGGGGTGGGAGTTGGGATTGAAGAATTGCTTCAATCCGTAACGTCGGCCGACATTCCTCCGGACATAGTCCCGGATGCCTTGCGTTTGTGTGGGCGTGAGCGGTTCGCTTGGAGGAACGTAGCGGACGATCCACGGCTTACCGGCCGCATACCGGTTCAGCGGTGTGCATTTGGCTCGCGGAAACGTCGATTCGCAAACCTCGCCATCAATCACGATTGCCGTGTGCGTGTAGTGTGTTCCGGTCACCCGCGAAAGGAAGTTGCCGAAACGCCCTTTCAATCGGGACATCACCAACGTGCCATCGGGGTAAGTTTGGCCTGAACACTCGGCGCAGGCAAAGACCAAGAACATCGACGCTGCGAGGCATCGCATGAACGCGTGCATCTGAGAACTCCATTTCGTGTCAGCGAGATTTACCAGAGACGCCGTGACTGAATGAATCAGTGATTTGCTGGGTGGTCGGCTCTATGGATGGTTAGAAATGAATGACAGCGTCAGCGCCACATGACTCGGTCGAGTCCATGCTTCCGAATGGCTGTTGTCAAGAACTCGGGTCGTCGCCGTCGGTAGCCGGGTGGGTCGATGTGTTCGTGCTTGAACGAGTGGTCGATGTCGCAGGCGACGTTGACGCCGGCGATCTTGCATCGCCAAAAGAAGTCCCAGTGTTCTTCCACTTTGAGCGATTCGTCCCAGCGGATCGCTTGGAGGATGTCACGGTAGGCGACGAAGCAATTCCCGACGTAGTGACACCAGCGAATTGAGCCACGTCGTTTGTAGTGCCCATGCGGAATCCGCAGCGTCCGACCATCAGACTTCATCAGCTTTGGACGTTCTTGAAGATTCGATAAACCGGCCAAGAGATCCAGGTCATGGTGACGGTTCAATTTGGCCGCCAATTCTTGCAGACGCGTTTGGTTGGTAACCAAGTGATCGTCGTCAGCAAAGACCACGATCGGGGTGTCGCCAGCGTTGAGCAATCGGTTACGACCGGCCGACAAGCCAATGTCGTATTCGGTCTCAATCAGTCGATCGACCATTGCCGCCTCGTCGGGACAACTCGACGAGAATCGCAACTCCGGCTTTCCATCGTCGAGCACGTGGATTGCGGGTCGTTCTTCGCCGTAGTGTTGGTAAATGCTGCGGACGAGTGCGGCGCAACACTGCGGGCGATGAATCGTCTTGATGCAAAAGGTGATTTGTTCACGCACGGACGATTTGACCTCCTGGATACCGCATCGAATGGAAACCGTGCTTGCGAAGCCCTATCGCACGGAACTTTGATCTCCCCCGTAGGTTGCCGTAACCAGTGCCGGCCACGTGTGCATGGACGACTGAACAATCCGTCGCGACCGCGATTTGCAGCTTGGCGAGGTGACTCGCTCGGTAGAAGAACTCCCAGTGCTCGTAGGTTTTCAGGGCTTCGTCCCAACGGAGCGTCGCGATTGTTTCCTTGCGAGCGAGAAACGCGTTGCTGACCATGTCGCACCAGGCCACGGTGCCGACACGTTTCTTTTCACCGCGGTGCATCCAGATGCGTTTGCCGTTCATCAGCGGCGAAAGCATCGTGGGTCGACCACCTCCACCCTGTCGGACGGCAAGGATGTCGAGTTCGTGCTTCGTGAAGTACTCGCAAACGCGGTCGATGTGAAAGTCCGGCGTGACAACATGGTCGTCGTCGAGCAGAAAGATGTACTCAGTCTGCGCCGCGTCGATCGCCGCGTTACGTCCTACTCCAACGCCCACATCGTGCTGATCAAGGTTGATGACCGTGCAAAGCATAGCGGTTTCGGGATATTTCTCACTGAAACGAAGCTCAGGCCGACCGTCGTCGACAACAACAATCCTTGGATCGGCGATGTGCTCTCGCAGCGATTTGACCAGGCGATGGCAGGACCAAGGTCGGTGAATCGTCTTGATGCAAAACGTAATATCTGCTGTTGAGATGTTGTTCACGATGATGCTCACCCAAACTTCCGAAGATCTGGATTGACGTGCTCGATTGCCGACTGGATTTCATCCTGGGTCGGCGTGATCCCGAGGAACTCGACCAGATTGCTGATCACCTCCTCGGGATACGTCACCAATTCGGCGAACTCGATCCGGAACATCGGCACTTCGGGATGCTCGGCGATGAAGTTGTCTCGGTGGGCGAGGAGACTGCGTTGCAGAACCTCGCATTCCTCGTCGTTCGCCGCGAACCATTGGCCACGATGTTTCTCGCTTCGGTTTTGCAGCGAACGAATCGACGCTTCGATGTCTCGTTCGACGGAGATGATTCGCAGTGAATCGCCCAGTCCGGCGTGAAGGTGATTCACGAAGCGACATAGATGCGGATACTTTGCGCCGGAGACAGTCTTGTCGCGGTTGGCTTCCGATTTGCGACTGACGATCCACGACTTGAGCATTTGAGTCAGTTGGTCGTCGCTGACATTCGGGTCCGTTGCCGGGAACCGCATCACTTTTTCGCAAAGCTGTGCTAACCCGAGCGCCTCGCCGCCTCCGGTCGCTTCGTAACCACCGAGTTGATTTCCCATGTGAACGCCCAGATGGTGCATCACCATCGCGACGCACGACGTGCCGGCGCGGTGCGGGCCGAGGACCGCAAAGAACGGTGCGTCGGAATGATCCGCGTTTTTGGCGTCATTGAAGAATCGTGTTTGACTCCATTTGCGTCCGCAGATATTGGACTTCGTGGGAAGTTGCCCAACGAGCCAGCGATCAGGTGTGTAGACCCCGATGGATTCCTTTTGGATATTCTTCCCCTGGACGAGAGCTTGGTAGCGACGTTGGATTAAGCGACCGAGGTGATGGTCGATATGGTGCTTGGAGTGCCAATCGTTCCAGGTCAAATGCCGATAGAGTGTTTTCATCGCGTCGCGCCCGCGGACCATGAACGCGTGGGTGCGATTCACGTTGTAGGGTCGATAGACGTGTTCGCTAACCTTTTGCGGCGGGTTCTTTCCGGCGTAGAGGTGTTGGCCACCCAGATACGCCATGCCCCAATCGGCAGGCAATTCGGCAATAAACTGTTGCAGTCGCTCGCAGAAGTCGTCGCCGAACCCTGCGTCGTCTTCAAAGACAACGTACGAGTCGATGTGTTCGAGCAGACACTTTTCGAGAATTAGTAAGTGAGATCGGTAACACCCCCACGCACCATTACCTGCTCGCCACTGCGGTGGTGTCGCGACGCGCCGGCCGTCGATCGCGGCGAAGCGTTCTGGTTCGGGGAACGGCCAAGGATCAGGAAGTTGCCGCATCCATTCTCGCATTCGATCATCGCGGCGATCGAGGTTAATTAGGAAACAGCGTTCAACGATTGAATTCGTCCTCGGGATCGTCTTGGTCTGGTTCGGGTGCCCCTTCGGGGAACTTCCGCTCGTACTTGCGGATGGCAGTGTTGACGAGACTGCGGGCGACTGTGGCCGTAAACCTTCCATGTGGGAGTCCTCTTGCTTGGGCTTCTTCGAGTAACCAATCGACGATCGTGTCAATGTTTTGGCGGCAACCTTCGGCACCCCAGTCGTTCATCGTGTCGACACGGGTTTCGCAGTTGCACGTTTCGCTTGGCTTGGCAAACCAAGCGATCATCTTTTTGAGCTCGTTGCCGGGGCCGGGCTTGTAACTGCTCATCTTCAACGTCACCGGCATCGGATCTTCGTCCGGCATGTAGTTGCGAAGCAGTGACTCCAACTCAGTGACGTCCTGTTTGCGTCGCTTCTTGTTGACCAATGCCATGCCGATCGTGACGACATTGATCGCGCACGGGTTGTCATTGGTCTGGCACGCGTTGCAGGCAGCCGGCGTTGTTTGCACGCGACAACCTGCGATCTGGTTGGCCACTTCGCATTGGTTGTCGGGCGTTAGATGTGGGCAATGGATCATGCTGTCATGCCTGCTACTGCGCCATCGAATGAACCGGACGAACTAGGTGGGTCGCCGGGGTCTTCACAATCGCTGCTCACCAACTCCCAACCGCACGACCAAATCCACGTGCTGTTGCAAGGTTCACTGGATCCGCTGCGATCTTCGGATGGTTCCTCGGTTGAATCGCTTTCACTCGGTCGATCGGAGCCGTCGCTGCTGTCGGACGCACTTTCGCTGGGTCGGTCGGAACCATCGCTGGGTGGGTCGGAGTCGGATGTTGAGTCGTTGCTTTCAGATGGTTGATCGCTGTCGCTACCCGATGAATCGCCGACACTCGGGTCGTCGCTTGCACTGGGCCGATCGCTGTCTGAGCCTTCGGAGTCAGATTCGCTTGTGGATGGCGGGTTGGATTCAGAATCCGAACCGTTCGACGACGCTGCGACGCTTGTTGAGCCATCGCTGACAGAATCACTGCCCGAGGTTGAGTCGCTCGTCGATCGAGAATCGGAACCGGAATCGCTGCCGGAATCGGAATTTGAACCGCTTCCAGACGTGGAACCACTATTGCTTCCACTGCCTGAATCGCTGTTGGAGTGCGAAGCCGATCCGCTCAGTGAGTAGCTTTGCGAGTCCGAACTTCGGTCAATGCTTGATTCGCTCGGAGGCTCACTGCCAGACTCGCTCGCTGATTGCGATGTTGATTCGGAAGTCGACTCAGATTCGGATTGAGATTCAGACTCGCTTGAATCAGAAACGCTGTCGCTGCTTGCCGATGAATTCCAACTATAGGATCGTGAACCTTCCGAGTCGGATTGGCTCGTTGACTCACTCTCTGACAAGCTTGAATCGGATCGGCTCGATTCAGAATTCGATGATTCGCTGGTCGATGACTCGCTTTCGGAGACAGACGATTGCGAACTGCTGACGGATGGCGTGCTGGCGGATTCGCTTGATTGCGAGGTGGACGAATCGCTCGACGAACCGGAATCGCTTGATTGCGAGTTGCTCGACGACGAATCACTCGCCGATGAACTGGACGCGGACACGCTTGGCAGGCTGATCGACGTACTGGAATCGCTCGATTCGCTTGTCGATGAGTCGCTGGACTGGGAATCGGACGAACTGTCCGATGAATCACTCGATGCGGACGAGGAACCGTCGGAACTGGATGAACTGCTTACGCTCGGCAGACTTGTCGATGTGCTTGAATCGCTGCTGTCCGAGGAATCGCTCGATTGGCTACTGCTTTCGCTACTGGATGAAGACTTTGAACTGTCGCTTGAATCGCTACTGCTGGATGCGGACGAACTAAGGGAAGAATCGCTACTGTCGGATGACGACGAGTTCGAGGATGAATCGCTGCTCGAAGATGACTTTGATGAAGACGACGAACTGCCGGAACTGCTGCTCGATGACGAACCGCTGCTTGATGAGGACGATGGGCTGCCGGACGACGATGACGACGGTCCGCTGCTAGACGAACTCGAACCTGATGAACTGCTGGAAGACGACAGGGAGCTGCTGGAACTCGACGACATGCTCGATGAGCTTGAACCGCTCATGCTCGAACTACTCGACGAGCCACTGCTGCTTGATGAGCTTCCCGATGACGAGGATGAAGATGATGACGAGGGAGACGAAGAAGAACTGGTGGACGATGAATCGCTGCTAGAACTGCTGCTGGAACCTGAACTCGACGAGCTGCTGGAGCTTGATGAACTGCTCGAACTGCTGCTGCCATCACAGCAACGGCAACCGATTGTCAGATATGCTGATGTGTCCTCATGGAAGTGGCAAACGATCTGTTGGCTTGCCAGCAATGCGTAATCGCAAACGTTGTAAACCGAGACGGCAGGGCCAATCGGTTTCCATCCGCCATCAAAACGTAGCTCGCGAGCCGTTCCCCACGACTTTGCTTTGATACGTTTCGTCGGTTTGCACAGAAGTGTTTGCTTGGGCGGGTCGACGACCCAGGACCGATGCCCATCAAAGTTGACGACGATGTATTGGTCTTCGCCACTTCCTTCGATCGGGCCGCGGATTCGCTGAGCCGAATGGTTGCGAGCGGTGATCCGGACCACGTCACCGGCGGGATCATCAACGGGTTGGATCTCGCCGTCTTTATCCAGCTCGAACAGGTCGCAATCGGCGCTGCCGGCTCGCATCCCGCGACGGGCCGCGATGCCGCCGGCCGGGACTTTGACGAGGTAAACCGGATCGGCGGGCCGGCCGACTCGGACGACTGCCCATTGTCGGCCAGTCTTCGCCGGATCTTTCCGCCATAAGATTTGTGCCGATCCGTCGGGCTTCGACTGCAATGTGTCGCCACCCGATTCGGCGACGTCGGCGAAGCGATGCCAGGTTTTGGTGACATCGACTTGGGCCGCGACGACTCCGTCGAAGACGACTCGGCCGACTTCGCCATCGCGGATCGGTTCGATCGCGACGCCGAATCGGCCCGTGTGGTCGTCTTCGGTCGGGCGAACCGTTTTGATGGTCGCATCGCGAACGAAGCGGGCCAGTTCAACCGGGCCGGCTTCGGGATCCGTGATGGGCGAATCGAATCCGGCGATGCCGCCAATCGGGACGACCGCACCCGACGTGTTGTGAACGCGAACGGTCGACGCGTTTCGCAGGTGTGTTCGTTGACCACCGCCGCCGGGCAGACGGTTGCGATGTGACGCCTCGGCCGCCGCCAGCAGTCGGTTGTATTCGACCGCGGTGATGTTGAGACTGTCGCCGGGTCGAACACGTCTTGCCACCTACGAAAGTCCTAACGCTGCGAAATTGCCATCGGGATAGACTTGTTCGACGTAGGCCGCCGCTGGCGTTTGCAGCACGCGATCGCCGACGACCTCTTCGTCATGCTTCACCCACAAGTAATCCCAACCGCGTTTGCTGACGCTGCCGATATTGCCGAGTTGCAATGCCGGCTGATTGGGGCGAGCGGCAAAATGGTAGGTGATGTCGACCCAGTTGTTGTCGTCCTCGCCTCCCTCGCCCCCGAGGAACAGGGCTTCGCCAGGGCCGAAGATCGACCATGCCGTCGAGTTCGTTCGGCCGGTCATGGAAACGACCGCCAGCAGATACGATGTCGAAACGAACTCAAACTTCTTGCGGACCGAGAACTCAAACGCCGGCACGGTGACATCGACGCCCGAGACACCTGAATCACTCACGCCGATCGCGCCGCGGTAGTCTGGGGCGATCTTGCCGGGCGCGGCATAGATGCCTCGCGTTAGCAAACTTTGGTTGATGTGCGTTGTGGCTCCCGTGGTATTGAACGAGACCGGATCGAGCTTGGTTTCATTGAGCGTGACGCTGACCAACGCGTGCTTGGCGTTGATGAATTCCGAGTCGACTTGCAGGAACGGAATCAGGTCGGGAAAGTTGTCTTCGTAATACGATTGGGCGGCACTGGCGGCGGCCGGTGGACTGACGTTTCCACCGTTGGTCGCGACGTAAGCGGTGAAGTCCGAATTCGTTTTGCCGCGTGACGCTTTCTCCGACAGAGCCGCGACGTCGAAGTTGTAGCCTCCGTATGAAAAACTCATCAGCTAAACACCAACCCGCCGCCGGTGGATCGTTCGGCGAGCTTGCGAGTGTTGTTGGCGGTCTCGACGATCGCTCGTTGGACGTCCTCGCTGAGGCCGAGACCGGATCGTTCACCCGACTCGCTGAGGCTGCCACTTCCGCCGGCTAGTAATTCGTTGGACTTCATCAAATATTGACCGATGGCGACGAGGCGATCGTTGATTTGCTGCAGGCCTGAGTCGGCGATGGCGTCGGGCTCTGGTCCTTGCTGGGCGATCGCATCATCGGCTTGTTCGTCGATGGCCAGCTTCGGTGCGACGATGATTTCAGGTTCTTCGTCGAGCGGTTCAGGTTTCAGCTTCTCAGCGGGAGCATCAAGACCGATCGGTTCGAGTTTGCGAGCACCGCTGCCGATGTTGAGGCCGCGTGAATCAAACTTTCCGGTGACGGACTCGTTCGATTGATCGCGGACGTCGGTGCCTGAAAAATTGTCGATTGAGGCTTGGGCGTCGCGGTCGAGTTCCAAGGCGACTGAATTGTCGTCGAGTTCAGCGGGCGGCAAGTCGAGTTTGCTTTCGTTGCCGGCTCGATCGGTGATCGCGGCTGCCTTGGCTTCCATCGCCGCGATGCCGGCCTTGAGTTTGTCGAGACGCTCATCACCGGCGGCATCTTCGCCCGTTAGTCCCGCGTCGGTTTGAGCGGCTTCGAGTGACGCTTTGGCTTCGGCGATCGCTGCTGCCAGGTCGTCCGAGATTTGTGGCGATGTGGTCTCACTGTTGATCGCTTGCTCGTCGCCTTCTGGTTTCAGAGCGTTTGCTTTGTCGATGGCAGCTTGGAAGTCCGCTTCGGCTTCGGCGACTTTGGTTTGACGATCGGCTTCGGCGAGGGATCGCTCGGCACGTTTGGCGGCGGCGTCGGCCTTTGCTTGGCGACGCATTTCGTCGAGTGTGTCGCGAACGCCGGTCGCGAATTCCTCCGTGTCGGCAGTGCGTTGTTCGTTGGCTTTGGCGTTGGCATCGAATTGACGATCCCGTTCAGCATCGACCGCGGCGTTTTGTTGGTTGGTCTCGGCGTCGATCGCAGCGAAGTCGGCGTCGAGGTCTTGGCCTTCGCGTGACTTCTTGCGATCTTCGAGTTGGCGTTGCAAGTCTTCCTGCATCGCCTTGCGGTTGGCCTCGATCTCGGCTTTGCGTTTTTGGCGGCGTTCGGCACGGCCGGCGATCGCGGTTTGCCGTTTGCGTTGTTCTTCCGCGTTGTTGGCGTTCGTTTCGTTGTCGATCTTCCGCACCTCGGCTTCGACATTGATGTCGTCGTCGAAGAGCGATTTCAACTTCACCCAGGCCTTGCGGAGGAACCCGACCGTGCTGTTCCACATCTTGCGGACTTCACCAACGAACACGGCCCACGAATCGGCGAGGTAGTCGATCGTTTCGACCCACGCTCCTTCGACGCCGGCCAGAGCGTTGACCAACACACCGCCGATCTGGATCGCGACGTCGCCGGCGATGTCGACCAATTCGTGAAGTTTCAGGAAACCTTTCTTCAGGAACCCGACTGTGTTGTTCCAACCTTTCTGGACCGCCGACGTGAGGATCGTCCAACCGTCGGCGAGGTAGGCAACCGTGCTGTTCCAGATCGCTCGCAATCCGCCGAAACCTTGCATGAGTTGGTCGGCGAGTTTGTAGACCGCGTCGCCCCAAGCGTCGGAAAGGTATGCGGTGAATCGTGACCACATGCCTGAGAGCCAGGTCGTGCCTTTGGTCCACTGCATTTTGATGTAAGACCACAGCACATCGACGGCCGCGTTGATGTCGCCGGCTCGCAGAGCGTTGGCGATTGCACCGAATGCGGCCATCGTGTGGGCCTTCAGGTTTTGGAAAGCTCCTTTGAGGAAGTCGATTGAACTGCCGATCGCACCCGACGTGTAGAGGAAGTAGGCACCGAGAGCGACAACGCCGGCGACAACCAAACCCAGTGGCGAGAACAACAAAGCCATCGCACCGGCTGCAGAACTGATCGCTCCGGTCAGCAATCCAAACGCTCCTGAGAGTCCGGCGGTGACTGCGGCATAGACGCCGGCCAGTGCGATGTTGATCTTTTTGACGGCAGCCAAACCGATGAAGACCGCTTTGATGCCTGCACCGACGGTCTTCAAGACCGCCCAAGTTGCCGCGAGCGTTTTCGAGGCGACGGACAAACCGATCGTGATACCCTTCAGGGCGATCATCGCGGCACCGACGCCGGCGGCACCGACTTTCATTGCGGCGAAACCCGCCACGGCGGTCAGGATCGCGGCTCGGTTTTCGCTGGCCCACGCGAGTGTGCTGCGAAGCAAGCTGCCGACCGCCGACAGCAATCCGCCGGCGAACCCATCGAGGCTGGATGACAGTTGATCCCACGCGTCGGCCAAAGCCGCGACGCCTTGTTTCCATAAGCCACGCAAGTACGCCCACATGACTTTGGCCACACCGGTGATGTCACCGAATGCGAGTGATGCAGCGATGGCTTTGAAGGCAGATTGAGAGTCGACCGCGATTTGAGCGAACGCGGTTTTGAAGAACGCGGAGACTCGAGACAACAGGCCGGACGTTTTGGCGAGGTACAGACCAAGCCCTACAACGCCAGCAACCACCAAACCGATGGGCGAAAGCAAAGCTGAGACCGCTGCACCGGCCATGCCCACGACGCTGCCGATCGCGGAGAAGATCCCAAGTAACCCGCCAACCGCCATCGACGCTGCCGCGGCGGCCGAACCGATCGTGAGTAGTGCGGCACCGGCGGCGATGACTCCGGCTGCGACCAACGCGGCAACTTGGACGACTCGTTTGTTTTCGCCGATCCAGTCGGTGATGGAGGAAGCAGCGAGCGAGACGTTTTCGGTCAGTCGCTGAATCGGCTTTTCGAGAGCCTCGCCGATCGCGATGCGGACGGCTTCAAAGGAACTGGCGAGAACTCGGAACGCTCCGCCGAGACCGGATTCCATTTTGTCGGCTGTCTTCTTGGCGATGCCTCCTGCACCTTCCAGTTCACCGAGTAACTCGCGAGTGTCCGTGACCGTTTTACCGATCGCGGACGCAGCGGTGATACCGAGCATCCCAAAGACTTCGTTGAACTTGGCTGCCCGATCGGACGAACCGAGGTCTTTCGTGGCCTCGGCCACTTCGCCCAGAACGTCGGCCAGCGGTCGAGCGTTTCCGGCCGCATCTTTGGTCGCGACACCGAACACTTTTTGAAATTTTTCCGACTCGGCGGCCGACAGTGTCAGCAATCGTTTCAGTGCGTTACCGGCGGATGAGCCTTGGATGCCCACGTTGCCAAGCGTTCCCAGGATCGCGAGCGTTTCTTCGAGGCTCATGTTCGCATCGGCCGCGACGGGACCGGCGTACTTCAGTGCTTCACCGAGTGACTCGACGCTGTTGAAACTCTTGTTGGCGGCGGCCGTCAGTGCGTCGGCGACTCGCGGGGCTTGGCCGGCCTCCATGTTGAATTGGCGGATCGCAGCGGCGAAGATTCCTGATGCGAGCGTGGCATCGGTGCCGGTCGCTCGGGCGAGATTCATGACGCTGCCAGTCATGTCTTCGATTTGTCGCGGATCGAAACCAGCACGGCCTAGTTCCGTCATCAGGCTGGCGACTTCGACGGCCGAGAAGCTTGTTGTCGCTCCGAGTTGTTTCGCCTTCGCATTCAAACGATCGAACGCCGCGCCGGTGGCTCCCGTGATGGCGGCGACTTGTCGGATCGCGTCGTCGTACTCGGCAAACTTTTGGATGCCGGCACCCAGCGGCGCGGCCATCGCGACACCCAGGCCGGTCAGCTTTGCACCCATCATCGACGTCGATGATGCGAACGATGAAAGTTGTTTCTGTGCCGAACGCAGTCCCTTCACCAACGCTGAGTTCTTCAGCGTCAGTTCAACGAAAGCGGCTCCGGCACGAACTTGGGACATGGGGAAGCGATTAGCCTTTAGCGGTTAGCGATTAGCTTTGGTGAACTTGGCACCGAGTAGCGATGCGACTTGTTCGACGCTCGCCTTTGCAGGAGCGGGCCGCGTCGTGACGCACGGATTAAAGTCGTCGGGCTTGAACGGCTTTCGACGTCGCTTGCGGTCGCGGTTGACTTCGGCGGTGATCCACACCAGCGTGCTGGCGAGTTGCCAATCGTGTCTGCGTTTGGCGTCAATCATCCAGCACAGTTGCCGGAGCGTTAGCGGTCCGGGGTCGACACCGAGGATGCCGGCGAGGTGACAGATTTCGCGTTCAAGCCGGGCACCTCCAGATTCGCTTCGAGCTCCGCGACCATCTTGTCCGCCAGCGTCGGGTCGTCGAGTTTCCGGTGCAGCATCTCCATCCCGCGTGCCGTCACCTCGCGTTGATGTGTCACCGCTTTGCTCAGCAGACGGCGTTGGTCCTCCGGGAGGAAGTCCAACAGCGCTTCGACAAGTGCGTTGCGTGCTTCGGTCAGGCAATCGCCCGACAGTCCGGACTCGAAGACCTCCTGATCGACGCTGTCTTTGTCCGCTTGCGGTTTGCACACTGCGAACAAAACTTCACCGAGCAACAGGAAGTCTTGCGTCATCTGTGGGATCAAGTCGCCATCGACAGCATCGAGCAAGCGAACGCCGGTGAGCGTCTTCACGCGGCGAAGCGTCGTGTTGTCGATATCAACGATCCAAACGCGACCATGGCGGTCAACAAATTTTTGCATGGGATTCCGTTCCGTGGTTTAAGATACAGACAAGTCGAGTGCTGTTTGAAAAGGTGATCATCCTTGGTGGCATGTCGTACAAAAACCTGTTGTCCAACGCCTTGTGACCGATAGCACCGAACCAATTCGCCGTCGTGCCTTGCGCTTTGCTCGGACGCTTGAATTTGACAACCCCGTTATTCTGGATGTCCGCGACGCTGACAAAACTGTGGTGTTGGAGAGAGGCTCCGGCGACATCTCTCAATATCGTACTGTGCGGATTGAACTGCAGTTGTCCACTGATCTTCGCCAGAGCACGATCGAACATGCAGGCCCCAATGATGCCGACGAACTCAAGCGGGTTCTTGAAGCCCGTTGGATCTACGATATCACGTGTAGCGCAACAGATATAATACTCGTGGACATCCCATCATTCATTGACTGACACTACCATCACGCACTTATGCAGGGGCGTCGGCCAACATCTTTTTTACGCTGAGGCCTTCGGCACACCTTCCTTGTTTGGCAACGCGGGCTGGCACTGGTAGAATCGCTCATAGTTCAGGCATCGTCCGCTTCGTTCAGAGAAGTGTCATAAAAACCTTCCGTTGACAGCCTCAGTTTGTTCATATGGCACGCATCACGACGTATTTCGCTGCAAGCTCTGATGCATCGCTCGAATCTGTCTGCAACGCGCTGCAAGCACGACTATCGCTTCCAGACTTCTATTTCGATTGTCATGACTCTTGGCGGTACGCCAGCGCCAACTCAAACGCGATAGCGATTAATGTGACGCGAGCCTCTGACTCCCACACGATCGAGACCTGGATGCCGGACTGTCCGAAAGGCGTCAATTTCCAGATTATCGCCGAATTTGACTCTGAACCTGACGGCCTTGATGCCCATCTTCGCGAATCGCTGGGTACCAAGGCCGTGCGTTATGCCTCTCTTCGCGCATAGTGCGTCGGCACTTTAGCGGCACACGAAATAGCTTTACAGTTGATCTTGCTTTGCACGTCAAGGGCCGCCACCAACGTTCATTCCACCGCCGGACGACGACTGCGTCGGCTTGAGTGTCACGTCGGCTGAGACGACTTCTTCGAGGTTTTGGTTGACGTTGAAGTTCATCACTTCGCAAGTCAACGTCAGTGCTCCGCCGGCGTCGGTGATTCCTACATCGGTAGGTGAACCGCTCGACCACAAGCCTTGCAGCATGCCGAACGCGGTGTCTCCGGACTTGTTGAGCACGGTGAATTCGATCGACGCATCTTTAAGCGTGCCGACGGTGGCTCGCCAACCGTTGTTGTCGCGGGTCGATGCATCGGCCTCCGCCTTTTCCAGTGTGACGGTCAGGTCTTTGACGTTCTTGATCTCGGCACCGTCGATCGTCAGGACTGCGTCGAGACCGAGTTTTACTTCAGCGGACATTGAGGTTTGGTTCCATCCGTGGATCGGGAAAAGTTACTTGACGGAGTCCCGCCAGAATTTGGGGAGTTGGGCGCGGTGAGTGTCGAGGGCGGGCTTCATGAAGGGTCGCTTGGGATAGCGTCCGGGTTTGGTTGCTCCGCGACGTTGGTTCTCTTCGTCGATCAGTCGGCGGGCGCGGTTGGCTTGGGCAGCGGTTCGCAGTTCGATGCGGGCGAACTTGCCGGGACGGATTGCTCGGATGGGACCGTGCTGGCCGACTCGGAAACGATGGCGTTTGAGTCGTCGACGCTTCTTTGCCCTACCGCCGAATTCGTGGAGGTTCCAGAGTTGGCCGGAGATTTCGTTGACCGGGCCGATGACGACACCGGGCGTGCGTCGGTCGACTTCGTAGCGGAACGAACGTCGCAGTCGGCCAGTGGGCGAGCTCGGTGGGCTGCCGGGCCGCGACGGGTTTTTGCGTTTGCGGATACTGCGATAGGCGGTCTTGCGAATCGCTCCGCCGGCATGACCGAGCGAATTGAACGACGCTTGGTCAACCTTCTTCTTGACGCGGTTGGCATTGAAGCGAACACGCGTCCGGATGTGCATCACTTGGCGAGTTCAAACGTGAGCGACAGCAGACTGGTAAACTGGTTGAACTGCGTCCAATGCTCGGTTGAATAGAGAACAGAGTTTTCAACCTTGATGCAGCGGGCGGCGACGTAGGAGTTGAGTCGCTTGAGACGGAAGTAGTCGGCGATCTCTTCGACGAAGAACACCAGCGGGTCGATTTCTTTCGCGTCGCCTTTGCTGAACTTCTTTTGGATGGCGACGTCGATCGTTGCGTGGAACTTGTTGGTGGCTCGATCGAGCGGGAGGTATTCGACCTCGCGTGGCACCACAGTGACTCGCAGTTCCTTCATGTCTTCGAGATCGAAGTTGGGAACGTAGAGTCGTTGGGCCGACAGGTTCTTCTTTGAAAAGTCGCCGGCGTTGATTTCGGCGACGACGCTTTCGGCGATTTGAATGACGGTGGCGGGAGTCGTTGCTGTCATGTGATGGTGTCGACCAGTTTCGTGTGGATGCGGAGTTTGACTCGGAAGGGATCGCTGTACCGCCACGGCGGTTCGTTGCCGATTGACATCAGCTCGTAGACGAATGTGGTGTCGCCTTCGGTTTCGAGAATGCGATCGCCGCGGCGGGGCCAGGTGCCGATGGGCGATGCCAGCAAATCTTTGGTGTTGATCAGGAAGTCACGAACTTGGGCGCGGGTGATGACGCCTTCGCCATCGTCTTGCTCGTATTCGGACTTGCCGATGGTGGCGGGAAGCTCGACGGAGAGATCATCGCGTTGGTAGGTGACTATCCGCGAGGCGAACCGGGTCAGCTTGGCGGCGAGCCAAGACTGACCTTTGTGAAGCATGTCGCTCATTTAGCGGCGGTGCGTTTGCGGGTTCGCGTCGCGGCCGGCTTTGCTCGTGGCTTGGGTGCCGGCGGTTCGGGTTCGACTTCGTCATCGACGTTCGCCAAGTTGACGGCGAGATCGTTGACGATTCGCTTGACCTTTGCCTTGGCGAACTTGCCGATGAAGTAGAGGATGAAGAACGCGACGATCGACCAGGTGACGATGTCTCGCGTGGACGGGAAAGGCCAGAGTTCTCGCAAGCGTTCGCCGGGACGACGTAGCAAGTGGTTTTCGAGTTCGCCTTGTTCGCGGTTGCGGGGTAGGCTCGGGAACAGCCCACCACCGCCACGGTCTTGTCCGTATTGTTGAGGTTGTTGTTGCCGGCGATCGGGAAGCGGGCATTGGCCGTTGGGGCAGTTGCCTGAGACAGTGAGGTTGCATCCGCAGTTGGGACAGCATGCATTTTGAAACGCCATCGCCGGCGGACTGGATTGCGGACCTTCGGTGATGGAGTCTTGGTACAGCAACATGATGTCGCGGTCGGAACCGGTCGCGGGGATGCCCGACGGCAAGCGTTGGGCGCGGATGGATTCAACATCACGTTCGATTGCGAAAGGATCGGAGTATTTGAGAATCACTTCGTCGGATTCGCCTTGGTTCTCTTCACCGTCGGCGACTTCGGGTTTGGTGTCTGGTGTCGCTTTCGACGAAGGTTCGACCTTGGTTCCAAGTGGCACGGCGTCCGGCGGAGGAACAAGCAACACCGAGGAAGTCGTTTGCTTGCCACTGAGTCCTGCCCAGACTTCTTGATGCGTCATTGCGATGCCGTAACCGTGCGTTTCACCTCGGCCGTCGAGACCGTGACCGCCCGAGTCGGTGCTTCGCCATGCGATCAAGCCGATGATTTGAGCTTCGCCTCCGTTGACGTCGAAGATCGCTGAACCGGACCGGCCTCCCGCTGGCATTGGCACGAAATGAATCGTGTCGCCACCGTTTGCTTGGCGTCGAAGTGCGAAACCTTCAAAAGCAGTCGGCCACCGTCCGCTGGGGCAACCGACGCTGAAAATGTTCTGGTAGTTGAACGAGTCTTGCGAATCGGCGAGCGGGATGACCGGCGGGCGGTAGTTGCCCAGTGCCCGGCGATCGACGCGGACGACGGCGATGTCACGGTAGGCTCGTGGGATGTAGGCAACCGCGACCGTTTCGGCTTCGATGGGCCGGGATTGGTGCCCTTCTTTCCAGAACTCGACTTGGACGCGGTTGCCCAGACCGGTTCCCGCGACATGCGCGTTGGTTAAAACGTAGAGATGTTCTTCGCTTTCTCGGAAGAGCGTGCCGCTGCCCATCGAGTTGCCGTTGCGGATTCGCACGGTGGCTTCGCGACAGGTGTCGTGCAGGTCACCAGCGGTCGCAGCGGTGCCGAACATGCTGAGCGCGACCGCGAGCAAGATTGCTTTGGTGGATCGGATCGAATCGCCGATGATCCAGGCGGCGATGAGGATGGTTGCCAAGAGCTTGACCTCGAACGGCAGCAAGAGAACGAGAACGACACCGCCGGCTGCCGCCCAGAAGCGTCGTGATTCAAAGAGGTTTTTGAGTTTGTGTTCCATGACGGCGACACTGCCTATTGCTTGAGACGAACGAGAACTCGCAGCGTGCTCGGCGGTGCGTCTTCGACGGCGATGCCGATCATCGAATGCTCGTAGGCGTTCTTGATGACGTGGTGACTGATCTTGGACCAGTAAAGAATTGTGCCGGCCGGGATGTTGGTCGTTGGGTCTTTGACGAGATTGAAGACGCCGGCGACGGTGATGCTGCCGCGTGAGTTGGGACAGATGCCGAACTTGGCGACGCCGACCAGCTTGCCGAGCACGACAACGTTACCGGCCGGGATTTCAGCTTCGGTAATAATCGGGATCGCCACGCCCTCGTGGACGAACGTCGCCCCGATGGGTGCGATGATGGGATTGCTCACGTCGGTTCATCACTGGCTCAAACGAACGCGGACGATGTTGTCGGTGGGTTCGGCATCGTCAACGACCTTGCCGAGGAAAACCGAGCCGTCGGGGACTTCGGTCACGATGCCGTCATTGGTCGCGAAGACCTTCTGGCCGGCGGTGTAGGTTTCGGCGTCGACCGGATCTTTCGGGAAGTCAAAGACGCCTTCGACCGCGATGGAACCGAGCGTGTCGGCTTTGAGATCACGTTTGGTGACGCCAACGAGGTCACCTTGAATGACGAGGGAACCAACGGGAACGTCAACGTCGGGGGTGAAGTCGACTTGTTTGCCGTCGTGGATGTATTGAGCTTGCATGATGGGAGGCTTGAGACCTGAGGGGTGAGGCTTGAGGAAGATGAGTCAGCCCGCGATCACTCGCCGGCGACTTTCACGGCGGCGCGGTGGTCTTGCGAATTCACACCGAAGTCGATGTAACTTCGGAATCCCATGCCGAGCGTGTTGGGCGGCATTTCGACACGCTCGATGATCGGCGTGCGTCGACCGTTCAGGAACACGATCTCAAACGCCGGCAGCACGTTCGGGTTGGCGAACAAGTACCACGCGGCGGCGCTGGCACCGGGGTAGTAAGAATCCGACAGGTGCGGCGTCGAAATGATGCGGTACTTGTTGCGGTGCGGGTTATCGACGGGAATCTTGGTGGGCGATCCTTGGGCATCGATCATCAACTGTGACGATCCCATCAACAGTTCAGCTTCGGTTTCCAGTTCCACCGGCACTACCAAGTACTCGGGCCGGATGTTGATCGGCTTTTGGTCTTTGGGTTTTCCGCCCGGACCAGCTTTCTGTTTGCGGAAGGTTGTCTTGGCGACGGTCAACGCATCGGGACCGAACTTGGTGTCAGCACCTTGCAGCAAGTTGGCGTTGGCGGACGAGAAGAAGCCTGCGTTCTTCAGTAGCAGAGTGAAGAACAGATCGTCGATCGACTCGGCACCGGATCGTCCCATCTGACGTGGGATGTCCATGAACGCGGACAAATCATCATTGATGATGTCGTGACGGGTCAGCGTGAGAATCTGACCGTAGGTGTCGGCCTTGTTCGAGTACTTCTGTTCCGACAGTTTCCCGTGTTTCAATTCGCCGTCGGGTGCGACTTGTTCAAAGCCGCCAGTGCCGAGCAAGCGATAGCGGGCCACTTCCTTGAAGTCGGTGACGGTTCCTACGCTACATAGATCGAACGCCGCGATCGGCGTGTTTTGGTAGGCGGCCAGCAACGTCTTGTTCATGACGTTTTCCATGATGCTGGGCAGGCTCATGGAACTGAAACCGGCGCGGATCGTTGCTGTTCCGTCGCCGAACACTCGCGGAACGTCGATGCCTTCGCTGCGGGCACATTCGGCGACGAGTTCTCGCAAGCCGATGTGGCGGAACGGGTCGGCGGCGTTGAGCGTCTTCTCACCGTAGCTGGCCAGAAGAACCTTCTCTTCAATGCCGACAGAGAGACACGCGGCGGCTTCGAGGACGACGCGATCGTGACGGGGCGAGTTTTGCGTTTGTTCGGGAGCTTTCGGGCGTTCGCTTCGCAGCACGGCGAGTTCCGTTTTGGTGATGGACCAGCCTTGCTCGATCGCGTCGGCTTCGATGTCGGGATGTTTTTCAGTACACAGCTTGCGAATGCCAGAGATACGACGCGACTCCGCGGCGGCTTCGGCACGCATCTCGTCAACCGGCGACTTCTCGGCGGGTTTCGTTTCGGTTTTGGGTTTTGTGCTCATGTTCAAACTTGCGTTGACGGGTTCGAGGTCGTCGGTGGGATCGGTGTCGGTTTCTTCTGGTTCATTGCCAGGATCTTCGACGTCGGCGTAGTTGCCGGCAGCGACACGGGCTTCGGTGTTGTCGTCGGCACCGAGGGCGACGAATGAAACTTCGCCGAGCGTTGACTTGCGGGCGATGTACACCGGGCCTTTTTGTTCGCGTCCGTTGGCTTGAGCGATCTTGCCTTCGGGGATGAAGACGACCTTGTCGGCACTCGCGCCAAGCGACGCCTGCCATGGGAAACCGTTCTCGCTCGTTGCGATGACTTCTTGGGCGGTTGTGCCAACACCACTGATCACGCCTGCGACGACAAGCGACTTGTCGTTGATCGTGATGTCGTCGGTGTGCCCGACGATGCTGCCGCGATCGTGGTCTTTGAGGATCGGCCGTGACTTGCGGGTGACCCGCATGCCGGCGAGGTCAACGACGACTGGGTAAGGCCAACCACCCAGTCGCATCGCGCCGCCGGTGTAGGCAGTCATGCTGAACTTGCGAAGCGCCGGTTTGTCTTCACCTTCGATTGGTTCATCGGCGGCGGCCAGTTGAATCGTTGCGGCGTCATCGCAAACGATACGCAGTGAACTGGGGACCGATTCGGCTTCGGCTTCAATTGGCTTGTTGTCTTTGAGACTCTTCGGCATTGTCTTCCGTGACCTCGGTTTCGGGTTGTGAATCAGATTCGTCGGACTCGATCGTCAGACCGAGGTCACGCATCAGTGCAAGTTCTTTCGCACGCTGTTTAAGTTCCGTCTCCCAGTCACGCCCCTGCCGCGCGAATTCGATGGCCAGAGTTGTCGTATGACTGGCGAGACGGATCTTTTGGGCGTTGGCTTCTTTGGCCGGGTCGACATGTTCATGCCCGTCCCAAAACCATTGATGCTCGAAGGTTGAATCGAGCGTGCGAAGCGAGTTGGGCAGATAGCCCTCGATGAGAATGGCTTCGCGGAGCCAAGCGGTCAGGATTCGATCCAGGACAACGCGAGCAAGTTGAGTCTGCTCAACGCGGATCGACTTGAAGTAGGTTTGGTGATCGAGACGGCCGGACGCGTAGTTGTAGCCGCTCGAATTTCCGGCGGCGACGTTGAATGGCATGTTCAAACAACGAGCGATCTCGTTGAGGATTTCTTTCTTGAACTCGGCGTAAGTCGTCGCCGGTTGTTCGCTCTTCATCTGAGCCATTTTCCAGCCACCGGGCATGGTAAGAAGCATTCGCTTCTCCAGTTCGATTGGCTCGAACGGTTCCGCAGCGTCGGCTTCGCCGTTGGCCGGTGCGTCGGTGTACAGGATGCCGGCGAACTCGGCGGCTGTTTCGGCCGCGGCTAGCACCGCGAGCGTGAAGCGGCGCAGTTGTGCGAACAGTGGCAACGCCGGCGTGATGTCCGGGACGCCTCGAATCTGACCCGGTCGATCGCAGCGGAAGTAGTGCAGCACGGCAGCGGCTGGAACCGTGTTGTATTCTTCTTCGTAAGCAAAGAAATCGTCGCCAGGGTGATGGCGAAGCACGTCATAGCTGGTCGGGTTGCCATCGGCGTCGAAACGGATGCCGTCGACATAGCGTGCTGAATCGTTCGCAAGAGTTGGTGATGCGACTTGATCGGCTTCGATCAAACGCAGATCGAGGTTGACCGGCGTATCGAGTCGCTCGTTGCTAGTCAGCAAACCGAACGATTCACCATCGGCGACTCGGGCTAACCGCATCGTTCGCAGCTTTTCCGCCAAACCAATCGCTTCGCACCAAGCAAAGAACTCTGCTTCGACGAAACGGTTCGCAGCGTCATCCGCAGTCAGCATTTGCAAACGTGGGCCGGTTCCGACCACGTCGTTCGCCAGCGTCAGCGTGATCCCGCGAGCGTAACTGTTATTCGCGACTTCGTAACGCGATCGGTTGCGAAGCGTGCGTCGAACCTCGGGACTGTTCGCGGACGAGGCCGAAAGCCCATCCGCTCGCGACCAGTGCTTCATGTTGTCGAGCGTCGTGTTCGCCGCGTCGTACTTCGCTCGCAATCGTGAAAAAAAGGGCTGCCGGGGCGAGCGTCCAGAGGCGTTCGGAGGAAGGTGACTCCGCCCGCGCAATTGCTCGATGATCCCTGACAAACGCTTCAGCATCCGTGCTGTTCCTGTTGCCGTCCCCGGCAGCCCTGTGGTCGTGGTGTTGGATTGAAAGAAAGATCAGCCAGCCGACGGCGGCACGATCTTGTTGAAGCGAAGCCCGCGATGCGGCTTGGCAACAGCCTTCTTGCCGGCGAGATGTTTGTCGGCAGCGATCTGATCGGTCAGCTTGTGCTGCTCCACACTGCCGGCATCGCCGGACGCCTTAGCCGGCCCGGCAGCGTTCTCGCGAATCTCGTCTTCGAGGTCGTCTGGCATTAAACTTCCGCTGGTCGAAACAATGGCTCTCTGCTTGTAGACCTACCGGAAGAACATGCGAAATGACGAAGACGGCTCACGAATTTTGGAAAATAGTTTTTCGCTAGTCGCGTTTGCGTCGTTGCATGTCTCGGAAGCTGACTCGTTGTCGCTTCGGCGCTGCAGGTGCATCGGTGCCGAAAAGCAAGGCTCCTTGCATCGAAGCAGCAACGGCGGACCCGACCAAACAGTCGAGCCAGTGGTTGTCAGGCTGCTCGGGTCGTGCCTTCCATTCGTCGACCGTTCGCCCCCGGCCTTCGGTTCGCACGAAGTATTCCGCGGTGACTTGTTCGGCGAACATTCGGTGCATCTCTGACCGATCGCCGAACACGGAAAGACAACCTCGATCACCCATCGCGACGGCGAGACGTGCGTGCGTGAAGGACTTCCACCAATTCGTGTCGTAGATGATATGGCGGATCGCCCGCTTACCATGGATTGACGGAATCCGCCAATTCAATCCGACTCGATCACCGGGGCGGCGTTTGTATTCACTAAAAGGGTTCGATGAAGCACCGACAAACCGACCATGCGAAGGAAGCAACACCGAGGCATGTGGGCTCTGTCGGCAAAATTGATAGACCACATCCGTCGAATGGCCCCAGTTGGCGTCGATCAAGCAGCGATCAATCTTCATCGCCGCTCCGTCGTCGCGTTGCCACTCGCGACCGAGCAAGTCTGTCGTGAGCTGATCCATGCCGGCATAGAGAGATCCTTCCAGACCGGTGCCTTCGGTTGCGAGAGTATGCCGGGCGTCTCTCAAGGTGAAGTGAGGACGTTTTTGTTCAGGAAAGCTGCCATAGTCGACGACGTAACCCGTGAAATCGTCTTCCCAAGCGGCGACAACATAGAAGAGCAGCTTGCCTTGGACGTCAATGAAGGCGGTGAGATGATTGGCTGCGATCGGCAACAGACATCGCTGCATCCCGTTGAACTTGGAGGCAACTTGGTCGGCGGTCAGTTGATCGGCGTCGACGGTCTCGGCTGGCAGCGGTTCGTTCTGGTACTCGGCGAAGAACGCGGCTTCGTCTTGGAGTTTGAGATTCATCGCGTGTTGGATCGCCGACAATTCGTCGTGGTTGCAGCGTTCTTTCCACGAGACTTCCGCGCCGGCGTCCATGGCATTGCGGTTTTGACGATAGAACTCGGTACCGGCAGTTCCGCCATCGCCGGCTCGCAATCCTTCGCTGCGAATCTCGGCGTATCGTTCCCACAATGTTTCGTTGGTGGGGAACGAGTTGACCATTCGCGTTCGCTCGCCGTTCCATTCCGGGTGTTTGTCGCGGTCGAGGATGTTGTCGGCCATGTCTCCAGGACGGATGACGGTGCATGGCATGATGCCGGAAATCTTTTTGCCAGGGCCGGCGAGTCCGAGCACCGCACCGGCGAGGATGGCTTCGCGGTTGGCACATTGCGAAAGCGATCTTGCGGACTCGTCGGTTTGTGGGTCGTCGAGCACGACCAACGAAGGCCGAACCGTTTTCCCGTCAGGGCGTTTGAACTTCATGCCGCGGATGCGACCGGTTAAGCCAGCAACCTTGATGATCGCGCCGCTCGCTTTGCTGCCGGCGATCGTTGGTAACACGACCTCTTTGGCCGTCCAACCGATTTGTGTTCGCTTGCCCTGGTAGAGCTGGCCATTGGCTCGGTTGGAAATTCCGTCGAGGGCTTGAATAGGAAAGCAGACCTCCGGGTAGTCGGCCAACAGCAGTTCGTTGGCGTCGAGTTCGGTTTTGATCGAATCGAGCATGTCGCAGGCGTGGCCCTCGTCGCTTCCGATCAGGCAAACGAAGTCGCGATAGCCGTTGAGCACCGCCCAAATGCACGCGACCTCGGCGAGCGAACTCTTGCCCGAGCCGCGGGCCATCGCAAGGGAAAACAACCCGCCGCGGACGACCGCCTCTTCGATCTTGCGAATTACCTTGATGTGGTCCGGGGACCACGAAAGATGAAACGTCAGCTTGAAATACGCCTCGCAAAAGAACTGGAAGCTGCCGGCGGCCTTTGTTTTTCGCTCGGCGTCCTCGACCACGGGGAGGTCGCCAATGTCTCGGCCGGCCTGCGCGATCGCTGCGTTGCGTGATCGTGCTCGCTCTTTTGCGTCTGCATACGGGTCTTCGCTCGCCGGCGGTTTCGGTTTGTTTCGTTCTTCGAGTAGCCATTGACTGAACCGGAGAAGATCGACGTGTTGACCGTCTCCGATGCGATTGCCGGCTCGCGTTCGATAGCGGTAGAGCTGCCGTTCGTTGATCACCTCACCGAGCGCCGTGCTATTGAGCATCCGGCAGCACTCGCTCGGCTTCAGTCGTCGGATGTCATTGGCCACGGTGCATCTCCTGCAATTGCCATGCGGTGTAGTCGAGAACGCTGAGGGTTCCGTCGGCGTTGGTTGGTGCGCCGGCTTCGATATCGGCCTGGATGTTTTCGACCTGCACGCGGCGTTGGGCCGCGGCGGAAAGAACTTGGGCGAGTTGTTGGACCGTCAATGCGTTGGGGCTGACGGACGGCTTCTTGTCTTCCATGACGGGCTCCGTTGGGGACTTCGCGACAGGGGCAACACGCCGTCGACTGTCGCGAGAAATGGCATCGCCGGCATGGTTCGCCGCATGTTTGGAACAACAAAACAGGGGCAAACGTGGCCGCGTGTCGGCGTGAAAAGAAAGCTGCGAATTACTGAAACATTACTGCCGAGCTTCGCTTGAGGTGTCTCGAAACGCATGGCTCATGTGTGTCAACGAAACGAATTCTTAACCCCTTCGGAGACACAAACATGCACGCCAACGACATCGCCTTCGGTATCGAACTCGAAACCACCATGCCTGAAAACGACCCCACGCCGATCGGCGGCTACCACAACGGATTGCCGGTTTCTTGGTTGCCGGCGGGTTGGAAAGCCGAACGCGATTCGAGCATCATGACGCTGGGGCGCGGCCGGAAGGGTTGCGAATTTGTATCGCCGGTCCTTCGGGGATACGAAGGACTGCAAAGCGTGATGACGGCGGTCGACGCGATCGCGGCTCGCGGCGGCCGGGTCAACTATTCGACCGGCATTCACGTCACGGTCAGCTTCGGCAACGACGCCGCGGCCCTTTCGCGACTCATCTCGCTGATCGGCAACCACGAACGAGCCATCTACGCTTCGACCGGCACGCGACGCCGCGAACAAAACCGCTGGGCCAAACGGATCAAGGACTACGGAAACAAAGACGCCGCGAAACGCCAATGTGAATCGGACCGCTACCACTTGCTCAACCTGACGCACCTCGCCCGCGGCAAGAACCGTATCGAGATTCGGGCCTTCGCCGGCAGTCTCAACAAAGACAAAATTGCCGGCTACCTGCAACTTGTACTCGGCTTGGTAGAACTCGCCTTGAATAGCAAACGGTGCTCGGGTTGGGACTACGCAAAGAAACCGGGCACAAAGAGTTGCTGGGACCGACCGGGTGCCGGCGAAGGGGAAACGGAATTGAACCGGCTGTTCTACCGACTCGGTTGGACGAAGGGTTGGTACAAGGGCGACCTGCGTAACAAACGGTTCGGCGAACTGACCGCCGGCGACCAAACCTGCGATTGGAAACCGGTCAAAAAGAAGCTTCTCGAAATGGCTCGCAAGTACGACCGGGCGGTTTAATCGCCGGCGGCTTGCCGCATCACCAACGCCGCGGTTTGCCCCGCGGCGTTTCTTCGTTTTCTGGCGGCCACGTTCGTCAAACGTGGCCTTCTTCCGGTAGGTCAAAGGTAGGAGGCCATTGTTTTCCGATCGCCACACAAGGCGTTTGTCGGCCACGTTGGCGACATCCAGAAACATGAAGAAACCCTGCGAATTACTGCCGGGATCGGCTTGCTGCGTCTCGAAACGCATGGCTCATGTGTGTCATCGAAAGACGGTTTTTCATTCACCCAAACGGAGAGACAAACATGACGGTTTCCGAACTGATGACGCTTTTGGAAGAGTACCGCGAAACGCATGGCGACGACTGCGAAGTGCGGTTGATGACGCAGCAAAACTGGCCCTTTGAAAACCGCATCGCCGGTTTGACCAGCGGCGCGGAGATGAACGAAGCGAGCGAAGAAGACGCTAGCGAATTCTTCGACGACCAAGACGTAGCCGACGACGCGATGGTCTACATCGTCGAAGGCGGCCAGATCTGCTACGGCAGCAAACGGGCTTGGGAAACCTGCCGAGATTGCTAGCCGCGGCCGGTGAAAAGAAGTTCGGAAAACATCTCGAATGTTTTCCGAACTTCGCTTGCTGGGATCGAAACCGCATGGCTCATGTGTGTCAACGCAAGACGGTTTTTCATTCCCGCAAACGGAGACGACGCGATGACGCAACGCAAAGCCCACGAGATCAAACCCGGCGACCGAATTAACGGTGTCGAAGTTTTCGATACCGCTCGACCAACCTTCGGCGGCTTCTACATCCCGATGGTTGACGGGACACGAATCGAAGTCGCCACGCTGGACACAACGATCGCCACCGTCTGAACGAAACCAATCCTCCCCTTCCAGCACGGAAACCCAAACATGCCCAACGCCAACATCCGCCAACGCATCGAAGCCGAATACATCGCCGCCCACGCTCGGGCGTTGACGCTTCTCGAAGACTTGCACCAACGCATTGAAGACACGCCGGCACCGACCGACGACGGGCCGGCGATCGGCTGGGACGACGTTGGATCGCTCAAACATCTTTGCGAACAACTGCAAGATTTGAAGAACCATTTCTCGCCGGATGACGCGGGAAACTAACCCCAAAACCATTTCACTTTTCCTGAACCTAAACAAGGAACCAAACATGCCGCACTACACCGAACAAGACAAGAAGGACGCACGCACGCTGCTCGCCACTATGGAAAAACTCGACAGCCGCGTTCGCCGGCGAATGACCCGAGGAATCTTTTCGGCTTACGAAACGATGACCGACCTGCGCGACGCGATGGACATTGCGATCCGGAAAACGAAGGGTGACGAACGCAGGATTTTGATCGCCGAACTCGACCGAGTCGAAAAGGCGATGCGAGAACTGACCAGCGGAATTTTGCCGGTCATCGTGCCGCCCGACGAAATGAATTGAAAACCCGCGGAATCCTGTCGGACTTCGCTTGATGTCGTTTCGGTTTCAGGGCTCATGTGTGTTTCCGAAACGATTCTTCTTTCAACCCAACAAACCGGAGACGCCACCATGGCAAACGCGACCGAGACAAAAACCAAGACACCCGAAACCACCATCCGCGCCGAACTGGCGAAACTCGAATGGATGATTCCCGACGCCAAACGCGACCTCGCCAAAGCCGCCGAACGATTGGCCGCCCGCGGGATCGCGGCGGTCAAGGAATGCCACGCGATGATCGCGGACGAACCGTGTTCGATGGGCTGGACCGAGTTCGCCGAACAAGACGCCCGCCACGCTAGCGAAGCGAAAGCGAAACTCACGGCATTGTTTGAACACCGCCAATTGCTGCAGTACTTGATCGACGAAAACGACTGACCGCCGGCGAACTTGCCGCTCCGCCACACGCCGCGACGTTCGCCCAACGCCGCGGCGTTTTCTTGTTCGGGCATGGTTCGCCGGCGAGTTGCAACGACGCGACACGTCGCGTTTGTCGGCCACATCGGCGACATCAAAAAACATTCAAAAACCCTGCGAATTGCTGCCGAACTTCGCTTGAGCTGTTCAATAACCCATGGCTCATGTGTGTCACCGAAACGGTTTTTCATTCCTTTCCAAACGGAGACACACCCATGCGAACCGCAACCCAAATCAACGGCCGCCGCCCTCGCCCCAACCGCCTCGAAGTTCTGCAAAAGCGCTACGCGGCGCGGCAACGCCAAGCGGCGGATTGCTGCTTGAAGGCGGCGACGCTCGAAATGCTTTCGGAATTGACCGACTACGTCGACAACTTTGACCCCGAAGGTATCTACGCTCCCGAAGACGGCCAGCACGTCTACCCGGCTCTGCAACGTTTCTACGACGGGCTGATGGAGTTGAACGCGACGCTTCACGACGACATCGGCCGGTAGCCGACCGCGGCGAAGGCCGGCGGTCGCGGTCATTTGAAAAACTTCTTGAATGATTGCCGACCGCCGGCAGATTCCGCTTGATGCGTTCGCAAACGCATGGCTCATGTGTGTCACCGCAACGGTTCTTTCCAACCCTTCCAAACGGAGACACACCCATGGCAACCGTCACCCAAAACCGACCTTCGACCGCCGACGTTTTGTACGCCCAAACGTCGGCGTTGCTTTTGATCGAACAACTACGCGACGCGGTCGCCAACATGCCGCTGGCCGAAGCGGTTTCGCGACGCGGGCTGGTCGAAACGTTTGGTGAACTGGACGACCTGCACGACGAAGTCGACGGACTGTTGGCGAACTTCCAAAAGAATTTCAAAGACTGAATTCGCCCGTGTGTCGGGAGTTATCGCAGCTTTCCAGAAACATGGGAAAAGGCTGCGAAAAGCTGCCCGAACTCGCTTGAGGTGTTTTCAAAGTCATGGCTCATGTGTGTTAACGCCGAACGGCAAAACGCTTTTTCAAAACCCTTTCCGAGAGACCAAAACATGGCTTTGAACGAAACCCAAAAGACCGCGATCGCCAACCTTCGCACCGAGATGCAAAAGCTGGACCCGGACGCATACCAACGTATCCGCGAAGACTTCTACCGAATCGCGGACAACCTCAAACCGCTCGCCGACGCCCTTGAAATGGCCGACGCCGACCTGGGGGCGAAGGCCGGCCCGCTTTTGGACGAGCACTACATCTTTGCCCAAATGTACGACCTGCTTCGCAAGAGCAACCTGGGCGGGGTCGTTTGAACCAAAGCCGAAACTCCGGCACGGACGCCGGCGTCGCGGCGGGTTGGTGCCCGCCGCCTGACGATGGCAGCCAACCACGAACGATTCCAAACGGAGAGACGAAGATGAAAAAGGCAGACGTAAAGATCGGCGGCGAGTACTTCGCGAAAGTCACCAACAAAAAAGTCACGGTCCGGATCGACGCGGAGAATGCATCCGGCGGTTGGGACGCGACCAATTTGGCGACCAATAAAAAGGTCCGCATCAAAACCGCCGCCCGACTTCAAGGGCCGGCCCGCGTGGCGACGCAGGCGACCGGTGAACCCAAACGGGTGTTGAAGAAGAAAGCGAAGACGGAAACGGCAGCCGGCGGCCAGAAAAAGCTTTCGTGCGTCAAAGCGGCTTTGCAGGTTTTGGAAACCGCCGGCGAACCGATGAACTCGCAAGAGATGATCACCGCCATGGTGGAACAAAACCTCTGGGAAAGCCCCGGCGGGAAGACGCCGCACGCGACTTTGTACTCGGCCATTTTGCGCGACCTCAAACGCGGCGACGAAAGCCGGTTTGTCAAAACCGAACGCGGCCGGTTCACGGTGCGGGTTTGAAGGGGAGGCGACGCTATGAAAACGATTGGTGACATACGCGAGGTCGAGGATTTGGTTGACGGCGAGACCGCCAAGCCGGAATCCGACATGGGTTACGAACTGCGGACGATCGCCGGCCGGTTTGAACGCGGGACCGTGGTCGGGATCACCCGCCGCGGCAACCGCATCCTTGCCACAACAACCAACGGACACGAGTTCGCGGTAACCGGACCGAACGCTCACGTCTTGGTTCCACTTTCCTTCTAGCCGGCGAACGCTTCGCCACACTCGCCCGACGTTGGCCACGGTCGGGCGTTTTCTCGTTGTGCGGCAAACCATGCGGCGCACCGGAGTCGGCCGACACGCGGCCTTTGTTGCGGTCGTTCGCCGGCAATGAAAAACATTCAACATTCCTAGGAACGTCCGCCGGACTTCGCTTGCTGCCGGCGAAAAGTCATGGCTCTCTGTGCTCACCGAAACGGTTTTCACGAATTTCTTCCCCACACGGAACAACACGATGAAGAACGCCAACGTTCAAACCCTCGCCCCGCGGCCGATCGAGCCAGCCGCTGCTTACGACAACGCTCACCAAATTTCACGCGACTTGCTGCAGCACGTTGAATTGCAACTCGATCGCATGTTGAAGCCCGACAACAAGGCTCTGCGTTGGACGCACGTTCGGGCTTTGAATTTGATCAATGCCCAGCTTTCCGAAGTGGCCGCCCTGGTCGACGAAACCAACAACGCTCGCAACTAAGGACGTGACCATGCAAACCAAACTGAAGGCGGGCGACCGCGTCCGCCTGGTTTCGATGACCGACGACCCCGACCCGATTCCCGTCGGCACCACCGGAACGGTGGCCGGCGTTTATCCGCATGGCGATTGGACGCAAGTCGATGTTGATTGGGACACCGGCCGGTCATTGATGCTTTCCATTCCACCGGATGTCGTCGCAACGATCGACACGCCGACAACTCTACCCCACGGAGATTGATCCATGTCCACAAGAGCCATCCTCGCCATCCGGTTGCCGGACGAAACCATCCTCGCAACTTACCTGCACTTCGACGGCTACCCTGACCACGTGATGCCGATTCTGACAACCGGCTACGTCGATCCCGACGAAGCCCTCGAACTGATCCAAGCTGGCGAGATCCGATCGCTTTCGCCGCGACCGGCGTTGCCGGAGTACTTTGAAACCAGCCGGCAAACCAACGAACTGAAATCCGCTGCGGAACTGCCGGCGTTGGCTCGATATCTGAACGCCGAGCATGTTTACCTGATGAACGAAAAGGGTTGGACGCACCAAGAAGTTTGACGCGACCGCTCATCGCATGTTCTCCTCGCGTGCACCGACGGGAATCGGTGACTCGCCGGTTCGTTCGAGAACCGCTTTCTTGCCGGTGAAGCGTTGGAAGCGGTCGACGATCACGTCGCAGTACGGCGGATCGAGTTCCATCAAGAACGCTTTGCGCCCGGTTTGTTCGGCTCCGATCAAGGTCGAACCGCTACCGCCGAACAGGTCGAGTACGTTCTCGCCGCGGCGGGACGAATACTGCATCGCCAAGACCGCAAGTTCGGCGGGCTTGCCGGTGAGGTGTTCGAGTTTCTGCGGCGCGATCTTCTTGACGTGCCAAAGGTCGGTGGCGTTGTTCGGCCCGAAGTATTTATGAGCCGCACCCTCCTTCCATCCATAGAACGCCCATTCGTGCGCCCCCATAAAATCTTTTCGCGTCATCACAGGATGTTGTTTGTCCCAAATGATCGCTTGCGAAAAATACAAACCGGCCGCGGCGAGTACCGGCGGATAGTTCGCAATGTTTGAGAACCCACCCCAAATGTAAAACGACCGGCCGGGTTCGAGCACACGGGTGATGTTGCTGAACCAGGCTTTGAGCAGCCGGTCGAACTCTTCGTCGGAAACAAAGTCGTTTTCCAAAGGCCGGTCCTTGGCCCGCATCTTCTTCGGGCCATCTTTCGTCTTGCCCTTGCCGGCCTCGAACGAACTGTTGCCGGCCGCGATCGCGTTCTTGCTGCGGGGTTCGACCTTCACGTTGTACGGCGGATCTGTATTGCAAAGCTGAATCTTCGCGCCGGCCAATAGTCGATCGAGATCTTCGACGCTGGTCGAGTCACCACACATCAAACGGTGCTCGCCGAGGATCCAGATGTCGCCACGCTGGGTGATCGCTTCGTCGGGAGGCTCAGGCACGTCGTCGGGATCGGTCAAACCCTGGTCGACGCCGGGGTCGAGCAACTTGGCTAGTTCATCGCTGTCGAATCCGAGCAACTCACAATCGAACCCACTGTCTTGCAGGGCTCCGATTTCCAGTGGCAGCAGTTCAAAATCCCACTCCGCGTTCTCGCCGGTGCGATTGTCGGCGATCCGGTAGGCCCGCACCGCTTCGGGTTCCATGTCCGTCGCGACGTGGACCGGGACTTCGACGAGGTTCAAAACCTTGGCGGCTTTGAATCGCGTGTGGCCGACGATGATGACGCCGGCGGTGTCGACGACGATCGGTTGGCGAAAGCCGAATTCGTTGATGCTTTGCACAACGTCGGCAACCGCGTCGTCGTTGATGCGAGGATTGTTTTCGTAAGGCTTGATCCGATCAAGCGTCCACATTTCGACCTGCATGGCAGAGTCCTTTTCCAAAGGGGAAGAAGCGGAAAAGGGTCGGTCGTTGGGCGGTTGGTTAGATGTTTGGGTGGGTTGGCTGGCTGGCTTGCTATCTAGATCTGATCCATCCAGTCGTCGCCGACGTGGTCGGGAATGCGTCGTTCTGTGATGGAATTGATCCGAACGGTTTCTCCGTCGCCCCAAACGAGGATCGGCGTTGGAACGCGGACGGCCGCGGCGATAATCGTTTGAGTGGTTTCACTCGCGGCTGATTCAAGTCGATCGAAAAACGAAGTTGGTTTCGCTGAAATCGCCAGGGGTTTGTCTAGCAAGTTTGGCGTTTGAGTTTGAATCGCCTTGATTGCTGGGGTGTCGAAACAGACTGTTTGGTTGTTTTCGTGCAGAGCGATGGGGCTGGGTGGGTACCAAGTGCCATCGAGGATTGCCCAGCGATCGGCGACGGGGGCATAGTGTTTCGCGAAGTTGAAGATGCCTTGGTCGAACCGCCGGCGGATGACCGGTTCGGGGATGTTGTGACCGCCTTGGCGAACTCGGTTGGCGACGCGATCGACGGCGAAGTCAGCGGTCGGTAACCACACGAAGACGATTTCGATTTGATAGCCGTACTCGTGCTTGAGCCTTGCCAACCGCTGGGCATGTCCGCGGCCGGCGAGCGTTGTTTCAAGAGCGAAGGTTTTGCGTCCGCGAGTGAGTTCCTCAATTCGCCCGAGCATCAAGCGGCCGGCCGGAATCGCTTGTGAGTCTGGATTGAATGGCGACAAGCCGGCGGCAATTAAGTCTGCGTTAAGGAATTCCCGGCAACCGGCAAACGCATGCAAGTAGCTCATCGCAAAGGTTGTCTTGCCGGCACCGTTCGGGCCGGCGATGACATGGACGGTAGGTTGGGCAGATTTATTCAAAGCGTTCCGGTCCTTTTGCACGCGATTTTACGATGGCGAGGGCAAACAACCAACGCGACATGTTTCATTCGGACAAGCGAAACAAACTGTGCCTAATACCGCCGCTGTTCCCGCGGCCCTGACCAGAGAACGCCCTGGCCGGGAGTACCTACGCGTCGCCGGCGTGGCCGCACACGGCGGCGTCGGTCGCGTCCTCGCGGGCTGCCGCATCGAAGGCGGCGTTGGCTTCGGCGTCGCCTTTCGATGCGAACTCGCCGCACCAGTCGTGGTCATTGACGATGGGGAAGTGACCGTCGGCGATGAACGTTTCAGAGGTGACGCCAACCATCGCGGGCGGACGGCGACGGCACTCGCCTCGATCAGTCAAGCGACCTTGGTGGTTGAACGTCGGCTCGAAATATCGGCACTCGTCGCATCGGATTTGCATCGGCAGCTCCGTCGGGTTGGGAAAAGAAGTCTGTCACCGGAAATCTGTCGCCACACCCCCTCGTGCGCACAAACGCGTATCGCGGGGGCATGGGCGTGACACGGGGACAGATAAAGAAAGAGAGAGAGTTTTTTTTGTTATTTAGGGACTTTTCGCCCGAAAAGATCTGTCACCAATCCGTCACTTTCGGGGGTGACAGATTGGGACGGTTCTCGGTTTGAAAGCCGTTTTGGTCAGCAAGAATCGCCGGAACCGTCACGCCGCGGTGACGAATTGGGACAGATTGGTGACGGATTAATCGACCGTGATCTGATAGCCCTTACCGGGCTTGGTCTTCGATTCGATCCAGACGGGCTTGATCTGCTCTTGTTGAACGAGCGTATCAACGACCTGGTCAAATTCGTTCGATTTCATTTTCATTGCTCGCATGATCTGGCGACGACTGATCACGCCGGAGCTTTCGTCTTGAAGACGTTTCATGAACTTCAAGCACTCTTTGTGAAACGGGTTCTCAGCAACGTGGACGGACGCGAGATAAAGTTGCCGACGAGTTTGATGCAGTGAGAACTCGCTGGCCCAACGAACGGCATCGAGCGTGATCTGGGGTTGGAGATGGTTTTCGCTGACCGCATAGATCAAAGCGAGCTTCTTGGCGTGTTCGCATGTGCGACTCCAGGCGGCACGAGCCACTTCGTCGCCGGCATCATCGGCTTTGTCGTATTCGACCTCGGTTTGCAGACGCAGATCCGTGATGGCAGTTTCGGCTCCGGTCGTCAGTGGCACGCGCAGCGGTTTCGGGTGAACGGCCATGAAGTTGCCGCCGCCGGGATGGAAGTCGGCCCACCATTTCGCGGTTTCGAGGATCTCATCGGGCAGGTCACGAGCCGATCCCGGCGTTTGGCCTTTGCCACGCTTGCCGACGTCGATGATGTTCAGACGGGCGAAGAAGCCGTTGGTGAGCATTCGCTGTGAAAGCGATTCATAAAAGTACTTTGGCGTTGCGGTGCCGAACAACGTTAGGTGCGGTTGGTCGACGTAGCCGCCTTCCTTCTGGTTGGCTTTCACTCGCAGCGGATAGAAGTCGCCGGCGGAGGTGTAGAGCGTTAACAAAATGTTCGGGATGGATTCGCGGCTGCTGTCGCGGTCGAGGTTGATCTGTCGCAGCACACCGTCCATCTCGTCGTTTTGAAACAGCATCTTGCTGCTGCGGGCGAGTGCGTCTTGAATGCCCTCGCCGGACGCGAACTTGTCACCGAGCGATTGCGATTCGCCGATTTGAAATAGGATCTGTGAATTGACTTTGCGGGGAAATTCCTTGCCAGTGCCGCTGCCGGCGAGCGCGAGCAGATAGATGTTGGTTCGTAGATCACCGGTCGTCGCGACTTTGCGGCCCGCCAGGTACGACTGCAACGCCATCGCCCCGCAGAACGCCAACGCGACGTTGGGGTACGGTGCATTGGCGAGCGTGAACTTCATCACATTGCTAACGAAGCCCGGCACGTTGAACAGATGTTCGGGCAGGTGGCCGGGATCGGGACAGTCGGCGAGCTTGGGTTCCGTGGCTTTGGTGGCAACGGTCTTTGGTGCGACCATGAAGCCGCTGAGGTCGACCGTTTCGCCGACCGATTCGTTCGGTCCCTCATCGCGAAGCCATCCGAACGGGCGGTCGTGTGACTTGGTTGCGGCTTGGTTGATCTTGTGTTGCAGTTCGCGATCGGACCACGGGGGCGTGCATAGCGGGTTGTATTCGGTTTGCAGGATCGTCAACGCTCGATCGGGCTCGATACCGAATCCGTGCACCAGAGCGGTCGCCGCGGCGAAGGTTTGCGAGTGACCGCTGCTGCCGGAGATCGCCGGCGGCATGGAGTTGAGGTACGCAATCGCTCGGGGTTCGATGTCGCGGTGGCGTAAGCTTCCAGCTTGCGATGGTTTCGGTTCTGGTCTTGGCTCAGGCTTCGCAAGCTGCAAGCTCACGCCACGTTTGACAATCACAGCGTCTGCGAGAGCTTTCACGCACGCGGCCAGCATGGGGGCGGGAACGGTTGCTGGTTCGGCATCGAGAACATCGTACGGTTCACCTTCGGGATGAATGCTTGGACCGACGACGGTTTGCGTTCCGGTGGATCGCAATTCGACGATCATCGAACCGTCGCTGGGGTCTTGGTGCTTTTCGGTGTTCGCGCCTGTGGCGATGTACCAACGATGCGATCGCAATGCCGACGGCCGGCCGGTGATCGACGGCGTTGGAGGCAGATAGCTGTCGGCCAATTCGATTGCTTCGGAACAATCGAGGTCGACGTCGACGAGCCAACCGGATGGTTCGCCAAGGATAATGCCGATGTTGCTGTTCTCGGGAATCGCCCTGGGTTGCAAACGCAGGTTTGTCCAATCACGACGCGACGGCGACTTCGACCGTGGGCGCAGCGGAACACAGAACCAGCCGCGCTGGCGATAGATCGCGACTTGCGATCGGACGTCGGCTTGATCGGTGGGAGCCATCGCCAGCTACAAAACAGAGAAGGAAACAAGAACACAAACAACGCCGGCGACTGGTTAGAACTCGTCGACCAACTTGGGCACCTCGCTGAGACGCCGTTTTGCGAGCCTGTATTGCTCGGCGGCCTCGGCGGCGTCGCGTGTGTTTGTCCTCATGTTCTCGAAGCACGCATCCAAAGCCATCGAAACTTCAAACACCCACTCGTCCCAGAACTCGCGATCGTTTTCGGATAGAAAGTTTCGCAACTTCGCCAACGGATGGTTCGGTAGCAATTTTGATTCTTCGTGATAGAAACACAGATCGCAGCCTTCGCCGCTGGCCGTCGGTTCGTTGAGGTAAAGATCGTACTTCGCGGCGGTGAAGTCACTGTCGTCGAGCAGTTCTTTGTCTTGATCGAGTGCCACCTCTGCGGTGATGCTGCGAATGCGGCAAGCGATCGGATTGTCGACAACGAGTTCAACGCCATCGAGCGGTCCGTCGTTGAGTTGAATGGTGTGTTCCAATGGAAATCCTTGATTGGAGGGCATGAGTTAGAACGGGGCTTCTTCGAGGGCTTCGTGCGGCAGTTCGCCAAGCGTTTGTTTGATGATGCGGTCGTACTTCTGACCGGCGATGGATCGAACCGTGATGGACTCCGGCGCAGCCAGTAGTCCGGCCGCGGCGAGGTCCATTGCCTCGTCTGCGTCGCTTGGACACGGATCAAGACAACGATCTCGCCACCACGCTTCGGCTTTGCGTCTTGCATAGCCCGAATGCTCAATGCAGATGAACTCGCTTTGAAAGTGATCCAGGCCGATCATGTAATCGACTCGCAGGCATCGCGGCGCGTCATCGTCGGCGTCACGTTTGCGGTGGATGCGATAGCTCACATCGTGAACGTCATAGTCCGTGTCTGTAACTTCACCGGAAAGCACACCGGCCTCGCTGGCTTTGGCGTCGTGGGCTTCGCGGTCCGGTGGCGGGAACGGGTGACCGCACTCGGGGCAGCTCGCGTATCCGCAAGCGACCAGGGCGTGACACTTCTCGCACTCCTTCGCTGGCGGTTCTTGGCCAGGGCGAGCGGCTTTGTCCTTGGGTTTGATTTGGTCGATTGGTCCGTGGCGTTCGATGTTGCCACCGAAGTCGAGGACCAAGCAGTTCTGTTTGTCGGGATGCAGACGGAAACCGCGGCCGACGCATTGGTAGAGCAAGCCCGGCGACATGGTCGGACGCAGCATCACGACGCAATCGACTCGCGGCGCGTCGAAGCCAGTCGTCAGCACGTTGACGTTACAAAGGAATCGCAGCGGCTCGTCGGCCAGCAATGATGTCGGTGCGTCGCCACGGAAACGAGCGAGCAACTCGTCACGTTCGCCCGCCGGTGTTTGTCCGGTCACGAAGCCGCATTCGATGTCGTGATTGTCTCGCAACGCTTCGACGACTTGACGCCCGTGTGCCACCGACGACGCAAAGATCAACACGGCCCGGCGATCAGACGTCAGTTCAACGATCTCGGCACACGCGGCGGACACGAGGGCGTCATCGCCGGCCAGTTGTTCAACATCCGCCGTCACGAATTCGCCAGCACGAACGCGAAGATCGCCAAAGTCTGCTCGGTTGACACCAGCTTTGGAAACTAGCGGACACAAGTAACCGTCACGAATCAGTTCCTTGATGCCGATCTCGTAACAGATGCTGTTCAAAAAGTGGTCCGGCGAACAGATCATGCCGGAATCGAGACGAAACGGCGTCGCGGTCAAACCGATGACTCGTACGTTCGGGTTGATGACTTTGCAATCGGCAAGGAACTGCCGATACATGCCATCGCCCTTCTTTGAGATCAGGTGGGCTTCGTCGACGACGATCAAGTCGAACGGATCGAGATCACATGCTCGCTTGTAAACGCTCTGGATCCCGGCGACCAACACGGGATTGTTGGTGTCACGCTTTTTCAGTCCAGCAGAATACAAACCGACGTTGATGTCGGGACACAGCCGACGAACCTTGTCGGCGTTTTGTTCCAGCAATTCTTTGACGTGAGCCAAGATCAGAACGCGGCCGTTCCATTGGTTCACGGCGTCCGACGCAATCTTTGCGAGCACGAGACTCTTGCCGGCACCCGTTGGTAAAACGGCAACAGGATTGTCGTCGCGGTTGCGAAGGTGATCGTAGACCGCATCGACGGCGGCTTGTTGGTAACCGCGGAGTTTCATCTCAATGGCTCCCCGTTGTGTCGCTTTTCCCCTCGCACGATCGGCATCGCGTTGGGAAGTGTGTTGTTGATGAAGGTGCAGTCGGGACAAATGCGGTTGGCTGGTCCCTTTGCGGCAAAGACGAAGTTGCAACGTAGGCACGTGCGCGCTTCTGAGATGTCGATCGACTCGGGCAGCGTTTGTAGGTAAACGTATACCCGCCCCTCTTTCGGGAACGGAGCGTGCTTTTCGATCGACAAACGCACGATTTGGCTGTCGTCGTGGAACGCACCGCCGGCTTGCAGCGAATCCAACATCGCTTTGAGCACGTTGTCGACGTCGCGTTTGCGTCGGTCTGGTGGTTCCAAGGTGATGTCGACGACCAGATCGCCATCGAGCGGTTTGACGTTCTTTCGATGTAGGTACATGCCCACTGCCGTGCGATACTCTCGCCCCTGCTTGCTGACCAACACGCGCGAGCCGACGTGCCGCCAGTAGCGATTGACCGAAGGGGGATAAGGCAGTTTCAGTTTTTGCATGGTGCAACATCAAAGAAGTGTTTGAATAAAAAACGCCCGGCCGGCATTCCGTGCCGGCCGAGCGTCAGGCTTGGAAGCGATCCAAAAGAGGCCGCGGCTATCGCTTCCAAGGGGCGTCCGTGCCACTGATCTGTGAGGCCGGCTTCGGTTCGGCCGTCGCGCCGACCTTGGCATAGCCCTTCACTTCGTTTTGCAATTCGCCGGTGTCATTTCGACGTTTCAACTTCACCGTCAGCAGGCACGGCAAGTTGTGCAGGTCCGTCGAATCCGAGGGCACCAAGACGCCGACGGATCGGCAGATCGCGGACAACTCCCGCCGGGCGATGTCCACCGCGGTCGCGTTGGGGTTGTCGAGGTTGAGTCGCACCCAGAGCAGACGGTTCGCGTACTCGCCCTCCACGATCTGAAAAACAAGCTGCAAGTAATTTCCCGTGCCGGCTTTCGTCGGCTTCATTTCGCTGTCGGTGATCACCGCGACGTACTTGCCGTCGGGGATCGGTTCCATGTCGTTGGATGGTTCGACGGTGTTGGCATCAAAGCCTTGAAGGTTGGCCATGGTTGGTTCCTTGGTTGGATGGAAAGGGAAAGTTCAGTGAATCAGGAATGGTTCAGTTGGCGGTCATCGCACCGACAAACGCCGGCCAAGAGAGCGGCAATTCTTCGGCGATGCCGTAACGGTTCTTCGCCACGCAGGTCGGCGATCCGTAAGCACGCACCACACGTTCGCCGCCTTCCTTGCCGATGGCGTGAGCGATGGTGCGTTTGCGGTTGAACCCGCCGTCCTCGGTTTGCGTTCGCATCTTTCGCGTCGCAAACAAGACCGCGTCGCACCACTCTTTGATGAGAGCCGCGGCGTGTTTGTGCAGCCGCGGCGAATAGCGGTCATAGGGCGAAGATTCCGGATCCTCGAAACGCTCGACCTTGGAATGGGCGATCAACACGATCACCATCCCGCGAGATCGAAGCGTCCCGAGCAGATCCAGCACGTCACGCCACAGAGAGAGGGCGTGCATGTAACCGCGTGCGTACCCGCCATCGACCTTCTCGATCGACTCGACGGCATACTGCTGACAGAGCTTGTCCCAGACAAGACGCTCGAGCCAATCGAGCGAGTCGATCACGACGGTTTCGTAATCGTGTTTCTCATTGGCGAGCGTCTTCAACGCTGCAATGACATCATCAAACGTCGTCGCCAGCGGAAAGCGGTCACAGTCGATCTCATCCAGCCCATCTTCGGTTTGAATGAAGATCGGCTTCGGTGCTTCACTGCCAAACGTAGACTTGCCGATGCCCTCGACCCCGTAGAGCAAGACACGGGGCGGCTTCGATTGGCGGCCGGACTGGATCGTTTCAAGTAGGTTGGTCATTGGTTCGATAGTTCCTTGATTGAGTAAGTGGTTGATTTAGAGCGACGCGATCGGTTCGACATCGAAATTGCCGTCGCGATCGCTGGTCACGAGGTAATGCTTCCAGTCGACTTGGACGACAAACCGTTGCTGGCTGCCGAGTCGTTTGCGGAGCGACTTGCAGGCTCCGGTGAATTCACGCGACGCCTCGTTGAAGCGGTCGGCCGATCGCAGGTAGCGACCAACGGCAAGCGAAAGGGCGACGCGGCGTTCGATGTCGAGGGAAATGTCGGGCATGGGATCCGGCGGCGAGAGGTCTGAAAGCGTGACGCCGAAGAAGTGATCCCCGGCTACTTGTAGACCTACCGGAACAAACCTCGAAATGACGAAGCCCGGCCAAAGAAATTCACGACGTGTACTCGTGAAGGCCCGCTTCCTCGAAGATTTTGACAATCTTGGCTCGCCAAAAATTCAGCGTCGTTCGCGGCACTCCCATCAGCCTCGCGATGTCGGCAATCGAATGATCGCCGAGCAAACGCACGAACTCTTGTTGCTGCGGCGTTAACCGGGAAAGCACCACAGCCAGATCGTGCTTCAAGTTCGAGTAATCGTTTTGATCAAGTCGGCGAGTTTCCAAACGCCGGTCCTGTTCGTGTTCGCCAATCGTCTGAGCCATCTCGACAGCACCAATGTCGCTGTCAACGATCGTCTGGCTCAACGACACCGGCGTCTCGGTCCGTCGCATCGACGCTTGACGATGTTCAACGAGCGTCGCGACGTAACGATCGACGATCATCACGATGAACGGGTTGCGATGGCCGACCTCGTCGCTGTGCCGGGTCATCGCGTCGGCGAGTCGGCCGAGGAAGTCTTGCGTCAAATCGTCTTCGGTGTCGCCGGCGAACTCGGGCCGGCGGAGCAGTTGTCCAACGCGGCGGCTGACGACCTTTCGGGTGAATGGATCCTTCGTCAACGAGGGTGTGATGGGAGTGGTCTTGGGTTCGGAAATGCTGGGCACGAGCGGACTCCGTCGGCTGGCGAGTGTTTTGAAAAGGCCGCATCACGGCAGCGGCCACACCCTCCGGCGAAGTTGCACGAAATCGCACTTTGCAATTTGCGAATTGCCGTTTCACCAAGCAAAACACGGTCTTTTCGCATCCAGATTTCTGTTGTTGCAGTTGCACGAAATCGCACCAACTGCAACGCGGCCCACCCGCTCGTGGGGACGCTGGCGAAAAAACTTTTCGGGCCTTGGACCAAACGTGTCACGACTCCTCGTCATTCTGGCGGACTCTGTTTTCAACTTTCGTATCTACCTTGGAGCCAAACGATGCCTCTCGCCCTCTTTGATCCCGACAACCCTGAAGCACTCGGAAAATACGGTTACGAACTCTTCGGCGAGACTGTTGAGGAACGCCTTGAGAAGAAGATGCTCGGACAGTTGGTTCGACTGCTGCTCAACCCCGAACTTGACCGCTGCGATATCACGGACGAGATCCTCGCCGACCAAGAAATGATTCAATTCTTGTGCGGCTATCGAAAGATCATCGTCGACCAAGTAATACCGCCGGGCTCGAGTTGGGATGCGATCAAAGAATGCCTCGGCGAGTTCGGGTACTACGCTGTCGTCTCACAAGAGCGTCGCGAAACCTTCGTCATGCCGTATCTGGTGGGCTGCCTCCTCGACGAGAACCGCAAGCCATGGTTTCAATCGTCGCCCTTTGAATTCGTGCCTGCGATCGAAGGTATTCAAACGACCAACCTCGGCACCAAGCCGGCGTTCGATGCCCGCTTCGCAAACGATCCTCGGCCCGCTCGAACCGACGACATTCCGTTGCTGTGTGAATTGACCTAGCACCGAATGTCTCGCCCCGCCCCGATGTCCACCTCATCTATCAGCGCGAATTCAAGAATGGATTTCCTTGCCAGCCAACGACTTGCGGGTTTGCTAGCAAATTTCGCCTAGACGGAACAATCGGCAGGACTAGATTTGCTGTAGCACGAAACGAAGTATATCAGCGCTAATTCGAGCCACAGGAATTCACCGCAATGGAAGCCGCATCATGAAGCCCACCAAACCCGGACGAGGACGACCACGCCAAACCGAAATCACCGAAGGTCAATCGCGAGCACTCGACGAACTGTCCGCCGCGATCGACCGCAACGGCATCGCCCCGACGATGACCGAACTCGGTGAACAGCTTGGCATCACCGCCGCCAGTGCCCACCAATTGATCCTGCAACTCGAACGCAAAGGCTACGTCCGCCGGCAACCACGAAAGGCTCGCAGCCTTCGTGTGATCCGCCGGCCGAGCCAGTCGATCGGATCCATGAAGTCGGTGCCGTTGATCGGTGTGGTCAAAGCCGGGCCGGCGATGTTGGCAGAGGAAAACCGTCTGGGTGAAGTGATGGTGGCGTCGGGTTTGGTCGGCCGCGGACAATGCTTTGCACTGGAGATCAGTGGCGACAGCATGAAGGACGCCGACATGCGAAACGGTGACGTCGTGATCGTTCGCCGGCAACTGATCGCTGAAAACGGTGAGATCATTGTCGCGATGATTGATGACGAGGCCACCGTGAAGCGGCTGGAAACGGACGACGGCGTGGTCCGGTTGATGCCCGAAAATCGAAAGTACAAACCGATCGAAGTTCAGCCTGATAGTGACTTTCGTGTGCTTGGAAAAGTCATTGGTGTTTCTCGAAAGTCTGAAAGTTAATTGCTATGCCTCAACCCGCTCCGATCTCCACGATGCTCCGCGTCGTCCCCAACTCGCTGCTGCGACCGTGGTTCAAAGGCCACGTCCCCGGTCACGCCGATGTTCCCTGGGACGCATTGGGCGAACGTGAAATCAGTCCGCTGCTGAATTGCCTGACCGATTTGTTGCCCAGTGAACGCAAAGACGTCGAAGTCGATTTACAAAACATTCGATCGTTCGCTTGCGAAGCCGGCATGGCCGCGATCAACGACACTGCTCGATTGTTCGACGTGCAAGACCTGATGTCACGCGTTCCCGAAGAACTCGACCTGAATGGTCGAGCGATGTGGATTCGCTTGAACGAACCAGAGATCTTCGCCGCGTCGTCCACGTTCTTGAAACTTGAAACGTGCAACTATTGGCGACGCCGCAACGACGTCCCGGCCAACCTGAAATTCGCCGGCAACGTCGAAGAACACCTGGCGATCGCGATCGGCAATCTGCTGCGAGATGACGGTCGCGGGCAAAACGTGACAGTCGAACGAGTCACGCGAGGCGAGATGGAATACTTCATCGCGAATCCCGATGACTACGTTCGCTGTGAAAACACTCACGATGACAGCGGCAATTTGAAGACGATCGCGATTCGGCCGACGGTGCAAATCATCATGGCCTACGATCGCGCGGTCGGCTCGATCGAACTCAGCACGGCGCTGCAGCAACCACGTAAGGAACGCATCGAACAGATTTTTTCCGAGGTCGCGTTGGGCTGGAAACTCGGGCCGTTCGATCCGAATCAAGCGTACCTACTCGATCACTTGAAAGACCCCACCCGAACTCTCGCCACCGACCCGGCCGACAACATCCGCGCCCGCATCGAAACGATCTCAATGCTCAACCCGGTGACCAACCGGCCATTGTTCACCGGTATCGACAGAGGCAATCCCGAGGACACGATCCACCGGGCGATCAGTGAAGAATTGGTGGCATCGAACCAGCAACTTTGGGAACTCCGCGTGAAAACGGTCGAGATCCGATTCGACTTTCCGGCCACCAAGTTCGCCAGTGCCGGGCATCGCAAGATTCGCATCTCACCACGGACATGCAATCTGCGAAGCCTGACGCCGGACCGCGCCGAGATCGTTCAGAAACACCTCAAACTTTGGGAGATCGACGGTGCAGCGAACGACCAATCCGGTCTGGCGTCGCTGGGAGCTTGACCCGCCGGTCTTCACGGTCGACGAAGTCAATCGCGTTCACAAAGCGCAACTCGGTCCGTTCCAACGACTCGGGTTGCTACGCCAAACGACGCCGGCGGTCACTCGCGAATGCTCCGGCTGCGCGGTCGACCATGAAGTGATCTATCGCAACGATGTCCATGGCAATCGCCACGGCTTCATCGTTTGCGAAACCTGCGGCATTCAAAAGTTGCACCCGGATCAACTCGATCAAGTGATCTTTGACACCGCGCGGACGCTAACACACCTGTTCGCGGATGTACGAATCTCCGTGCAACCAATCGTAACCGAACGACTCTGGCAAATCGGCCGCCGAGCGTTCCATGGAACCAGTCGCGAGTTGATCCTCATTCGGAGCAGCGTTGGCAAACACGACGACACGATCCGCGATCATCTCGCCACTCGCCCCAAAGCGATCGTATTCACACCGACGCGAATGGTCGCGAGCTACTGGACTGAACAACTTTCAAACACTGTCAGCTCCATCGAAGAAGTCGCAGCCATAACCAACGAAGCATTCACTCTCGAGTGGGACGCGGTCGACGACGTAATCCTCGATTTCCAACTCACCGAATCACCATCCAAACCTAAACGATCCAGCCGAGCCACCAAGATTGAAGCTCTCCGCAAAGAACTCAAACAACACCTCGCCTCTGCGTACGAACACGCGATGCGAACCAGCGAAGAGTCCGGCTATCCCGAACTTCTACCGCGTCCCACGCAAAGCCAACTCGCCCGAGCCACCAACATGACACCCTCGGACGTCAGTCGCTGCCTCAAAGACAAACAAGCCGATGAACTCCGTCTGCTCTGGTCCACCGCCATCAACATCGAAGCCATCCTGCGACTCCGCCGCGGTCACCCAATGATGAAATAATCTTGGCCGCATTCGTCACTTCGGCATCTCTTCCGGTAGGTCTACAAGTAGCGACGGTGCGTTAACTCCGTTGCCCACTTTCGACCTGTCCCGAACGGAGTACCGGATGCCGCACGATGACGACGCAAATGTAGACACTAACCTTGGCGAGGTTGCCGAGATCCTGGCCAATGGGGTTGCCCGATGGTTGGCCGCCCGTGACAAACCGGCCGAAAAAGACTCGCCGAATCGTTCTCATGTCGGCTTGAGCTCACCCGAAAACGATCGCTCTCTGTGACCGGTGGTAAACACCGCCGAGATTTTCAACGCCCCATTTCTCCATCACAGAGAACCCCATGAGTTTGAACATCACCCGCGAGGTCGCCGACATGAAACGGTTGACGACCGGCGAACTGAAAGACAAATACGAAAACGTTTGCGGCTGCCCACCGCGCAGCCACAACCGCGATTGGTTGGTCAAAAAGATCATCTGGCGAATGCAAGCGATCGAGGAGGGCGGACTGCCCGAACGAGCACGCCGGCGTGCCCTCGAAATGGCCGACGATGCCGATCTTCGCAAGCGACCACCACGGTCATTCACCCAACAAGTCGAATCCGCCGACGACACCACGGTCGCGCCGGATCCAGGACGTGACAGACGTTTGCCGCCGGCTGGCACGGTGTTAGTGAGGATTTACAAGCGCCAAACGATCACCGTCACCGTCAACCAGGACGACTTCAACTTCAACGGCAAACGCTACGAAACGCTTTCCGCGATCGCCAACGAGGTCACCGGTTCACACGTCAACGGATTCGCATTCTTCAAACTCAACCCGAAGAAAGGAGGCACCAAATGATCGCTCCCAGCAAAGAACCGACGACCATCCGCTGTGCCATCTACACTCGCAAGTCGACCAGCGAAGGCCTCGAACAAGAATTCAATTCACTCGACGCTCAGCGCGAAGCCGGTTCGGCGTACATCGCCAGCCAACGCAACGAAGGTTGGGTCGAAGTCGAGACGCGATACGATGACGGCGGGTTCTCCGGCGGCAACATCGACCGTCCCGCGTTGACTCGTTTGATGGACGACATCAAGGCCGGCAAGATCGACTGTGTGATCGTCTACAAAGTCGACCGGCTCAGCCGCTCATTGATGGACTTCGCCCTGATCATGAAAACGTTCGACGACCTCCATGTCTCGTTCGTTTCGGTGACACAGCAATTCAACACGACGTCCAGCATGGGCCGGTTGACTCTAAACATCCTCTTTTCATTCGCCCAGTTTGAACGCGAGATCATCAGCGAACGGACTCGCGACAAGATGGCCGCGGCTCGTCGCAAAGGCAAATACCTCGGCGGGCGACCGATCCTCGGCTACGACCTTGACCGCGAAAACAAGAAGCTGGTCGTCAATGAATCCGAAGCCGAACGGGTCCGCCAAATCTTCGAGCTTTATCTGGAGAGCGAAGGCCTGATCGGAACCATCGAAGGCATGCGTGTTCGCGGGTGGCGAACCAAGTTGTGGATCACAAAGTCGGGCAAGTCGATCGGCGGCGGCCCGATCTATAAGAACACGCTGCACACGTTGCTGACCAACCGAATGTACCTCGGCAAGGTCACCTACCACGACGAGGTCCACGAAGGCGAACACGAAGCGATCGTCGACGAAGAACTTTTCCAAGCGGTCCAGAAGAAACTACGATCCAACCGCATCAACATCGGTGATCGCGTCCACGGGCGAACTCAGGGCGTGTTGACCGGACTGATTCGCTGCGTCGCTTGTGATTCCGCCATGACACACACGACCAGCGGCGGCAGCGGGAACGGCAAGCGATACCGCTACTACGTTTGCAGCAAAGCGAACCGTGGCGGTCATAAAACATGCCCCCGCCCGTCGCTGCCGGCCGACCAAGTCGAACAGTTCATTGTCGGCCAACTGCAATCGCTCACGATCGACAAAGACCTTCTCGAGAAAACCTGTTTGAAAGTTCGCAAGACGGTTCGGAACAAAGGCGAACGACTCGAAAACGAACTCACCGCGCTCACGCTGACGTTGCAAAACACCGAACGAGCGATCGAAGCCTACGCCACGCCGACCGGCGACGACAAACGCGAACCCAAACGGCTCGACACGCTGGCGTCGCTCAACGAGCAAGTTGCCCGTGACCTCCGCCGCCGCACCGAACTGCAACAAGAACTCAACAACATCCACACGGCGGCCCCCGATCGTCACACGATCATGTCGGCGATCAAGGATTTGCAATCGCTCTGGGAACACCTCACCAACGGCGAACGCGGACGTCTAATCAGCAAGCTGATCGAACGCATCGACCACGACGCTTCCGACAGCACCTTCGCCATCACGCTCAGCCCCACGGGACTGAAATCATTCAGTGCCGAACACAAGTCACAGCAACAAGAGGAAAGCCGATGAGCGACATCAAAAACCAATACGACTTCGTTATCGCTCCGCAAGGTCGAAAACGCGTCACTTCAAAACGTCCCCGCCGACAACCTGCACCACCGCGAATCCCACACATCGCCAAACTGATGGCGCTCGCTATTCGACTGGACGACTTGCTCGAAACCGGCCAACTCAAAGACCAAGCCGAAATCGCCCGCACCGCCGGCATCACCCGCGCCCGAGTCACGCAAATCCTCAACCTCTCCACCCTCGCCCCCGACATCCAACAAGCACTCCTCGACCTCCAGCCCACCACCGACATCAAGCCGAAATTCCGAGAACGAGAACTCCGCCAAATCGCCATCGAACCCAACTGGACCAAACAACGCACCGCATGGAAACGCTTGGTCGCCGGCAAAGCTATCTAGCAAGGTCCAAAGCCGGAGAAACAGAATCATGCCACTGAACGCCGTCGGCCAACTCCGGCGATGCGGCGAATTCCAAATGCAAGATACGGCGTTGCCGACTCGTTCCCTCGACCGACGAACCGCTCGAGTGGCTGATCAACCGACGCATCACCAGCGTGTCGCTGGCCTTGGCGTGAACATCAACGGTCGCCGCCAAGCCGTCGCTTGTTGACGAAACGTGCTAACCGAGGATCACACGCAGCGGTCCGTTTTCATCTGTGACCTCGTCAAACTGAATTCGTAGCGTCAGCATTTTCCTCAGCACATCATCACAGGCGATCGCCATCTATCGCAGGCCGACGTGCCATCTATACGGCCTTGAGCAACTCGCCAAAGCAATTGCCGGCGGTTGAGCGTTCTTATTGGTCTTCGCTGGTTTCGGATTGACCGGTCGATTTGATAACAGCTTGAAGATCTTTCCGATGAGTCTCGGTGAAGTAGACATGAAGCGACTTGCCAGCGAGTACGATCGGTAAACGGTCACCGTCGAGAGTTGCGAACTGCTCAGCAATGGCGTCCTTTGAATCGTTCGCTAGCTGAACCATCGCAGCATGATTCGGGCAGAGAGCCAAATAGTTTTGGAAGAAGAGTTTTTCCGTTTTAGGAACTAGCTGAACCGTCTCGAAGTAGGGTTCACCATTGGCCAAAGAAAACGGAACACCGGCCTGGCAAATCTGGCAGAACATGACGCCATCAGCGTTCGTATACTGCTCTCGAAGGTACGGTTTGATTTCCTTCTTCACACTCGCAATAACGGTCGAAACCGATCTCGAACGAACTTCCTTCTCTTCCTCAGGTGCGTCCAGTGCGAGTTGACCAACCTTGTCGCTGCGTCGCTCGGGATTCGCGGACGAACGCTCAGGCAAATCGACACTCATACGCGAACGGTACTCGGATTTAAACAATTGCCGAGCTTCGGCGTCTAAGGCAGCAAACCACTTAGCATCTTCAAGGGATTGGTCGTCGTCGAAACCAAGCTCAGCTGCAAACTCCTTTTTCTTCTTGTACTCTTCCGTTCGTTTAGTGACATTCTCGCCGAATTTTATCGCAGCAAGCCATTTCCAGCCTGGCGCGTATTCGAAGTCTTCTGGCAACAATCGAAAATCAGCTTCGGCCGGTCGTACAAATTCGTCTCCCTGCGGCAACCACTTCGCATCTCGCAGGGTCACAACCAACTGCGAAACATCTTCACGTAGTTGCTGCGTTTGATTGCTCCGATAAATTGCTCGCGTCCATTTGATGTCAGTCTGTCTTGCAAGCGTTGACCAAATAAGTCTCGCCAATGGCACCGATGGATTCTTTAACGCATTCACCAGACCGTGGATTTGATAGTCCTTGTCAATCTTGTGGCGACTCGGGTTGCCGGGAGCTTGATGGACGAGATAGCCTACGTTCGGGTTTCGATCACAGCTTACCTGGCAGACCTGCAGACGTGACAATGCCCCCACAGCCTCGGCAAACTCGCAAATGAACTCTCGATGGCTGCGGACTTCCGCGTACCGTGGTGACAAAGCATGACGCCCTTCGCCTGTGTCGAATGCGTTGTAAAATGCCGACAAACCAGTCGAAACAAAAGGCTCATCGAGGTAGATATCAGATGGGGACGAGCGCTTGCCGTGTTCGTCAAGCAATATCAGACGCTTGACAAACAATTTGACGGCATTGGGATCGGAGTGAATCAGTTGCAAAAATCGGTTTAGATCCTTCACATGATCGTCAAATGCGATTTCGTTTTTCCCTACATAAGTGCTATTCAGAATCGCTTCGACTTGCTCTCTCTCTCCCACTTCGCGAACACCGGCAGCTTCCAGAAACTTCTTTGCTGCATCCTGGTCTGATTTACTTTTCCCGCCTTCGTAAACTTGCGAATCGACACGCGGAAACCGATCATCAATTGCCATTCCGTTTCTGCTGAAGAACGATCGGTCTGGCCTTGCAAACGACTGATCTGTGAGCCGCACGATCTGAATTGACTTGAAACGATCCAGCCCGCCGTTCTCTCCCAATTCCCGATGCAGCATTGCGTACAACCGTTGGAGCCAAGTGGCATCCTTGGAGGCGAACCAAGCGTCAAATTCTTCGTTTGGCTCCGATATTTTGTACCTGTAGGTCCGCTGATCCCAGTACTCATCGTCTCCCTTTCTGCGTTCAAGAAGGCTCACGAAACGGTCGACGTCCCATCGCTTAATTTCCAAGCTGCCAAGAAAGCGGTCAGCATTGCTGTTTCGTTGCGGGGCAGCGACAGCCCAATCGAATGCAGTGTCATCTTCCAATACTTGACGGAGATCTTCACTTGGCAGCAAATCCTTCAGGGCTGCCTTTGCCTGAAACAATTGCGTTGCGGGCAAGTGTTTCTTCGATTGCGTGGGCGTAAGTGGACTTGAGTTCATCGCCCCGATGATCGCATCTCGAATTGGTTGGTACTTGGCGGGAACACCGTCCTGCGAATGTGGAAGCACATTCAAAAATTCAACTGTTAGTAAACCGAGACCGCGAATCTGCTCCAGAACATCTGGCATCATTCCCGCCAGTTGCTGGAATAGTGGGTCATTCGCTGGAGTATCTTTAATACTCGCGCGGCTTAATTCGGGAACGAAGGGTGCGTGAACATGGAATCGGAGACCCGAGACTTCCTTTTCAGCCGGAAAGTAGACGGACACCCGCGCAGGGGCACCCGGAACAACGCGGAAGACATCCGAGATTGGGTCCGACTCTTGAAGAGGTTTTTCACTGTCTTTCGCCTCCAGCGGAAACGCAACAGACACGTTCTGTGAAGGCAAGCCATCAACAGATTTCTTGAAACGCAGGAACGAAGAACTCGCGAGTACCTTTCCGCCAACCTTCTTTTGTACTTCGATCAAATGTGGCGGCCGGTCGATGCGTTTTAACCCGCCTTCAGCGCCACCGACAATCTCCCACCTCACGCGATGAATGTGGCTTAAGAAGATCAGTAGTTCTTCGGAAAGCGACTGTAAGCCCTCCGCAATTTCGTCGAAAGCAGCCTCCGCTGATTTCTTGGGGTTGTTGAACGGGAAGTCGAACACCGTTGCGTTGTCTTTCGCGGTGCGCGGTTTGATTTCTGTCGGAAGAACGAGATCGCAGATCTTAAAATTATGCGTCGGTGACCAGATCGACGGAGTTTCAGAATAGGCAAACACTGCTTTGAAACCGACGCCGAAACGTCCGATTTTGTCCTCATCGTCTCTTTTCGTTCCTTTACCAATATTGGTGATTCCCCATACATCGTCGTCAGTAAATGGTCTACCATCGTGAGCAAAAACCAGCCGATTCTTCTCCAGTCGAAATTGCACAATGCCCGCCCCCGTGTCCTCGGCATTCTGCAGCAGTTCATACAGAAAGTGAGCCTTGTCGGGGTAGAGTTCTTCAACGAACTGCCGGAGCCCCGAGTATTCCTCGTCGACTAAGACATCAGCTAGCTTTTGTCGTTTCGCTCGAACCTGTTCGATAAAACTCATTTTCAACGCTCCGTTTCGTTCGTGATCGCTAAGCGTCCTACCACAACCGGTTTCGCGTGGATGTCCGCAGTCTCCGAAGACTTCTTTAGATCCTCAAGTCGCCGTTGACCGTCCCTTTGCGCCGACGCAAGCTCACGTTGCTTCATCAGGGTGATTTTGTCATTCGTTGCTGCGTTGATTTGATCCTCGAGTAATTGGCAACGGGCTTTTCCACTGGCAAGCAAACTCTGGATCCGATGTTGGACCAACTCAAGATTGCGAGCGATGTGCTCCGCGCGAGCGTCGCTCCACTTCGAGTGATGTCGTGCGTCCAATGTTTTAGTCTGTTCAGCTTCTTGAATTTTGCCATCGGTTGAATCAGTGGCCATCTGAAGCAGTGTCATCAGCCGAGCTTCAACCACGGGCGAATCGCAAACAGCGACGAGCGTTTCGTCTGGCTTCACTCCAGTGTTTCGCCATTGGTAGACGGCAAATGCGTACTCGCCTGGAGCGAGATTGGCATCAACCACCTCCAGGCTAACGGTAAGAACTCCGCTTCGCTGCAATGCATCGGCAGCCTGTCGCACCAGGGGATGCAGCACATTGAGATAGGTCGTACCGTCGTTTTCGGCCGCTGTCTTTTGGTCGAACGTGACGGATAGCGTTGGCAAATCTCCCTTGAGCCATTTCTCCCAATGTCGCCAAACGGGTTCGATTGAACGCGGAAACTTACGAAGATCAGTGAGCAGTGTGGCCCGAGCCTCTTGATTGAGTCGAAGCGTTTTGAGTGGCTTCTCGCCCAAGACGTATTCTCCAGACGGATCGAGCTTGTTCGCGAAGTAAGCCTCCACCGTTTTCTGCAGCGATTGGGAAGAGAGCCAGAACGATTCGGCCTCCTCGATTTCCCGTTCCCACGTTTGGTTCGGCACATTCAAACCGAATAGCTCAGCCTGTTTCGATTCCAATGTTTGCTCTTCCTGGATTCGCCTAATGCCGTTGTCGGCCAACTGCTGCAACTGCCTTTCGCGTTGCTCTGCGGTCAAGGCGAAGCTCTCTTCGATATTCCGCAATTGTTCGGTAATCTCACCGAGTATCTCTTCGCTACCGCCTACCGAGTGGTTGAAGACCCCGATACGAAGCAGGCATCGCTCGTAGATTTCGGCGTCCACCGTTCCTGGGGTGATCAAATTAACGATCGCAACCGATTGGCTCTTCTGCCCATAACGGTCGATGCGACCGATTCGTTGCTCGATCCGCATCGGATTCCAAGGCAAGTCATAATTGACTAGCAAGTCACAGAACTGGAAGTCGAGACCTTCGCAGCCGACTTCCGAAGAGAGAAGTACGTCGATCGCATCACCACGCTCTTTTTCAAACGAAAATCGCTTGCGAAGATCGGCACGTTCCTCATCTGGTATGCCGCCATGGATCACACCGAAACGCAAGCCTTCCTGTTCGCAGCGGCCAGCGAGGTAGCTCAGCGTATGTCTAAAAGTGGTAAACAAAAGCGCCTTGTTGTTTGACATCTTGCCCTTGTCTCGTAGCACCCGGAGCAACTCATCCGCCTTGCGATCATCGGGATCGAGATTCTCGGCCAGCGAAATGATCTCATCTACGCTTGCTTTGATTTGAGATAGCAATGCTGGCTCAAGCTCGGCTGGTGCATCACCGGACTCGTCAGTGACTTCCAAGTCTTTCAATTTGCCTCGAAGGATATCGCTCAACAGCGGTTTGAGCCCGTATAAGCAACTTGCCGCTTGCCGTCGAACGGTCGTCATCATGAACTTCACGTTCTGTTGACCATGGGAAATGGACAGGATGTTCGCGATCGTATCCAAAAGCTTATCGTGAAGCTCTTGTTGCCTAACGGTGAAAGGGGCGTTTAACGTTTCTGGCGTTCGCACTGTAAACTCGCCGATGTCACGACGACGGGTACGATTGATGAGCGAACTGAATGTGTAAAGTTCCTCGATCGTTCGGGTGATAGCGACTCGATCGTGATCCGAGATTTCGTCACGTCGAACAAGATCGAAGGCAGATTGGAATGCAGGCGACTCGCGAAGGAACAGTTTTCCCCATTGGGTCTCAGCGGCTTCTTGCAAATGTTCAACTGCTCGGCCTTGCCAGCCGACTTCTGCGCCTCGGCACTCACTCACCGCGGCGTTGATTGGCTTGTTTGGCGCGGCCATTTGATTAAAACTTGCATGGTCGATTACCAAATCTGGTCGCAAGACGTTTAGCAGCGTAAACAGATCTTCGCTGCCGAGCTGCACAGGAGTCGCCGACAGGAAAACGACAGCTTCGGCATTTTCGCAAAAGTATCTAACTCCTTGATGCAGAAACGTTTGCGGATTTCGCAAGTGGTGAGCTTCGTCAACGATCACTAAATCGAACTTCGGTGGTGGATCGAGAGACAGCAAGCCTTCCTTCGCTCTGCGACTCTTTCCTTCGCGCCCGAACAGCAAATTTGAGTCAAAAAGCGAGAAGGGGACAATTGCTTTCTGGTATTGCTGAGGCCACTCGCCATCGAGATCGGTTTCCTTGATGCAATGACGGAGGGTTGACCCGTCCAAGGCAGTGAATTGCTCATCGAATCGCTTCATCTCCAAGTACCATTTGCGTTCAGCCACCAGCGCCTTCGGGCAAATAATGAGCACGGAGGAGATGTCCATCCGTGATTTCAGTTCCTTGATGATTAAGCCCGCTTCGATCGTCTTACCAACGCCGACTTCATCAGCGATCAACAATCGCGGTCGATCAGCACGGACCAACTTCAAAACGGGCCGATACTGATAGGGGACGAATTGCACTCGGCCGCTGCGTAGTGAGAACAGTTTCGTCGATGAAGGCGACAGCAAAATCAGACTTGTCAAATACGCGTGTAGTTCTTTCGCGGTTAATGTGGACGCTTTAGCACTTGGTTGCTGTTCTGCCGTCAGTTGGCTTTCGTAGTACTGAGCGGTCGTTCCCTCGTGGAACACACTGTATCTAACTTCGCTTCCGCTAGTGTCGATACCGATGATGGGAACCAGAACGGAAGAATCTGACTTCAGTACAACAATGTCGCCTACGCTGAAAGACGCTGAAGTTTGATCAGGCTTGTCATCCGGTTCGGCTGGGGATGCTGAGCTGTTGACATCGAAGGAGACGCTACGACTGGAATTCGACTTCGTTTCCTCATTTGCGTTCAGCGATGACATTTCAGCAATCGCTTTGTCCTTATACTTCTCGACTTTGCCACGCAAGACACCGTCGGCGTCGAGCATCGCTAGAACCCTGTCCAGGGTGTCTGCATCCCTGTAGCGATCACTTGCAGACACGGACTCCGAAGAGAGGTGTGCCCAGCGGTTGCGAATGGTCTGAAGTTCCTTGATCCAACTACGACCCTCGCGTGGTAAATTGAAAGACCGTGAAAGTTCGTACCAATTCTGGTCGACAAGCCTTACGAGGGCCGCAAAATCGAACTGCTTCAAATCGTCGATGCGCTTTTCCTCGACCATTCGCTGTTGCTGAAAACTCAGTTTACTCACGACGAATTTCTGCCACCAATTGTCACCAAGCTGCGGTAAATTAATCGACAAAAAACCTGCGAATGCTCTGGTTGATAGATGGAGAAGTTCGTTCATAAAACGGGTGTAAACAGCAAGGGCTTCATTTTTTCCAAATTAGATCGGCATTCTAACAGACGAAATATCGGTGGTCAGCAATACACCGCATTCGGCCGCGGATAGATGTAGCAAACGCTTCAGTGCTTTGCATGCTGACTACCTTGAATGCAGAGGTCGGCCCGCAATCCAGGATCGCGAGCGTTTCTTCCAGGCTCATGTTGGCATAGTCGGCGGCCGACTCCGTCCAGGCTGATTTGCAGTTCGATTACAAGCAGCAAATGCCGGGATTTTGAATTCGTCGGCGGCCGTCACTCGCCGCGATGGGCTCGATCCCAAACGCTGGCCATCTCGGTCGGTTCGTCGGCCGACGCGTTTTTGCCCTTCCGCTCATCGAAGCTGAGTGAGTCGAGGTACAGCCGCTCGACCTTCGCTCGCGCCCAGTCGGTTTTGCGAAGGAATTTCAGGCTGCTGTTGATCGTCGGTTCGTAGTTGAAGCAATGGATGTTGATCCGCTCGCCCAGACGATCCCAGCCATACTCGGTGACCAGATATTCCAGGATCGCTTTAAGCGTCACGCCGTGGAGCGGGTTGTTGGGTTGGGGTTGATCGGGCGCGGATTGATTCATGGCGAGGATTTGGTCTCAGTTGTTTTGCGTCGAATGCGAGCTTTCACGGATTGCATCAGCAGTTCGGCGAACTCAAGTTGGTTCAGTTCTTCTCGGGCGGCATCGTCGAGAGTGCCGCGTCGGTTCAGCTCCAAGAGTTCGCTGGCACGATCCACTGACGCCGAAGAAGGTCGGAATTGAAGCACCGTATCGGCCGACGGTGCCGAGGCGAAGAGCGTCGCGATTTCGTCGAACAAGGGAAGCCTTCTGTCTCTAATAGCTCGTGGCAATTCTGCTGATCGGGACCGTTGGGACCGCGTAAATCAATGGTCGAAAAGGAAAGTCTCGAACTCTCTCTCTGCTGACCCGCGAAAGCTCTCTGCCTGCCGATTTTTGTTAACTGGGCTGCCCATGTTAACCCAGAGACTTCGAGAGTTTCGGTCGTCCTATCGGGGTTAGACAGCGGGAAAGGAATGGTTTGGCACTGTGCCCGAACCGTCCAAGAAGCAGGCGAAAAACCACGCCGCGGGCGAAAGTCCCGCAAAACGCGGGGCGAAACGCAAAAAGGCCGATGCGGGTGCATCGGCCTTTGGCGTTAATTGGTGGGCAGCAGCATTTCGCTACTGTCCACGAAGGCTCCCCCGACAGGACTCGAACCTGTGACAAGGCGGTTAACAGCCGCCTGCTCTACCAACTGAGCTACAGGGGATTGGGAGTGGTGCGGGGCGATGGATCGCTCGCTCACTCGTAAGGGCGAGATGTTAACTTCGTCGCACCTCGGCTTCAAGATGGGTTCGCCCCGGTTGGCAAAACATTTCTTGCCGTTTTTTTGCCGCTTCCGATTTCGGGGTGACCAAACGTGTCACCCCGACACCTGATAGTAAGAGTGTCAGACGGGCAACTCACTGACTCAAAATCGTCTCACGTTGAGACGAGGTCTCGTTTTGACCAGGATACGCAAAAATCGTTCGACCAACCAAGCATCTCTGAATCATTTTCGATCGGCAATCAATCACAGATCATTGAGCTAAAACTCGAAGAAAATCAACTTTCTCCGATTCCCGCATCAGTTTTCGTGAACAAACCCTCCGCACGAGCGAATTTGGCCCGCGAATTGCTTTAAACCGGCTAACGATGCAAAGCATCCCCTAAACTCACCCTAAAGAAACCTTAGAAAGGATTCACCATGTTGGTTCTCAGTCGCAAAGAAGGCGAACAGCTCGTAATCGGTGACAACATCGTGATCACGGTCAACCGCATCGCGGGCAACCGGGTCGCAATCGGAATTGAGGCTCCTCGCGAGGTCTCGATCGTCCGAGGCGAGTTAGCTACGCAGCAAGTCACTAAATCGACTAAGTCGGACAGTGCTTCGCCATCGGCAGTTGCCGCGATGTTGGAGCGTGGAGTCTCGGTCGCAGGTCAAATGGATCGCTAGAGATCCCGGGAAGCTACGTGGGCATCCACGTAGCTGACGGTTACCTTTCCTGCAAAACATTGCTGGACGTCAGAGCCTCTCGTTCGCGGGCGATCATGAAATTCGGACACGAGTTTGACCGTGGCATCCACGGGCAGGCCGGTCGAGTCGCCGTTTTGACCTGGGTGAAGGAGCGTCTGTAGCTCGGGACCGCGTCGCACTAACGGCGTTTCGTCCACAAAGCACTGTGCTACCGGTGGCGGATGGGGCACATCAGGCGGAACCGCAGGCAGGTTCACGTTCCAAACGACTCTATTCTTCGCTATCACTTCGCGTCGCTCGGCGGTGGACGCAGAAGTTGTTGTCGACCTACCGTGCGTCGACATTGAGTTCGCTTCACGCTGGAAGAATGCGTCAAGCGTGGACTCCAGCCAATTGCCGACATGATCCCATGTTTTAGGAATGTCAGGACGGCGGTAGTGCGAAATCGCCATCGCGGGCTTCCCATGGATCGCCGCTTCTCTCGCCGCCGCAAAAGTGCCGCTGACCATGAGGTCCAACCCGACGTTTGCCCCCGCGTTGACTCCGGAAAAAACGGCAACCACCGACGGGCAAATGCACGTCAACGCGACCCTCACGCAGTCCACGGGTGTGCCGTCGACGCTTATCCATCCCGGTCGTGCTTGGCGAATGGTCAAGTCTCGAGTGGTCGTTACGCTGTGCCCGCACTCGCTTCTGCCACAGTCCGGAGCGACGACAAATAGCTCGCTATCGTGATATCCGCGATTAACCAAGTAGGCCTGCAGAGCGTGATGAAGTGCTTGGATCCCAGGTGCGTCTATCCCGTCATCGTTAGTGATCAGAAACTGCATGCCCATCATCGGGGTTGGGGGAGGCGGAGAACGCGTCGATTGCCGCGTGAAACGGTCAAACCTTTTGCAAACACGAACCGCGGGTGAACGAATGCTTTTTCGACTTTCAGACGGTCCATTCTCGAGATGAAGCCTCCGAGGGCGAGTGGGCTGTTTGTGTTTCTGGAGCAGCTTGATGAGCGAACCAAGACTTAGAATGTCGTAGCGACCCTCACCTGAACGTGGTCCGTCGCCTCGCGACGGTGGCTACAGCAGACGAGCAAGCGTCCTAACGAGGCTTACGCCGCACGATCTCTCGGGTCGCGGACACGAGATGTGGAATTTCGGTCATCTGAGGATCAGGCACAAGCCCCGTAAAGTAGTCCCCCTCAATCCCCATGACGGCTTTGGTCGCTGTGGCCCGCCTGGGATCAATATCGAGGAAGCATGCCGCCGTTTCGTAGTCACGGTCCCAGAGCACCCAATCACTGAGGGCTTCGACTAGATACCGCCATTCGTCCACGTCCGGCGAGTCGAGTTCAGGAACCATGTCGACGTCATCATCATCTACGAACGCGAATTCTCCCGTGCCGTTGTACGCATTGGCGGCAAGCTGCCGCCAATAACACGGATCCACAGGATAGGCAAACGCGGCATCCTGCGGAGCGTCAGGACAGAAATCCTTGAAATCATCGAACCGGGAGCGGGCAGCAGATCCGCGGTCGTCAAATTCGTGGACGCGAAGTTGTGACGCCGCGATTTCCAACTCGATCTCCCGAGTGGCGTTCGCATAAATTGCCGCGACCGCCGATTCGTTCACGGCGGTGAGCGGCAGAACGTCCTCGGTTGGCTGGAGCAGGTAGCTCGCAACCGAATGCAAAAGACAAATCTGCTGGTGCGGGGTCAACGCGTCGAACAGCGTAACACCAGTCTCAACGTTCAATGGTTGGCCGTTGTTACTATCTCGGGACTCGTAATTAAGCCGATCAAGCAACCGGTCGATGAGAGAGTCGATCGCGTTACCGACCAGGGCCGCCTCGTCTCGGACGAGGGTACGATCACCGTCACTCGTGTGCCACATTGTTCGCCCTTTAATCAGATTCAAGGCGCCGTCCGATCGCGGCCCGGCGTGCCACACAGGATAGTCTTTTGCGGCCGCTTGGCTAGCGAGCGGATTGAGCCTCACCGACAAACCGGACACAACGCGTGAGAAGCCATGATGGATATCAATGCGGGCGAAAGAGATGCGCGACGTTTCGAGGCGAGACAACGTTCATCCAGCAGTTCCGTCTTGCCAACTGACAATCTCTCAGCGTGGGCACCGCGCGAGAAACAGGAGCACGAGCTTGTTCCGATGTCATCGCTGACATTGTGATACGGATGACAGACCTCCAAAACGAAACAACCTCCCGTGCGGGAGGCTGATGTGGTGGTCCGCCGTCTGGTGACGGCAGCGACAGGAATAAGCAAATATTCTAGCTCGCGAGCCGGTCGGCGGCGCGGCGGGCTGGGCGAACTCGCGAAGACGGGGAAGCTGACAGAACGGCGTCTGTCCCCGTTTTCACATGAACGTCCATTTGTGGGAACGGGATCGAGATCTCGGCTGCATCGAGCTGTGTTTTGACTTCGGCGAGCAACAGTTCATTGACGGGCCAGTAGTCAGAAGCGGAGACCCACATCCGAACCTTCCAGTTAACGGCACTGTCACCCAGCCCGGCGAGAACGATGGCGCTACCTCGGCCTTCACCGGGGATGGTTTTCGCGGCAAGATTATCAACCGCTTGCTGCAATGCTTCGCGGGTCGTCTGCAGATCGGCGGCGTAGTCAACGCCCACACAGATCTCCACTCGCCGATGAGCATGGTGGGTCATGTTTTCGATCGTGCCGCTCGCGATTGAGCTGTTCGGAACAATGATGCGGCGATTGTCGGGTGTATCGAGTGTGGTCGTGAACAGGTCGATCTCGTTAACCTTGCCCGTCACCGATGCCGCGGTCACAACGTCACCGACCTTGAAGGGGCGGAAGACCAGCATCAGAACACCGGCGGCAAAATTGCTGAGCGTTCCTTGGAAAGCGAGACCGACGGCGAAGCCCGCGGCAGCCAGCATGGCGGCGAGACCACCGAGTGGGGCTCCCAGTTTGCTGAGCACAGCTCCGACGACGCCGAACATGATCAGATAAAAGACCATCTTGCCGACAAACTTACCGAGGGTTTCGTCCACACGGCGGCAAACCGGTTGGCTGATGACCCGCATCAGGTATTTCGCAACGAGATACCCGAGGAAAATGACAAACAGGCCAATGCCGGCCGATAAGACGGCCGGTGCCAAGTGCGTGGTCGCATAATCGGCGAGGCCACTGAAGTCTCCGTTGGTCATGTTGGCAATCTGAGTCGACGTGGCATCGGCAATGCCCATCGAATCCTGAGTGTGAGCCATATCAGCGGCCGTCGTTGTGGCCGATGAGTCAACGGTTACAGTTCCCGCATCGCTGGGGAAATTTTCAGATGGATTCATGCCGGTACAATGAACAGGTAGGAGTTGATGGTCACAGCGGTACGCATGTCGACTGTGAAACCTCCCTGATTTACCGATTGCCCGGCAACCAAATCAAGACGAGTCTCGATCTTTTACTCACTCGCCATCCCACCACCAGCGATCCGAATCGCTCGCGCTGCTGACCGAGACGAGCGTTTTCAATTCAGGTTGTTCAACCTGATTATCGACGATCCCAAATGCGTTGATGCTAACACCACCGGATGCGGTGACGGTCCAACCGGCACGCCCGTGAATGAAACTGCACTGTGGTGTCAGCGATTTGGGCATGTCGAAGCTGGCCGTTTCGATCAGTGAATCGCCGCCACGCAGCACGTTGAGGTCGATTCCACTTTGCTGATCGAGGTTTTCCTGCGTGATCAGCGTGGCGACGACCGAGAGGTCCATGACGTTTCGCAGGTCACGGAACACAGGGCGTTCTTTCGCCAAGGCATCAAATTTTTCCGTCATTGTATTGGCCCACTTCAAGGCGAGCGGGTCCTGACGTCCGTCGGAGGCGACCGAACCGTCGGCAGCGACAATGTCCTCTTCGGTCATGGTTTTGACGCCTTGGCCGCTGATTTTCCAAACCTGACCATCGGCGTCGCGTGCGACGGGGTCATAATTGCAGGCCATCCACCAACGAGGGCTCTGAGCCGCCGATTGACGTTTATTTTTTGCCATCTCGAGGTAGCTCGGCAAGCCTTTGACGGGCGATTCGGTCAACGCCATGGCGATTCGTTTCATTTCGAAGTCGGCCGCGACGAGCGTGCGGGCGAATCGACTGTCGGTGGCGACTCCGTCGAGCGTGATCATTTGGGGACCGAACGCTTCTCGCATGCCGGCTTCCAGAAACGCTGGGTTTTGGCCGGGGCGGAGTTTGACGTTTTTGAGGAAGCCGCGGAGGCGTTGTCGTCCTTCGGTGGTTGGCTCAATCGAGCAACGGATTCCGCCATCTCGGCGGGCCGCTTCGACGCTGCGGAATGCGGTAACGAGGTCATCGAGTCGCAATACCGACCCGCCCGAGTTCTTCCCGACGACCGCACCATCGGCACGGACTTCCCAAGGCTCAGCGGGCCCAACGAGCAACAGGTCATTGTTCTCTTTATCAACGACGACGTATTCGATCCGTTGCAAGCCAGCGAGGAACGCGGTTTCATCATCGATTCGTCCGCCCGTTTCGTGCATTTCGCGAAGGGCCTGCTGCAGACGGGCAAGAGAAATGACTCGTTTATCGGTCACTTCGGCGAGTTCACCGACGGGACCTTGGATGGCGGCTCGCACCAATTCGGCCATTTCCTTGGCTTCTTGTGGTGTGGCGGCCCGCACGTTGCCTTCGGGGTCGATCATCACACCCCCGACGGCACTGGATTGTCCTAAACCAAGGCCTGCCTCAGCGGTCGACGACACGACACTGAGAGACAAAACGAACGTCAAGCACGCCAAGCCAACCATCGGCGTTCGATCGAATCGACGCAAACTGACGCGAGACCGAGGGGATTTGGTGGAAAACGGGCGTCGAAAGAGAGAACGCATCGAGACAGATTCCTGCTCAGGTGAAAAGTTTCGTAGGATCGAGACTACGATTGAGACTATTAGCAACCGTTTAGAATACTTGTGGTGTTTTCCAGTGACAAGCAAGCCTGCCCCGCCACCCGCTGTTTCCTCGATAATGGATGCCTATCTGGTGCTTCATCGCGGTTCTCGCTGGACCGACGTGTACCGATTAGTCCCTCCATCGGAGGTAATCCTGGGTCGATCGTCGGAAAACCAGGTCGTTTTACGAAGTGGCAGGGCGAGCCGGCGGCACGCGAGATTGGCCTGCGACGAGACGAGTTGGTACATCGAGGACCTGGGCAGCCGGAACGGTGTTTTCGTCAATGACGCAAGAATCGAGCAACCCACCAGGCTCGGTGAGGGCGATCGGCTGCAGGTCGCTGGGTTCGAGATGCGATTCACGCACGATCTCGCACACTGGTCGGGCGGCGACCCGAATCACTCAAGGCTCGCAAGTGACCAGGCGACAAGAAACTACGAAGACGAGGCAACCCAGGACGACTTGATGCTCGGCGAGGGTTTCGCCAATGAAACGGAATCCGAGTGGCTGGATATTGTCTCGCGTTCACCCGCCTCAACGTTGGCGTCCCAAAACGATTCAACCGCAACGGATCAAACCGGCCCGCCACGCCCGCTCAACGAACAATCCTCCCGACCCGGACAGATCGGGCCGGCATCGGCGTCGGACCAGTCGCTGTTGCAAATGGCGTTCGCGTTGGGCCGCCTGGAACTGCCCGACGACGACTTCGAGCCAGCGGCAGAACTATTAATGCAAACGCTCGCGGCGCAAATTCCGGCAGCGGAAATCGGACTTTACATTTTTGAGTCCGATGGAAACCTTCCGATGCCCAACCTTCCAATGCCCCGTCACGTGCATCAGCGTGAGGGGCACAGATATCGGCGTCCCCCCGAATCGCTCGTTCGCCAAATTCGTGCACCGGGGGCATCCGCACTGTTGGCGCGAAATGTCGTCGGAGACCGCAGGCTCGCAACGGAAGACACACGCGGCGAAATCGATGTGGAGTCGATCGTAATGGTGCCGCTGGACCTGCCCACGATCACCTCAGCAGAACCAGCAACAAACGCGGAATCGCGATCAAACGACAAGCCCCTCGAGAACGACACCCAAAAACACGAACGATCGGGCGCGAGCGGACTACTTCACGTGATCACCACCGCGGGTGATCCCTCGTTAAGCGAACGCGATTTAGCGGTAATCGTGACCGCATGTGAAATTTTCTGCGAAGCCTGCCGGTCGCTGTCTCGGCGCCAACGGCTGCAACAAACCTTGCATCACTCGCAAGAGACGATCCGCCGTTTGCGAAAACAAATCGCGGGGCGAGTTCAGATTCTCGGCCGCAGCGAAAAGATCGCCCAGGTGCAGTACCAGATCGCACAAGTGGCTCGCTCCGGTGCAGCGGTTTTGTTGCGAGGTGAATCTGGCACCGGAAAAGAGTTGGTCGCCTCCGCGATTCATTACGCGAGCCCGCGGGCGGACGAACCGATGGTTTGTTTGAACTGCGCCGCACTCTCGAAAGACCTTCTCGAAAGCGAACTGTTTGGACACGAAAAAGGCGCATTTACCGGTGCCACGGATTTGAAGAAAGGCAAATTCGAAGCCGCCTCCGGTGGCACGCTGATGCTAGACGAGATCGGTGAAATGAACCTCGACCTGCAAGCCAAATTGCTCCGCGTGCTGGAGGGCCATCCGTTCGAACGAGTCGGTGGGCACACGTCGATCCGCGTCGACGTGCGTGTGATCGCGGCGACTCATCGCGATCTACAGGCAATGGTGCAAAAGGGCACGTTTCGGCAAGACCTTTTCTACCGGCTCAATGTCATTGAAATCGTTGTCCCGCCACTGAGAGAACGAGGACGCGACATTGTGTTGCTCGCCGAACACTTCGTCGGCACGTTCGTGCAAGCGATGGGACGTGGCCCAATGAAGTTAACAACGGATGCGACTAAGAAGTTGCTCCAATATCCATGGCCGGGCAACGTCCGGGAATTGCGTAACGTGATTGAACGCGCCGTCGTGATGGCGCCGTTAGAAACTCAGGGGCTCCACGAAATCGGTGCCGAAGAGTTGATGCTCACGCGAGCCGTCGCCGGGGATACTCCCTCGCCCCCACCGATGTCACGTTCGGCGTCGCAAACCGAGTCACCTGAACCGACGAATTCGGAATCGGGACCGCCGATCTCGCTCGCTCAACTCGAGCGACAACACATCGCACGCGTACTCAAACGCACCGGCGGCAACAAAAGTCAAACGGCATCGATTCTAGGCATCGAACGCAGCACGCTCGATCGAAAACTGAAACGATATGCGGCCGAGGACACCGCGACCCACTGAGAACGCCGAGGTGAACACTTGGCACCAACGATGACCAGTGTCCCTATTTTCAATTGCACGGAAATGTTAAATAGCATGCCGGCACTTCCTCGGTCAGCCATACGCCATTGGCGGACAAGTAAAAGGCGTGACCATCTGCGTTCATGTCTTCCGCCGCGACGGTAAGGATCACGGGCTTACCACGCCGTTGGCCGACCATTTTGGCGACCTCACGATCCGCGGACAGATGAACATGATTGCGAGATCGTCGCTGCAGTCCTTGCTGGCGAATGCTGTCGAGAAACACGGCGACGGTGCCGTGATACAGCAGCTTCGGCGGTTCAGAAGGAGGTAGATTCAAATTCACCGTCGACACGGAATGTCCCTGGCTGGCTCGAATCCGCAGCCCATCCTCACTCAGGGCGAAACGTTTCTTCTCGTTGGTTGCGACAACTTCGTGGAGCATTTCCAGCGTGATCACATTGCCGCGTCGGTTGGCATTCTCGATCAACTGACCGATATCGAGCCAACCTTCCCGGTCGAGATTCATTCCGATCACCTCAGGCTGATGCCGCAGCACCAGGCTGAGAAATTTGCTCGTGCGGACGAGTTTCTTATTCATGAGAAAGTGCGGTTCAAGGTCGTGACGGCTTCACTCCTCATGACACCAACCTACGCCTGCGGTTCGGTCATCTTCCACGGATCAAGTGCTTCGGTGAGCTGATCTTCGGGAAGAATATTTTTCTGCACGCAGAGTTCGCGAATCGTTTGCCCGGTCTTGAACGCCTCTTTCGCCAACGCGGCGGCCTGTTCGTATCCGATCAACGGATTCAAACTGGTGCACATCGACAAGGACTGTTCGACGGCGGCGTTGCAGGCTTCTTCATTGGCTTCCATTTCTTCGATACAGAAGTCGATGAACGCGGCACAACCGCCATCGAGCAATCGGATCGACTCGAGCGATGTGTGAGCCATGACGGGCATCATGATATTGAGCTGGAAGTTGCCGCCGCAACCGCCACTGATCGTCATCGTGGCATCGTTGCCGATCACGCGTGCGGCGATCTGCATCAGGGATTCGCACATGACCGGATTGACCTTGCCGGGCATGATTGAACTACCGGGCTGCCGGGTCGGCAACTTGACCTCGTAGTAACCACAACGTGGGCCACTGCCTAACCACCGAATACTGTTGGCAATTCCGAGCAGAGTCTGCGCGATGCATTTCAGTTCGCCGTGTGATTCGACCAAGCCGTCACGATTGGCGTTGCCTTCGAAATGGTTGACCGCCTCGACAAAAGCGATCCCGGTTTGCTCAGCGAGGTTTGCTGCGACACGAGCGCCGAACTCAGGGTGCGTGTTGATTCCGCTGCCGACGGCGGTACCACCGACGGGCAATTCCAGAACCGCGTCGCGGGCACGTTCAGCACGAGCGATCGACAATTCGATCTGACGTGCGAACCCACCGAATTCCTGCCCCAACCGCAATGGCGTGGCATCCATCAGGTGAGTGCGTCCGATCTTGATAATCTTGTCCCAGGCTTTTGCTTTCTCGACTAACGCCGCGTGCATCCGTTGGAGCGTGGGGATCAATCGTGTTTGAATTTCAACAGCGGTTGCGACATGAATCGCGGTCGGGAAGGTGTCGTTGGTGCTCTGTCCCATGTTGACGTGGTCATTGGGATGAATCGGCTTGACTTCGGCCATGCGATCACCGCCATCGATTTCGATCGCGCGGTTGCTGATCACCTCGTTGACGTTCATGTTGCTGCTCGTCCCGCTGCCCGTCTGAAAGACATCGACGGGGTATTGGCCGCTGAGCTTCCCTTCGGCGACTTCGGTCGCAGCGGCAAGCATCGACTCGACTTGTTTGTCCGAAAGCGGGTTCTTGCCGCTGCCGGTGAGCTTGCCGAGATCACGGTTGGCGATTCCACAGGCGAGCTTGACGCGTCCCATCGCCGAGATCATCGAGGAAGGCAATTCCCAACCACTGACTGGGAAGTTCTCGACCGCCCGTTGGGTTTGGGCACCGTAATAAGCGTCTGCGGGAACGTGAACTTCGCCCATCGAGTCGCGTTCGGTTCGTGTCTTGGTCATGGTGACGGATTCAGATTAGTTGGCGACAGAAAAAGTTGAGCCCCGCCGTGGGGTTCCTCATTGCCTGTTGAAGCTAACAAATCCGAGCCAAGGCGCGAACGACCAGCGATCGGCGAAGCGATCAGTCTTCGGTGGATTGCGGCGGCGGTTCGAAGGCGAACTCCTGCCACTTCACGGCCTTATCCATCGGCACGATTTGCAGGATTAAAAAGCCATTTTGGTACAAACGCACGGTACCCGTGGACTGACTAATGACGACCGAAACGGCTTTCGTTTTGCGCGTAATTGCCGCTGCGGCCCAATGTCGCGACCCCAGACCTTTGGTCATTTTCAAGTCTTCGTGAGACACCTCCAGCATTTGACGACTGCGTTCGATGATTCCTTCGCTGGTAACCACGAACGCGCCATCGAGTTGGGCGACCTCTTTCGCGTCCTCTTGAACCTTCGGGTCGAGCAGATTGCGGTGTTTTTTGTTGTAACCACGAAACGGGTCGACGCCGCTGTCGTTGGCATGCTCGAGAACTTTGCGGGTATCCCCGACGACAAACATGGTGCCCACCGGTTTTCCCTCGCGGCCTTCCCGACCGATCTGCGAGGCGAGGTCCACGACCGCTTTGATCGTTTTCAGAGGCACGCTGCTTTCGAGCGTTTGCAGGTCGCGGACCGTGAATCGCCGCATTCGCTCGTCCAACTGCAGGTGGCTGATCGAATCGAGCCGTCCTTGTTGGAAACCGCTATACACGGCGACGACTTCGCCGTTGGTGCGGATCATTTCATCGGCGGCGGCTTCGAGCAACGCTTCTTGGAGACGCTCGAGCAACGGCGCCTTTTCTTTGTTCAGGGCCAACGGACGCAACCCCGCCTCGGCCGCTCCGTCGAGATCATCGAGGGTGTCGACCGCGATAATCACAGTATTTTTGGTTGCATCGGACAGTTCCGACACCCGTTTCCAGTCCGTCCCACCGTCCAACAACAGCAATAACGCGTCGGCCCCGCGATCGGTCAACAACGAAACGCCCGCGCGGATCATCGCTGCGTTGTGTTTCGTTAGTCGCTGAGTTGCCATCGTTGGAAGATTCTACTGGAAAAGGAAAATGTCAGACGCTCGAACGGTCGCTCACGGAGACATGTCCGCCAACGCCCTTAATGCCACCGAACCGGAGAGCCCAGCGGTTGTTTCAAACAGGAGAAACTTTTTGCGAAGAAAGGCTCGCCATTTCAACCTCCGGATCCCCCTGCAAAGTCCCCACCGCGGATGTGATCTTTTGCAAGAATCGCAGCAGCAATTCGAATACAGGGTGATGGCCGTGCACTAGTTTAGCTGAACTCGCTTACTTTCCATAGTGAGACACGCCCCTCACGGGATCGAGATCGCATGAATCGGGCACACCATCGGGCCGGACGCTGCTACAATACCGAGACGATTGCCCGTCCGCCTCTTCCCCAATCGTCATCCCCAATTTCACTCGAAAAGCCACATGAATTTGCTTCAAGACACGTTTGTCTCGGCTCCCCGCCTGGTCGCGGCGATCTCCAATACGAACATGGCCGCACTCATCGGCGCGTTGGTGATCTTTGTCGCCATCGTGGTGATTTTCTTCGTCTTTGCCAGCTATTTCGGATTGTGGATTCAATCCGTGCTGACGAAGTCGAACATCGGCTTCTCCAACCTGATCGCGATGACGTTCCGAAAAGTCAACACGCGGGCCATCGTGAGAAGCAAGATCATGGCGACCCAAGCGGGGCTCGACGATCCCGACCTGACGGGCGGCGCGTTGGAGGCTCATTACCTGGCCGGCGGAAACGTGCAACAGGTAATCCGGGCACTGATCGCCGCGAAGAAAGCCAAAACAATTTCGTTAACTTTCCGCGAAGCCACCGCAATCGATTTGGCCGGCCGCGATGTTCTCGAATCGGTCCAGACAAGCGTCTACCCGAAAGTCATCGATTGCCCGCCACGGGGGGCCGCCAAACCATCGCTCGACGCGGTCGCGAAAGACGGGATTCAATTGAAGGTCAAGGCTCGCGTCACCGTCCGAGCCAACCTACAACAATTGATCGGCGGTGCCACCGAGGAAACCATCATCGCGCGGGTCGGCGAGGGGATCGTTAGTGCGATCGGCAGCGCCGACAACCACAAAGCCGTTCTTGAAAATCCTGACGTGATCAGTAAAGCGGTGCTCGCCAAAAAGCTCGACTCGCAAACCGCGTTCGAGATCGTCTCGATCGACATCGCGGATATCGACGTCGGTGCCAACATCGGTGCCCGCCTGCAGGCCGACCAAGCGGAAGCCGACACCGCCGTCGCCCGTGCAAATGCCGAGAGCAAACGGGCCGCGGCCGTCGCTGAAGAACAAGAAATGCAAGCGAAGATCGAACAGAGCCGGGCCGAAGTCGTCGAAGCCGAAGCCGCCGTGCCGCGAGCCATGGCCGACGCGTTTCGCAGCGGCCAATTGATGATCATGGATTACTACCGAATGCAGAACGTCATCGCGGATACCGAGATGCGGCGTTCGCTCTCAGGTGAACGTCCGGAATCGGCCAGCATCAACGCACACCAATAATCATCTCTACGAAGGTCGCCCCGCGATGCCTAACGATCTCGAAGAATTCCTCCGCCGCGCCGCCGAGATTCGACAACAAAAGTCGCTCGAACAGCGCGTCGAAGCGCAACGTGCGGCCGAGCAAGAAAACCGCTCGCGCCCGCGACAGTACACCAACGCACTGAGTGAGCGTCAGGTCGACGCGGCACAGTTGGATTACGACGATGACGACGAAACCATCCTCGGCATCGAAATCCTCGAAGAGGAAAGTCGAGGCTTCGATAGCAATCGCGTTCAACCCGCCGATATCTCACACTCAGTGGGGCTCTCCCATGGCCACGCAAAACCTGCCAAACGCCAGACCAGCACCGCGAGCGAACTGAAGGCGATGCTGGCGCGCCCCGATGGCGTACGACAAGCGTTCTTAATCCGCGAGATTCTCAATCGCCCTCGTTTCTAATCCCGCCACGGTCTAGCAAAAGCGTGAGGATTGCTGCTCACCCAATCCGCGAGCGAGTTGCATACACACAACTCGCTCGCCTGCGTTTGAGTCACGCAACAAACCGAGCGTGACGAGCCCCGCCTACGCTTCCGACGGATCCACCCCGTCCGTCCACGGACCGCCGTATCTCATGTATTCGGGATCAATCAGTTTGCTGCCGTAATCGCCCGCCTTCCAGCCAGGAATATGATTCGGTTCACCACGAGCGGCCGACAATTTCTCCCAACGACTCGCCCACCCAGGATCGTCGGTCGAAATTTCTCGCTTCTCACCGTCAAGGAAATACACCTTGCCCTTCCGGTAACTCTGCGCGCCGAGATTAACAACCGCCATTGCCGACGCACCCAAGTCCGGTGGGTTGTTGCACTTCATCGGATCCGCCGCTTCACATGCATCGAGCCAATTTTCAAAGTGCGCCAGCGTCGTATTTTTGACGGGTGTCGTCGAAATACGTTCAGGAGCCTGACGGACGTGCGTGACCGGACCACGCTCGGGAACAAAATCAAAACCGTCGAACTGTTCTCCGTTGCCGAACTCGAACGTACCAAAGTGGCCACGAATCAATTGATTCACGCGTGACTCTTGATTGCACATCGTCGCTGTAATTAATCCCTGGACTCCCTCGTTGAAGTCGGCAACCACAGTAGCGACATCGGGAACATCGCGTCCGTCATACTCCATAAAAATCCCTCCCGCACCGGTAACGCGTCCGGGCAACCGCAATCCAGTCGCCTTCAACATCGACGTGGTGCGATGAACAAATAGGTCGGTAAACATCCCGCTGCCGAAGGGCCAAAATCGTCGCCACTGCCGAAAGACTTCGCGGTCGAACGGCTGCTCCGGTGCCAAGCCCTCATCACTTCCGAGCCAACGTTTCCAGTCGATCGTGCTGGGCGTCATTCCCTTTTCGAGTTTGTAGTAACGCCACTGTCCGACATCACTGTTGCGGAAATACTCGGTCTGGAACCCGAGGACTTTGCCGAGTTTTCCTTCTTGCAGCAACGCGCGAACCTCGTCCCACACGGGAAGACTCGTGGACTGCACGCCGACCTGCATGACCTTGCCACTCTCCTTCCAGTGCTTCTCAACACTGAACGCTTCCTCGACCGTCTTCGTCATCGGCTTTTCGCAGTAGACGTTTAGACCGGCTTTCAACGCGTCGACGGTTTGCTTGTGGTGCCAGTGGTCGGGCGTCCCGATACAAACCGCATCGAGATTTTCTTTCTCGATCATATCGCGGTAGTCGACATAACGTCCGGGGTTGGTCCCCGTGTGTTCCTTAATATGATCGGCAACGCGGTCTCGTTGAGTTTCGTATACCTCGGCGACACCAACCAATTCGATCTGCCGTCCCGACTCATGGAGCTGACAAAGTGACTTCACATGAGCGCCAAATCCTCGACCGCCTGGGCCGATAAATCCGATTCGCATGCGTTCATTGGAACCAGCGGCAGCTTGGGCTCGCTGAGCCGACAGCCCAACCGACGACGCCACCGCAGCGGCTCCCGCGGTATGCTTGATGAAGTTTCGACGACTCGAAGACGAAGGGATTTCGTTCACAGGTAGATTCCTAAGGGGGACACGGAGAGTTGAGTCAAAGGAGTTCCATTTGATGGCTACTAAAGATTGTAACCGTACAGAATGCGGGCATTCACTCGGCAATACGGAATGGAGCAACCATTCCTTATCGCAAATGGCGTAACCGAGATTCGGTCCGCGACGCACGAAACGAACAGTCCGCGGTATCAGCAGCACGTTGATTCGTGAAAACGTTCTCTCGCCCGATGCCAGCGGATGGTGTTTCCCGGCAAGACGCAATTGCGGCCACTATGCAACATCGGCACACGCATCAGAGACAGTCGCAATTCGTACTCGCGAGTCGGGAGACCTCGATTCAGCAAGACGTTGCCCAACTTGGAAATGTCAAAAAACGAGGTAACGTTACGGACATTTTGAAAGAAAAGCCCGAAGAAAGGCGTCGCGACTCGGAATCAACTCACCTCAAAGACGAAACCGAATCGCCTACTCAATAATTGAACCCATTAGTGCTGCATTCGACATGGTTCAAAGCGATCAGATTAGGCGCATGCTCGGCTACTTCGTCGCCTTACCATTCGCCGTTTGGCTCTTTCGAATCTGCCCTGCATACTCAGGACGCAAGCTCCACTCATCGAGGAACCTTTGATAATCAGGAATCTCGGTCCAGAAGCGTCCATGAGGCCCCTCACGTGTCACCTCACCTTCGGGATAATCCTCACCCGCTTGGCTGCGTTTGATCGACGTTACCGTTTCATCAAGGATTGCTTTCATGCGTTCGGCGTCATCCGGTCGTGCGGCAAAGAGATCCGTCGATTCAGTCTTGTCCGCATCGAGGTCGAACAATAGATATTTGTCACTACCGATTTTCTCCTGAACGATCTTCAAACTGTTATCGATGATCGCGGCTTTTTCGTTGTAGTGAAACGGTATCGGTTTGGTACGTCGCTCGATCTCGCCCGCCATCAGGGGCTTAAGACTCATCCCATCAATATTCTCCAACATTACCTCTCGGGGCAAACCGACAACATCAACCAGAGTCGGGAAGATATCCATCGTTGACGCGGGATATGAAGTCACCCGGGGCCGAATTTTCGCGGGCCATTCAATGATAGCGGGAACACGAATCCCGCCCTCCCAAACGCTTCCCTTGTGGCCGCGCAGTCCGCCAACCGAATCATGACCGACACCGGGGAGCCCACCATTGTCGCTGCAAAACCAAACGAGCGTGTCCCGATCCACGCCGAACTCGCGGAGGCCATCGCGAAGCGTGCCGATGCTGCGGTCCATGGCGACGAGTTCACCGTGATGATGCGCGGACTTCTCACGCTCTCCGGCAATCTGGTCACCCGGCAACGCTTCCCAAGGACCGTGCGGAGAGCCGTACCAGATGACGGTAAAGAAAGGGCGGCCCTCCTCGGCAAATTGACTAATGTGCTTCAGAGCTTCTTTGACGATGACTTCCGATGAATCACCACGAAACTCTTCAAACTCACCCATTCGACTCAGGATCGGATTCATGTCGAAAAAATTGGTCACCGTGAGCCAATGATCGAATCCAAAGTGCCCTGGGTGGTGAGCGTCCGATGCCAGCACCGGTACTCCCGGACCACGCACACCGTTGAGATGCCATTTCCCAAAATGACTCGTTGCATATCCGGCTGCCCGCATGGCCGACGCGATCGATCGCTCTTGTCGATGCAACGCGTACCCGTGAGACAAGACTCCCGTACGATCGTGCGTCCGCCCCGTCAACACGCTCGCTCGCGTCGGCGAACACACGGGTCCGCCCGCGTAGAACCGATCCATTCGTAATCCGTGCGCGGCCATCGCATTCAGATTCGGCGTTTGGAGTATCGGGTGACCGTAATATCCAGTCTGCCCCCACCCCATGTCATCAGCCATCACCAAAATAACATTCGGACGATCCCAATTACCGGCCCGACATTCACGCCCCGAGCGAGCGTCAATGAGGAGAACGCAACCGATGACGAGAATCAGTTTGGTGAGTGTATTCATATCTCGTTTTCCACCTCTGTGTTGGATGCCGTCCCGCGAGCCCCCCGCACATCTTCTCTAAAAATTGCCAGAGCTCGTTTCACCAAAGATAGCTGCTCGACGATGCCGTGTGGTGGTTCCGTTCGTGACCGCCCCCCGACGCCGACCCCGCCAACCTCCCCATTCGTCGATTATCGCCCTTCAAACATTGCTAGCCGCCTCTTTCTTGCTCGGTTACTTCCCGGCCGATCCACTTGCCGAGTTTCGATAACTATCATGCGGTCACCTCGGGCACGCGAGCGCACACGTTCTCGCTAACATTCCACGACAAACGCGTCGCCGACAGGTCGCCCCTCGCGTTATACCGACACGAGGGAATCGCGACGTTTGTCCACGCTGGTGCGAATGAAGCCGCCCATGTGGCGTGTTTTCGAAAAACGTGTTCAATTAGAGCTCTGCTGGTCGAGCGGCCCTGCTAGATAGAAACAGCCACCCACCTTACGACAACACCATTCGATGGCGACGCAAATGATCGATTCCAGCACGAAACTGGATCAGATAAGAACCGAAGTATCACGATTCGTGGTGGGGCAACAGGAACTGGTCGACCGGTTATTACTCGCGATGCTGTGCAACGGGCACGTGCTACTGGAGGGTGTGCCAGGCATCGCTAAAACATTGACTGTCAATTGCCTAGCCAATGCCGTTCAGGCTCAATTCAGCCGAATTCAGTTTACCCCTGACCTCTTGCCGGGCGACCTCACGGGGACCTTGGTCTACGACCCTCGGCACCACACGTTCACGCCCGAAAAGGGCCCGGTGTTTGCCAACCTCTTGTTGGCCGATGAAATCAACCGTGCCCCGGCGAAGGTGCAATCCGCCTTGCTCGAAGCGATGCAGGAAAAACAGGTGACCCTCGGCAAAGAGACCTTTGATTTGCCATCGCCGTTTCTGGTACTCGCGACGCAGAACCCGATCGAGCAAGAAGGCACCTACGCTCTCCCTGAAGCACAAGTCGACCGCTTCATGTTTAAACTGAAGGTCGGCTACCCGTCGATGGAAGACGAGTTGGTAATCATGCAGCGGATGGCTAAGACGGAAGCCAAGATCGATATCCAGCCGGTACTGACGCTCGAAGAGCTGACACAGATGCGTGCCGTCTTGGACAAAACGTTCCTGGATGAAAAGATTCAACGGTATATCGTTCGCCTCGTCGACTGCACACGCCATCCGTCCAAATACAATTTGGACATCGAACGTTACGTACGGTTTGGTGCCTCACCCCGAGCGTCGATTTATCTGTCGCTCGCTGCACGAGGTAACGCCATGATGAATGGGCGTGACTACACGGTTCCCCAGGACGTAAAAGACATCGCGCACGATGTACTTCGGCATCGGTTGGCGATCACTTATCGCGCCGAAGCCGATTCCGTGACCTCGGACGACTTGCTCGAACAAATGCTCGACGCGGTGCCAGTGGTTGAGTCATGATCACGGAGTCTGTTGCCGAATCCGACTCTAGGCTTTCGCTCTTAGAGTTGCAGTGCCGACGACCGGTTGAGCATCTGCTCGCGGGCGAATACCGCTCGATCTTCCGCGGACAAGGGATCGAGTTCGAAGACGTGCGCCGATACCGACCCGGAGACGACGTCCGATCGATGGACTGGAAAGTAACCGCACGCACCGGCGAACCTCACATCAAACGGTACATCGAACAGAGAGAACAATTCCTTTATCTCTTGGTTGACGTCTCCGCCTCGATTATCGAATCACCTGAGGGACGCAAACGGGCGACGATCGTCGAAATTTCATCGCTGTTGACCATGGCCGCGATCCGTAACAACGACCGTGTGGGCCTGATCCTATTCTCCGACCGCGTCGAAATGGTGATCCCACCGGGAAAAGGACGACGCCACGCGTTGCGGATCATGGACACACTCCTTCATTTTCAACCCAAAGGCCGCACCACTCATTTTGAATCGGTATTAAGTCGTTTCGGACATATGGCCCGAAAACACTCGGTGGTGTTTGTGCTGTCGGATTTCCTCGCTCCCGACTACCTCGAAGAACTCCGAGCTCTCGCCGGCCGTCACGACGTCAACGCAGTCAACGTTCTTGAACCGCCCGCCCAAACGGACTCGATCAATGAACTCGTCCACATGCAGGACACCGAGACCGGTGATCATCGATACGTTGATCTGTCACGCACTCAACATCAAGATCGCCCCCATCACGTTGATTTGCAGGAACAAATGCTGCAGTGCGGAATTAGCCTGATGGAGGTCGCCGTGGGCGAAGATTGCGTGACGGCGTTGGCGGGATTCTTCCATTCACGTCAGCGACGAATTGCCGACGAAACGGGAGGGTGAACGTGATGGAGTTCGTTCGAATTGCAATCATCGTTTTTTGCGGTGCTACCGGTTGGCTGACTACCCAAGCCACCGACCTGTCTGCGGGGATCACCGCACGATTTCATCCCGAGCATGCCCACCCTGGCGAAGCTGTTGAACTCCGCGTGGAGATGAACCGGACGCGTTGGGGACAATTCGAATTGCACGTCCCCTCCCATTCTGAACTGCATTCGATCGCTATCGAGAGAGTGCCTGTTGAGTTTTCCAAAGGCCAATATCGACAGCGTGAAAGCCTGCTCTTCCAACCCGTTGCCTCGGGAACCACCGTGATTGAGGACGCCTCCGTGTCACTCACGACGGCTGAGGGCACCCAACAAATCGAACTTCCTGCATTGCAATTAGAGGTGGCCCCTTTCGGCGAAACCGATCTCCAAAACACGCCCGAACCACTGCCCGCCGAACAGCCTGATGCCAAACAATCTCCTCGATTCGCGGCAACCGTCGCGGCGGTGCTGAGCTTGCTCGCACTACTCATTTTGGGCGGTCTCCTCATTGGAAAACGAGCACCGGAAGAAACCGTTCAAACGGACGCACCACGTTTACAAACAGATGGCATCATTCGTGATTTGAAATCCGGAACGATCCCACGAGACGACCTCGAACGGCTGCTACACGATCCTCAACACCAACTCTCCCACGAAACGCGATCCACGATCGAACGGACACTGTACGCTCACACCGCCCAGGTGCCGGAGCACGCCAGGGATGCGGCTGCACTGGCTTCCACGTTGCAAACGGAGCTGCAGGTATGAGCTTCGCCTACCCATGGCTCTTGCTATTACTGCCGTTGCCCGCGATAGCGGTTTTCTTCCAACGACGAACCCGGGGCACCCTCGCCGTCCCCTCGTTGCAACTCTGGCAACACGCCGATTCGGGAAGAGCCCGGTTTCTTTGGATCCCACCGACCCTCCGTGTCCTCGCCATGACCTTGTTCATCTTGGCTATGGCGAGGCCGCAGGCCGGATCAACACACACGACTCAGGTCAATGAAGGAATCGCAATCCAATTGTTGGTCGACGTCAGCAGCAGCATGGCAATGAACATTCAATTGCCCGACCAAGAACAGACAACACGAATGGAAGTCGCAAAAGAATTGGTGGAACGGTTTATCGCCGGTGACGGTGAAGAGCTCAGCGGTCGTGAAGGCGATCTTTTAGGGCTGGTCACGTTCGCGCGGTACGCCGACACACGAAGCCCGCTGACGTTCGGTCATGACGCGTTATTGCAGCTCGTTCGCTCACTCGAGATCCAAGAACGTCCCAACGAAGACGGCACCGCCTACGGTGATGCCTTGGCGGTAGCGGCCGCGAGACTGGAACAACTCGACGATCCCGAAGTCCGCCAACGTCGAAGTCTCGAAGGCGAAATCTCTAGCCGCGTCATCATCCTTTTGACCGACGGCGAAAACAATTCGGGGCAACACCAACCGATCGAGGCGGCGGGACTCGCCCGTCAATGGGGATGTCGCATCTACTGCATCAGTCTCGGTGACCACGCGCCGGGCAATCCCAATTCCCCTTCAGCTCCACCGCAGCTTTCCGAAGCCGAACGGGTGCTCGAACACATCGCAACGGAAACAGGTGGACTGTTTCGAACCGCATTTGACTTCGATTCGCTGCTCTCGGTTTACGCCGAAGTCGACCAACTCGAACAGTCGCGAATCGTGACTCGAAACTACACACGAGTATCGGAATTGTTTTGGCTGCCACTCGCAGTTGGCTTGTTCGCGTTGGTCCCCGCCTTGATCCTCGAAGCGACTTGGTTGCGGACGGTGCCATGAGTCCATTTGCATTCCAAAACCCGAGCCTGTTGGCGTTGCTGTTAACTCTGATTCCGGTCGGCTGGCTGATGCTCCGTGCACGGAAACGTCGCGAGATCGTTCGCCGGCAAATGGGTGGCTCCACAAACCAACCCTCCTCTTTACGTGATGGCTTGCGGCTGTTCGCGCTGCTGCTCCTACTATTGGCGGTCGCTCGCCCTGGCATTTTTCCTCGGCGTCATTCGGTCACCCAGAGCGGTCGCGACGTTGTTTTTGCACTCGATGTCTCCCAAAGCATGCTGGCCAAAGACGCGTTTCCCTCGCGACTCGAAGCTGCAAAAAATGGCATCCGCGACGCACTCGATAGTTTTCGATCCGAAAGAGTAGCGTTGGTGGTTTACGCGGGCAGCGCCAACATCCTTTGCCCCCTCACGCATGACTACGAATTCGTCCGCTACATGCTCGACCAAGCGACTCCGCGGGCAGTCGACTTCGGCGGTACAACGTTGCTCTCGGCGACCGAAAAGAGCGTCGACAACGTATTCGATTCCGAACGCAAGGGCATGCAGGATCTCGTCGTGCTGACGGATGGCGAGGAACACGGCGACCAAAACAAGCGGGTGGCCGAACTGCTTCAAGAAAACGAGACCGGTCTACTCATCATCGGCATCGGAGACTCCACCGTCGGATCTCGAATCCCAATCGAATCAGACGATGGCGAATCAGACGATGGCGAGCCAGACGTTTTGAAGCACGATGGTCATGTCGTAATGACAAAACTCAACGAAACGGGCCTGCAACAGCTCGCACGCATGTCGACCGATGCAACTTATGTTTCGGCCGGCACATCGGCATTCGACCTCGCCGGCACCTATGCGCAATACGCGATCAACAAACCGATCGCAGGCACCGCGGGAGGAGAAACCTACGTGGTCTACCGCGAAGTTGGCCTCCTACTCATCGGAATCGCGATTGCCATGTTGCTTGCCGCGGAAATTGCTGGACATCTTTCCGGAAAACATTTTTCGACGCGTGAACCGACGTCAAATCCATCGCCCAGCTTACTGCTAATCGCATTGCTCTCAACTATCGGCTGGAACACCGTGAACGCGGAGGACACGAGTCTTACCAGCCAATTTGAAACAGCGGCCCGTTTGCAAAACAGCGGCAAAACCTCCGAAGCATTGGAAGCGTTCGATGCAATCGAATCACAATGGCTCGCCTCGAGCCTTACCCCAACGCAACTAGCAACCATTCGATTCAATCAAGGACTGTGTCACGTGTCGCTAGCACAGGAGCAAGCCGAAGCGGAACCGCGACAGGCTCTTTCGCGAGCCCAAATTGCACAAAACTGTTTCTTGGAAGCGTGCCGAATGAACCCGCGATTCGTGCGAGCGGCGATGCGACTCGATCCCACCGCATCGCTGATCGAGAATTACATTCAACTGATCGAGGAAGAAGATGAACGCGAACAACAACTCCAGGAGCAGATGCAAAACCTATTGAAACTGCTCAAAGAACTAGAAGAGAAACAGACAGAACTTCGAAACGAAATTCCTGGTCGCCCCAATCAGAACACGCGATCTCGACGCGGCCAATCCGGCGTGGAACCTCCACCATCGGCTCCCGATTCCGCGTCTTCCGACGCCAAACGTTTTAGGCAGACTCAACGATCGCTCCACGACGAAGGTTCCTCGATTCGACAGATCATGCGATCAATCGACCAATCTATCTCATTGCAAAACGAGGCCCCGCTTTCGGATTCCGAGGTGAACGACTCATCGCAACCACAGGTCAGCGTCTTAGAGGAACCGCTGCGACTGATGGATCAAGTCGTCGACGCGCAGGAACAAGCGATCGGCAAACTTCAACAATGGAACTCATGGCCCGCGGGACGCGATCAACAGCTCGTCGCGATCAAAAAGATCCAAGAGATTCTTGAAATGCTATCGAGCAACGATTCAGGGGAATCAGATGAAGGCGAGTGGGATGAAGACGCCGAATACGATGAGATGATGGAAGCGAGTGACTCCGAAGAAGCCATGATGTCATCGATGCAAGGACAAGGTGACTTCGCGAGCGGTTCGTCCATGCAACCGCTGCCGGTGCCCAACTACAGTGTCGAAGATATCTTGATGGAAGAGCAGGGCAGTTTGCAGTTCAGACAACAGCAGCGAGCAAAGAGCAATCAGGCGAACGTGGAGAAAGATTGGTAATGATTGCTTCTTCCGTCTTTCGCGCACGCACACGGTTCAACACAGCGGTCTCGCTTCAATTCTCACGCATGACGTCGTTGCTGCTGCTCATCGTCTTGACCATCGTTTCGTCGTCGGTCGTGTTCGCGCAAAACGAAAACGGACCGGTGGAAAACAACCGTCCGAACAATAACATCACAACCAACGATTTAGCAACCAACGATCCCAACCAAACCGACGCGACCACCGTTGAGAGAGAGATCAGCGAAGTCGCGTTGAATTTGGATCAAGTAACTTGGTTCACCGATGTCGTTGCGACAGCCACCGTTGAGGTTCCCGAATCGGTCGTCGAACCGGACGAGATGCCGATCAGCGACGATGTTTCCCTCATCGACATATCCATCAGCGCAAAAACTCGGAGTGGTGACGCCCATAAAGCAGTAATCCGTTTCCTACCACGACGCACCGGTCTCTCGGTTTTCCCTTCACTCGAATTCGTCTCCGAGACACATTCCTATCGGACCCCCGCCACCCAGTTCATCGTCGGTGCTCCCAAATCGAGCGAAGAAATGCGATTCGAACTGTCGCCCGCATCAACTACGGTATACGCGGGCGATCCACTGCGGATGGACGTCACATGGTCGAGCCGAGAGGCCACCAATCGATTCCGATCTTTGCGCTGTTTCCCAGCCTTCTTCAACAACGATGACATCGAAGTCGTAATCCCGCGTTGCACCGCGGAAGAAGACCGCCAAATGGGAATGCCCTTCGGTGGTCGACGGCTTATTGTCGAACGTGTACCACCCGAAGATCAACCGACACAGTTCGGCACGGTGCATTTCTCAATGTTCGTCCGGTTTCACAAACCGGGGCTCATCGAGATTCCGGCGGTGCGACTGGAAGTTGCCTTACAAAACGGAAACGGTGGCGCCTTCGCTCCTTACGCCGCCTACTACAACAACGGACTGTTTGAACCGCTCTCGTCGTTGACGTCCTACGAGCGGGTGTTTGCCGAATCACCGCCGATGTCAATCGACGTAAAGCCTCTGCCCGGCGAAAATCGTTCAGAAAGGTTCAGTAACCTTTTCACTCCTTGCGAAATCGAAGTTTCGATTTCCGACCAAGAATTGGAAGTCGGGCAAGTCGTCGAGGTCGATCTTCGCGTCCACAGCAACGCACCGCACGGCATGCTGGACCTGAAACCACTCACACTCCAACGTAGCCTGCGTGGTCGATTCCATGTTTCACCCGAATTCGGCCGAACCTGGTATCCCGACGGAACCGGGTTCCGCGCCCGAGTACGCCCGCTTACCACCAACGTCACCGCGTTTCCCTCATTACAAATCCCGGTTTTCGACAGCGAGCGTGGAACGTACCGCGACATTCAAACCGCTTCGGTGCCCCTGACGGTCAACCCGCACGAAGGCAGTCGTTTTTTCGATGTCCGAAGGCTGGTGACAGAACCGACCTTAACTGATCAACCCGATGGAATTTGGCACAACGCACGGCCAACACAGATGACAGACTTCATGAATCGCTTCTCCGGAATCCTGGCCGAATATCTCTACGTTTGGCTAATCGCAGGCGTCGTGCTTTACGCGATCGCTCGTCCCTGGGTGATCGAACGACGACGTCGCGCAATTAACCCGTTGTATCGACTTCAGGCACTCGCTTACAAACAACTGCGAAACGCACCCGAGGGAACCACCGAAAAATGGCTCGCATTCCGCAACTTTCTGGCAACGGGTTTTTCAATGCCCGAAGGTGCATGGACGAGCGGGGATGCACAACGGCGGCTGCGTGACCTCGACTTAGCAGACGACGACATCGAGCTAATCGAGAAAGCACACGAGGCAGCCGACCAATCTGATTTCTCGAAACAGAAACCGACGTCAACGGTGCCGAATCTCAACCATCTTGCCGATCGTTTGTTTGCAAAATTCCGCACGCTCTCCGCTCTCCTTCTGCTCATCGGAGCGTTAACACCGTCGATCGGCTTCGGGTCAGAATGGAACGAAGCGGAATCGTTCTTTGAGGAAGCGCTGAAGTCGACGCCAGGATTGCCCGAAACCAATGCGTTGTACTCTCAGGCTGCGTTGAAGTTCGAGAGTGCAGCCACTTCAGAACACCGCCCGGGTGCGTCGTGGTTTAACGCCGGCAACGCATGGTTCCAATCCGGTGAACTGGGGCGGGCCATCGCATGTTATCGTCAAGCTCAGATTTACAGCCCCTTTGACCAACAGGTCCGAGAAAACCTCCGTGCCGCGAGAGCATTAACGGTCGACGTATTGGAAGAACCTCGCTCGCTGAGCCTGAGCGCACTTCCGCTTCGTTGGATCTGCGCGGCGATTGTGCCTCTAGGTTTCGGTTTAATAGCACTGCTATTGATCCATGAACGCTATCGCAACCTCGCAACCAAAATCAGCTGCATCGTTGCCACCACGACCGTTCTTGCTGCAATCGCTTTAGCCGTTAACGCCCACATGCATTCCGGCGGAGAAGGGGTTGTCATCGTCGGTGAAATCTATGGTCGCAAAGGCCCTTCCTACACGTACAACACCGCCTTCAACGAGTCGCTGCATGACGGTTTGGAATTCCGCGTCCTTTCACGCCGCGACGACTGGCTCGAGATCGAATTAGCCGACGGCCGACGGTGCTGGATCCCCGCCGATGAAACGCGATTAATTATCAATCGCCGCTTCTAAACTCTTCAGCTTCTGCAAGCAAAGCAACGGGCCCGGATCCACCGCAGCAGGACCGCCGACACCAGCAACATTCGTCCTGGGTGGCATTCAATCGTCCAGGGGCATGACTTCGACTTTGCGAATCTGAACTTTGCTACCAGGGTCATGCTGTTGGAACGCAAAGTGGCCCGCGGGATAGGTTTTGGCGAAGTCCATGTATTCGTACAGTTCGTTGCCATCGACGGCCACCTTCACCCGTGTCATCTCGCGTCCCCGCCAGACATCGTCGCGGACTTCTAATTCATAAGTGAACCAGGTGTCAGGTTTAACGTGTTGCTTGTAAACGTGACAGAAACCGTACAGCGAACCCGTGCGAATTGGGTCCCGGTGAGTGCTGTCGACCTGAGCCTCGTATCCATCCATGAAACCTGGTTTCCGTGTGGTACGGAAATAGACTCCCGAATTGCCACCGTCGTTGATTTTCACTTCAACACGGTATCGAAAATTCTTGTACGGGCCTTTCGTACAAACCAACATCGACTGACTGCCAGACCCTGACAGGGCACCGTCTTCAACTTCCCAGTAACTGTCCCGTTTGCCAACTTTCTCCCACCCCGCCATCGACTCCCCATCGAAAAGCGAAACCCACGATTCCTCCGCGGCATCCGCTTGCGAGGCCTTCTCGCCCGCCCCACAAGTCGCGGCGAAAAACACCACCGAAAAGAAACAAAGCGGCAAAACAAAACGAGGGATCAATCGCATCAACATTGATTCAAGTTCCTAGTGACGGGAAGAGGCAGCAAGGCAAAAGCAACAAGTTCGCGGTCAAAAACGCCACAAACCAAACCCGCAAAGATTGTACTCCACCCCCACCACAAATCCGACCAACCCAAACAAAATCAGCGCCTTCAGCATGGCCCCTCTCAGGACATACGCTGCTCTTCAACAGTTCTACACAGACTGAGTTCTTTCTTGATCGCAACAAACCAACCTGCGAATGTAGGGAACCTACACGAATTGTCCTAACTAGTCCGGCATCCAACCGATTGTGAGCAATGTCTGCAATTGCTTTATCATTACGGACGCATGCTCGCGCCGAGCCGTACAGCATGCAAACTGATTTGTTACGCTGAGACGCTAACACCCACGTAACGTTGCTTGAAACCCACGTGAAAGATCTTTTATGATGCCGGAATTCGTTTCACGATTTAGTTTTGTGTTCGCTGCTCTATTGATGATGACTGGCAGTCTCCCATCATCTGGTGGCGAAAGCCAGTCTTTGCTAGAACTGATTGAGGAGGCTGGATTGGAATGGGTTGCGAACGAGGCTCGTTTGCGGGGCGATCCGGTCGATGGGGCGTTGGTTTACTATGCTTCGGCGGCTTCGTGTGCGGCGTGTCATGAAGGTGACAATCAGGCGTCGCCGTTGGGCCCTATTCTTTCGCAATTGGGTGAAGGGATTACCGACGTGCATTTGGTTGAGGCGATTCTGCATCCGTCTCGATCAATCCGTAAAGGATACGAGACCATTCGCTTGGTGACTCATGACGGCGACATCGTTTCAGGCATGCTGGTGCGTGAAAATGATGAGACGATTGTTCTTCGCGACGCAGCAGATTTGCAATCAGAGATCTCCATTAAGAAGGACGAAATTGACGTTCGTTCGAGTGCTCCGACGTCAATGATGCCAGAAGGCTTAACGGCGACATTCAAGAATCAAAAAGAGCTACTGGATTTGCTTAGCTACCTCTTTGCAATTCACGAGGGCGGATCGACACGGGCAACGGAACTCAAACCGTCGCCCGAGCAACTCACGTCCAACGACGACCTCAGCAATCTAAATCATGCCAATATCATCCGCACCATCGAATCAGGCAAACTGAAACGCGGTCGTAAAATCTACGAGGCGTCCTGCGTTCAATGCCATGGCGTCGATGGCAACACTCCGTCGCTGCCGACCGCACGTGCGTTTGGAAAACAAAAACTGAAGTTCGGCGCGGATCCTTACAGCATGTTCATGACGCTGTCACGCGGAAATGGCTTGATGGCGGCAACATCCGCGTTATCGCCACGAGAGCGATACGAAGTCATTGGTTTCATTCGCCATCGATTCATGAAGGCGTCCAACCCAGATTACGAACCGGTCACTGACGAATACCTAGCGTCGCTGCCGCCCGGTACTGACATGGGCGAGTTCAAACCTGCCCCCGATCGCAACTACGGTCCGGCACTGGCCTCGCAATTGGGACGCGACGTCAACAGTGCGCTGACCATCCAATTGACCAACCAAACCATCTCGTATGACTTGCACACGTTGGACCAAGCGGCCATTTGGTCGGGAGGTTTTTTGGACGTCGACCAAACGCAACACAAACGAGGGCGTGGCGAAGGACAACCGAAGCCGAAAGGGAAACGGATCGATGGACTCTCGATGTGGAAATGGGGACACGATATAACGCTTGACTATCCGACAGAGGATCTCTTGCCGCGTGGTCCGCTCCCAGAACGCTGGCTCGACTACCATGGTCACTACCTTCACGGCGACCAGGTTGTCCTCGCGTATGCGATTGACGGCCGCGAAATACTCGAGGTTCCCGCAAGCGTTGAAGGACAGGATGCGATCCGCCACACGTTACAAATCGGCGGCGGAAAACCACTCGTGCTGACCGCCGCAATCTCTGGCCCAGATTCTCAGCCGCCATGGATTTCCGGCGACATCGATGGCGTTATTTTGAAAACAGATTACGCGAATCGCTGGATCATCCGAATACCTTCCGACGAACAAACACGAGTGATTGATGTTATTCGTTTCGCATCCGCGTCGGACGCCGACTCCTCAAAACCGCTTCCTCCAATCCAACCTCTGACGATGACGCACGGAGGTGATCCGCGATGGCCGGAGACGCTCGAAACGGTTGGCTATCAAGGCTTTGAACGTGGAGCGTATGCGGTCGACACCATCACGATGCCCAAAACCACGCCCTGGAATACTTGGTTCCGCACCTCGGCACTCGACTTTTTTCCCGATGGTCGCATGGCGGTTGCGACCACGGGCGGTGATGTGTGGATCGTCTCGGGCATCGACGAGGATCTGCTGAACCTCCAATGGAAACGATTTGCGGGTGGAATGTATGAACCGTTCGGCATCAAAGTGGTTGACGGGCTGATCTACGTTACGTGCAAAGACAGACTCACTCGATTGCACGATTTCAACAACGACGGTGAAGCCGATTTCTATGAAAGCTTTAGCGCAGACACGGACGTATCGACTTTCTTTCACGCGTTCAACTTTGACCTTCAAACGGATACCGAAGGCAACTTTTACTACGCCAAAAGCGGTCAATACACTGACTACAAACTGCCCGGTGCGGTCATCAAAATTTCCCCCGATGGGAAAACACGCGATGTGGTCTGCACTGGTTTCCGAACGCCCAACGGCATGGGGATTCTTCCCGACGATCGCGTCACGGTAAGTGATAACCAAGGCACGTGGATGCCCGCGTCAAAAATCAGCCTGGTGAAGCCTGGTGGCTTTTACGGTTACGTCCAAACACAGCGGAGTCGCGAGTGGGCCCCCGACGGTGGAAGAATCGACCACACGAAAGTCATTCCGCCAGAAACCTATGACCAGCCGATCATTTGGATGCCGCAGGAGGTCGACAACTCATCGGGCGGACAGTTATTCGTGGACGACGAGCGTTTCGGCCCGCTCTCAGGTCGACTGCTGCACACCAGTTTTGGGAAAGGGTGATTGTACTATCTCATGCAACAAGAGGTCACGAACGAGGAAGGCGAATTGATCACTCAAGCGGCGATCGTGCAATGCCCACATGATTTCGGAACGGGGATCATGCGTGGACGCGTCAACCCGTTTGACGGGCAAGTGTACGTGACCGGCATGAACGGATGGAACGAAAACGGGCGAGCGGGATTGGCCGATGGAGGCATCTACCGTGTTCGCTACACAGGCAAACCGACACGCATGGTGACGCAGTGCGAAGTGTACTCTGACACCTTAAAACTGACCTTTAATTTCGAACTCGATCGTCAGTCTACCCAAAACGTCAGTTCTTATGTTGCCGAACAATGGAACTACCAATGGACACGCGGGTACGGATCGGCGAATTACCATCCTGTCACCGGAGAGGTTGGCAAACAGAGATTGCTGATCGAGCAAGCCAAGCTTGATAGGGACGGAAAAACGCTGCGTCTGCACATCCCGGACTTACAACCTGCCGATCAACTCCATCTGCAAATGAAGCTAACGGATGATGTCGGAACGCCATTTACTGAAGATGTCTACTGGACGATTCACGCGATTCCAGCACCTCCGCAATGAACCGCTTCCTCCCGACGCACACCGCGTTTCAACCTGCCTCAAGAGGATTACTACCGTCGCCGCACGACCGCGGAAGCGGCGATGGCCAACGCTGGAATCGCCGGTGATCGCATTCGCGGATTGCTCCAATAAACCGCGTGCACTCCACTCAGCGTGATCACCAAAGCGATCGCTGGCCACCATCGAATCCATTCTCGCCAGTGACGCGGATAGAGGTAATCCCGGTATCGCCACGCCGCCACGAGAATGAAAACGTACACCGTAGTGTGAAAGAGACCGACAGCGAGAATCGACGCCGTCGACCGACCAACCGTTGCGTGAGGAAATGGCTGCCACAAACGCGACATACGAACGCCGCACGAGTAGCAAAACATTTCTTGACGAGAAGAGATCACCGACTTGGACGCCTCATACGCGACTCGGTCATCGGCCCACTCATCACCGGTGTGTGGCAGCGATTGATACTCTTCGAAAAACTCACTCGGCTCCCACGCTTCACTATGCCACAGAGGTTGCCACGGCTTCTGTTCGAGATAGTCGTAGAATGAATCGTTGTTTGCCAACAAAAGCGTGTAACCACCATGCGTCGTTCCCCACACGGGATGGCCGATCGCGGTCATATTCCTGAGCGTCCAGGCGTTGACTCCTCCCACGATCACGAGGAGCGCAGCGGCGATCACCGCGGTACGCCGAATCCGACAAACCGGGCCGGCAAACCACATAGCGGGCACAATCATCGCCGACCAAACCAAAAACGTGGGTCGACACAAAATCGTTAGCAACAGCAAGCCCCCCATGACGCCCGCGTTGAGATAGGAGGGCATCTTCGAAACGTTACAATCGTCCGATGTATCAGATACCGACACACGACAAACCCTCACCACCCACCACCACCAAACGATCATCGCGAGCGTCGTGGCGATCGTTTCGGTCATCACGAGCGTGGACTGCCATAGCAGAATAGGGTCGACCAACACGATCATTGCTGCCACCAAACCGGCGCGAACGGAAATCAGTCGACGGGCAATATCCCATGTAAGTCCGACGGCAATCCCACCGAGGACGAACTGCAGAATGGCGGGTGGAAGATTCGACAATTTCCCGTCGGCACCGACGAACCAAGACAGGAGCCACGGGTACAACGGCGGACGAAACGCGGTCGGACGAGCCTCACCGTCTCCCACCGGCAATCCGAACACACCGGTCGAGGAAAGAGTCTCCGCGATCACGCGGTAAGCATCCGGATCATCACTCAATGCGTGCGATCTCGCGATAATAAATCCGCCTCGAACGACCACCACCGCGATGACCAAGAACAGCCAACATGGCCAACCGCGACGAAAGCTGATATTCAAGTCCAGTCCATTCCAGACATGTCGGCGACGGCTCGAACGAGAGCTTGCGTCCCCGCTCGTTCGCCACCTTTGGCCATCAACGAAAGATAAAGCTGTTCGGCGAGTGCCAGCCCGGGCAACGACAACTTCATCCGTTTGGCCTCGGCGAGGGCGATGCCCATGTCTTTGACGAAATGCTCAACATAGAAACCAGGTTCAAAATCTTGCTCGATCATCCGTGGTGCGAGATTACTCAACGACCAACTGCCAGCGGCGCCGGAGGAAACCGACTTGAGAACAGTTGGTAAATCGAGCCCTGCACGGGACGCATACACGAGCGCCTCGCACACGCCGATCATGCCGGTGGCAATCAGTGTTTGATTGACCATTTTTGTATGCTGGCCCGCGCCCGCGCCGCCTTGGTGCACGATCGTTTTACCGAAACATTCAAAGCACGGCATCACGCGTTGGACGACATCATCGTCACCGCCGATCATGATCGACAATGTGCCTTCTTTCGCGCCACGGTCACCACCCGACACCGGTGCATCGAGAGCATGCACACCGCGACTTTTGGCGACGTCGTGAATTTCAATAGCCAGCGACGGTTCACTCGTCGTCATGTCGACGAGAACTCCACCCGGACGCAGCCCTGCGAGCACGCCACTTTCGGAGTCCATGAAAACATCTCGCACGTCAGCGGGATAGCCAACGATCGCGAAAACTATTTCAGCCTTCTCGGCAACTTGCTTCGGTGAATCGGCCCACTGGGCGCCTTGGTCGAGCAAATCCGCGGCTTTGGATCGCGTCCGAGTTGTCAGCGTGACGGGAAAACCGGCGGACAGCAAATGCCCAACCATGCTACGTCCCATGACGCCTGTGCCAACCCAACCGATCGGCGTTTTGCCTGCCACCGCAGGCGATACTGCTCCGTCGTGATTCAACGAACTTCGGTCCTTCCAGTGTTTACCGCGAAAGTGGCCACGGCGAAGAGAGTTTATTCACCGAGTTGCTTGGCTGCTTCGCCGAGCTCTTCGTCGACATAGCCGTATCCGCTGCGTCCTTCGCTCACGCGACTTTCGACGTCGTCGAGCGTTTCTTGCGAGGATGCTTCCCAAAACTTGCTGATAGTTTCATCAGGCAGCGATTCGAGCGAACGGAACAAACGGAAACCAACACCGCGAGACGGGTCGCTCGTAAACCACCACGGGCTGCGTGGAAAGTTTGGATCTTCCGATTTCCATTCTTCATCGTCCGATGCCAAGCGTGCAGCACTGCGAAGGTCTGGCGGATCCATTTCCCAACTGCCACCGCGGGCTACGCACGGGTAAGGATTCTCGGGCCAACGCGTGGCACTCGTGGCGTCGCCGGGATTGGTTTCCTTCATCCATTCGTATCCGTCTTCGGTGTACTCATTGACCGTCCACTCGGCAGCATTGCCGTGCATGTCGTGAAGTCCGAACGCGTTTGGCTTTTTAGATCCGACGTCACCGGGACCGTCGAGCGAATTGTCGAAATACCACGCGTAGTCTTCGATCTCGTCCGCATCGTCTCCCCAACTGTATGCAGTCGTGGTTCCTGCACGTGCCGCGTATTCCCATTCCGCCTCGGTTGGCAAGCGATACTGGACGCCCGTCATTCGAGCGAGCCATTTAGTGAATTGCTGAGCAGCGTACTGTGTCATCGTGACCGCAGGCTGCGTTGCTTTCGAACCGTATTCGAACGTAAACGATGGATCGTAGAGTTCCGTCGGCGCCGTCACCGCGTCGGCCATGTTTGACTCATCAACGAGCCGGATCCCTTGCGATTCGAACTCTTTGAAAACGCCGTACATTCGCATGTATTCTTTGTACATGTCCCAGCGAGTTTCCGTCTTGGCCACCCACATCGGTTTGACTTTCAATGGGATCGTTGGCCCCTCATCGTCCACGAAATCTTCGGCGTCCTCGGGTGTTCCGAGCGTGAAGGCGCCACCGGGGACAGGAATCATTTCAAACTGGATGTCCGTTCCAGGAATCCGTTGGGTGTAAGGCACCATGAACGTGCCGTCTTCCAGAGCAACCGACGGCCCTTCGGCGGGCTTCTCCGTCGCGATTCCCAAACTTGATTTCGTGGCAGTCGCGTCAGCGAATGAAACCGTTGAGCAAGCTAGAATGGGAGCAAGACCGACCAGCCAGGCCAACAGGGGAGAGTATTTCAATTTTCGATTCGGTTTGGTGCAAAGCATGAGATTCAAGCCACGAGATCAGATCGAGGCTTCAGATTGAGGGAGGGTGTTGAGGCGGGAAAGAACGGGTTTGCATAGCGAGCCCCTATTCTAGACGTCCTCGCGGCTAATGCCACCGCTACCCAGGCGAGATTTTCTCAGCCTGCGGCATCTCAAGCTGCTCTCGGTCGCTTGTTGTCTCCGCCGATTGGTCGAATTCAGTCGATCAAATTGTTCGGCTTCGGTTTCGTATTCGGGTCTGGCGGCGGAGTCGGCTTCTTCGGCCGGGGCGGCCCCAACTCGATGCCACCGGGGACTCCCGTCTGGTATTGCCAATCGCCTGATTGTGGCTCCCAACCCGCGAGAACGCCCGATTCGGTGAAGAAACGGCGAGCCGTTACGTAGACGCCAAAGCTATCCGGCAGCACGAAAAAGCGAGCGTACATTTTTTCCGGATCGATGGCCCCTAGCAAGCGAGGTGAGCGAATTCGGGAGCGTGGGTTAGCGATCTCCTTCTCTCCCGCACCGTCGTCCGGACGCGGCGAAAAACGCAGACGCGGGAAGCGGTTTGCTGCGACAAAATACTCCACATCAAAAAACTCATCCTTATCCGTCAATCGCTGCCAGTACTCCGTAAACCGATTGGCGTCGATGCCCTTGCTCGGATCGCGATCGAGTTTGAACCTGGCGATGATCCGTCGAGCCTGAGCTTCCGCTCGCTCTCGAAAGTCGTCGAGGCGAAGCGGATAGAGTTGCTCGTTGGCACAGATCAAGACCAACTGTTTCGCACCCGAAGGTGCCGGCCGTGGATTAGGAATACTGACCTCGATATCCGCAGGTGCGGGCGTGTTCGGCGTTGACTCCAGTTTCGCTTGCAGTTCGGCTTTGCGTTCGAGCGAACGTTCGAGTTCGGCCTGCAGTTTTTCACGCGTGGCCTGCGTGTCCTCAATCATCCTCCGGTTCGCTTCGGCCTTCTCTCGGTCCTCTTCAATCTTCACGGCATACGAATTTTTCTCCTGCTGCTTTTTGGCAAGTTCTTTCTGCCGTCGTTCGAGCAGTTCACGTTTGAGCTCGAGTTCACGGCGTTGTTTCTCGGGATCGATATCGAGAGGGTCGACAAGAACACGTTGCAGTTCGTCTTGCTCTTCTTTCTTGTTGACCAATTGCTCGGTGAGTTCAACGAGCGTTTCATCGTCGATTTGGTTCTCAGCGGTGATTCTGGTCACGACGTCCGCCACGCTGATCTGCGTCACGATAAGCACGAGCACCAAGATGCCAACGACATTCGTCATCGTGTCGAGCAGAGAATCGAGTCCGCCGTCGTCATCGTCGTCTGGTTTGCGTCGCATAAGTGACAGGAGGAAAGAGAATGAATGTTCAAATAGAGTGAAGTCAGACCTATCGAAGCGAGATTACTCGCGAGGTTCGTCGGTTGCGAACTGACTCAGATCGATTCGCCCTTGTCCGACGATCGGAATTTTTCCGTTGCGAACGTCGCGTTCATCACAGAGGCTTTTGCATGCCCGGTAAGTCCCCAAAGCATCGCTGCGAACCAGAAATACAATCGAATCACGAGTGCCGTTGACGACTTTCTCCATCAGTGCGATGAAGTCCTCGTCCTTGGCGACGTCTGCTCGGCGAATCCGTTTGGTGGGATTGATTGAATGCAGAACGATCGAATCGGCGGCACATTCAACAAAGTGCGGAATGAAGTCCAACCCGCTGCCCTGAGGCAGCACCGTCACGTTTGCTTCACTCGCATCAATCCTTTCGGCGAGGTCTTTTTCCAACTGAGCGACTTCCGATCGCAGTGCGTCGGCTTGGGATTGCATGTCGGCGGCGGTTTCTCGCAAAGATTGGTCGACCGGCGGAATGACGATTTCAACCGCCTTCTGTTCCGCCAGCTCCTTTTCAACTTGCTCGAGTTCCGCGAGTAGCTCCTCTAGCTGGGTGACGGTCATGCTGAGCAATTGTTTCTGTTCACGCAGTTGCAAGGCGGATGAATTCGAAACCGAAATCTCGCGACGAAGGTTCTCGATCGCCTCGTCAGTTTCTCGGAGTTCTTTCGTCTTTTGTTCGAACTCCTCGATCTGCGCCACGTCAGGCGTGTCGGTCTGGGCGAGCGCGAGCGTTGCGATCATCATCGTCAGAACGCCGATGACCGACGCAATGATGCTGAGGAACGGGAACAAAGAGATGTCGTCGTCGGAACTGTTTCGCCTCCTCGCCATGGCTACGGCCTCCTGCCGCCGCGTCGGGAAGCCTTGGCGTTGCGACCGAACCATCCCTTCTTCGCCGTCGACGCCGATTCGACCTGCTGCACGATGACCTGCTTGTCACCGAGTTGGGTCAGCACCGAACTGAGGCTGGAGAGCCCCGTCTGAACTCCGTCGAGATGCTTCGTCAACGTTTCGCCGGTTTGCGAGTAGGTCTGGTTGACCTGATTCTGCAGCGATTCGGTTTGCAAAGCGAGATTGGTGAGGGTCGACTGAATCTTATCTGCAGCGTTGGCCATCTGATCGAGTTGAGCCTGCAGACGTGCCTGCTGATCGAGTTGTTGTTCGTGCAGCACGTGGACATGTTTTTTCTGCTGCTCCTCGATTCGGTTGTTCACCTCGTCCCATCCTTTGGACACCTGTGACGTGAGCCGTCCCCCGATGGCATCGAGCTTCGAAAGCCATCGTTCCATTTCGGCGTGTTGTGTTCCGAGTGCTTGCTCAACGGCATCGCGAAACACTTGCGTGTCGGCCGCATCTTCGCCGCTTGCGAGTCCACGTTCGGCACCGCCCTCACGACCATCGTTCAACCTGCGCAGGAGATTCTCGTTGCAATACTCATCAACTCGTGTGATCAGATCCTCTTCGCCTTTCTGCAAGGCCGACGCGGGAATCTTCACCAGCATGCTCATGATCAGCGCGAGCAAGGTTGTGTCAAACGCGGTTCCAAGACCTCCGAAGACTTCTTGCAACGCACCTTTCATCGCATCCATGCTGCCGCCGCTGCTGAGGCTTCCCGCGAGACTCGCGACGGCGCTGCTAACGCCCATCACCGTGCCGATAAAACCGAGTATCGGCAACGCCCAAATGAAGACCTTCAGGACGGTGTAACTGCCGGCGACGTTGTTCGCATCGATTTCCGATTGCGATTCCATCATCGTGACCGTTTCGGCTGCACTCTTTCGTACTCGAAAATGCTCGATCCCTCGAACAACACGGTTGATCAAGAAACTATCGCTGCTGGCTCCCGGCAATTCGTTGATATGCTCGATAAAGCCATCAATCGAATTGATCGTGATTTCGGGTGAGACCTCAGTGGGCAACACGTCAAGCAGCATCGCATCACGTTGTTGTTGCAACCTCATCCATTTCAACACCAGAATGGCGATCGCCCAAAACATCAAGAACGTGGTGGGAAAAGGCACCGGCCCCCGCAACCAAAACAGTGCACCAAAGTAGCTCTCTCGAAACGGATACAGCACGCCGAACCAAACCACCGTGACTGCCGCAGCGATGAGCCCAGACAACACGAGGCTAACATCGCTGCTGGCCGACTCGCTGTTGGAACGGAACCAACTCTTTTCGGCCCGCTTTCGTCGGACGGTTTTGCCGCGTTTAGGAGCTTCGACCGCAATCGAGGGTGTCGCCCCTGCGGCGGCCGAAACGGCAGCGGATTGCCCACCCGGATTTTCGGCGGCAGGTCGGTCCACGCCACCACCGGACGTTGTCGAAACGGTTGCCGTCGCCTCGGATGCCGCGTCTGCTCGTTCGCTCGCTCGCTCGCTCGGCGGTCGCGGATCAATCTTGATGTCTTTTAACGATCCTTCCGGTTCGTTCGATTCTGCGGGTGGCGAATCTGGAATTCGCACGGTGGCTCGACAATAGGGGCATGCACGACTTTTGCCGCACAAGTTGTCAGAGACCTTCAGTGACTTGCCGCATTCGGGGCAGGAGATTTTGAAAAACGTGGCCATTGCGCGCGTTCGAAACGTACTCGTGGGAAGACCGATAAATGAAGACATGGATTGATTAAACCCGCGTCGCACCCAAATGAACTCACCGCGAAAACTCGGGGATCCCAGATGGCATCGTCTCAACGTAATCGATCCGATGCGACGACGCACCAATTTGCGTGGGTGAGGATTGTGGCGTTTGAGTCATCAAATCAATCGCTTCGGGCCAATTTGTTTTCTGTTAATTCGGTGTGGGCTGGGTAGAATAAAAACGAGCAATTCCCCACGCGAGCCGATTTCATGAACCACTCCAAGCCTCAAAACACTCGGTCTGCTGCCAGCGACAACGGTGCGGCGTCGCACGACGTCTACCACAGCCTCTACCAAAAGGCCGCTTGCTCACGTCAAAATCGAAGCGAAAGACTGGACCTATGCGTTCTACGAAAGGATCGCGAAGGACGGATTTTGGAAGTGAACGAGGCCTTCTGTGAATCAGTCGGTTTGGAGCGTGATCAGATCATTGGCAAAACAGACTACGACCTTTTTTCGTCGGAAGTAGCCCAGGTCGGATGCGAGATCGAACAAAAGGTGATGGAGAGCGGGCGACCTGATCACGTGATCGAGGAGTACCTACCCAAAGTTCGCGACCGTGACATCCTCGACTTCGACATGCTTCGCGGGGAACTCTGCGGTGCCTGTTTCCTCGAGGTCATCCGCCTTCCGACATACGACTCCGATGGAACCATCACCGGTGTCGAGGTGATCTGTTGGGACGTGACACAGCAAAAGCGGACAGAGGCTGAACTAAAGCACACTCGTTTTCTGATGGACGCTTGGTTCGACAACATTCCTGACGCGGTTTACTTCAAAGATCGCAAAAGTCGATTCATCCGAATCAGCCAAGCGCAGGCGGAGATGTTTGGTCTCGCTAAAGCGGACGACGCGGTAGGGAAGACCGATGCCGATTTCTTTGGTGACGAGCATGCCTCCGATGCACTCGAAGACGAGCGATGGATCATCCGCACCGGGGAATCCATCATCGGCAAAGTCGAAAAGGAAACCCGCGAAGGCAAACCGGACTCGTGGTGCTCGACCACCAAAATGCCACTGCGGAACGATCGCGATGAAATCATTGGCACGTTTGGCATTTCACGCAACGTGACCGCCCAAGTGCGTGCCGAAACGGAACTCGCACGCGAACGTGACTTGCTCAAGACGATCATGAACAACATCCCTGACATCATCTATGTCAAGGATCGATACAGCCGATTCATGACGGGCAATCAGGCGATCCTCGACATGTTGGGCGTCAAGGATGTGAGCGAGCTCATCGGCAAGACCGATTACGATTTCTCACCTCCGGAGCTGGCCTGCAATTTCGTTGCCGACGACCAAGTCGTGATGCGTTCAGGCGAACCTTTGATCGACCAGGAAGAAACCATCTTCCGATCGACCGACGGTAAATCGACGTGGCTCTTAACGACAAAGGTTCCGTTGTTCGGCAAAGACGGCAACGTGATGGGGATGGTCGGCATCAGCCGCGATATCACCGCCCGTCGCATGGCGGCCGAAGAATTGCTGGCGGCAAAAGAAATCGCGGACGCTGCGAACTCTGCCAAGAGCGAATTCCTGGCGAACATGAGCCACGAAATCCGGACCCCGATGAACGGTATCCTCGGCATGACGGAACTGCTCTCGGGAACCGAAATGACCGCCGAACAGCGAGAGTTCCTCACGCTGGTGCAGCAGTCTGCGGACTCGCTACTGCGACTTCTCAACGACATTCTAGATTTTTCAAAGATCGAAGCCGGTCGACTCGAACTCGATACGGTGACATTCAATTTAAGAGACTGCATCGGAAAAGCGATCAAGCTGCTCACTCTCAAGGCCAACGAAAAAGGGCTCGAACTCGCTGGACGCATTGACCCGAGGATTCCGAACGAATTGATCGGCGACCCCGGCAGACTCCGTCAAATCGTTGTCAACTTCGTCGGCAACGCGATCAAGTTCACCAACAGCGGTGAGGTCGTCGTTGACGTTAACCCCGAAACACTCGACGACGACGAAGCAGTTTTGCACGTCACAGTGCGCGACACCGGCATCGGGATCGCGAAAGAAAAACAAGAGAAAATCTTCGAGGCGTTCTCACAAGCGGACGCATCGACGACCCGGCGATTCGGAGGCACGGGACTGGGGCTCACGATTTCGGCTCGGTTGATCCAGATGATGGACGGAAAAGTGTGGGTCGAAAGCGAACTCGGGGTGGGCACGACGTTCCATTTCTACGTGCGACTGGGGATCTCGCCTGACCAGACTCCACGCCGGCCCGCCGCCTTTTCCAAAATCGCCGGAACCCGCGTGCTCGTCGTTGACGACAACGCGACGAACCGTCGTATCTTGCAAGAAATTTTGCAGTTGTGGAATCTCAAACCGGTCATGGCGGATGACGGCGAGACCGCCCTCGACGTCATCGCCGAATCAATTTCCGAAGGCAATCCGTTCGGCCTGATCCTCCTCGATTACCACATGCCTAATCTCGACGGTGTCGGTTTTGCCGAACAACTCGTCAAACGGTCAGACGAGTTTCGACATGGCCCGATCGTGATGCTCTCGTCCTCGTTCGCGGGCTTGAGTTCGCCGCGCATGCGTGAACTCGGGATCAACCGCTATCTAACGAAACCGGTCATCGCGTCCGAACTCCGCGACGTCGTACTCGAAGTCATGGGGGTCGACCATGAGAAACGTTTGCTTCCGCCGCAGAGAGATCCGCATCCCAAAATCGCACCTCGAAAAATCCTCTTGGTCGAAGATGGAATCGTTAATCAAAGGGTCGCTCTGGGATTCCTCAATAAATGGGGACACCAAGTCGAGTTGGCAGTCAACGGACGCGAAGCGATTGACGCACTTGAACGGGAGAATTTCGACATCGTTCTTATGGACATTCAAATGCCAGAGATGAACGGTTTCGAAGCCACCACGGTGATTCGGGAAGGCGAAAAGACGACAGGGAAACACCAATTCATCGTCGCAATGACCGCCGAAGCGATGAAAGGCGATCGCGAACATTGCCTCGCCGCAGGCATGGACGACTACATCTCGAAACCCTTCGATGTTGCCGACCTACAGAGAGTCCTCGCCGAAGCCCCGGCGTCACTCAACGCGGATGATGAATCGTTGAACCCGAAAGATGCCGTCGCATTGAACGAAGCGTCGCTGTTCAACGAGCGATCGGCACAGAACGAACGCATTCGCTCCTTTGAACAACCACAACCCAATGGCGTTGGAGAGCCCGCGTCGACCGATCCGGCAGATGACCGCGACGAAACAACCGAAGTTGAGTCTCACGAAACGGAAGCACGCGGAGAGCAACCGACCGGCGTGAGAGGCCAGTCACACTCCGAGAGCAACCCCCAAGACAGAACTTCAACGCACGCTAGCGAGACCGAACGCGTCAACGCCCAAGAACACGACAACACAAATCGACGCCGCGTTGCCCCCAAGCATGAAATGGCATTGGATGAGACGCCCTCATTTAGGGAATCCGAACCGGAGCACGATGACGAGTCGGAAAACCCATCGACTCAAACCAATGCGAGGCTCGACGACGGTTCATTTGGCGAGAAGTTGCCGACGCGTCAAGCCACGCCCCACTCGCTCGACACGGATGAGGACGCATGCCCTTCGGCATGGGCAACGGTCCTCAACAAAACGCGAGGCGACGAAGAGATGGCGAGGCAACTCGCATTCGCGTTTATCGAAGAAGCCGACCAATTGCTTCCGTTGATGCGTGATCAACTCAACGAAAGCGATGCGTTGGCCTTGCACCGCAGTGCTCACACGCTCAAAGGTGCCGCCGGTTGCCTCGGCGCCGAACCGGTGATGGCGTCCGCCCAACGTTTAGAGAGGCAAGCCAACACGGGCGACATTTCGACGGCCGCGTGGATGCTCGACGAGCTCGTTCGATGCACTCGGTCGTATATGAGCGACCTCAATCAGTCTCAAGAGACGCGTCCGCCTTCCGCTTGAACATCACGATTTCGGTGCCTTCGGCGTTATGTGTGACTTTGTCCATGAACGCGTTGATCAACAAAAGCCCTCGTCCGCCGCATTCACCGAGATTGCTGAAGTCAGTCGGATCGGGCAACGCCCCGACATCAAATCCCGTGCCTTGGTCACGAATCGTGAAGGTCACTTCTTCACGGTTGGCCTCCATCAGGATCGTCACGTGTCGATCACGGTACGGTTCCTGCTTTTGTCGAGCGTGAACGACTTCGCGGAACTGCTCGTCGGTCCCTTCGTAACGCAACTCGGTCGATATTTCGAGGTTGCCGTGGATGATCGCGTTAATGAGCGCCTCATCCAACGCCGTCGAAATTTGCATCTGCATCGTATCGTCGAGCAAGCCGAGTTCCGTCAACGGTTGTTCCAACCGGGCAATCACGTTCGGAACTTCGACGTCGTTGTTGCCGAGCGACATTTCCAGGTGGACGGATTTCAACAGTGACGATGGCTTGGTGTGATGATCAGCCACATCGACCATCGACAACATGCGTTCGATCGTCGGCACCAAATCTTCGTTCAACGTTCGCTTGGGAACGTAACTGGACGCACCGAGACGCAGTGCCTTGGCCGCAATTTCTTCGCTGCCCTTCGCCGTCGTTAGGACAATCGGCAAACCGGCAAATTCCTCGCGGAGGGCAGCGACCAATTGCAGGCCGTCCATTTCCGGCATCTGAAGGTCGGTCACCACGATCGCGGGTCTGCGTTCGCGTATTGATTCGAGCGCCAGTCGTCCGTTGCTAGCCGTCACCACCTCATATCCGTGCTGCTGCAGCATAATCTGCATGCCGGTAACCTGAGTGATGCTGTCATCAACGGCAAGGACGAGAGTGGGTTCAGGCATGTTCAATTCGTGACAGTTGAATTGGTCAGGAAACCGACGGACCAGGGGTGTCCCTCCCCATCGCCGACGTGACAGGTTCACGTCCACGATTGTATCAGGTTCGCGGCAATCAAGGTGATTACTTTGATTTCTGGTAAATCGCAGTCAACAACGACTCGGTATCTTTGAATTTACGTCCGCTCGCGATGGCCTCGTCAATCAAATGCCGTGCATCGGTTTCGCTGTGGCCGAGCATGACGAGGGCCTCGTAGGTTTCTTCGACCACCGGCGAACTTTGCGTCGTTCCGCCTCCGGACAATTCTTCTCCGGCGACCATCAACGCGAACCGGGGCATCTTCCGACGCAGCTTCGCGATGATTCGTTCGCTCGTCGCGGCGCCGATTCCGGGAAGCGTCGACAACGACTTGGTGTCTTGCTCCTCGATCAAAACGGCGAGCTCACGAACCGGGCGGACCATCGCTCGCAATGCTTTTTTCGCGCCAACCCCGTCGACGCTGCAGAATAGGTCAAAGAACTGCCGCTCCGGAAGAGTCAAAAACCCGACCAAGCGAGGCGTCAATCGCCCGCCCGTCGTATTCCCCTCGATGTAATCGAGCGTATGCAGTCGGACGTCTTCGTTTAGTTTCGGTTGCAACTGACGCCGCGTGAAATCACCAACAAATACCTCGTAGTCGAACGGTCCGGCCTGGATCGTCACGCTTGTTTCTCCGACATGGCTGAGCGTCCCAGCAATCGCGCTAATCAATTCGCTTCCTTCGTGGATGGAGACATTTTCAATGGATGATTCAATGTAAGTGCGTCGTGTAGGCGAATTTAGTACATCAACCGCCATGCCGCCAGAGATTCGCAATCGGGCCGGACCGCCGGCCTCCGATTCAGTGTCGAATTGCTGCGCGAATCCGAGCGAACACGCTGAAATTGGACACAACTGCCCGAATTGTCTGCTTGACGAAAGTTTTCATGAAACTTCTTTCGTTGCCGATTTCACAACGATTCGCAGGGTCAACGCGTTTGGAAAACGAAAAATGCGAAACTGAATCCGCGGCCTGCATCGCCAAAACCGCCTCTGGGCGATACACTTTTCCGCAGTAGTCGAGCACCGAGGGCACACTGTTTTTGGGTTCGGCTACAAGACACCTTTTAGGAATGAACAGATGGCAGAGGGTACGATCAAACGAGTCACCGATAAGGGATTTGGATTCATCGACACTGGAAGTAGCAAAGACTTGTTTTTTCACTCGTCGAGTCTTCAGGGGGTCGCATTCGACGACCTTCGCGAAGGTCAACGAGTGACTTACACCGAAGGTCGAGGCCCTAAGGGACCTTGCGCTGAGAACGTCTCACTCGCTGAGTAATTGATTCTCAGCGGACGTTGACCCGACCGGTCGTTTTCGATCACAACGGTTATACGCACCGCTCGTTGAATAAAATACAGAAGTGAAGAAGTGAAGAATTAGAAAACGCGGCAAACGGTTTGAAACAAGCCGGAACAACCTGCCGCGTGAGGTTGCTGAGCGGTCGTCATGACGAGGTTTTCACAAACCACATCAGGCGTATCGCTCTCTCCCGCACCACCAGATTTTGCCGACGGCTCTGGTTTCTTTTGCGGCTGCTCCCCCTAAACCAAAAACGGTCCCGACGCTGCAAATCCGCGCGCCGACGCCGGATCGAACAACGCTCACCGTGGAAAAACTCTCGCAGCGATTCGCGACGCCTCGCCTCGCCAATTTGAATGATTCGTTAAGTTTGCCCTGCACCAGGCAAAACGAAGCTGTTTGCTCGAGGTATTCCCGCGAGAGCATGTGCCCGCATCCGCGTTCAGCGGCATTAACCGGTTGCTGCAATTGCCCACGACAGGACAATGATCGCAAACGTGATCCCCGCGGCAGCGAACTGCGCCGCCTCGCTCGCAAACATCCGCTCCGGCAATCGACTGCACAACGCCCCCACGACCAACCCTGAAACCAACCCTGTCGTGTGAGCGAGCACATCGGTGCGTTCCCCTTCGAGGCCGATGAACGCAAACATCAGCACGCCGGCGATCAAAGGACTCCAACGCTGCATCCTGGTCGAAGCGTCACCTGCCCGAGGGCGCAGCGCGTGCGCCACCAGAATTCCCAACGCAGCGAAAACTGCAGTCGAAGCACCAATCGATGTGTGCCCGGCCTCTCTCAGCAATGCGTTCAGTCCGTTTCCCATTGCTCCCGAAACGACTATCGCCAACCACGCGATCCCGCCCCCAAAAATTCGGCCGACCAACAAACCAAAGAATCCGCCAAAGGCTAAATTCGACATCAGGTGCAACGCGTCGGCATGCAACATCAATGCTGTGACGGTGCGATAGAACTGGCCCGACATGACGTCGCCGGCACGCATATGCCCGACGTCGCTCCACGAAACACCGTACGCCGAGATACCGTCGAGAACGAACACGGAAACGAGTATCGAAACGTAAAAAACGACACCAACAACCGCTCCACCGAATAAACGAACCCGCGACTCCACTCGCGGCACTTCGACGGATTTGTCTCGCAGGTAGTCGTCAATTTCGTCCACCGCAACCGAATGCCGGGCGGCGTCGACGACCACTACCCAGCCGTTTTTGTCACGGGCGATCTCGGACGAAATGCCAATCGCCTGCAACACCAAACTGACCTCCTGACAGGGAGCGCGGTGCGATGACTCAAAGGCAACAACGGGCTGATCTGAGGGTGTTTCCATTCCTCAATCGTCACCTCGTGCACCAAAACGGGCAACCCGGGACCGCAAAATCGCCTGACTCATCGACGGGAAAACAACTGCAAAATCGCTCAGGCGGACATGCCCCGCACCATCCGCCTCAAACACGCTTGCTACCACACCGACAGGCCGCTGCCCTCACAAATAGCCATTGCAGCATCCAATCTCGATACCACGCCAACCGTCGCCGCCGATCAGTCTTTCGGTGGACTCTCGACAAGAACGCTCGACCTCCCGAGCATGCCTTTCGACGCCGAGGCGCTGTGATCGAGCGTGAACGGACCGATCGAACGATCGAGATGCATCAACAGGACCGTATCGGACGTTGGGAGATGGCGTGCCTCAGGCGTGAAAGAGTCCGTGTAAACGGCAGACTTCGATATCCGCACTTCGTCGATCAATCCTCTCATCCCTCGCGCTGCCACACCGCGGGCGTCCGTGTCCGCGCCGATAAACAACGGCAACTTGTTTCGCTTCCGCCGAACAGGTTGCTCCTGCTTGTCTGCCTTAGTTCTCGCCGGCTTCGAGTCCACTCGCGTCCCATCAACAAACAACCGCACCTCGTCGCCATCGAACACACCGGCCAAGTGCGTCCAGCGATCAACAACCATTGGCCGAGTCGCTTTCGCAACGACGTACCGCCCACCGACGTGGATCGAGAATTCTGGAACACCTTCATCGCTGAAGATTGCGAATTCGGAACTCTCGGTCTTAGCCAAGACACCGCGATATCCGGCAACCTCCGTGGGCCGCACCCAGGCCTCAACGGTCATGGGCCCATTGGGCAAATCGAGATCGGCAGAGTCGATACGGATCGCCGATGCCTCGTTCGTCACCGACAAACAACGATCCACATTGCCGGCAAAATACTCTGCGGGAACCTGCCCGGGCGAGATTTTCAGCGGTGAATCGACGACTGGCAGTCGAACGCGAGCGGCCGAGGTTAACACGTCGATTTCCATACGAACCGCCGGCACAGCCACCTGTCCCATCGAACCGACACTCCGAGCAATCTCAAACGCAATCTCCTTCTCTTCGCCACCTGCGATGACGAAGTGACTGTGATCCAGCGTTGACTGCCATCCATTTTGCGAACTCGCCGGGAGATTCATTAACGTGACATCGACATCGCGAGAGCCAGGATTCTTAATCTTCATCGTCACATCGCCACGACACGATCCGTCCGCATCGACGATGAGTTCCGATGATGTTTGCACGCATCGAACCTTGGCTGCGGCTTCGACTTCGGCCAAGAACTCTGGCGTAAACTGTTTCGGATCGATCACAGCGCCGATGGGGATCGCGGACACTGAAATTCGGTCTTGCCGCACGGTCACCAGATTGAGGTGATGCAAATAACCGGCGTCAGGAATTTCCGCACGCAGCGCACCGCCTGTCGTTGCGAGGGCGTAGTAAGCGATGCCGTCCTTCTCGCCGTCATATCGCATGTGGTGGATATGCCCCGCGAAGACGGCCGTGACATTGCCCGCCGCGGCGAGTATCTGATGCACGCGAGACCAATTGCTGCCTTCGTATCCTCCACCGGTCCAGCGAGGATGGTGCAGAAAAACAAAGACGTGATCCTTTTCTTTCATTTCCGACAGCGCCGACTCCAAGAACGCCATCTGCTCATCGCTCATGTTCTGCAGAGCCCCCACGTTGAACGCCTTCAGATTCGTGGCAGGATCACCTTCGTCCGAATAAAGAACGATGAATCCGGCATTCTTATGCGTGAAGCTATACCACAACGGGCCAAAGTGCTTTTCATAGTTTGATTCGTGATGCCCCTGAGGCGCCGGACCTTGCCCCCGCCAGTAAACATCGTGATTGCCCGCAACCGGATACCATTTCATATTCAAACGGTTGACGATGTCCTTGAATTCGTGCATCTGCTCGAGCCACTGGCCCGACTCGTTGTAACCTTGCACCAAATCTCCCACCGTCATAACGAGATCAGGATCGAGGAGATTCGTGTCGACAACGGCCTGTTCGAGCACCTTCAAACCGGCAGGCACACCACCGGTACGGTCACCATAAATGGCGAAATGAAAGACATCGTCGCCAGTCGGGGGTGACGGCAGGATTACCGCATTAGACCGCGAGGTCTTCACCGCATCCGCGACAGACTCGCCCTCGGCGTGCGAATGCCCCGAGGGATGTGCTCCCTCGTGTGCAAACAACGTCACCGACCCGGCCAAGCAAACGGCCAGTCCAACAAGAAGACGCGTTTGCCATGCCCACCCCCGGACCGTTTGCTGGATCAAACACAGATCATCGCCAAAGTCTTCTGGTGAACAAAACGAACGCATGGGGACCTCGAGTTTGCAAGAAAATGTGCAGTCTTCAAAAAGTCATCGCTGCGAAAACACACCCCGCTCGCAAGCCGGTTGAAAACGATGACCGCACATCAGCATACTCGACGCCCATCCGGACGACTCGCCTTGACACGAACAGTCGAGTCCCCGCTTAACTGAGATGGTAAGCAGCTTTCGTTTTTCGTCGTGCGACTCCCGTTTCCAACGCAGCGGTGGAAACCGCCTGAGCGACAACCTGAGCCACCCTGCGATCAAAAACACTCGGAATGATGTAGTCATCGAGCAAATCGGAGGGCGGAATCACGTCGGCGATTGCATCGGCCGCGGCAACTTTCATTTCATTATTGACGGTCGTCGCTCGGACATTAAGCACTCCGCGGAACAATCCGGGAAAACATAACACGTTGTTAATTTGATTCGGGAAATCGCTTCGCCCGGTCGCCATGATCCGGACGTGCGGCCCCGCCAAACTCGGATTGATTTCCGGGTCCGGGTTCGCCAGTGCGAAAACGATCGGATCATTGTTCATGCTCTTGATGTCATCGACGGTCAGCACATCGGCCGCTGAGACACCGATGAAGACGTCGGCGCCGCGAATCACTTCACTGAGACTGCCCGAAACGGCTTCCGGATTTGTGTTTTGCGCCAACCACTCCTTGGTCGCGTCCAACTCCGTTTCCCCGGAATGCAATGCTCCACTTCGGTCACACGCGATAATGTTGCGTGCCCCCGATGTGATCAACAATTTGCAAATCGCTGTCCCCGCTGCACCCGCACCATTGATCACGATTCGGACTTGAGACATCGCCTTCCCGATCCGCCGCAACGAGTTCTTCAACCCGGCGAGAACAACGATCGCGGTCCCGTGCTGGTCATCGTGGAACACGGGAATTTCGAGTTGCTTGTCCAAACGTTCTTCGATCTCAATACACCGCGGCGCCGAGATGTCTTCGAGATTGATCCCTCCGAAGGTCGGAGCAAGACACTGAACGATGCGAATGATCTCTTCGGTATCCTGGGTGTCTAGACAGATCGGAAACGCATCCACGCCCGCGAACTCCTTGAACAACATCGCTTTCCCTTCCATCACCGGCATCGCGGCGCGAGGCCCGATGTTGCCGAGGCCGAGCACGGCGGAACCGTCACTAACAACGGCAACGGTGTTTTGGCGGATAGTCAGCGCGAACGAGGCGTCGGGGTCTGCTGCAATCGAGTTGCACACTCGCGCCACACCGGGCGTGTATGCCATCGACAAGTCGTCCCGTGTCTTGATCGGCGACTTTGACAGCACCTCAATTTTTCCGCCCAAGTGCATCAGGAACACACGGTCGGAAACGTGGACCACCTCGAGCCCTTCGACCTGCCTCAGACACTCGACGATCCGCTTGCCGTGCTCGACGTCTTTCGCGTTGACCGTGAAGTCACGTGAGATCGCATGCCCAGCGATATTGACAATATCGACCGCACCAATCGCCCCATCGGCATCCCCGATCGCGGTCGTAATTTTGCCCATGGCACCGGGTGCGTCGGCGTAGCGTAAACGAATCGTGATGGCATAGGTGGGACTGTGCTGGGTCATTTTTTTTACCATGAGAACAAAAGAGCGAGACGCGCTATTGCAGTCTTTTACCATGAAGGGCATCCCAACACATCCGGAGGGGAACCTCGGCCGAGATCATAACCGGCGCAACGCGGAGATCCCTGACGGCGGAGCGGTTGATCTCACCGCATTTTTTTCTCCCAAGGCGAAAATCGCGACCTAGGATTGGGCATGTTCTGGCTTGTACTTTTTTTCATGATTGCCGCACTCCCGTGGGCCTTTCCCCTGGCCGTACGCATGCGCGTGCTTTCGGCAGTGATCGGCATTTTGGTTCTGGGGACGGTTTTCGGCCCCTCGTTTTTCTCGATTCAAGGCCCGATCTCGTTGAGCTTGGACCGGATCGCGTGGGCGGGCGTGATGCTGATTCTGGCCCTTCGCATGATCCGGCGGAGCGAACCAATCCCGCAACTCCATCGACTCGATTTTGTCGTGATCGGCCTCGTCATCTGGGCACTCCTGAGCTGCCTGCGATTTGGAATGTTCAATGCCGACCAACCGCCGATCGCCCGGTGGCTGTTTTACCTTGCGATCCCTGCCGCGACTTACCTGGTTGCACGAACCGGATTTGGAAAAGACGGCAGTGAACTGACAAGTTCGATCGACGCCCTTGTCACCATGTTGGTTGTGTTGGGCACCTATCTGTCATTAACGTCCGTGTGCGAGATGTTGGACCTACGCGCGTTGGTCTTCCCACGATTCATCAACGATCGAGACGTTTGGGAATTCTATGGACGAGGCCGCGGCCCGTTGCTCAATCCGGCGGGAAATGGAATCGTCATGACGTTGGGATTATGCGCATGCGTGATCCGATTCTTCTCATCGGGTCGCATCGGCAAAGCCATCTATGGACTTCTCGCGGTCGTTGCACTGGCGGGTTGCTACGCGACACTCACTCGCAGCGTTTGGTGCGGGGCCGCGATGTCACTGGCGATTCTGGGAATGCTGTATGTTCCGGTGAAGGTGCGCGTCGTCGCTTTCGTGGCAACCATCGTCTTTGCGGGAGCGATGACGCTCGGACTCAAAGAACAGCTGCTGGCGTTCAAACGCGACAAAGCACTCAGCGCAAACGAGGCGGCCAAGAGCGTCGAGCTTCGCCCACTGCTGGCAACGGTCGCATGGGAGATGTTCCTTGATCGACCACTCGGCGGACACGGTTTCGGCCAATACTTGACCGCGGCGGAGCCGTATCACTCCATCCGAAGCCACGGAATCCCACTCGAAAACGTACGGCCCTATGTACAACACAATGTGTTCTTGTCATTGCTGGTCGACCTGGGACTGATCGGGCTCAGCCTACATGTGCTGTTCGTCTTCAGCGTTCTTTGCATCGCATGGCGTTTGTCACGAATGCACCCCGATGGATCACCGCACCGCCAGATCGGTATGCTGATGATCGGGGCCCTATCAGGCTACTTCTGCAACGGCATGTTCCATGACGTCAGCGTGATCGAAATGGTCCACACCTATACCTTCACGCTCGCTGGTTTAACGGTCACGGTGTGGGTTCACGCCGACGCTCTTGCCGGCGACGTGACAGCGGCCCCGCTCCGCCGGCGGGCGTCGGACCGCGCCGTTCTGGTCGCACCGCGCGGGAGCGTTCTCTCGCCCGTGGCTCACCCGTAAAGATCGAGTTCCACGACATATCAAACGTGCTCATCTCGTCCGGATCGTCAATCAATCCACCGCGAACAACCACGTCTTCGAGTTCCTCTGGAACCTGCATCCGCGAAGTGACATTGAGCTCCGTCAGAACGCGGTTCTCTGTGAGCGGATCGAGGTCACCCGGTTTGAGCCTGCAACCACGCACCGATACAGCCTGCAAGTCCTTGCATTTGGACAACATGGCAATCGATCGCCCAGTGATTGCGGTGCGATCCAAATTGACCCGACTGAGCCCCGGCATCAGAGCCAGCGAAGCGGTGTGCACATCAGAAAATGGCACGACCTCTCCGGAGTCCTGCGTGATACGAAGAAGCTTCAGGTCAACGGCGGATAGCTTTCGCCAGCTCGGCAATTGCTCGAACAGTTCGTTCGGAACAGTGCAGTTTGGCAAGCAAAGAGTCTGCAGATTCTCACACCTCTTCAACGCCTCGAGATACTCGAGAGTGAAGTCACATGCGGCGATGCAAAAATGCTCCAACGCGGACACACCTCCGATCTCAGCATCCTTAGGAATCCGACCGGCAACGAAAATGCCCTGAAGCTGCGGAACGTTCTGCAGCTCTAATTTTTGAACACTCGATTTAGTGAAAATGTGATCATGCAAACGGGGCAGGTTCTCGAGTTGGATCGTCTGCGCACTGAGTTCTCGGTTTCCCATCGCACTACGCAAGTGAAGTTGGTCGCGTATCTCAATCCTTGCCAACTTGGACCAATCGAGCTGCAAGACTTCCCATTTGGAATTGGCTTCGAGCAACCGTTTGACTCCTCGTTCAGACAATTGGATTGTCGGAGCATGCAATTCTCGCAGCGAGGGCAAACCGGATAATAACTCGAGTTGATTCACGGCCGCGTTGCAATCAGAGAACCAAACGGAGCGAAGGTACTTCAGTTTGTCGAACGCAGAGAAATCGACGCGACGCAGATTAAGATTGGCGAGAGTAAGCGAATTAAGGCCCTGCTCCTTAGCCAGCCATTCCCAGAACGATCGCAGTGCCTCGCTAGCATCAGGGTTATCATTGGGATCGAAATCGCTATAGGATCCCGAGCCCCAACGAACCGGGGGACGTTCGCCCGAGAGCGACAGTGTCCGCAATGAAGCACACCCCTCGATTTCAAAGCGTTTCAATTCATTCGAGACGATATCCAGCGTCATCAAACTCGGGGCGTCCTTGATCGTGAGCCCAGTGATCATCGGCATGCTGTCGACACCGTCTTCGTCATCCATCGCGAAAAACGCTCGCGACTCAATCGACGACAGCAATGGCACACGATCCAATGTGAGATCAAACAATTGCTCCCGGGGCAGGAACAGCGAGTGCAAGTTTGGCATCCGCTTGACTTCAATCTCAACGGGAATGTCGTCCGTCTCGGTCGTACTGATGACCAACACCTTCAACTTCGGAAGCTCAGCGACATGGAATTTCTTGTCCATCAATCCGGCAACCTGCCAATCCAACTCTTCCAACTCTCTCGCCGATGAGACGACGGCTTCCAAGTTCACTGCGGATGCCGGTACATAACCGAGCCTCAGAATTCGCAAGGTGTCGAGATGCCTGAAATCAAACGTTGCACCGGAATTTGCGATAGTAAAATCTCTCTCACTATCAGCCTCATCGCTCTCATCGTCTGCGGACTCTTCGTAGAACGATTCGTCGTCTTGGTCGTAACGCCCCCACTCGCGATCGTCCCAGCCCCCGGCATAAAAATTCATTTCATCAAAGCGGTCCAAACCGCGGTCGCCGCGATACCGCCGACCTCGCGACATTTGAATTTCAAGTGTATCGAGCACGGGAACTCGAGCGACCAACTCCTGGACCCGGTCGATGCTCTCGACGCGATACAACGAGAGTGATTCCAACAGCGGCAACTCCGCCACTTCATCGAAACTCTTCGATAAAAACGGACCTATCAGGCCGACCGATTGAAGGGCAGGGTAATTGGCGAGCTCGATATCCGTCTGTTCCCTCCAACGGCCCTGTTTTGAGGACGATTCCCACGCGGACGCGTAAACCTCGAGCCGATGAATATGCGTGAAGGCCGATTGAAACCAAATCGGCATGTAGGTCATGAAGGGATGATTGACCGACCGGATGACGCCGGCTTCGCGAGCCTGATACGCCTGACGGTTCACCCGTTCACACCGTCGAAAATAGACTGATGCGATTGGCGCGATAACACACGCGATCAGCGTCAAACCGATCAGGACCCGACTTCGTCGTCCACCGCGTGGCCACAGCGTGGTTAATATCACATCCTTCGGCGACTCCAAATACGTTAAGTAGACGCCGCCAACCAACAAAAGCGCAACCGACAAAAGGTTGAGCGTCATCGCCAACGGCACGATCGTGAATCGAGTACTCCTGCTGTTGCGAACGAAATGGTAGGCATCGACCGGAAAACCTCCCACGCTCCATCCGTTGCTAATGGTAGGAAAGAAAGAAAACGTCCTGTCGACGTAGCCGTTGCGGCTAGCACGCTGATAATCAAATTCAGTGGAGTCGACCGTCGACATCGGTAGAAACCAAATCGCTTCAGATGACGATATCGTCCGCGGGGCCCACATCCAGCCCATCCACAGCACCATGATCACCCCGACGACGATTGCACGAGCAACTCGCCGGGACTTCTCCACGGATGCTGGCGTGGGGGCACTTTGAGACGTGGAAACCATGAGGCGACTTCAAATTCAGATAAGGCAAACCGGCGATTCGAGCCAATTCTAACAAGAGGAGCGCTGTCTTTGTTTTAACCAGACCGTTGTCAAATTGTTCTGGAAAAGCCAGTGTTTTTGTGAGGCATATCGACGCGCGAGAAAGAAAACACTACCAATTTGGCGTTCGTCCGTTTAGCGTCCTTGTTCGCCAACCCCGAGTCCACCCGTGAAAGTCACAGATTTCTTAGAAACCCATTTTCGTCATTTTAACGCTCGCGAATTGCGTGACGCCGCTCGATCGTACGGTGATTTTGTTAACAACGGCGGTAAAATGATGGTGACGCTCGCGGGCGCGATGAGCACCGGCGAACTCGGACTCTCGTTAGCCGAAATGATTCGCCAAGACAAAGTTCACGCGATCACGTGCACGGCGGCCAACCTCGAAGAAGATCTCTTCAACCTGGTCGCTCACGACGAATATAAAACGATTCAAGACTGGCGAGCATTGTCCGTCGAAGATGAAGTCCGACTACGAGACGAAGGCTTCAACCGGGTCACCGACACGTGTATCCCTGAAACCGTGATGCGTCACCTCGAACATCGCCTAACCAAACTATGGGTGCAACAGGCTGCGAGCGACGAGACGTGGATGCCTGCCGATTTCATGTTCGCCTTGCTTGACGACCCCACGTTTGCGGAACACTTCCAAGTGCCACGCGAGAACAGTTGGATGGCGGCCGCGAAAGACGCGGGAATCCCGGTGTATACACCTGGCATCGAAGACTCGACGCTGGGAAACATCTATGCGGCACGCGTTTATGACGGGACCGTCCCCAATCACACCGCCTTCGCCACAGGCACGGAGCAAATGGGGAGACTGATCAAGTGGTACGAAGCGACCAGCGCGGATGCACCAATCGGGATGTTCCAAATCGGTGGCGGCATCGCCGGTGACTTCCCCATCTGCGTCGTCCCACTGCTGAAACAGGACCTCGAAAAAGATGTCCGCCTCTGGGGTTACTTCTGCCAAATCAGCGACGCGGTCACCAGCTACGGCGGTTACAGCGGCGCCGTGCCAAATGAAAAAATTACCTGGTACAAACTGGATCCCGAATCGCCGAAATTCATGATTCAAAGCGATGCGTCCATCTGTGCACCGCTCGTCTTCGCACACGTACTCGGCTGGTAATAAACCAAATCGGCTCGGAACACTCCTGGACGAGCGTTAATCACACGAGCAGCAACCTCCCGAGCGTCGATCACTCCAGGCACCGCGCCGACCTGCGAACAACGGCCGCAGGCTCGGCCTCGCCCTCAGAGCAATGAATCAGGCGCAGGGCAACGAATCAGCTAACCGCGGATTCGATACCAAATTTCTGGAGTGATTCCTGAAGGATCGCTCGTTCGGCATCGTCCAAGGCCACCATCGGCAAACGCAGTTCGCCGGTATCGCGACCGAGCATCTCCATCGCCGCCTTGACGGGAATCGGGTTGGTCGACAATCCGAGCATGATGCTGCAGAACGAATACAGCCGGTGGTGAACTTCGGCGGCGGTGGTGTAATCCCCCGAAGCGGCCGCACGGACCAATTCGAGCATGACGTTCGGCACCACGTTCCCCGCAACGGAAATCACGCCCTCGGCACCGACACTCATCATCGGCAGAGTCAGCGAATCGTCCCCCGAGAGGACCGTCAAATCGGTCGTTCCAAGAATCGCCGAACATTGATCGAGCGAGCCCGTTGCTTCTTTGACCATCGTGATCCCGGGCAATTCGGCGAGCCGTTGGATGGTTTCAACTTCGATATTTTTGCCCGTTCGGCCCGGGATGTTGTACACGCAGACCGGAATATCGACGTCTTCGGCGATCGCCTTGAAGTGACGATACATTCCTTCTTGAGTCGGCTTGTTGTAATACGGTGCAACCTGCAGTGTCGCGTCGGCCCCCTCGGCAGCCGCCCGGCGAGTTAGACGCAGGGCCTCGGCGGTGCTGTTACTGCCTGTTCCCGCCATCACTTTCACTCGGCCCGCGACACAGGCAATCGTCTCGGCGATGACCCGTTCGTGCTCGTCGTGCGACAGAGTCGGCGACTCACCCGTTGTTCCGGCGGGCACGATGCAGTTCGTTCCGGCATCGATTTGGAATTCGATTTGTTCCCGGAGCCGAGCGACATCCAATGTTCCGTCACGAAACGGCGTAATAATAGCGACTGCCAATCCGGCGAACTCGCTCCCTTTGCGTTGATTCATCTGCGGGTGGTCTCTCTCTCGTCTAGAGGTGTATCGTTTGATTTGATTTGGTGGGAATGCAAGATAGCGAGCTGGGAAGACCCACGCGGGTTCGGCGGGCATCAGGTTCGGACGCGTCGCGAACCAGTCAAATGCCGTGAACCTGCAAAATTGCCTCGCCCGAAATTGTCTAGCCAAACACCAACACGCCCAACCTCGTCCCGGCAACCCGCGGACCGATCGGTTCAGGGGCAGCGGACGAAATTTCGCACCTGTTGAGCCTTGGCGGGCCTCCCCACGGGGGAGGTTACAGCCGGACAGGTGCATTTTGGCAGCATTCGCCTGGAAGACAGACGCCAGTGTAACGGCAGAAACCCATGTTTCACGAGGGCTAAACGCGTTTCACAGGGAGTGAAAAACGGAGTCTTTTGTTCGGCCTTGACAAATCTGCCTCACTCGCGATACTTCGCGACTTCCAGTGACTCACCCTTTCGTTGTCAATCGCTGTGGTGGATCCGTCTCCCCAAGCGGTTTTTACGTCTAGATTTCCATTTATGCCCACAATCAACCAACTCGTCCGCAAGAACCGGAAGCTGAAGAAGAGCCAGAGCAAGTCGCCGGTTCTCGAAAAATGCCCCCAAAAGCAGGGCGTTTGCCTCCAAGTTCGGACGATGACGCCGAAAAAACCAAACTCCGCTCTGCGGAAAATCACTCGTGTTCGGTTGAGCAACGGCAAAGAAGTCACGGTGTATATCCCTGGCGAAGGTCACAACTTGCAGGAACACTCGATCGTGCTCGTCCGCGGCGGTCGTGTTCGCGACTTGCCCGGTGTGCGTTACCAAGTTGTTCGCGGATCGCGTGACGCACTGGGCGTCGACGGCCGGAAACAATCCCGCAGTCGCTACGGTGCCAAAAAGTAATTTTTGGTCACGGCCGCAATCGAACCTTCTGATCCAACCTCACACAAACTCTCACTCTACCGACGTACTTTCATGGGACGAATCACTTCCAGTCGCTCGCAACTCAAAGGCGATCCACGGCACCAGTCACTGCTCGCCAGCAAGTTCATCAACTGCCTCATGCTCGATGGCAAAAAGACCACCGCACAACGCGTGTTCTATGATGCACTTGAAGAAATCGGCAAGCGACACGAAGGAGAGGAAACCCCCTTCGAAGTATTCGAAGCCGCACTGGAAAACATCAAGCCCTACATCGAAGTCCGTAGCAAACGGGTCGGTGGTGCGAGCTATCAGGTTCCAATGCAAGTGAACAAGGCTCGTCAGCAGAGCCTTGCGATTCGCTGGATCCTCGGTGCCGTTCGTGAGAAGAAGGGTCGCCCGATGCACCTCAAACTTGCCGACGAACTGCTGGCAGGATTTAAGAAGGAAGGTGCCGCCTACACCCGCCGTGAGAACACTCACCGCATGGCCGACGCTAACAAGGCGTTCGCACACTTTGCCTGGTAAGCACTCGGTCACGTTGCCCCGGCAATAACGTCGCTCCCTTCACTAGAGAGGACGACTCGACTATCCGTCGACGCCGAAACACATCACAATTGCTCGCGATTCGGTTTCTTCCGAATCGCGATTTTTTTTGCGCCCGTACGGCTTTTGCCCCGCCCCTGCACGCCTACCTGACTCCTAGTTCCCGCTCATGGCCGCCGACATATCCAAGCTCCGCAACATTGGCATCATTGCTCACATCGACGCCGGAAAAACGACAGTCACCGAAAGGATGCTTTACCTCAGTGGTGAAAAGCACCGTGTCGGGCGAGTCGACCACGGGACAACCGACACCGACGACGACCCAGAGGAACAGGACCGCGGGATCACGATCTTCAGCGCGTGTGTGAAATACACGTGGGGCGAATACAACGTCAACCTACTCGACACCCCCGGCCACGTCGACTTCACCGCGGAAGTCGAACGATGCTTGCGAGTTCTCGATGGCGCCGTCGTGGTCTTCTCCGCTCGCGAAGGCGTTGAAGCTCAGAGCGAAACGGTTTGGCGCCAGGCGGATCGCTACGAAGTCCCGCGGATCGTCTTCATCAACAAGATGGATCGCGAAGGGGCCAGCTTCGACGATGTCTTCAACGATATCGGACCACGACTAGGCGGACGCCCCGTTGCGGTCGAGATTCCGGTCGGCGAAGGGCCCACTCACGTTAACAACCCATTCCGTGGTGTGATCGATCTGGTCGGCATGAAATTGCTGCAGTTTGACCCTGAAACCGAAGGCAAGACGGTCACCGAGACCGAACTGCCCGACGAATTGATGGACGACGCAACGTTTTGGCGTGAACAGTTGATGGAAGTGGTTTATGAACTCAGCGAAGAGGCGATGACACTCGCCCTCGAGGAAAAAGAGGTACCGAGTGAGATGATTATCGCAGCCCTCCGCAAAGGCTGCCTCGACCGTGTCATTCAACCGGTTTTCTGCGGCTCGGCTCTTCACGGGATCGGCGTCCAACCCCTGATGACGGGCGTCGGGAACTTCCTCCCCAGCCCGCTCGACCGACCTCCCGTCGTCGGCATCACGCCTGGAAAAGAAGACAAGCCACAAACGAGGAAACCGGATTCCAACGAACCATTCTGCGGGCTCGTTTTTAAAATCCTTCCTGCAAAGACGGGCGACAACTACTGGATCCGCGTCTACAGCGGCAAACTCGAACAGAACTCTCGTGTCTTCTGCCCAAACAGAGACAAGAAAGAGAACATCGCACAGATCTGGCAGATCCACGCCACCAAAAAAGATCGCGACGGACAGAGCGAATCGGTAGGCGCCGGGGATATCTGCTGCGTGATCGGACCTCGGTTCGCCATCACCGGCGACACCGTCTGCGACTCAAAGGCCCCGATCGAATTGCCGAGCATCAAATTCGCCGAGACCGTCCTCTCGATGGCGATCGAGCCCGAGAGCACAGCGGACCGGAAGAAGCTCGAAGAAACCCTCAACATGCTCCGGCGTCAGGACCCAACGTTCCGCGCCGTCGAGAACGAAGAAATCGGACAAACGATCATCAGCGGTATGGGTGAACTGCACCTCGAGGTGATTCAGCACCGACTCACGCGCGACTTCAACCTCAATGTCAAGTTCTACAAACCTCGTGTTAACTATCGTGAAACGATCGGCGGCACGGCGGATGTAGTCGGGCAATGCAACCGGGTTGTTGGTGCGACACAGATGTTCGCCCGCTTGAAAACCCGCGTGATGCCGACCGAAGATCCCTCAGCGCCAGTCGTCGTTTTCGATCGCCTACCACCGGACTGCCCACTGCCTAACGCCATTCGCACCGCCGCGATCGAAGAGATGCGAGAGCGAGCCGGCGGCGGGGGGATGATCGCGGGCTTCCCGCTTTCTGGTGTCCGCTTCGAAGTCTACGACGCCGAAATGCAAGACGAAGGCAGCGATGAGGTCGCTTTCCGAATCGCAGCCGGTGACGCATTCGAATCGGGGCTCGAAGCCGCCGGACCGGTCTTGCTCGAACCGATCATGCGGGTCGAAGTCACGACTCCCGAAGACTACATGGGCGAGATCGTCGGTGACCTTCAACAACGTCGTGCCATTATCGCATCCACGGAGTCGCGCGGCATGATGACCGTCATCACGGCACACGCACCACTCAAAGAGATGTTCGGCTACAGCAGTGCGATCCGCAGTTTGAGCCAAGGCCGCGCGGGAAGCAGCATGGAACCCTACGGCTATCAGGCCGCCCCGAAAGAGGACGCTGAAAGCTTTCAATACTAAAGCCTTTCGTCAAAGAGGCAGCCGATATCGCCAGACTCCGGGCACCCGAACCCAGGCGACACAACTTGCTGACAGCCCGCCCCTTACTCGACCAAGCTATGCCTGGCGACAACGCACGGTATCGAGAACGGCTTGCTTGACCTGCTCGGGGCACATGCCATCGGTCTGAATTACCGTTGCGTCAGACGCCGCACGCAGCCGCCCAACATCCCGCATACGGTCCTCAAGATCACGCTGGTTTTGAGCGATCAGCACTTCCTCCAGACTCGCCTCCCGGCCGGAGGCAATCAACTGCAACTGACGTCGTCGGGCTCGTTCCTCAGGCGAAGCGGTCAAGAAAATCTTGCACTCGGCATCGGGAAAAACCTCCGTCCCTTGATCACGCCCTTCGGTAACGATGTCGCGTCCCTTCGCGATGCGACGCTGCTGTTCCGTCAAACACCCTCGGATCTCAGGCGGGTCAGCGATGAATCGAATATTTGACGTGACCATGGGCGTCCGAATCGCATCGGAGACATCCTCACCATCGAGGTCGATGCGATCGTCCTCCCACGTCAACGTCGCCGCCTCGGCATACGAGACAAGCGACGCCACATCCTGCAGTTCGACCCCCGCCTGCATTGCCCCGTACGTGATGGCGCGATACATCGCACCGGTGTCGAGAAATGCGAACCCGAGCTCTACTGCGACATCGCGTGCGATACTGCTTTTGCCCGCCCCTGCGGGCCCATCGATGGTCACGATCATGCGTGTGCGATCTTTTCGTCGTTACTTGTTTTTTGGCTTGCGATGCTGCTTGATAGCACCTCGGATCAAATCGAGCGACCGCTCAATCGATTTCTTTGAGGCTGGGTCGCCACCGACTGCCGCCGAGCTTGCTGCAGTCTCAGATCCGTATCGCAACCGATAGAACAACTGCGTCAGCACCGACGTCGGACTCCGCAGCCCATCATCGGAAAGGCTGGCGGTCAATTCAGCGGGCGTCTGCCCAGGCGCCCGAGCATAACCGGCTTGCTCAAGCAATTCGAGCGCCTCGGCATAAAACGGAATCGAAGGACGAGCGGACTTCTGAGCCTTGGCGGCGCCTCGCCGGCGGCCGTAGAGATTTGGAAACTGAAGCTTCAGAAAAATCACCGCTGCAAAACCGATCGCAATCGCGATAATTGCCCCATTCGTTGAGAACAGCTCACCACCTCCAATACCCTGGACCTCGCCGGCGTTGATTTTTAAAGCGAGAGTTTTTGTCCGCTCGATCCACGTCCGATATGACTGAGTCATCGGTGCGAACCCCGGAGTCGACAACAAGGTGGACTCCTGCGTCTTCGGATCCATCTCGATCACGTAATCCGTCCAGAGGTTTTGAGCCAAGTCAGCAATCTGCCGACTGCCCCTGGCACCTGACTCATCGACGACGCCACCGCCACCGGGAGTCGGATCGAGCCGTAACCAATACCGACGCGATCGCGGTTGCCCATAGATATTTTTGCCGAGCGGTAGATCTTCGGCATCGATCAACGCCTCGACCCACGCGTGGGCGTGGCTTTGACGAACGATAAAGTACTGACCGAGATCACTGAACTCATCACAGTGATACCCAACCACCAACCGTGCTGGGATCCCCTGACTACGCAGCATCATCGCGAGCGCCGACGCAAAGTACTGACAGTGCCCTCGGCGATCGATACTGAGAAACTGCTCAATCGGATCCATCCCCAAAATGTTTTTGGAATCCAGATTCAGCGTGTACTGGTACTGGTTACTTAACGACAAGTGACGCTCGAGCCGTTTGGCGATCTCGACAGGCGTGCGTTTTCGCCTCGGAATTTCAGCGATGACTTCATCGGCAATTTCACGAGCCGACGGCATCACTTGCTCAGAATACTCTAACAACTCATCGAGGTATTCGAGCTGCTCGGCGACCAACGCCTCTGGCTGAGCCGTATTGAACTCATCGTCGATTGAGACGCTTTGCATGCCATCGGAATCCACTAAGTCCATCGGCGCTAACGAAAGGTCGTTAATCCACTCCGATTGCACGCCATCACGAAAGGCGTGCGTTCCGAAGAAGTATTCGATACGCGGGAACTGCGAAAACCCGTCTCCACCGGCGAGTTTCTGGTTCCGAGTAATCGTCCATTGGAACGGAAGATTCGTTACCGCCTCACTACCAATGATTCGGTGATAAGGTGCAATCGCGAACAGATCAGGCGTCCGCATGGATTCGCAATGCACCTCGACGTGAACCCGATCGAAAAAGATCAAATCACTGTTACGCTTGGGAACATAGCGGACCGGAAGAACCTGATTCGGCCCCGAAAGTCCAATCGGAACTGTCTGCCAAGTGCCTCCACCTTCGGAAATATCCCGATCGGCGATGTACTGTTCGAGCGTTCGCCCACGTAGATAAATGCTACCCAAAACGGAGTACGGCTGGTTCTTTTCAGGATCGATCAGTTTCACCCGAAGAGCACGCTCCTTGCTCGTTTGCATTTGGCCGATTTGGCCCAATTTCACACTACCGCTGAAGCCGACCAAGGCCTCCGTCGACGCCCCACGCTGAGCCTCAATTCGTCTTGGCAATGCAAAGAAAATCGTCGCGGCAATGAGAGTCACTGCTGGCAACAACACAAAGACGCTCGTCCACGGCACGCCCAACGCGACCTTCGCAAACGCACGCTTCGCCGCTCGATTATCCAACGCATAGAGAGCAGGTTTGGAATGATCGTTGGAAGGCGTGTTTGCGGTACGACTGGCTTCGACCGCACGCGTCGTTGTCTCGTCGGCGGCGAGATACGCGAGTGCAAAACCCGCCGTGATCGTCAGCGGGATGAACCAGATCGCGTAATTGAAGGCATCATTGAAGACAGCCGCAACGACACAGTTCAGCAGGGCAAAGATCAGCAATTGCTCGAACAGTCGATGCGTCTTCTCTTGCAGCATCAAGATCGCCTGCGCGACCGCGAGCAACTGTGCCACAGCAACCATTTTTCGGCCCAACTGGTCCGCATCCTGCACAAACTCCGCGACACAAACAAACGCGGTCAACGCCATGGCTGCATAGGCAACCAACGAAGGAAGCGCAAATAGTTTTTGCCAGTCGACGCAAACGAATCCGATCACCGCAAACGTGACGACGATGACCGACAGAGACTGAGTGTCCGATGCCGTCCCGAGCAGCATCCCACCGAGCCCCGTCGCGAGCGCAAACGCAAACTTCGTCCGCAACCTCAGCGGCGTGTCCGGTTGATGCCAAACCCCGGCATCCTGCGGGACACCTTGAGACTCGTCCTCTGGCTCGACGGTGGGTGACACTGGTTCGCTCATTTTAAATATTCTCCGACGCGATCCATTGACTCGCATCTTTGCTCGACACGTCGACCCAATTCACTTGGCTGCGGGATTTCCACCGCCGAAGCGAAGTAGCCGTGGCCGCGTCCGATGCTGCGGCCCGTGTTTGCGATCTCGAGCTGATCACCAGAAGATCCGGCAACCGCGTCGCTGCCGAAGAGGCTTTCAACAAGGCATCGGAAATAGGGACGTGAGAACTCGGGTTCATCCGGGCCAACGCCTGCAACATCCGCTTCCGTCCGACCAGGGAGGCCCCGGTCGCAATGACACCGATCTCCTGACCGGCGACCACCAACAGCACGCGGTTTTCGCTGCCGTGGGTCAACTCCACAGCCAACGTCGCAGCCAAACTGATCGCTCGTTCGACGTGTTCATCGACCGCAAATTCGTCGACCGCCCGGGATTCGGCTTCCTTCTTCGAAGTTGCCGTTTTTGGCCCGAGTGATTTGATCCTGCCACGCAAAGTCGACGAACTCGAGCGCTGTTGACGGTCACTCGGGTCGACCGCTTTAGGCGACCAAGCATCGACCAACAGACACAGGTCGAAACGCTTTTGCTGTTCAAACTGACGCACCGCTGGCTCACCCAACCGCGCCGTCGTCCGCCAATGGATATGACGTGGACTATCACCGTGACGGTATTCACGCAAACCGAAGAAGACATCGTTCGATGGCCCCTGTCGGTGCACAGTTGCCGAAACATTACCAATTCGGCTGGGCAGCAATCGCTGCCAAGATCGCTTCAATCGAAATAGGCGAGGGTAAACGTCGACGTAGTCCTCTTCGCGGATCGACTCCCGATACGCCGTCGATAACGCGAGCGGTGCGAGGGTGGACGCCCGCCATCTCCCGAATCGATATCGGCCCCGGTGGTGTGCGATCAAATCAAAATACGCACTGGTGGTCTGTCCCGGCATCAGCAACCCGACCCCCGTCAACGCCTCGATACTGCCAAAAGGCACGATAGCAGGCCGCTTACTCGGGACGGAAACCTCGCTTTTCGCCAGACGCATCTTTTCCATCGTGTCAACCAAACTGATCATCCAAAGCGGCATGAGCCGGTGTTGGTTATTGATCTGATAGCGGATCCGCATCGGCTTGCCCGCAAAGGCTTCCGAAGGCATCCGGCGATCGATCCGCAGCGACGTGATCATCGCGCGACTGATCCGCCACTGCGCGATGACGCAGCCCAGCGTGATCGCGGCCACCACCACCAGCAGATTGAGCCCGTTGAGTGAACCACCCAAGATGCCAAAGATGCCGATCAACATCACCTGGATGCCCAGTCGCGTCAGCCGGTGGCGGGTACTGCGTCTTTCCATGGATGAGTTTGCTTTGACCGCCTCACGCGCAGGAGGATTCGCACGTCAGTGAGGATGAACAAGAAATAATACGGGCACCGAATATTATACGGGCACTGGAATCGGCTCGATCAAATCGGCCAACTGCTGCTCGACAACGGTACGGCTGCCGCCCTGGAAAATCCCCTCGGGCAAAACCCGGTGGGCCAACGCGGGAACAGCCAGCAATTTGAGATCGTCGGGCACCACGTAGTCGCGTCCACGCAAGAGCGCCAGCGATTGGCAGCCACGATAAAAACTGAGTGCCCCCCGCGTACTCACTCCCACCTGAAACGCCTCGTGTTGGCGAGTCGCAGCGACAATATCCAACAGGTAACCCGTCAACGAATCATCAAACCGCACGCGGCCGACTTCTTCCTGAACCGCAACGATTTGCTCGGGCGAGACCACACTTTCTAACGTGTTGACCGGCTCGCCGGCCTGGTGCGTCTTCAAAACCATGCGTTCAATTTCGCGGATCGGATAGCCGATCGAGGTCCGCAACAGAAAACGGTCCAACTGACTCTCGGGCAACGCGTACGTACCTTCATACTCGAACGGGTTCTGCGTTGCGATGACCATGAACGGTTTAGGCAGATCGTGTGTCACGCCATCGACGGTCACCTGCCCCTCACTCATCGCCTCCAACAACGCCGATTGCGTCCGAGGCGGGGCGCGGTTGATCTCGTCAGCCAAAACGACGTTGGCGAAGATCGGACCAGGTGAAAACTCAAACTCGCCTGTGGCCGCGCGATAAATCATGCTTCCCGTGATATCACTCGGCAACAAGTCTGGCGTGAACTGCAAACGCGAGAATTTTGCATCCAGACTATGAGCAAGCGCTTTCGCCGCCAAGGTTTTCCCCACACCGGGCACGTCTTCTAACAAGACATGTTCGCCCGCCATCGCGGCCAAAATCAGCAAGTCGATCAGATCGTCTTTGCCTAAGACAACCTTAGCGATGTTATCGCGGAGCAGTCTGCAGATATCAAATGCGCTGCGCTGGGCCATGAAAAACTTCTAAAAGCGAGGCAGTGTGAGAAGGAAAAGGGCGGAAGTGCGAACTTCCGATACCACATGCTAGTGCCTCGACCAGCATCTTTCCATCGGGCAACGGCTACAGGCCCGCCCCCCGCATCCAAGTTTCGAGAATTAATAGATTCCAAAGTCGATAGCCATGGTTTTGCTCACCACTTTCGTGGGCAGTCACCAACTCTTCAATTGCTTCGGGACGGAAAAAACGATGAATGGAAGCGTCACTTGCCATCATCGTGTCATGCACCAGCGGACGGAACTCATTGCGGAACCAGCTTCCGATCGGAATCCCAAACCCCATTTTAGGACGCGTAAAAATTCCAGGCGGAATTCTGTCACCAAACGCATCTTGAAGCAGTAGTTTGCCACGACGGCCGCGAAATTTGTGTCGCACCGGAAGAGTCGCGGCGAACTCCACCACACGATAATCCAGCATCGGTTGGCGGACTTCGAGCCCGTGAGCCATGGAGGCAATGTCCACCTTCGTCATCAAATCACACGGCAGGTAAGACAGCACGTCCGATGTGGATGCGCGCGTCACCAAATCGCGTCCTTCACTGCGTGCCCAAACCGATTCCAAAAACGCAACCGGATCCTCCCCCGGCAATTCATTGACAAATTCGTCGGTGTACATCGACGCTCGCAGCGACTCCGGGAAAATTTGCAACCAATTCAAATATCGTCGCACATCCGGCTGCCCAATCGCTTCCAAGAAACGTTTGCCACGTCGCACGATACTGCGCCGTCGATTCGAATCAGGGAGCTTCTGAATCAGCCCAATTCCTGGCATCGCGTGGATCGGAAACAAACGTTGAATCTTTTGGCTCAACCATAGTGCACGGTACCTCTCGTATCCCGCGAACAATTCGTCACCGCCATCGCCTGACAACGCCACGGTCACATTCCGCCGCGTTAACTCGGACAAATACCACGTCGGAACCGCAGAAGAATCACCAAACGGTTCGTCATAGTGCCAAACCAATTTCTCGAGAATCCCGATCGCATCAGGAGTGACCTCAAAACGTGTGTGGTCCGTTTTCAAATGTTCGGCAACCTGAGCGGCGTAGGTTGTCTCATCGAAATCCGCGATCGGAAAACCGATACTAAACGTCTTTAGCGGTTTGTCAGTATGGTCGCCCGCCAACGCGGTGATTAGCGACGAATCGATACCACCGGACAGGAACGAACCGAGCGGCACGTCACTACGCATCCTTAACCGGACCGAATCGCTCAACAACTCTCGCAATCGTTCGACGGCTTCGGCATGTCCGATTTCGATCTCAATGGATGGATCGTAATTCCAATATCGCTCGACCCGAAATCCCTGAGCATCGAGAACCGCAAAATGTCCGGGTGGCAGCTTGTGGACACCTTTCCAAATCGTGCCCGGATGAGGAATGTATTGATAGGTAAGAAACTCATCGATCGCCGCCGGATCAATCTCCTCACAGATGCCGGGCACCAACGCCAACGACTTCAGCTCACTGCCAAAGACGAGTCGACCGTTTTTGAACGAATAGTAGAGCGGCTTTTGGCCGATTCGATCCCGACCGAGTATTAACCGGTTTTTGCTCGCGTCCCAAATCGCGATCGCAAACATTCCGTTGAGTTGCGAGAAGCAATCGGTGCCGATGTCTTCATAGAGATGCAGGATGGATTCACCGTCGCCATGCGTCGCGAAGGAGTGCCCCGAACCCTCGAGCCGCCGTCGCAAGTCGACATAGTTGTAGATTTCGCCGTTGAACACCATTTTCACACGGCCGTCTTCATTGCTCAACGGTTGCCGCGCGCCTTCGACATCGATGATGGACAACCGTCGGAACCCGAGCGCAACGCCCATCGGGTTTCCACTCGCGTCTCGATGCCCTGCATCCGTCCAAATCTGAGAGTCATCAGGCCCGCGATGCGAAATGATCTCAGTCATCCGCCCGATCAGCGCGTCATCAACACGCTGATCCTCTCGCATCCATACCGAACCCGTGATTCCACACATAAACGCCAAACAAACCGAATAACAAATTAAAAGCAAACTCGAGAAATGCAGTATCGTCGACGGCGGGACAGGAAAACAGCCCGGAACGGCATCGCAAAACGAACGCCCCCCTAAAGCCCAACCGAACGGTCCCCAAACGACCTAATCGCCGACAACGCAAAATCACCAACCCATAACTGCAAAACAAGGATTTACCTGTCTCACGACTCCCCCCCGGCTTCGTCACCGAGCGTCCAAGGTTTCCTCGCCACGCACCACAGCTAAAATCAAAACGGACCAAAAGGATTGCTCTCCCAGCCTACACGGAAAGGATGTCGTGCCATGCATTCCCCATTGAGAAAGTGGCCGCGAAACCGAGCTCTCGGGCTTGAAACGCTCGAAAATCGACGCCTACTCGCCGCCGATGGACTGACCGGTGAGACAACCAGCGTCCCGTCAGTCGCGAGTCAATTCGATGCCACTTCTGCCGAGGTGTCCAGCACGACGCCAACTGATTTCAGCGTAACTTCGGACGCCGGTTCGACTCGCGATACCGCGACCAACATCGGGACCGTTGACGGCAGTCGATCTTTTCTCGGACGACTGGGATGGCACGACCAAAGTGACGTGATTCAATTCTCCCTCGAACGGGCTGCCGAGATCGAAGTCGATCTGTCGCAACTCACTCGCAACGCGAATTTATACCTAACGGACTTCGCAGGCAGTTTGATCGATTATTCGATCGAAACGGGACTGACGGCTGACGTCATCACCACAACGCTCGCGGCTGGCGATTACTGGATCGCGGTAACCTCCACGTCGCTCTACACCACACAGTACACGTTATCGATCTCGGCCGAACCGCTCGCTCCGATTGGGCCAATCGATCCAGGCTCGAATTCAGGCGGTGACGATGCCGAATCGGATAGCGGTGATGGAACCGTCGCTCCATTACCCGATGTCGAATATTTTGGCTCGACAAGAGACTGGAATATCAACGCGATCGGTGCCCCGGAAGCGTGGGCGGCGGGATACACCGGACAAGGCGTCGTCGTCGCGGTTGTAGATACGGGTGTTGATCTCGACCATGCCGACCTGACCGACAACATTTTCGTGAATCCGGGTGAGATTCCGAACAATGGAATCGACGATGACCAAAACGGCTTCGTCGATGACGTCCATGGATACGATTTTACGGATGGGGATAACGACCCCAACGACCTCCGCGGTCACGGCACTCACGTCGCCGGGACGATCGCCGCGTCCAAAAACGGATTTGGTGCCACCGGCATCGCTCCTGACGCAACGATTCTGCCTGTTCGGGTTTTAGACGCCGACGGATCGGGTACCGCTAACGACGTGGCCGCCGGAATTCGCTACGCCGCTCGGATGGGCGCCGATATCATTAACCTCAGCCTTGGGGGCGGCTACAGTTGGGCGATCGACTCGGCAATCGACTACGCCCGCTCCTTGGGTTCCCTTGTCGTGGCCGCAGCAGGCAATGAATCCGCAACCGCCCCCGGTTTTCCCGCACGATTCAGCGCCACCGATGACAACGTGATTTCCGTTGGCGCCTCGACCTCATCGGGATCGATCGCGAGCTTCAGCAACCGTGTCGGCGACAGCCTCGCTGTGCAAATCGATGCACCGGGGGCTGGCATTTTCAGCACGTACGTCGGCGGGCGTTACGCCACCCTATCAGGCACCAGCATGGCGAGCCCTCACGTCGCCGGATTGGCCGCGTTGACACTTTCGAGCAATCCTGATCTGACCAACCGCGACCTCCGCAACTTGCTCGCAACCGGCACCATTGGCCGCGTTTCAGGTTCCGATGCGATCGGTTCGGCATCCGCCACGACAACGGTCGCCTACGCCGCAGCAGGACTGCTCACGTCACCGAGCCTCAATCACACGTCGGCGATCGATTTGGTTCCCGATGGATCCGGCAATGCCTTAAGGAGCACCGAACTGATCGACATTGTCATGACCTCGGACGCTCTGAATTCAAACGCGACGTCTATCCATGACCGCGACGAGCAATTGCTCGACAATTACATCGCACCAACATTGGCCCAGATCAGCCGACTCGAAACGCATGCCAAGACGCAGCTAAACCATGAACCCACGAAAACTCGCGAGCATGACGTTTTCTTGACCGAATACGACATCGACGTGTCCGAATCAGTCGTCCGTCAAACCGAAGGATGGTTGCGACATCTCTCATTCATGCCGGGCACCTGAAACGCTGGCCTTACTGACGCAATGCTAACGAGCGTCTCAAATCAGATGCACCGGCGTCGCAGCGAATACGTTTCAGGGAACGCCGCATTGGGTTTCCCTTCAACGACGAACGGCATAGTGGTAATAACCGATCATCATTTCTTCCCACGTTTGATCGCCCCATTTGACGGTCGCGGTCGGATCCGGATTGCTCAGATTTTTCTCACTATTATCGTACGCGGCATGGCCAACTAAACGGCCTCCCGCGGGTAGTTTCATTGGTTCGTCGAGAACATAAGAGGTCTGCCAATTGAAATCGTAGTTCGGCACGTCGAGAAGCACGGTCGACTTGCTGTCCGAAGACCACCATGAACGATCGGCCTCTAATTCATACCGGAACGATTTTCCGCGGACATGCATATGCGGCATCATCGCCAGCAACTCGGCCCCCTTGGGCAAACGCGGTCCATTTGCGGCAACTCGGTAATCGGCTTCGCCCGGCGGAATCCTTAATCGTGTTTGCACGACGCTGTCGGTCCGTATCTCGTGTGTGATCTCTGAAACATCAGCTTCCACAATCGCAAACTCACTGAGGTCTTCTTGAGGAGTCCCGGTGGGCGTGTAATGAACCTGAAAAATCAGCTCACTTCCCGCGGGGATCCGCTTGGCATACCCACGCGTGAAAGGTTCCACTCGGTATCCCGGCACGTAACCATCGAGAAAACCACGTTGGGCATGTAGCCGTTGCGTCGAACCGGGCTCGCGGGCGAAGACGAGAATATGGTGCACCACGCTGCGGTTGCCCGGACGGAGTTGCATGGCGGAAACCCAAACATCTTTTTCGAATCCAGGATCGACACGATAGTATCGGTACTTCACTTCGCCCGTTGCCGGAATCGACACGGGTGATTCGGTAATCGGAAAAACATGATCCGGCTGTCGCGGCAATTGCCAATATCGTCCATCTTCGCCTCGCACCCCCTCGTCCTCGGTCGACGTCAGAGCCAATGCCTGTTCGTCATCTGCGGGGGCTCCTTCGATCGTGCCGGTGTCCGCCCAACGCGATAGCAGATTGAGTTCCGCGTGAGTGAGTTTTCGCTCGTTTCGGAATTTCACCGTTGACTGCGTCCCCGCATGCCACGGAGGCATCCGCCCGTCGCCGGTCGTCTCGACGATCATGTCCGCCCAGCCTGCGACCTCGTCGTAATCATTCAACGCAAACGGGCCGATCTCGCCGTCACGGTGACATTCGACACAGTGCGATTGCAGAATCGGTTTGATGTGATCGTGATAAGTCACCTTGTCGTTCAGAGCGTTTTGCGAGGTTACTCCAGCAGGCTGCGAGACGCCTGAACTCCGATTTTTGCGACGCCCGATGATGCACCCGACCGCTTCGGTATGCGGAACAGACACTTTTTCTCCAGACAACACTTCGTCGATCGCTTCTCGCAAATCGCTACGCCGGGGTTGATCGAGGATCGTACCGATTCCGTACTGATCATCCACACGACCTCGGTACTTCAGTTTTCGCGACGAATCATACAGGAACACCTCCGGCGTCCGTTGCGCCCCCACCGCATCGGCGAATCGATTGCCGAGATCTTTGCCGACACGAAACGGCAGTCGACTGCGACGCTCAAACGCGGCGATCTCTTCGAGCGAGTCCTGCCGGTTGCTCATCACGGCCAGAAACACGACACCGCGTTCTCGGTAGCGCTGATGTAAATCCGAAAGTGTGGTCGCGTATAATTTCGCCAGCGGGCATTCGGTTCCCAGAAACGCAACGACGAGGCACGTCCCCTCCTCTCGAAATTCGGAGTCAGCGAAACTCGATCCGAGCGGATCTTTCAATTCGAAAGAAGGCAACGCCGATTCGGTTTCGGCGGCATTCGCCACTCGACCGCGTAGGCAAACCAAACTCAAACTGACGAGCAAAAGCAATCCGACGAACCCCGCAAGGCGGCGAACAATTTGAGCATGCTGAGACATCACATTTCCCACAACTGAAACAAATGACCGAATTGATAGATTAACGCGACTCACCAGAAAGGGACACATCCATTTTGCTTCCTATCCCATAGGAATTCCCCAGACTATTCTGCCTCGTCCTCACTGAATCCACCTCTGCGGCTCCTGTGTCCCTCGATTTCATTTTCGCGTTTCGCCGAAGCCCTTTATCAAAACACCATGTCCCCGGAAAAACTACTCGCTGAACTGATGCCCAACGACGCGAACTATCGCGTTGTTTCGCGAAAACCGCTCGGTGGTGGATGCATCAGCGACGCGGAATGCGTAACGATTCAAGAGGATCGTTCGTCTCAGCGTGTCCTGTTTTGGAAGAAAAACGCCGCCCCGTTTATCGAAAATTTCCGCTGCGAAGCAAACGGGTTGCAACATCTCGCCGAATTCGGCCGAATCCGAACACCGAAAGTATTGTGCGTCGGCATCGCAGGAGGACAGTCGCATCTGTTGCTCGAATTCATCGATCGCACCACGAAAGGCACCAACTACCAGCAGTTTGGCGATGCACTCGCTCAACACCATCACGCCTCGGCGGGGAATCAGATCGGTTGGGAAGTTGACAACTTCCTAGGCTCGACGGTTCAGCACAACCGCTGGGACGGCGATGCTGACTCCTGGCCGGAATTCGTTGCCCAGCGGCGGATTGCGCCACAAGTGCGGATGGCGTCGGATTCAAACCTGATCGATACCTCTCTGAAGAACCAACTGCAGCGAGTCATCGATCAGATGGACCAGTGGTTGATCGGACGTGAAAACCGAACATCACTCCTTCACGGTGATCTCTGGAGTGGCAACTTTTGGTCCGATCCCGGTGGCGAACCGGTTTGGATCGACCCGGCCGTCTATCGAGGATGCCGCGAAGCGGAATTCGGCATGATCGAACTGTTCGGCGGATGCGCCGCGTCGTTCTATGAAGCCTACCACGCACGCTATCCTTTGCCGGACGGGTGGAAGCGACGCGTCGACGTCTACGTGCTCTACCATCTGCTCAATCACCTTAACCTTTTCGGCGCGAGCTATCTCCAATCATGCCGCGACCGAGCGGCAGCGATCCTACGAGCCACTTGATTTCATTCATTTTTGTCTTTTTCAACACCAACCTTCATGCTGCAATCCATCTCGCTGCCACGCAACCTCGACACGCGGCCGATCCCAACTCCTGTTCACGCGATGGTACACGACCTTCGCTGTCGCATCGAAGCATTTCAAGATCGTTGGGACGTTCCTCAGATCGAACAATTCGTCGCCGCAGATTACGAACTCGTTTACCAAACACTCGACTGGGTGCGTGAGTCGCAAATGATGATCGGCAATCGTTTCGTCGAATGGGGCTGCGGCTTTGCGGCTGTCACCTTGCTCGCCGATTGTCTCGGCTGGGACTGCATCGGAATCGAATCCGAACCGACGCTGCTCCAACACGGGCGTAAAACGGTTTCGGATTGGTGCGCAACCCTACGCAGCGAACCGCAGGCCAATCGTGAGCAAACACTGGCTACGCCGGCTGAGCCGGAATTGGTACTCGGCAATTTCCTGCCCACCGGATCGGAGGAACTCGCTGACGATCCCACGTTACCGAGCCTAGGACACAACACGGCCACGGCTTACGAAGAAATCGGATTGGAACTCGACGATTTCTCAGTCGTCTACAGCTATCCGTGGCCAGGCGAAGACGAATTTCACGAACTCGTTTTCGATCGCTACGCCGCACGAGGAGCAATTCTCGTGCAGTTCTGTGGCCCAAACGATGTTCGGGCTTGGCGTGCGGTCTCCCGAACCTGAGTTCACGTCACCTGCCGGGCGACGACCTTAGTCGGTCGACACGTTAGCGTTGCGGACGTGATGCGATCTCGATCGGACGGACGAGCCCGAGGTACGTCATCAAGTCACGCACTTCGTTCAGACTGAGTTCGTCAATCAGGCCGCTGGGCATAATGCTCATGCCGCTCGGTTGGATCGAATCGACATCGTCACTCGCGATCGTTGTGATTTCATTTTTGGAATCACGGATCTGCAACTCATCCCCGATCGTGCTGACCATTCCGACATACACCTTGCCGGAAAGGGTCAAGACTTTCTTGCTCGCATATTGGTTACTGACCACGTGCGAAGGATGAAGGATCGATTCCAGGATCTCGCGACGCGTGAAGCGTTTGGCCATGTTCGTCAAATCGGGGCCAACCGAAACGCCCGCTCCCTCGTGACGGTGACAGCTCGCACACTGGACGCTCTGATAGATCGCCAGTCCTGCATGCGGGTCACCCGATTCACCTTCGGGCGAATCGAGGAAAGTCAGCAATTGATCCAAGTCCCATTTCGATTCGTCTTCACGTGGCAATTCTGCTTGTGGACGATCGGGGAACGTTTTCGAATACCATCGCTGCCAAAGGGCCATCGACCGTGCGGCTCCTTCGGGACGAGTCATCCCCGTCCAGTGTTCGAGCAATCGTTCCACGTTCTCAAACTTACCGCCGTCTTTCTCCTGCCGCAGTCCCATCAGGATAAGAGCACGCAAGGCCATTGGATCGTCAGTTGCGATCGGCACGGTACGCAGTTTCGAGACGATTTCTTCTGCGGAAGGGCCATCGAGAATATTGAGGCTTCGGACGAGGTAGTCCCAATTCTCACCATCGGGTTTTTGAGCCAACGCGAGTGAGACAACGGCTCGCCGTTGTGGCTCGGTGCGCCAAATCTTGCGAAGATGATCTGCAGACTCTTCGTCCGTGGCGGTCGACAACATCGCGATGATACCGGTACGAAGACGTCGGTGAACGTCATCGATCGTTGGCTCAGCGACGAGCTCGTCGTCGAGGCTACGCAGTTTGGCTGCGGTCACGTCGTCGATCGGACGCTTCAAGCGGAAGATGGCGCCGAGTGCGGCATTTCGCCAGCGTGAGCCTTCATCCAAGATCGCTTGCACGTCGTCGTCGGAGAGATGCCGAGCGAAATCTCGCGTGACAGCGACCATGTACATCGGAAGTGATCCGTCGGAATCTTCGCTCGCGATGCGTTCGTACATCTTCAACATCGCAAATCGCTCCTGAGCACTCCAATCGCGATCAATTCGTTGCAGACACATTGCGGTCAACACGCGATCGAGTTTCGGCGCATCGGAATCGATAAACTCCATCGCTCGTGGAACCATCGATTCGGCTTGAAGGTACGCTGCCAAACGGATCAATTCGTGATTGATGCGTGAGTCACCGGACGGAAACTCTTGAGCGATACGATCTCGCAACCATGGAACCGCGGTCGGCGGAATTTTGCAACGAGTCAGCGTGACTTGGCAGAGCCGCAGGCTATCGACGAAGTCTTTGTCACTGAGGAAGCCTTCCATCATTTTGCCGGTACGCTGCAGCACCTTACCGCCGGTCTCTTTCGTCGGATCGGCCGCAACCAAACCGAGCATACCGACCAACGCGACGCGGGTGTCAGCCGATGTCATCACTTCGTCACGCCACGTGTCCAGCGGCATCCGCTGCAACACCTGCCGAGCTAGGTAAGCAACCGTACGGTCTTGCGAAGCGAGCAATTCGATCAAACGCTCCGTGTCGCTCGGAAATTGAGCACTTCGGAGAATTGCTTCGCAGGCGGTGCGAACAACGCGTGCATCACCATCGGAAAGGAGTTCTTGCAATCGAGCAGCGGCGCCCCGTGAAGGCGACAGGCCCAACTGCATCGTAGCCCGGCGTCGGACAGCTTCGTTTTCGGTTCGAGATAACTCAACGAGCAGTTCTTCACTCGGTGCGGGTCCGTACATTTGCATCAGATTCATGGCCCGGATGCGGTAGGACGGTGGGTTGTCTTCGCTATACGCGACGCCTGCGACTTGTCGACTCCAATCGTCACCGAGTTCGTGACGGATGGTTGCGATTTCTTGACGGGCCCACGCCGCGTCGAGTTGCGGTTGACGGACGGCGGCGGCGATGCCGTTGCCGATCTGTTTCATCGCATCAGGAATTTTGCCTTGGTAAACAACGCGATAAACACCGCCGGCGGTGCCACGTCCACCTGTGCAGAAATACAATGCCCCGTCAGGACCGACAGAAAGGTCCGTGACATTCAGCGGTGTCCCCTTCAGGAACACTTCGCTGTCCGCGGAATAGCCGCTTCCGCCCGATTTCAGACGAACATTGAGAATACGTCCTTCGGACCAATCGGCCAGAAAGATACTGTCGTGATATCGGACCGGGAACATGTGGTGTTCATAGCACTCAATCCCCGTCGGGCTACCGCGACCGGTATCGAGTAGATTTGGAACGCGATCATAGTAATATTCTGGCCATTTCGCCCAACCCGTGCGCCATCCAAATTCAGCCGATTCGGTGACTTCCATTAATGCCGTTGGCCGGTACCAAGGTGTTTCCACATCGGCTTCCATGTCCGCGTCGTGAACGAACAAACTGCCGCTAGGATGGAACGCCAAGTCATATGTATTGCGTAATCCGCCGGCGACGCGTTCAACGACGTCACCATCGATGTCGGTCCGAATGATCGTTCCGCCGGGTGCCTTCACACCGCGACCGTGCCCGCCGGGATCTTCAAAGCGAGGCAACAGATCACCTTCGTAGATATCGCGAAGGGTTTCACCTTTGCCTGTTTTGCCGATCGGCTGAACGTGACTTCCTAACGAGACGTAGATCATTCCGTCGGGACCGAGGCGCAGACCGTGTGGCCCGTGCTCTCCGCCTTCACCGCGAAATTTCAAGATTGTCTTTACACTTTCGAGCGTTCCGTCGCGGTTCGTATCGGATAGGCGATACAGTGCCGTTCCCTCGGGACCTTTCCCGGTAACGAAGACTTCCCCGTTGAGCGGCAGGATGCCTTGCACTGACTCAACTTTGTCACAATAAGTGCGAACGTCTTCCGGAATACCGTCGTCGTCGCGGTCAACCACGATCAACAAAGGTCCCTGCTCCTGCGATAGTACAACGTGTCCGAATTCATCGAACGCCATCGCGATCACGGATCCGACTTGTTCATCATTAAGAACGCGTTGGACGCCGAACCCACGCTGAATTTGAAATCGTTCGGTTTGTTCTTTTTCGGTTTCGACAGCGACAGTCTTTTCCCGATCCCAGGGTACGGTTTCGCCTAGAACGCCAAAAGACGTTGCCGTGTCCCATGTCCGATCGTTGAGCATCGGATTGTCCCACGCACTCTCTTCGCTGAGGCTCGTTCGCCAAGTCTCATCGCTGCTGAACGTGTACCACTTCTGATCGCCCTCGGGTCGAATCGACACACGCGCGACGAGAGCGGCGGTATCGCCGTTTGTATTTTTGACTCGGACCGCGACAACGTTGCGACCGACTTCCAGATAGTCCGAAATTTCGAACTCCTGCATCTGCCGATACGATTTTCCGTCGCCGATGACACGTCCGTTCACACGGACCTCATAGTCATCGTCGGCTGCAATTTCGAGAATTCCTTCGCCACGCTCACGGAGGTTGAGGACCTTACGGAACCAGCACGTTTCGCCGACCTCAATCGCCTGGTCACGGTCTGTCCCGCCAGCCCAAATCCACTGGGCCTCGGTTGCCGAAGCGACCGAACCGAGCGGCCCAGCAGGTGATAGCGAAAATCCTAACCCCAGCGGGGAGATGAGGCCGGTCACGATCACGGCAAAAAGCGTTAAATTTCGTCCTGCAAACATTCCTGACGAGCCTTCCATGGCGAGAAATCAGACTATTTCGAAGCAGCGTCCGGCGCCGCCGCAAAGACGGACGTCGCGCTACCTGGGTATTTCACTCTCAGCGGTATCAAATCCGACCGAGGGACCGCAAGGCCGCCCCACCGCTTTTCATCTGAGGATTTCAACATCACTGCGGTGCACCCAGCCCAGTCGATTTTCCTCGATCCGCAGTTTCACCCAATCGCCACGAATCCTATCAACGGCAAACGTCATTCCCTCGGCGGAATCGAGCGTTTCGGCCAAATCGAATGACTCGCCATCGCCCGTCCGCAACGCCAATTCGGCAACGACAGCGACCGCGTGATCTCCCGTTTGCCACGTGTTTTCACGCAGCAAAATCACGCCCCCCGTCGCCGCGATCACAAGGCAAACAGCCCCCCAACGCACCAGCGAACGGTTCTGCGAAAACAAACGAGCAATCAACAGTCCCCAACCTAACAACGAGCCGAACGCCAATACGATCATGCCGATCAACGGCACCCGCCACATCGACCACGGCACCCCGGCACCAATCTGTGCGAGCAAACCGTTCACCTGCAAACGAAAACTCATTGGCGCATAAAACTGGGCCCGCAGATAACTCGCGATCGCACGTCCCGTTTGACCACTGTGGTAGTACGCGTTCCCCAAATTCAAAAACAGGCTTCCGTTGTTCACGCCACTATCAACAATCTGCTGATACTTCTCCGCTGCGGCTAGGAACTGCGTCTTGGCGTCGTCCGAGACGCCCTGCATCGCCTCGGAATAAAGCGTGTCCGCTTCTGCCAGCAACGCTGACCGTTGCGATCGGGAAAGAGACTGTGCCAAGTCGCGTCCCTCCGATTCACTTCCATCCGATTCACTACCACTGGGTTCACGCCCCGCGGCCTCGGGAGCTGCTTTTGCACTGACCACTGATTCCGTCGTCACGTCTTCAAATAGCGGTTTGAGTTGACCAAGTTCACTTCCACTAGCGACGCCGTATCCTGGATCGCCGTCACTGGCATGAGCGGCCGCAGTGACGAACGGCAGCAATAGCAATAAAACGATCCCCGCCACGGTTTGCCCGGCACCAATGCCGTTGACCGTCGAACGACTCGGATCCGGTCGCCTCAAACCGTGGGTTCTCCAACGAGACTTCCTCGCCGCGTCGGTTCGCTCAATCCAGTCAACCGCTTGATCAACCATCACGGTGTGTGACGTGGTACCGGTTCGACATTCGTGAGCAAGCGTTTCGAGTTCGGCAGCTAATTCTGATTGCCCGTGACGACGCAGGAATCCGAGGCCATCGAACCAATCCGCATCAATGGAGTCTACCGTCGCGTTCGCTCGCCCCGCGCCACGCAACGAATTGAGGTACGAGGCACATACCAAAGGGATTTCGACATTCTGCGACGTCGAGCGCAAAACCTTGATCGCTCTCTGGCGGCGAGACCCCAACCACTGCCCCGGTGAAGTCAAACGGGATCGGTTGGCGATCGCGAACACGACAACAAAACAGAGCGGCGGCAAAAGAACGAGCATCAACGCCGCTCGCAAAATTGAGCGAGTCGGTTGATTGACTAAGATCGATTCGTCAGCTTCATTGCGAAACAAGAATGCACTCGGAGAGAAACTCTGAACGTCCGATGGCGAAGACTCCGCTGCCTCCGACGCACGCCTCGCCGTATCGGAATCACTCACGATCGCGTCCATCCCCAACGTTTCAGATTCACTCACGTCGATCGAAATCGGCTGAGTCGCGATGGTTTGAAATTGTTCCGATTCGGGGTCAAAATAGCTCATCGAGATCGCGGGGACCTCGGTCACTGACGTACTCCGTGGTCGCACCGTCGTCGTGAAATATTTAGCATCATCCTGCACGAACCCGGCCAAAGGTTGCTGATCGACGCGAAACCCCTCGTTCAAGACATCAAGGGGTGGGGCCTGCACTAATTCCAACGGCCCGTCGCCGCTGACCGCAATCTGCAAAGTGATCGGATCTCCGGCACGGACCGAGCGAGAATTCGTACGAGCCGATATCTCGTACCGTCCAACCGCACCTTGATAATTCGCCGGACGTCCTTGCGTCGGGATCGGCAAGACCTCGGTCGCGTCTACGCTCGCGGTTGCCCGGATGGGTCGCGTTTTCGTAATCGCTAGCCGCTCCGAACCAAACGGCGATCCGAACTCATCGTCCATCAAACGCGACAGTGGCGAACCGCCGAAGAACCTGTCGATTGGATCGACCGATCGATCCAGTTCCTCCGGGTAATTGAACACCACGTCAACGTCGCTGGCGTCAATTCGGCCGGGACGTTTCGGGTAGATCGTCGCGTCGATTTCAAAGAGGTAGTAACTCCGCTTTGTTCCCTCACCGTCCTCGCGGAGCACTTCACGTCCGCCCGGTCGTTTGCGTTGGTCATTGAGGTCTTGCATCTTCGAGGCAAAACTTCCCCATGACGTCTGCCGCGAAAGGGTCGACCACATCGATCTCTCGTCCAACGTGACCTCAAATTGCCGATCACGGTAACGCCGGATCCAAATCTTGAGCGTCATGTCGAGCGGTTCGCCCACGTAGACGCGGTCCTGTTTGCCCTCAATTTCGACAAACAACAGATCGCCGGTCTCGCTGTCAATCGTGACAAATCTCACCGGTTCGGTGGCGAGATTTTGTCCTGACGCGGAAACCCGTATCGGTGGAATTTCGAACTCACCGGTCCGCTCGGCTGTCACCGAATAATACAAGATCACGGACGACTTATATCTCGCCCTGCCGTTCTCGAAAAAGGTTTCCGAACTACGCGACGGCGCGCGAGAGGAGCGAATTTCTAGCCCGTCGACGTCTGGGATTTCAGGGCGGCGAATGTCTTCGGCGTTTTCGATGACAACCTTCAGTTCGATCGGTTCATCGACGTAAGCTTCGCGGGTAGATAGTTCCGCTCGAACCTCCGCGGCTGAACCGCGCGTTTCAGACAGGAACCCGTAGGAGCCTGCGAGCAACAACCACGCGAAGCCGGCAAATGAACGACGAAGTAGCAACTGCAATGGAGATTGGGTGAAATCAAATTGCATAGCAGATCTTGTGGAACACCTCTCGACGGAGCAAACCGATTTACCAACGACAGTGCAACCTGTTTACCGAAGTCAGCTCTACGCAGTAAATCTCAACCTGGTTTGTGAACCTCGCGTGGGATCAATTGACCGCGGAGAAACAGGGAGTTTCGCAAATGCCCGATCAAACGTATCGATCTTCGGCGAGGTACAACATCGCGTTGCAATTGGGGCAATAGGTCAGCTTCGATAACATGACCTGACTGACGACCTGCGTGGTCAGAGTTTGATAGCAACCGCCACAGGACTCGTCTTCGATCGGGGCGAGGGCCTCTTCACCGCGGGCTTCCAACAAACGCTTGTAATCGCCGCGGACCGCAACAGGAAGCAACGTCTCGGCCTCCTCGAGTTGGATCTCGACGCGTTCGAGGTCCATCGCGATTTTTTTCTGCCGATCTTCAATCTCGGCGAGTCTTTTGTCTCGCTCGGTTTCTGCCTCGGCGAGTTTGGCTTTCGTTTCAACCAAACCCGATTCAAGAGTATCGATCCGTTCGAGGATCTCAAAGATCTCATCGTTCTGAACGCTGTTGGCCTGTTCGTCGGCCGCAATCTGTTCCTTCAGCAACGCGAATTCTTTGTTACTCGCCGCTTCGTTGAGCCTTCGATTCAGGTCGAGAACATGAGCCTCGCGGCTTTGCAGTTGCAGATGCTTTTCATCCGACACCATGCGAGTTTTTTTCAAAACCGCGATTTCGTTATCGAGCTCTGCCTGCGCCGCAACGACCGATGATTCGACAGCCTTGATTTGCATCGGTCCTCGACGGGCCTGCCCCTGCAAATCCGCGCGTTGTTGATGGATGCGGTGTAGCTTTCGAAGCAACTGTGACGAGATTTCGATCGAACCTGGCGAGGACATTAATTTTCAATTGATGAGAGATTTGGAGGGGAGAACGAAAGTTCACTCCGCTTTTTCGGGTACTTTTTCGAGGATGTCGAGCAACACTTGATCCGTTTCGATGCCTTCGGCCTGGGCTTCGAAATTCAGCAGCACTCGATGCCGCATCGCGGGCAAAAACACACGTCGAATGTCTTCGAATGAAACATTAAACCGACCATCGAGCAAGGCGCGAACCTTGGCCGTCAAGGCGAGTGTTTGAGCGCCACGGGGGCTGCTTCCCCAGCGAACATATTCGTTGGTGATCGGAACGCTGTGCGCGCCCTGTGGGTGCGTAGCCATGGTCAAACGCACGAGGTAGTCCTGAACGTGTGGCGCCAAAATGACTTCGCGGACGAGTTTTTGCCAGCGAATGATTTCATCGCCGTTTATTACCTTTTCGATGGTCGGATGTTCGCCCCTTGTCGTCCGATCGACGATTGTTCCGAGCTCTTCGCGTGACGAATAGCCGACGACGAGCTTGAACAGGAACCGGTCCATCTGAGCTTCGGGCAACGGATACGTCCCCTCTTGCTCGATCGGGTTTTGCGTCGCAAGAACAAAGAAAGGTTGTGACAACTCGAATCGCGTTCCCGCTGCGGTAACGGTGCCTTCCTGCATCGTTTCGAGCATGGCGGACTGAGTTTTCGGCGTGGCCCGGTTGATTTCGTCGGCGAGCAAAATTTGGGTGAACACGGGGCCGCGTTGGAACTCAAACTTGCGCCGTCCGCTCTCGTCCTCGACGATCATGTTCGTGCCCAAAATATCCGCAGGCATCAGATCGGGCGTAAACTGAATTCGGCTGAACTGCAACTCGAGCACCTCGGCGAGCGTTCGCACCAACATCGTCTTGCCGAGCCCTGGGACTCCTTCGAGAAGACAGTGGCCGCGGCACAGCATTGCGGTCAACACACCGTCCACGATGTCGGTGTGGCCCACAATCACACGACCGATCATCTCGCGTACCGCGGTGTAGCGGTTGCGAAATTCCTCTGCGTCGGCCTGCATCGATTCGACAGTGGACATGATTGAACGCCAAAGGTGAGAGCCAAAATGAAAAATAGCATTTTTAAGTGGCCGAAACCACGTTGGCAAAGTCTAGCATGGCGGAGCCGTCATGTGCAGAACGGTGACACCAACCGGTCTCGAAGATCTCGCCCTCGCGGCCCCCTAAATTCCCCACAGAACGCGGCGAAAAGCGGGGTCAGCCCGGTGAAGCAAGACCTCCAAGAATCGCCGATTCCCTGGCACGCTCCTCAATCTCGGTTGCGACGGCCTCCACGCATTTAGCTCAATGGCCTACCTAACGCCGCCTCGATTACGAAGACGACAGACAGAATACCGCCGCCGATGACGGCCTGTGGTGCACGACGTGCTCGGGCGAAATCGAAGCGTCACAACAAAAAAACGACCCGAGGCGTTTCCACCCCGAGTCGTCGGGCAAGCGGTTCTCGTATTGTTCCAACGAAAAATTCACTTCAGTACGATCAATTCGCCTACGACCTAGTAGCGAACGATTGCGTCGAAGGTCCAACGATCGCGGATGATGTCTTCGAAATCCGTCAACGGGAATTCGTACGCCATCCCGAGTTCCATGTTGCGTTTCGGTTTCAGTTTCAGGCCAACGTTCTGCGTCACAACGTCGTTACCTTCCACCGCAGTATCACCGAGATTCAACAGGTCCAATCCGGACACACCGAAGGCACTGCCGGCATCCGCGTCATCGGTCCAGTGCCACCATGAGTTTTCGGTGAACAAATAAACCTTGTCATGACATCGAACGTCGATGTGGTTGTTCCAGTGCACTGTGGTGCTTTGCACCGATTGATCGACAGGCATTTGAAAGCCGACCGAACTGAGCACGTGAGCGTTGCCATCGAGGAATCGCTGGCCACCGGTGGCGAAGAAGTGAAATTGACCATCTCCAATCGCTTGCAACGTTTGCTCGCTGCCCATCGGAATCTCATACGTGAAACCGGCCGACAACAGCGTGCCGGTTTTAACGTTGCGAATCAGGTTGTATTTCAAGCCTGCCGTGACATCGGCCCATCCTGAATCGAGCAACCCATCCAACGCACCTTCGCTGCTGTCGATCGCATAACCGTCTTTGACCGCGATCAAACTTAATCGTTCGGTCAACGCGATCCGAAACTGCAACGCGAAGAGTTGCAGGCTACCACCGGCAGGAATATTGCCCGGGCCGAGTTGGTTAGGAAAACGATGATGCACGAAGATCGGACGCAACTCGGTCACGTTCCGAGGATCCTCAAAGTGCACGAAGTCGATCATCGGACTGATGAAGTCATCAAAGCACTGATCGCTCTTTTGAATGCAGCCTCCACATCCGAGCTTTTTCGCAAAGCTGTCGAGCTTCGGCAAACACGATTCCGCACACCCGGCCGAGTCACAACAAGACAGTGAATCGCAGCTCCCGTCGTCGCAACACCCGAAGGAATCACATTCGGCATCTCCACAGCAGCACTCGGTCATGCATGCGTCGTCGCAGCAGACGTCGTCGCAACACGCGGACGATCCACCAAAAAGGTCACTAAAGCACGCCCCGTTTGCCTGAACGTCCGATGCCGATGCGCCCGCCAGCCCGCACACGAGTGTGGCAACCATCAAACATCTTCTATAAGTCCGTTTCACCGTTCAATCTCCTGATTCGAATTCGTCAACTACCGCCTTAGTGGCAAATGGGCCTGCGATGAATGCTTCACAGCGCTGGCTTCCTGAAGACGACATCGAATAGGGAACACATGTGCTTCCTATGATCTTGGCTGGGGCTCTATTAGCGATCCAACCGTCAAACATTCACGCGCGATCAGCCTCCGATCCTTCTAAATGTGCGATGACGTCACACCACCGATACAACTCACCGAACGTCTGCCTCAGATCGCACAATTCAAAAGTGTGCGACTGAGGTGCACACCCCCAATGGATGACAATCCAGAACTCAAAAACGATGAATTTCCGTCGAAACACGACCAGAACAACCCTACAGGGCGTCAAAACCGGACCCAACACCGAGCGTTTAAAGTGGCGGGCTTGGCAAGAAAGAACGGTTGCACAGTTTTTTCTAAAGACATCGCCTCTGACGCCCGATACAGGAGAATATGGATTCCACTCACCTCCAACGATCACTCCGACGGTCTTGCTGGCTCAGCCTGTGGACGTGCGTTTGTGTTTGTTCGAGCGGATGTCTCGCACTCGGTATCCCGAGCGAGCGGATCCACGATCCCGCCGATCGAGGCGGACTGCTAGGCGACTGGAACAGTGACGTGCAGTATGGCCCTGCCGAAATGGCGCAAGAGTTACTGCACGAAGGAGCCGTGCTGACCTCTCCTGATGAAGGAGTGTTTTGCTCCGACGTCTCACCATTGGACGTCAGCCCCAAAACGGGATGCCTCAAAGAGCCCAAAGAAAAGCCCCCCGAAGTGCCCTGGCCGCGATTTCATCCGGTGCCGACACGTCCCGTCTTTGGTGCGCCACAATAGTCGAGTACGACACGCGTCGCACTCGATTCCGAAATCGAGCGACGTTAGTTCGCTGTTCGTGCGATCAACGCGGCGAGTTGCGGCAATAGTTTTCGCAAACCACGCGAACGATGGCTAATGGCGCGTTTCACCGTCAGATCGAGTTCACCGAACGTGCGATGATATTCACGGACAATGAAGAGCGGGTCGTAACCGAATCCTGCTGCACCGGACAACGATTCGGCGATCCGCCCGCGACAAATTCCTGACGCGGTCAATCGCACTTGGCCTTCTGGATCCGACAGACAAAGGTGGCAATTGAATTGTGCGTCTCGTTTTTCGGCGGGCTTTCCGCGAAGTTCATCGAGCAACTTTTCGTTGTTGGCTGCGTCATCACCGTGCGTTCCCGCATACCGGGCCGAGTAAACGCCGGGTTCGCCTTTCAACACATCAACCGATAGGCCGCTGTCTTCGGCGAGCACCCATCGACCGAGATGCAACGCCTGCTCGGTCGCTTTCTTCGCGGCGTTCTCGGCAAACGTGGTTCCGTCCTCGACCACGTCAATCGAACCCTCGATGTCCGCGAGTGTTGTCAGGCGTGCCATCCCGGCTGGCATCATCATCTGCAGCTCGATCAACTTTTTTGCGTTGTTCGTTCCGAGTACTAATTCAAACATGTCTTTCAAAACTCTCTGGCTAGTGTTTTATCAATAACGAGGACGCCGCAACGACTCCGCCCGTGGCGGTCGATCACCACCAATCTCCGTCGTCGGTCACGGGTCTCGCCTCGCAACACATTGAATCCAATGCCGACGCGATTTCTCCGACCGCCCAGTCAAGGTCATCAACCTCGAGTCGGTATTCCGGCCACCTCCAACTCGACGGCCACATCCGATGAGGGGCCGGCCAACGCGTCGCTTCCGTTGTCCGTTCGATTCGTGCGATCAAACGTGGCAATCCGAGCGTCCGCACCGATTCACAACCTCGCATCACCGACTTCACGTCGACATCCGATACGTTCTCGCGCAGAGGTCGTGGCACGCTCGGCGAAACCCAGGAACGTGACGAGTCCCATTTCGACTCGCCCCAACAGGCGTCCTGAATCGGAATCCCGGAAGCAACCGCGTCGGCGTCCACAATTTGAATCGCATGCTCGGCCGCCAGCCGTTCGCAGATGGTTCGACGCAACGCGTCATCGCCTCCGGCGAGAGCCATCGAGGGTGGTGCCGCATCGAGGTGCGCCGCCAAATCCGCGAGCGACCAACCGAACCGAGGATCGCAAAAGTCGGCCGCCACGTCACAAGCCGGCACGACAACGAACTTGCGAGCGGTGTAGCGTGGATGCGGAACGACCAACGCACCGGCCGATCCGATGGGGCCACGACCACCAATCAGACCGCGACGCCCCGCAGGCGCCTCGCCGCACAGCCTGCCGTGCAGAACGACGTCGAGATCAATCGAACGGGCCCCCCAACGGTCGTTTCGCTCGCGGCCGAGTTGTTGCTCGGCATGCTGCAGAACGTCGAGAACTTCGGCCGCGGAAGCCTCGGTCGCAAACGCGGCAACCGCATTGAGAAACGGCGACTGTCCACCAGGACCACCGATCGGCGGTGTCTCAAACAGCCGGCTCGTCCGCAATCCGCTACCGCTCAGTGTCGCCTCAGTTGATTGGGTCGCCCCAGTTGATTGGGCAGCCTCAGTTAATTGAGCGCCAGACGAAGCCGACAGACTCTCGGTCGAGCGCGCAACCACGCCGGACTGATCGACCAACCGTGCCGCTCGGGCGACGACGGTATCGCGATCGCCCAAATTGGATCCAAAACTGATAAGGCAATGCGTCGGCATGCACCAAAGATTACCCATCTCGCCGAAGACGCCACAGGGGGCCGCGGATGATTCGGGCAGTGACCATCCGCCCATTTCAGCCGACGCCTCCGTTTAACCCCGCGAACACAGCAAATCAGACCGAGACAGCGTTTCGCAAGGGAGTTTCCCCAACGGGACGGAATCGGATCGCGCGTCGCGGCGTAACATCATCGCTGTCCGCGGATTCGGCTCCGGATGAATCGGGCCCCGCATCCTCGCCCCGATCCAGATTGTCCCACCAGCTCGGATCCCCCGACTCATATAAGACCGCGTTGCCCGACGTCGGGTCGATGTCCGCTTCATCGGAGGCCCCCGCCCAAGCATGAAACAACAACGAGGCGGCGTTCTTGTTGGCGAAGTCACGCTTGGTGCTCGGTGGCGTGACGATATAAAGGCCTTGTCGGGCACGAGTCATCGCCACGTACAACAGGCACAAGGCCTCAGTCACGCGAGATTTCACGTTACCACCAAAGGTTCGTTGCCAGCGGGTCGGCAAATAATGCCACTGTTTTTCACTCACACTTCGGCTCATGCCAACGGGTGGTTGCCCGAGATCAGGCAGGTCCGCGACACACTGGGGCGGTTGACCAATCAACTCTTTGTGAATCTCAGGCAAAAAGACCGCATCAAATTCGAGCCCCTTGGACTGGTGAACCGTCATCACACGCACCGCCGCAGCACGAGGACGCTGCACCCGCTTCACATTGACCAGATCGACAAAGTCACGCAATCGGGAACGAGCGGTATGTCGATACAACGTGGTCAGTTCGACGAGCTGATGCAGCCGAACGCTGTCACGCGAATCGCAGGCTGGACGAAGCGATTCGGTGAGAAACATCACCGTCTCAGCAAGCCCTCGGTCCTCAATCATGGACCGCAATCGATTGGCAGCCGCATCAACGGGATCGGATTCAGCCAGTGGCAGATGATCGGCCAACGGAGAATGGGCGATATGAAAACGCCATCGTCCATCGCCGGGATGTTCGACCATCATCAACGCCGACATCACCCATCGCACCGGCACCGAATCGGTTAACGGGTTACCACCTTCGGCACTAACGTCCACACCGAGCGACTCCAACCGATCGATCAACATCGCCACCGTGGCGTTGGTTCGCGTCAGGACACCGATCGTCAGTTCCGGCGCCGCTTGGTTCAACGCTTGGATCTGTTCCGCCGTCGCATCCATCAACGCTGCAGTAATTTCCTTTGCGGTCGGCTTGACCGGTTTCGCTTTTGGATTCTCGGGATCCACCTTGGGTGGAACGAGAGGCCCCGTCACGAAACGGACATAACCGGGAAGGTCCTTGGCTGCCGTATGGGCAGGAAACTTCTTGGCGAAGTCCTGCAACGCCTCTGCCTCATAAACCGACTTCTCCGATGGGTCGTCGATCTCGGGCGGTTCCGCCAACGGGTGCTTCGTCAGATTTTGAAACGCCACCGTGACGGCATCGAGCACCACTCGCGAACTTCGGAAACTCTGGTCCTGCGAACGACTGATGATCCCATCGACCTGTCGATCGACGGCGTCAAAGATTTCCGCAACACCACCGCGCCAGCCGTAAATGGCCTGCTTCGTATCTCCAACACAAAAGAACGACTGACTGCGTCGCGGATCGATCGTTCGCACCAATGAACCGCCCTCCGCGTCCGCACTGTCGTCTCCGCCTGCGCCGGAAACAACCGACTGCGCAAGCACCTTGAGAACCTGCCACTGCACCGGAGCGGTATCCTGAAATTCATCGAGGAGCAAATGATCGATTTTCGAGTCGAGCCGGTTTTGAATGGTGGCGGCATCGAGATCACGAAACACTCTCGCCAATCGGACCGCGATGTCGTCAAACGCAAACGCACGCTGTGACTGTTTGACATCATTGATCGCTCCCTCGTAGTAAACCGCAACACTTCCGGTGGCTTGATTCTGACTCCGCAGCAGCGACAACGACTCACACTGCACGGCCTGATACAGCACATCAAAATTAGAATCCAACTCCGGCGGAAACTTGCTGCGTCCGAACTTCACCTCTTCTTTCGCGATTCGGGACTTGTGAATATTCTTGAGCAACGTCTGCTCGACCAACGGACCGAAATCACGAGCGTCGAGATGGTCAGCCATTTTCTCGAGCAGTTCTCGTAGCGACTTTTGCTTGATCTCCACCATTCGAAACGCACCCGCGGTCGACGTCACGAGCTTCGACTCAGGACGCGTCGGCACCTGAATCGAATCCCACGCCTCAACGCCACCCTGTCGCGACATTTCGTAGGTCGTCTCGACAACCTGGATCAATTCCCGAGCGATGTTGCGTTTGACGTCACCCCGACCGAGCATGGAAATCAACGACTCGATCTCAGACGACTCCAAAACGTCGATCATGTTACCGACGGCGAGCTGCCTCAACCAAACTTCTTCGACCTCATCGGTCAATCGCCAACCCGGCGGCAATTCGAGTTCAAACGGCAACGCGCGAGCCAGCTGCGAAAAGAGACTGTCGAGCGTGCAGATTCGTAATCGATGGATATTTCGCAGCAAACGATGAAAAAGGTCACCGCAAACATGACGCGGCAATCCGGGCAAACCGACCTGTTGCCGCAATCCTTCGAGCGCATCGGAATTGTCCGGATCCGCTGCCGCCCCAAGCGTCACGAGCACCCGCGTCAAAATCTCGCCCGCTGCCTTCCGAGTGAACGTCGTCGCGAGCACCGATTCCGGTGGCGCACCGGTCAGCAAGATCTTCAACAGTCTCGCAGTCAATTGATACGTCTTCCCGGTCCCCGCGGACGCACGAACGAGCGTCGGTTCAAACGCACTCCGCAACAACTCGGGCGATAACATTTCACGTTCGAGCAACAACTCGTCAAACGCATCGTTGACGTCGTCGTCCGCAAAAACGAATTGCATGTCCTCAGTTTCCGGATTGGAGTCGGCCATTTTATTCATCGTGACACCTCGCTCGATTCATCGTCGTCCTCAGCGATCGTCGTTGTGGCTTCGTTGAACATCATCTCGTAGTCGTCATACTCGACACCCGACTCACTCGGTTCGAACCGGCAGTCTCGAATTTGACGCACACAGTAGTGAATCAATTCGTCCGCTTGGGCGAACTGAGCTTCGGTAAACGAAGCAATATTCACTTTTGTTTCGGTGTCTTTCTCGGCAACATTGAAGTACCCCAACTCAACATCCACGGGATCAGCAGGAATGTTGAGATCCGGAATAAATCGCCGATACAGCGGCAGTTGCAAATCGACCCAAGTGGTGGATCCATCGGCGAGTTTCTTCAGGTGTTTTTTCTCCGGCAAATGCCCATGCGTTTTGTAGTCGAGAATCGCCCATCGGTCCAATTCCGGGTGATAGTCGATACGATCAAACCGTCCTCGCAATCCGGTGAACTGACCATCGAGCAAAATCCCGGTGGGCTTTTTCGGCTTCTTGGTAACACGGTCAATGTCGAGTTCGTCGACCGACGCCTCCACCGCGTGAATCCGCCATCCCGCCGCGACTCGCTCAGCCTGTCGAAGTGCCACTGTTTTCAATCGTCGCTCGGCTTGACGCACCTGCAGAGCGACCGTCGACGCGGTGTTGTTGCCATAACGTTCGTCCGCAAAACGATGCAACTGAGCGATCAACTCGGCTTCGATCTTGCTCGGATCCGACTCATCCTTCAAATCGCTCTCACCGAAATACTCGAGAGCTCCATGGACGAGATCACCAAACTGATTCGCGGCAAGTTCTAACGCCGCATCATCGAGCGGACGCAACCGCAAAACGTGACGCAGATAGAACCGATACGGGCATGCCAAATACGCAGAGAACGCAGTCACGCTGAGCGTCTCGATCGTTCGCCCGGGCTCCGGGGGAGGCGGACGGAAATAATCGATTCGATTCGTATCGCCACCGCTCTCCTGCTCGGCTTCGTTGGATTCCGCAACGATCTCAACGCTCACCCGATGATCGGTTAATAAACGACAAACACGTCGAGCGGCGTCATCGGCCGTCGACGCCGCCAGCAAGCGACTCGGCGGTGTCGGAGATCCGTCCGCTGAATGAGTCCCGACGAGAATGCGGGTTTGTTGCCGACCACACAACATCTGGTGCATTGCATGCACGTCGCGAGCGTAGCGTCGATCGTTGATCCGTTGGTTGAGCGATTTCTGCAGCGACGATGGCAGGAAAGGATCACCCGACGATGCCTCCGGGACGAACGGGTGATTGAGCCCGCAAAGCGCCAACGCTGGTGCATCGTCCAACGCCAAATCGAGCCAACCGAGAATCTCAATTTTGTTCGGGGCAGGGGAGTCTGGCAGACTGATTTCTGCGATACGAGCGGACAACAGCTCGAGTGCGGTATTGGAATCAACGGGCGAATCCAACGGCACGCTGAGTTCCTCAAAACCTTCGAGGACTCGGAACGTCGCCTCAACGGCCTCGACGGTTCGCGCCGCACTTTTTGCCGTACGATCCGAAGGAGCATCCTTTGGCGAGTCGATTTCAGGTCGCTCAGCATGCGGAAAGAGTTTACCGAGCACCTCCGCAACGACCTTACTCCAACTCCGAATCGCTTGTCGTTTTTGATTCAGCGGCGCAAGCCATGTTTCGACACAGTCGCGAATTTCATCCGCGAGCGCAGATTCAAATCGCTTGGATGGCAACGGTTGATCGAGGCTACGTGGAAATGCCTCGGCCATCAATTGATCCAAACGCGTTAACCAATCGACGCTCGTTTTATTACCGCCCTCTTTTTCCGCAACCGATCGAAAATGATTTTGAACCATTTCAAACACAGCCGCGTGCCGGACCAAAGCAGCGAGTGAACGCCAATTTCTGCGTTGGCGATAAACAACGAGCAGATCCATTAACCGACCAACCGACGTCTCCGCCACCGTCCATCCGAAATGTCGATAAGTGTCCACTTTCAACATTCGGCATTGATTCTCGATCGGCTCGATTTGCGATTCATCGGTTACCCCAATCGTGATCGCGTCGACGCTGTAGTCTTCACCGAACTCGGCGAGCAGTTCCGTCACGCCGTGCGACTGATCTTCGATTCCGGCGGCAGGAATGAGTTGTTCATCACGTATCGGCAAAACGTGGTCTTTCCACTTTTCCGGAACCAAACATCCCAACGCATCAAAGTGGCCAGCCATGCTTTCGGGGGCCGCAACGAACGACGTCAACGGTGTGTCGATTTGCGACAACATCACCTTCACCATTTCAGGTAAATCGGTCGCGCCGACGAGAACAAGAGGACGCAGTGCCCGACATCGATTGTCGGCGATCGCATCGAGCGCGGCTGCATTGGGATCACAACGTTCGGCTTTCTTCAGTTCAGCGAGATAGTCATCATGGCTTTTGACCAAGAACTCCCAACGTCGACGCTCGGCCGCATTTTCGACTTTGTCTGCCACGGCCGCGAAGGTCAAATTTTCCGCCGACGTCTTCGTCCACAACCGTCTCGTTGTGGTCGCTAAATCGAGCCAACCGGTTGTCGAATCCGCGTCAGGCAACGTCGGAACGAGCGTCTGCAATTGCGCCGGATCGGACGACGACAAAACACGTGCCCAAGCAAGTGTTTGTTCAAAGTCCGAGGCCCATTCCGCAGGCCGGCGATACAGAAGACTCGGCAAACGACCGACCAAGTAAAAACGCGGCGGACGGTAGGCACGTCCCGCAGCCTGCGCCGCCATCAGCAATTTCTCTTTGAGGCGGCTGACCGCACGGCTCGATGGCAACACGAGGTCAATCGAACTCAAATCGATCGCATTGCTGGCACCATCACCAGCCGGCTGCCCAGGCTCCTCATCAAGTTGATCGGCGAGCAACGGCATCGCCTCGGCTTCTTCCTGGACCGATCCCCACTGCCCGCTGTTTTCAATCAACCAATGCATTGCCGTTTGTAGCAGCGGTGTGTCCCAACCACAGAACACCCGCTGACACTGAGAAGTGTTTTTGGCACGACGTCCACGTCCGCCCGTATTCTTCATTTTTGTAACCAATTGGAAATTCCCTTGCCTTGGTCGCCGGCACCACCATTGAGAACGCTTTACAACACGCGCACGTTGCAAAACCGAGAGCGTTTCAAATGAAGACGTGCCTCTTCACGGTAGCCGATTTCGCCCGAATTCAGCCGTCGAAGTCAGGCAACATTGGCTACGTCTTTTTAAAACACACCCTAGCTGCCGCCAATTCAATCAGACCCGATCAGCATCCGCTTTGGAACCGGACACCGACTGATGACTCACGCGTGACAGTGAACCACCATCGGAATCGGTCAGTCTCCATTGCGGGTCAAAGCAAACACAAATGCGAGTGACACGTTCACCTACGAAGACTGATTCCGCCCACCGATGGTTCGCCTCAGCGCTGAACGCGAGCGCCGCGAACGCCTTGCTTGCGATACTTGTTCGAATTGTCAGCCTTGCCAGTGATCTCATACAGGAACCGGCTGGGCTGGGTCGGTCGCGGCTTCCCCCATTTACGCCGGGTAAGCGCCAGCGACATTGTCAGCGTTTCTTGGGCACGCGTGATTCCGACGTAACACAAACGCCTTTCCTCGGCGATGTCTTCCTCACGCCCGCTCTTCACGCTACGACTGTGCGGCAGGAAGCCGTCTTCCATCCCGACCATGTAGACCACCGGGAACTCGAGCCCCTTGGCCGCGTGCATGGTTAACAACCACACCGCGTTCTTCATCGCGAGTTTGTCTTTTTCGCTGCCCATCTCTCGCCCCGCCAGCGCGATGTCACTGAGAAAACCAGACAGCTCCGGTTTCTCCTGCTTGTCTTGATAGGCGGCGATCGCGTTGGTGAATTCACCGATCGACGCCATGCGGGCTTCGCGTTCATCCGGTTGTTCATACAACCTCGCGATCTCGTCGGCGTAACCGGTTCGCTGCATCAGGGTTTCCATCGCGTCGACGAGCGAATCGCTCTCGGCCCGTAATTGCACGTCGGCGCAAAGCTGCCGGAGTTGCTCGATGCCTCGCTTCGCCGCCGGCGGGAGATCCTCGATGGCAGCGTTGTTTTGCATCACCTGCCAAACCGGAACTCCACGCTGCACCGCACGCTCGATCAACAGCTTCGTCGTCTTGTTACTCAAACCACGAGCGGGCGTGTTGATCACTCGCAGCAACGAGATCTCATCATCGGGTTGATTGATCCATTTCAAGTAAGCAATCAAATCGCGAACTTCGCGTCGATCAAAAAACGATTGGCTCCCCAACATCACGTAAGGCACGTCCGCCTTTCGCAGTTCGGTTTCGAACAATCGTGGCTGTTCGTTGGTACGAAACAGAATCGCGATGTCTCGCGGTTGAATGTGCTCGTTATCGATCAGGTGGCGAATCTCACGCACGACCGTCTCCGCCTCCGTCGTCTCATCTTTATGTTGGACGATACGGGGTCGCTTGCCGGTCGGCCGGTCGGGTTTAAGAATCTTATCGTGGCGTTCGGTATTGAACGCGATCAGGCGGTTCGCCATTTCAAGGATCGCGCCGGTGGAGCGATAGTTGTCCTCGAGCCACACGATCTTCGCGTCGGGCCAATCCTTCGAGAAACTCAAAATGTGAGTGACGTCGGCACCTCGCCAAGCGTAGATCGATTGGTCGTCGTCGCCGACAACGCAAAAGTTACGGTGTTCTTTGGTGAGCGCCTGCGTGATCCGATATTGGCTGCCGTTGGTGTCTTGATATTCGTCAACGAGCACGTGGTCATACTTCGCCGCTTCGGCAACGCGAACCTCTTCGTGCTCGGTGAGCAACACTTCGGTGTGCAACAGAAGGTCATCGAAATCCATCGCCCCACGTGCCCGCAGTGCATTCTGATATCGACGATACCCGGCGGCGGCGAAGTGCTCTTTATCCGTGCTGGCGTGACCGACCGCTTGGTCAGGCGTGATCGACTCGTTTTTCCACGAACCGATGATCGACAGCATGTCCGACGGCTTGAGCGCGGTGTTGGGCAATCGCAACTCGCGCAAGATCGCACGAGCGAGTGACTCCTGATCGCTCCGATCGTAGATCGAAAACTTTTTAGGAAACCCCAGCACGTTGGCGTGCTCCCGCAACATGCGAACGCACTGCGAGTGGAACGTACTGATAGTGGGTTTGGGAGGAGCGGGCTCGCCTTTGCGGCGGCGTTTGTTGCTGTGCCCGAGCAGTTCGCCCACCCGCTCCTGCATTTCGCCGGCGGCTTTATTAGTGAACGTCACAGCGAGAATCCGCTCGGGAGCGATGCCGTGCTTGATCAAGTTCGCAATGCGAAACGTCACCACACGGGTTTTTCCGGTCCCCGCACCGGCCAACACCAACAGCGGCCCCGACAGTGTCTTGACCGCTTCGGCTTGCGGAGGGTTCAGTCCCTCAACGCTGAATCCATTCAATCGTAGATGCTCAGGCGACGTCGATATTGATGCGACGGCCTTCGCGGTCGAAACGGACATTTCCGTCGACCAATGCATAGAGCGTGTAGTCGTTGCCCATTCCAACGCCCTTACCGGGGTGGAACTTCGTGCCAACCTGGCGGATGAGAATGTTGCCTGCTCGGACGGATTCGCCGCCGAATCGCTTCACTCCACGACGTTGTGCGTTACTGTCGCGACCGTTACGGCTACTGCCCTGACCCTTTTTGTGTGCCATTGTCTTTTCGCTTGCTGATCTCGAAACCGACGCTGATGCGGCCGGCCGATAATTGGTTGGGGGAGGCGTCACGCAAAGGTGACGCGGATATGTTCGATGTGAGAGGGGAGAAAGTTACCGGAACACCCACCGGTAATCAAGCCGTTTATCGAGACCATATTTTTCCAGCACGTATGCTTGGTCTTTTTCGTTCTCGTAGGCGGGCACACCGAAACGGACCCGGTCGGCGATTTGGTCCATCGAATCCCCCGGACGGAAGAAATTCAGCATCAGAGCCTTGCGACGATAGGGTGCGTCGGCCCCCTCACCATCCTGCTCAAACGCGTTGGTCAGACCAAAAACGTTGACCGAAAAGAAATCGAGATTGGGATCGACATCGACCCATGTCGCCACTCCCCAGACACCCGGGGCGTCCTCGTCTTTCGTTCGCGGTACTTTCACCCGCGAGATTTCGACATTGTTATACAGCGGTGCCGTGATTTGCTCGCGGATCGCGATCCGGTCCACGGCCGTAGGCAAAATCTGGTCGGTGAATTGTTTCCCCGTTTCGTGATTTTCGAGAACGAACATAGGAAACAGGCGGCGTGAGTTGTAGCTAACCGACTCGATCCGGCGATAAATCGGCTGATTCAGATCATCGGCCGCCGGACGCATGTCTCCGCCACGATATCGCACGCGGTAAACCATGTACTGAACGAGTTTTCGCTGCATTCGCCCGTCGGGACGAGGAATATCGAGGTAAATCTGTCGCAGCGGCTTGAACGAAAACTCGAAGCAATAGATCTCCCGGCGAAGAATCACCTGTTTCAGTTGTTCCTGAAGCGTGCGGCTCCGCGGATCGAAATGGGGCCGCCCCTCGGGGTGATTTCCGGTTCCCTCCCAACTGATTTCAGGATGGGCGTCAATCATCGATTGCAGCGTCAGTGGCCCGTCGAAGGTCTCCTTCGGATCGGGAGCAGGCGGAATCACCGTCACAACGCCCGGCGCAAACTGCGTCTGCGATTGACTCGACGCGTCCGCTTTTCCGCCAACGGCCCCGTCTTGGGCCATGACTTCCGAAGAAACCAGGGTGGAAAGTAGGCAAACCGCGATCACGAACTCGCGAACGCGTCGTCCGATGCCTGGGCGATGAGAACAATCGATGCCGGGTAGTTGCATTGGTTTCGTCAAAAATAGCGTGCTGATGAGGTGCCGACCGGATGCGGGGACATTCTGTACGACGCACAGACTGACAAAACTGATCGGGAGGATTACGAGCCACCCCCGTGACGTTCATTTCCCAACGGTAATACGGCCTTATCGGCGTTTCACGTCACTCGGCGAAACCACGTCTGCGGTCGACGCCACCGATTCTACTTCGTCTAACGAATCGACGACGGACAAATCAGTGTTTTCCCCGGTTTTCATTGCTTTTGAGTCGTTTTGGGCGGTCTGATTCACCCCATCGAGCAATCGCAGCGAAGCGGCGAGCTGAATATCGGACCCGGCGAGTCGCGGAACGCTGTCCCCGTCCATCGTCCAAGTGGCCAAAACCCGACGTCGCTCGTTGTCGCTGATGTGCATCATAATCCACTGGATCGGCACTCCTTTGACACGTCCTCCCGCGACGACGCGCAACAACCGGAGCCCGCCGTCGGTCATTCCCTCATGGCTCTCGATGAGTTCACCGAAGCGTTTTCCGAGCGTTTTGCGAACATCGTTTTCGAATGCCGCGAGTGTCCACTGCTGCCCCTCAGGCAAACGGGGCAAAGGACGCAGGTTCAACTGCGCGATTGCTTGATCGTTTTCGATCATCCGCAGCACCGCATCGCCGGGGACGTCTTGCATCATCCGCCATCGACGGTCCATCAATCCCTCCAGCCCAACGTGCCGACTCGCAACGGCAACCAGCAAACGGTCTGTCGGTGGCGGTTCATCGAATACGATCTCGGCCGGCTTCGCGGGCAGCGTCTGGACTTTGGCCAGTGGTTTTCGGACCATGCGGACCGTCGCGGTGATATCGAAACCTGGCTCCGCTTTGCCGATCTCACGTGTTTCGTGGATCGCGACCGCTGCCCACGCGACGGCGCCGGCACGGCGATCGAGTGTCAACTTCCCGACGATTTGCAATCGAGTGGGAACTCCCGACACTGATCCTTCGATCTTGCCACGCATCTGCAGTTTTGCTTGCGACGAATCCGCCGAGACCAACTCGATTTCCACGTCGCTCGAGGCGACTCCGGAGAGATTGAAAAACGAAGCCAAGTCGTTTTTCGTGATGGCGACCTTTTCCCCAGGACGCATCATTTGCTGAGGAACCAGCCGATCGATCGCGACGCTGGAAATCGGCGTGCGAAGCAAATCGATCTCTTTGTGCGTTAAGTATTCGTCGTTGGAATAGATCGTTTCGGGCAATTGCTCGCGACGTGCGATGACGTCCGTGACGGTTCCGCGAAGCTCGGTCGTTTGAGCGGTGCGGCTCAGACGACTCTTCTCGACCGCGTCGTGAATGTGTCGCTCGACGGCGACCACTTCCGATTCGGGTGTCGCGCCGGCGGGGCGTAAAAACCGTTCTTCGTAATCCAGGTTTAAGTCCGCGGTCACCGGCAACAGCTTTTTCTTGCCATCGGGCAGCAACGGGTCTTCCACCAACGTCACATTGCCTTTGACCTCCATCTGCATCCGCACGCGAAAGAGATCGTTGTTGTGCGAAATCGACAAACGGGTTTCCCCAGCACCTGCCGCACCAGCGTCCGACACTCCACCGGGCAACAATCCGCCTGCCCCACACATTCCGCCAATGATCGCAGACGCTAAGAAACCACGCCGCGAGGCCTTCACGTTGTCAGACACGTTGCCAGACGCATTCAGTTCGCCCGCGAAGTCACCGGCCCAGTTTGCAGAATCCGCCGAGACAATGCGGCCAGAATCACACTGGGTCGGATGAGCAAAAAGAGGACTCTGGGCTGGGTTTTCGCGATGGGTTTGGTGGCTCATGGGGACAAACTCAGACAACGGAAGGCGGAGGGAGAAACACCCGTGAAAACGGCGAAAAAGTACCGCTACTCCGGCAGAATCGGCATGAACCGGTCAACCGATTGAATGGTTGTGTAAGAATTGACCAGAATCTCGTTTTGAGACGGCAAATGTTGCAATCTGATTGTAAATGTGACAATTCTGCTGTCCTCAATAGGACACTTGGTCAAGCCTCCGAATTTTTTCTTGGCCCGAAAAGCCTGCGATTTGCGGGACACTTACGAAGTCAAGCCGCTGCATTCTGGCGAGATCGGCCGTTTTGGTCTGAAATTTTCACTAGTAGCTCCCGTCCAACTGGGTGCCGCCATTCGTGGCGACTCATTGGTGACCAGAATTGACATCTCCGCTGTGAAGCTGCGAGACGAAACGAACCATGTGCGTTTCCGACCAGGCAAGTCAGGTAAAACGGAGAGTCCTGGCCCAGTGATTCCGGGGAATTTTCGAACTTTTCGATGAACTCCTTCGTCACTTCAACGGTCTCATGAGGACATGGACTTCCGCGTCGAACGGGTGCGTCTCCAACCACGGTATGAACCAACGGTAGGAGACAAGCAGACTAGCGTTCGGCAAAGAGTTCCGGTTTCGGGCGGCATGGAGCCGCACGAAGACACTTGACTCGTTTGGTAGACTTCCCGGCATTGACCGGTTGTTGGATTGCCTGCGAGTCAGCACCCTTAATCGCCTTATGGATTTGGCGATCCCCGGGCAAATCAGATTATCGTGTCGGCGACCCGCCGGGGTTGCAAGGAAAAATCGGACACGCACGATCAAGCACTGGGAACTAGAGACAATGCATACCAGCTATCGTCATGTCGGACTGATCGAACTTCGCGATCAACTCACACGATTCGCACCTCGTAACAAGAAAATCGAACAAGGACTGCTCGCAGAAAAACTGCTCGGCGAACTCGTACCCGATCGCGATTATGTGATCGACTATGTTTGCTTTCGCATCACAAACTACCGCCCCGAATCCAAACTTCGTCAAACGATCCGCTCGGAAGACCTGCAGCATGATTTGCGTCTGCTGATCGAGGATCTCGCCGATTCAGCCGATCTGGATTCGCAATCCGCAGGCGAGCGGGTTCACACCGTCAACGATTTGGCGAAACAATTCCATGTTTCGACCAAGACGATCAGCCGGTGGCGCGAAGCCGGCCTCGTCAGCCGCAAGTTCCTGTTTGGCAAACGCAAACGTGTTGGGTTCCTGCACAGCAGCGTGGAACGGTTCATCGCCGCCAACCGGGACAAAGTCCGCCGTGGCGAGCGTTTCAGCCAACTCAGCAGCGACGAGAAGACCGAGATGATCGAGCGTGCTCGGCAATTGGCCGAGGGCGGTGCGAGCTTGTCGGAGGTGACCGTGCAATTGGCTCAGCAAATGAACCGATCGCCCGAAACGATCCGTTACACGCTGAAGAATTTCGATGCCCAGAACCAGAAACTCGCGATCTTCCCGCATCACCGTGAATCGCTGACCGAGGAAGACAAACGGGTCGTCGCCCAGCTCCACGCTCACGGCGCCACCATTCCTCAACTGTGCAAACGCTTCAAACGCACCCGCTCGAGCATCCGCCGGATCCTCGACGAAGTTCGGATGCAGCAATTGTCTGAACTGCCGCTCGACCACATCTACAACGAGGATTTCGAAGACCTCAGCCGAGAGTCCGAGTACCTCGCCGAGATGCCGGAAGCCACCGCGTCACGCAAAGTGCGTCCGCCTGCGGACTTGCCCAGCTATCTGGCGGCACTTTACGACGTCGCGTTGCTCAACCGCGAGCAAGAAGGCCACCTGTTCCGCAAGATGAACTACCTCAAACACCGCGCCGGTGTTTTGCGTGACGAGTTGATCGCCAGCGGCCAGAGCAGCAGCGAAACGATGGACAAAATCCAATCGCTCTACGAAGACGCTGTCCGAGTGAAGAACAAGATCGTCCAAGCTAACTTGCGTTTGGTCGTCTCGATCGCCAAACGACACGTCGCTAGCAGTGAAGACTTCTTTTCGCTGATCAGCGACGGCAACATGTCGCTGATCCGTGCGGTCGAGAAGTTCGACTACTCGCGTGGTAACAAGTTCAGCACGTACGCAACGTGGGCGATCATGAAGAACTTCGCTCGCACGATTCCAAAGGAATTCCGTCACCGCGATCGCTTCCGCACCAGCGGTGAAGAGGTCTTCGTGGGCCATCAAGACGAACGTCTCGACCCGTACACGGAAGAGACCGTCCAACGCCAACGTCAACGTGAGTTGGCTCGGATCTTGGATCGTTTGGACGAACGTGAGCAGAAGATCATTTCGGCTCGCTTCGGTCTCCAACGCGGTGCCGAACCGTTGACATTGAAGGAAGTCGGCGCCGAGATGGGCGTGACCAAAGAACGCGTTCGCCAACTCGAAGCTCGGGCCCTAAGCAAACTCCGCGACGCGGCCCGTGAAGCCAAAATCGACGTCGAACTCGGGGCAGGCTGAGGTACGCGAGCGAACGTCTTCCGGTCCAGGTATGTGGCTCGTGCGGATCCAATCCGCCAACGCGATCTCGAGCCTGCGAAACGATGGCACGCACATACGCGCTGGCCCCACCACAATCCGGTCTTCCGAGATCCGGTAATATTGGATACGCCGTTCGAGAAAGCACCCTAGTCCCCGCAAACTGCGTTAATCACCCTGCCACTGGCTTGCCTTGTGCAAGTAAACCGAGGCAGTCGGCACATTCAATGTGCCGGCTGCCTTTTTCTTTTTCTGTCTTGGTGCCATCGGGGTGATCTGCTAATTTCCGTTTCCTCGCCGGGGACACCAGGATGGTTTCCGAAACCGACGATAAAAACTTCATTGCACCGGAAGGGAGTCCGACGTGGAACACACAAAACAAGCGACCAAAACCGCCCACATCCGCTGGATGATCCGTCGTGATATGCCAGACGTGTTGGGCATCGAAAGTGATTGTTTCGAGTTTTCGTGGACCGAGGATGATTTCATCCGTTGCCTTCGCCAACGAAACTGCATCGGCATGGTTGCCGAGTGTGATGACCGCGTCGTCGGGTTCATGATCTATGAACTGCACAAGAACCGCCTGCACATCCTGAACTTCGCCGTACACAGCGATTACCGTCGCCAAGGCATCGGTAACGTCATGATGCAAAAACTGCTCGGCAAGCTTTCCCAAGAGCGGCGAAACCGCATCATGCTCGAAGTTCGCGAAACGAACCTCGAAGCTCAGTTGTTCTTCAAGAACCTCGGCTTCAAAGCGATTTCGGTTCTGCGTGACTTCTATGACGACGCCACCGAAGACGCGTACCTCATGCAATTCCGTTATCAGCCGACCGCCGAAGAACTCGCCCAACCGCACAACCGCATCACACGTATGGCTGGCTAACGAGACGTCGCTTCCACCTGCATCTTTGCAGACATACCGGAACGCCCAAGGACTACCCGACTCCGCCGGATTAAACTGTTCTGATTCATCGACTACCCTCCGCCAACTCAGTTGACGGAGGGTATTTTTCTGCGCGGATGCCTAGATCATCCCCTAAAACGATGTAGCCGATATCCGCGAAAATCGCGTGCTTGCATAGGATGCGAGATAAATTCGCCGCGGTGTCTCAAAAAAGCACACTCGTGGATTGAAAGGATTTAGACTGTCGGCGACGACTTCGTCCTTTCCCACCCCAAGAGGCTCCCGCCCATGATTCGCACGCTGTGTATCGCATTCCTTTCGGCCATTTGTTTTTTGACCTCAGTATCAAATTCTTACGGACAGATGGTTGATGTTTGGTTTGGCACCTCGACCGGTCGAGGGAGTGACAGCCGCGGGATCTATTACGCGACCTTCAACACGGAGACGGGAAAGCTGACGCCAACGACACTTGCTGCGGAAATCCAAAACCCCGGTTTCTTGGCGATGCATCCCGATGGAAAGACCCTCTACGCCACGGGCCGCCCAGCAAACAGCTCGGTCACTTCCGGCGATGCGGTGTCGGCATTTCGAATCACGGGCGAAGTCGGAAAAGCGAAACTCGAGTACATCGGATCGGCACCAACGGGAGACGGCGGGGCAGCTCATGTCTCGACGGACCGAGTAGGCAAAGTGTTAATGTCGGCGCAATACGGTGGCGGCTCAACGTCGCTCTATGGTCTTGCCGACGACGGCTCGATCAAAGGACTCGCGGAAGTGAAAGAACATTCCGAATTGCTGCCTAAGGCCGGTTCTGGAGTGGTTCCCAACCGCCAGGACACACCGCACGCGCACTGGACGGGCACATCACCTGACAACCGTTTCGCGTTTGTACCTGACCTGGGAATGGATCGGGTTGTCATCTGGAAACTCGATGCGGAAACTCCCGCATTGACTCCTCATGGTTTTGGTGTCTGCCCGCCCGGCGGAGGACCACGACACATGAAATTCAGCCCTGACGGGAAACGAGTTTACGTTCTCAACGAATTGGCCCTGTCGATTACCGTCTTCGATTACAACGCGGACGACGGCACGATGACTCCCGGGCAAACGATTGCGACGTTGTCCGAGGAAGTGAAAGCCAAGGAAACGTTCAATAGCGCGTCGGAAATCCGCGTTCACCCAAGCGGCCGTTTTATCTTCACCGCAAACCGAGGCCATGACAGCATCAGTGCGTTCCGGGTTGACGACGAGGGGACGCTCTCACTCACGGAAGTGGAACCGATTCGCGGAGCATGGCCTCGCAACTTTGGCATGGACCCGAGCGGCCGTTGGCTCATTGTCGTCGGTCAAGAAAGCAATACCGCGACCGTCTTCTCCATCGATGCCGAAACAGGCGAACTCACCTTCATTCGCGAGACACAGGTGGTACCGTCTTCGATTTGCGTCCTCTTCGGCGCGGCAAACTAACCCCAGCGAACAAACTCGCGGGAACGCCCTCTCAACCAACAAGATGCGTTCGGTTTACGAGTCTGGTGCAGACGACTCTTCTTGGAACCAACTGGCGTACATCATGTAGTTGTTGGCGATCTTTTCGATCATTTCTTTTGCCTGTTCCGGATCAACATCTTTGATCCGCCGAGCAGGCGTTCCGGCGTAAAGACTTCCCGGTTCAATCTTTGTTCCCTGCAGGACAACCGATCCTGCACCGATGATGGAACCTTCGCCGATGTGGGCGTGATCCAGAATGACGGAGTTGATTCCGATCAAACAGTTTTGGTCGATCCTCGCGCCGTGAACACAGACGTTATGTCCGATGGACACGTTGTCGGCGATTTCGATGACGGACTTTTGATACAGCGTGTGGAGAACCGCGCCGTCTTGAATGTTGACCTTGTTCCCAATACGGATCGAGTTGACGTCTCCGCGAATCACGGTGCTGAACCATGCCGAGCAATCGTTTCCCATGATCACATCACCGACCACGACGGCGTTCTCGGCGAAAAAGCAATTCTCGCCAAACTGAGGCGTGAATCCGCGAACGGGTTTGATAATCGGCATAGGATCGACTCGTGATCTCGGTGACTTACTCGTGGTCTAGTTTCAATGCGGCAAACAGTTGCCGTGCTCCGGCAGCAGGTGGCATTTCACCGGCGAGGACGCGTGTTTCGACATCATCGCATATTTCCTGCACACCGGGATGCGTGTGCAGCGTTTGTCTCAATCGGTCTTCCACGATCGCCCATAGCCAACGCAAATTCTGTTGACGGCGACGATGTTCGAACCGTTTGTTTTCCTTGCTCTGCTGGCACCTTTTCTCGATCGCATCCCAGACATCATCAATGCCTTCTTGTTGCAGGGCACTGCATGTCAAAATCGCGGGAGCGGCATCGCTCGCACTGCCTGAGATCGAATCTAACGCATTATGGTATTGCTGCGCGGCGAGCAACGCGGGTTTCCGATTGGCACCGTCGGCCTTGTTTACCGCAATGACATCGACCAGTTCGAGCAGACCTCGTTTGATGCCTTGCAGTTCATCTCCGGCCCCCGGCAACATGATCGCGAGGAAACAATCCGTCATCTCGGCGACCATCGTTTCACTTTGGCCGACACCGACCGTCTCGACCAGAATCACATCGTATCCGGCTGCTTCGGCGACCAGCATGATCTCGCGGGTTTTGTTCGCGACGCCGCCAAGGGTCCCTGCCGACGGCGAAGGACGGATGAACGCATTTTGCTCGGCGGCGAGTTTCCCCATGCGAGTTTTGTCACCCAGGATACTGCCACCGGTGATCCCACTCGATGGATCAACGGCCAACACCGCTACACGGAGACCTTTCGCAACGAGTAACAACCCGAGTGCTTCAATAAACGTGCTCTTACCCGCACCAGGTGCGCCCGTGATGCCGATCCGCAATCCGCCGCCGGTATGCGGCATCAAACGGGTCAGCAATTCTTCGGCGACGGGGATGTGCCGCGCACTGCTCGATTCGACGAGCGTGAACGCTCGCGCGAGCATGGAGACGTTTTGACCACGAACCCCGTCGAAATAGTCATCTGCTGTGATGATTCGGCGACGACTCATGCGGAAACGTCGTCGATTTTGATATCGAGCTCGAGTTCCTCGGCCAGTCGTTTCAGCAGCGCCGCGGCGGCTTCACTGATTACCGTGCCCGGACCGAACACAGCAGCCGCGCCGGCTTCATACAACGTGTCGTAATCCTGAGGCGGGATCACACCACCGGCAACGATCATGATGTCCTCGCGATCCAGTGCCGCCAATTCATCACGCAGTTGAGGCACGAGAGTCAGGTGACCGGCCGCGAGCGAACTGACGCCAACGATATGCACGTCGTTTTCAACAGCCTGCTTTGCGGTTTCGGCGGGCGTGCGGAACAACGACCCGATGTCAACATCGAACCCGAGGTCAGCAAACGCGGACGCGATGACCTTCTGCCCTCGATCGTGTCCGTCCTGGCCCATCTTCGCAACCAGAATCCGAGGTCGTCGCCCTTCGGCTTTCTCGAACGCCGTCACCAATCGTTGCACTGCTTGAACCGACACGTTTCCTTCCGTTTCACTTGCGTAGACTCCCCGGACCGCTTGGACCGGTGCTTCGTAACGCCCATAAACTGATTCGAGGGCATCGCTCATTTCACCCACGGTCGCTTTCGCACGAGCGGCAGCGACGGCGGCTTCCAAAAGGTTCTTACTCGAGTCGTTTGCGGCGGCACGTAGATCGGCGAGTCGTTGATCGACCTCGTTTTGATCTCGGTCCTCACGCAACCGTTTCAGGCTGGCAATTTGAGATTCCCGCACGGCGGTGTTGTCCACCGAGAGAACCTTCAAGTCATCTTCTTTGGCGAGTCGGTATTTGTTCATACCGATCACGGTTTGCTGCCCCGAATCGATTCGAGCTTGCGTCCGAGCGGCGGCTTCTTCAATCCGCATTTTCGGAATCCCCGCCTGGATGGCCTTGGTCATTCCGCCTGCCGCTTCGACTTCGGCGAGGTGTTCCCACGCTCGCTGAGCCAGATCATGCGTCAGTTTTTCGACATAGTAACTGCCCGCCCACGCGTCGACGACGTCGCAGGTATCCGTTTCCTGTTGCAGGAACAACTGCGTATTACGTGCGATCCGGGCGGAGAAGTCCGTCGGCAACGCGATCGCTTCGTCGAGTGCGTTGGTGTGCAACGACTGCGTGTGCCCGTGTGTGGCCGCCATGGCTTCCACACAAGTACGAATCACGTTGTTGTAAACGTCTTGAGCGACAAGACTCCAACCACTCGTTTGGCTGTGCGTTCGCAGCGACAAACTCTTGGGTTGTTTTGGGTTGAACTGTTTGATCAGCTTCGCCCAAATCATTCGGGCCGCTCGCAATTTGGCGACCTCCATGTAGTAGTTCATCCCGATGCCCCAGAAGAAGGACAGTCGCGGACAAAAGGCATCCACGTCCAGGTTTGCTTGAATCCCGGTCTTAACGTATTCCAGCCCATCGGCGAGCGTGTAGGCGAGTTCCAAGTCGGCCGTCGCACCGGCTTCCTGCATGTGATAGCCACTGATGCTGATGCTGTTAAAGCGAGGCATCAAACGACTGGTGTAGTCGAAGATATCCGCGATGATCCGAATACTCGGTTCGGGCGGATAAATGTAAGTGTTCCGGACCATGAACTCCTTCAGAATGTCATTCTGAATCGTTCCGGAAAGCTTCTCCGGCGCAACACCTTGTTCTTCGGCGGCGACAATATACAACGCCATCACCGGCAAGACGGCACCGTTCATTGTCATCGAGACGCTCATTTCGTCGAGCGGGATGCCATCGAACAGTGTCCGCATGTCGTAGATACTGTCGATCGCGACGCCCGCCATGCCGACGTCCCCCGCGACTCGCGGGTGATCCGAATCGTAACCACGGTGGGTCGCCAAATCGAATGCGATCGACAACCCTTTCTGACCGGCGGAAAGGTTCCGGCGGTAGAACGCATTGGACTCTTTTGCGGTCGAGAATCCCGCGTATTGCCGGACCGTCCAAGGACGCATCACGTACATCGTCGGATAGGGACCGCGAAGAAAAGGTGCAAACCCTGGCATCGTTTCAAGGTGATCGACGTCCGAAAGGTCGGACGAGGTATAGAGCCCCTTGATCGGAATCTGTTCGTTCGTCTTCCAGTTCAAACGGGACGGGTCACCGCCGATCGCGTCGGCCCAGTTTTCTTTCGTGGTCGCCTTCGCCGCCTGCTCGGATTGCAGGGGCACATCGGCGAAGTTCGGTAGTTTGGTGGCGTTGGTCGTAGTCATGATTAGAGTACCCCCTCTTGTGCTAGTAACTCGCGGAGCGTGCCGAGCACGTCGCACTTCATAAAGATAAATCGATCGACACCCGCTTTCCGCCACGTGTCTTCATTCGCACCGGGGAAACCGGCGACGATAACGTTGCGAGCACCAGCCTGTTTCAAAGCCTGAGCGACGGGAACAACCATGTCCGCGTAAAGTTTGTCAGACGAACAGATCACCGCGATATTTGCTTCACTGGCCTTGAACGCCGCAACGGCGGCCTCAGCGTCCGCACACGACTCGCTGGCGATGGTGTCGAATCCTCCCGCCTCGAAGAAGTTCTTCGAGAAAGTCGCACGGGCGGTGAAGTGAGCAACCGGTCCCATGTTCGCGAGGAACACATGAGGACGGTGTCCTTCCTTCTCCATCCACAGATCACTCGCATCCCGCAGTTCTTCAAACGGCTGTGCGAAGGCGTGCGGTTCGATCGGTTGAATCGTGGTCGCCTCCTCTTCAAACCCAAGGACACCGGCGATTTGAGATATCGATGCTCCCATGTCGGCGGCATCGAATGCCATCTCTACTCGCGAAGAGATCCCCGCGAGTTGTTCGAGAGCGACACCCGATTTGTCTTGGGCCGCTGCCCGCGTCGATGCATCGCTTCGCAACGCATCGAGGTCCGGTGGGACATTTTCGACACGCTGTTCGGTGAGATTGGGAAATTCACTCACGCCCGTGATGCCTTCTTTGCGAGACGCGATGTCCTTGGCTCGAGGTGCGTAGGCGGTGTCGAGTTGTTCTCGGATGTGATCGCTCATCAAGGCCGCGAGCATCCCGCCTTCACGTTCGATGCTCTGGAACACCTCCCAGCCTTTTTCGGAAACGTCTTTGGTGAGTTTCTCGATAAACCAACTGCCACCGGCGGGATCGAGCACGCGGTGCAGGTGAGATTCTTCTTGCAGGACCAACACGGTATTACGGGCGATTCGGCGACTGAAGTCATCCGGTAATCGCGACGCATGATCGAACGGCAAAGAAGTGACGCTTTCAACGCCGCCAACAATCGCGGCAAACATCGCGACGCTATTTCGCAGCAAATTAACGTAGGGGTCACGTTGAGTCATCACACGGTTGCTGGTGCGGGCATGTATCCGCATGCCAACCGGCGGACATCCCGACGCTTCCAAAACACGAGACCAAAGCATCCGGGCGGCCCGAATCTTTGCAATCGCTAAGAAGTGGTGTGTCCCTAAACTCATTCGAAAACAGATTTGCCGGGCGGCGTCTTCCATCGACATCCCCGCCCCAGTCATGGCTCGCAAATATTCAACCGCCGTGGACATCGCCATCGCGATATCTTGAGCCGCGGTGGCCCCCGAATCGTGGTAAGGCGATGTATCAACAACAACGGTGGTGACCTTCGGATAATTGTCTTTGGTCCACTGCGCCAGTTCCGCCAAATCGGCTAACGCTCTCTCCGGTGCAACGGGAAGTTCTCCGTCGCGAGCCAGCGCGGCCAGCGGATCAGCGTTGAATGATCCTCGTGCGGCGGCGTCTCCGATCCCACGTTTCTTCCACACCGCGGCGAGCGTTGCGGCCGCTGGCAAGAAGGCGGCACCAGCATCGATTGCCACGTCAAGAAGATCGACGTGAACGCCAGCGAGTGCGGCGTCGAGGTCATCGGCGCCCGCGACCATCACACCGTCCTGGCCGCCAAGATGGGCGTATTGAGGATCGTCCACTCCAAAACCGTGCCGGGCAGCAAGGTCGAGCCGCAACAGCAACGATGTCACGCCACCCGCTAGGTCACCCAGGATGGCCTCGTTGGTCTTTTTGATATCCGGATGGGCGTGTTCCTGACGCAGATCCATCCCACACATGACGGGCCCCTGCGGATGGGAACCACGCACGAAAGGAGCGAAACCCGGCATCCCCGCCGCATCCTCGCCGAGGTCGTCACGCGACGTGTAGACAGGCTGGACATCGATGCCCTCGTACGTATGCGAAACAAGTTTGCGTTCGAAGGGAGCTCCTTTTAAGTCCGCTTCGACGGTCGCCCGCCAGGTATCGTAATCAACAGGCGGAAAATCATCCGCGATCGTGAGTTCAGGTATCGTTGACATGCTTTGGTCTCTCATGGATGTAGCCGTTCGTTGTGGTCGATCGTTCTTACTCATTGATGAACCACAACATCAACTGTTTATTGGGGTGGTTGGCACAACTCGGTCAAAACGCCGCAGCTACTCTTGGGATGGATAAACGCTATTTTCATGTGGTGAGCCCCCGGACGCGGTGTTTCATCAATCATCCGCAACCCTTCGGCTTGCAGTTCAGAGATGCGGGCGGGAAGGTCATCTACCGTGAAGGCCATGTGATGCATTCCTTCACCACGTTTTTCGATAAACTTCGCAATCGGGCTCTCAGGATCGGTCGGCTCGAGCAGTTCCAAACGAACGTCGTTGATCTTGTAAAACGCAACACGAACTTTCTGACTCGGAACTTCTTCGACGCCTTCGAATTCGGCACCCAACGTGTCAGCGTAAAAGGCTTTCTGGTCATCTAGTGACCGCACGGCGATTCCAATGTGATTTAGAGATTGAACCGGTTTCATGAGCCTTTTCCTTTTTTGCAGTGATAAGAAGCGTCTTGCAGGCGTGGGCTGCGTTAGCGATGGGGGCATTCTGGGTTATGCCACGGCTGTGTAAAGGCAATGCGTCAATGTGAAGCACACCGTCATCGGGAACGTCGTTTCAAGAGCGGTTCCCATAACAATCGTTGCAAGAACTCGCATCACGAAACACTCTCCACGTCCACAATCCATTCGCACGAACCTCGTGACCGCCGAACCTCTCTGGAATAACACCCGCTCATTCTAAGGCCAACCGGAACGTCGTTGGGCGTCGAACGAGATGAAGATTGCACTTCACGAACACCGTTCACCATTCGCGTCTCCGTCGTAGGTGCAGGATGCTTCGCTGCGTCGTGCAAGATGCTCGGGTGACTCGGTGCGAAACCGGTCGTGTCTGGCCTTGAGGGCTTTCCTTTCCGTGGGTTGACCTATTATGTCGCAGAACAATCAAGGCTCAGGACAATTCCTGTTTTGGGACGGAGGCCCGCCGCGACGGTTTGCCGCTCCTCTCATGCAACGCTCCTTGCACGCAAAAGCCGTCTTGTCCTAAGCTGCACGACCATTTCGCGAAGCTCTCACTGAATCTCCCGCAATCCATCCTTGCCAAACCAAACGTATGTCTGCTGAGTTGTCTGAAACCTGTTTGAAAACCGCCACCGCTGCCAAAAAGGCGTCCCGGGAGCTTGCGTCGCTCGATACGACGATCAAAGACCAGTGGCTGCTCGAGTCAGCGGACGCGTTGATCGCGGCGACTGACGAGATCATGACCGCCAACGAACAGGATCTCGCCGCCGCCCCAGGGTACGGGCTGACGGACGCGAGTATTGATCGGCTGCGACTCGACGCGGGTCGAATCGAAGGGATTGCCACCGGTCTGCGTGAAATCGCGGCACTGAAAGATCCCATCGGGGAAGTGCTCGACGGGTTCACCCGTCCGGGTGGAATGCGGATCGAAAAACGCCGTGTGCCATTGGGTGTGGTGTTTTTCATCTACGAAAGCCGTCCCAACGTCACCGCGGATGCCGCCGGCATTTGCGTCAAAAGCGGCAATGCGGTGATTTTGCGTGGCGGAAAAGAAGCGATGCATAGCAGCCGAGCGATCGTTGAAATTCTCGGCCGGGTGGCAGCCAAAGTCGGTGTTCCTGAAAACGCCGTCCAATTGGTGGGCACGACCGATCGAGCCGCGGTGGGCGAATTCTTGAAGATGCACGAGCTGATCGACGTCACAATCCCACGCGGTGGGGAAGGCCTGATCCGCCGCGTTGCGGCCGAGGCCACCATGCCCGTGATCAAGCATTATGACGGAAACTGCCATGTCTACGTGGACGCCAGCGCAGATATCGAAATGGCCGTCAACGTGATTGAAAACTCAAAATGCCAACGTTTGGGCGTGTGCAACGCCTGTGAATCACTGCTAATTCACGAACAGATCTTGGCCGATGCGATGCCCGCCATTGCGGAACGGTTGGCATCGCGTGGTATCGAAATGCGAGCCGACGAACGAGCCCTGCCACACATTCCTGGCGGCGTCGTAGCCACGGAGGAGGATTTCGGGACCGAATATCTAGGCCCAACGATCAGCATCGCGGTAGTCGACTCCCTGGAACAGGCCGCCGAACACATCGCCCGATACGGTTCCGGCCATACCGAGGCGATCATCACCAGTAAAATCGCGGCCGCAGAGAAATTCACGGACTTAATCGACAGTGCCGCCGTGATGGTCAACGCCAGCACGCGGTTCAATGACGGCGGAATGTTCGGATTAGGGGCCGAAATCGGAATTTCCACCGATAAGTTCCACGCTCGCGGCCCATGCGGGTTGCGTGAATTGACCAGCTACAAGTACATCGTACGTGGGAACGGTCATCTGCGAAGCTGAGGTTATTTATGTCCGACGAATCACTGAGCCAAAATCAAGTCGAAAATCTGCTTAAGGCGATGGAAACGGCCAATTTGGACGAGGACGACGCTGCAACTGAGTCCGATTCCGAAGACGCCGCGACCGAGGACGCCGTCTCAACCATGGAAGAGACCGCGAGCGTTGATTCCCCATCTGCCGATTCGCCCAGTACCGATTCGGAAGTCACCGACGAAAAAACGGACGTTGACCGCGGTCCGATGATTTCGGGCACCAAAGCACGCAGCCCGGAAGGCAAGCCCTATTCCCCCGGTGTTCAGCCCGGGGCACGTATCACCGCCTACGATTTCAAGCGGCCTGAGCGAGTCGGCAAAGACCAAATGCGGGCGATGCAGTCGCTCCACGAGTCAATCGCACGTAACTTCGGTGCATCGATCTCGGGCCTGCTGCGGACCATGCTCGAGGTCAAACTGCTCAGTGTCGATCAATTGACGTACAGCGAATTCGTGTTTTCGCTGGACAACCCGAGTTGCTTCAACATCATCAAACCCTCGCCCCTGGAAGGCCACTGGGTCCTCGACATCGCCCCCTCGCTCGCGTTTGCGATCATCGACCGGATGCTCGGCGGCGATCCGGTACCAGGGGAAACGATCCGCCGGCCTCTCACCGAGATCGAAACCCGACTGATGTGCCGCGTGGTCGATTTGTTTCTAGAACAGATTGTCCCGGCCTGGGAAAACGTCATTAAGTTGGAACCGGTGATTGAATCCACCGAGAGCAATCCACAACTGGCGCAAATCGTTCCTCCCAACGAAGTCGCGATTTTGATCGGATTCGAAGTTCTGCTCGGCAAAAACCGAGGCATGATGAACTTGTGCATCCCCTTCAACTCGATCGAAAAATACAACACAAAACTCTCTCGCAACGGCTGGGTCGGCTACGGCAAAAGCAAACCCACCGATCGCACCCGACGGAAAATCACCGACAGCATCGACACCGCAGCCGTTGACGTCGTCGTCACGCTCGCCCGCAGCCGAATCAAAACCAGCGATCTGCTCGATCTGTCGGTCGGCGATATCATCACCACGGAACAGGAAGTCGGGCAGTCACTCGAAGTCGCGATTCAGGACGTCCCCAAATTCCACGCGTCGGCGGGTGCCTACAAAGGAAAAAAGGCCGTCCAGATTCAAACGATGATGGAAACGAAACGACGAGCCGAAGAACCCGACGCCGACGAGACTCCCGCTGCGGACCCCGCCGACGAGACGCCCGCACCTCAACTCACTGAAGCCGAGGTGGCTTTGGCGAACGCGGAGAAATTGCTGGCGCAGGCGGAGAACAAATAGGGGGCGAGAAAAATCGCGAATAACGCCGGCTCCGCCGAGTTTTCCTCGCGATTCATATTGCGTAGCGGGCTGCAAAATTCTTATAGCAGGAGCAACGGTTGGCGACAGGCACGCATGCCCGTCACCGGCAATTCGACGGCCGTTCCTCTTGCTCAACAAACACATCATGCGACGCAATCCAACCCTTCTCGCGCCCGCCCCTGTGACCATCCAGGACGCGATCCGAAAGACTGCGATTTTTGCGATCTCCCTCATCGCATTTTTGACTTCGAATGAAGCAACGTTTGCGCAGGGAATGGCTCTTCCGTCGAGTTCGGTGTCCCGAACCCAACCACCTTCGACGCAGCCGCAAGGCGGCTTCATGCCTCGCAATGCCGACACGCCCCCCAGCCTGCAAGCGGCCCCGAACCAACCTAACCCCGGCGGTTCCCCGGGCGGAAAGCTCAGTTCCGGTGGACAATTGCCACGCGGCGCCGGGCAAGAACACCGCGTCTACGACCTACGATCCTACACCGGTTACCTCACGACTCACGATCGACCTCACCAAGCCGTGGTGGACTGGATCGTTCGAGAAACAGGAACCGACGTTTGGCATACCGAACCGTTCGGATTCATGAGCGCCGACCGTGACGAACTCACCGTCTATCACACCAACGAAATGCATCAAGTCATCGCGGGAATCGTCGATCGATTCGTCGCCGGTGACAAAGACCCGCAAGTCATGAACCTCAAAGTCATGACGGTCGGCAATCCCAACTGGCGTTCACGAGCCCACATGTTGATGCAACATGTCAGCGTACAAACTCCCGGCATCCAAGCCTGGTTGCTGACAAAAGAGAACGCCGCTCTGGTCATGAACTTGCTGCGTCAACGAACCGACGTTCGACAAGTTCAGGCGGTTGACCTGATCATGCACAACGGGCAAACCGAAAAACTCGCCAGCACCCGTGGACGCAACTACGTCATCAACGTCAAACCGTCTCCCGCCGGATGGCCTCCCTATGAACCCGAAACCGGGGAAATCCAAGAAGGCTATCAACTCGAACTCAGCCCACTGTTGAGCGTTGACGGACGCACACTCGACTGTGTGATCAACGCGAACATCGACCAAGTCGACAAGTTTGTGCCCGTTGAACTCGACCTGCCTCTGCCCAATCAACAGGTCCACCGAACCAAAATCGAAGTCCCGCAACTCGTCAGTTGGCGTTTGCACGAACGTTTCCGTTGGCCTTCGGACATGGTGCTGCTGCTCTCGTGCGGCGTCGTCGCTAGCCCTGATCGCACGCAATCCGCGATGCCTTTCCTTGATCTTGGTGCGATCACGGGCACCACGGCCGGCCGTGCCGACGCGTTGATGTTTGTCGAATTCCGTGGCAAAGCATCGCAAAACCTGACTCAGGCTCCGATGGTTCCTCAAGTCAGTAGCCGCGTCTCGGCACCGAACCGTGGTCGCTACTAAACCGCCCAACGAGGCGGCACTCATCCAACCATACCGCGTGCACCTCCTTCACGCGAGCATCTCTCCGGCACGGCGATCTGCCGCTGCCGACTACAGCGACACCACCGGCTGCCCGGTCATACCGCTGTCCTGTTCCGCGATCACCCGCTGGACATGAGCGAGCAGTTCTCGGAACGCGACCGGTTTGATCAGGTGCAAATGAAACCCGGCTTCCGCGGCGAGTGCACGGTCCGCTGGACGTCCCCATCCGGTCAACGCGATCAGTTTGAGATCGCCGCTCGTATTCGACCGTAGAATTCGCCTCGCCGTTTCATATCCGTCCATCCCGGGCAGACCGATGTCCATCACAATGACGTCCGGCCGACAACTCCGCGCCTGCTGAACGGCTTCGTAGCCGTCGCTCGCCATCTCGACACAGAAGCCTTCGAACCGAAACAACTCGGCCAAAATTGCAGACGCGTCGGCATTGTCATCGACTAATAACAGCCGTTTCGAATCGGCTGCCTGCTTTGCCGCAAACTTCGGCGCGGGAATCTTTGGTGCAGAGAATTTTGCGGCGGTGAAGATCGGTGGAGGTAGCATTGGCATTGGAAACGTTGGCGCCGAGAAACGGTTTTCACTGATCAAACCCACTGGTTCGAATTGATCGTTCGATACGTCCTTGCTGTCTTCGGGGGCTGCCGCGAGTGGCAACGTCACCGAGAAACTGCTGCCCATCCCTGGTCCGCGGCTGTTTGCCGACAATCGACCATGATGCAGCGACACGAGTCGGTTGACGATTGTCAGGCCGACACCCAACCCGCCATATTCACGCGTTCGACTGCCGTCCATTTGAACGAACGGTTCCAAGATGCGTTCGGCTTGGTCGGGATCAAATCCGATCCCGTTATCCGACACCACCAGTGAGATCGAACCTTCGATCTGCTCGAGGTTCAACACCACTCGACCGGCCTCGGGCGTGTATTTCGAAGCATTGCACAGCAGGTTGGCAGTCAATTGGGCCAACCGCACGCGGTCTCCTTCGATCCAAATCGGATGGTCGGGTAACATCGTTTCGAAACGCTGCGATTTGGCGTCAAATGAACTCTCGACCATCTCAATCGCATCATGCACGGCCTTTCGCAAGTCCATGCGGCAAACCTGCAGCTCCACCTTTCCTTGACAGAAACGCGAGACGTCGAGCAAGTCTTCAGTGAGCCGGATCAGATGTAACGTTTGACGATGAATCACGTCACGCACGCGCCGGACCACGTCAGGCGAGTCCACCTTTCGCTCTAACAAAACAAGGCTCGATCGGATCGGAGCGAGCGGGTTTCGGAGTTCATGTGCGAGCAACGCCAGAAACTCATCCTTGCGAATGTCGGCGCGGCGCAGGTCGTCACTGAGACGTTGATTTTCGGCCGACCGAGTCTCCGCCAACCGTCGCTCCCGTTCGGCACGTTCGAACAGGAAGATTGCCACGCAGTTAACAAACACATAGATGATCAACTGCACGAGATCCGGCAGGTGATCCACCCATAAACTCGCCGATGGCAAGATAAAGAAGTGCGCTGCGGCAAACGTTCCCAGAGCGATCGCGAGAATGGCGGGCCCAATGCCGGCAATCCACGCCGTCAACAGAACACTGAGGTAAAACAGACTGAACGGGCACTCCTCGTTAAGCCAAGGCTGCAACAGGAATCGCACCCAAATCATGACCCCCGTGCTGAGGATCGCGGTCGCGTAGCGAAAACCGAGAGCCGACCAAGAACGTTCGTTGCGATTGATCACGAGAAACGACATGCACCGACTCCCTGTCCAGCAATTCGATTCTCGCCGGCGCGAGTCTTCGCGCAATCTTCCGTGATCGCATGCATGAGTTGTTCAACGTCAACTGGTTTGGCGAACCAACGGTCCCAACCACGCCCGACAGGTTCGTCTTGTTGATTTCGTCGTGATCCGGTGACGGCATAAACCGTAACGTCGCGAAGACGCACGTCCTCGCGAATCCGCTGCAGCGCCTGCAGACCGTCGAACATCGGCATCTGCATGTCCATCAGAATCACGTCGGGCAAAACCGCCCACTGCTGCAATTGCTCGAACGCCTCGGCACCGTCTCTCGCGACATGAACGACGAATCCGTACTTCGCCAACAACACGGTCATCAAACCGCGTTCGTTATCGCTGTCTTCGACCACCAAAACGTGAATCGGCGTCTCGTCGTTCACGTGCGAAATCGCTGGGCTGGTTAGCGTCGGCGCGAGCTTGCGATTGTGGTTACTGAGATTGGCGATCAACGTCTCGAGAACCGACTTCGCATCTTCGGTCTCACCGCAATCCAAATTCATTTGGATCACATCGAGATAGAGACCGAGAGTGTTGAGTTGATTGCGTCGCCAATGTTCGGCATCGTCTCGCGCCGCGGTGGTATCGTCTGACGCGGTTGAATCTTGAAACGAGGACGCGGTCCCTGGATGGGAAGCCTCAAACGCCTCAACGGCACTCGGCTGCCCCGTCGTCTTGCCGAGCGTTTCCTGCCTTAGGACGGTGATTTCAGGCGGCGCTTCGATGCCAACTTTGACGATCCGTCCTCGCACCTGAAGGATGCTTAACGTGACGCCGAGATTGGGAAATGAGATTTGTTGCTGAGCACGACGCGACAACACTAACATACCGATAGCCTCCTGCTTAAACGATGCGATTGACGGACAGCGCCGCCGGAACAAAACCGACAGAACACGAAATGAGCGATCACCCACAACAGGCAACACTCGGTGCCTGCGTGAAACGCCATTGCCCGCCCGCCGGCTCATCATCGAGACCTACGGGAGGCGCCGCCCAGCCTCGTCAGTGCAATCGTATGCATATCTCAGCGGGAAACTCGGTTGCAAATATACGATCGGTCTCTCGGGTGGGCAACTCTCCTTCGATGGCGATGAGCGACACCGGCCTTCACAAAAAACAACCGCGACGGCAACGCTGGCAAACCAGGCAATCCCGCCCGCCACGGCAAGACACACAGGATATGGGACACAGAGACACTGCAGATCCATTGGTTCCTGCCTTGCCCCGGTCGAGCACATGCTGGTATTTCATGGGTGTTGAGATTTGATTTCAACCGATCACGTGGCACCGCGACACCGTTTTGCAAGTGCGACCGATCGCCTTCCTTTGCTCCACCTACCCTGCCGAATCGTTGGACCGCTGGCGTTCACGCTATTCCCGTGCGTTCAAATATCCTTTCATCACCGAGCGACAAACTCACACCGCGAGTCTTCAAAAACTGGCTCGTGTTTTCGATCGCGTGTGCCTGCATGACAACCATTGCCGGATGCGGAACGACGCGAGACCACCAAGCGACCGAACAACTGCTTCTCTCCGACGCGGTTGATCGGAGCGTCTCGACGATTGACTTTCGACCTCTCAGCGGGGAGAAGGTTTTTCTCGACACCAGTTATTTGCGTTCGGTCAAAAGCGATTCGTTCGTCAACGCGGACTATGTCACCAGCGCACTTCGACAACAAATCATGGCGGCGGGCTGTTTGATGCAGGACAGCAACAAGGACGCCGACATCGTCATCGAAGCACGCATCGGGACCCTCGGCGCCGACGATCACCGGGTGACATTTGGCGTCCCCGAAAACAACATGATCGGATCGGCTGCGTCACTTTTGCCGAGCACGCCGTCGGTTCCACAGGTTCCCGAGATCGCGCTCGCTCGCCGGGACGCCCGCGAAGGTGCCGCGAAAATTGCCGCGTTCGCCTACGACCGCGAAACTCGCCGGGCGATCTGGCAATCCGGAATCAGCCAATCACGATCGACTGCACGCGACACATGGGTGATGGGGATCGGGCCATTTCAAGCCGGATCGATTCGATCCGAGACGCGACTGGCGGGCAGCAAACTGTTGAAATTCGGCCGAAAGAACACCGGGTCGCCTCCGAAATCATTCGACCGTCCGCCCGTCGATTACACGGCCGAAACTCGCTTCGACGGTGGATGGCCGGTACTCCATTCGGGAGTCGACGGAAACGGACCTGGAATGATACCAGGCACAGGCTTGGTTCCCGGAGATGAACTGCCACCGATGATCGCAAACGAAATCAATAACGATTCCGAAACGATCGTACGTTAGGTGACGTGGTCCGGTGGTAAAGAGTGAGAGCTTACTCGCTCGCGGTAGACGGTTTCTCATATCCAAGTGAACGCAAGACGACCAACATTTCATCGCACGTGATGTAACGACGATGGTGCTTCAACTTGTAAGCGTCGATGGCAGACGCGAGATCGCGACCTTCGGCTGACAATCCTGAGTGGCTGCTGCCGAACTGACGCCGTTCAACGCCGGCACGTCCGGGTTGTCCCGATCGGTTCGCGGCACGGCGGTCCTTGACCGGTTCGCGTTGCGAGGATGGTGTCGTGTTTGGTTCTGTCGTCGGAATCGTCGGCAACAATCCCATGGATGCGGCCGTGGCTCGGTCATGTGCAAACCCTGACGCCGCACTCACACCGGAATTCGATCCGGACGAATTGGGGAAGTCAGAAAAAGCGGGAGAGAGTGTCATAGAGCAAGGATCCTTATCTGTAGCGAGAGTCCGTTTCCTCGAAACGAACGACCGCCGCGTGGCGGGGATAATGGTCTGCTCAACCGACGGCCGCTGTCATTGACGCGACCGGCCCACCGCGCCAGCAAACCGTTCACTCCAACAATAGGTCAAAATCCAACGTGAGGCTGGCGAATTTCGGTTTTCGACATGAGAAATCCGGTCCAAATGCGAGGGTCCTCAGGACTGCATCAAGATCAACGAAAACCGTCGAGATGACGGATGGACTCAATTCCTCGGCGCCGCCGGACCACAAAAGTTAGCGAACGCGGAAGGGAAACGGGCCCCCGTGATTCCCCTGCCAACGCTTTCCGATCCCAACGGACACACCCGATCGCACCAAACTCGAATCCATTCGGGGGGAATATAACGCCGTTTTCTTCGTCGCGGTCATTACGAGGCGACGATGGCTCGATCTCGTCAATCTTTTTCCCGCCCCAGCAGCGAAAACAACGGCAGGCAAAAGACTTCGGGCATCGGCCGCATCGCATTTCCGACCTCGTCTAATTGCTCCAGTGGCCCCCCACGAGAGCCCATCATCACCTGCACTCCCGTGAGCCGAGCAGTAACCTCACAACCACCCTGCATCCGGGGGGCACGCCGATACGAATCAGGCGGAAATCACTCGTAAAGACGCGCATCATGTTGACAACAAAACTCCCGGATTTTCTTGCAACGGGGCACTAACTTACGCTACCATCGTTTTGCGTCATGAAATACGACTTTTAAATTTCTGAATCATGAACGCAGATTTATCTGTTCCGAGATCGATGCATGCCACGCGAGCAACGTTGCTAGCACTGCCGTAACCGATGGAGTTCCCAACCATGAGCGCAGACTGGTTCTACATGAGCAGCGGATGGTTCCACAAAGCCAAACGTGTGGGTCCCATCAGTGAACAAGATCTGCTCCAGCGGATCGACGCGGGAAAGATACAACCTGAGACGCTGGTGCAGAGTCGGAAGACCCGTGAACGGTGGGTCCCAATGAGTACGGTGGGTCCTGCGATGGCTCGCTGGCTCAAAGCAAACCCCAACGCTCAGGATCAGGTCACCTAGATCAATTCTGGCAATCTGACCGGTTTTGGCACCGGAATAGCGTTATTAGCCGTACTGAAAGCCTTTCACAGGCGAGTGCAGCGGAACGCTGTAGTGTTTTGCATCAAGTGTTGCAAAACGCTACACCTTACAACCGGAACCCTATTCTGCCCTCGCTCGCCTGGAACGAGGTTTTTTTCGTGGAATCTCAGTTTTCGATAAATAAACTGACTCCATTCCGCACGCTCTCTCGCCACAAGATGTCCCCCTTAACGAGTGATTTGCATGATATCGCGAGCGTATCGCCTCTCTTCTCTCCCCCATCTCGAGCCTCCGATGATGACGCCACGTGCCGCCCAGGCCCTTACTGACATTCCTAGCCAACGAAGTCGTTGGCGTATCGCCAATCCCGCGTCGCTACTGTTCGCATGCCTGACGGTGGCGATCACTGCGATTTCGATGAACGATTCTGTCGCGTTTGCCGACGACTCGTCCGCATCGCTGACCGGAGAAACATCGGCCCGAATCGTCAGCTACACGCTGGAAGATGGCAACTCGCCGTCGATCGCGGTATCGGTTCAACCCGGTGCTGACGATGCGATCATGGCCGCCGTCTCGAATCAACCGACCGACGTGGTCGTCGTGGTGGACACCTCCGCCAGCCAGGTCGGCGCTTACCGCACCGACTCGATGACCGCCGTCAAAATGTTGTTGCGTCGCCTCGACGGTGAGAAGACTCGCGTGCAGTTGTTTGCCGCCGATGTCGACTCACTCGCGTTGACACAGGAATTCTCCACGGCGTTGGCCCCTGAAATCATCACTGCGGTCCGACAACTCGATCGCCGTTTGCCACTGGGGAACACCAACCTCGTCAAGATTCTCGACAACGTTCGGGCACCTTTGGCAGCGAGCGACAAAACCCATTCACGAGCAATCGTTTACATCGGTGACGGGACATCACTCGATGCGATTCAGAACGCCGCTCGCTTCGAACGCCTCGTTGACGCATTGCGGTCGGACCACATCAGCGTTCACTCGATCGCGATTGGCCCTTCCAAGAACCTCGAATCGATCGCCATCTTGGCAAACCAAACCGGTGGCGTGTTGGGTGTTGTTGGCGACGACCCAACCGTCGGCGGCGCCGCCGTGATCGCCCGCGGAGTTGCAGATTCGGCGAAACTGAGCCCGATCTGGATCAATGATGTCGCGAGCAGCGAAACCGGTTCGGACAGCGAATCGTTGACTTGGATCCACGGTGATCGTTTCCCACCACTGCGTTTGGATCGCGATTCGATCCTCATCGGCAGCATCGAAACACCTCGCGAGGAATTGTCCCTGGCAATCCACGGGACCGTCGCTGGTGAATCGGTAACGCTCAGCCTCGCTGCTGACATCGAAGACAGTCACCCCGACATGGCGTTCTTGCCTGGCTTGATTGCCGAACACGCGGGCAACCGCGGGTTGTTGCTGCCAACGGCCGGCTCTCCGATGCTGCGTCAAACCGCTCAAATGCTCGCTCATCGCGCGGAGGCTCTCGCCGAAGCGGGCAGCATGGCGTTGCAACAAGGCAACCGGCGTGGCGCTCAAGCGGTCGCCGAGAAAGCCCTGCGAGACGACCCGAACAACCGGGACGCGAAAGCGATCCTGAAGATGTCGGACCCTTCCGATCAAACGCTCATCGTCCAAAACCCGGTCGATGAGAACCCGTTCGACAATCTCTTTGGCGGAGACGGGGACGGAATGTCAGACGATCCATTTGGCGCGGCCGAACCTGCTGCGGATGCTGAACCAGCGGCCGCCGGCGAACCCGCACCTGCCGCCGATCCGTTCGGCGACGCGATGGCAGACGAACCCGCGTTCGACGCCGGTGCGGATGATCCGTTCGGTGCCGCCGAACCGGCTGCTCCGATGAACGACGCGACACCAGCGCAACCGCCCGTCGACGATCCGTTCGGTGCCGGCGACGCGTTCGGTGCCGTTGGAGAACCGACGGTCGAGCCACAACCGCAACCGACGGCCCCACCAGCAGAACCATTCGCTGCACCGAACCCAACCGCACCGCGAACCGGACAACCTTCGATGCTCGCACCCGGCGGCGCCTTTGGTGGTCCCGTTGGTGACGACGAGTTACGTGAATCAGGCGGAGAGTTGATGGATCGTGTTGATTCATTGCGATCGCGTGCCGAAGGCCGTTTGCGCGCAGAAGTGCGAGCACAACTTCGCGAAGCCCGACGATTGATCCGTCAAGATCCCGTTGGCGTCGCCGGCAGCTTGAAGAGCCTTCTGGCCCGTGTCGAATCGACTCCGGACATCGACCCTCAACTGCGTCGCGAACTGATGGGCGAAGTGCGTGCATCGATTCAGGTCGCATCCGCACGAGAAGCCGCCTTCCTTGAACAACAAGTAAACTTGCAAGCGGTCTCCGCGGGTGCCACCGCATCGGCACGACTCCTCGATGAAACGTTCCGTCGCGAAGCCCGTTTGAAAACTCTCTCGGCTCAGATGAACGCGTTGATCGACGAAGGCCGATACACCGAAGCCGATGGTGGCGTTTCGCTTGAAATCGCTCGCATCGCCGGTGACACAATCACATTCGATAGTGTTCTCGGTCGGCACGTCACTGACCAAACACTCAGTTTGCAAACCTACGCACGTGACCGTCGGTATCGTGAACTTCGCGAGCGTAACTTCATCGATGCGTTCTCGTTGGTCTTGAAGTCCGCGATCCCGTTCGTCGACGAACCACCAATCGTGTACCCCGACGCCGATGTCTGGCAACGGTTGAGCCGTCGTCGGATCGAACGCTACGGTGCGATCGAATTGGTCGGAGACAGTGAAACCGAACGTCGGATCGAAGCATCGCTCGACGACGAAACCTCACAACGTTTCCCTGAAACGCCACTCAACGAAGCGATCCGCGTGCTTTCGGAAGCTCATGACATTCCGATTCGCATCAACCGCACGGCCATCGAAGGCAACGGTTTGACCGAAGACACCCCTGTCGACATTTCGCTCGAAAACGTGTCCCTTCGTTCGTTCTTGCGTCTGATGCTTCGTGACTTGGAACTGACTTACATGATCCAAGACGAAGTGCTCAACATCACGACTGAAGACGACGCCAATACCAATCTCGTGACGAAAGTCTATCCCGTCGGCGACCTTGTTGTCCCTGTGATCGCCCTCGGTGGTGGTATGGGTGGCGGCATGGGCGGCGGCATGGGTGGCGGTATGGGCGGCGGCATGGGCGGCGGTATGGGCGGCGGCATGGGCGGCGGCATGGGCGGCGGCATGGGCGGCATGGGTGGCGGCGGGATGGGCGGCGGCATGTTCGTCGTTCCTGACGAAGTCTCCCTCAAGGACAAAGCCAGCCGACCCCAACCCGCTGCGGATGCATCGGCATCTTCCACCGAAGCAACGCCAACCAAACCCGTTCTGTCCCAGGACCCGAACGACTACGGCCCGATCCGCTTGACCGCGAAAGACGGCCAATCGCTCGAGGACTTGTGGCGTGCTTACTTCGCCGGATTGAAAATTGATTCGGCAGAACAATTGACCGTTCTCGACCGCCGCGTCAAAGCGACCGTGGGTGAACTCAACGTAAAGGCATCGTCGTTGCAGGAAGCCGGAAACGAATCGGATGCTCGTCAGAAATTTGAAGAGATTCGATCCGTGATCGGTGGTGCGATCTCCGCCGGACACATCCAACCGTGGATGTATCAGGCGTACGCAATCGCGCTGGCCGCGACGAATGCCTCTGACGCAGAAGTCGAACGCGCTCTGTTGTCGGCGGTTGACTTTGCCGAAACCCCCGACGATGTGCTAAACGTGATCGGTCGATTGGAGGCCATCCGTTGTGATGCCGCTGCGTTGAAATTGTGTCGTCAGTTATCCGCTGTCGATCCTGACCGACGCGAACCTTACGTCACGGGTCTTCGATTAGCCAAACGACTCGGCAACAACGAAGATTTGGCCTGGGCATGCGAAGGCGTGCTCGGCCAAGCTTGGCAGGCTCAGATGCAGCCCTTGGTCGAGGAAGCCCGCTTGCTCGCCCGTGCGACTCATCAAGAGTTACTTGAAAAAGGGGACACCGAAGGCGCCTCGCAATTTAGCGAAGCACTACGTCGCGCCTCGTCGCATGACGCCATCGTTCGCGTTTGCTGGACCGGTGACGCCGACGTCGATCTGTCGGTGGAAGAACCCGCCGGAACGGTTTGCTCGCTCGACACACCGACCAGCTCCGGCGGCGGTACTTTGTTGGGAGACGCGTTCCCGGGCGCAGCCGATGATCCGACTGGCCAAGTTTGCGAAACGTATCTGTGCCCGCGTGGCTTCAGTGGTGAATACCGCGTGATGCTGCGTCGGATTTGGGGTAACGTCGCGACCGGGAAGGTCACCGTCGAAATCCTGACTGATGTCGGCCGTCCGAATCAGCGGTTCATTCGCCAACAAGTTCCGTTGATGGAAAAGAACGCTCTTGTGATCTTCGAAGTCAAATCGGGACAACGCAAAGAGGAACTCGCTCAAGCACAACTCGCCCACCTTCAAGACTTCGGCCGCAAAGCCGGTCGCGAAGTACTCGGCCAGTTCGCGGGCCCCGATGCGGGAGGTGGCGTCAGCAACGGCGAAATCATGCAAGAGTTCTTGCGAGATTTCCCATCGCTCAGTTCTTCGTCTTCATCTTCGTCGGGGAATCCCGGCGTGCAAAACGGCAACGGTCGAGGATTCTTCCCACGCGGTGCCGTCGGTTACCGGCCTGAAATCACCACGATTCCTGAAGGGGCCTCGATGCTCGCGCTGGCGATCATCTCGGCAGACCGGCGTTATGTTCGGATCAGCCCGGCACCACAGTTTATCCAGATCGCGGACGTGACAACCTTCAACTTCGTCACCGGCGAAACCGGTGGAACCGGCGGTGGGGGAGCGACGGGCGGTGTCGGTGGCGGCGCTACTGGTGGCGCGGCCGGGGGAGCGGGCGGCGTCTTCTAAACCAGCCCGGATTCCGATCGCATATGCAACGACGCCCCCAAACGTCGTCCCATGTCGCGACAGTCCTAATCACGGAACGATTCCTAAGCCCTGCGACGCGTAATTCTTCGAATGAAGATCACGGTCGCAGGGTTTTCTTTTTTTTTGGCCAATCGCTGAGGGCACTGCCTTCCCGTTCTCGTCATGATGGCTCGGGAGATGGCCCACAGCCTCCTTCGAACAACTGACGCACGTTCTCCTCTGTGAAAGCTCCTCCGTGAAAGAGTTCTACTGCGGGTCCTGAGATCGTTCGTCAGAAAATCGCACACTTCTTTTGATTTTCGATCGGCGGTGACATCACGGGGAGGACAGGTGCTCAATCCACCGAAATCGCCGTCTCAAAAGGAGTTTTCGCCTGTTTTGCTGGCATCAAAAAGATTTCATCCAATTTCCGATTTCGGCTCAAGTTTGCAGACTGATTGCTATTGACTGGTATTCCAAAGGTCACCAAACTCATGTCTTGCTTGTAACGAAGCGGCTAACCGGCGAGATCTTGCGGGACACCACCCCACCCCGGTTGAGACACGACGCTACAGGGACGTACCGAATCGAAATTTGCCTCGGCATTTCGTTCGTATCACGACGCACAGGAAGTTTGCTTCGGCCCTCTTTCGATGATCGTCAACGATGCGGGCGGGCCGGTCACTCAGGAAGGGTGATGCACCAATCGCAGTCGTGATTGAACGGGTCGACCGATTCACTAACGGCATCTGCTTTGAGCGTGATGGCCGGTGAGATGATCAACACGTCAGTCGTGTTCACTCTCATCCGCACATTCACACGAGGGCATGTGCCACAACGCAATCGTGTCGGAGATAAGCGAAAACGACTTTCCTAATTCGGAATCTGTTTTCAATTGTCAACGACGTTACTGGCAGGAGCGCTAGTTTGTCATTCCAGACGGACTTCGACGTAAAAGAACGAGTGCGCAACGCGTCCGACATCGTTGATGTCATCGGTCGCGACCTCGAACTACGTCCACAGGGGCGCAACTTCGTTGCCCGCTGTCCGTTCCACAATGACACCAAACCGTCGATGACGGTTAACCAAGAGCGACAGTCTTGGAAATGCTGGGTTTGTGACATTGGCGGCGATGTCTTCAGTTTCGTGATGCAGCGTGAAGGGGTCGATTTCCCGGGAGCATTACGAATGCTCGCTGAACGGGCTGGTATCGAACTTCCCGAATATCGCAAAGGCCCGAAAACGCAACCGGGTGATCCCGATGACAAAGCCACTCTCGCTGCCGCGATTGAAGAAGTAGCCCAGGCGTACTACGAACAACTCGACGCCCGCAAGTCTGATGACGCCAAAGCGGCGTGGGACTATCTCGCCTCCCGCGGGATCAACGACGAAAATCGTGAACGTTTCCGAATCGGGTTCGCGCCCGACTCGTGGGACTTTGCCGTCAATCTTTTGAAACGCAAAAACTTCACTGAACAAGTCGCCGTTGCCTGCGGCGTCGCGAAGTCACGAGGCAATCGACCAGGAAACCAATCGGGCAACGACGGATGTTACGACTTCTTTCGCGGCCGGTTGATGTTCCCGATCAACAACGCTCATGGAAAAGTGATTTCGCTCGGGGGCCGCATCATCCCGGCAATCGCTGATCGAACCGTCGCCGCCTCCGGTGGCAAAGTGACCGCGGGGGCCAAGTATTTCAACGGTCCCGAAACGCTGCTCTACCGGAAGTCCTCCGAACTGTACGGCCTCGACTTGGCACGCGACGCGATCCGATCGGCTGGCGAAGTGTTGGTCATGGAGGGCTACACCGACGTCGTGGCAACTCGCATGGCGGGGATCGAAAATGCCGTCGCTGTTCTCGGCACCGCTCTGACCGCACAACACGTTCGTATTCTCAAACGGTTTGCGCCGCGAGTGGTTTTGGTACTCGACGGCGACGACGCCGGACGCCGCCGCGCCGAAGAAGTGCTCGAACTATTCGTTACCGCCGACGCGGATCTCCGAATCCTTACGCTCCCGGATAACGCCGACCCGGCCGATTTCCTCGCCGCGCATTCGGCCCCGGCACTGCTGGACATGGCTGCCAATGCCCCCGATGCGGTCGATCATAAAATTGCCCGACTTACCGAGGGTGTCGATATCACCCGCGACACGCACCGTGTTACTTCGGCAATCGAAACACTGCTCGGTCTTTTCGTGAAGGTCCCTCAAAACGACGATCACGCGTCGCTGAAGGTTGACCAATTGCTCATGAGAATGAGTCGCACGTTTGAACTGCCCGTTGACCGTTTGTCACGACGACTCGACGCTCTTCGTGCCGATCGAAAAGAGAGCGAAGCCAAGAAAGCTCGCTATCAGAAGAAACCAAACGGCCCTGCCCAACACAACGCTCCATCGAAACCGTCTTCGAGCACGGCGCCCACCGCACCGCCGCCGCAAGACGATTACGCGGACTTCGGATTCGACGACCCGTTCGCTTCGGCCGCGATGGAAGATGCCGCGATGTTCGGTATCGACGACTCCATGCCACCTACCGGCAGCGTCCCTTCCACTCCCTCGCGATCATTCTCGCCATCGCAACGGACCGACCATTCGCAATCCCAACCGCTCAGCGGTGTTGAACGTGAACTGTTCGAAACACTGCTCGAGAGCCCCGAAGTGGCCGCGATGGCGATCGAAGCGATCGACCCCGATTGGCTGCGATCGACAACGGCGAAGATGCTTCTGTCGGCGTACCAAGATCTCGACTTGCAAGGTCACGACCTCGATTCAGCCTCGTTGTTGACACTGCTCGAGAATGAATTTTTGAAAAACCAAATTATCACGTTGCAACAACGTGTCGACACTCGCGCCGATCGCATCGCCGAGAGCCCTCACGAACGCTACGCCGCGATCCTGACACGTTTTCACGAGCGTGAATTCGAAGCCGAGAAATCACGACAAATCGTCCAACTGGAATCAGCCACGTTACCGGAAGATGAAGAGCTCGCCGTCCTGCAAGCGATCATCGCCGCCGAACGCATTCGCCACAATCCACGTTAAGTGACTATCGGAGTCATTCCGTTGCACACCAACCATGTCCCTCGAGCCCCGAGTTTTTAAATCCCGAGACTTTCTCGAACATAACCCAATCACGTTAGTTTCCCGCTTTCGAGCCCACGTCGGTTGATTCGTACGAGCGTTCCCGCTCTCGAACGAATCGTCACCCAGTGGTCGCCATGACATCTCACCGATGCCCATGACAATCACACCGACACCGGCTCACCGTCCCATGATGGGACGTGACCCTTTTAACACGAAGTTAGAACCATGCAATTGATGGACCAAGATCTCTCGCAACTCATCGCCCGCGGTGCCAAGGACGGCTACCTGACCTACGATGAAGTCAACGCCTACCTCCCTGACGAAGACGTCAATCCGGAGAAGCTCAATACGCTGTTGCTGGCCCTCGAACGCCGTGGCATCGCATTGATCGAAGCAACCGAGAAAAAAGCACGTGAGGCAGCTGCGACTCAAAAACCACGTCGCGTTTCCCAACCCAACATCGCGGGTCTCCGTGAAGGCGAAGATCTGTCCGGCGAAATGCGTGACTTCGACGAAGATATCGATGCCGTTGCCGAAGAAGCCGCCGACACCGACGACACGGTCGAGGCATCCTCGGACGAACTGACCGGCGTTGAGGACACCGGCGGACCAGTATTGGGAACCGCCGCCGACCTGCCCAAGGCGAGCGAAGATCCGATCCGGATGTACCTGAGCCAAATGGCCGAGATCCCATTGCTGACCCGCGAACAAGAGATTTCGCTGGCAAAGAAAATCGAAATCACTCGCAAGCAATACCGCCGCGCGTTGCTTGAAACCGATTACGCCATGCGGGCGACCGTCGACGTGCTGAAGAAGGTCCACAGCGGCGAACTTCCTTTCGACCGCACAATCAAGGTCTCGCTCACCGAGCGATTGACCAAAGAGCAAATTTCACAGCGGATGCCGCACAACCTGCGAACGCTCGAACCTTTGCTCGAACAAAACCAAGCGGACTTTGAAATCCTCGTCCGTCGCAGCGTCTCACCGCGTCTCAAAGCGGAAGTTCGCAACCGCTTCCTGCGTCGCCGCCGCAAATGCCTCGAACTGGTTGAGGAATTGAGCCTCCGCAGTCGCCGCGTCACGCCGCTGCTGCACCAACTCGAGAAAATCTCGGGACGCATGAATTTCATCCGTGATCGCCTGACCTCACTCGGCAAAGACGCGATGAGCCGCGACGAAGCCGCCGACCTGCGTCAAGAACTCCGCGAACTCATGCTCGTCACGCAAGAGAGCCCTCGCAGCCTCCACAACCGCATGGTGCGAACACGCAAGTTCTTCGACCAATACGAAGCAACCAAACGCGAACTCAGCGCCGGTAACCTTCGGCTCGTCGTTTCGATCGCCAAAAAGTACCGCAACCGCGGACTCTCGTTCCTGGACTTGATCCAAGAAGGAAACACGGGCCTAATGCGAGCGGTCGACAAATACGAGTATCGTCGCGGATTCAAATTCAGCACCTACGCCACGTGGTGGATTCGCCAAGCGATCACGCGTGCGATTGCTGACCAAGCCCGTACGATCCGTATCCCGGTTCACATGATCGACGTGTTGAGCAAACTCCGGCAGGCGCAAAAACGTCTCACCCAAACCCTCCGCCGCGAACCGACCTACGAAGAAATCGCAGAAGCGACCGAAGTGCCGATCGAAGAAGTGCGACGCGTGATGGATATCGGTCGTCATCCTGTCAGTCTGGATCGCCCCGTCGGCGAAGGCGAAGACAGCAGTTTTGGTGAGTTCATCCAAGACAACGAAAACGACAACCCGGTCCGCATGGCCGCCAGCGGAATGTTGCGAAATAAAATCGATGATTTGCTCAAGACGTTGACGTTCCGTGAGCGTGAAATCATTCGCCTTCGTTATGGCCTCGTTGACGGATACAGCTACACACTCGAGGAGTGCGGACGAATCTTCAAGGTGACCCGAGAACGCGTTCGGCAAATCGAGGCGAAAGCGGTTGCCAAACTGCAAAGCCCTTCGCGTGCCGAACGACTTTCGTCGTACCTTAACCCGGCTGCCTAGTCAGCCATGATGTGCGACAGAGGATCGCGCAAGATGCGAATGGTGAATTCGCGGCGGAGGACAAAACCAACGCCGCGTGGCGCCTCGTCCGTTCGCTCTCGGTGGCCTCTGACCGTTCAATTACTCGCGCAGGGTTCGAGAACACAATTTCGATAACGTTGTCTCGCAAATCTGCATCGACAAAAAAAAACGGCGGACACGACGTGCCCAAACGTCGATCCGCCGTCTCTTTATCAACTACGAGAAGCATTTCGGTTCAATAAGTAATGTCGCAATCCCACACCACGACGGATCATTGAACCGACCTCTTCGGCCTGGCGTCGGGTCCTCCACTTGGTTGACCACGCCGGCTATTCGCTATTGTTCGGCACAATCTGACCTAGAGGAGGATTGGAACTTACTCAGAAAACCAGTTTCGTTTGCCCCCTCAGGTAAACTTTGCCGGTTAAACAAACCGCCCGTTGTTACTGTACTTTTGATTTCAATCTTGCCAGCACGAAGTCGTCTTTGAGATACTCTACTTCGTCTGGTCTCTCCCAATCGTTCCCATGCAAGGATGCTCACGTGGCCATTGGACCTCTCGCCGACGTATCGTCGTTCACCGTCGATCAACTTTATGACCTTTATCACGCGGTTGCCCTGAAGGATCATGCCTTCCGGTTGCAGTCTCTCTACGGTGAGGTTTCACCACCGGCGGGTCACTGCGTCTTTCGGCCGTTGAGCCGTGAAGGCTTTACGCAGCGTGTCCTGCATTACGATTCTTTGGAAGATGGGCAAATCGGCCGCTCTTTGCGACAAAGATTGGCACGTCAAGCAACCGCTTACGGGGTGAGCTCCGTCAAAGCCAAGGCTTCAAAACGAGCTGCCTAACCCTGGCCCGCGTCGACGAGTCTGCGATTCCACAAGAACGCCGAATTCATCGGCAATTTCCGTCTGCGGAGTGATACCGGTGACCACCAAGTCGACCAATTTGTTGCTTACGATCCTGCGGGCGGCACATTGCCGTAGCACGCATCATCATTTTGCCATCGACGCGTTACCGCTCGTCGGAACCCCTGCGGGCGAGCGACTCGTCGGCCATCTACTCCGGCACCACCATCGTTACCTGGCGGGTGCCAAAGATCCGGACACACGATTCCGGGATTTCCAAAACCACGTCATACATGTTGATGACGGTTACTGGGGCGGCGCACCTCGCGTCGCCCATCAATGGTATGACCGGATGCAGCGTTATCTGCGTACGGACCGCTGGAGCGACGCCGCCCATGCTGCGGGCGTATTGAGCCACTACTTCACCGATCCGATTCAACCACTCCACACCGCCCAAACCCCCGTCGAAAAGGTCTTGCATCGACCGATCGAGTGGAGCGTGACGAAATCGTACAGCACACTCTTCAACCAGTGGCAAAGCGATCCCTCGCGAACGGTCTTCCAACTCTCCGACAGCCCCGGATGGCTCGGCGAAGCGATCCTCACTTCGGCACGGGTCGCTCACGAACATTATGAGACGTTGCTCGACCACTATGATCTCAAAGCGGGCCGCAGCGATCCGCCATCGGGCCTCGACGGTGTTTCACGCGGATGTCTTTCACAACTGATCGGCCTCTGCGTCACCGGTTGGGCACGCGTGATTGAACGCGCCGCCTACGACGCCGAACAGTCCCGTAGCGAACCCATTCCGAGGCAAGGCACCACGCTGGGCATGGTCCTCGCCGGCATCCGCGTGCCTCACCAAACCTGGATCCGCCGCATCGAACACAGACTCGAACAGAAGAAGATCACCGCGTTGATCGACGAATTCGAAGCAACCGGCAAGATCGAAAAGAACATGCCCAGCGAACTCCGCATCATGGAGAAAGTGCGGCACATCTATACGAAGGAACGCGAATACAATCGACTCCGCGCCGAACGTCAAAACGGCTCGATGATCCGTATTCTGCAGGCCGACGATTCCGAAGTCGCATCGACCGACGCCAAAGCCACAAACGTCACCCCGGCGGCTAAAAAAGCCCCATCTGATCTACCACCCGCGACGATCCCATTCGTTTCACCTCAAGAAGGCAACGTGCGGTTGCACGTCGAAGACGCCCTCGTTGACGCACCTTCGATCGGCACGAAAACGGCCGCCCGTTTCGCGAAACTCGGGATTAACACCGTCGGCGAATTCCTGGCCGCTGACCCCACTGACCTTGCCGAAAAACTCGCCACGCGGTGGATCACGCGTGACACGTTGCACGCATGGCGATGCCAAGCGATCCTGATGTGCCAACTGCCCGACATGCTGGCTCGCGATACCCAACTTCTCGTCGGCGCGGGTTTTGCAACAGCCGACAGCATCGCGAAAACGAACCTCGAAACGCTCTATCAAGCGATTAGCGAATACGCGGCCACCTATTCCGGACGCCGTTACCTACGCGGTGCGGAACCACCGGATCGGGACCGCGTGGATACGTGGATCGGCGAAGCGGCCCTCGCCATGGTCCGTCAAAAACGAGCGGTATCCCGCATGCGTTCCGTCGTCCCGACAACCGAGCAAGATCAAACGACACGCGCCGCCTAAGTTGTTAGGCGGGCAGTGCTACCGCAACGCACGAACACTGCGGCGTTGCTAAGAACTCGGGCTCGATCCGTGACGGATGTCGCCAAGGCTCCCGGCCAACAACGGTCCCAGTTGGAATCGTTGACGAGTTCTGCCATCTTACGCATGTGATGAGGTGAGCGAACTCTCGCCGCTGAGTGCGAGACACCGAACGACACTCTTTTACTGAATCACCGATTCAGGCATATCCGGTGACACGATCACGTCGCCCGGTGAGCTGATCCCTTGATCGATCATTTGCCAGTCATTGTTCGAAACCGTTCCCACCGTAGGCTGCGTTGCCGACGGGTCAAACGGCCCGGAACTGACAGGGCATGGCACACAGACCTTCTCAGGCTGGCACCGTGGCTCTAGGAATCGTCCGAGTTCGTAGGCGTCGCGTTCAGCACCAGGACACCACGCACCTTCGGCCAAATTCACTTCGGCGTAGGCGAGCAACGATCCCTTCTCCCGGTGGAAGTCTCGAATCGCTAGGTTGTAGTTCGAAATCGATTGATAGAACTCGACTTCACTCGTGACCACTTGACGTTGTGCTTGCAAGAGGAAGTTGATGTTGTCCGTCCCGTCACGATAACGACGACGAAGCACATCAACCTGTCTTAGGTCAGCGAGGTATCGGTTGTAATTGGTTTCAACGAGTTGATAAGTAAGTTCAATGTTACGGCTCGCGCTGGCGAGATCATGGCTGATCCGCAATTCGGTTTCACTAAGCAACGCCCGCTCACGTTGCAGATTGAGCTTGGCGTGAGCAACCGCACTGCTGGCTGCACGCAGCCCGATCGGTGCGGTGAACTCCACCCCGGCACTCCATTCTTGGTAGTCGCCACCGGTAATCGAGTCTACCAAATCATTATTGGGTACTGCGTCGCTGCCACTGCCGATCAAATGGTCACCCAGACCTCGCCATCGATACTGACCGACAAAATCAGCTTGTGGTCGCCGGTTCAACCTCGCCGCCGTCAGTTCCATTTCCCGTCGCTTGACGTTGAACTTTTGCCGGCGAACTTCGACACGTCGCACCAAGGCTTGGCCGAGAGCACTGTCCCAATCGAAGATCACTTTCGCGTCGACGGGTGAGGTGCTCGGTTTCAGCAAACTTCCGTCACTCGCCGGCATTCCGATGAGGTAACGCAATCGTTGTTCGTTAGCATACAGACCGGTTTCGCCGGCGAGCGACGACTGCACCTGGGCTTCGAATTGGTAGTACTGTGAGCGGGCTTGAGCCTCTTCGTCACGACGTCCCGTTCCGACCTCCAACCGAACTTGTTGGTATTGGAACGTTTGCAGTGCGGCTTCCCGCCCTTTCACAACCGCCTCGAGAATCCGATACGAGGCCGTCAGGTCCCAGTAGGCTTGCTCAACGTCGGCGATCAACGAGATCACGGCGGCTTCAAAATCAGCCAAAGCGACATCTTCGTTGACGCGTGCGATCAACACGCCGTTGTACTGCCCCACCGCTCCGCTCGTTCCGGCGATTCGGTTGTACGTTGCTCCCGCACCTTTCATCAGGGGCTGCCTGTACTCAGCCTCCAAATATCCTGAAAAGGCACTTGGGAACAATTGACTGGCGCGACTCGGGTCATCCGTCCTCGTGTAACCGACGACGTTACGCATGGCAAACGTGGCCCCCGATGCCGTCCGTTTGGAGATCTCATTGCTATACGATGCAACGGTTTGGTTTGCGTACGAAGGGAAAACGGTACCGAGACCGGGCAAGCTAAAGTTCCTCGGCTGGTCGACCTTATCCCACGACAATGATTGAGAGTACACGGCATCAAACGCCGACAACGCCGCTTCCACACCGAGTGACGGGCTGGCGTGGGCGAGTGCGGGATCGAATGAGGTCGCCGTCGCAGCAGGACTGGTCACGACTGCACCACCGATCGATCGCAGTACGGGACTGCTACCCAAGGCTTGTCGAATCGCGTCCTGCAGTGTCAACTCCAACGCTGGCATGGATGCCGGATCCTGCAATGCGTTGGGAGCGATTGCAGAGGCGGCTGCCGAGGAAGACGGAGTCGCACATTGTTGTACCTGTGGGTACTCAATTCGCAATGCGGAATGATCGTGATACGACGTCTTTGTATCGTAAGGACTGTCCGGAATTTTCTGTGTTAGGCCGCACCCAACCGTCGCGAGCGTACTCACGCATCCGCACAACAACGAGGCCAACACGCGTCGCCGGCGCTGTTTTCGCTGTTGACCGTTCAACGTTTTTTTCGCCGTTTTCTCTTCGATCGTTTCGACACGAAGGTCGTGAGTGAACTGCCGATCCATGGCTGATCTCAATAGCTGTACGAGGGTGAGGCCGTGCTCGATGCATTCGACGTCCGTGTCGATTTAAAACTTCGAGCGAGCGGGCGATTTCAATTTCAGGCGTTTCCACCTGAACTTAGTTTTTCTCTATTTGGGGCGAGACTGATTAACTCATCACGGCAATGCGATGAAAGTTCCCGAAACCACAGCGGCTTCCACAATGACAGCACGTTGCTCCAACGGTGGTCGTTGATAAAACTTTGGCACCGGCGATCCGGCGCGGTAATATCCTTTGCTGTAAACGATGTCACACGGTTCCTGCACGGTCGCTAGGTAAGGCAACATTGGAAGCGTGGTGAAGAACCGAGCTCCAGAGGCGAGCGGTTGGAAACATCCCCAACGCTCGTGACCGTGCCGCTCCAGCATCCGATCTTCGAAATACAACGGATGTGAATAAGTGTTCGGTGCGGCCCAAGGTCGAATCAACTGCGGCCACGCCCCACCGCCCGTCAGAGCCAAGCGGGAATAACCGTCTTCGGGCAGGGGAACGAGCTGCAAGTCGTCCCCCGCTTCGAGTCCCTCAGGAACCCTTCCGTTTCCGATCGGCTTTTTATCAATTGAAACCGCTCGAATCGGCGGCAATACAAACCGTCCGCCCTCGACTTCTGGTAATCGCTCCTCGATGAACGGTTTGGCGAACGTGTCTTCGCCATCTTCATTTTCAAAATCAGACGCTCGTGGCGGACGCTCCGCATCTCCAACTTCGGCCCCATCCTCCTTCGGATCATCCATCGCGAGGGGATCGGCATCGTCACCGAGTAGATCTCTCAATCGCTTGCGACGCAGTTCATCTTCGTTGAGATTGTCTACTGCGTCGCTCGCCGGATCGCTATTCGAGGCAGCCGACTTCTCGGCACCATCTTCATCAGCGATAATCATCGCAAAGGTCGTCGACGAATCCCATCGCTGGGCGTGGTTAACAGATCCGAAATCCGTCGAAGTGTCGGCCGCCATCGTCCGAGCGGCGCCGCCAACGGAGGCGACACCGATCGCGGCTAAGAAGACGCCCAAGCGGCGACGTGTGATCGAACCGCCGCTCAATGAAAACAAACGATCGCATCGCAAACCGTTCACTCGGCAAACATTAGAAGGTTGCAGTTGTCCGTCGCCGAACCACCAATCCCAGATTGAATATGACATCGTGGTGCGTCTTCCTTGACGTGATTTGCGGATCGAAATGCACATGCCGAGAATTCCCGACAGGCCGTTTAATCGTCTGGACCTACACAACGAATCGACCTCCACGTGGCAAAACCGTCGTTGTTCGCAGAACGCGAAGGGCATAGGCCGCAAAGGCGTTAAACCTTAAATGCGTTTGCCCCACGGATCGCGTGCACCACTTTCCCCCCATTCTGAATAATCTACGTCGCAACTCCATGCTGATCGAACTGACTGACCCACTCGATTCGCGTATTAACGCTTATCGGAACGTGCGACTACGCGACCCAGAGGACGGGTTCATTGCGGAAGGCTCTTTGGTCGTGAAACGGCTCCTTCAGAGCGACTTATCCGTACAATCGCTACTGCTTCACAAAGGGCAGGAAGCGAAATACATCGGCATGCTCCCCGAATCTGTTCCCGTTTACGTTGTCGATCCTAAGATAGGTGCCGCTATCGCGGGTTACGATTTCCATCGAGGCGTCCTGGCACATGGTGTCTGTCCCCAATTGCTCCCGTGCGAACAACTCCAAACCGATCGCCCCCGCCTTGCACTCGGGTTGGTCGGCATCAGCGATCCTGAAAATGTCGGCAGCCTACTGCGTTCGGCCGCCGCAATGGGCGTTCAAGACGTCTTGATCGGCCCGTCCACCATCTATCCATTTGTGCGCCGCGTCATCCGAGTCAGCATGGCGTCGGTGTTTCATCATCGCTTCTATCGTTTCGATCAACCGCTTCAACAAATTGCGGATCTGCAATCCGACACGTTTCGATTCGCCGCCACAACATTGGCTCCCGACGCGATCACCATCGGCGCCCTTCAATCGCACCTCGCCGGGGCACCAACGGTTCTATTAATGGGAAACGAAGCTCAGGGCCTCGCCCCCGAGATACAAAAAGCCTGCGATGTCCGTACAACGCTTCCGATGCCGGAAACGACGGACAGTTTGAACGTGAGTGTTGCCGGTGCGATCTTTCTTCACGAACTGACCAAACCAGTCTCATGACGCGGCACCTTTTGGACGCATTGCTACATCACGCACGCGAACGCCCCAACGCGGTTGCCCTCCGCTGCCCCGGATCGCCGCCACGAACGTGGAGGCAACTCGTCACTGCGGTGCTCCGAACCACTCAGGTCATCGAGAGCACGTTGACGGGTACAGCGTGTGACAACGATCTCGGCAAGCCCATCTTTGATGCCCAGCAACAGAGAGTCGTCTACGAGTGCCAAAACACCGAAGCTAACGTTGTCACCGCTTTGGCGTGCATCGCGTGCGGAGCAATCGAGATTCCGATCGATGTTAAGTTGCCACCGGAGTCGCAAAGTGAAATTCGCAAACGTTCTCGCGGCATGGAACTAGCCCTATCGAAAACAGACTTGTTCGTGGCAACCGATGACTTCGCCGAGTCAATGACACATCTCGCTGATGCCGCCAATCGAGTCGACATTGATCGAGCTAGTTTAGTGCTTTGGACGAGTGGCACGACCGCCCAACCCCGTGGCGTCGTTTTGTCTCAGCGGAATTTGACCACGAACGCGGCCGCGAAACTCAACGCGGTCCCTCAATCCATCGACGACACACGTCTGACCCTTTTGTCAATCTCGCATGCCTACGCGAGAACATGTGACATGGGGACTTGGTTGCAGTCAGGTTGCCAATGGATTCTCGATTACGGACACGCGGGACTTGGCCGCATGGCCCCCCAATCTCGACCGACGTTGATCAATTGTGTGCCGTCCCTGGCTCGGACGATTCTCGAACGGATCCGGTTAGGCGATCTGCGATTGGCGGAATTACGTGCACTCGGCTGTGGAGGCGCGGCACTCGGCGCCGACCTGTTCAACGAACTCTCAGGCAAGAAAATTGATGTGATCCAGGGGTACGGTTGCACGGAAACATCGCCCGTCATTTGCAGTTCGTCCCCCGGTGACACGGTTGCCGGATGCGTTGGTCCACCGGTCCAGGGTTGCGAAATCAAAATCACCAACCAACGTCTGTATGTCCGCGGGCCGATGGTCATGCTCGGATACCTGGACGATTCAAAATCGACCGCCGAAAAAATCGATCAGGACGGATGGCTCGACACCGGCGACCTCGTCGAACGGGCCCCGAGCGGCCAACTGAGAATTCTCGGTCGTGACGATGACGTGATCGTTCTTGAAAATGGATTCAAGATTCACCCACATCCAGTGGAACAATCGATCCTTCAGAACGTCCGCTGCGAACACGCGGTGTTGCTGTCGATCAACGACAAATTGATTATCGCGATCCAACCGGACTCCCTCGACAGGGCACCGGACAACGAAACGATCACCGAGTGCGTCCGCGACCTCTTACCCGCACGCACTCCGTTTTCGATCGCACGACTCGATCCGCCTCTTACGCAAGCCGCAGGAGAACTAACGTCGAAAGGCACCCCTCGCCGGAACATCGTCCGGCGTCGATTTGAGTGTCCGTGACTGGGTAACTCCGATTTTGACGCATCCCCGGCCCATCGGCTGACTTTCGCAAACGCTCCCAGCGAAACGGAGGACGATGCGCAGATGCGGCCGAATGCGGGACGAATTCCGACCGAGAAAACGACTCCCGCTCCTCCAGCGCTCTCAAAACCTTCGCCACCTGAATCGAGCGAGCCGACATTCGAGAAATCTTGGCGAGAGTTCCGGCAGCGGAGTAAGGCATATTCTACTCTAGAGTGGGGTAGCGACTAAACTGGACCGCTGCCGCGATCGATTCACCCCAGTCGAAATCGGCTTAATAGCAACTTTTTGGAGAGGTTTTGCGCCCGATACCGCGTGCGTGCCTGCCATGTTCCTTGCTCCTCCTCACTCCTGACTCACCGTAAATAAAGGGACTCCTCCCATGCTTTCTGCTTTCTTCACCGACTCCTATTGGGTGGACGGTGCGATCGTGTTGATTGTCGGTGCACTCGTTTGTGTGCTGTTCCTCGTCGTCCTATTGCAGAAGTACTACATCAAGGTCGGTCCCGACCGCGCCATCGTGCGATCCGGACGCGGCGGCGTAGAAGCCGTCTGCGGGCAGGGGATGATGGTCATTCCACTGATCCAACAATACGAGTTCATGGATCTGACGCTGAAGAGCTTCGAGATTCACCGCGAGGGCAGTGCCGGCCTGATATGCAAAGACAACATCCGCGCGGATATCAAAGTCGCATTCTTCATTCGCGTCGCCAATTCACCGGCGGAAATGAAGGAAGTCGCCGAAGCCATCGGCGCCAAACGCTGTAGCCAACTCGATACCCTTCGTGAGTTGTTTGATGCGAAATTCAGCGAAGCACTCAAGACGGTCGGAAAGCAATTTGATTTCATCGATCTGTACGACCAACGCGACAAATTCAAGGACGAGATTCTTAAAGTCATCGGCACTGACCTGAACGGGTATCGGCTCGACGACGCGGCCATCGACTACCTCGAACAAACGCCATTGGACATGCTCAGCCCGAGCAACATTCTCGACGCCGAGGGCATCAAGAAGATCACCGAACTGACATCGATGGAGAAGGTGAAAGAAAACCAGTTCACACGTGACAAAGAAAAGACACTGAAGAAACAAGACGTCGAAGCGGAAGAAACCATCCTTGCTTTGGAACGTCAACGAGTCGAAGCCGTCGAGAAACAACAACGCGAGATCGCGGAAATTTCATCGCGTGAGCAAGCCGCCGCAGCCAAAGTCCGCGAAGAACAACGTCTCGAAGCCGAACGCGCCCGGATCACGACCGAAGAAGAAATCGGCATCGCGGAAGAAAACAAAGGCCGGCAAATCTTGGTTGCCTTGCGAAACAAAGAAAAGACCGACGCGGTCGAACTCGAACGTGTCGCTCGCGATCGAGACCTCGAAGCCACCGAACGATTGCGAGTCGTGGGCGTCGCTGAAGTTGAGAAAGAAAAGGCGATCGAAGTCGAGAAACGAAACATCCAAGAAGTCATTCGCGAACGCGTTGCCGTCGAACGTGCGGTTGTCGAAGAACAAGAACGCATCAAGGACACCGAGGAACTCGCCAAAGCCGATCGAGCGAAGAAGGTTCAAATCACTGCGGCCGAAATGAAGGCCGAAGAAGAACTGATTCGCCAAACGAAACTCGCCCAAGCAGAGAAGGAATCCAGCGAATTGATCGCTCAGAAGATTCGCATCGAAGCGGAAGCCAAACGCGACGCCGCAGAAAAAGAAACCGCCGCGACCAAGATGCTCGCCGAAGCCGAATCGGCCCAAGCCGCCGCGATCGGACTGGCAGAGGCTCAGGTCCAAGAAGCGAAGGCAATCTCCCTCGAGAAGGAAGGTCTCGCCGAAGCGATGGTCTCACGAGAGAAATACAGTGCCGAAGCAACCGGTATCACCGAGAAAGCCGAAGCGATGAAAAAACTCGACGGCGTCGGCAAGGAGCACGAGGAATTCAAACTCTCGCTCAACAAAGAGAAGGATGTCGAGATCGCCGCGATCGATGCCCAACGTGGCATCGCCGAGAGCCAAGCCAGTGTCATTGGCGATGCACTCAAGGCCGCTCGGATCGATATCGTCGGTGGCGACGGCGAGTTCTTCGACCAGATCACCTCTGCCGTCAAGGGCGGTAAAGCGATCGACCGATTCGTTTACAACAGCAAAGTTGCGACCGACATCAAGGATACGTTCTTCGACGGCAATGCGGACTACTTCCGCAGCCAAGTCGAAGAACTGATCGGACAATTCGGATTGGACACCGACGGGGTGAAAGATCTTTCGATCGCCGCGTTGATCGCCAAAATGATGGGAATGGCATCCACCGACGACGTACGAAACCAGTTGACGAGCCTGCTCAGCATCGCCGCGACAGCCAACGTCACGGATCAGAAAGCCGGCCGGCTGCTCGCACGCCCCAGCAACAATGGTGAAACAACCGTTGCTGCCAAACGGGTCAAACCGGTGTCGAAAGGCTAAGACTCTCGATGATTGTTAACTCCACGCTGCCGGCAACCGATCGTCTCACTTTGACGATCTTCCGCTGGCCGCGGTGAATCAATCATGTCCTCAGGGACAGAGGTGCTCTGTCGCGTCAACGCGATGGACACCGGAATGTAATTTACCGACGCGTCCGCACTGCCTATCGCCAACAACCATCCTATGAGTGACACCCAACTCACCGGCGGAACCTACGAAATCCTTCGCAACCGTCTTCGTGACGCTGCGGGCGATTTGCGAGATCGACTCGGCAAACTCAATGCCGACCGAAATGAAGTCTTCGGTAACATCGAAACCCGCCTGGTTGCGACGCAACGAATTACAACGGAACACAATTGTGTCCCTCGAGACATCGTCTCGATCGGTGACCATTTTGTTTTCGGGTACAACGTTCAATTCGGACTGAAAACCGAAATCCATCTTCCGGACGTTTTCTCCATTTACCGAATGGAGGACCATGAGTTTCATGCCTCGGCACTGGACCTCATCAGCGACCCTCGGTTCGTCAAAGATTTCGAGGAACTCTATCGGTTCTACAAAGGGACCACGTTCCTGCGTTTCTTCGTCAGTGGCCCGATCCTCCACATGGTTTTCCAGGTAGGGAAAACCGCCGGAGACATCAAGTCGTTTAAATGGCGAATCACTGGGACGGAAATCGAATACATCGACAACCGAAGTGATCACGAGGTCAAACAGCCGCCACAACACGCCTTCACATGGCAACGGGCGACGCGCGACATGCACCGCTATGGCGATCACCCGCACATCTCGATCGAAGACAAAGTTTTCGTCGAAACCGTCGGCGGTGACCTCACGGTCAAAGTCGAAAACAACACCAGTAGCGGCGAAGGCATCTACGCCGAACAAGTCGACAACCCTGACCAAAAACTGGACGACGCGGAGATCTACTTCGCAATCATCGGCAACCTAGTGCTGATGAAAATCAAACCCTATCAAGAGAACCAATTCCGATACATCGTTTTCAGCGGCAAGATCAACCAAGCCGTTCGTCTCGATGAAATCGAACACGCCTGCGTGATGTTGCCCGGCGACCAAGGATTGATCTTCCCCGGCGGCTACTACCTGCAATCGGGTGAATTCAAACGGTTCGATCACGGATTGGCCGACATGCGATACGAACGCACCATCGCATCGTCCAACGGCGAAGACTACCTCTATCTCTTCAGCAACATCGAACACGGCACGTACGTGCAATTGCGGTACAACCAAATCCGCCAAAGCGTTGAAACGCCGCTGGTTTGCCATGGGCAAACGTTCTTTGAAGCCGGTGAGATGGTTTGTTTCAAAACACACGAAACGCCCCAAAAACACCACCCGATTCAGATTTGGCAAACGCCCTTTGTCGGCGAGAATTACCTGCCACCGAGCCAAACCGACTCGCTGCTCTTCAAAATCGGGAACCAAGATCTCGTTCGCGGGATGGCTGAGTGCAGCGAGGTGCTGCAACTGATCGAAAAAGACGACAGCTACGACGGCCTCTACCAGGATCTCGTCAAAAAGTCGGGCGACATTCTAGATAGTTATTTTTGGATCGGCAAAGAAGAAACACATCATCTCGACACCGCACTCGGCCACATTCGCGACGCCGCGTCCGCTGCGGTGGAAGAGTTCGAGAAAGTCGTCCGCGTCCGCACCGAGACTAAAAAGCAGACCGAGAAAGTTAAAACAGCGATCGAGCGTACGCTCAAAGAAATTGATCGTTCGAGATTCGAGAGCATTCAAGAATTCGTCGCGTCACTGACTCATTTGCGGGAACATCGCGGGCACGCGATCACGCTCCGAGACCTCAAATTTGTCGACCTATCGCTCGCCGATGCGTTAGAGAAACGCCTCGCCGAGGCGACCCAGCGATTGAGTCGTCGGTGCGTGGATTTCCTGCTGACGGGTGATTCATTAGCTCCGTACCGTGCCGCGATTGTTGCCGCTGAAAACAAAATCCCCGACGTGGGCAGCGTTTCGGTTGCCAAGGAACTCGAAGCCGAGATCGACACCGCCGCCTCCGAACTCGAATTGCTGACTGAAACGGTTAGCAACCTCGAGATCGAAGACGCGACGCAGCGGACACAGATCATCGATGCGATCGGAGACGTTTTCGCCGATGTCAACCGAGTTCGCAGTGCGTTGAAAAACCGACGCCGCGACCTGATCGGTATCGAGGGACGCGCCGAATTTGCATCCCAGATGAAACTGCTGCAACAGTCCACGTCGGGCTACCTTGACGTCTGCGACACACCCGCCCGCTGCGACGAATACCTCACAAAAGTGATGGTCGGCCTCGAAGAACTCGAAGGACGGTTCGCAGAATTCGACGAATTCATCGAGACGCTCGCCGAACGTCGTGAAGAAGTCTACACCGCGTTTGAATCTCGCAAGGTTTCGCTCGTTGAAAAACGGAACCGTCGCGCCGAGTCACTCTCTTCGGCGGCGGATCGAATTCTGAAAGCGATTTCGTCTCGTGTTTCAGCGATGGACTCCACCGACGCGATCGCAGCCTATTTTGCGGGCGACTTGATGGTCGGCAAAATTCGCAGCCTGATCGATGAACTCGACGAACTCGGAGATTCCGTTCGAGTCGGCGACTTGCAAGGCCGGTTAAAAGTCATCCGGGAAGACGCCACACGTGGGCTCAAAGATCGGCAAGATCTCTTTGAGGACGGTGGCGATGTTATCCGTCTCGGTGAACGGCGATTCGCGGTCAACACTCAACCACTCGACCTCACGACAGTACTGCGCGGCGGTGAACTGTGCTTGCACCTCACCGGAACGCAGTATTTCGAGCCGATGCGTGACGAGCGTTTAGAAAACTCGAGAGAGTTGTGGGACCAACCGCTCATCAGCGAAAACCGTCACGTCTATCGGTCCGAATATCTCGCGATGGACTTGTTCCCGTCGGCCACCACTCGAACATCGGTCGATGCCGCGTGGGTCGCCGACCAAATGAACGGTCGATTCGACGAAGGTTATGCCAAAGGGGTTCACGACCGAGACACTGCTGCAATCCTGAACGCGTTAATCGCGATCGACCGACAACTCGGACTCCTTCGATACGAACCGACGTTGAGAGCCTGCGGGCAATTTTGGTGGACACGGATCCTTGATCCGAAACGTCAGACCGAAATGAAACACTGGATTGCAGGGTTCGCGAAATTAGCGAGGGCATACCCCCAAGCGGAACCTGCGGTGCAGTTCCGTGAACGTCTCGCGAGCCTCGCCTCCGCCGACGTTTCAACCTGGCAAACCTTGTTTGGAAAGACAGTCACGGCGGAACGGATCGCCGACTATCTGTTCAACGAATTGCTCGTTGCACCAAACAAAGCGACCACGAGCGGGCGAGCGATGGATTTGCTCAACAATTTCAAGAACGCACTGCCACAAAGCGATCGTCAAAAGTGGTTAGTCGCCGGACTCAAACCCAACTCCGACGATCCCGTTCGTGCCTACGTCCTGGCCAGGAACTGGGGCGACGCATTCATTGCCAAACAGAACGTCGATAGCCAAACCACCGATGGCGACGCGGCAGACGGTTACCGCGATGAACTGGCATGGTTGATCCTTAATGAAATCGAACAAGAAAACAGCCAAGACGGTGCAAAACCAGAAAAAGAGGAATCACGCGGGATCGAACGTCACTTGCAAATCGTGGACGTTCCCGTCGCGGAATCAGTCGATGGTCTCGTCGGCAGCCACGAACGGATCATCGACGGCAAGTTGACCGTTCATTACCACGAGTTCATGCAACGACTCAATGACTATCGCAGTTCCGTGGTACCACGTTTCCATGCTCTGCACGAAGCCAAATCGAATTTGGTCAAGACGGCTCGCGATTCGATGCGATTGGACGAGTTCAAACCCAAAGTCCTCAGCAGCTTCGTCCGCAACCAATTGCTTGACGAAGTCTACCTGCCGCTCATCGGCGACAATCTTGCTAAACAAATGGGAACGGCCGGCGAAGACAAACGCACCGATCGCATGGGATTGTTGTTATTGATCTCGCCACCGGGATACGGCAAAACAACACTGATGGAATACGTCGCTAACCGTTTGGGGTTGGTGTTCATGAAGATCAACGGCCCGGCGATTGGCCACGGCGTCACGTCGCTCGACCCCGCCGAAGCGCCCAACGCGGCGGCTCGCGAAGAGGTCGAACGATTGAACCTCGCGTTGGAAATGGGTGACAACGTGATGTTGTACCTCGACGATATCCAGCACACCCATCCCGAGTTGTTACAGAAATTCATCTCGTTGTGCGATGCCACACGAAAGATCGAAGGCGTCCGCGACGGAAAAACACGCACTTACGACTTGCGTGGGCGGCGTGTGGCGGTCGTGATGGCCGGGAACCCGTACACCGAAAGCGGCGACCGTTTCCAAATTCCGGACATGCTTTCCAACCGTGCCGACGTTTACAACCTCGGTGAAATCATCGGCGACCGTGCCGACGCATTCGAAATGAGCTATCTCGAGAACTGCTTGTCGAGCAACACAACGCTCGCGCCGCTCTCGACGGCACCTCCATCGGATGCCCGCAAGATCGCGATGGCCGCTCAACGAGATTCGATCGAAGGCATCGAGCTCGAAAGCAACTTCTCGCTCGACCAAGTTCGCGACATGTTCGAAGTGACTCGTAAACTACTGCGGGTTCGCGACGTGGTCCTTCGAGTCAACCGTGCCTACATCCGTTCCGCCGCTCAAGCTGACGCCTATCGGACCGAACCGGCTTTCAAATTGCAGGGCAGTTACCGAAACATGAACCGCATCGCCGAGCGGGTTGCACCGGTAATGAACGATTCCGAATTGCAGACGCTGATCGTCAGCAACTACGAACAAGACGCCCAAACACTGACGACCGACAATGAAGCGAACGTCCTGAAGTTCAAGGAGTTGATGGGAATCTTGACCCCCGACGAACAAGCACGCTGGGATTCGATCAAGTATGCCTTCGTCGAGAGCGTTCGCATGGCGGGGATGGACAGCGAAGATCAGGTCGGGCAGGTGATGCGACAACTCGCGTCGATGCGTGACGGGCTGGAATCGATTCGACAAGTCATCGCAAAAGCCGTCGCGATGGAAGACCACTCTTCCGAACAGCGGATGGATGCGCGAGTGGACTCCTTACGACAATCACTGCTCGCGATCGGCGAATCGTTGAGCCAACGGCTGCAGACCACCGGCAACCAAATCGAGGAACTGACACGTCAACAAACGAGCGCACCGGTCGAACAGAAGGTGCTCGTGCAACACAAGGTTCCGCGAGTGATGGCGGAACTGATCAAGGGGCAATTCCATCTCATGCAAGAGTGGATGCGTCCGCTGCTCAACGAGTCGATCGACAACGGACGTGATATCGATCGGCTACTCAAACAACTCGACCAGATGATGCAAACGTATCAACAGGTGGAGTCGACGCTCAATTCGCCGCCCGAAAAATAGCGTCTTATCGCGGCGTTCGGGTTTTGTTTATTGATGCCTGGATCGGGAAGGATATCGCGATTCGCGAGCCAACCTGATCATTCTCGCCGAGACGTCAAACGCTTCGCTCCTCCACCCCTGCGTCTGCCCCGGCCCCTGCGACAAGTTGCCCCATACCGTTGCGTGACGCCCCTTAACTGCGGTCTTTCGTCCTGGTTGAGGTCAAAACAGGCTTCTCGATCGTGTCGTTTCACGCGCGGCCTGGATACTGAGATACGACTCCGCTATGGTCGATTCTATCGCCCCGAATCACGGAAAGTATCCTCATGCCTACTCGTAACCTTCGACGTCTAATCACTCCCAATCGCGTGGTCGTCATCGGGGCGAGCCAACGTGTCGGGAGTGTCGGCAACACCGTCGTTCGTAATTTGCAGCGAGCCGGCTACGGTGGCGAAATCATCGCGGTCAACCGGCATTATGACAACGTGGAAGGTGTGAGATGTGTCGGCAGCATCGAAGAGGTCACCGGTGCGATTGATCTCGCGGTAATCTGTACGCCCGCGGAATCGACTCCCGATTTGGTCTATCAGTGTGGCCACGCGGACGTGCGTGGTGTCGTGATTCTCGCGGCGGGGTTCCGTGAAACCGGTGCAACAGGTCGCGAACTCGAATTAAAACTGCTAGCCGTGGCGAAGCGGTTTCCGAACATGCGGATCATCGGCCCCAATTCGCTGGGTATCATTTCCACGCACGCGGGCTTGAACGCGAGCTTTGCTGACACCTCGCCTCGGCGGGGCCGGATCGCGTTATTGACTCAGTCGGGCGCGTTGGGGACGGCGATCTTAGATTGGGCAGAAAAAGAAGGTATCGGGTTTTCTCATTTCGTGTCGCTGGGCAACCTCATTGACGTCACGATCGCCGATTTGATCGACTTCCTCGCCGAAGACCCGTACACCGATTCCATCGTGATGTATATCGAATCGATTACCGATGCGCGCAGTTTCATGTCCGCCGCTCGCGCCTTCGCCAAACAAAAACCGATCATCGCGTACAAGTCAGGACGATTCGCAACGACCGCACAAGCGGCGGCCTTGCACACCGGTGCCATGGTAGGTGTTGACTCCGTCTATGACGCGGCGTTCGCTCGGGCGGGTATCGTACGGGTGGAGGAGTTCGATGACTTGATCCACTGTGCCGAGTTGTTGGCTCATCACAAACCGCCGCGAGGATCTCGTTTGGCGGTGGTCAGTAACGCAGGATCGGCGGGCGTGATGGCGGCGGATGCTGTCTTGCAAAAGAAATGCATGCTGGCGCAGTTCTCGTCGCAAACCAAAGAAGAACTAATCGCAGCCCAACGCCAGAGCGATTCATTGGATCACTCATTCGCGAGCGTCGACGCTAATAACACAGCCGAACCAGCCAATGCGGTGAGACCGTCCATTTCGGCAAGCAACACCAACGGCCTTTCGAATCCGGTCGACTTATTCGGTGACGCGACGCCGATGCGTTACGCCGAAGCCATCACCACGGTGCTGAGAGATGACAATGTCGATGCAGCGATCGTTGTTCTCACGCCACAGGCACTGACCGATCCGACGGCGATTGCAGACGCGTTGATCGAAGCCGCTAAAAAGATCACTAAACCGATTCTGGCTGTATGGATGGGCGGGCAGCGAGTTCAAGAAGGCAGCGCACGACTGGCTCGCGCCGGAATTCCCGTTTATGACACGCCGGGGAAAGCCGTTCGTGCGTTCTCGTATCTCGTTCGCTATTCACGCAACCGGGAAGTGTTGCAAGAGACACCACGGACGATGCCGATCGAGTTTCATCGCGATCGCGCGGCGTTACGAGAATCGTTCGCGTCGTTAATGCTGAGCGATTCGGAATTACTATCCGAATCCAATTCGAAAGCCCTTTTAGAAGCCTACGGTATTTCCACCACACGCCCGATCGTGGCGAGCCGAGTGGACGAGGCAATCCGGTACGCCGAACAGGTCGGATTCCCAGTCGCTGTCAAAGTGTACTCGCCCGATATCGTTCACAAGACCGAAGTCGGCGGCGTGATTCTGAACGTGACTGACGCTACTGGGGTCCAGCGAGCGTTCGAAGCCATCCGTGAACGGTGTCACACGATACGCCCGGATGCGGAGTTTCGCGGAGTCACGGTCCAGCCAATGGTCGTGGATCCCAACGGACGTGAATTGCTGATCGGGGCACGACGAGACCCGGTCTTTGGCGCCGTGATGTTGGTGGGTGCGGGCGGCGTGGATGCTGAATTGCTGCAGGACCGATCGTTAGAACTACCACCACTAAACGAACGACTCGCCCGGCGGATGCTCGAACGGTTGCAATGCTGGCCGATGCTCGGTGAATATCGAGGCAAACCCGCCGTCGACATGGACCAACTGATCAGTGTGTTGCTCCGGTTCTCCTATCTCCTTGCCGACCACCCTGAAATCGTCGAACTCGACGTCAATCCGTTGCTGGTCACGCCGCAACAGACGATCGCCTTAGACGCCAATATCGTCATTGATTTGGAGACGCCGATCTCTAACGAAGCGACGCGATCTCGGACCGCCGAATTTCCTCACTTAGCGATCCGCCCTTATCCCGACGAATACGTTCGACGCGTCCGGTTAGCCGATGGCACGCAGTTTGTGCTGCGCCCGATCGCTCCTGAAGACGAACCGAATTGGCGAGCGATGTTGGCCACCTGTTCGGAAGAATCGATCCGGTTGCGTTTTCGCTATCTCTTGCAGTGCAGCAATCACGACCTGGCGGCTCGGTTCTGTTTCACCGACTACGAACGTGAACTGGCCATCATCGCTGAGACACATCACAACGGCAAAACAGAAATCGCCGGTGTGGGAAGACTGGTCACCGACTCAGACCACGACAAAGCCGAATTCGCAGTCCTGGTCGCCGACCCCTGGCAAGAACGCGGGCTCGGCTCGTTACTGACTGACGAATGCTTGTCGATCTGCGACGGGTGGGGAATCAGCACGGTGACCGCGGAGGTCGATCCCCGCAATCACCGAATGCTACAAATGTTCTCGCACCGAGGGTTCACCCGAGATTCGAGCGACGAGGATGATATCATCGTCAGCAAGAAACTCTAGCTCCACTGGTTGGCGATATCGTCCGCCAACAGCGACAGCAGATCATCATCATCGGAATCGTCATCCGTCTTCGATCCCGTGTCGACGCTTGACCCGACCGGAGTTTCCTCGACTCCAGAACCACCGACGATTTTGGCATCGGCCGTGAGATCGGTAATGACGGCATCAGTAGTGTCTTCCGATTCGGTTACCGGTTGTTGAACCGGAGCCGGTGCAATCGCTTCGCCACTGGGGCTCGTCGATGCGTTGAGCTGGTTGATCACCTGCAACGCGTCCACGGCGGTTACGTATCCGTCACCGTTGACATCGTGATAGTAAACACGGTCGCTCGACGCGGCGGTTTCGCCAGAGGCTTCGCGACGCGTCATTTCGTTAATCACGATCAACGCGTCGACCGCCGTGACGAGGTTGTCACCATTCACGTCAGCCGGCATCGATGCATTTTGCAGTGGTTCGCCCGATCCGGTGATAACAATCGTTTCCGAGTCGTACTGGATATTCTCGACCGGTACAGGATCGTCGTTCTGATCCAGCAGCGTGTCTTGGAATGGGAAACGATCCGCAGGCGATCCGGTCACCGTTGTTGTTCCCGGTGCGACACCGCGGAAGTAAATCGTGGCCAGCGTCAGCCCTGATCCGCCCAAACTGGCTTGGTTCGAACCGAACTCATCGATCAATCCTGGACGATCGTTGACGCCCACGGCCGGATCCAAGAGGAATTGCGGATCGAATTCAACATCGAAATCAAACGCATCCGGATTTCCGCCGTTGTCGACAGGAATGGTCGAAAGGAAATCGGTGTTGTAGAGGATATCCAAGAAGCCCGCGAACACGGCTTCCGTCGGAGGACGTCCGGTTCCCAAATCGATCGCATCGATTCGCAAACCGAAACGCTGACCAACAGGAACAGACGTAATTTCGTCACCGTCTTCGTTGACGAACGTGAAGTCGAAGTTCACCAACGGGTTTTGCACTGCACCGACCGTCATCGTGACTTCTGCGATACTGCGAACCGTTCCGAACTCGGGACTTTCCACAGTCAGAATGTACGAGAAGCGGTCAAAGCCGGAGAAACCAATTTGCGGCGTGTAGGAGAAATAATCGTTCGACGGATCGTTATCTCCACCGACATCGACTCGCACCACGTTACCGTTGAGTGCGGCTTCCTTCAGCGTCAATTCGGTAACAACGTCGTTATCACCGATCAAGTCATTATCGAGCACGTTGAACCGTGCCGCTGCGGAGGACCGGATCGTCGAGCCGAGCGAATCAACACCAACCGGGAAGGAATCGTCGAGTGCGACAGGGAAACCGTCGCCGAGTGGAGCGATTTCAATCTGCGTCGAACCGTATCGGATCTCGTCGTAATCGAGAACCACTGGATCCGTGTCCGTAATCAGCGTCGTTTCGCTCACGGCCGCTTCGGTCGGATCGGTCTTGAACGTAGCGAGCCCCGATCCGGTCGCTTGCATGGTGATCGTAAAGACCTCAGCAAATCCGGTGAACGACGCTCGGTCGTTTGAACTACCGATCGTATCCAGGTTACTGAACGATTGGGTGCTACCGACTTCGTCAATCAAGCCTGGCGTGAGCGAGTTGCCGAGCTGAAACGCACCAGTCTGGAACTGAGGACCGAAGGTGATATCGAACGGGAAGGCGTCCGTGGAATTCGTATCAACAGTTGTCACGAGTTCCGAGGTATACAGCAAGTCAACGAATGCCGACTGCAAACCCTGAATCGATTCGGTGTCCGCCTTCGAAATATCGTCGACGGAGACTCGCACGCGGAAGATCTGACCGGCTTGCAGCGTCAGCAGTTCGGTGTCGTTGTTCTCACCGAGAATCTCAATCTTGTATTCGGCCTTGTCATCAGCCAACGATTGCGGAGTCAACACAACCGTGCCGATCGCTTGTTGTGATGTTTGTCCCGAGTCGTCGCTGATCGAGTACGAGAACTGCTCCGTTCCGACAAACCCGTTTGCAGGCGTGTAACGAACGCCGCGGCTTCCCGGTTCGATCGTCAGGGTACCACCACCGGTACCACGGGAGACTTGCGTGATACGCAGTCCACCTTCGACCGATGCGATGTCGTTATCGAGCAGGTTCAGAGGAACGTTCGTCTCGTTGCTCGCGACTTCAAAGATATCATCGACCGCGATCGGTGCGTCCGTTGCGAACTGGACGTTCACAAAGACCGTCGCAACGTCACCATCGCTGACGGTGTACTGGAACGAATCTGGTCCCGTGTAACCGTTCGGCGGCGAGTAAAGAATAACTTGTTGTCCGGCCGCTCCGGAGACCGAAACGACGCCCCTCGTACCGGTGCGATTGATGTTGGTGATCGTCAGCGGGTTGCTAGGCAAACTGAAGTCATTCGACAACACATCGATTGCGAATGCGTTCGAATTTTGCGGCACGGTAACGAAATCATCGCTCGCCGAACCGCCCGTGTTGCTGGCCGCCAAGATCCGAATCGGATGATCTTCGACTTCACCAGTGTCCGCACCACCACCCACACCGAGACCTGGTGTGAGGCTGTAACGGAATCGGCTAAACGTGTTGAGCACGCCATCAGCCGTTCCATCGACATTGATGTCGAACGAAGCTGGCAACGCCACGTCAATATTGTGTGTTCCCGTGCCTAAGATGGCATCGGTGCGAATCTGTTCGCCGGCATCGAGGAAGTCGCCATCGGCGTTCAAGTCGAGCCATGCTTGCAGGTAACCAGTACTGCCGGTGGTGTTGGTCAGCGTGACCGTGATTGTTCCGGTCGCACCAGGGCGGAGTGCGACGGATTCGATGACGCCATCTTCGTCATCAATTTGGCCCGTTGCGGTGTTGATCGCATCGTCGCCCGTTGCATTCGCACTCGGAACACCGTCCGATTCGCGATCGATTTGGGTACCGATGGTTAGACCGGTGAGCGTTCCGTGACTCGGTCCGCCCGCGGCAATGCTGGTCGAATAGGAATCGGGTGCGTCACCGTAATCGCGTGATGGCAATCCGCCAAAGTGATAGTTCGCTCCGAGAGGGCCGCCGGTGTAATTAACGACCCATTCACCCTCGGTGTTGCCAGGCAACGTGCGGATGAAGCCGGGTTCTTCGACCTCACGAATAGCGTATTCGCGACCAAGAATCGGCAGGTCGAGAGTGTAGAAACCGTTGGCATCGGTAATATCAAACGGTTCGCCGAGGTCAGGCCGGTTGTCACCGTCGAGGTCAGCGTAGATGTAAGCACCTTCGACGCCTGGTTCACCCGCATCGAGTGCACCGTTGCCGTTGAGGTCAGCGAACTTCTTACCCGTAATGTCTGGATTGACTTGGCCGAACCCGAACGTCGGTCCTGTCCCACCCGTCGTGCTCAACGAGACCGATTGTGAGGTTGCGGTCGTCGCGGTGAAGTTACTCGGCGTCATCGCGACGACGGTGTACGTCCCCGATGCTGCAAACAGCGAATACGATCCGTCCGAACCGGTAACCGCGTTCGCCTCGGTCGCGTCGAGAACACCATTATTATTAGCGTCCGCGAAGACGGTCACTCCCGCCAATCCGGGATCGCTGCTGCCGTTGCCGTCGCTGTTCAAGTCATTGAAGACGCGACCGGTCAAGGCTCCACCACGAGTTCCCGTGGCAAGTGTGTGAGAAATTGTGTCGGCGCTATACAACGTTCCGAACGAGATCGCCCCACCTGGATCGACAAAGTCGGTACGGAAACGAACGGGAATATCATCCGCCGTTCCGAGGATCCCGTCGGGACCAACACCCAATCCATTCTCTTCGTTGAGCGTACCACCACCATCGATCAATGACGGCGTGAGATTAGTACCATTGGTGTGGTACAAGCCAAAGACGTGGGCGAGCTCGTGAGTCGTCGTGGCACCAATTTCCAGACCGAGGACATCAAACAGGCTATAGGCTGCACTGGTCTCGACTGCTTCCGACGCGGCGACTTCATTGTCGAGCCAAACCAGCACCGTTTCACTGAGATCAAAGTTCCCGACGTCGATCGTTTGAGCGAGCCCCAATAGGCCAGCTCCGTCGATCTCGGGGAACGAGTTGATCGAACCGAAGACAACACGCGTTACCAGCGGATTGCTGCCTGGATCGGGATGCTCAAAACTGTTGAGAATTGTGATTCCGAACTCACCCGGTGTTCCCGTCGAGCTGTACGATCCGTTGGATCCGTAAACACCGATATCCGCGAACTGCTGCTCGACAGTGTTGGTGATTCGGTCGGCGACCTGCTGATACTGATCGAACGAGGAAACAACGACGCCGGCTTCATCGAGCGTTTGGCTGATATCAGGGACGCGGAATCGTCCACCGGCCGGGATGCCGGCGTCAGCGAAGGAAGAGTTAAACTCATCACGAGCGAAACTGCCGCCGTCGAAGTCCAAGAAGACAATCTGTCCTTGTCCAACCGGAAGGCTCTCGGTGACGGGACGATACGTTCGCAGCCCAATCGTGTAACTCGACAATCCCGTTTCAGCCGAAACGGCGATCGTGTAGCGACCATCAAACGGAACAACCTGGGCCGCGTTGGCGTTCCCCAGCGTTTGCAACGGTGAATCGATCGGATACAGCGAGACCGCGTCGTCTTGCCCGAACCAAATCCGCCCACTCGGCTGACTCGAATCAAACGTACTCGGCAAAAAGACGTCGAACGTCGTCGTCGCTCCGATCGTGGCGATATCGAGAATATCACCCGCCTTCAAATCAAAGCTGTAGTAATCAATGTCACTGACGAATTGAGTTCCGACTTGGGTGAAGCTCACCGTACCGGAAATGTCGATGGTGTCGCGTTGACCGGTGAGGTTCCCCAACGGAACGAACTCGGCGTCTTGGTAGAAGTCGTTCAATCCATTGAGCTGCGCGGCCTCCTTTTCACGGTAGGTGAACGAGGAAACCGATCCGATATTGCGGGGACCATCATAATCGTCGGCACCGGGAATCGGGCCGAGCGGATTAGCGGCGAGCAATTGACGACGCTCCAGGCCTTCCATCGTCAAACGACGGGCAGACTTGCGGCGAGCTTTCGTCTTATCGCGTCGACGTGAACGACGACTGCGTGAAGAGCCAGTGGCATCGGACGAGGAGGTCGAGGAGTGTGACCAATCCGACGACGTTTGGGAGGACTGACGAGGATTCATCGAGGGTCTCTGGCGGAGGGGGCCCGTGGGACCAGAATAGGAAAAGCCGTAGCAGACAGTGGCGCAAATTTTCTCATCTCGCAGCCAGTTAGCGAATTTCAAGCGGCTGGAACGAGACGGATGCAAATTTTGAACAAATCCACGTCCGCGAATCAGCGAGTCTAATTGGGGGCGCTGCACTGTCAACGAAATGCAGCGTTTCCGACGCGATTGCGACCGACAAAGTTCCCAGTGTTTGCGCCCGCGCCTACCCTAACCGGCATAAACGCACCTGAACCCACCTCGGGAACCTAAAAAGCCCCCCTTCCGGAGGCCTCTCTCGCGACGTCTTCCAAATTGTGTTCCGGATTGGCCATCAACCTGATTTCGACCGCCAAATCGTCACCTTTGACAAGAAAGGGGAGATCCCGACCCGCAGAAACCGAGTGCGTTGCCGATTCCACGCTTCCCCTGAGTCTTGGGAATGCTGCCCGGCCTTTTTCACGATTTCTCGTCGCACGTGCAAGATCGACGCAGAGGTTCTCTGACGGGCGACGCATCCGCGATTCCGGGCACCGGGTTTGACGGCTGTAACGGTTGTCCCGGTTTCCGGCAGCCGATTAGCCTGACTCGGCTACCCGGGACGATGACCCTTTCTGGAAACCTATCTCGATTAAATGCCCACGAGTGCCAAGATGTTCGACCGTTCTGCCACGACTCCAACTGAACAATCATTTCAAGGAACCGAAAAGATCCTCGGTATCTGGCGATTGGGTTCTCGGTTGACGCGCGGCACGGGAACCGAGTTGTTCTTGGCTCAACCTGCCGACAGCCAAGGAAATCCTCGCTACGACTACGTCCTAAAGACTGTCGCTGGCGTGGTTTCGAGCGATCCGGCCGACGCACCTCAGGCAAACGTGATTCGGGACGCACAACGACAAATCGGACAATCGATCCAAGCGTCGGGCGTCACACACCCGAACCTGATCGCGATTCTGGACGCATCTCGCTCACCTCACGCACCGTACGTCGTGATGCCGCGGCTCGACGCCGTCTCGATGGATCAGCGAACCCACCAAATCGAACATTTCGCGGTTCCCGTGGCCCTCTGGTGGACACGTCAGATCGGACAAGCCCTGGAAAAACTGCACGCCGGCGGGTGGGTTCACGGAGACGTCAAACCGGAAAACATCCTGATCGACGCGAAGGGCCACGTGACGTTGGTGGACCTGGGATTTGCCGCACGCACGCACACGCCAATGCACCGTGTCTTCCGTGGAACGCCCGACTACGCCGCCCCCGAATTGATGAACGGATCGACCGCGGCACTCCCGGCGATGGACGTTTTCGCTCTCGGTCGCGTGCTGTGGGAAAGTTTGTCGGCAACCGCGCCGGTTGCTCAACACGTGATCGAACCAGTCGCCGAACTGATCGAGAACATGGTGGCCAATGACCCGCTGCAGCGTCCCGTGATCGGTGAGATTGTGCAACGCCTGCTTGCGTTGGAGATTCAAACACTCGGCGGACACATCGGCCCGAGCGTTCCTGCTCAACGGATCGCCGCATAAAGGCGTGTCAGCGTGGTCGCTGGCCTACGCCCGCGACAGAACCGCGATCCGAGGATTAATCCCGGTCGCTGCTCAAAATCGTGATGCTGAGCGTCGTCATGACCGCCATGCTGGCGAGGATTCCGATCAGCCCCAACACACTGAGCCGTTCGATTCCCGCGACATTCGAATCGGGAAAAAGGAGCGGCGGGACTTCATAGGCGAGCAACAACGACGAGCCCAGAAACACAGCACTTGCCATCAACCCGACGACCAAACGATTAACGGCGGGAGTGATCCGTTTCGGGTCCAGCCGCAGTTGCAATTGTCCTAACCGCGCCTGATTCAATACCGCGAGAACTTGCTCGGGGGCTTCCTCCAGGAACGCTTCGTTTTCCAGGTAAATCCGCCGTGCCTGACGAAGTCGACGGGTCGGGGTCAGCCGCCGGAGCATCACCCGTCGCAAATAAGTCCGGACAATATCGAGCGAGTCGAATCCGACCCCAAGTTCTCGCAGCGTCCCCTCGAGCGAGATCAACATCTTCAGCAGCAACGCCGATTGATTCGGCAACGTAATGCCGTGTCGGTGCAAGATTTCGGTGAGTTCATTCAACGCGCCGCTGAGATCAAACCGATCGAGCGATTGACGACCGTAGGTGTCCACGAAATCAGCGACATCAATCTCCAGTGCCGCCTGATCCAGATCCAAACGCGGGTTGCCGACACCACGAATCAAACGAGTCAGCCTTCTGCGATCACCCGAATTGATCGCCACCAACATTTCCTCGATCGACTCACGCAATGTCTCGTCGATCCGACCAGTCATCCCAAAATCGAGAATGCCGAGCCGTCCGTCGGACAGGTAGATCAAGTTTCCGGGGTGCGGATCGGCGTGGAAAAACCCATCTTCAAACACCATCTTTAGATAGATTTTGGCGAGCCGCGATCCAAAGTCAGCAGGAAGGTTGTCCTTAGTCAAACCATCCGCCACCGGAACGGTTTCCGACGGTTCGGATGCGTCCTCGGCATCATCTGACGTTGGTGTTGAATGCGAGAACACCGCCGCCAAAGGCGCTCCGATCATCTCCTCCATGACGAGCACTCGCCGCGTGCACAAATGATCGATCACCGTTGGAACAGCCACTTCGGCTTGGTCGGACACGAGCATCTCAGCGAACTGTTTAAGACTTCCCCGTTCGCGATTGAAATCGAGTTCGTGCAAAACCATCGGACGCAGTTGCCGGACCATCTCTCGCGGCCCCCACACCGCGATCGTATCCACCCGAGCAGCCAACTGGGCGAGCCCCTCGAGAACCTCGAGGTCTTGTCGCATCAATCGATCGATCCCTGCTCGCTGAACTTTCAAGACGACACGGCTGCCGTCAAGCAGAACGGCCCGGTGGACCTGACCGATCGACGCAGTCGCCAGCGGCGTGTAGCAGATCGAAGAGAAGTTTTTCTCGAAATCGTCTCCCAATTCGGACCGCAACGTTGCACGAACCTGTTCCGCCGTATCGGGCTCGACTCGTCCGCGAAGACGCTTCAATTCCTCCGCGAGCTCGATGCCGACAAGGTCAGGGCGGGAGGCGAGAACTTGGCCGACCTTAATAAAGGTCGGCCCCAATTCGGTGATCGCCATGCGAATGCGTTCGACCCGCGAATACTGCGTCAAAGGGACGCCAGAACGATCCTTGATCCAATCCCGAAACGGCAGTCGCTGCGAACGACTCAGCCAATCGGCCAACCCATAACGGCGCAGCACCAACAGAATCTCGCGTCCACGACGCAGATTGCGGTACAGGCTCGGAATGGAGGTCAACTTCATCACAAGAAATACATTAACCACGAGGTGGTTGGTTCGGGATGCTTAAAAAGAGATTCCGCTCGGCTACACTCTGGCGATTCTCTCAATTTTTAGGAAGGTACCGATTCTGCCGATGGAACTGTTCGCCGACGACTGGACCGCTGCGATCTCGACGACATTCGCGTTAATGGCGGTGTCGTCCGTGATTGCGATCACGATCGGTATTCCCGCTGCCGCGTGCGCCGTCATCCTTCGTCAGTCCTGTTTGCCTGCAACCCGAGGTGGCGGGATCGACCGGCTACGACGAATGCTGGTAACGACGTGGTTCATGGCGATGCTGTTTTCGATCGCGACTCCGCTCATCATGCACGCCGCGGTCTGGGAATCGACAGCAGGCAAATTCGGATGGCTGATGAAAACGATGACCGGCGGCAACCTCCTGTGGGTCGGTTGGATCCACGGCGTTCACGGCGCCGCCATTGTCGCCACGGCAACCTTTTGGGCGACGCGAAACATCGCCCCCGAAGTCATCCAACATGCGGAGTTAGATTTTGGAAAAACATCCGCGTGGTTCCGCGTTCGTTTGCCAATCGCCCGGCCATGGGTTCTCGCGTCGATCGTCATTGTCTGGTTGCTTGCCGCGACGGAAATGAGCATCGCAGACTTACACAGCGTCCGAACGGTCGCGGATCAATTTTATCTTTTCTACGCTCTCGATCCCAACGCGACCGCGATCACGGTAACCACATGGCTGCCATTGATTGTTGGCGGTATTCCCGCATTCGTTTGGATGCGTCTCAGGAAGAAACGTCTGCGCATCGCGGGCAAAATCGACGGCCATGAAAACAGGGGCACACAACATTCTCTTTCCTTCGACGGTCAACCGACGCGTCCTCTCACTGTGATCGCATCGACGTTGGGCGTGCTTACATCAATGATCGTTTGCCAAGGCGCCATTGTCGCTGGACTGATCGTTCAGTCCGGGCACCTCGTTCGAGTCGAGAACGGAAAACCGATCGCAAGCTGGTCCGTGTCGGCCTGTGTTCACGCACTCGGCAACGCACCGTCCATGTTCGCCCGCGAATACGTCTGGACGTTACAACTCGCGTTATTCACGGCCTTGGCGGTCACACCGCTGGCGTGGGTTCTAGCTCGATGGGGACGCGGGCACGCCAAAACCGGATGGTTGGTCGATTGTGCGATGACGATGCTCTTCCTCATTCCCGGCCCGATCGTGGCGATGGCGGTCGTCAAATTTTTCGCCTCCGGGATTCCCTTCGGCGAAATGTTAGCAACGCAAACGCTGATCCCGACGATCTGCTCGGTCGGAATACGAAGCCTCGTGATCGCCTACGTCCTATTGCGTGTCGGGTACGAACAAATCAGCCAACCGATCTGGCAATCGAGCCAACTCGACGGGAACACACTGACGCGACTGTTCCGCATTGAGATACCGCTTGTTTGGCCAACTGCCTTGGCTGCGTTCATCGTCGCCGCGGTCGTCGCGAGCGGTGACGTGCCTGCGGCTTTGGCAGTATTGCCACCGGGCGTGACCACCGTCGGCACGCGGTTGTTCGGGTTACTGCACAGCGGCTCGCGCTACCACGAAGCGTCGCTCGCGTTTTGGTACCTCGTCGCGATCATCGCGTTGAGTTGGGTAGCGTGGCGAGTCGCCGCAAAGAATTTGAGCCGCTAGCACACATCGTTTTTGCGCAAACGGAACGCTGCCACTTGTCACCGATCGGCGGCCTCTCTTTGCGAAGAGACAGCCAGCCCAACCGGGGAACGATCATCCGAAACGATGGACGATCGTAATTTTTTGCAGAACCGTCTATCGGATCACAGGATTCGAAGACGGATAACTCGACGCTTTGCTCGTGCTACCAGGCATGTAGCCGGTCGGCTGCACCGAGTTGTTGCTAGACGTCGTCGAGGTCGACGTGCTTGCCGCCGCCGCGGTTTGAAAATCTGCTGATCCGCCGGACGTCGATGTTCCACTGATCGGCGTCGATGCACCTGACGATGCGGTGCTCGATGAAGCAGGACTCGATGGCGGCAGGCTCAACGACGCCACGGCAGTTTGCGGCGCGGCGGTGGACGTCCCTGAAGGAGCGGAAGTCGAGGATCCAGGCAACGCCATCGAACTCGATGCGGCAGGTGCCGAAGTCGTCGCGGAGGCGACGGTCGCCGATTTCGGCGCCGCCATGCTGCTAGGCAACGTGAATCCGCTCGATGGAGATGTGGTTGAACCAGACGAACTCGTCGACCCAGCGGCCAATCGTGTCGGAGTCAAATTGTTCAATGGTGGCATCGTGAACCCGCTGCCCGAGTTCTGTTGCGGAGTGCTCGCCACGGTGGCGGCAGGCGATGACGCGGGCTTCGCCCCAAGCTGATAACCGGTTGGCATCGACGACGCCGAAGGTGGTGTTGTCGGTGTCGAGGCGGCGTAACCGTTTGCCGCGGCGGCTGCATAGCTCGGCGTGGTTGCACTACTCGAAGGACTCGTGCGTCCCGGCAAAGCGTAGGCCGGTGGCACCGATTGATTCCCGGCGGCCAACGATGTCGACGGGGTTGGGTTGTTCGACGACTGCGAAGGCGCACTCGTTGGGAATCCCCCGGGCACACCACTTTCAGGTGAGCTCATGCGATTGCCCGCCAACGCGTACGGATTCGATCCGGTAGGAAGGCTGGGCGTGCTCGGTGTTGCGTTCGTTGTGCTAGGCGCGGTTCCACCAGCAATCGAGGCGATCGCTTCCGGCGTCGCTCGTGCCGACGGCGGGGTCGGATAGGTCGTGGTCGGTCCGCTCCCGGCGAGCATCTCGGCGGATGGCTCGCCGCGTCGGCCGAACATGTTCCATCCAGGCTTACCGCTACGGCAACCGATCGAGGGGAGCGTCGCCAACACACATGCAGCAACTGCAGCACGGCGTGCATAACGGGTGAATTTGTTTTCGGCGATATCCGTTCGCTTCATCGTCGCATCCTTAGGCAAGGGAGCGGGTTTCTTCGAGGTTGATTTTGACGTCCATCCTTTGCGATCGACCGTTTCAAAAGGCAAATCGAGTCAAATCTGAAAATTCGGTACAGATTATGTGACTGGGATGCCTCACCGCCTGATGCAACGCAAATCGCATCATTTACGGTGAAAATGACCTCTTCCCGCCATGATTGCCCCCGTCCTATGAATTTTCACTCGCCAGTGTCAATGCCAGCCTGACACGGATCGGGCCGTCACCACCGACCGCTGCGGTGGCAACATTCCTGCGACCAACGCGACTTTCATCACGAATCGCCGCGAGGGAAACGTTAAGATGAACGTTCACCCTTCCGCTGGGATGACTCCGGCCACCCGCGAAATGGCAAAAAGGAGTAGCCAAACGATGCACCGATCCTGGCAACCCAAAACATCGGGGCGAAGTGAAACGAGAATGCGTGAAACAGGCCCGATCGCTTCCGATTCGATCCAGCCTCCGCTCGGAAAACCAACCTCCGCTCGCCGTGCATCCCACCCGCCCTCACGAGGCGGCGGACACCAAACCAGTGACGAGTTGTCAGATTCGTTCGAGACCGATGAACCACCTCGCTTGCTCACCGAGCGTTATGAGATCCTGCAATGGATCGAAACCGGGGGAATGGGAATCATCTACAAGGGATTCGACCGTCTGCTCAATCGAGAGGTCGCCGTTAAAGTACTACGCCGCGATCGTGCCACGAAGGATTACGCGGATGACTTCGCAAACGAAGCCCGCATTATGAGCTTCCTATCGTATCCCGGCGTCGCACCGATTTATGAAACGGGCGTGTGTGCAAACGGGCAACCTTATCACGTCATGAAATTAGTCGGCGGCATCACGCTGCAAACGATGCTTCAAGATCAGCGGATCGAGAAAGCCGAGCTGTTACAGATTTTCACGGACGTCTGCCAGACGATGGCGTTCGCACATTCACGCGGCGTGATTCATCTCGACCTAAAACCTGCCAACGTCATGGTCGGCGAATTTGGTGAAGTGAATGTGATGGACTGGGGACTAGCCCAGCACTTTCATCGCATCGTCCTGGATCCCTCCTCGTCTGAATCGCGATCTCATAAGAACGCCGCGTCATCGCTCTCCGCCGAACTCGAAGCAAACGAGCTGATCACACGGCAGGCACATATCAACGGCACCCCAGAGTACATGTCGCCCGAGCAAGCACGAGGCAGCACGCTCGATTCCCGCGCCGACGTGTTCAGCCTCGGAGGAATTCTCTGCGAAATTCTCAGCGGCCACGCACCCTACGAAGGTGAAAGTCTTCAACAAGTTTATCGCTGCGCCGTTCGCGGCAAAACGTTCCTGAGCCTCGAACGTCTACTCAATTGCGGCTTCGACGATGCGATCGTTCGCCTGGCAATCAATTGCCTCCAAGTCGATATCGACAAACGCCCCGTTGACGCCATGGTGCTGTCGCAAGTGATGACGGCTCATCAGGCCTCGACGCTGCGAAGTGTTCGCAGTGACATGAATCGCTTCTTTGAACTCTCGCCGGACATGTTCTGCATCGCCGATCATAACGGGTTCTTTGTTCGCATCAACGATAACTTCTCGAGAGTCCTTGGGCACTCCAATGAGGCGTTACTGTCGAACCCGTTCTTGTCATTCGTCCATGAAGACGACCGAGAACGAACGATCACGCAAGTCTCGGCCTTGAGGGAGGGGCGTCCCGTGGTTCGATTTCGCAACCGTTATATAACCGCGAATGGCGACTACATCACCATCGAATGGACCGCCAAATCGATCGAAGGCGAACACTTGATCTACGCCGTCGCACGCGACGTGTCGGCACAGGTCACGTAGTCCGATTCAAACCGTTACACGGGTTTCGCTTGCTCGACTAAGTCACGGTCGCGGACGCCGAGCAAGTACAACACCGCGTCGAGACCGAGCGTGGAGACCTGATGCCGTGCCGATTCACGCACGATCGGTTTCGCATGGAATGCGATTCCCAATCCGGCGCGTGACAGCATCGGCAAATCGTTCGCTCCATCGCCGATCGCGATCGTTTGTTCGCAATCAATCCCGATGCTCGCGGCAAGTTGCTCAAGCAGCGCGGCTTTTCGCTGCGCATTGACGATCTCGCCGACGACCCGCCCAGTCAGTTTACCGTCGATGATCTCGAGTTGGTTGGCGTGCACGTCGTCCACGTCGAGTCGCGAACGAAGATACTCACCGAAATAGCTGAAACCTCCCGACAAGATCGCCGTTCGATAACCGAACCGTTTCAAATTCGACAGCAGTCGCTCGGCACCTTCGGTCAACTCCAACCGTTCGGCAATTTTCGGCAACACGGTTTCGGGCAAACCTTCGAGCGAAGCGACGCGGCGACGAAGCGATTCGTCGAAGTCGATCTCACCTCGCATCGCGGCTTCCGTAATTGCCGATACCTGTTCGCCGACTCCCGCTTCTTTAGCGATCTCATCGATCACTTCGGCCTGCAGTAACGTCGAATCCATGTCGAGTGCGACGACGCGTCGATTGCGGCGGAACGCGTCATCCTGTTGCCACGCCAGATCCAAATCCAATCGGCTCGAAAGGTCGAGCAGGCTCGCTTTCAAACGATCGGGGTCTTCAGGATCTCCCCGCAATGAAAACTCCACACACGCCCGTGTCGGTTTTCCATCGGCCACGCGTTTAGGCCGGCCCGACAATCGCGTGATGACGTCAATGTTCAACCCCTGATCGGCGACCAACCGGCTCACCGCCGCAAATTGTTCGGCCGTCACCGCGCGGGAGAGGAGCGTTAGAATGAATCGAGATTTTCCTTCGCCTCCAACCCAGATGTCGTAGGCATCGTCCTCAATGTGCGTGTGTTTGCACTTCAGTTCGAGCTTCTCCGCACGACGCCGCATTTTCTGCGTGACCTTCTCGGAATCCACATCCGTGGGGATTCGGACCATCAATCCGAGCAGTAGCGATCGGTGAATAACGGCTTGATTGACGTCGATGATCTTGCAACCGAACTTGGCGAAATGATCCGACAGGGATGCGGTCAGGCCCGGTCGGTCTTCACCAGTAAAACGGAAGAGGATGGTCGTCGCGGTAGCGGGTGTAGGCTCTTTCATAGCCCGCGAATCCTAGCGATCACTCGCCAAGGCGTCAAAGTGGCTAGTTTTGCATGCGACTAAGATTGCCGGCAGGCAGTCGCGAACGCCGCCAAAACGCTCCGCGAACATCGAGACAGGCCGTATCGCTTGATGCGTTTGCGTGACCGCCGCAATTTGGCTGCTGCGCCCCCATCTCTTGCGCCCCCATCTCTCGTCCCCCCCGCGTCGCGAGCCCGATCGAACAAGACGTGATTCGGCAGGAGAAGGAAATATCGTTTCCGGCTCTGCTGACAGGGGCATTTCCTAGAAAACGAGCGTTGCGAGATTCAGCACGAACCATTATCAGTTGCCGTGATCAGTTGCCGTGTAATCCCCATCGATCGAGGCGAGAATGTTCACACAAACTAAATATTCGTGAATAGGACTGCCCCGGTTTTCATTATCTGAAAGGCAGCCCCAGGCTCTAGAATTCGGCCTCACCACCCATATCACCGTCGTCTCTTGGGTCGCCACACCACTGATTCAAGGCCTCAATCACGCGATCACGGTCGGCGTGGTGGGTCCAGATCGAGTCATCGACGTCCAGCCGAACTTCGTAGTACCCCTCGCGGACACAATCCTCTTCACCGCAAAAGTGCGGCAGGTCGGCTACCCACACAATGCGATATAGGGGGACATGTTTGTCGTCGATCTTGATCAGAGGTTTGTGCATCAATGGTCTCGCATTTCGGTGCGTGCGATGGCTCGATCGGTTGATTTATTTGGCCAATTCGCGACTGCGTGCTGCGGAGGCGTTGACCGCGTCAATTAACGCGCCACGAACCGCATTCTGTTCCAGCACACGCATTGCGGCAATAGTCGTTCCGCCGGGACTGCACACATTGTCTTTGAGAAGGCCTGGATGTTCGCCCGTATCACGCACCATCGTGGCCGCCCCTCGAACCGTCTGAGCGGCCAATTCCAATGCCGTTTTGCGTGGCAATCCCGCAGCGACCCCGCCGTCGGCGAGTGCTTCAATGACGAGATAAATGTAGGCGGGGCCCGATCCGCTCACCCCAGTGACCGCATCGAGTTGGTTTTCGCTCACCTGAACGGCATACCCAACGCTGCCGAGCATGGTCTCGACGGATTCAATATCGGATCCCGTCACACTTTCAGCGGTGCTATACGCGGCCGCACCTTCGCCTACCAAACTCGGCGTGTTTGGCATCACTCGCACTACCCGCGAGTGCCCGACGCCAGCGGTAATCGTCGCAAGTGGGACACCGGCCGCGATCGATATCACCAACTTACCACCCAGGTCCACGTTCGGATCCGAAAGCACGGGGGCGATGATATGAGGCTTCACCGCCAGTAGAACGATTTCGCACGACGCGTACGCACTTTCACCCGCTTCGTTCGTACTGCCCTCCATCGTTCGACAATCCGGGTATTTCTCAGCCCACCATTGCCTCGTGTTGGACGAGGGCGCGATCAGCGTCAGTTTGCTGGCGTCGAGCACGCCTTGCTGGATCATGCCACCGACGAGTGCTCGAGCCATTTGGCCGCCGCCAACGACGGTCAATTGAGGAAGTTTCATAGGTTGAAAAGATGCTTAGATGACTAACGGAGTGTTAAAAACCGAAACCGCGGACGGATTCTTTTTGCCGATACGAAGAGGGGCAACTCTCGAACGCTCATCAACTCAGGACAGGGAACGACCGACGCAGCCTCTCGCGAGAGTTGATACCGTGACGCCGAGACAGCCCGTTTTGATGACTAACTTCCGGCAACCAATCCCACATCAAATTGATCTACCGATATCGCCTCAAAGAAGACGAAAGAGCGACCGTTTTCCTGGTCGTTAATACGTTCCAGCGGGACGCTGTTCGGTCCCCGAGAGCAGCTTGATGAGGGTAACGCGGAGATTCTTGACGCTCAAAGGTAGCGGCAGGAGTGTTCGATTGGAACCACGAACGGCTTTTTCAACGATGTGCCGTTGTCGCGGATCGACCAACATGATCGCGGGAATATTTTGAGTTTGCTCACTCTCGGCAAACTCGTTGTAGGCATCCAATGCGTCGTTGCCCAATTCCGCGGCACCGAAAATCACGCAATCCGCCGGCGGCTCCATCGCATCATCGAAACGGGCCAACGCCCGCCGTGGATCGGAAATAATCAACACGCGATAACCACGTGCTTTGAGCCGTTCACGGATCGCATTTTGAAGATCCGTTTTCGACTCAACGAACATGACGATATAACCTTCACCCTCATTGGTGATGATCTGGTCGTCGCCCACATCTTCCGCATTCACCTTGACCTTCGGTTGCTCGACCGGTCCCTGGCCACCCCGTTTCAAATCTTCCATGACCCCTTTCACCGCCGAGACCAACGATTTGCATGATTGAATCCGCAACTGCGGATTGAACTCCATCGTGTTGAGCAACAATTGATTAACGAGCCCGGGGATATCCGGAACGTAATCTTGAATCGGTCGAATGTCTTGAAAACGCGATACGTTCAATCGGGCCATCCGGTCGCGTGTTTCCGTCAGTGCCGGAGTCCCGGCGAGCATGTGATACAACATGTTCCCCGCAAAGAACACGTCGCTGCGAGGGTCATCTTTTCGGACGTTCGTACCACGTTCGAGCGCGGCGTAATCGATCGCACGGGCATTTGGACAGTCAGCGACAATTTCGGGATTACTGCGGTCCGCCAACGCTGCCAATCCGAAGTCAACCAACTTCGCAACGCCCGACGAACTGATCAAAACGTTGGACAATTTCAAGTCACGGTGAGAAATCCCCAACTCCGCCGCGAACGCCAAACCCTGAGCCACCTCGTGGATCAACTTCAACGATAAATCGACCGGCAACTTTCCGCGAATCTTGACCAATTCACGCAACGTTTGCCCTTCAATGAATTCCATCACCAAGAACGGATTGTGGCGATCGGCGACCACATCGATGATTCGCACGATGTTGGGATGTTTGAGCTTCAATCCCATCTTGCCCTCGCGCAGAAACTGCTCGAGTTCTTTTGGCTCATCTCGGAAACGTTTCCGCAGCACTTTCACGGCGAAAACGTCGCCATCTTTCTCGGCACGGTAAACGCGAGCAAACGTACCGGCACCGATCAGGTACAGCACTTTGTAGTCGCCGTAGAAATACCCCACGCGGTCACCACGGAGCACTTTCTCGGTCTGCAACGTGGTGATCAGACCACGCCGTTGGAGTTGATCGATCACATCGACGAGCGGAACTTCGCCGACCCCGAGTTCCCCAATCGCGCGGTTGACGTCGAGACGCTCGGCAACGCCCACGGCAACAACCCGGTTGATGAATTCTTCGGTCGTGAGAGGGGAAGCCATAGCGTCGTATTGAGGTGTTCAGTATGCGGTACAGAGGACGGGCAGGCGGATTTTCGCGAAATCACAGTCCCGCCACCGTTTTTCGCCAACGCCGGGGCGTTGAGACGGGAGGGAAATCAGATAAGTTGCAAATCGTCGCTCAGACTCCACTGACTTCACCGCATCTCTGCCGAGCTGGAAAGTCTGAGCCCTCCATTTTACTCACCTCGCCGATCATGGCGAGGCTCTTTGGCGGAATGTAAGGAACGGCGTTTCTAAACATACAATCCTATTTTTCGGAGAATTCCGACTATGACGACTCGATTTCACGCCGTACGAGTCCGCGGCGGCTCCGCGCCCCTCGAAATCTCAAAAATGCCTCCAACCCGAGCAAACACCAATGCGACACTTTGAAACCGACGTTTAAACCAACGCCAAAGTTCAACCCGATCCTTTTTTCACCCAATGCCCTCAGTAAATCACGCACCGCACCGAGGCAACACTCTCCCCACGCCCAAATCCTGTCACCTGTCACCTGTCACTTCGAACGCCCCCAAACTCAGACGTGCTAGCATCTGCTCCATGCAATTTCCCGACACCGCTCTTGATTCGCCCGCCGGGCGTGAAGCCATTCGAATTATCGACCGCCTCCGCGAAGCAGGGTTCGTTTCCGTTCTCGCCGGCGGTTGTGTGCGCGATGCGCTGTTGGGACGAACCCCGAAAGATTTCGATGTCGCTACCGATGCCACGCCGGATTCGGTTCAAAAGGTTTTCGGTCGTCGTCAAACGGTTGCGTTCGGTGCCTCTTTCGGCGTGATCGGTGTACTGCCACCGAAACCTCCAAAATCAACCACTGCCGCGGCCGATAAAAATGAACTCGAGGGAGCCCCACCGACCGAGGTCGCGACCTTTCGCGCCGACGGAAATTACAGTGACGGACGGCGTCCCGATCACGTGACGTATGGAACCGCTGAGGCGGACGCCGCGCGACGTGACTTCACCATCAACGGGCTATTCTATGACCCGGCGCGGCGTGAGATCCTGGACTATGTCGGTGGGATCACCGACCTGGAATCGATGCATCTCCGCACGATTGGCGAAGCCGACCGTCGATTCGAGGAAGACAAACTCCGAATGCTCCGCGCCATCCGCTTCGTGACAACGTTGAGTTTGTCCGTGGAGCAAGCCACGATGTCAGCAATCGTCGCTCACTCCGATACGATCTCGATGGTGAGCGGAGAACGAGTAGGTGCTGAAATGCGGCGAGTGGTTGGGCACCCCAACATCGCAAGGGGACTCCGGCTACTGGTGAAGACCGGCCTGCATCGCCATGTCTGGCCGACACTCGAAAATGCACAGTGGCCCCTTCTTCAGACGCGTCTTAGCCAACTCGAGAACACGACCTTTGAAAGTGGAATCGCGGCCACACTACTCACCCTCCACCCGTCCTCGCGCGCGGCTCAGAGTGATCTAAAGACGCTGACTCAACAATGGAAGCTATCAACGGCTGAACAACGTGCGATCACCGCCGCGATCAAACTCGCCCCCGAGATCGTGAACTGCGCCGACAAGGCATGGTCAGCGTTGCAACCCATTCTCATCGACCGAGATATCGAGACGATCATCGCAACGGCCGTCGCGATCGCCGACGATGACTCCGGGGTACGACGAGCGATGAAGGAACGAGAACGAACTCCGTCTTCACTCGATCCTCAACCACTGTTGACGGGCGACGACCTGATCAAATCGGGGATCAAACCTGGCCCACAGTTCCGTGGTTGGTTATCGACGATCCGCCAAATGCAACTCGACGATCAAATGCACAGCCCGGAGGAGGCCATGTCATGGGTGCGCCGTCAACCTAACGCGTGACGACGACGCTGTCTTTGCAGCGGAACGCATTCCCAAGCACACCGGCGTCCTGCCGATGGACGTCCGATCGATCTCGGGCTTCGCTATTGGGCCACTTCGAATTTCAACGAAGGTGCAAACTCGGGATCACGTTCCTTGCTAAGAAAACGGATCGGGATGCCGCGTTCGGCGCCACCTGCGATGACGAAACTGACCGTTCTTCCCCACGAGTCGAGGATAAACTGGGTGAGTTTATCGCTCGCGAAGTCCGCGAATTCTTGTTTCCGCCTGAGGTCCCCTTCGTCAACGGCGTCACTGTCCCATGTCGCCAATAACGGCAGCGACTCAAGGCCGGAGAGTGATACCGAGTTTTTCCATAACAGCGGGGTACCGCGTTTTTCATCCTCTTTCCACGCCTCGGCGTCTGGGTCTTCCCAACCATAGACGTTGAGTTTGGTTTTGTTGATCTTTTGCCCAATTAAGAACGCGAGGCTGAGCGTGACGTTTTGAACGTCCGCACGTTTAAATTCAGGTGATCGCAAATCGAACCGCACGTAGATGTGCTTGAGATCCTGATCATTCCGCGTTTGGACGATCAGCAAATCTTTTGTCCCCTGCGCATTTCCTTTCGTGTCATTGCGATGCGTTGTGGTGTCTGCTCCGAATCCCGTGAGGTTCGTGATCAATTTCGAAACAGTGACTGTTGGCGTGGGCTCAATCGCGTCCGCGGGATTGACCTCGCTATCATCTACCGACGGCATGACATCACCCCCGCTATCGCCCGCAGCAGATTCACTCAAGGCGATGTCGCGTGACGATTTCCCGTCGGTTTCCGAATCCGCCTCCGATGCGACGTCGGATCGCGATGCCACTGATTCAGCTTCGTTCCCCGGACCTGAGGACGGTGAATTCTTGTTTGCAGAAGCGTTTGATGCGTTCGACTTGCCGCTGTTCTGTTGATTCCCTTTGTTCTGATTCGACTTCGGAGACTGCTGGTTTGCGTTGTTCTTGTTTCGGTTTGGGGTTTTGTTGGATGTGTTATTGGAGGCTCGCGATTGCTGATTCGCGTTCGCCGGGTTTCCCTGCTTCGGCGTGGTGCTTGGATTCACAGGGTTACTTTGGCCGGGGGCCGTCACAACATAGTTCTCGCCCTGATCAGGAATCACCATCCAGAAAATCCCGAGCACCAACAGCAGTGTCGCCAACACGCCCGCGCCCATCCACACCACGGGGCTAACCGATGCGTGCGCCGGAGAAGTCTGCGGTTGTTTTCCGGGAGGATTCATCCGGCGTTGTCCGACCGCTGCCGGCGTTCTCGCACCGGGAACGTTCGGCGGTAACGGCGCAGGCAAGGCGGGGACCGACAACGGGTCGAAGTCGGGCACCTGCATGATCTCGACCGGTTCGGGTTCGACCTCGACCTGCTTGCTGACCACCTCTTTCAAACTCTCTTGAAGCTTTCCGAGTGACAAGGCGACTTCTGATTTGGCTTCGCACTCTCGGGCAACCTTCTGCAATTGCTTGTCCAACTCCAACGCGTTGGCGGGCCGATCCCCGGGCTCCTTTGACAGCAACAGTTGAATCAGGTCGGCGAGCGGTTGAGGGATGTCCGGATTGAGTTCGCGCACCGGTGTCGGTGATCGCGTCAACAACGCAACCAACTGTTCCGCAATCGCGGGCTGCGCGGTCGGCAATTTACCTGTACACATTTCGTACAACACGACGCCGAGGCTATACAAATCGCTGCGGTCATCTAACGGATCACTGCGAGCCTGTTCCGGCGTCAAATACCCGGGTGTGCCGCACACCGAACCGACGCCCGTCGAATCACCGGCGGGTGATTGAGCGAGCGCTAATCCGAAGTCGAGAATCTTGATCCGACCGCTACCTTCTTCAACCCAAATGTTGGCGGGCTTGATGTCGCGGTGCACAATCCCTTTGGCGTGCGCGGCGGCAAGCCCGCGAGAGATTTGTCGGGCGTAATCGATCACACGTTCGTAATCGACCGGCTCCTTTCCGGCGTTGACCGCCTCGAGCGTTTCACCTCGTAACAACTCCATCGCCATGAAGGGCGTGCCTTCATGAGTGCCGACTTCGAAGATCACGACCACGTTGTCATGATGCACCGCCGCCATCGCGCGGGCTTCTTGCAAAAACCGATCGCGACTGTTTGGAGTCGAGGCGATCTTTTTATTCATCACCTTGAGGGCGACGGGCCGCTCGAGCACCGTGTCCTCCGCTCGGAACACATACCCCATTCCGCCACGGCCCATTTCACCCAGTATCCGATACGATCCGAGCATGCCTAAATCGCCTTCGTGCGCAGGCGGCTCTAGGAAATCGTAGGACTTGAGTTGTTTTGTCATAGTCGAGCGAGTTGGTGGTGTTGATCGTCACCGGCATTCCGATGACCGTGCCCCAAGATGACTCTCATCAGCATGCGGGGAAAGAGACCCCGCGAGCCAGCCAATCGCTAGAATAATACAAACCCAAGACGAAGTGTGCATCAGGCGGTCTCCCACGCCACTTCGGCTATAACGCTCGCCCAAATTTTTGTTCGGTACTTCTAACGTCGCCCCAATTTGCAATGGGGGCAACCGCCGCCCGCTCTGGATCTGCCGCGAGACGACTGGCTCGACTGCTGGAGCTGATAACGAGGCCCCGACGTCGTCGCGGGCGTTCGATAAAACGAATTGGTTTGCCCCCGGTACTGCGTCGATGTCGAAGGCTGAGGGTAACCAGCCGACGTGTATCGGGACGATGATGCCATCGGAGGATTCACCATAGAAGAGGAGCTCCGTATCGGAGTGCTCTGCCGGATGACGGGGTAAGGTGCACTCGAACTCGGGCTTGGCACCTGGACACCTTCGAAACTGGACGGGCGAGTCGGTGGCGAAACCGATGCCGACACCACGGAAGTGCTGTTCAGGGTCACCGGCGAAACCACCTTATCCACAACGACTTTCGGTTTCGGCTCTACGTCGCTTGCCTGCTCGACACGGAACGCACTTTTGCTCACCCAACCGTGCTGATCCTGACCGCCGTAAACCGACTGCACGTAATAGAAGTCACCGGAGACGGATGTGATGGTCGCGATTTGATGACGATAAATGGTTCCTGTTTGTTGCCTCTGAATGCGCATGGGCGACGAATTGGCCAAATGCGGCAACTGAATTCCTGCGCCACCGATCGCCTTGGCGTCGATCAGCGCACGTTCAAAATCATTCTCACCTGCTCGGCGCAGGTATGCAGCACTCCTGTCTTGCAGCGCCGAGGTTCGATCGGCTCGAGACACCTCGGGGTCGAGCGCGACCACGGTATAGGCGTCAATCGCGAGGTCGTAATCGCCCTGCTTAAGATACGTGCGGGCTTGCGCGAGCAATGATGTCTCCATCAATCCTTTCGTCGTGTCCTCACGGCGTGGCGGTAGATCCTCTCGGGAAACCAATTCTTTGTCGCGTCCCTGGTTCGACGCCGAGGCAACCTGCGCCTGGTTATTCGGTGGCTCACTCAGGCAGACCCGCGGCATGGAAGAGTCGAAATGCACCCACGCTCGCTGACCGGTCTGTTGCTTGACCGCTTCACTCGCGCTGCGAATCGCGTCGAGCAAGTACAAACCGGATGAGGGTCGGTCGCGGAGCTTCGCTGACAAATTGAATGCGAAGGGTGAGTTTTCACCTTCACCATCAAGAGCCGGTTGGTTCTCGGCCGTCGCATATGCAATCAAAGTCCCATCGGGCGTCTCAGTGCGTGGCGACCATTCCGACGAAGGGTTCCGCTGCGTTACCGGCCACCGCCTTTCAAAAGGATTGTTGCGGCAGCAATCCATCATCAACACCTTCGTGTTCGCCCCCGACTGATTTAACGCATCAAGTACATAATCCTGAGAAACGGTTTGATACTTCAGTGCCGATGAATCTCGTAACCGCGCATCGACCGGAATCAGAAAGTGGTCGTCCTGAATTCCAATGCCATGCCCGGCAAAATAGAAGAACGCGAGCCCTCCCTTGGGCACCCGCTGCGTGAAGTCGAAAAGGGCATCGTCCATTTCTCGATGCCCCAAATCCGATTCGATCGTGACCACGAACCCAAGATCACGCAGAGCCTTCCCGAGCAACTCGACATCATTGATCGGGTTCCTTAACCGTTCCGCCTCATACGCGTTGTTGCCAATCAACAGGGCGTGGAACGGACTTGCGGCCGAAACATTTGACGACCATGTCACTGACCATCCGGCCACAGCCAGCGACAGCGTCAGCGCGTTCAATAACGGCGCCCGGAATACCAATTCCCGAGATGCACGAGCAAAGCTCTCGCAGGATTTCATCACATTTACCTTCGACGGAGGAGACGTTCTCTCTTAGGACCGAGAAACGGGCCCACTCCCGTCTTCTGGAGGGCAAGCTTTACCGCGTCAGCAACACCAAATCAATTGCGACAGCAGATCTCCGCGCAGGGCCCCCATCTCGGCATCCCTAACATGGCAAAGCGAGGCCATCGTCAGACATGAATCCCCGAATGGAATCCGGTGAAAACTAGCAGCAATCGCCGCTCGAGCAGCAACCGTCGCCCATCGTCGGCAGACCGAGGTAAGTTGCCGAAGATTCCTCGCCCGTGACATCCTCATAGACGGCAAAATGATCGGCGATCGATTCACGTTCAGCCGCTTGGGCGAGCGCGTCCTGGCAAGCCTCGCCCCGCGTGTACATCCGCCCATCGTCATCAACGACATACTTGAAAGGCCCGCGGTAAACCCGCCGCGTCGCGTCCCGAGTCAGCAAATACTGCTGCGTTTGCTCGATCACACCCTCACCTTCACTGATCAGATGAGGACGGTAGGCGATCACCGTTGCCGACCGGAATGCGATTCCGGCAACCACTTGCCATGCATTCGGCTGCAAACTCTCGATGCGGATGTCGACAAACCCGGCTTGTTCGAACGCCTCTAGAAACGCCGATTGCTCGAACGCCCCCGAAATGCAACCGCTCCACAATTCAGGGTCCGCCTGCAATTCCTCAGGAACCTCAACGTCGGACACGATGTCACTGATCACCGCCCGGCCGCCGGGGCGTAGAACGCGAAAGATCTCGTCGAACAGGATTTCTTTCTCACTCGAATCGACCAGGTTCAGCACACAGTTACTGACGACGACGTCGACCGACTCATCGGGGATCATCGGATTCTCAGCCCGCATGTCAGCCAAAAACGACTCGAGTCCGCGAAGAGTCACGTCGTCCGTGACTGGATTCTCGTTCAGATACCGTTCAACGGCGTCGCGATCGATCGCGAGATCTTGGATTTTTCCTTTACGGAACGTGACATTGTCGTAGCCAATGGATTTGGAAATCTCGGCTTTTGATCGCCGAGCCAACGACAGCATGTCGTCATTCATGTCAACGCCGATCACGCTTCCCTCGGGCCCAACGACCTGGGACGCGATGAAGCAGATTTTCCCGCCGCCGCTTCCTAAATCTAAGACGGTTTCGCCGCGCCGGACGTGCTTGGAAGGATCGCCACAACCATAATCCCGCTCGATGACCTCCGCCGGAATGACCTGCAGATACTTCGCGTCGTAATCGACCGGGCAACATAGTGCCGCCTCACGTTCAAGAGCTGCTCCTGAATAACGTTGGCGAACGGCCTTTTCGGTGTCGAGACTCGACATGCTTCACTACACATTCGTACGGGTGTGGATGGGGAGTTCAACCCAAAGATACGCCCCACGCCGATCGACTGCCAGCACGCTAACGCGACTCACCAAACGACGCGGGATCGTGGTCAACGGCCCCGAAACCACAACAACAATTGCAATTCCCCGCTCAAGAAGGCATTGATCAACGAGCCCTGCAAATCAAAGAAACGCAGCATGCAACAATGGCCATAGCGTGGCGTGTCACCCTGATTCGCTCAACACACCGCCCAAAGAAGACACCCCTAAACATGGTGGAAACCACCAGGAAGAGGGAAGAGGCGAGTTGAACAAGATTTAAAAAGTGGCGGCCTGTGAAGGGTTACACAAGGGGCACAAGATAACCCCCACAGGACCGCCGATCAGGTGAGCAACGCTGCGGGGCATGCAACGCGAAAGCTCACCTAATTGCGCAAATGCGTCGAGTGATTGAATCGGATGCCAACAAATATGACAAGGGCGGTATCGTCGCAAATAGCAGAAACGGCCTAAAATACCGAAACTGCCGAGCAGGCGACGACCACTCCGAATCGCGCAAGCAAGATTGAGTGATGCTGAATAAACGACTGACACGGGCTGATTTAACACTAACCCTGTGTCATTAAAATCGCGAAAAATGAAGGGTTCACATTACGTTCGAACGAATTAAGACACCCCCGAGCACGAACAAACCGCCTTGAAAACCTGCGATCTACGGGGTATTCGGCATACGCGAGATCACGACTGAGGCGGATTAAGCAAGCTCGCGATGGCAGGCTCGTCTTGATTTTTCTTTGTCGCGACAAAAATTCCGGTATCGACATTCTTCTCGACGGTTTCACCACGAATCGATGCCGCGAGCGTCTTCACTGCAAGGTTACCAATCCGGACGGGATCTTGCAAAATAATTGCCGCAACATGCCCCGCCGACATCGCCTCCCGGAGTGAATCGCTGCTGTCAAAGGCAACGAGTTTGACTTTCCCAGCCAGCCCACGATCCCGAATCGCCCGGAGCATCCCCTCCGCATTGGGTTCACATGCCGTAAAAACTCCATCGACATTTTCGCCAAACCGGTTGAACAAAGCCTGCGCTTTATCGACCGCGGACTCCGTCGTCGTTCCCGAATACTGATCGCTGCTGATCACTTCGATATTGGGATACTTTGCAATCCCGTCCAAGAACCCTTCTTCACGACGGTGCGTGCTGTCACTCCCCTGATGATAACGGAGACAGATTACCTTACCCCCGTCATCCCCCAGGCTTGCCGCCATCGCATCAGCAGCAATTTGCCCACCGCGGAAGTTGTCCGTTGCGACGAACGCAACATAGTCTTCGGGTTTGGCATTGAGGCCGCTGTCGAAGATCACGACCGGCACTCCTGCACGCTTAGCCTCTTCGACCGGACGCACCAATGCGTCGGCGTCCAACGGCGCCAGACAAATCCCATCAACCTGGGCGTTGAGAAACCCTTGGAACACGTCGATCTGCTCACTGCGATCGCTTTCCTTTGCAGGTCCCTTGAACGTGATTCGCGCCCCAACTTCTTTCGCGGCTTGCTCTGCACCGATTCGCACCGACTGCCAATAGATGTGGTTCTCACCTTTGGGGATCACGGCAAAGTGCAACAGATCTCCGGTTGCCTCTGCCGCGGTCTTTGGGTTTGCGTTGTCATCAGCTGGAGGATGACATCCGGCGAGGCAACAAAACAAAGCTGCAACGATCAACGTGACGGGTAATTTTACGTGCATACGAATAACGGCTTCAACGTGGGGAGAAGGGCAGCGGGTTGTGAAGCGAACACGAAGTGTAACACTTCCAATTTTTTTCACGCTCAATTTTAACCGTATTTCCCGGGCTTTGCAGCGACGTTGCGGGGTAACCCGCGGACATGTTTTCAAAACTTTCCGAAAGCTGACTTGACCCACGAAAGCCACCCCGGCTAAGTTCCCCGCATCGTCGCGAGCAGGTTGTCTCGGCAACTTGAACCGGCAAAAGATGTTCATAGATCGAACGCTCTTTGCACTGGTTGGAGGAACATTTTTGTTCTTCTTGACTGCGAAGATTGCGGTTGAAACGGAGTCATGGATGGCCCCCTTAAACCGTCAGGTTGTTCTATGTGCGGATCGTTCGAGAAGTGCTAGCATGGATGCGAAGCACTGCCTCGAACCATTTTTTTCGATCGCCAATTCATCTTGAAATTGAAAACCAAAGTTGCGAAAATAGAAGCCGGCTTGCTGAGCTAAGATCGGATTCTGCAACACCGAAAGACACACCACCGACCACCGGCTCCCGGAAGAGAAGCGCGTTGTCCTCCGCCCCCCTAGGACCTCGTACTTTCCGGGAGCTTTTTTTATGCGCCGACGCAAACCTCTCTTGCGCTCGATGAAGCTTTCTCGCTATAAGTGAATCCACGCGCGCCCCTTGTCTGTCATTGATCGGCGCCGATTCGATCCATCCCTAATAGCGAGACGCACGGATGCGACGCAAAGCGGTCAAGAACTACGACTTTGAGGTTCGCGAACGAACTCAAACCGAACGCACCCTGCATCGTCGAGCCGACCGATCGCGACGACGACAGATGATCGCCGTCATGACATTCGCCTTCGTCACGTTGATGATCGCATCGGGACCGAGCCTGATCAGCAACTCGCCGCTAGGACGTTCGTTCCTCGCACAATCGCTGAGTTCATACGGATGGCAAGCCGAATCGGACAGCATCCAAATCGGATGGGTGACCCCGATTCGCATCAACGGCCTGCGTCTTGTCGGCGACAGGGCTGGATCAACCATCGAAATCGGTGAACTGCAAACGTCACTGACCCTCCCCCAACTCCTGTCGAGTGAATTCAAAGGGGGACAATTCGGCGAACTGGTCCTGCGCGACGTGCAAGTCGCATGCACGGTGAACGCCTCGACAAGCTCAATCGAAGAAGACATCGCGTTATTGCTCGCACCTTCGGAAACTCCGACGAACGTCGTCCCCGAAGGTTCGGTGCAGATTCAAGGTTTGCATGTCGATGTAACCGACGGTGTGACGCAGGCAACCTGGTCTCTCAGCCAATCCAACGCATCGATGGAACTCGACGCGAAAGAACTACGATCAAAGTGGCAAGGCGTCCTGCAACAACCTGGTGGCGGTGAAGGATCGCTGCAAGGCAGTGCTACCGTCGGCATGCTCCCCGGTGCAACCACGCCCGTCGCGTTGCAAGTAGAATCCGACTCACTTCCGTTGTCAGTCTTGAGTCTCGTCGCCAGACGCTTTCCCGAGAGCCAACTGCCTGCCGAGATCACAGGTGACCTATCGGGCAGCACGCACCTCGAACTGCCCGTATCGGGTCACCCCAGCGTCTCGTTACGTAAAATCGAAATTCGCGGACTCGCCGCATTCGATCCATCCACGCAAAAACGTTTGTGGAGTAACGAGCTAACCCAAATCGACGGTGATTGGATGTGGCAACCTGGCCGCATCGTGACACGTCAAATGTCCGCTAAAACGGACTTCGCAACCGTTGCGATGAACGGAGAGTTTTCCGACTCGTTTTCACTCTCGGGTTCCCAATCGAACCCACTGGTTTGGCTCGATCAAGTCGACGCGACCGCCGACATTTTGATCGACCTACCGCGTCTGCACGCTGCAATGCCTAACGTATTGCCGATGCGCAGTAGCGCGACGTTGCACCGAGGAACACTCCGGGCAACCATCGAACCGTTGCCCGCCCTCGACCCACGTTCGGCGCGTCTTGGACAACGTCGACGGCGACTGGTAATCCAAAGCGATACGATCGAAGCCACCGCCGACGGAAAAGCAATCCGCATCGCGCCCATGGATGCCACTGCAATCGTGGCCAGCAACACGACCGAACTGTCCGCTGAACAGTTTGAAATGAACAGCCCCTTCGCCCGTATTCAAGGACACGGGGATATCGCCTCGGGTGCCGCGGACGTTGATGTCAACTTTGGCAAACTCGCCCGGATGCTGCAGCCAATTTTCGAACTCGACAACCAAGATCTCCAAGGCGACGTGCGAGCCAACCTGCGATGGGACGCTGAAGCCAACGGGCTATGGCGATTGCAGGGCAACAGCCAAATCGACAACCTCGCGATCGAACTCGCTCCTGAACAACGACTCCAACAACAGCAACTGATTTCGACGCTCGATGTCGAAGGACGCTGGTCCACGACCGGGAATGGATGGTCACTCGATGAACTGTCACGTGGCAGCCTCCGCATCCAAGGCGACGGGATACAAACCGACGTCGATTTGGTGCAAACGGTTCGTGGACTCGACAAGACATTAATGATTCCGGTGCGTTTACGCGGACGAGGCCAGATCGACTCCGTTACGGAAATGCTGCGTCCTTGGATGCCGCAATCGCTCAGCGGTTGCCGAGGCGGGTTTGAGTTCACCGCTCGCGCCAGCATGAACGGCGTCGGCGACGTCTTGATGCAAGCCCTCGATGGCCAACTCAGTTCGCTGCGAATCCCGATGAACGATCGAGACATCGAACAGGAACTCGTCAAATTGCATTTCGACGGCAAAGCGTTCTGGCCTCGCCGTGAAGTGATGATCCAATCGATGACGGTGACCGGCGATGCCGTTTCAGCCGCGATCCAAGGCGAATGGATCAACAACATGACGGATCTCGAAATCGCATGGCTGGCAGATCTCGATCGACTCCAAACCAGTGCCTCCAAACGCATCGCACGTGAACCTCAGGATCGTCCACGAACGCACGCTGTCAACGGGCGTTCCAGCACGACGCAAACACGCCAAATCGGCTTCACCAGTACCGCCCCAATCAACACAGCACCGGGCCAATGGGATGTCGCGGGCAAACTGGAGGGGAACACGATCATCGTTGGCGACACCGTTCGCGTGCACGTCGATACCAAAATCAGTGGCCGCGATGTCGTTTTGAGCGAACCGCACGCGAGCGGGAACCCCGCGCTTTCGTCGGTGGTTTGGTCCGAACCAGCAATGCAGATCGAAGGCAGCTTGGACGTGAACCTGCCCACGCTCGCGGTCAAAACCGAATCGCTGCAGATCTCAACGGACTGGTGCGGAGCAACACTCGCCGGTTCAGCCTCGTGGAGCGACGAAGCCGCGGACTTGCAACTGCGTGGGCCGGCTCGTTTCAAAATGGATGAAGTCGCTCGACGGCTGACCAGCTTATCGGGAACCACCATCGTTGCCGAAGGCTTGCACCAAACTCCTATCGAAATTCTCTACGCACAAAACCATTCGTCCGAATACGCCTTCACCATCAAAGGCAATCTGGGATGGGAGACCGTCGACACGGCGGGCATGCTCTTCGGACCTGCTGAAGTTCCATTCCGGATGACGGAGAGTGTGGTCACGATCACCCCCAGCCGCATTCCGGTGCTCGGCCCGAGTCGCCTGACGCCGCGGATGATTGGCCCTCAAGTGGCACCACTGAGCGACCAACCGATTGAAACTGGATCCGGTGAAATCCTGCTGGCCGGCGACGTTCACTACCGCCCCGAACTCTATATTGACTTGCGGCCAGGACCGATCGCACGAGGTGTCGCATTGACGCCCGACATGACAGGCAAATGGCTAAAATATCTCGCACCGATCGCGGCTGACGCGGCCCTCGTGGAAGGCACCTTCAGTGCGGAATTGCAACAAGCAACCGTCTGGATCGACGACCCAACGCGGAGCGAAATCCGGGGTCGCCTCGATATCGAACGTGTGCAGATGAACGCCGGACCGTTGGCGGATCAAGTCATCGCCAGCGCCCGTCAACTTCAAGCCCTTGCCGCAATCGGATCCGCCGCTCGCCCACCACGCACCGGGCGAACCCTCATCACTATGCCCGCTCAATCGGTCGAGTTCCAAGTCAGCCGCGGCGTGGTCAATCACCGCGCCCTGATGTTTGACGTCGACCGGGCTCGCGTGGTGACGAGCGGACAAGTCGATTTCGACGGACGCCTCGATCTCATTGCCCAAATCCCTCTCGACGCCAAATGGCTCGGCAGCGACCTGCGAGGGCTCGCGGGGCAAACGATGACCCTGCCAATCGACGGGACCCTTAGTCGACCGAGCCTCGATTCCGCGGGCATCCGCCGCGTCGTCGCCGACATGGGCGTCCAGGCGGCTCAACAAGCGGCCCAAGACGCCGCCGGAAATTTCCTGCAGCAGCAACTCGGTCGGGGACAGCAACAACTCGAACAGGGCCTCAACAAGAGCCTCGAAAAGCTGCGATTTGACAAACTCTTTGGGAACTAGATCTCGTCAGCGTCGTAGAATGACGCAACGTCCAAACACGCCGGATAAAATAGGACGGCGTGGTACGTCCCATCGGCTCCCTCGCCCCCCCCAACGGCGAGGGCGTTTACGTTCCCCGGTAGCAGCCAGCCCCGACTGAGATCAAAATACGAACGCGACGGCCCGACGCAAAACCCTTGCGATCGCAAACCGTCACCCCGCGACCAACGCCCGATCCTCGGCCAACAGTCCCCCAAATCGGCCAGCAACGCACTCGAAAAACACCACCGGTCGCGGCCATCCCACCTAGCTCCCCCTCCATCCAAAACATCCCAATGCAATTCAAACAATCCGCGATGACGCCCCGCCATCGCTCATGGTTCCGCAGCGTAATCACGATGACAGTGATCGGTTCACTGGTCGTCAGTTCAACGTTGTCTCGCACCGCAGTCGCCTGTCCGTTCTGCAGCGCCGTGGCTCAGACGTTGCGTCAAGAAATGGAGGCAATGGATGCCGTCGTGATCGCGTCGGCAATGCAGAGCGATGCGACTCGCAACGCCGACACCGGCGAAGTCGAAATGAAAATCGCCATGGTCCTCAAGGGCGAAGACCACGTGGCCGCCGGGCAAACCGTCAAAGCGGTTTACTTCGGAGACATTGCCAAGGGACGTCGCTTCCTACTCTCTGGCGTGGACCCGAGTGACATGCAGTGGTCCTGCTTGCCACTGACGCCGCGTGCCGAACAGTACATCGTTCGGATTCCAGAGATCGCGGAGAAAGACGACGCGGAACGACTTCTCTTCTACATGGATTACCTGCAAGACGAAGACTCCATGCTCTCTCGTGACGCCTACGACGAATTCGCGGTTGCTCCGTACGCGGCACTGCAAAAAATCGAACCCAAGATGGACCATGACCAATTGGTCGAGTGGATCTCCGACGATTCGTTGTCACCCGATCGCAAACGTTTGTATTTGACCATGTTAGGCGTGTGCGGTGACAAAGATGATTTGCCGATGCTCGAAGAAATGCTTCGCAGCACCCAAAAGACCGCCCGCACGGGACTCGACGCACTCATCGCATGCTACCTCACGCTCGCGGGCGAACCGGGCCTCGAACTCGTCAACGAGGAATTCTTGGTCAACCGACAGGCGTCGTATGCAGACACCTACGCGGCCATCATGGCGATCCGTTTTCACGGAACCGAAGGCGGCGTGATCGCGCGGAGCGCTCTTGTCGAATCGCTGCACGCCATCCTAGATCGTGAAGACCTTGCCGATCTCGTGATCCCCGACCTGGCGCGTTGGCAGGATTGGAGCCAAGTCGACAAACTCAAGCAACTCTTCCTCAACGCCGACGCCGAAAATAATTGGGTCCGCGTCCCGGTTGTGAATTACTTGCGAGCCTGCCCCAAACCTGAAGCCGCCGAAGCGATGGAAGAGCTGAAGAAAGTGGATCCCGATAGCGTGCGTCGCGCGAACACATTCTTCGCCGTCCCCAAACCGGCCGCCGACACCGTGCAGCCGAGCAAGCAGTAACGCCTCGCGTTCACCGATCGATCTCTTGCAGCGCCGCCGCATTTCAACGTGGAATGCCTACATTGCGTTTGATAGAAATAGCATCCTGCGAAATAAGCAACTCTTTGCGAACCGGTGTCCGGTCGTGCTCCGCTTTCATCATCTAATGAATAGCGGCACGCGGACTGAAACCGTGTTCCCGCATCCTCTTTCTGCAATCCCATCCACTTCGACAAGTGAAGGATTCTTCGATGCGACACGGTTTGACATTCGTTCTGGTGGCGACACTTTCGTTTTTCGCGACGCACTCATCCTCGGCTGAGGATCCGATGCAACCGCCCAATGCCCGCGAGGCGACATGGGTCATGGCGGGCAAAATCGGCTTGGCCGCTTCGGCAGCGATCCAAAATGCCGACCCGCAAGCCGTCAATAACGTCATGCGGGATGCGAATCAGATCGCGAATTTTCTCGAGATTGAATTGCCTGAATTGCCGCAAAAGAAAGGCACGCCCGCTTCGTACGGCGCCACCGTTCTCCACTACCTGCTCAAAGACCTTGGTCCCGCCACGCGAGCGATTGAAGCCAAACACGGCCAACCCGCCGCAGCCTTGATGGAAATGGGCGTGAAGTCTTACATCCTGACAACCATGTACGATCCCAAAGGAGACATCGGCCTGTCGATTGCCGACGTTATCGAGAGCCGAGCAACACGGGCTCAACTGCCTCGAGAGATCGACGACGCATTGCTCACCGCGATCCGCAGCCAAGCCTCTTATGAAGTCGTCAAGAAAGAACTGCTCGCGATGCACCAGCAGGTTCGTGCCTTCTTACACAGCCCACCGCCATCGGCAACAAACGCAACTGCAACGCCGGAAACAGCAATCAACGATCAAATCAACAATGCTCTCAACGCAGCCAAATAAGCTATGCGGTATGACCAACACCGCAGGTTAAGAGCGGAGTTCTTAACACCGAGTGCGCCCGAACTCACGCGGCGAAACCATCTTCGCCGCGGTAGTGCCTCAGAATAAGATGCCAGACATCAATCGATCAGCACTCCGCAAACGATGCTCGTTTTCAAAAACAGTGACGTTCGCCCGAGCACGGCCCACCGTCTGACGACGGTGGCTTCCGTATACCGTATATGCCCTTGGAGTCGCGTGGGCTCGGTGCGAAGGGCTCAGCGCGACGGGCTCAGTTCTTCAACAACCGACTCTAGCGAGCCGAAGAGGCACCAATGACCTCTTCGTGATCGACCAAAAACCGCTCGCAATCAAGAGCTGCCATGCAACCGGTCCCTGCTGATGTGATCGCTTGACGGTAGTAGTCATCCGCAACATCGCCTGCCGCGAACACACCTTTGACACTGGTGTTCGTGCGGAAGGGGAGGGTCCACTGGATATATCCAGCCGAATTCATCTCGACGGCACCGTCAAGGAACGCGGTATTGGGCGTGTGCCCGATCGCGACAAACATCCCGCCGACGGCAAGATCGCTCATGGAGCCGTCCACGGTACTCTTCAAACGCAGGCCTGTGACAATCTTCTCATCACCGAGAACCTCATCGACGACGCTATTCCACTTCATCTCAATCTTGGGATGATTCAGAGCACGATCCTGCATCACCTTGCTCGCCCGCATCTCATCGCGGCGAACGATCAGATAGATTTTGTCGGCACCCTTGAGGTTGGCGAGGTAGGTGGCCTCTTCGACGGCCGAGTCGCCACCACCGACCACGGCGAGCGGTTTGCTGCGGAAAATTGGCAGGGCACCGTCACAGACCGCACACGCACTGACGCCTTTGTTTTTGTAAACTTCTTCGCTGGGCAACCCCAAATAGTTGGCACGAGCGCCCGTCGCGATGATCACCGTTTGCGCCTGAACCGGCTCGCCGGCGGCCGGGTAGAGCGTGTGAGGCGGTCCGGAAAAATCGACTCGTTCGATGTCATCACTGACCACGCGAGTCCCGAAGTTCAAGGCCTGCTGCTTCATCAATTCCATCAACTCAGTGCCCTGAACGGCATAGTGAGGTTGATCGTCCTTGGTATGACCGGCAGGCGGTTCGGGCAGGTTGTAGTGCCGACTCTTGTCGACGGCTGATTTCACGAACGCACGGACGTTGCCGGCAGGAAACCCTGCAAAGTTCTCGACTTCGGTCGTGTAGGCGAGCTGCCCGAGCGGCATCATGTCCTGTTTGAAAGTGCCTTCGTAAAGCACAGGATCGAGGTTGGCGCGGGCTGCATAGATCGCGGCCGACCATCCCGCAGGTCCGCTGCCAATGATGATCGTTTTTTCCGGACCTTCGCTTCCGACCGGACGGGGGGTATCTGACGTTGAGGACATAGGAGATCTCGCAGTGGGATGTTTGCTAAATTTGCGTTAATTCGATGTGACCACTCGCTTCCCAGCGATCGCCCCACCTTTGGTAATTCCGTTTTGGCGGCATTATACGAGCAATGTCCAATTCGACGACCTACCTACCGCGGCGGAGATCGCAATGACATTTTGAAGCGCTCTGACGCCCCGTTTCTTAACACGATCTTCACACTCGTCCAGACGGGGCCGATAAGTCGTGGGGTGACGTTTTCGCTGAAAAACGGGGAGAATTGCCCTCCGAGTTGGCCCTCGAACTCGCGTCGAGTCCGCCTCGTTCTCCGAGATGCAAATGCATTTAGGAATCTTACATTGCCGGATAGACTGTGTGTCAGACAGCTTCTCTACTCAATATCCCCACCTTTGATTAGGTTCCCTCTGATGAATTACCGCAATTGGATTGCCTGCGTCGCAACCCTTCTCGTCTCTGGCATTGTTGTCTCAGGCTGCAGTAAAAGCACACCTTCCCCGTCCGACGGAAACACCGCGACCGTCGACGACATGCCTGAATCCAACTTGGTCGGTGCGATCAAGATCGATGGCAGCAGTACCGTCCAACCGATCAGCGATGCGGTCCGCGAAGAGTTCATCAAATTGCACCCTCAGGTTGACGTCACCGTCAGTGGCAACGGTACCGGCAACGGTTTTAAGGCGTTTTACGACAAGGGTGCGGACATTTCCGACGCTTCACGTCCAATCAAACCGGGCGAATTCGAAAAATGTCAGGCCAACGGGGTCAGCTTCATCGAATTACCCGTCGCCTACGACGGATTGACCATCGCGGTGAACCCGGAGAACGACTGGGTTAAAGAATTGACGGTCGAACAACTGACAAAAATGTTCGTCGGTGAAGACGCCGCCAAGAAATGGAGCGACGTCGATCCTTCATGGCCCGATCAACCGATCAAGATTTTCGCACCGGGAACCGGATCGGGAACCTACGATTACTTCCACGAAGTTCTCGCTAAAGCCAACAAGCAGGAACTCCGCGAGGACATGACACTCAACGAGAACGACAACATTCTCGTCCAAGGCGTTGCCGGCAATAAGTACTCCGTCGGTTTCTTCGGGGTCGCATACTACACCGCCAACAAAGACCGCTTGCGTGCCGTGCCGATCGTGAACCCGAAAGACGACGTCGCTTACGAGCCAACGGTTGAAAACATCTCATCCAACAAGTACGCACCATTCAGCCGTCCGCTGTTCATCTACGTCAACAGCGAGTCGCTCAATCGTGCCGAGGTTCAAGTCTTCGTCGAGTTCTACATCGAAAACGTTTCGGATCTATGCGAAGCCGCCAACTCGGTCCGCTTGCCACAATCGATGATCGACCAAGCTCAAGCAAATTTGGACGCCCGTGAAGAGGGAACGCACTTTGTCACGGCCGATGGCGAAAGCCGCGAGGGTTCGTTTGCCGAACTATTCGTTAGTGAGAACTTGGTGAAGTGAATCGCCCTGCTGCTTTAGAGAACCGACAATTCCGATCAACCGGAGCGGGCATTTGGCAGGAGCGCATCATGCTCTCCATGCTGGCAATGTGCGCCATGGCAACGATCGGAATCACGATAGGCATTATCGTGATGCTGGTGACTCAGAGCTGGCACTTTTTCAACAGTGAATACGTCTCGGTCACCGAATTCTTGACCGGGACGCGGTGGACCGCCCTGCAAAGCAAAAACATCGAAGACGCCGATTTCGGCATTTGGCCTTTGCTCTCAGGAACCTTTCGCGTAACGGCGATCGCAATGTTGATCGCCCTACCGAGCGGTCTCATTACCGCAGTATATCTCAGCGAATTTGCGACAAAGAAAGTCCGCGCGGTTCTTAAACCGACACTCGAAATAATCGCCGGTATCCCAACCGTTGTGCTGGGATACTTCGCCGTGTTGGTCATTGGCCCTTCACTGCAGTGGATGACCGACGGCGGGTTTGACGCGTTCAATGCCACCAGTGCGGGCATCGCGGTCGGAATTCTTTGCCTGCCGATGGTTTGCAGCTTGTCCGAAGATGCGTTGCACGCGGTTCCACGAGCACTTCGTGAGGGAGCCTACGGCCTGGGCTGCACGCCGTTTGAAACCTCGGTCAAAGTAGTCATTCCCGCCGCGCTATCGGGAATCGTCTCCGCGTTTCTGCTCGCGTTCAGCCGAGCGATCGGGGAAACCATGGTCGTCGCCCTCGCTGCGGGGACTCAGGCGACCTACACGATCGATCCGCGTACTCAATCGCAGACGATGACGGGATTCATCGTCGAGATGATCAAGAGTGAGAACGAGTATGGCACGGTTCAATACTTCAGTCTTTACGGTGTTGCCATCACACTGTTCGTGATCACATTTGCGATGACGTTGATCGGCCAACTGGTGCGACGACGCTACCGCGAATCGTACGCGTGATCGAAAGGCATTCCGTACAATGAACATCGAATCGACGACGCCCGTTGCCCCCAACGACTCCGAATCACAACGTCCGGTGCCGGAGGCGATACGCCAGGGAGCATCGGCGACAACCGAATCAACTCAAAACTCACAGCGACGAATCCGGCGCAGCAAAACGTTCTACGGGATATGCGTCAGCGTCTCCTTCCTGAGTATCGTCGTGCTCGCCGTTCTGTTGATTTCAATCGCCGTCCAAGGGCGATCTCGGTTAACGCCGACGTTGCTCACCGGTGCGCACAGCACGTCCGAACCGGCCAGCTCGGGGATGTACCCCGCAATTATCGGCTCGCTCTCGATTTGTGCGGTTTGCGCGTTGTCCGCGTTGCCACTTGGAATCGGAACAGCCATCTTTCTCGAGGAGTTCCAACCGACCAATCCATGGCTTCGACGCCTGCACGGATTCCTCAACCTCAACATCTCCAATCTCGCCGGGGTCCCCTCGATCGTTTATGGACTGTTGGGTCTTAGCCTGTTCGTTTTCATGTTCAACGCGTTCGGCCAAATCAAAGTCAACGAGTCCAGCGGAACCGAACTGATGGGTGTCGAGCGGTACTACCAAATTCTGACGCTGGCGGGTGGAGGTGACTCGGTCCTGGTCCGCCAAACCGACCTAGCGCTCCCCACGATTACCATCACCGAACCGATCGAAGCCGTCGATCGTGATGGAAACACTTTCCGCCTCGAGGTCTGGGATCCAAAATCAGGCACCCCGAAGCCGAAGGATCCCGCGACTCAGCACCGCACCGTCCGACTGGGCCAAAGCGGCGGGGCGTACGCGAAAACGTCGTGGTATTATTTCCGCCTTCCTTTCGGACGCAGCTTTCTTGCCGCCGGGCTAACGCTTTCGTTGGTGATCCTGCCGATCGTTATCATCGCCGCTCAGGAAGCACTCCGCAGCGTTTCGCCGTCGCTCCGCGAGGCCTCCTACGGTCTCGGGGCGACCAAATGGCAAACCGTTCGCAATGTTTCGTTACCCGCGGCGATTCCGGGTATCATGACGGGAGCGATTTTGGCGATGGGGCGTGCGATCGGCGAAGCCGCCCCGATCCTGGTGGTTCTCGGTGCGACGGTTGCCAAAAACTCGGGACCGCAAAACCTGATGGACACCGTCGTCACCATGCCCGTGCTGATTTTTCACTGGGCGGGTGACCCCCAGGTGACCTACCAACAACTCGCTGCCGCCGCGATTATCGTGTTGTTGCTTGTTTTGCTGCTCATGAACTCGCTGGCGATCTACCTGCGTCAAAAAATACGCGTGGAATGAACAATCGCTTCACTCACCGACCTGTACCGTTCTGACAAAATACGACCGTTCAACTTCGACGATCACCTTCGCCTCCGCGGCGTCACGTCTCCCGCCCCGATTACTCTGCCACCACGGCACCGACAAAATCCTTTCGCTTAATGTCCGTAGTACGTACAACGCTTCGGTCATGATTCCCGAACAAACGCAGCCCATCAGGCTGGCGATCGATATGCCTCAATCCGCTAGCGCCACGAACGCACCCACCACTGATACATCGGCTCCGTCCCCCGCGGACGCGTCTCAATCAGCCGAGGAACTGTGCATCGAAATCAGCCATTTCAACGCTTGGTACGGTTCGTTCCAAGCGATCCATGATTTGTCGCTAGACATTCGACGCAACCAAGTCACCGCCTTCATCGGACCAAGCGGTTGCGGTAAGAGCACGTTGTTGAGGTGGATCAACCGCATGAACGACATCGTGCCAACGGCCCACAGCAACGGCACGCTTCGAATCCACGACCTCGATGTGCTGAGCCCATCAACCGACGTGGTGCACCTGCGACGACAAGTCGGCATGGTTTTTCAAAAACCCAATCCGTTCCCGAAAACGATCTACGAAAACGTCGCCTTCGGTCCACGCTTGCACCTGAAACTGCGACGAGGCGAACTCGACGAACTGGTGGAATGGTCGCTGCGTAAGGCGGCCGTTTGGGACGAAGTCAAAGACCGGCTCAACGCACCGGCACTCGGCCTGTCCGGCGGCCAGCAACAACGACTCTGCATCGCACGTGCGATCGCCGTCGGCCCCGAAATTCTGTTGATGGATGAGCCCTGCAGCGCCCTCGATCCCGCGAGCACGCTGGCGATCGAAGACCTGATCTACGAACTCCGTGAACAATACACGATCGTGATGGTCACTCATAACATGCAACAGGCGAGCCGTTGCAGTGATCGCACCGCGTTCTTCTTCGAAGGACGTCTCGTAGAGTCGGGCCCCACCGACGACGTCTTCACCAAACCGCAACAGAAACGGACGGACGACTACGTTCGTGGCCGGTTCGGTTAAGACACTCCCTTCTATCAATCGCCTTTTCGCCCCTCCCTGTCTTTGAGTGACTGACGTCTATGAGCAAACATCTCGATCGCGGAATGACACAACTTCGTTCTGACCTCGTCGAACAATTCGGCGTGGTCGAACAGATGATGGGCTTGTCTGTCCGTTCGTTGGTTGAGCGTCGCCCTGATTTGGCGCGAACGGTGATCGACACCGATGACGAAGTCGATGCAAAAGACGTCCAGATCGAAGAAGATTGCTTGAAACTCTTGGCCCTACACCAACCCGTCGCCGAAGACCTTCGTTGGATGGTCACGGTAGTGAAGATCAACGGTGACCTCGAACGCATGGCGGATCTCGCTTGCAACATCGCCGAACGCAGCATCTCTCTGGACCTCTATCCCTTGTTCCGCGTCCCCGAAGACCTCAGCAAAATGGTCGGCGCGACGATCAACATGGTCCGCTCGGCGCTCGATTCTTTCCTCGAGCATGACGCCGACCTAGCTCAAAAAGTGATCAAACAGGACGACGCGGTCGACTGTCTCAACGTCGAAATGATCCGCGAACTCGAACAACGCATGCGAGAAGACCCCGAAATGGTCGAAGCGGGACTGCATTGCTTTAGCGCGATCCGACATCTCGAACGGATCGCGGACATGGCAACACACGTCGCCGAAGAAACGGTTTACTTGGTCAGCGGTGACATCGTGCGTCACGGACACATCACGGAAACCTCCAACGATGATGTTGCCAGCGAAGAGGTTTCCTAAACACGAGATTTCTCATCGCGTCGACCTAAGCTTTTTGCTTCTTCGCTTTTCGCACGACCAACACGCTGCAGTGAACATGGTGCAGCACGTAGCGTGAAGTGCTGCCGAGCAACATTCGCGAAATCAGTCCTCGGCCGCTGTCACCGACAACGACGATATCTTGCGAGTTCTGTTCGGCATATTGAACCAACCCGTAGCCGACGTGTTCGACTTCCACGCTAGCGCCCGTTGCCTTGGCACCACAGGCGGACAATCGGGCGGCCGCAGCATCGGCACAACGGCGTGCCTCGGTTCGCCGCCTCGCGGCTTCTTCCATCGTCGATGCCAGGATGTCTTCGCGGAACACCTCGAGCTTCACCGATGCCGTCACCGTTGTGAGTTCATGCTGGTCCGTCCACGAGTAGCGGCACAGTTCGTTTAACATCGCATCGGAAACGCCACGTTCGTCGACGGCGATCATCCCACGACGAAAACTGGCTGGCGGGATTTCATCGTTGACTCCTCGGTCCTCTGGAATCTCTTGGCGGACTACGAGAACGCTGCACGGGGCGTGCGTGGCCACATAGTCACTCACGCTGCCGAGGAGCACGCGTTCGAACGCCGAATGGCCCTTCGCCGCCACCACGACGAGGTCAATGTTCTCTTCGGTCGCCCGTTCCACTATACAATGACCGATGTGACCCATCATCTGATGAGTGCTTACCTCCGCATCCAAACCGCGAATCGCGCGTTCGCCAGATGAAATCGCCTGACGCGCGATCTCTTCCTGATGTTCGATGAACTGCGGATACCACAATTCACTCTGCGCGCTCATCACCACTTCGGGTGGATTGACCACGGTCAGAATTTCTACCTGCACGGGTTGCGGCAGCGGAAACGCGGTTAGAAATTTACACGCATGCAAGGCGTGAATGGATCCGTCCACTGCAAGTAAAACTTTCATCGATCAGTTCCTTTCACATGTGTGTTCATTAGAATCTCTAGCTTCTAGTTTTAACACAACGACACCAACGGTGGTAACTTCTCAACGGCGGCCTTATTGTCGCATCCTGTCTCGATAATAAGAACGCTGAGGCGACCGACCAGCGACTATCTTCACAAGAGCCTCAGGCCGTAACGCCGAAGTGCCCCATCAAAAACGACGCTCGTGCACGCGTCCATGCGAAACCTACTTAGGCTCCACCCGCCCTTCAGATTCCTCCGCCGCTGGGGCCTCTATGTCGAGAGCCTCGAAGTCGACGTCGTCCAACGATGATGTTCCCGTCGTGGTCTCGATAGCGACCTCTTCGATCGGCGGCATGGTCACCAAACCGGCGTCCTCGCCCAGCATGTTTTCTGCCTGTGGGTTGTCGACGTCAGCAGGTCGTTCTCTCTGAACTTCCTCTGGGTTAGCTTCCCGAACTTGCAGCTTCCCCGCGTTCACTCGCTCCACCATCACTTTGGTGCCTGCATCGATCGGCAACCCCGTACTGACAGCATCGGTTTTATGACCGTCGACTTTCACCTGACCGCTGGGCAGAAGGTTTGATGTCGCAACTCCGATTCGACCAACGAAATCATCGAGCGGTGTGCCGTCGAGCGTCGTCGGCGGTGGTAACGTCGTGTCGGATTGCAACGTATCACGATTCAGCATCTGACGGCCGATTCGTGTCCTTGGCCACAATCGCACCATAATTGCAAACAAGATCGGCGTCGTGATCAAGTAGATCAACAACAACGTCAGGCCCATCGAAAAGCTGTAGGTGGATCCGATGATGATCGACGTCACCGCAACCACCGCCGCGGTGAGACCGAGAATCCCACCACTGGGAATCAGAATTTCAGCCGCAACAAGAGCGTAGAAAGCGATCAGTAATGCAATCGCATAAAATGCGGGCATCACTCCTCCACCGCTTCAACCACGATTCGATTGCCATGCACAGCGATCACTCGTACGGATTGCCCAGGATCGATTGCCGATCCGTCACTAACGACCGCAACGATCTGATCCCCAAACCGGGCTTTGCCCGACGGACGCAGACGAGTCGAGGCGACTCCCGATTGACCTGCCAAATGATCGTAGTCCGCGATCCGTTCGAGCCGATCCATGTCCGACGACGGTGCGTCCATCGCGAGTCCCGTGGCCGTGGCCGCCTGAGGCAAAAACGCTCGCACGATCAAAAATCCGATCACCAAGCCGCCCATCCCACCAATCGCCATCCATACCCCTTGGGTCAATTCACCGACCTGGTAGCTGTTGCGAGGAATGACAAACGTTTGACTCATCAACACCACGCCCAAAACCGTCAGCACCAATCCCCCGATCCCAAAGACACCAAAACCCGGTAACACAAAGATCTCGATCGCCAAACAAACGAGCCCCAATCCGAAGGCCAGCAACTCCGCCCACTCGGCCGTCCCGGCGAGAAACTTCGTCCAAAAGAAAAACGCGAAACACAGCATCGCGATGAAACCAGGCAAACCCAGCCCGGGGGCACTCGCTTCGGTGGATAACATCATGAACCCGAGTAACAGCAGGCCGAACGCGAGCCCATCGTTACGTCCGAGTCGTTCCACCCAACGCACCAATCCACGATCCGTCAGTTGTCTCGGAACGTCCGTCAAACCCACGTTCGTCGCAACCGCCTTCAAGGAGTCCACCGCCTCGTCGACCAGTCCGAGCTCGATCGCCGCCTGCGCTGACAAGCCCTCTCCTAGTTCGATGCGTTGCTCGCGTTTCCATTCCGACGCCTCATCGGCATCACCGTTTTGCATCTCAGCGGCCATTTCGCTAGGAACGGCATATCGAATCCGCCCGGTTCGGCGATTCGAATATCGATGAACCGCGAGGCTCCGATCGAGTAAACCACGCATTAACGTTTCGCTGCGTCCGGTCGCCTGCGCGATCAGGGAAATTAATTCTCGTTGGCTACGAACATCCTCCGGTTGAATCGCCTCCGCACCGCTGCCACCGAGCGTCGCATCGTTATGCATCATCAACGGACGGCACGCCAACGCGAGTAGGGTGGCGTCGCCCCGTGCTTCTCGCGAAACATAGCCTCCGACGCTGCGGATCGACGATCCCGGATCGGCCAAAAACGCCGCCATCGAGGCACTGCCGGCGAGGTATCCACCGGGAGAATCGATCTCGACGAGCCACGTATTCGTTTCGGCTGCCTCGATCGTCGCGGCAAGGTTGGATTGCCATCGACGGACTCGATCACGGCGCACCGGCCCGTTGATTCTCAATAACACGCCTACCGCCTCACCGGACGCATCAACCGATTCGCTCCGCAATGATGCCAGACCGAGCCGATCGGCGACATCCTCTCGGGAATCAACGATGGCCGTTGCCGCGCGCAGTTCGCGAAGCTGATCGGCCGTCAAAATCAATGGCTGTCCCGCTTCAGACCAAATCGTTTCCTCGACAATCATGCCTTCGCGGCGGAGCTTTTCTAGATCGTCACCGATTGCAAATCGCGTCGGCCCTTCGGCCACCCGCACACGTGCGATCGCAAGGTCCGAGTTCGCAAGACCAGAGACAATTTCCGGTGCCAGCACGCTTCTCCGCTTCGCGATCGACTGGTAGATCAATTGCGTCGTTTCATCACCCGGTGTTTCCCCAAACGTCGCATCGCCGATCGATCCCGTTGGCGACACCAGAATCGATTCACACGCGAGCACCAACAACACATCGCTGCCTCGTACCGGAGCGTCAACCCACGCGATCGGACGGATCCGTTTCAGATCGCTACCCGAAATAGCACGAGCGAGTTTGAGTGCATCCTCCAGCGACGTCGTACTCCGACCACTACCCCCGGCCTCCGCACCACTCTCATTCGGTGCCCTTCCACCACGTTCGCCTGACGATTGCTGGAAATGCAACACGACACTAACTCGCCGTCCACTCGCATTCTCAGCATCGGATGCAGTTTGACGTACCGCCAACGACAATCGGGTCAACTGCGACAGAATTTGTTCGACATCACGAGTCATCAGCGGCCGCGGGACTTCGATCAAATAACCCTGAGCGGATTGGTCATCCGGCGGCGTTTTTCCCTGCGTCCACCCCACGGACGTGTCCACCAGCGTCCCGGCGCACCATCCGCCCACCCAAATCATCATCAACCACGCCATCATGACGACGCGATGACGCTTTGAGAGAACGCGCCGTTGTGGCGGTGAAACGGGAATTCGAGCAGAGCTATTAGTCATGCCCGCATTATAGGCGTGATGTCGATGCCGGACACAGTCGCCTGTCACCCATTTGGACGTCAATGGATGCTGGCAGCAATTTGCCCACCGCCGGATGGGTGTGTCAAATCGCAGGAATCATTCGTCGAACCGTTCATTTTTCAGTGCCGGAAACAGCATCGATCAAGAAACCTTCTGGACCTGAAACAATGAATCCATCAACTCCACCTATTTTTCAGGAGTCGCTTCGAGCGTTTCGGTGATCGCCTCGCGAAGTTGGTCAGCCAGAGCGGGACCGCCCCCTACAAACAATCGAGTGATTTTGCCATCCCGATCGATGACGACCGTCTGTGGGATCGCGTCCGCCTGATATCTCGCGGCGGCCACGCCATCGATATCCAGTGCCACCTCCGGTGAAATCTTCAGACGATCGAGGGTCTCACGGATCGGTTCGGCCGTTTCCTGCAGATTAACTGCGACCAATCGAACGTCGTCGGAATCGAACTCAGAAACCGCATGTTCGATCACAGGCATTGCTTGCAAACAGGGCCCACACCATGTCGCCCAGAAATCCAGCACAACGACTTTGCCAACCTGATCGGCGACGCTGAACTTGCCGCCGTCGAGCAGGTCGAGCGTAAAGTTCGGGGCCGGCTTACCGACCAACGCGGACGACTTGCCCGAGTTCGGACCACCGCCTTCACCGGCCTCCGGAATGATGGGCTCGGGCGCGTCTTTCAATAGCCAATCACCGTAGGGCTGGTCCCGCTCGGTCTGATTGATGTCGATACCGATCAACAATTCATTCACGTCCCCGAGGTTGATTTTGGATTCACCCAACAGCGGGTGTTCGCCGATTAAAACACTCTCATGCAAACGATCAATGAACATCGACATCCGGTTCCCGTTTCGTAAAACCGCACGCACGGCCAGTCCATTGGCGTTATCGCCTGCGTCCGATTCCCCGTCGTCGGAATCGCGTTCCTCTGCGTTGAGCCAAATGATCTGAGCCAAAACGGATCGATCGATCTCGATCTTCTCCAGGCGTGTTTCGACAACCAAGGTTTCTTCCGACAAACTCACCAATCGACAACGCAAAATGTCGCCATTAACGGCCACGATCAAATGTGTGGGTCGAGTCTTCTTGCGAATGCGTGGAACGGTCAATAAACGATCGCGTCGAGCGACCTCAATTTCCGGATCTCGACAATCCGCGACGAACTGAATCGCACGCATGTGCCCCTCGGGCAATAATGTCTGTCCCGTTATTTCGGATGAAAAACGCACGCCATTTTCATCAATGGCTTGAACCACGCAAGGAATGACTTCGCCGGATCGTAGATACATCGAACGGGGCGACACGACTTTTCGATTGTTATGAGCGTTGTTTCCGAACGCACTCGCCAACACATTCCAAACGCCCCCCTGTTTCGCTCGCTTCGCCGCCTCACGCCGCTGTACCACCTCGCGTTTTTCGCGAGCCAATCGTTGCGACTTTGTCTCCGGTGGCGGTGTTTCCCGATACACCATTCGTCCGCGAAAACTCGGAGCCAAACTTACCGGTTTGGCCCCACGAGGCGAGAACCGCAGGGGCGTGGGCGTCGTCTGGTCTTCGGTATCAATAAACCGCCCCGTCAACCGTCCGTCCGGCAACATCAATCTGCCCAAGATGAACGGTGACGCTGCACTCTTCACAGGTCTCGGATCGGCGACCGAGAACCGTCCGATTTGATCGCAAGTGATTTTAAGATTTCCCTCAATCACATCGTTTTGCAAGGTCAAACGCCCATCTTCAATCGAACGGATTCTCCCCGTCAACCGAATTCCACCATGCGTGATGATTTGCAACCCTGAAGAGGATCCATCACCTCCAACCGACGAAGCATTGGCGACAACATTAGTGACGTCATCATTGGAATCAGCGTCCTCAAAATCTCTGAGCGATACCGCCGAAACGTGTTCGGTCCTCATCCGATACACAGAATCCTCGGTTACAACTTCCCATTCCTCCGCATCAATGACCCTCAACTGTCCGACATGCACGGTCCCATCCTCGAGGACGATGCTGTCTCGATCCTCCCGCGATCGATGACTCAGCAAGTCCGACAAACGTTGAACACGAATGAAATCAAGACTCACGTTGCCGACTTGATTCGTTAGACGAAGTCCAGGACGGACGTCGGGATAATCATTGGCCGGCAATTCGAATTCCCCGATTTTGTCACCGCGCGGCGAGAACGCCATGAGGTGACCATCGTTCTGATTGATCTGCAGCAGCAAACTCAACTGGCCATCAAGGTCAGCGACCGATCCGAGCGGGATCACTTGAGCAACCTCATCCAATTCCCGCAACAGAACAACGTCGTTCTCCCATACCTCGACACGAAAGGCGCTCGCGGCGGACTCCTCACTGTTCTTCTCGTCAACACCAATGGCAAAGACAAACTGTGGTTTTCCCTCCCATCTCAGTTCAGCCTCGACTTGAATGACGTTCGACAACTCGACGTTTCGATACACCGACGCCCCACTTTCATCCGTCCGAAGTTCGGCTCCGCCTTGGGCCCAATCGTCCTGATTACCATCGACAGTCCATTCCTGAACGGGGCCAGGTCCTTGAAAGAGAATGGACGCACCGTCACGCCAGGGTCCGATCCGATGTACGGCTGATCGCATCAGCAGAATCTCGCCAAACGAATCTGTATCGATTCGGATCGACCACTCATCAACCTCCAACACACTGCCAAACAATCGGTCCCCACGCACTAAATCGAATACGAACTGCCCCGTCGATGGCCGAAGTGGAATAGGAGGAGGGAACGAACCTGACACGACTGAATGGGCGGGGAAATCGATCGCACTCGCGAAATGCGGGTACTTCCAGGCAATTCGATCTCCGTTGGTTGCGTTCGACGAGGCCAATTGGCCGGGCAAATGGTCTCCACCCACCAATCGCAATTGTCCGGTTGGGTTCGTATCGTCCGCTCGAACGCTCGTCACTGACAACACAAGTAAGACGACGGAGAGCCAACCCTCGACGATCGAGACCGCTGCGTTTTTTTGCCGAATCATTAGGATCATCGTTCGTAAATAGGCAGGAAGCGGAAATTAAGTGCCATCGCGAGTAACCCCAATGCCGTATCGACCGGCTTTCCGAGCGACCCGCTAAAACTGCCATCTTCCTGTTGATCGGCCTTCAACTCCCGAATCAGTTGATCGTTCCAACGTTCCCACCCGTCGACGTCACCTTGAAAGAGTGCTTGAGCTTGATAGTACTGTCCGTACCTCAAGTATCCGCTGGACGATTCCTCGAGTCGATTCGTCAACGCACCGAGAGTCGCTTTAAACTCAGACATATCCTTTCGACGGGAGATCGCATACACGAGAGTGCCGATCGATGTCCGGGGAATCGAATCGCCAAAGCCACCAACTCCGGCATAGGCAACCTGTCCCGATGGACTCGTCATCGATTTGAAATACGCTACCCCTCGATCGATCGCTTCATCGGGAACTTCAATCCCGGCATTACGTGCGGCGAGCAAACCGACCATCACCGCGCCACTGACGGAGGTGTCCGCGTCCGTCGCGTCGGGCCCATATCGCCATCCGCCGTATTGATTTTTCTTTTGCGAGATAACGGCGCCACGCACTGCCAACTCCAACGAATGTCCCAACGACCGCACACCATTGGCTCCATTCGTTCCACCGTTGCCACTCCATAAATCGGCATCGTCAACCGCGCCATAGGCTTCGGCAACCGCGAGCATTGCGAACCCGTGGTTGTACATGCTCGTGTGCCCCATGTTTCCACCAAAGATTCCGGTTGTCGCATCCTGGCCGCTCAACATGCTCCGCAGCCCACGTCGAATGTTGCCGCTGTAGATGCCGAAGTTCGGGTCTTCACCGGAGGCAAGGAACGTCATCACGGCCATCCCAGTCACGCCAGGCCCCGCATGCCCTCCTTCCCAGCTCCCTCCTTCCGTCTGCGTCGTGGCGAGGAATTTCAATCCTTTCTCATAAGTCTCTCGCACATCACGCGGAACCACCTCGCCCATCTGCGCCGTCGGAAACTGAGCGTGCACAATTCCTGGATGCGCCGCCGTCAGGCCAAACCAAACCAGAGCGATCCACGCCATACAACTATTCATCCCACGCTCCCATCTGTTTCAAGCTTGCTTTAATCATTTTCGCTTGCGGGAACATACTCCGGATCGCATTTAACTGTGCATCGTCAAAAATCGCTTCGATCTTCTCGGCGGGCAACTCACTCAGCTTGATCATGATGATGTAGGTAAGATACTGCCCCGACGGATTAGAAATCTTCACATCGTTTCGCAGCAAACCCAAAAAGGCATCTCGCTGTTTCGTTGTCATTGGAACATGCCTGTTGAGATTCCCGACGTAGGCCGCGTAGGCAAGTTCCAACTTCCGCTTTCCCTGGTTCCTCTGAAGTTCTTTGAGTTCAGCAGCCTGCTGATCATTGACGGTCGCTCGAGCCACTTTTTTTAACAGCGAGTCAGCTCCAAAGAGCCCTTTATTAAGTCGCTGCTGGAGCGGCATCGCGAGTTGATAGAGTTCGTTGATTTGGTCCTGACCGATCTCGCCTTGAGCCTCTTTCAGTTTGAACTTCTCGATCGCCTCATCGACGTCCACGAAGAAACGACTGATGTCCCCTTTTCCTGCAAATCGAATCCGCGTCTTTTGAGACTCCTCTAGTGGCGTGAACTGTTCAACCCGATCGAGCTCGATCTCAATCCGGTCATTCAGTGCCTTGCGGGCAGCTATTGAGTTTTGCATCCCCGAGAAGATCCAACTTTCAAATTGCGTCTGAGTGATTTGGAACCCTTGTCCGTTCGCATGACGTAGATCCCCCAAACCCGAGAGACACCCGCACACCAATCCCAGGACACCGATGCGGCAAGCCATCCTCATTGTCCCGTTCTCATTGAAACTGCGACCACGTGGTGTGTCGCCCCGGAATACCGAACCATTCTGTCCCAGAAATCGGCCGAACCGTGAAACCAAGTCAGACGCAACGCGGTGTGTTTTCATCCGAAATTTCATTGAAAACCACATCACTTGATCCATTCCTCGTTGAGCTTGACTTCGCCACCGAATTGGTTGCCCCATCCGAACGAAATGCTAATCTGCTGAAACGAGTCCAATGCCTTTTGTTGCTTTGGAGTCAGGACTTTTTTCAAACTGTCCTTCGGCATCGGCGGAAGGTACTGCTGGTTTTGCACATAGTTGAGTATCCATTGCAGATCGATGGCCTGCCAATCTTTCATCAGCGTTTGCATCAATGCCGACTGTTGTGTTTCAGTTAAACCGACTTTTTCATCGAGTATATCAATCGCGAGACCGATCGCGGTCGCACGTTCGAATCGGTCGCGTTCCTTTGCCTCTTCGACATACGTTTCGTACTGCGGTTGTGACAAAATCGGTTCGAGATATTTCAGCGCATCTCGACGAACGCGGCCATACGGATTCTCGCTCAGCAGTTCGCTATTAGGTCCTCTGAGGTGGACGCCGTTGTTATTGTTCAACCTTCTGACGTTATTGTTCTCGTCTTGGACCAAATCACCGGTGGCCAAATACGCTTTGGTCGCCGCCCGAACGATTTGCTTCATCTGTTCAACCGACGGCTCGCAAACACGTTTGATGAAAGACAACTCAACGTTGACCAATGGCCTAACAAAAGTTAATGCTGCCTTGCCTTCGACAGCGACCTCCAAACGCACCTGGGCCGCTTGCAGTTCTTCCACAAGAGCTTCTTCCTCCTGACCATTTGCGGTACAAACGCAAACCAGGATCAATCCCCAAACGATGCAACCACGAAACCGCATCACGAACCTCCGATTCGGTTGAAGTATTGATCGAGTCCTCGTCGAAACTCCTCGGGTAAAACGACACCAGAATCGCCCGTTGTTTGGCCAACCTCACGACTTTCTCGGACTTCCTTGGCATTGCGTCCTTTCCCTACAAGTGCGAGTGCCGAATCGGTCGTATTGCCGTTTCCACCGCCGCCCGGTGTCGAGCCTCCGCCGCCACCGCCGTTGGGATTGATGCGTTTGGATCGCAAGATCAATTCGATCGCTTCGGTCTCCGCCGCGATCGCGGGAGGCCCCGTATCCGCCCCACGCAAAATCTCCGACGCCTCCGCCATCACGAGATCCACTTGACCGAGCATTTTCAGTTCTTTGGCAAAGTGTTTCGTCGCGTCGGGCAATTCCCTGATCCGGCCAATCACCTTCACAACACGTTCATTGATTTCCGACTGCGTGGTTGAGAGTGCTTCGGCATTCTCTTCATGCTCGCCCTCCTTCATCGCAGGCTTCGCTTGTTCAGCGACTCGGGTTTCTTCCCGCAGATCGATTTCGGCTTCGAGAATCTGCAGCACTTCGAGGACGATCGAGGGCGGCAAACTCTCGGGTGATTTCCCACCTGGACAGGATCCGCTGCACGCCGGATCGACTAAATTTTCTGCCCACCGGTCTAACGCATCGGACCAATACTCGGCCTCCGCAACCGACAGGCCTTGCTGTTCATTGATCTTCCCGGCGAGTTGCCGCAGACCGCCAATCACGTCGGATTCTCTCATTTCATCGAGAGTCGCTTTGAAGTTCATGAACCGACGACGTTCGAAGTAGGCGGCAAGATCATCCATGATGTATGACACCGTCGTGACGCTGATCTCCTCGGTGTTTTTCAGTTTGTTGAGTTCCTCACGCACGTCTTCATCGACATCCATCTTGGTGACACCGAAGGCCGGTTGCAGTTGATCCGTCAATCGTCCCGCGACCACATTTTGCTGTCGGGACGCCGCTTTCAACCGCTTCGCCAGCGTGCTGCCTTCCAGGTTCGCGAGCACCGCGTTGAGTTCATCAGCGAGTCGATCGAACTCGGCGAGCAATCCCTCCTGTTCTTCGACCGCCTGTTGCATACTGTCTTGCTGATTTGCGGGCGGGTCTTTCTTCGGCTGGCTCTTCCCCATCACCGTGGTGACAGGAAGCCGCAAGGACGGACTGCTCGGCTTCTTCGGTGCACCGGGTTCAGACGGTTCCTCATCGGGCGAATTTGCCGACGATTCCATATCAACGAGCGAAGGGGCATTGCGAAGCTTCGGTGTTTTCTCTTCCGATGGCTTCGATCCCACACCGCCCCCACCGGCGCGATTCTGTCCCGCTTTGGGGCCACTCGGACTCTTCGGTTTGCCCGTGCCCTCGGATCGCGCGATCCCCTTGGGTTGTTCGGCCGCGTTGTCGAGCAAGTCAGCGACCGACGGCATCCGATTCTCCGAAAGGTCCTGCAACACCTGCAACATCTCCGCCCACCGTTCGAGATGCCCGACCCCGATTTCAGGATTACGAGATGCGGTTCGCACGAGATCGTCGCCGATTTGACCGAGTCGATCGAGACGCCGACCGTTGGACTGTTCCGCCGACGCCTGACGTTCTATCGCGCGTCGGTTTTCAGCGTTGTCGAGTTCGTCCGGTGGAAGATCTCGAAGCTCCTTGTTCTTCTCGTACAATTGTCGTTCGCGATCACGTACATCAAGAGCCTGACGGTGCCATTTGCTCAGTTGTTCGGTAATCCAAATCGCGTGCTGGTCCGCGGTCAAGACATAGAGAATGTGTGGGGGTGAATAGATGCGATTGCGTCCCGGAAGGTAGTCCTCCGCCCACACGAATAACTCAATCGGTTGAGGTTCAATGCCGAGCGTCGTGGCGCAGAAGGTTCCGATCGCTTCGACATCCGCCGCGTCATGATCACCCGCGGCGAGAGGTCGTTCACCTTTGGCAGGACGTTCGACGTATCCCATGTCCAGGCCTCGCCACATCAAACCGATTTGACGAATGCCGAAATCATCGCTCGCTCGTGCCGTGAACTTCAACGTCTCGCTGTCCAACACCACAGCCTGTCGTGGCAACCCGTCACAGATCAACGTCGGCGCTTCGTCATCCACCGCGTTGACGGTCAACTCAAACGGTTCGCGTGGCGTCAGCCCAAATTGATCCTGCCACTGAAACTGCAGCGACGAGACATCATTGACCGGAACCGATCGACTCGCGAGCGTTGCCCCGACGACCTTTCGATCTTCCGCATTCACCTTCCCGGACGCGAGATCTCGATTGACCGTGGCGGTAAAAACCGCTTCGCTGCCGCGAACCATCGTCACGTTGCCACCGCGTGAATCGACTCGTCGCACACCGTCATAGCCGAGGTATTCGGGCAAGCGAACGTCCGCGACCACCGACGCCAGTTCCGGTCGCAACGTCGGATTAATGGCGACCGTTTGAGTGACATCGCCGACGCACAGCGTGGTTTCTTGATCCGCGATTTGCGGTGGTACGGCAAACGTGTAAACGCCGTCATTCAGTTTCGCCTCCGCAACCGATTGGCTGCCGATCTGAAGCGTTGCCGTCGGCGGTTGCCAACGTGAATTGTCGGCCAACATGATTGGCAACGTCGTAGGTTCCCCATGCGGCAACACCACTTTTTCGGGCAACGGCACAATCCGCGTGAACGTGTAGCGAGGTGTGTTTTTCCAAGGCATCAACAATCTCGACCAAGCGTTCCCGGACGCGGCCGGATACGACACGGCCAATGCGACCACCGCGACGGCCACCAATGTCGCCGCCACACTGCAGGCTCGGTAAGACGATGCGGGAGTGGATTGATTGAGGTCCCGACGTGACGCGTCCTCGGCGACTTGTTTCATCGCCGCTTGGCACAACGCGGGAGAGCGTGCCTGCTCGCTGTCACTGCGTGTCAATTCAATCACGCCGAGCAGTTGATCCCCGACCGCAGGCAAACGCTTACTCAGCAACCGAGCGAGCGGCTCGAGGCTCTGATAACGCCATACCCAACGATAAAAGAACCACGGAATGATTAACGTCAGAGTCAATGTCGCGATTAATAACAAACCGCGAAAGAGTCCCGGCATGTCCGCGATTCGGTCCCACCCGTAGACAACCAAGAACGCCACGCCGATCGCGATCACTGAAACCGCAACGGCCTCCATCATCTTGATCTGCCAAACACGCCGACGATAGGCGAACAATTGTCGCTGGAGCGTTTCGGGAACACTTAACGCCAACGGTTGATTTGCAGAACTCATATCAAACCTACTCCTTTTCGTGCGATCCAGAACAATGCTAACAGAGCAACAAAACATCCGACGACAATCGGATGACTCCACAACGCGATGCGACGTATCGATGGTGGCGGATCGGGCATCGCCGAAAGCCATTGCATGACGTCGCCCTTTCGATCAATCGCGAGCACCTGCCCACGGGTCACCCGCGCAATTTCTTCGAGAACCTCCGGCCGAGCCGGTTTGCCGACCTGTTCGAGGCTCGCCCCCTGAACGAACACACTCGTCTCGAGCGTTTCGCCGGTTTGTTTGCAGAACATCGTCAACTGATGTGTCCCCGGTTCGCGTGGCGTCATCCTGCCTGAAAACGCCCCCCACTGTTCACCGCCTGACTCCATCCGAATCGTCTCGACGCGATTGCTAGGCGAAACGATTCGCAGGGTAACGTCGCCTTTACTCAGCGGCTCGCCACTCGGTTCCATCACGTTCGCGTTCACCGTGACGGTTTGTCGAGTTTGTGGCCGTTCGGGAGAGTAATACAAACGCATGCTCTCGCCCTGGGCCATGTTTCTGCGGTACGCCATCCAACGCACGACCTGGCCCCAAAAGCGATAGTGATACAGATCTTCAACGCCCTTTCGCCAACGCCACGCACCGTCCGTTCCCATGAAGAGCACTTTGCCTGCGCCAAACGTCCGCGTGACGAGTAACGGCAACCGGCCGAACCGGTTGCTCGTCTCTTGGTGGACACACAAGGTTTCGGTTCCCGGTTTGGCCCGCAGCACCGGCGCATGCCACTGGAACCCCGGCAGGTTGCCCCACACCTCGAGATTCTCGTCCGATGTATCCGACAATTTGGTCAGCAAACTTCGTCGACCGAGTTCCGTCAACTCGAAATGCTGCGCCGTTCGCGATCCCCATCCACGAGGTTGCGATTGATCCAACTCCACCGGCACCAGATCGCCGAGCTCAGTGTCGAGCAAACTGAATTGCCGCCCCTGCCATCCGGGCATGAAAACCAAACCACTCGCTTGCTGGCTGACCAAACCTCGCAACCATTCGCACTGTTCCGGCGTGAGTTGCCCGTCGTCGATCCCGACATCACCGAGGAAGACGACGTCATAACGTGCCAACTCTTCTTTTGTCGCTGGGAAATCGCTGATGTAGTCTGCATTTCCTCCGCCCCGTTTATCGAGACCGGGATGAAACAGCAAACACGAAACATCGACTCCCGGATCTCGCGACAACGCGTTACGAAGATATCGATACTCCCAACGCGGCAACGATTCGATCACCAACACCTTCAACTTTTCTTCTCGAATCGAAATCGGCGCGGCCAATTCATTGTTGTCGTCACGGACTTCGCTCGGGTGCGACGAAATCGAAAGCGACAGGGAGGTCTCTCCGAGCGAAGTCGGCTCAAACTCAATCGAATCGTTCGTTCGGCCCATCGCGGAGACGCGGACCTCCTTCGTCACCTCCCCACCGCTCGCGTTCGTCATCGTTACCGTCGTGACGTAATCGCGAGGCAGTGAACTTTCGATCGAAAAACCGATTCGAACCCGCTTGCCCAAAATCGCAAACGTGGGCACGTCAAAACTGACCAACTCCACATCCGGCAACTTCGTATCGCTGCCGACGGGGAACACGAACACAGGAATGCCGAGCGATCGCAAACGTCCCGCTGCCTGAACCGGGGCGGAGCCTTGATTCCAATCACCATCCGAGGCCAACACTACGCCGAGCAAATGGCTGTGCTTCCTCGCCGCATCGACCAAGGGACTCGATAGATCCGTCCCCAATTCGCCCGACTCCACGTCCAAATCCGTTCGCGAAGCTCCGACCGTTTGAGGCCCGCTGGTATTCGAAATCGGATGAATCGTAACCGGTGAACGAGGTTCTTCCTTCGTTTCAGCAAAAGGTTCGATCACCACATCGGCGCGTTCTTGCAACGACGACCAAGCGTCCATCTGTGTCAGCGGCATGATTGCGTCATGTCGTGATTGAGCCGCAGCCGACACGTCTCGTGTCTGCATGCTCGCAGAGTCGTCCCACAACACCGCCACAACCGGTTTTTCCTCGGGTCGAAACTGCTCCACCCATTCCGGTCCGCCCAACAAAAACGCCGCGATCGACACCATCGCGAAACGCAACGACTCCAACGCGATCGTGGATCGCCGCCAACGGGTACGACGACACGCAATCACACCGACAACCGCCGTTACGACCACGGCACAAACCGCGATGGCAATCGTCCACGGCGTCCATGCGAATGAGATCATGTTGGTTTGGATCATGCCGAGACACCTCCAGGCACGCGCACACTGTCCTCGGTTCGCTGACGCGGCAGACACAGAAATGCTTCGCCAATCATCGCCACCAACATTACAATCAAGAACGCTCGCCAAACCTCCTCAACGAGTGAACTCCCGCTCCCCGCTTGTCGATCTACCCGAACGAACGGCAATCCTTGAAACAGCGACTCGACTTGATCGTCATCCAGCGTTGCAGACACATCTTCGGCCACGCTGCGGTTTACCGCGATCAACCGGCCTTCATCCAATTGCCCCTCATCACGCTGCTCAAACACTCCTGCAATAAAAGCGTTTTCGCTCGACAACGCTGACGAACGTCCCGACAACCGCTGCCATCGCGATGCCAACTTAGGATCTGAGGTACCCGCTTCTAAGTTCGACGTATTCCCGAGCGACTCGGCGCCGGCGGCCAACGCTCGTTGAATCATCACATACAACACCACCCCGTCGGCCGCTAATGATGAATCGTCTTCCGAAGGCGTCGTGCTGCAAAAGTAAACTCCACCCCGAGGTGTCGCGACGCGAGCCAGCAGTGGCGTTCCGTCCGTGAGCGTTGCCAGCGAAGTCGCCTCGCCAGTCAGACCTGCATAGCGATCGATTTTCAATTGTCCAACCGGCAACGATGTTCCCGCCATGGTGGCGGCCAAAAGGTCTGCATCGCCTCGCCACGATTTGATCGCGGTGTCTTTATCGGCGTCACGCCAATCGTCCCAGTGCATCGCGAAGATTTCCCCCGAACCCCTCAGGCCCCTCGCGGAAGCAGAAGGAAAAAAGACAACACGACCGCCGCGTTCGACGAACGCCTCGATCATCTCCCTCGTTCCTACATCACCGTCACGCCCGCCGACCCCTGGCAAAGCGGCGTGCCATAACAACAACGACACGCTCTCCCAAGAGATCCCATCCACTTCGCGTGGACTGATGACCTCGGCCTCACTCTGCACGCTCTCGTCAGACGGAATTTCCGACGCCAATTTCAAGACACGCCCCACCTGTTCGTCTTCCGTCACAACAACCGTGCGGCGGGCCGCGGGCGCGTCGAAGGTGTAAAAGAACTCGTTGTCCGCAGGATTCAAATCTGCTGGAATCGAAACGTGTCCGTGTCCCCTTTCAGAACCCTTCGGCAGGGCGATCCGATGACCATTGAGTTCGCCGACGCCGCCGCGAATTTCGAGATCAACCACCGTGCGTGAGTCACCGAGACTCAGCGTCAGCGGCAACGTACTCGACTCGTCACTCGAGGCACTTTGCCCGGACGTCACACCATCTAAGTTCTGTTGCACTTTGACCGAGAGAACGACCGCGGACTCGTCATCATCCGTCACCAAGTCAGCCTGTTCGACTCGCACGGACAAATTCTTCTGTGCCGCCGAAACGCCAGTTTCCGACGACGAGAACGCCAAGAGTCGAAAACGTATCCGACGACCGAAATCCACAAACGCATCCCGCAGCGATTTCCACCGCCCGTCCTCCGAACGCCAATCGTGAGCACGCAGGTCCGAGCAGATCCAGACCTCGGTTTGGCCCAACTGGTTCGCGTTGATATGGTCCAACGCCGCGAGCAACATTGCCGGCATATCCGCCGATGCGTCCGATGGCCCCGTCTCAGGCAATTCCAACAAATCCGACGGCGAGGCCAACTCGCGGGGCGTTTGCGAATTGCTTTCGATCAAAACCACCCGCTCCGTCCCGATCGTTTGCAACGCCTCGACAATCTGAGTGATACCGGTTTGCAGTTTCGTACGCGACGTCCCGTCCGTGCTCGACTGCATCGAAGGCGAACGATCTAACAACACAATCGTGTTGGCCGGTCCACTCCCGGTGAAGGCTCCGGCAATGGATCCCCCCAACACTCCGCTCGCGATCGGGCGGCCGATGGCAAATATCAACGTCGCAATCACGATCGCCCTGAGTGCCAGAATCAACCACTGCCGAATCCGTGCATATCCCCGGTTCATCCGATTGGCAGACAACAGGAACATCATCGCCGCCCACTGCGTCGATTGATACCGACGTTGATTGATCAAATGAATAATGATCGGGATCAACGCAAGCGGCAGCGCCGCCAACATCCACGGTTGCAGAAAACTCATCGCACACCCCGCGCCGTGGCCCGCCGAGTCAGAAACCGCGTAAGCACCTCTTGGTAGGGCTCATCCAAACTAACGCGGTGATAGTCCACGCCCGTCTGCGTCACAATTTCGCTCATCCGATCGAGATACTCGCGCAGCGCCGATTGATAGCGGTCGGCGATCTCGCTCGGTTCTGCAAAGATCGCCGTGCCGCCTTCCATATCGAGAAAACGAGTTGGTCGTCCAAAAGAAAAATTCAACTCCTGCGGATCGAGTAGGTGAAACAACGATAGATCATGTTTGCGAAATCGAATGTGTTCAAAACATCCACGCAGTTGATCGGGGTCAACAAAAAAGTCTGACATCACCAGAATCATCGCGCCCTGACGCGTCGTCTCGGCGAGTTCGTGCAGCACCTCGACCAATTGCGTTTGCCCGTCCCCTTTGGCCTCTTCCAACGTGTCAAAAATCGAACGCAGGTGCGACGGGTTTCGAAGGGCAGGCAGGTGTTTGACGATCCCATCAGCGACGCAGGACAATCCGACCGCGTCCCCCTGACCAACGGCGATGTAACCGATCGCCGCCGCAATCCGCCTCGCATATTGCAGTTTGGTGATCACCTTCTTCGTCAACGCGTCGCTCGTTTTTTCGGCGACCGTCCCGAACTCCATCGACCCGCTCGTATCAACGACCAGACAACACCGCAAATTCGTGTCGGCTTCGAACTCTTTGACGTAGTATCGATCACTGCGTCCATGAGCCCGCCAATCGAGTCTCCGGAGATCATCACCGGGAACGTATTTTCGATACTGAGCGAACTCGACACTCGATCCTCGCGTCGGGCTCGTGTGGCGACCGGAAACCGTCCCACGCATCGGACGACGCGCCATCAACGGCATCCCGGCGAGCGATGCCAATACGGTCGGATCGATAAAATCACGCGGCTTTTGAGACGTCCACATGCGATTAGTTTTCTTCGCTCAACAATCGCCCAATGATGTCACTCGCGGACAACCCTTCGGCCTGCGCCGCGAACGTGGTGATGATCCGATGGGTCAACACCGGCAACGCCACATAACGCACGTCTTCGCTGCGAACCATGTAAGACCCCTCCAGCGCCGCACGCGCCTTCGCGCCGAGAATTAAATCCTGAACCGCACGCGGTCCCGCTCCCCATGACACCAACGGCAACAACCACTCCGGCGCCGTGCCACCCGCCGGCCGCGTCTTTCGAACCAACTGCGCCGCCTCGATATAAATGTGTTCGGGGACCGGGATCCGACGCACCAAATCTTGATGGGCGATTATGTCGTCACCCGTCATCAAGTGTTCGAGCGATGGTAACTTGCTGCCCGTCGTGGTCCGCGCGATCGCGATCTCCTCCTCCTCCGACGGATAGTCCAGTTCGATTAACGCCATGAACCGATCGAGCTGGGCTTCGGGCAAGGGATACGTCCCTTCCTGTTCGACCGGGTTCTGTGTGGCGAGTACCATAAACGGCGAGGGCAAATCGAAGCCCTTACCAACAACGGTGATGCGTTGCTCCTGCATCGCCTCGAGCATCGCGGCCTGCGTCTTCGGCGGAGCCCGGTTGATTTCATCGGCCAAAATAATGTTCGCGAAAACAGGGCCATGTGCAAACTCGAACTCTCGTCGCCCTTCGCCGTTGTCTTGCAAGATATCAGTACCGGTGATGTCCATCGGCATCAGGTCAGGCGTGAATTGGATGCGACTGAACTTCAACGACATCGTCTCGGCGAGCTTGCTCACCAACAATGTTTTCGCGAGCCCCGGAACCCCCATCAACAACGCGTGCCGTCGGGCGAACAAACAAACGAGCAATAAATCGATCGTGTCTCGTTGACCGACAATCACTCGCCCGAGCTCTTCACGCAGCCGGTGATGGACTTTCCCGAGCCGATCGACGGCGGCGACGTCGTCATCGCTCAGGGCGGATTCGGGAGCGACCGGAGTAGATGACATAACCGACTGCGACATGTGGAAGATCCTGGATTGTCGGAACGACGATGAGTTCCCGCACCCCGAGGAGTGGGGTAAGGCTCACTAATCATAGCCGTCCGCCAGCCCCCCATGCAAATTTATCTTCTCGCAAACTCACGGTGATGGACGATCGTCACTCGAAATCTGTTCAGTGACACAGTGGGCACTTCCCCCCAATACCACGCTCACACTTGATCAAACGGACCGCTCACCAAGTGCCTCGTCTCCAACCAATCACTCGCACTTATCGATAGATCATCAAATAATACCGGCCGTCTTCGTTCTCACCCTCGCTCGCAATCATCCAGCCGAGCGATTGATAAAACTTCAGAGCAGACGCGTTCTCAAAACTACACTTAAGTGTCCACGGCCGCGGCAGCCAACTGTCCAGCGAAGCCAACAGTGCCTTGCCCACGCCTAGACGCCGCATCGACTCGGACACGTAGAGGTGATGCACGAAACACTCCGGCCGCCAAATCGAAAGAAAACCAACGATGTCACCACTCGGATCCACGGCAACAAAAACCATTTCTCCCGCCGTCACTCGTTCGTAGTCCATCAACTCCGGCCGCACCTCCGCCATCCACTCCGCGGTGCTCAAACAGTCCTGATAGACTCGCGCAATCCGAGGCGTGTCCGACTCAACGGCAGGTCGTATTGTGATCATCGCACGTCATGTCAATCGAAACAAAGATCCACAAACCCCGACAACGAAATTTGATTCACGTCCGTGGCATCGATTCGTTTTTCCGAACCCCCGATGGCGTGACAGGGTTGGGCACCCAGCGATAGATCAACGGTACCGTTATGATTGCTCCCAACCCGGCTAGGGCCATGTCCTTCTGTGCGTCCCACATGTCACCCTGTTGACCGTTATACGACTCCGCCATCTCAGGTGAAAACGTCATTCCGATTTGCCACTCGAGAATCTCGTACCCCGCTCCGATCGCCAACACACACGCCACCGATAGAAACGCAGCGGAAGCCGGCGAAACATGACAATACGATTGCAAGAAATTCGAGATTGGCGGCAGACCGAGAACTCCTGACGCAAAGTGAACCATTCGGTCGTAGTGGTTTCGCTGCCAACCGAACGTCTCGGTCAACGTGTGCCCGGTCAGCATTTGAAACATGTCATCGTAAGGAACGTACGAATAAATCCACCGAGCTCCGATGAGATGCAGCCAAAGAAACGCGAGACAACACCCCAGTGCAACATCCGATGGCTGATATCGCTTCGCTGCAATCACGAGCAACACAACGCCGATCACAGTCGGAACGTGCTGAAGCAACAACTCGTTCGGATAAGGTGCGGCGACGAACGACAACGGAATCGCCAACGCCGTCAAACCGATCAATATGAATCGCAAGGACATCGATCGCTCTCCTACAAACCGGCCCCGTGTGCAAACAGACTTCCCGAACAGCACCGCACCTCACACACGTAGACGCGTACCGGAGAACGTTACACTCACCTTCAAAACGCTTCGATCAGGATGGTCTCGATCACCGCGCTAACGCCCGCGTTGATTCTCACGCGAGTCATGCGTCATACCTACGAGCGAAACGTTTTCTCTCGCCGCCACAACATCACACCTTCCAATACCATCCAAAACTGCAACGCCAACACCGCGAGTGCGAAACAGACCAAAACCCAATCGCCTGCCGGCCACCAGTTCTCCACGAGGTCAAACGTCATTGCCCATGCCGGCATCAACAGCATCATGAACATCGGGATCGCCAAAAACGCAATCGGGCGACTCCGACGTGCGAGGTAAAACACCGCCACCATCAACGCGAGACCGGCGAGCAATTGATTCGTCGCCCCAAACAGCGGCCACAACAACAAACCACCTTTCCCGGGTGCATCACCCGCGAAGATCGCAATCAACAACGCCACCGTGACCGCGATCCCCGTCGCAACGAATTTATTCGCTCCCAACGTGAATCCCGCCGACGTGAACAACTCACTGAGTACATAACGTTGCAAACGAGTCGCCGTATCGAGCGTCGTAGCGGCGAAACAGGCGACCATCACGGCCATGATCGCCACACCCATTTTCAACGGAACGCCGATCGACGACAAAAAGTTGGCCCCACCATCGATGAACGCGCCTAACTTTTTATCGAGCCCCTGTTTTCGCCATCCACCGCTTTGGTCGGCCTGCGTGGCTGCTTCTCCAGACTCGCCCGCCCCAACCTCCGCCGAGGCCGCAACCGTTCGTCCGGTCCGGTAATAGGACCGCCATGACGCCGAACCATCCGTTGCACTGGAGGAAGCCATTGTGGAATCACGCGTGATCACGGTCTCGCCGTCCACCACGGTGCGTTCCAACCGCCCCATCCCGACTCCGGCGCAGCACGCCAAAATCACCAACACCGCTAACATTCCCTCACCGAGCATCGACCCGTAGCCGACCAGTTGAGCGTCCGTAGCGACCCGCAATTGCTTGCTCGTCGTCCCACTGCTGACCATACAATGAAAACCACTACACGCGCCGCAGGCGATCGTGATGAAGAGAAACGGGAAGATCGGAGGGGCATCGGCCGGTATCTCCGACGCGATCGCGGGTGCCGACGCAATCAAATCGGCGTCGCCACTGAACGACGCCACGCCCAATCCGACGACGAGCAAAACCAACGCCACCAACAACTGCAGACTGTTGATGAAATCTCGCGGTTGCAACAACAACCAAACCGGCAATACCGAGGCCACAAACGCATACGCGAGCAACAAACCGGTCCAAACCACCACCGGCGTCGCGTACGTGCTGCCCGTCGGCAGAACGTCAGCAATATCAAGCGGCAAACGATACGCGCCGAGATACACCGTCAGGTACAAAACGCCGAGCCCGAGCAAACAGGGAACGACCAAATTCTTGCCACGACGGATCACGAAATATCCGATCACGATCGCGACCGGCATCGCCGTCCAAACGCTTAACACCGACTCGGGATACAGTTTGAATATGATCGCGATCACCAGCCCAAAGACTGCCAACACGATCGAAAGCGCCATCGCCAGCACGATAAGAAACAACAATTTCGCGCGAGGTGAAATCAGATGTCCGGCCGCCTGCCCCACCGATTCTCCGCGGTTGCGAATCGAGATCACCAGGGCCGCGAGATCGTGCACACCTCCGACAAGAATCGAACCAAAGATCACCCACAACAAAGCCGGCAACCAACCCCAGAACACCGCCAACGCAGGTCCCACAATCGGCCCCGTTCCCGCGATACTCGTGAAGTGGTGCCCCAACACGACGCTGCGGTCCGTCGGCACAAAGTCAACGTCATCACGCTGAACCACGCTCGGCATCGGCTCATCGTCCGCCAAAGCGAATAATTTCTTCGCTAAAAAACGGCCATAGGTGTGATACGCAATGACAAAACCAATCATCGATGCGATCGCAACAAACAGTGTGCTCATAGACTCTCTTCAGAAAATCAAGTGCCTGTAAAACCACTTACGGGCTCAGAAAACTCCCCAGGGACACGACAGATCGTATTCGCATCCGACTCGCCGAGATAGACGGTCGCCGTGTTTTCGATCCGTCCCAACGTGAGCACGTCGCCGCAACATCGGTCCGCTGCCGCATGCTAGAACAGTTCCCAGGAGGGAAACGGTGTCTGAACAACCGTTCCGTCGCCCGAACCGCTCTCTATACATTTTCCGTCAATCGACGCGACCACTTTCGAATGGGGTATCGAAGTGAATCCAACGTGAAATCAAACCACCTAAAACGGAATGTGTGCGGCATAAAAACAAACCGTCCCCAGTGGCATATCCGCACAGGGGATCGCACGACGGGAAACCGATCTTCCGCTAAGACCACACACAGGCACCCACAACGCCTGTGCAAGTTCGCTCACACCGGGCCGGTGACGTTCAGTGATGACATCAAATCGGCCGATTGTTACGTTGCACATACATCACGTCGATCACGATTCTTGGGCCCCCAAGACCCTCGCTGCGTGAATGTTTCGCGACAGACCCTGACTCGTTTGGACGCAATCGTAAAAGCAAGATGACCATCGAAAAATCGCTTCTCGAAGATTTACAAAAACGGCGTAGCGAGCGAATGCTCGGCGGGGGAGAAGAACGGATCAAAAAGGTCCACGCGAAAGGGGCTCTGACCGCTCGCGAACGCTTCGACCTGCTGTTTGAAGAAGGCACGTTCCAGGAATGGGGCATGCACGTCGAACACGCCTGCCATGACTTCGGCATGGAAAAGAAAACGCTGCCCGGTGACGGCGTCGTCACCGGCGTCGGCCAAGTCAACGGGCGGTCCGTTGCCGGATTCGCCCAAGACTTCACGATCGGCGGCGGAGCACTCGGACAACGACACGCGAAAAAGATTTGCGATGTGATGGACTATGCCTTGAATTGCGGGCTGCCTTTCGTCGCGATCAATGACTCCGGGGGTGCCCGAATTCAAGAAGGCGTCGACGCTTTGTCGGGCTACGGTCAAGTCTTCTATCGCAACGTCGCTTTATCAGGACTCGTTCCACAAATTGCCGTGATCGCGGGCTCCTGTGCCGGTGGAGCAGCCTACTCTCCCGCCTTGATGGACTTCCTGATCATGACCCGCGACAACGCGAGCATGTTCATCTGCGGTCCGCAGGTCATCAAAGCGGCAACCGGTGTCGAAACCACCATGGAAGAGATCGGCAGTGCCGCCGCCAATGCGGGGATCAGTGGCAATGTTCACTTCGTCGCCGACAACGATGCTCACGCGATCGAGTTGGTTCACGAATTGTTGTCGTACCTCCCGGCGAACAATCTCGACAACCCACCCCACATGCCTGCCGAAAACATCAACCTCGAACCCGATCCGGTCATGGACACCCTCGTCCCGGCGGACGCCAAGGGCATGATGGACATGATGCCGATCATTCAACGCGTCGTTGACGATGGGAAGTTCTTGGAAGTCCATCAACAGTTTGCACCGAATCTTCTCGTCGGGTTTGCTCGTGTCGATGGCATCGTTGTCGGTGTGATCGCCAACCAACCGAAAGTAAAAGCAGGAACGCTCGACATCGACGCGTCGGACAAGGGGGCCCGATTCATTCGGTTCTGCAACGCGTTCAACATTCCTCTCCTCACACTCGTCGACGTCCCCGGATTCTTACCGGGCGTGCAACAGGAACAGGGCGGCATCATCCGTCACGGTGCCAAGATGTTGTTCGCGTACTGTGCGGCCACCGTCCCCAAAATTACCGTCATCGTCCGCAAAGCATACGGTGGCTCTTACCTCGCGATGTGCAGCCGCGACATGGGTGCCGATGTGGTATTCGCATGGCCGACTGCGGAGATCGCGGTGATGGGCGCCGACGGCGCCGCCAACGTTTTATACCGACGCGAAATCGAAGCCGCCGAAGACAAATCCGCCAAACGCGCGGAACTGGTCAAGGAGTATCACGATCAATTCGCGTCACCTTATATGGCTGCATCTCGTGGTATGATCACCGACGTGATCGAGCCATCGACGACCCGCGCGAACGTTTCGCTAGCGCTCCGCAGCACATTAATGAAAAGCGAAACACGACCGCCTAAGAAACACGGTTTGATCCCGCTGTAACCGGCAACTCTCGACCCATCACGATAGAACCGTTAGACGCTTGAAAGCAAAAGTATGAAAAAGCTCAAAATCACCGTCGAAGGCAAGGCCTACGAAGTCACCGTCGAACGGATGGACGAACCCGGCGGCACCTCCTCACCGGCACCCTTGGCCGCCCCCGCACCGTCTCAACCGGCCGCTCCGGTGAAACGTGCTGACAGCAGCCCCCGACCGCCGATCAAAGCCGGTTCGATCACCAGCCCGATGGCGGGCGTTGTGCTGTCCGTCGATGTCACCGATGGCGAGGATGTCGAACAAGAACAACTGCTGCTCGTGCTCGAAGCGATGAAGATGGAAAACCAAATCATCGCCCCAGCACCCGCGAAGGTTGCCAAGGTTCACGTCAAAGCCGGTGAGTCCGTCGCCGAAGGTCAAGTGTTGGTGGAACTCGAATGAACATGGCGATGATTGCTGAAGCCGACACGTCTCGCTTCGCCCCGCTGTTCTTAGAGACCGGCATCCCGTTGGCGGTCATGGGCATGATCGTTGTATTCCTCGCACTGATCGTATTGATCACCATCATTAGCGCATTCCCATTCGCGATGGGTGTGCTCGAGAAAGTCTTTCCCGAATCCAACCACCACGCCGCCAAACCGAAACAGGCTCCCAAACCGACTCCCGCGGCCACCGACGATGGAACGATCCCCGGACACATTCTGGCGATCATTGCTGCCGCCGTTGCGGAAGCCGAACCTGGTCCGGTCCGAATCGTTCGGACCCGACAACTGACTACCTCGGAACTCGCGTGGACGCTCGAAGGGCGTATCCGGCATCACGCTTCCCACCGTCTGCAAACACGCAATCGATAATCGACTGCGAAGAGAAAATTGATGAACACCGAATTTTTGCTTTCCAAAGCCGGCGAGTTACTCAAGACGACTGCCTTCGGCAGCCTTGAACTCGGCAACGTGATCATGATCGTCGTTGGATTGATTTTTATCTTTCTGGCGATCGCGAAAGATTACGAACCACTGCTTCTCGTACCGATCGGATTTGGCGTCGTCGTCGGCAACATCCCCGCAGTTCCGGGAATGCCGTTGAGCGTTTACGACGAGGGCAGTGTGATGCAGTATCTCTACTTCGGGGTCGCCAAAGGTGTTTACCCGCCGTTGATATTCTTGGGCATCGGTGCGATGACGGACTTCTCCACGATGTTGTCCAACCCGAAACTGATTCTCCTCGGCGCAGCAGCCCAGATTGGCGTGTTCCTCACATTCCTCGGCGCACTCGTTCTCGGGTTCAGCCCTAATGAAGCCGGCGCGATCGGCATCATCGGTGGTGCGGACGGACCGACCGCCATTTTCCTCTCATCCAAACTCGCCCCCGACTTGCTCGGCGCCATCGCGATCGCGGCCTACTCCTACATGGCGTTGGTCCCCGTGATCCAACCGCCCATCATGACGCTGCTGACGACGAAAGCCGAACGCAAGATCCGCATGAAACCCTCACGACAAGTCTCCACGCGCGAACGGATCATCTTTCCCGTGATCGCATTCCTCGTCTGCACCATGCTCGCCCCCGGTGCGATTGTGCTGATCGGAATGCTGTTCTTCGGAAACCTGCTGAAAGAGTGCACCGTCACCGATCGACTCGCCGCCACCGCACGCTCCGGAATGATCGACATCGTCACCATCCTGCTGGGGTTCTGCGTGGGAGCGAGCACGAGTGCGTCACACTTCCTCACCCCCGCCTCGATCCTGATCTTCTGCTTGGGGGCGTTGGCCTTCGCCGTTGCGACCGCGAGTGGTGTTCTGTTCGCCAAGTTCATGAACCTGTTCTTGACCGAGAAAATCAACCCGCTGATCGGCGCCGCAGGCGTGTCGGCGGTTCCCGACTCAGCCCGCGTCGTGCAAATGGTCGGCCAACAGAACGATCCGCAGAACTTCCTCCTCATGCACGCGATGGCCCCCAACGTCGCCGGCGTGATCGGATCGGCAATCGCCGCCGGTGTCCTCTGGTCACAATTGGTGAAGTAAGCCGACCGTCGCTAGAACTGGCCCAACGCACTGATTGCATTGGGCATGCAGGCTCGTCGCATTGGGCAGGTTCGTCGCATTGGGCAGGCTCGTCGCATTAGGCACGCGGATTCGGCGACAACCAACGATCTCCACGGGCAATCAGCCCGCGTCGGCTTCTTCCGCCGACGCGATCGACGCTCGCACCTTTCCCAAAAGACGGATCAGCGATTTCAAGTCTTTCTGGGTCATCTTTCCCATCAGCCGCATTTCGAGCTGATCGAGCGGATCTCTCAACTCTTCGCACAACCGCCGCCCCTCCTCGGTGATGGCGATATAGACGACACGGCGATCCCTCTGGCATCGTCGGCGGACCACGAGATCGTGTTTTTCGAGCTGATCGACCAACGACGTGACCGCGGGAACAACCTGAATCATCCGTTCACCGATCTCACCGCACGTCAGCGGCCGATCCGCCAGATCCAGGTTTCTCAGCACATTGAAACGTGACAACGTCAGCCCGTGGGTGCGGAACAACCGGGACACCTTATTGTCGAGCTGGTCACCAACACGCAGCAGATTAAGGAGAGTTTCCTGCTCTAAGGAGGCGAACGGGACCGGTCGTTTGAGTTCCTCGCGAAGGTTCATTCCGTCAATCTTATCGCTAAGAGCTTGACCGGCAAGTATCTTATCAATAAAACATTTCCGCTCAAAATGAACCCGCCCCTGATTTCCAGTGTCAGTCTGGTTTTCAGAGCGTTTTCCATCCTGAACGTCCGTGTCCGTTACCCCGTTGCGGACGCCATCGCCACTTCGACATGTAGAGAAGTCACCTGCCACTTCCGCGTGATTTATCCAATGCGATCGAGCATGCCCGCGTCTTTTACACAACATTCAGTCACAGCCTTGAATACACCTCGCCCACGATTCACAACCTTCCTGAGTCTTGTGACGCTCCTGCTGATCGGCTGCGATCGCGGACAACAGGGCCCGCCGCCACGCCCACCCGTCACCGTCACTGTCGCAAAGCCGATCACCAAAAAGATCGTCGAGTGGGACTCCTACACCGGTCGTCTGGAACCGATCGAGTTTGTGGAAATTCGGGCCCGCGTCAGCGGCTACCTCAAATCGATTCACTTTGACGAAGGGCAAATCGTTAACGAAGGCGACCTGCTGTTTGTGATCGACCCGCGTCCCTTCCAGGCCGATTTGGATTCGGCAAAAGCCGCGATGAGCCAAGCCAAATCGCAACTTCAACAGGCAGAGGCTGGCATGGGTGAGGCCGAGGCTCAACGATTGCAAGCCGACGCTGGGGTGCAACTCGCCGACGCGAGAGTCAGACGGGCCCGAACCTTGATGCAGCGAAACGCGACCAGCGCCGAAGAACTCGACCAACGCGAAGCCGAATACCTCCAAGCCAAAGCCGATACGGAGGCCGCCCGTGCGGGAATCCGATCGGCGCAAGCCATGATCGAAACCGCCAAAGCCGCCATCGAAGCGGCCCAGGCAGGAATCGACACCGCACAACTGAACCTCGACTACGCACGTATCACATCGCCGATCACCGGTCGGATCAGCCGTGAATATGTCAACGAAGGGAACCTGATCAGCGGTGGAACCGCGTCACCCACCTTGCTGACCACCATCACTTCCGTCGATCCCATCTACTGCACGTTTGATGCAAACGAACAGGAAGTACTGAAGTACATCCGCTTGGCGGCATCGGGCGAGCGGCAAAGTTCTCGCGTTGCCAAGAACCCGGTCTTCCTCGGTCTCGTCGACGAGACCGGGTTTCCTCATACGGGACACATGGATTTCGTCGATAACCGATTCGACGTCGACACCGCGAGCATGCGTGCCCGCTGTATCCTGTCCAACGAAGACCAAGTGCTGCTGCCGGGTATGTTCGCCCGTGTTCGGATCCCCGGCAGTTCAGCGTACGAGGCGGTGTTGATTCCGGACTCCTCGATCGGCACCGACCAAGCGTCTCAGTTCGTTTACGTCGTCAACGATTCGGTCATCGAACGCCGCGCCGTGAAGGTAGGTCCGATCGTCGACGGACTACGGGTCGTTCGCAGTGGGCTGGTCGGTGATGAAACGCTCGTCACGGAAGGACTTTTGCAAGCTCGCCCGGAGATGGAAGTTAAAACGATCGAAGGCACCATCGAAGTCGTGGAAGACGGATTGCCCGACGACTACGAAAGCGTTCCGAGGAATGAATGGCTGACTCCTGATACCGGATCGAAATCCGGCACCGCAGTGGCACATCCGCCTGCGACGGGAGACTTTTCATGAAATTCCCACACTTCTTCATTGAACGACCGATCTTCGCGTCGGTGCTGTCGTTTCTGATCGTGCTCATCGGCGGGATCACGTATTTCAACCTACCGGTCTCGCAGTATCCCAACGTCGCACCGCCCACGATCCTAGTTCGCGCCAGCTATCCCGGGGCGACCCCGCAGGTCATCGCTGACACCGTCGCCACGCCGATCGAACAAGAAATGAACGGCGTCGACGACATGCTCTACATGGAATCTTCGTCCAGCGCCGATGGCACGATGCAGTTAACGGTGACGTTCAAATTGGGAACAGACCTCGACGACGCACAGGTTCTGGTGCAAAACCGAGTCGCCGTTGCGGAATCACGTCTACCGGAAGCTGTCCGTCAAATCGGTGTCACGACGACCAAGCAAATTCCTGACATGCTGATGGTCGTGCACTTGAAGTCTCCCGACGAAAGTCGCGACGGACTCTACATCAGTAACTTCGCATTTTTGCGTGTTCGTGATGCCCTGATGCGTCTCGACGGGGTCGGTGACATCCGTATCGCCGGTGGTAACGAATACGCGATGCGGATTTGGTTGGACATCGAAAAGATGACCCACGTTGACTTAACCGCAGGCGACGTTGTCGAAGCGATTCGCAGACAAAACGTGCAAGTCGCCGCGGGTGTGATCGGCCAACCACCGACCGACCAAACCGGCGATTTTCAACTCAACGTGACCACCCAAGGACGATTGGCCGATACCGAAGAGTTCGGTCAGATCATCGTCAAACGCGGCCAAGACGGACGCGTGACTCGGCTCGCCGACGTCGCGCGAGTTGAACTCGGTGCTCAAGACTACTCACGCTTGAGTTACCTCGACGGCAAACCGGCGATCGCGGTACTGATCTATCAACGTCCCGGAACCAACGCCGTCGATACCGCTGATGAAGTCAAACAAACGATGGCGGCGATGCGAACGGATTTCCCCGAAGGCGTCGATTATGAGATCGCCTACAATCCGACGGACTTCGTCGAGGAATCCATCAGCGAGGTGTTCTTCACGCTCTTGATCACGACACTGTTTGTGGTTTTGACGGTGTTCCTCTTTTTGCATCACTGGCGTCCCACGATCATCCCCGTTGTCGCGATTCCGATCTCCTTGATCGGTACTTTCGCAGTCATGCAGATGATCGGCGTGACGTTGAACACGCTCTCGCTCTTCGGACTCGTGCTGGCGATCGGGATTGTGGTCGATGATGCGATCGTGGTGGTCGAAAACGTCGAACGTCTCATCAACGAAGGTTTCTCGCCACGCGAAGCCGCTCACAAGGCGATGGATGAGGTCGGCTCTGCCCTGATCGCCACCACGTTGGTGCTGATCGCGGTGTTCGTACCGACGATTTTTATCCCGAGCATCAGCGGGCAATTCTATCAGCAGTTTGCGTTGACGATTTCGATCTCAACGGCGATCTCGACCTTCGTTTCGCTGACGCTGACGCCCGCGTTGTGTGCGTTGCTGTTGCAGGCTCCCGACACCGAAAAGGGCCGGTTCGGCAAACTGATCGACACTTTGTTCGGTTGGTTCTTTCGTTTGTTCAACCGAACGTTTGACCGCACCAGCAACTTCTATGCTGGCATCGTCGCCCGTTTGGTCCGCGGTTCGGCAATCGTCTTACTGCTTTATGGCGGACTGCTCGTGGCGACGGGATTCAGCTTCTCGCTGGTGCCGACGGGTTTCATTCCGGAACAGGACCAAGGCTATGTGATTGTCAGTATTCGTCTCCCCGATGGTGCCTCGCTCGCTCGCACGGACGAAGTAACGAAACAGGTTGCAAAGATCGGCAGCGAAATCGACGGCGTTGCTCACGCGGTCGGCATCGTCGGCCTGTCGGGTTCCACATTCACCATCAGCCCGAACGCGGCCGTCACGTTCCTGCCCCTTGAAGACGCTAAAGCACGCGCCACCCGAGGCCGTAGTGTTGAAGCCATCGTCGCCGAGATGCGTCAGAACGTTGCCGCCATCAACGAAGCTCAAATCTTCATCATTCCACCACCTCCGGTCCGCGGGATCGGACGAGGAGGCGGATTCAAGATGTACGTGCAAGACCGCAGCGGCGCGGGGTTGGATGTACTCAACCAAGTCACCGAAGACATGGTCGCCCAGGCGAACCAAGAACCCGGCATCGTTCAAGCGTTCACGAACTCGCGTATGAGCGTGCCACAGATCTACGCGGACGTCGATCGAACCAAGGCTCAAATGCTCGACATCCCAGTCAGTAATGTTTTCGAAGCCTTGCAGGTTTACCTAGGGTCGACCTACGTCAACGACTTCAACCTGCTCGGACGAACCTACCGGGTGACCGCTCAAGCCGAACCTGAATTCCGCGACGACGCGAGTGACATCTTGCGGCTGCGGACACGCAGTACCCGCGGGGCCAGTGTCTCGCTCGGTTCGGTCGTGACACTCAAACGAATCGCGGGACCAGACCGTTTGGTTCGATTCAATCTCTATCCCGCCGCCGACATCAACGGTTCGACATCTCCCGGATTCAGTACCGGTCAATCGCTGTCGAAGATGGAAGAGCTCGCCGCCACCAGTCTTCCGCCAGGGTTCGGATTCGAATGGACCGAAATCGCCTACCAGGAACGCCAAGCCGGTAACACGATCGTATTCCTGTTCCCACTGGCGGTTCTGTTCGTGTTCCTCGCACTCGCGGCCCAATACGAAAGTTGGCTGTTGCCACTCGCGATTATCTTGATCGTGCCGTTGTGCTTGCTCTTCGCATTGGTCGGTGTCTGGTTCCGAGGGATGGACAACAACATCCTCACGCAGATCGGTTTCATCGTGCTCATCGGGCTGGCGTGTAAGAATGCGATTTTGATCGTTGAATTTGCCAAGGCCGAAGAAGACAAAGGCAAGGACCGCTTCCAAGCCGCGATCGACGCGTGCCGGATGCGTTTGCGTCCCATCCTCATGACGGCGTTCTCGTTCATCCTCGGCGTGATTCCGTTGTTAGTCGCGACCGGTGCCGGTTTTGAGATGCGACGCGTGCTCGGAACCGCCGTCTTCAGCGGCATGTTGGGCGTGACGTTGTTCGGGCTGTTTTTGACTCCCGTCTTCTACGTTGTCCTTCGCCGCTTTGCGAAGCAACCCGCATTGGCAACCGACGCGGGCGTGACAATGACGTCGTCGAATTTGGAACCGTCCTCATCGTCCGCCACTCCGGCCTCCACAGGACGCACCATTCCGGCATCCGAGTTTCAGCAAAAGTACGATGACCGTCCGGCCTGGGACATTGGTAAACCACAACCGGTATTCGTCGACATTGCCGATCGCATCCAAGGAACCATTCTCGATGTCGGGTGTGGAACGGGGGAAAACTCACTGTTCTTTGCCGAACGCGGTCACACGGTCACGGGCGTGGATTTCCTCGCAGGTCCGATCGAAACAGCGAAACTCAAAAGCAGCGAGCGAGGTCTCGACGTTACCTTCGGGCAACACGACGCTCTCAAACTTTCGCAACTCAACGAGAAGTTCGACAACGTTCTCGACAGCGGACTACTGCACAGTTTTTCCGATGACGACCTTCAACAGTATGTCAATGAACTCACCGCAGTAACGCACGCAGGTTCCCAACTCTTCGTGCTGTGTTTCAGCGAACTCGAACCCGGCAGTAAGGGTCCACGAAAACTGAGTGAAGCGGCGATCCGAGAATTGTTCGCCGACAACTGGAAAATCGAATCGATGACCCGAACTCGATTCATCGTTCGACAAGACACGCAAGCCAACTACAGCGATGGCGGACCGCACGCATGGTTCTTCATCGCCGAACGGGTTTAATCGCGTACAGTGACGAGGCGGTACCCGCCTCAAACATTCCGAAAGATGACGTGCCGGTGCACGGTCGCCGGATTCGCCCCAACCGCGTCGCCGGAAACCGGACGACATCGGCTACATCATCCTAGGAATGCTCCGACGTTGCCCGAATAGGAATTGCCTGACATGTCCGCTCGAGATCTCGTATCGGTGGCACTCGCGAGTCTGTTCATCGCCTGTGTTTCGGCGCAGGCGATTGCCGACGACTCAAACGATTCCGGGAGGACATCGCGTTCTCTGCCTCCCGGCGAACTGAGCCGCGTCATCGAACTCGGTCGAGAGATCGTCGAAAACACCAAAGATCATCCGCTTTCGAAAGCCTACGTCGGCAATTCGCTCAACTGCACGTCGTGTCATCTGGATTCCGGAACGCATCCCGAGGCAGCCACCTTCCTCGGTGTCGCCGCCGCGTACCCCGCGTGGTCACCTCGAGAAGAACGCGTCATCACGCTTCAGGACCGAGCACTCAATTGTTTCATGAGAAGTGAGAACGGAATCCGCCCGCCCGTCGGCAGCGAAGTTGCGATCGCGATCACCGCTTACATTACTTGGTTGTCGACGGCCCAACCGATCCGCATGAATCCCGACAAACCGCTCGGCCCTCATCACGTACCGCCCTTGGAAGAGTCCATCGGTGACATCAACCGAGGCAAACCTATCTACGAAGACAACTGCGCGTCCTGCCATGGCGACAACGGTTTGGGCAGCGACGACGGGCCACCGGTTTGGGGCGAGGAATCGTACAACGACGGAGCCGGTTTGAGCCGAGTGCCCAAACTCGCCTCCTGGCTTAAAGTTGCAATGCCACTCGACGACGCATTGCTAACCCCACAAGAAGCCCACGACATCGCCGCCTACATCAACAGCCACGACCGCCCTAAATTCAATCTCCACGCACACCTCCCCCCCAAAAACCAAACAGGCGTCTTCAACGGCAAAACAAAGCAGTAGCACGCGGCGCGAACCCCGCTCAGCGTGCAAACACCGCCTCATTCACCAGGCCCGAAGGGCCGACACAACCAATGCCGGTGGTGCCAACCACCGGAATGCGCGGAATCACAACGCTAAACCGAACCTCGCAAATAGACGTTCAAGGCGCGGTCTATCGACGAGAGCAAGGCGATCTGGACGTTGTTGCGATGCGTTTTGAGAATGTACCAGATCACCACGAACAGACCGACGATCCAGAGGCTGCCGGCGATCCAGTTGAATCGGACTAATTCCAAGAGGTCGCTCAGATCGTCGCCCGTGTAGGTTCTGAGGAACGTCATCCAGATCGTGACCGTTCCCACGACGAGGACGACGATTCCAAACGGCGAGCGATCGAAGACTTTCCGAGGATGCCGGTCACCCGTCAGCCCCGCAATCTCCAACGCGACCAATTGCTGAAACTCGCGCAACTCAGATAGTTCATAGCGATCAAAGAAGCTCCAAAGCGTGACCATCGATTGTGCATCGTCATACAAAGCACTCTCAAACCTTTGATACATCGCGGGCTTGCCTTGGTCATCGACCGAATGTTCCTCAACCGCACCACGAATCAACTGGACCTGCGGATCGTCGGACGACACACGCGTTTTCTTCACATGGCGGCTCGCTTCATGCAGAAATTGCAAGAAGACTGCGATTCGCGAAGCTCGATCCATGGAATCCATTTGCATCCACGCGTTGGCGAAAGTGATGACTGATTGCGATACGATTAATTTAACGTATTGCATGCCAGTGTTGTTACCGTGGCAACACTCTCGCGAACTCATTCCGCGCGACGGTGACTCGCTCACCTTCGAACGGAGTCACCTCGTCCGCTTCACGCAAAACAAGAGTTCAGTAGGTCGTAATGGGATTCAGCTCCTCAGGCGTTTCGTTTGGTTGCTGAACTTCATCACGGGACGGAATGAGTCGCATCGCTTCATCGAATTGCGTCAACGCATCCTTGGCGGCTTCCATCGCTGAATTGGCTCTGCGGCTTTCTAGCTGGATCGCGATTTCCTCGGCCGCCGTCAATGGTGATTCCCTCGACTCGTGTTGTTCAGCAATGTCTTCCAATCGCCTCTCGGCGTTCTCAACCTCACGAGCCAATGCACGCCGAATCGACTGAAGCTGCAACTGCAGCACGGCCGACCGTTTTCTCGCCGTCTCATGTTCGAGCGTCGCCTTTCGCAGTTCCGTCTGAGGAAGAGCCCCCTTCTTATACAACTCAGCGACCTCATCCATCCGCACCTTCGTCGATTGGATCGTCAACTCGGCTTCGCTCGCCTTCGCGATCACCTCGAAAACTTCGTTGACGTTCCCAAAACGAGATGGCTCCGTCGCCTCACTCGCTTCTTTTGGAATCAACGCGGCGGGCGGTTGATAAACGTTCGGCGTCGGAAAAGCTGCACTACCGAAAGAAGGCTCACGAGGTTGCAGCAATGCCGAGGTCGATGGATAGGGTTGCGGAGGTAAAGGTTGAGGGGCCTGAAAACGGTTTTCAAACGTAGGGAATCTCTGATTAGGTGAGTCTGCACTCCAAACCGCTGCCGATGGTGGTTGGGGTGCGGGCGGCGTGACGACCGCGGGCGAACGATAATTCCAATCGAGCGGATCCCTTCGGCCGAGAAGCTGGTCGATTCGTCGCTGAACAATCTGCGATTGATTTTCACCTCGTTTTTCATGAACCTCCTTCACGGCACTGAGGCGTTTCTGCGTTGCCTCGATTTCCGCCGCTTGCCGTTCGTGCATCCGCACAAATTCGGCATCCAATCGCTTGCGTAGTTCACTCAACTTCGCCTCCTCCTCTTTGGAGTCGGAGTCGGAACTGGGCTTATCACGCAGTTGCCCGGCGAGCATCAAGATCCGCTCGTCGTGATAGGCTCGCATCTGATCCGGTTCGGCACTCCCGTCTACGGGGACCCAGCGGTGGACTGTGACGGGAACTCGCCGTGTTCTCGTCTCCATTTTGGTTGACCGTCTGCCGCTTTCACCGGTGTACGGCACCGTCACCGGATACGCTTCCTCGCGGTAGCTGGTCTCGACAACGAGACGATGATTCGCGGCGAAATCGGATGCTGGGGGAGCAACAGACGCAGGCACCGATTGACGATTCCCGCTGTTTCGTGACCCCGCATCGAGTGTCCCAGTCATAGGCCGTGGAGCCTGATTCCAATCAGATACTCTCGTGTTCGACGAAAGTGGTTCAGTTCTCAGTGTTTGGTAACGGGGTCTCGAATCGCGATCCTGCGCCGACGTGGAGTACGAAGGAATCCACAACCAAACCAGAATCGCCGTTACGGGAAGAGCTAAAAAAGCCGCGAGCAAAACATGCCACCCGTTTCGGTTCCGCCGCGACGTTGCCTCGGTGCCCAATGAGTCCACTTGGTTTTCATCCTTCATTTCTGATCTCCTGAGTTTCGGTCGGTATCAATCGTTGATTCGCTTTCTTCGAACTGGCTTTCCAACACGTCTAACACACCCTGGATCGATTTCAGTTCGGTATTGAGATGGACGGCTTCCCATTCGTCCGTGAAACGCGTGGGCGATAGAGGAACGCTCTGCGGCGCGGTCGCGGTGGGCGGTGACGAGACAACAGGCCTCGCAATCTCTCGCTTAAACGGCATCGGGTCAGCCGGCCCTTTGATCCACATCACAACAGCCACGACCATCGCCAGTAAACAAGTCGCCGAAACGATCGATCGCAGCGACGGCGAACGACGATGTTCGCACAGCGAACGCGGCAGTCGATCGGCGGTCGGGTTACGTAAGTGCGCGTTCACCTCACGCAGAAGTGTGACCGCATCGTCTGCTGAAGCGATGCGGCGTGAAAGATCGGGGTCCATGAATCGCGACACCAACACATCAAACCAATCCGGCATCCGTTCGTTGATCTCTTGGATCGGTTTGGCCCGCGTTTCGGTGATCTTGCGGAGCACTCCGAGCGGCGACTCGGCGCGGAAAGGCGGTCGCCCTGTTGCGAGCGTGTAGAGCAAACTGCCCATGCTGAACAAATCGCTGCGAGCGTCCAACGACTCACCGCGGGCCTGCTCGGGACTCATGTACTGCGGCGTCCCCGCAATCATTCCGCTGCACGTCAGCGTGGCGTCATCGAGTGCTCGCGCGAGTCCAAAATCGCTGATCAGGACGCGGCCGTTGCCTTCTTCGACCAAGATGTTCGCGGGCTTGATGTCTCGGTGGATGACACTGTTTTTGTGTGCGGCGGACAAACCTTCCGCGACCTGCAAACCGATCGGCAGCACCTCGGTCAGCTCCAACGGTCCCTCACGATCGAGACGCTGTTGCAAGTTCCCACCGGCGATGCATGGCATCACCAAATACGGCAATCTCCCGTTCGGAACGACGCTGTAAATCGGCACGATTGACGGGTGAACGATCGCCGCGGCAGCTTGGGCCTCCCGCATGAAACGCATCCGCGCCGCGCCCACGCCAGCCAAATGAGGCGAGAGGACTTTGATTGCGACCGGTCGATTCAGTTCCGGATCGGTTCCCCGCAACACCACCCCCATCCCACCTTGTCCGATCACACCGTCAATCAGGTACTGATCCAATCGCCCGATCGCATCCGCAACAACCTCACCATCTGCGACTCGATCGGGCAGCGGTTGCAGCAGCGGACGAATCCAATCCAAAGACGCGTCGAGCGAATGCAGCGGAGACGATGCGTCGGCCGACGAGCGCGAACCGCGTTCACGCGTCGGCTCGATGAACGTGCTATTGCCCAGCACCTCGATCGTTTCGTCCCACCACATCGACTCTCCCGCAACATTCTGCAATTGCGTTCGACAATGCTCGCAATCGTTGAGGTGCGACTCAATGCGTTGTGCTTCTGAGCGAGGCAATCGCTCGTCAAGCAGTTCTCGCAGCGTATCCGTTTCGAAGTGAGGGTTTTGTTTTGCAATCATGAGGCTCTCAATCATTGCTCCGTTGATGAACGAGTTCGCGGATCCGCTTTAGAATCCGGCACCGCGCGACATACACCGCACCCTCGGAGATCCCCAATTCAGAGGCCACCTCCGCAATCGGTTGTTCCTCAACCGCCGTTTTCCAAAACGCGATCCATCCGATTTCACCCGTTCGTGATCGCACCTTGCCAGCGGCCCAGCGAAACAACTGCTGCCGATGATCGCGATCGAACTCGTGGGATAATTCCGCGTCGTGTCGATTGCCCGACCCGTCGCCGTTGTTTGAGACAACGGCGTCCATCATTCGAGCCACGCTGCTGCCTCCGACCATTTCGCGTCGCGACTGAACCGACCGCAATCGATCGATCGTCGCGTTTCGCGTGATCCGGCTGAGCCATCCGCGGAACGAACCTTTGGCAGAAACATCAAACCGCTTGATCGAAGCCGCGACCGACATCAAAACTTCTTGCACGATTTCGCGGGCGTCCGCGTCCTGCAGACCACGCCTCTGGACCATGCGGTAAATCACGGGCTCATAGACGGCGGCAAACTCCGCCCACGCCAGCTCGTCGTCCGCGTTTCGCAGACGCACCAGCAAACTCTCCCGAGTCTGCGGTTCGGTGGTGGCGGAATCGAAATTCAAAACACGGTCCCGAGTGGGCGAGGTTGACTGTTCAAAGAGTCACACGCATGCCCGCCACAGATCTTGCATTCCATTTTCAAAAAATCGAACATTCGCTCGAACAATTCGATTTTCAACCAGCGTGCACGTCCCGCAATGTACCCGACGGACGTCCGATGAGACTGCAAAACCGCAAGCTCTCATGAATGAGAGGCTCGTTTTTCGCTGCCCGGCAGACGGATCCGTGAAACATTCAGGATCGAATGAAAGACGGGACCAGATGAAAGAGACGCGGTGCGTACTGCTCACACGTGCAGATTGTTTGTCTCGAGTAACGTCCGCCAGGCGGGACGCTACGAGACCACAAACGTAGAAAAGAGCCGCTCAACCCGACCGGCGAACCGGTCGGGGAGACTTCTGTAATCAGCTCGAGGGTTCGAACTACAGTTTGGCGGCGAACAAAGGTCCACCGTACTGAGCTGCGTCGCCGAGCATTTCTTCGATGCGGAGCAATTGGTTGTACTTCGCCATCCGGTCACTACGGCTTGCCGAACCGGTCTTGATTTGGCCGGTCGAGAGAGCAACGGCCAAGTCGGCAATCGTGCTGTCTTCGGTTTCACCACTGCGGTGGCTGGCGATCGAGGTGTAACCGTTGCGGGCAGCCAATTGGATCGAATCGATCGTTTCGGTCAGCGTACCGATTTGGTTCACCTTGATCAGGATGCTGTTACCGATTCCTTCGTCGATACCGCGTTGCAGTCGTTCGACGTTGGTGACGAACAAATCGTCGCCGACGAGTTGGACCTTGTCGCCGAGTTTGAGGGTGAGCTTCTTCCAGGTGTCCCAATCGTCTTCGCTGCATCCGTCTTCGATGCTGCAGATTGGGTACTTCGCACACCAATCAGCGAGGAAGTCGACCATTTCGTCGCCCGACAATTCTTTGCCATCGACTTTGTACTTCTTCGTGCTGTCGTCGTAGAACTCAGTCGAAGCCGCATCCAACGCGATCCAAACTTGTTCGCCTGGTTTGTAACCGGCTTTCTCGATCGCGGTCATGATCACGTCGAGAGCTTCTTGGTTGCTCTTGAGGTCAGGTGCGAAACCGCCTTCGTCGCCGACCGCGGTGTTGTAACCCTTGTCGGTCAACACTTTCTTCAGGTTGTGGAAGATTTCCGTTCCACAACGAAGTGCATCGCTGAAACGTTCGAAACCGAGTGGCATGACCATGAATTCTTGCACGTCAACATTGTTGTCGGCGTGCTCGCCACCGTTGATGATGTTCATCATCGGTGCGGGCAATAGACGGGCGCCACATCCGCCGAGGTAGCGGAAGAGGGGCTGGTTCGTCGATGCGGCGGCGGCGTGTGCGGTCGCCAAAGAAACACCGAGGATGGCGTTGGCGCCGAGGTTTTTCTTGTTGGGGGTTCCGTCCAGAGCGATCATCGCTTGGTCGACTGCGGCTTGATCCGTCGCGTCCATTCCCTCGAGGGCTTCGGCGATCTTGCCGTTGACGTTATCAACTGCCTTGGAAACGCCCTTGCCCATGAACAGGGACTTGTCGCCGTCACGCAATTCCCAGGCTTCGTGGATCCCCGTGCTCGCTCCGCTCGGGACGGCGGCGCGGCCGGCTGCACCATCGATCAGGGTGACTTCGCATTCAACGGTCGGGTTGCCGCGGCTGTCGAGAATTTGACGAGCGTGGATGGATTCGATCAGTGTCATGTTTTTTTAATCGGTTGGAAGGTAATGGGGGAATAGAAAGGTGATCGGATAAGCCGATGGTCGGCCGCAAAATGTACCGCAAAACAAACGGGGGGCCGCCAAAACGCTGGGCGTTGTGTTTTCATCGCGTAGTTTGTCCAATGACGGCAGCATTGAACACCCCGCAGGCGTGATTGTCGAACCGGCTTGCCCGCGGCAGCATGTCACCCTTCGCCAGCAACCTTTCAACCTCCCTTATCGATGTTTACCGGACTGATTGAGACTCTCGCCACGGTCGCCGCGATCGAAAACGATCCCCCTGGCAAACGCATCACCGTTGCCGCACCGATGTTTCGCAATCCCGGAACCCCCGACGACACGCAAATTGGCGACAGCATCGCGATCAATGGATGCTGCCTCACCGTGGTGGCGATCGAGGGGGACCTTTTTTCCTTTGAGGCCGGCGAGGAAACCCTCAGCCGCACCAATCTGGGCAAACTCGTTGCCGGAACCTCTCAGGTCAATCTCGAACGAGCCCTCGCCATCGGTGACCGTTTGGGGGGTCATTACGTCACCGGCCACGTCGATGCCACCGGTCAACTGATCGAACGAGTGGACGATCCTCCCTGGTCGAACCTGAAATTCTCCATCCCCACCGAATTCTCCGTCCAAGTGGTCCCGAAAGGCAGCATCACCGTCGACGGCATCAGCCTCACCGTGGTCGATGTCGGTGACGATTTCTTCACTGTTGCCCTAATTCCACACACCCTCGCGGTCACCACACTCGGTAAACGAAGTGTTGGGGACACCGTGAACCTGGAAACCGACCTGCTCGCCAAATACGTGCAGCGGTCGATGGAACAACGCACAACCCAGCCGAGCCGATGAAGCCCTCTGACGAAACGCCTAACGAAAACCCTTCCAGCGCCTCCCCAATGCAAGACAATCCCGATCAGGCTGCCCCCAACAAAGACGAAAACGTGACGGCGCCGAATCCGGACAGCCAAGCCCCCGGCAGCGAGCAAGAAGAAATCATCAAGCTCGATCGAGACCGATCCAAGTATCGTCGCCCGGCCCCCGATCCAACGCCGCCTGCGCCCGCCAGCAATGACGCCTGGAAAAGCAAATCGGCCAAAAAACCAAAACCCCAACCCGTATCCAACCCCGAAGATCAATCGCAGGCCGCCTACATCCGTGCCAAGCGAGCCCAACAGGGTTCGCGGCAAACGGTAAGCTACCTCTCCAAACGATTAGCCTCCGCCGGTCTGCGTCCCGTCTCGAAATACGGCCAGAACTTTCTCGTTGACCTCAACCTGATCGAACTGATCGCTCGCTCGGCTGAACTCAAACAGGACGACGTGGTTCTCGAAATCGGAACCGGCGTCGGGTCACTCACCGCGATCATGGCCGAACAAGCCGGCGCGATCTTGACCGTCGAAATCGACAAAAACCTCTACGAGTTGGCCGGCGAAGAACTGTCCGACTACCCGCACGTCAAGATGATCCAAGGCGACGCGTTGCGAAATAAAAACTCGCTCCGCGCCGACATCATGGAAAGCATCCGGGACGCCAAAGCCCGACTCCCCGAGAGCGGCCGATTCATGCTGGTCGCGAACCTGCCGTACAACGTCGCGACTCCGATCGTCAGCAACCTGCTGCACGAAAACCCGCCGCCTGACCGGATCGTCGTCACCATCCAAAAAGAACTCGCCGAACGAATGATCGCGGGCCCCGGCTCAAAGGACTACGGCGCTTTGAGCGTTTGGGTGCAGTCGGTTTGTAGCGCCGAAATCGTTCGTGTGCTCTCCTCGGGTGTCTTCTGGCCACGCCCCAAAGTCGAATCCGCGATCATCCGGTTGGACCTCGACCACGAACGTCGCAACGCCATCCCGGATTTGAAATTCTTTCATCAAACCGTGCGATCTCTGTTCTTCCACCGCCGCAAATTTCTCCGCAGCGTGGTGATCAGTGCCTTCAAAGGACGACTGGATAAATCGGCCGTCGATGAAGTCCTCGCCTCGCTCGGCCATGGCGAAACCGCACGAGCCGAGGAACTCGACCTGAAGCAAATCGGTGATCTCGTCGAAGCTCTCCGGCAGGCCGAAATAAAGGCGGCTCCCTAGACCGGTTGGACATTACAGAACGTATCCCAACCCCGTGACGAGACGCGCCGTCCGCTCGCGTCAAATTTTTGGCGATGCAAATGCATGGTTTCCGGCGTTTCAGTTTCCGGCATTTCAATTGCACCGGAATTGGATTTCCGTCGGTACCGAGTCCATCGTCGAGAACTTTGGTGCGAACCCCGTTTCTCTCGCTATTTCGGGGACACCGATTGGCGTGCCAACACCCCCGCCAACTCTCGACGGGCCGCGTGGCCACCGGTATCCTTAGATTTCGGGGCTCCAATCCCGTCCGTTTAAACCACATATCACCCGTTCAGGTTTCCGAATGAACCGTCGCTTTTTTCGCACTACCGCCACACTGGCCTCGACTGTCCTGCTGACGGGCCTTTTGATGGCAAAACCCGCGTCTGCCGAAGTCACTCTCGGTATCGGTGACAAAGCACCTGCTTTGGATATCGAACACTACGTGCACGAACCCAAAGAAGGGTTTGGCGAAGTCACCGAGTTCGAAAAGGGCAAAGTCTACGTCGTCGAATTTTGGGCGACTTGGTGCGGCCCATGCATCCAAAGCATGCCACACTTGGTCCAATTGCAAAACAAATATCGCGGCGAAGGTGTTCAGATCATCAGCGTTTCGGACGAAGACCTCGATACCGTTGAGGAAATGCTCGCCAAAGAGTATCCCGGCGAAGACAAAACGTTCGAAGAACTGACCAGTGCTTACACGCTCACCGTCGACCCGGATGCCTCGGTCAGTGAAGACTACATGCGGGCCGCCGGACAGAACGGAATTCCGTCCTCATTCCTGGTCGGCAAATCGGGTTTGATCGAATGGATCGGCCACCCCATGGAACTCGACGAACCGCTCGCCGCAGTCGTCGCCGGAACTTGGGATCGCGAAGCCTACAAGGAAGAAATGAAGCAACAACAAAAGTTGCTCGCAGCGATGCAAAAGGTCAACCAACTTGCCGGCAGTGGCAAATTTGAGGACGCGATCAAAGTCGTCGACAAAGTGATCGACGAAATGAAGGGTGACGACCCGCAGAGCGAAATGATCCGCGAACAACTCGTCAATTTCCGATTCAACCTTCGCCTCGACGCCGGCGACCGCAGCGACGAAGTCATTGACTTCTTCCGCAAACAAATCGCCGATGCCAAGGGTGACGCACAAGCCATCACGCAGTTCGGTTACGGTCTGATGTCATCGATGCAACAAGGCACCGACCCCGGCCCGCTGGCGAAAGAAACCATCGACGCCCTCGTTGCCGAAGTCGACGGTGCCGAAGACGAAGTCAAGCCATACATGTATGTGCTGATCGCTCAAATGAACGCGTCGATGTCAAACTTCGATGAAGCGATCGAGGCCCAAGTCAAAGCCGTCGAAACTTCCACCGGCAAACAGAAAGAGCGAATGCAACAAATGCTCGATCAGCTCAAGGAAATGTCCTCCAAGGAAGCCCCCGAGAGCGATGAATCGAACGAAGACAAATAGTCTTCCGATTCGATATCCCGCAACGCAAACGGTTCACCGGTTCCCAAACCTTGTGAACCGTGTCGTGCAGGACTTCGATCGACGGTCTCACTCCCCGCGAGTGCCTCTGACTCCATTAAGCCACTCGCCCGCTCGTCGGGCGGGTGGCTTTTCTTCGTTCAGGCGACGCGTCAATCACTCGAAACAGTGCAACATCGTTTTGCTGCGGACGACCAAACGCCCGTTGGCGACTGCGGGCGTCCCCAGAACGCCCTCTTCTAATTCAACCTGCGAAACAACTTCACCTGAGTCACCGCCGTCGGCGACCACCAATCCGATTCCTGATTGGTCGAACACATAGATCGAGTTTCCCGCGACCACCGGCGTCGCCCACGTGGCACCGAGCCCCGACAATCGCGATTTCCAAACGGTGTCACCCGTCGCGAGATCCGCCTTCAACAACACCGAACCCTTGAGGACGTAAAGCTGGTCACGCCCCGCAGCGACGCTCGGGTTTTTGGGCGCCAACTTCCCGTCTCGCCATAACTCCACCGGCGTTTCACCGGGAGCGGTTGCTTTCATCACGAGCAGATCACTGCCGGGCAATAGGATGTGCTTGCCCGATACCGTTGGTGACGGAATCGTCCCTCGCCCCTCCCCAAGTGTCCAACGCGTCTCGCCGGTTCCCGCATCCAAGGCGAGCACGTCCTGCTGCGATTGCAAAACGACCTCGTACGCCCCGTCACCAAACCGAACGACAGCCGGTGATGACCAATTTGCCAGAGGCGGGCGTTTGATTCGCCATCGGTTTTCACCGGTATTGAGATCAATCCCCGCCGCGAACGAATCGCCCTGACTTTCAACCTGCACGATCACCACGTCCCCGGCGATTACCGGCGACGATGCCATCCCCAAATCGTTCCCCGCCTTTTCGTAGTCGCGGCCCAACCCCCGCACCCACTTCAACGCTCCGTCGGTTGACAAACACACCAGATCATTGCTGCTGAACAACGCCACCACCCGCTCGCCGTCGGTAACCGGCGACGGAGCCGCACCTGCGCCGGTGGGATGAAAGAACGGCCGGCCGGTCGCGCGAAACTGTTGCTGCCAAACGACAGCACCGGAGTTCAGATCAACCCCCGTTACGAACAGGTTCTCTTCGCTCGGTCCCGACGAACTGGTCGTGATCACGAGATCATCGATCACGATTGGGCCGGCCACACTTCGGCCGGGCATCTCACGCTTCCACGTTCGATTGCTGTCATCCTCAATGGACAAACGCGACGGGCCTCGCTCAGCAACACTCGTCCCGTCACCGCGAAATCCAAACCACCCCGTCACCGGTTCGGCCATACTTCGAGACGAGACCAACAACATCACACACAGCAGCAGCAACAGCCAACGAGTACAGAAAACGACAGAGACGATGACACGGTTCATAAAATCACTTTTGGCTCAAAGAAAACGAAAGGGGACAAACACATCACACAAATATCACTCCACTCGGCTCTGCAACCCTTTGCCCGTCGGATCCGTCACACGAAACTGAAACTCCCATTCTTGAGCCCAGGACTGCGTTTGCTCGTTCTGACAGATCTTCAACAGGATGCGGTTTGTCCCGGACAGCAATTGGATGTCTGCGACGTACTGATCGATTCTCGTTCCGGAATGATAAACCTCGTTCGACATCACCTGTTTCCCGTTCACCCACGCCTGACTGGCGCAGATACATCCCAGGCGTGCTTGGGCGTCGGCCGCAATCGCCGATTCGAATTCGGTGTACACATACGCGGCCGCCCCCTTTTCCTTGTCATACGCCGCCGCGAGGTCCACCTTACCGTCGTCCCCCTTCGCTTCCAAAGCCATCCAACTCACCGGGCCGTTCTTCCCGTCGTACGTCGCCGCTAAATCGACTCGTCCGGTCGCTTCGAATTTCGCTTCCGGTGCATACGCCTCGTCGAATCCGATTCCACCTCGGTTATCGAACGGCCCGATCGCCCGCCATTGTCTGATCATCGAAAACGCATCCGCCGTCGTCACGGTCTCGCCCATCGAATCGAGTTTCTTGATCAAATTCGATACTTGAACAGGATGTCTCGCCGATTCCAAAACACGGCGAACCTCGTCAACTGTGGCTATCGACGAGTCTTTGCCACCGTCAAACTCCTTAACCTTTGCCGCGACGGCCATTTCGCGAATCAACAAACTCGGGTCATCGAGACGACCGGGCAACAATTCATCAAACCGATCCGAATCGAGTTGGCGCAGCAGCCCCATCGCCGTGGATCGCCCAACATCACTGTTGGATTCATCGAGCACGTACGACTCGATCGCCACGACTGTCGGCGGCTGTGAACCACGAACGATATCACCGGCGATCCCTCGCAACCAATTCTGCGCGACCGGACCGGCGTCTTGCATCGCCTCATACACTTCGAAAACACGCGTCCCCGGCAGCGTTCTCAGTCGCTCGGCCGCGCGACCCGCGTCGTTGAATCCGGCACCTTCGGGTCCGATCGACCGAACCGCATGGATCGCGTCCGACACCGACGCGCCCGCCAATTCGTCCTGCGAGTTGGCGAGCGAAACCATTCCGCACCACGACATGACCGCGATCACCCCCACACCCGCGAACACACGTTTGAATCGGGGAGATCGGGGCACGCGACGAGTTGCGTTCTTGCTATTCATTCGGAATCCTCGGGGAGTTGAGTTCGTTCGTGGCAGTCAAGTGACCTCACCACACGAACAGTTATACCCGAGCCCGGCGACCGTGACTGAATTCGTGACGCGTCAAAAAAAGCGACCATTCACGCCCCCGCAGAATTCGCCGATTCAATTGTAGAACCTGCGTACGGTACTCGGTAACGCAATACTGAACACTTCGCCCCGTTTTGCAAAACGGCGGGCGATCCCGAGGGAGTCACTCGGACGATTCGCTGCCGCCCAACCCGGCTTTGCGATCTCGAATAAGCAGACTCGTCAGATCACTCCGGCGAACCGTCGCGATCAAGCGGTGCGGCGCCTCGTCGGTCACCACCGCCACGCAGTCATCACTCGTTTGGCGAAACAAGTCCACGGCTGCGCGGACCGGCTGCGACGGGTAGAGCAACAGGTCCGGTGGCGTTGCCAAGTCACCCGCTCGAACGAGGTGGTCCGACGTCGGATCAAAGAACGCTTGGTTCAACAAATCGAATCGAATCAAACCCACCACGCATCGATCGTCGTCGACCACGGGGAATGTGTTGTCGTGCGAATGCTCGACAAAATGAACGACTTCGTTGAAGTCCGCGTTTTCGGCGATCCCCTCGACGCTGCGGCGCATCACCTGTTCCACCCGCATCCGTTCCGAAAGAGCGGTCTTCTTATTAAGCAAACCCGCCGAACCCGCCAACCGTGTGAACACATTGCGCAGCGCACTGAGCGGCGTCCCGAATGTATGGTGGATCGAATTCGCGATCGGCATCTCGCCACTTCGCAGCACCGCAGCCCGCGTCAGCAGCGGTCCGAAAATTTCAAACACCACCACCGTGCCGAGCACGATCGTTTGCACATGCCCGGCGATGTCAGGGTTACGTGATGTCGCCGTGGCGCTGAGCGAAATCGCAACACCCGCTTGCGCTAACAACGCCGGCCCGAGCCATGTCCTGATCTCCGGCGATGCTCCCGTGCGAGACGCGACCACCCAGATCCCAAACACCTTGCCGACGCTTCGCAGGACAACGTAGCCGGCACCGATCACACCGACATCGGCCAACAGACTCAGGTCGAGTTCGCTGCCATGGACCGAAAAGAAAACGACCGTCAACAACCCGCCGATCGAATCGAGTTGAGCGGTGATCTTTTGCGTCCCACTGGACGAGTTCACGACCACCACCCCCACGACCAAGAACACCAGCATGTACGGAAGGCTCCACGACTCGCTGAGGCCGAGCAACAACGACGCCATCCCGACGAGCAATACCAACCAACGACGCGTGTGCATGATTTCGCACGCGTAACTCATTACGAGCCCGCCGATCAGGCCTAGCGAAAACGCACCACCGAGCGATCGCACCAAACGCATCAACGTCGCCCCAACGGACAATGACTGTGCATCACTGGCCGTCGCCAACTCGATCCCCAACCACACCAATTCGAACGCCACCACCGCGACAAGATTGTTCAACGTCACGAGCGTACCCGTCAGGCTCGTCACCGGACCTTCCGCGTTTGTCTCGCGCAACACAAACATCGTCGTCGCGGGCGCCGTCGCGATCGCTAACGTTCCCAACAACGCCGACTGCGCCGGCGACATGCCGAGCAAATAAATCCCCACCGTCACGAACAACGCGGTGAAGAACATTTCTCCCGCCGACAGCGGAATCGCCTTCTTACGAATCCGCCGCATCTGATCGAACGGAAACAACGTCCCCAGATAAAACAACACCAACGCCATCGCGAGCTTGGTCAGCGGCTCGAGGAATTGATGATGCTCGTGCGGGATCACATCAAACACGCTCGGCCCGAGCAACAAACCCGCAATCAAATAAGCGGTGACCTTCGGCAATCGCAACATTTCGCTAGCCAGACCCGCCAACAAACTGGACGCCAGCAGCAACCCGACCGTCGTCGCGATGTGGATCGGTTCTGCTTGCCCCAACGATGTCGCGACGATCGATTCGCCATGTGACAACATCGCAGCGGCATCGGCGGCAACTTCGACTACCCCGGCGTCTCCGATTAAGAAAGATCCCATGCAGGTCATCGTGGCTTTTACACTGAGATCGAGAGAGGATACACGCCCGCAGTCGCCAATAAAGACTGCATCCGAACGTGCCGCGGGGGAGCGAACGGGTCGTAGTTTACCTAATCCTGAGTCACGGCGCTAGTGCCGAGCCACGCTCGCCGCATCGCCACGAAGATGCCGTCACGTTCCCCCCCATGATACCGACGCCACCCACAGAACCCTATCCATGCAGCCCCACCCACAGAACATTGTCCACGCAGGTCCGTCTCTTCCAGACGGACCCCGCACAAACGGACACCGCACGACCTCGCTAGTCCGTCGACGCGAGCCCCAGTGCGGCACTGTGCGGCCCGCCGACGTGCCAATCGCGATTACCGAGTTGCGTTACGCGTAGTTCGGTGTTGGAGGCCGGTAGTCGTCCAGGTTAATCGTCTTGAACCAATCAATGGTCTGTTTCAAACCGGCATCCAGTTTGATCCCCGGCTCCCAACCGAGCTTGTCCTTGGCCAGCGAGATATCTGGTCGCCGGCGGGTGGGGTCATCTGCGGGCAACGGCGCAAAGGTTAGCTTGCTCGACGATCCTGAAATCGCGATCACCTTTTCCGCGAGTTCGCGGATCGTGAATTCATCCGGGTTGCCGATGTTGACCGGGCCGACAAATTCGTCCTGGTTCATCATCCGAATGATTACCTCGACGAGGTCATCGCGGTAACAGAACGATCGCGTTTGCGTTCCGTCGCCGAACAACGAAATGTCTTCTCCCGCGAGAGCCTGGCGGATGAAGTTCGACACCACACGTCCATCATACGGGTGCATTCGCGGTCCGTACGTGTTGAAGATCCGAACGATGCGTGTGTCGACGTTGTTGCTGCGGTGGTAGTCCATAAACAACGTTTCGGCGACACGTTTGCCTTCGTCGTAACACGCACGGATTCCGATCGGGTTGACGTTGCCGCGGTAGGATTCGGTTTGCGGATGCTCTTCGGGATCTCCGTAAACTTCGCTCGTGCTCGCTTGCAAAATTCTCGCGCCACAACGTTTGGCGATGCCCAACATGTTGATCGAACCGAGCACGCTGGTCTTGATCGTCTTGATCGGGTTGTACTGATAGTGTCCCGGTGCGGCGGGACACGCCATGTTGTAAATCTTGTCCACCTCCAAATGGATCGGCAACGTGATGTCGTGGCGGATCAACTCAAAATTGGGTCGGCCGAGCAGGTGGGCCACATTCGTTTTCTGACTGGTAAAAAAGTTGTCCAGGCAGATGACGTCGTGACCTTCCTCGACGAGTCGTTCGCAGATGTGAGACCCGAGAAAACCGGCCCCGCCTGTGACGAGAATTCGATCGATCATTGAGATGCTTTCGTGTGTGGTGGATGAGAGAGCCGATATAGTGCTTGGGAACCCGGAATCTGTCGACCCACGAACCCGCCGCGAGATCGGTACGAACGTTGGAGGGCCGTTAGGATTCACGCAATCCAAAGAATCCGTACTTCCTCAGCGAAATTAGCATTCCTTCCACCCGGGCGAGCAGGCTGGTACGCTTTGCCCCAATGACTGGTGGATCGCTCATCACAACTTATTTCCGAAACTTCCTCTCCCCGCCCGCTGAAAACTCACGTGCCTCACGCTCAAATCGGTCCGATTGCCGTTCATTTGCCGCCACGGGTGGAAGACAATGACAGCCTGCAGGAGCAGTTCCCCAACTGGGACCTGAAACTGATCGCGGAAAAAACCGGCATCCAACAGCGGCACATTGCCGCTCCCGAAGTCACCGCCGCGGACCTCGCCTACAACGCCGCCGTCGACCTGTTCGAACGCGAGTCGATCGATCCGGCGACAATCGATTTTGTACTCCTGTGCACGCAAACCCCTGACTATCCCTTGCCGACCACGGCGTGCCTGCTGCAAGACCGCTTGGGCCTGCCGACCCACTGCGGCGCCGTCGATTTCAACCTCGGATGCAGCGGCTACGTCTACGGCCTCGCAATGGCCGACGGCCTGTTCCAGAGCGGACTGGCCAAACGGGTGCTCCTGCTGACTGCGGAAACGTACAGTAAATACATTGATGCAGACGACCGCAGCCTCCGAACAATCTTCGGCGACGCCGCGGCCGCCACGTTGCTAACCGCCGGTGACAAACCGAGTTTGTGGGGATTCCAATTCGGCAGCGACGGCAGCGGTGCGGACATGCTGATCGTCGGCGACGGTGGAGCACGACCGGCCGAAGCCGCCATCCCGCCACGACACCGCAAACGATGGAAGAGCCGCCTGTACATGGACGGCCCCAGCCTGATCGGATTCACCGTCGAAGCGATCCCGCGGCTGGTCGACGAAATCCTCGCAGCGAACTCGCTCAGCGACAGCGACGTGCATCGTTACCTCATGCACCAGGCCACCTGGAAAATGCTCGACCAACTCCGGCAACGGATGGATGTGTCCCAAGAACGACTCCCCATCGACTTGGCGGATATCGGGAACACGGTATCGTGTACATTGCCGATCTTGATCGATCGAATTCGTCGACGCGGCGAACTCAGCGCCGAGGACACCAACATGCTCGTCGGCTTCGGCGTCGGACTTTCATGGGCCGGATGCCTCTGGCAGGATCACTGGATCGGCGATCACCCACAAACGCGACCAGCATAAAAATACAGTGGCGAAACGGCCGGACTTTTCGGATCGCACGCCCCGTCACCCATCACCAAAAACATTCGAACGCATCGCATTACCACGACGCGAACCGACGCGTCCCACTGACGACACGACATCTTGTAGACGGACACCGCCATTCGCCGACAACGCCGTGACGTGCCAACGACGCAAGCCTTGAAAACCAAAACAACGATTCGCGGATTTCGACCGCGTGACGACGACCACGAATCGTGACGACGCATTTTGACAGAGGGAAAGGGCGACAATGAGTCAATCTCAAAACTGCACCGGTTGTTTCCTGGTCGCGTCTCCCTACCTCACTGACGGGCATTTCTTCCGCGCCGTCGTGTTTGTCATTCGCCACACTTCCGAAGGCGCGTTCGGCGTCGTGATCAACCGCAGCTCCTCCAAACGGTTCGGAGAAGTCGTAGAAATGTCGAGCCCGTCGTGGCAATCGAGTCCCTCCGACATCTCACCGGGCGGCTCGGGCAACACGGCCTCCAGCTCCGGCTCGACGAGCGACGGTCCCCACCGTGACCAAATTTACATCGGCGGCCCCGTCGAAGGACCGCTGCTAGCACTCCACGAAATCGCGGGGATCGGTGAACCCTGCGGCCAACCGGACGATTCCGCCACCGGCACGCCGAGCGATCACGACCCCGCCGGCACCAAGACCACACTGCACGATCACCCGGCCGAACCCTGGGGATCGATGTCGATCCAGTGGTCCGATGTTCCCGCCTGGATGACCGCCGATGAAGACCACCTCCGTATCCTTGTTCGTCGCGAAGAGTCACGCCTGAAATTCATCGTTGGCTATTCCGGATGGGGTTCGGGGCAACTCGATCGCGAACTCCAAGCCGGCGGGTGGCTGGTGACTCGCGCCGACGCAGACTCGATTTTCGAATCGCCCGAAGACGTGTGGGAAAAACTCGTCCACCGCTGTGGCCACGCCATTCTGAAAGACCTCCGCCCGGACCTCTCGTTCCCCGACGAGAAAGACGGCTTCGACCCGAGCGTGAATTAGCAAGACGCATGGCACGCTTTGTTATCGGCGACGTACATGGATGTGGCAAAGCATTGCGATCGCTGCTGACCGCGCTGTCACTCGGCAGTGAAGACGAAGTCATCTTTGTCGGCGATTACGTCGACCGCGGACCGAACTCACGCGACGTGATCGAACAACTGATCCAACTCTCGCAAACGTGCCGCGTGATCGCACTACGGGGAAACCACGAAGTCATGCTGCAGGGCGTCGTCATGAGCGACCTCAATGACGAAACGTGGATGCGCAGCGGCGGGAAAGCCACCGTGACCAGCTACGGCGGATCGGCAACAAAGATCCCCTCGAGCCACCTGGACTTCTTTCGTGACCTGCACCGCTTCCACGAAACCGATACGGAGATCTTCGTCCACGCGATGTACAACCCACTGCAAAACATCGCCGACCAAAACGACGAGCTAACGTACTGGGCCCACCTGCCCAACCCCGTACCGATGCCGCACGTCAGCGGCAAGCGAGTCTACCTCGGACACACGCCCCAACCGAGCGGCGAAATCCTCTGCCACGCCCACCTCGTCGGCGTCGACACGTATTGCTTTGGCGGCGGATACCTCACCGCCGTCAACCTGGAAACCCACAGCGTCACGCAAGCCGACCGGCACGGCCACGTCCGCCGCGTCCCCATCGAACACCTCCTACACGCCCTCACCGGATGCATCCGATGGCTAAGAAAAAAAGCCCCAACAACAACCGCTGACTAGCTCTTAGCTTTCAGCCAAGACATCCGCCTCACAGCGTGAGGCGGCCACAACCACCTAGCCTGCTGACGCCGTGAGCCGGCCCCACCACACAACAAGCAACTAACAAACGCCGCTCTGCGGTTCGCGGGCCACGACCTTCCACGGTCGCTCGATCAAACCACCATGACGCCCTAATTATGGCCGGGCACCACTGGAGGTGGTCGTCGGATGCCCGGCCCCATTTTCTTCGTCGGCCAAATCCCCGCCGTCGCCCGGCGGCTTCGGGGTTGCTTCGAGCACGGTCTTCAAGACATCGATCAGTTGATCCAACCGGAACGGTTTGTAGAGCACCGCTTTGGGGTGCAAACCGTTTTGCTTCGCCTTCACGATCGAGTGGCCCGGGTCATACCCGAAACCGGTCATCAAGATCATCGGCACGTGATCCATCAATTTGCCCAACCGCAACATCAACTGATAGCCACTGTAGTCGGACAACCGAATGTCGCTGATGATGGCGTCGTAAGAATCCTCGCCACCACTTCGCCGGACCATCAACACCGCTTCGTCACCCGCGTGTGCCGTCTCCACGACACAGCCGTATTTCTCGAGCAACCGGTGGGCGTCCTCGCGAACCTGTTCATCTTCATCGACGACCAAAATCCGCTGGCCTCGCAGCGCCGCGTGCTGTTCCGACTTCTCGTCCGCCGCGACCGCCTCGAGAGGCGTCATTTTTTGACCGATCTGCTGAATCGTTCGCTTGATGTCTCGCGAATTTTGCAAGATACGTCCGAGACGATCCATCACCTCCGGACTGTGCCCGATGTATCCCTCCATCACATGGACGGCGTCATTCAGGATCGCGTCCACGGGCATCGCCACCGCACTATGAATCGCGTCGCAACTCTGCTGCGCCGTGTTCGCCTTCTGAGCCACCAACAGTTCGAGCGTATTGAGCGCGAAGGCGATGTCGCGAGCGAAGATCTCGAGGAACTGCAGATCGCTGTCCGAGAACGCCGAAACGTCCGGACTCTCCACATTGATCGTGCCCAAGACCTGATCGTGCAAAATCAGCGGCACCGTCAACGAACTGCGTGCGTTGGCCACACCGGGGATGAACAGAGGGTCGTTCAACACGTCGTGGCAGATATAAGGAACACCACTGGCGGCGACATAACCGGTGATCCCATTTTCATGCATCCGGGCCAGGAGGCGACGATCCGATGCCTCCTCGTCGATCCCAACGCTCAACAGCGGCAAGAGATCGCCCGTGGATTGCTCGAGCACGCGAATCTCAATCACTTCGAAATTCAGCAAGTCACGCAGGTAGTGCTGAATGTTGTCCTTGAGCAAGTCGATCCGTTCGTCGACTTCCATCATAAAAATTTCGTTCGGGCGGAGATCCGCGAGCTCTCGTCCCGCCTGGTGGATCGCCGCCAATTTCTGCTCTTGCAGAATCTCTTCGGTGATGTCGCTGATCGTCACGATCAGGTGCCGCGGTGCGTCGGCCGAATGAATCGGGGCCGCGTGGACTTTGAAATACTGACTACCGGCGCTGTGCAACGTCGAATGACTCTGGTCGCCCGTGGCCAGCGACGTGTGGAAGGGACAAAAGTCCGGCCCCATGATTTCAGGGTTGTGCAACAGTTCGTAGAACGTCATTCCCAGCGGCGTGCCCTCTTCCCGGCCCGCCCACTGCAACAATTGGCGGTTGGCCCAGATCACTCGCAGATCCGAATCCAACAACGCGACGCCCTCGGGCATGTCGCGGAGCATCAATCCACTCTGGGAGATGCCTCGAACTTCTGAAATTTGCGGCAGGCTGTTTCGCTCTAACCAGACGCCCACGACGTCTTCTTCTTCCAGCAGCGGGAAGGCTTCGACGACCGAGTCCGATCGCACCCACTGTACACCACCCGGATCGCTGGCTGTGTCGGCGACCAAACCCTCCGGTGGCACATTGCCATCGCCTACCCAGATAATTTTCGACACAGGTTGATTTCCCCCCACCTCTGGAAGCCCTTCATGCAGGTGCACAGACGACTCGGCAGTGCCACCATTTCAGCAGCGAAACCATCAAATCCATGACCACTGTTCTACATGTTTGCAGAATGATAACCGTTTTCAACTACTTTCCACAATTTGTAGCACGGATCCAACGGCAATATATCCAATGCCTCCACCGCCTGCGGGTCTCCACGCTCACCCAAGGGGACAATCCCGCCCCGCACAACGCCCTACCGGAAGCTTCACGCGAACTGCAATACAATAAGCGGAACCAAAGAGTCGACGCAAATCCAATAAGTTTTTTGATTTTGCTCAAAACACCCCCACAAATCCCCACACCACCACCACGCCCCCCCGCTACCAAGAACGCCACGCGACACGCGACACCCGCCACCTGTCTAGCCTCTAGCCTCTAGCCTCTAGGCTCTAGGCTCTAGCCTCAAACCGAATGTCCAACCCAATCCATATTTAAACCAAGATTTCCTTCGCACGGCTCGATCCTCATTTGCCCCTCGCGCTGCTGCCTTCGAAGCAACCGATATCTCACTCCCGGCAACACCGACCGTGGCGCCACGCCCCACCACCGCCGTGCGTCGGCGACCACAACACGGCGTCAACGACTCATCATCTTCCAGCCCCCGCACGGTTCCTCTTCCGGGCCAAACATCCACTCCCGAAACCCGGCTCGCCCTCCGGGGCTCTTCACTTAGGCGTTGTCCGATCAACCGATTTGCGACTCGATCTTGCCTCCCAACAGCGCGGCCATGGCATTCGTCCATCCGCCCGACGGGAATTCACGAAGTCACTTCACTGGGACTTTGACGCTGTTTAGCCGACATTCCGTGATCACGTGACCGCGAGGTTTCGCGAGAGCCATGGATGCCGTTTGCCCGAGCACCTCGACAGCCGCTTTGCAGGCATTTCAACAGCGGCTTTGCAGAGCATTCAAAACGGCTTTGATGAAATTTCAAATTGCGTCGCGGGCATCGCCCATTCGCTCCGCGTAATCCCACACGACAAGAGCGGATTCGCACGATTGTTGCGCTTCAAAACGCACATGAAGCCACCCCGTTAGGGGCGAGATATGCGCCTGCTTGAAGGATACCAACGTACATTAGTGAAAAAAGCTAAAAACTTGTCCAGGATTCAAAGCCTTATTGTTGACACGAATCCGCCAGCATCTACCTTTTGGGGCTGACGGGCGATGTCCGCCCAGAATACGCAGCCGTTAAAGCTTACCCGTGTTTCTTCTGTTGCCTCACAGGTCGTGAGCATTTCGAGAGGGTTTTCAATGAAGTCGAGTGTTATGAGGATGTTTATGGGATTCGCTGCAGCGATGTTGTTTGCTGCTTCGGTCCACGCAGGATGCGGTGATTGCGGCGGCTGCGCCACCGGAGGCGATTGTGCCTCTGCAGGTTCGGCAGTTGCTTGTGGCGGTGCTGCCGCCTATGGCGACGCGGGGGGCTGTGGCTCGACCGTGTCTTATCAAACGCAAACGGTCATGCGTTCGCAGTACGTGACAGAGACCAAATTGGTCCCAACCACCACGTATCAGCGTCAAACCCAGACCCGCATGAAGAGCGTGACGAAGCAAGTTGCACGCGTGGAAACACGTTCGCAAGAATACACCGTTAACGTTCCTCAAACTCAAACCCGTACGGAAACCTACGACGTTCAAGTCGCAGTGCCGTACACCGAAGAAGAAACCTACACCGTTCAGGTTCCTGTCACGACCGAAGTCGAACAGTCCTACCAAGTGTCGGTTCCTTACACGGACCAAGTTGAGCAAACCTACACGGTGCAAGTTCCTTACACCGAAACGCAAACTCAATCTTACACCGTGAACGTTCCTTACACCGAGCAAGTTGAGCAAACTTACACGGTTCAGGTTCCTGTTCAACAAACTCGTGAAGAATCGTACCAAGTGTGCGTGCCTTACACCGAAGAAGTTGAGCAAACTTACACCGTTCAAGTTCCTGTCACGACCACGCAAACCCAAAGCTATCAAGTTTGCGTGCCGTACACCGAAACGGTCACCCAAACTTACAGCGTTCAAGTTCCTTACACCGAAACGCAAACCCAAACGTACACCGTCAACGTTCCTTACACCGAGCAAGTTGAACAGTCGTACAACGTAACGGTCCCTTACACTGAGCAAGTCGCTCAGACTTACACCGTGAACGTTCCTTACACCGAGCAAGTTGCCCAGAACTACACCGTGCGTGTTCCTGTTCAACAAACTCACACCGCCTACCGTACCGTCAGCCAGTGCGTCCCTGTGACAACCATGAAGACGGTCACCAAAGACATGGGCGGCAGCTACGAGTGCCAAGCTGTTGCTGCAGCTCCAGCCGCTTCGAGCGGTTGTGGTTGTGCCACCAGCGCCTGCGGAAGCCCTTGTGGCGGATGCGGCGGTTGCGAAAGCAGCTGTGGTTGTGGCGGCAGTGCAGCAGCTTCGGCTTGTGCACCAGCCGTGACTTACCGCAAAGTCTACGTTCCTAACGTCGTCACCCAACAAGTCCCAACGACTTCGTACCAACGTACGACTTCGAAGGTTCCTTACACCTACACCACGACTTCGTACACCTGCCAAACCCAGACCCGTATGGTCCCGGTTACCCGCATGCGTGCCGAAACTCGTCAACGTATGGTTAACGTGACCAAGTGCCGTACCGAAACCCGCACCCGCATGGTTTCCGTTACGAAGACTCGCCAAGAATCGCGTACCCGTGACTACACCGTCACCAAGTACCGCACCGAAGAACGAACTCGCGAAGTGCCTGTTCAAAAGACCCGCATGGAAACTCGCACCCGCGAAATCCCTGTGACCACCATGACCACGGAAACCAAGACCCGTATGGTTCCTGTGCAAAAGACTCGTATGGAAACTCGCACCCGTACGGTTCCTTACACCACGATGACCACCGAGCAACGCTCGCGCACCGTCACCGTGCAAAAGTGCCGTCAAGAAACTCGTGAGCGTTCGTACGACGTGACCAAGTACCGTTCCGAAACCAAAACTCGGATGGTTCCTGTTCAAAAGACCCGCGTTGAAACTCGCACCCGCATGGTCCCACAAACGACCATGACGACCGAAGAACGCACCCGTACGGTCAACAAGACCCGCATGGAAACGCAACAACGCACCCGCGAAGTTGCTTACACCGTGAACGTTCCTGAAACTCGTACCCGTAACTACAACGTGACCGTCTATGACACCGTCACCGAAGAAGTTCCGGAAAGCTACACCGTCTGCGTCCCAGTGACGACGATGAAAGAAGTTTCGGTTCAAGTCTGCAAGCAAGTCCCGACCACCATCCAGGTCCCAGTTTACAGCGCACCCGCCGTAAGCTACGAAAGTGCTCCTGTGATGGAATCGGCTCCTGTTTATCAGTCGGCTCCTGTGCAATCGGCTCCCGTCATGCAAACCGGTGCAGGCTGCACCACCTGCGGTGGCTAGTCGATCGGATTCCCTCATGACGAGTCTGGCCTAACCACCAGCCCCGTCGAAGGAAAACCATTCATGAAACCGCGTGAGCATCTCGCTCACGCGGTTTTTTTATGCGCGAGTCGAAGGTGACAGGTTCGCAGTTCGCGAGGCGTCAATTTCTTAACTCCTGCCTCCTGTCTTCCTCTTTCCCTGTTCCACCTCAATCTCCTCGTTCTGCTCGCCAAGGGTGGTGAACCTCGCCAGTCGCGCGGTTAAACTCGCCAGGACGAAACGAGTCACAAGCGAACGTTCAGGTGCCAACGCCGACATCCATGTTGGCTTGCTCAACCAACATCCTCGTCGCCAATCCGCGACCGCAAAACCTATGGACTTGTCTCGCCCTCCCGCCGTCGTCGCCCTTCATCCGTCGTCACCTCGTCCGACACTCCATCACCACCCCGTCCCACACCGTCCCCAAGGTGCACGTAAATGAATTCGAAATTGATGCTCCATCGAAGCTGCCTGTTCATCGCCGCGTTACTCACGGCGACGCCTCTCATGGCTGAGGATCGCCCCAACGTTCTCTACATCATGTCCGACGATCACGCCGCGCACGCGATCTCGGCCTACGGCGGACGGCTCGCCGAAGTCGCCCCCACACCGAACATCGACCGGCTGGCCAAAGAAGGTGCAATGTTCACCAACGCCTTCTGCACCAACTCGATCTGCTCCCCCTCACGCGCTTGCGTGTTGACGGGCCAGTACAACCATGTCAACGGTTCCTTTGACCTTGGGGGCGTCGTCAATCCCGGCAAACAAATGCTCGCCATTCAAATGCGAGACGCCGGGTACCAAACCGCGATGATCGGCAAGTGGCACCTCAAAGCTGAACCGGCCGACTTCGACTACTACTGCGTGCTCCCGGGGCAAGGTCATTACCACAACCCCGACTTCCGCGTCCGCGGCGACAAACCGTGGGGCAAGAACACGATCAAATTCGAAGGCAAACACTCGACCGACGCGATCACCGACCTCACGTTGGAATGGCTCAAAGAAGGCAGGGACACCGACAAACCGTTTTTCTTGATGCATCACTACAAAGCACCCCACGATTATTTCGACAACGCCCACCGATACGAATCGTACTTGGCCGACGTCAACATCCCCGAACCCGAAACGCTTTGGAACCGATCCCCACGTTTCGGATCGATCGCAACACGCGGCGCCAACGACGAACTCCTGCCTCACATCGGCACCTCCATCGGAGGCCGGAACCCACGCCGGTCCTACCTCTTAGACCTGCCCAAACTGTACCCCAACGAGTTCCCCAAAAACTTCGATCCGAAAAACCACACCGACGAAGAAAACACGCGGTTCGCGTACAACGCGTACCTCAAAAAATACCTCCGCTGCGTCAAAGGCATCGATGACAACCTCGGACGACTGTTCGATTACCTCGAGTCCACCGGGCAACTCGACAACACCGTCATCATTTACACCGGCGACCAAGGCTTCATGCTCGGTGAGCACGACTACCAAGACAAACGGTGGATGTTCGAAGAGTCGCAGCGGATGCCGTTCCTGGTTCGCTACCCACTAACCGTCAAAGCCGGTCAAAGCTTCGACACGATCATCGAAAACGTCGACTACGGGCCCACCATGCTGGACTTCGCCGGCGCCACGATCCCCGAATCGGTCCAAGGACGCTCATTCAAATCGCTGCTCGAAACCGGCAACGAACCCGACGACTGGAAACAGGAAGCGTACTACCGTTACTGGATGCACATGGCCCACCACGACAACCCCGGCCACATGGGCATCCGCACCAAGACGCACAAGCTGATTTATTACTACGGGTGCAATTACGACGGCGGCTACCAAACGCCCGCGGGATGGGAGCTGTACGACCTCGTCAACGATCCGCACGAGACCACCAACTTGATCGACAACCCCGAACACGCCAGCCTCGTGGCGGAGCTAAAAAAACGGCTCGCCGAAACCCGCCAACGCGTCGGCGACGACGGTTCGCACTACCCGAAATGCGAAGAGATCGTCCAACGGTTCTGGAATTACGACGAAGCCGACCGAGCCGAAGCCGAACAAGTCTCCCACCGCTACCTCCAACGCCGCCTCCAAGAACTCCAAGCCGGAAAACGCAACATCCAAACTTGGAAAGGGGAATAGCGGTTAGCTTCTAGCTTCTAGCCAAAGCATCCGCCTCACACCGTGAGGCGGCCACAACCAACCCCACTCACGTAGCCTGCTCAGGCCCTTGAGCAGGCCCCCAGGCCCCACCCCAACATACATCCCCACCCCGCCCACCGCTGCTCTCCCATCAAAGCATCCAACGCGTCGACCCGCCAGTCACCTCAAACCAACAGTCCCCCTCACCCAACACCCGGCAAGATGATAACGCATGGCCCTTTCCTTTCTGCCTACCCACGCAGCCGCGCGGAGGAACCAGCAAGGTCATTTGGCGTTTGCGTCAGGAGCGATCCGGCTTCACATCATTGAGGTGGTAGAGAAACGCGTTGCCATTCTTTTGGAACGGCAACGCCCCTGATTCGCGAAGGTGGGCCAGCTCGCAGGTCGTCAACTTCAGTCGCCTCCGGACTTCGTCGCCACGAACCCACTCACCATCGGAGGCTGCCGTCAGCCGAGGCACAACCTCACGATTCCAATAGCTCGCTCGGCCGATCCGAGACTTATCCACGCCTGCCAACGACATCCACGCCCGCGATCGCTCGCGACTAGCCTCGACATCCCCCTCCGTAGTGCTCGTCCACGAACAACCACTTGTGACAGTAGATAGCCTTGCGCCCTCAAGCTACGCGCCGAGGAATCACCGTGCCGATCAATCAAGGCCCCGCGCTTGAGATCACGCCTGCGACCTCGTCGACTGCCCCAGTGATGCCATCCAAAGCAGTTCCAGGTTGGTTGTCGCCCCCGGTGGACCACATTCTGGCGAACGTCGCGACCTTGGACGACCGACGTCATTGACAGAAACTCTCTCGCACGCAAACTCGACGAGAAAATCTCGAAAGCCATCGAGACGATCACTGGCGTTGACCGGCTGCACTGCGTTCGCCTTTGCGGATACAACACGTGAGCAAACTTGAATCCGCCGAGCATCTTCTCCGGTCCAACGACTCGAAGCCACATGAGTGATTACCCCTACAACTTCGACGCAAAAATCGTGAAATATGGCTTGAGCAAGATTGTCTTTTCGGTCGTCTACGTGCCCAAGGACGTCGTGTCTCAACTCGACTTCAGCGAGTCAAAACGTTTGCGGATTGACGGAGAGATCGAAGGCATCCGCATCGAAGGGGCTTTGATGCCCACCAAGGGCAGGTGGTACCTGATGGTGTCGAAGAAACTTCAAAAGTTGTGCGGGGTGACCATGGGCGACCGTGTGCGGGTGTCGTTTGACATCGCGCATCAGGACGCGATCACCGTGCCCAACGAACTGCAGTTCGCATTGGAAGCCAACGACGACGCGATGAACGCATGGAACCAATCAACGGCGGGCAAACGCCGCGGTCTCTGCTATCGTGTCGCTTCGGCGAAGAAGGTGGAAACTCGGGAGCGTCGCGTCGAAGAGACGATTGATTTTTTGTTAGCTGAAAAGGCCAAAGCAATGACCGATGCGGAGAAACAGAACCTAATCGAAACACTCGACGCGCTCGTCATGACGGCCGCGCTGAAGTCAACCAAGATTGCGAAGTACGGTGGGACGCTCTACACGCTGAAACCGGACGAGAAAGAAGGTCCGTTCTGTGGTGTGTTCCCGTACAAGGCTCACGTTCAGTTGTCGTTCGCCAAAGGAAACGAGCTCGACGATCCGAACGGGTTGCTCGAGGGCAAGGGCAAATTCCGGCGGCATTTGACGTACAAGAGCCTCGACGAGGTCGATGCGAAAGTGGTCAAGCGATTCGTAAAAGCAGCATCGAAGCTTGGGAGTAAATAGAGTGGCGAGTGAACGCGAGAAGATGTTGGCCGGCGAGCTCTATGCCCCGAACGATCCGGATTTGGCGGAGGCTCGAATGATTGCGAGGGAACGCTGTCGCGCGATCAATACGAATGACCCTCGCGATGAAAAGCGACTGCGAGACCTTTTGACGGAACTGTTCGGCAGCGGCGGCGATTCCGTTTGGTTGGAACCACCCTTTCGCTGTGATTTCGGGACCAACATCTATCTCGGCGAGAAGGTCTACTTCAACTTCGATTGCGTGATCTTGGACGTTTGCGAAGTGCGGATCGGCAACAACGTCTTTGTCGCCCCCGGCGTCCACATCTATGCCGCCACACATCCATTGGACGCGGAGCTCCGCCGCACGCAGGAGTCCGGCAAACCGGTCACGATTGGCGACGATGTTTGGATTGGCGGAAGAACGACCATTTGCCCCGGCATCACGATTGGCGATCGAAGCGTCATCGGTGCCGGCAGCGTGGTGACGAAGGACGTGCCCGCCGGAGTGGTTGTCGCGGGGAACCCGGCCAAGATCATTCGCGAGCTCGAATAACCGCGTGCGTCTCACTCAATCCAGTATTGCGGGTGGTCTAATGCATTGGAGCAGCGAACCGTTCCCTTGCAATTCTCGATCTTTCCAGACGTCAGTTCCCTCACCATCCACGCGTCTGCGTTTTGAGGTGGGATCGGGTAGGTTGCTTGAAGCCCCCGGACACCTGCGGGACGAAACCCGAACCGCGAATAGTAGTCGGGATAGCCGAGAATGAAGACGAGGTCGACGCCAAATTCCTCCAGCAGGCGTAGCCCGGTTGCGATCAAAAGACCGCCAATTCCCTGGCGTTGTCGATCTTGCACAACCGCCAGAGGTACGAGGATACTTGCACAAACTTGGTCAAGGCCTGGTTCGATTTTTGCGGACGTAAAAAGAAGATGTCCAACGAGTTCGCCGTCCGTTTCAGCGACAAGCGATAGCATCGGCTCGCCGGAAGCGTCATCGAGCATCTCATCGACGAGCTCGGCAATCACCGGCCCTTCGCCCTCGCCAAAGGCATTCATATGGACAGCAAGAATCGAATCACGATCCTGGTCCGTGGCGTTGCGAATGTTCACATTGCCGCGCGTCATGATTAGCGGGCCAATAGGACGAGAATGCAACTGCCGTCGTCGATGACGTTGATGCCAGCCTGGCGTGCCGACTCACTGGCCTGCTCGTGCTCCGCCCCTGGCTGCATCCAGATGTGCTTCACGCCGACTGCGATCGCGTCGGCGATGACTTGCCGGGTGATTTCTGGTGGCGTGATGATCGAAAGTGCTTCGGGGACGATTGAGAGGTCCGCGATTTTCGGATACGCCTTGTGGCCTTCAATTTCTTCCGTGACTGGGTTGAGCGGATACGTCTCGCGTCCGGCGGCCAGGAGGGCTTTGAAAACCTTGTAACCGTATTTATGCGTGCGGGCCGATGCGCCGGCGACGGCGTATGTTTTCGCAGCGAGAAAATTTTCGATTGAGTTCATTGTGGCGAGTCTCTCTTGAGTTACTCGGCGCCCGCGTGAAATAAAATCACGATCTCGCGCGTCTCTGTTTATGTGAACGCGACATTCTACGCGAACCATCGGGACGTGAAAGCATCGATCTCTCCGAACACACAACAGTCGATGATGCTGGGCTGGCGTTTGAATCCACCACCTCGTTCCCAGGCTCCTGCCTGGGAACGCAATGTCTTGCAGGCTCTGCCTGTCGGTCTTGGCCTTATGAGGCAGGAGCCTCCAGTGCAGCGTGTACCCAGGCGGAGCCTGGGTACAAGAACTCGGCTGGCTACATCCAGTCCGTGCAGACGGTGTTAGCTCAGGCGTGATCGCGTAATTCATCTGCTCGCTCATACCAAACCTCGACGATGACTCAACCAACTCGTTCCCGGGCTCCCGCCTGGGAACGCAATGCCTTACAGGCTCTGCCTGTCGGTTTCGGACTTATGAGGCAGGAGCCTCCGGTGCGGCGTGTACCCAGGCGGAGCCTGGGAACAAGGGTGCAAGGTTATTCGAGATGGTTTTGAATGAGACGCGATCGTCGCGCGATCCGATCACCCAGACCAGCCTCTCGCGTTCCGTTTTCGGATTCAGCAGGGTGCCAAGATTGTTGGCGCGACCAGAACGCCGCCGGAATCCCCCAAACCAACCCCCGATTGTTCCCGCGAGATTCGAGCGAACGCAGAAGGGGTGGCCGAAACGGCACACCAAAAACACCACGAAATCCACCACCGACAGCGCAGGCCAAGGGCAGATATTCGGAGACACGAAAAAAGCCGATTGAAGAAAACCCCGTAAATAACTGGGTATGTCTTCAATCGGCTCTTGGTGTCTTGCCATTAAGCTACCCCGCTAGGACTCGAACCTAGAATGGCTGGACCAAAACCAGCTGTGTTGCCAATTACACCACGGGGTATCGGGAGGAACCGGGTGGGTTCCTTGCGACGAGGCGAAGTTTAGCAGTCGAATGCGGGTTGCTGAAGAGGAGATTATGCGGATTCTGGCCGGTTGCGTGAAAATTTTTTGAGCCCGCCGGGTTGGGGGGAGGGAGGGAGACAGGACGACAGGAGGAAACCTACGACCTGTCACCTCCCCATTCCCTTGTCGTCTTATCAAAGCGGGGTCAATCCATCATGTTATTGGTTGGTTTTTCTTGCCGGTTCTAAATTTTGTCGATGCCATGGCCCTTTCGATCATTCATTTCCCGCACCCCACACTTCGCCATCGGAGCCGTCCGATCGCCCGCGTCGATGCCAAGCTGCACGCGATGGCGGCCGAGATGCTGGATCTGATGTACGAAAACGAGGGGGTCGGATTGGCGGCGAACCAGGTCGATCTTCCCATTCGAATGTTCGTTGCCAACGCCAGCGGCGTGCGAGGCGAGGGTCAGGAATGGGTCGTGATTAACCCAGTGATTGACCGTCCCAAAGGCAGCGAAGCGGGCCAAGAGGGGTGTCTGAGTGTGCCGGGTTTGTTCGCCCAAGTGAAACGCCCCAAGACGGTACGGCTGCAGGGCTACGATCTGAAAGGCCAAGAGATCAACCAGGAACTCGACGGTTTTCTGTCGCGTGTTGTGCAACACGAAGTCGACCATCTCGACGGGGTGATGTTTTTCGATCGCATTGGCAACGAAGCGATGCGGGATCTCGAGCACGGTTTGGCAGAATTCGAAACCACGTTCCAATCGCTCCGCAACACGGGCAGCATTCCCGACGACGCTGAGTTGGCAAAGCGATTGGCACATTGGGAAAAAACGTACACATGAGTTCCGATAAACTGCGAATCGTTTTGATGGGGACGGGGCCGTTCGCGGTGCCATCGTTCGAAGCCATTCGCGCCGCCGGTCATGACATTCCGGTCGTGATCACGCGTCCGATGCCTCCGGTGAAAAGTCGAGGCGGCCCGCCACCGGCACCGGTGCGAGACTGGGCCACTGAACACGGGTTGCCGATCGAAGCCCCCGAGAGCATTAACGATTCCGAGGCGGTCGAGCGGCTCAATGAATTCGCGGCGGACCTCATGGTGGTTTGCGATTACGGGCAGATCTTGCGTCCACCCGCGCTCGCGTCATCAAAATGGGGCGGTATCAATTTGCATGGATCATTGCTGCCCGCCTACCGCGGCGCAGCGCCGGTGCAACGTGCTTTACTCAGCGGTGACGAGGAGACGGGCGTCAGCGTCATTCACATGACACCGCGGCTCGATGGTGGGCCGATTCTCGCGACGCGGCGAACGCCGATTTCCTCAACCGAAACGGCGGGTGAACTCGAAGAACGATTGTCACAAATCGGCGTCGATGCCACGTTGGAAGCGATCACGCTGCTGCAGCGGGAACTCATCAACCATGACGGCGAACAGCCCTTGCCCGCGTTGGGTTCGGTTCAAGACGCGTCGAAGGTTTCGAAAGCGGCTCGGCTGAGCAAAGCAGAAGCGGAGATCGATTGGTCGAAATCATCACGGCACATCGATTGTCTCGTCCGTGGGATGCAGCCTTGGCCGGTCGCGTTCACGTTCGCGGAAACCAAACCTGGAAAACCTCCCATCCGGTTGGCGATCCGCAAGGTGACACCGGTTGTTGACGCAGCAGTCGGTCCGAACCAGATCGGGTGCTTGCTCGCTACGGAAACGAAAGGTGAGATGGCGATCGGATGCGGCGATGGACGCGTGATTGTGGAGCGGTTGCAACCGGCGGGCAAAAACGAAATGGATGCTGCCGAATTCATCCGTGGCCACCGCCTTGAGGCAGGATTCCGATTCGGCAAGAACTGAACAGGCTCGCCGGTTTTGATCGCGGGTGCGATTTGGTTTGAATCGCCTCGCGAACAATTCACGCAGCTTTCATCGCCAGCAATGTCCGCCTGACAACATATGGTGGATTACGTTATTACGAACGTCGCTCGCTTTCGTGCGTCTGCGTTGTTTTGTCAAGTGCGTTACTGGATCGCGTTCTTTAGTTGCTCGATCAATGATTCGTCGGTCGGTGGATTACTCAGCAACATCCACTCGGCTGCCGCTTTCGCGCCAGTCAGATCGCCACTGCGTGCCCGGCAGAGGATGCTTTCCACTTTCGCCCGTTGATGCGCATGCTCGGTCGGCGGAATACCGCTGGCGAGTTCGTCCCATAACCCGGCCGCCCGTTTCAAACCTCGACTGCGAGAGGAATCGGAAAGCGCCGACGCGGCGGCAGCGATCAGTTCACCGGGATGTTTTGAGTGATCGAGTGATTTTCCCAGCTCGGCGAACCCTTGCTCGGTTCGCTCGCTCCACATCAGCCACGCGATCGAGCAGCGTGGATCGGCGACGGCGTTGCCATGATCAAACGCGAGCAAGAACGACGCGACCGTGCGACGGGGAACGGCATGGGTCGTGAGATCGTGGTGCAGTCGCCACACGACCGCTCGCCTCATTTCGTCGCCGAGCAAAGGCAATCCGTGCGGCGGCGTGACTTGGTTCTCGCTGCCCAAACGCAGTTCCGCGACAAAACGTAGGAAAGGATCTTCGGTGCGTTTGGCGGCTTCGACGAGGAGCGGACGCCCCGGCGAATCCATCTCGGCTGAATCCAGCAAAATCGCGCAAGCGAACTGGGCTTGAATTGCCGCGGGGTGCGCAGCCGATTCGACGAACGTGTTCCGCATTTGGGCCAACCGACTGGCGAGCTCATCACGAAGCCTTTGTCGACACGCGTCATCGTCCCAACCGCAGGGAAAACATGCGTTGCCGGACGGGAGGATCGCATGCATCCAAAGATCGCGGCAACGGCTCGACGCCGTTTCATTCCAATGCTCGACCGGCAATTCGGTCGCTAAGATTGCCGCGTCGATCCACTCATTTCGTTGCTTTGCGATTTCGATGAGTGACGCTCGCGCCGAGGCGGCGGCGGGAGAGAGCGGCCATTTAGCGAGAAGCTCATGGAGAATTTCATCGGCCGATGGGATCGATGTTGCATTCGACGAAGTGCTCGATGCCGGCCCTTGCGCAGCCTCCACTTCGCTCGCCAAAGAAGCGGCCTGCAACATCAACAGTGGCGAGTTTTCGTGCGACTCGTGCCGGTTTGCGATTTGGCGAAGCAACTGTACCGCGGCGGGTCGTTTGTCGGTGCTAGTCAGAATCGCGGCCGAACGGATCGCCGAATCGATGCTGCGATCCGCGTCGCCGTCTTGCACCGCGGCGTGGGCGAACGTAACCGCGGCGGGCAATGTTTTCTCAACGCGTAGGTAATACCGCGCGTCGGCGCGGAGCACGCGGGGATCGATCGATGACGCCGGGATATCTTGGTGCGGTGACAGCGATTGGCGAAACTCGCGATAACGAGCGAGCAAGGTTTCAGCACCGCGCCGTGCGGGCGCACCTCCACGTTGTTCGATTGCGTCGATCCACTGACCGATCTCAGTGAGTGAATCTGCTCGTTTTGGGTTGAGCAAGAGAAACTGCAAGCGTGCCATGTCCATTGCCAAACTCAGCGGCGCCTTGGCAGGCGCGTCGGCATAGAACTGATTGAGTTTCTCTTCGGCGGCACGCCAATCTTGTTTTGAAAGGTCAACGCGAATTACAAAGGCGAGTTCGTCGGGCGTATTGATGACGAGTTCTTCTTTCGGCGTCTCGGCCGAATCATTCGGTTCGTCTGTGGATTCCGATTTAGCATGGGCAACGTGAAGCATAGTCCGGATCGCGGCGTCGGCGTCTCCCGCACGCAACTGCGCCTCGGATAGCAGTCGCAGGATTTCAGCGCGGACGACGCCATTGTTGGGAAAACTCGCGATCGCGGCTCGCATCAAACGGATCGATTGTTCCGCCATCGCAACCCCATCGGGAGAACGTTCGGCGAACATTTCGGTCGCCAAAGACGCCAGTTCAACCCGCGAGAGCCACAGCAGACTTTGTCGCCGCTTGAGCTCCTCACGACGGGGCGTGTTCTTGGGATCGAATTCGCTGCGTTCGATCTCGGCGAGTTCATCACGAATGGACAACAACTGACGATCGAGCAAGTCGTCGATTCGCCGTTGACGGTTGACCAGACCGGTGATCGCGTGAGGACTCGCCCCCTCGGTGATTGCGGCAAACAGATCGCTGCGAAGCGTTTGCAGTTGGCTGTCCGAGGCGGCATCCTCGGAAAGCTGGAGCGTGGCGTCGGTGGTCGATTGGGCGCACGCGTTGTTTCGAGTGACGTGGGGCGCGAGCGCAACTAATGCAGCAAGGAGAACGCTGCACGCGGGCAACGCCGCCGTGCCGAACCGGCGGGCGAGGTGCGAGGGTCGATCCGAGATCGGTGTGGGCACGGTTGCCGTTACGGTTTTTGCCATGGTTGGTCTTCGCGTCCGAGCAATCGATTGACGTCACGTGAGACGACGAACAACCAATCGCTGAGTCGATTCAGATAGACGATGACCTCCTCGCCAATTGGTGTTTCCGATTGAACCGAGTCTGCGAGAGTGATGACCCGTCGTTCGCTGCGACGACACACGGCGCGAGCGAGGTGAACTTGAGCAGCAACAGGACTACCGCCAGGTAAAATGAATTGCTTGAGCGGTGGCAACAGCGCCTCCGTTTCGTCGATCCATTTTTCCAACCGTTCGATGTGCCGCGTGCCGATCACGCGAAGTTGAAACTCATCGGGATGAGGTGATGCGAGTTCCGCGCCGAGCGAGAACAGCTCGTGTTGGACTTGGCCGATCCGATCATCGAACTGCATGAGGGCGTCGCGTCGTTCGGGTTCGTCTTCGCATTCCGCAACAGCGGACTCCACGGCACTGCGTACGCAGCCGAGGACGGCGTTGAGTTCGTCGACGGTCCCATACGCTTCGATCCGGGTGTCGTCTTTAGCGACCCGCGGTCCGCCGAACAGCCCGGTCGTGCCACTGTCACCGGTTCGTGTATAAATCTTCATGCTGAAACCTGTCGCGGGTTCGTCGGGGGGAGTTGAATCATTGAGGTCATTGCGTGTCCAAGAAGAAAAAAACGAAAGACGGTATCGTGCGAGCGGCCGGCATGTTGCTGATGACGGAGACGCCCGAGCCTCAGTTTTTGCTGATGCGGCATCCTGATCGCTGGGATCTTCCGAAAGGACATTGTGACGGGAAGGAAACCTACCTGGAAACGGCCCTTCGTGAAATGCGAGAGGAAACCGGTGTCTCGCCCAAAAAGTGCCGAATCGCCGATGATTTTCAGTTTGACATTCAATACGAGGTGACTTACCGGAATCAGCCTGGCAAAATTTTCCCGAAGAATGTCAGGTACTTTTTGGCTTGGTTGCCCGACGTCGTTAAAATTGAAGTTACCGAACACGAGTCGTATGAATGGCTCGCTTGGTCACCAAGACGACCGATTCAAACTCAGACGATCGATCCGTTGCTCGACGCGGTGGAAGAATACTTAGCCAAGCAAGAGAAATCGATTTAGTTTGGTGGCGTCGAAATGCGTTCCCGGCTAGTCGTTCAATCCCGCATTACAGAGTCGGACGAGACGGGCCGATTCCGATCGTTCGGCTAGGGTCGACACTCCGCCCCCCTCGCGGGCTCGTTTAAGAATTATCGAAACTGTGTCCACACGGTTTTCAAACTGTCAATCATTGAGTCATTTCATGCCGCGTCAAATGTTTTTGCGTTCCCGCTGCCGCGTGTTCTTGCTGACTCTCGCCATCGGATCGTTGGTCGTAATCGTCGATAACGGTTCAGCCGCGGCGCAGCAACAACGGGCACGGCCACCGGTATTTGACGAGGGAACGACCTCGCGTATTTTCTTCTCGGACCTGTCGTCGGCTTTTCGTGGCGAACGGCCGACGTTGTCGAGTCTTCAAAAGACGGACGCGGCGGCGGCATTGGCTCAAGCGAGCGAGGCCGATGACGACTCAGATAACACCGGCAGCCAACGATGGAACAAGCTGATCTCGCCGGTATCGTTGGAAGATGAGATCAAACGCGTGAAGCTCAAATTCGACGCATCGATCACGACTCCCGGCGCCTTCAACGGGGGCGGTTATCAAGAGGCACGTTTGCATCTGTCGGTATTAGCGTCGTTGTTCGCCGTCATTTCAGAATACTCCGGCGACGTGCGTTGGAAATCGGACGCCAAAACGGCACGCGACATCACGGCAAAGACGGCCCTGAATTGTGCGGCCGGTTCGACTCCCGTGTTCAACGAAGCGCAACTGCGTAAAGCGGATTTGCAGGACCTCGTTTCGGGTGCGGGTTTGTCGGCGGCGAAGGCGGGCGAGGACGAGAACGATTGGTCGATGATTGCGGACCGCTCGCCGTTGATGGAATACGCCGAGTTGGTGCTCGACAAACTCAGCGACGATTCCAACGACACCGAGTCGGCAAAGGAGAACGTGGATTCGGTACGCCGCAACGCCGAGCTGCTCGCCCTGCTGGGAGAGATCCTGGTGCAAGAAGGCATGGATGATTCCGAGGACGACGACTACCGCGCGTTGAGCCGGGCGATGACGGAGGCATCACGATCGGTCGTGACCGCGATCGAACGGCAGGACTTCGACGCCGTGCGTGGCGCGGTCGGCGAGATCACGCAAAGTTGTTCCGCCTGTCATGAAGAGTATCGCTAGAGCAATTCAAATAATGTCGCGAGCGTTCGCGGGAGTCCAATTCTCGCTCATTCCGACTCCCGCGGTGTGGCTACTTCGCGGCGAGCGGTGTTCCCCGCATTGATTTGCGTTTGCAACAGCGTTTGAACTTCTCGCCGCTACCGCACGGGCACGGTGAATTGCGTCCCACCCGTCGTCGGCGCCGCGTCGGACTGCCGAGAATCCGTTTGGGGTTTTGGTGGTACATCTTTTTCATCAGCTCGTAGAGCTTGGGATTCTTCTTTTCGAGAACCGCAGGAGCTTCGAAAAAGTATTCGCTCAGTACCGCAAAATACTCCGCTTCGTTCGTGTAAGCGTAATCGTCAATGTGTTCGCCGTTGCCGACCTCACGACGCAGTTCGTCACCGACCCAACGGACCCACGGTTCATAAGTCTCCGCGTCGGCGGTGGGAGGCACTCCATCAACATCACCGTCCTCCTTATCAACGAGGTGTGCGAACTCGTGAATGCCGACGTTTCGTTTGTCCGACATGTTTGCGAAACCGCTCACTAACGACGGTTTGGATAAGATCATCACGCCACTGAGATGGCTGACTCCGACCATGCCGAGTGTTCTCGCGTCGGCGCTGCTGTTGGTCTGATACTGATCGTCGAAGGAACCGGGATAGATCAGAACTTCGCCGAGACCGGAGTACTCGAAGTCATCGAATCCGAGAATCGGAATCACGGCGCTGGCGGCGACGAGCGTTCGGGTCGCTTCGTCGACGTTGGTACGAATCCCAGTGATCACAACCTCATCGAGGAAGACTTTGACCAAGTTTCGAAACCGTTCTTGTTGGTCGGGTGAAAGTTTTCGAAAGTACTCCACCTGCGACTCCAGTGTCGCTTCCCACACACCGGGGAACGGTTGAGCGATGACGGCGAAACGACGCCGCGTCTTACGACGCATGAAGTAAAAGGCACCGCCCGCGATGGGCAACAAAACGAGCCACCACGGTGACAGGATCGCGAGTAAACATCCTGCAATGGCGATCACGGCGGCGACCGCGATGGCCACTTTCCGGTTGTGAGCGTTTGTGGCAGCATCGACTAGCATCATTCACCCTGTACCGTAAATTCAATGAGTCCCGCATTGTCGAATCCACACGGATCCCACGTTGTGACATGGTCGTGATATTACACCCTGCGAACGCGATTGACCTCACCGCTGCGGCAAACCGATTCGCCCGCGATCGTGCGAACTCGCATTTCGCCGTGTTCGTTGATCCCCTCGCAACGGCCTTCGACCGATTGCCCGTCGATTGAGCACCGGATCATCTCACCCGTCAATACACAACGACGACGAAACGCGTCCAACACCCCACTACTGTCCGATTCACATCGGGTGACTTGTTCGATGAGTGCGGGAACGAGTTCTTCGAGCAGAGCGGCACGGGTCACCCATTTCCCGGTTGCCTCTTGAACCGATGTTGCCTCAGCGTCTTCCAGCGTGGGGCTGGATCCGACATTGATTCCAATTCCGATCACCGCGACGGGCGTAGAGTGGTCGCGATCGGCCACCGACGAATCAAAGCGTTCAATTAGGGTGCCGGCCACTTTCACGCCGCTCATCCAAACATCGTTGGGCCATTTCAATCCGCACCGGACCGGCGCGGCGACATGCTCGATCGCCTCGGCAATCGCCACGCCGACCGCGATCGAAAGAAGTTCATGACACCCTTTCATCACGATCGAAAACGCAAGGCCGTCGGACTGCGCGTCCCACGTTCTTCCCAATCGACCGCGGCCCTGGGTTTGCACATCGGCGATGACTAACCGCGGCAATCCGATCACCAATGTGCTACCAGGTGACGTGGAGGAGTCTTTGTCTCGATGGGATTGCACCCACTGACCGGCGACCGAATTGGTTGACGTCATGGTCGACTGGTAATCCTTCGACGCGATCTCGCCGGAGGTGACCCAACGGTCGATCAGGCGGCGAATGGATTCGTCAATGGGTTTGTTGTCTTCGGTTGGCATGATGAGGTTCGATTCACGGTGGCCGGTGGTGACCGCAAATTTTTGATGCGAGGCGGTCTCAAAACGAACATCGCGTCCGTTTCAATATTAAGTATTTGAATCGGTCTCGCGCTCGGATCAAACCCGGGAGAAACACGTCCCCCGAACTCGGCATCGTTGCGGCGACTAACAACGCGAATATCACGCATCCGGAATCGCCGGTTTGTCATGCTTGGCTACACGGTCGTTCAAAATCTGCTTGCCCGCATTCACGCCGAACGTCCAGAAGAGGGCAGGTCGGACGAAAAACTCCGCGAGCGTGCTCGTTAACAACCCGCCCACGATCACGGTGGCGACCGGATACAGAATCTCCTTGCCGGGTTCGCCGGCGGCGAGAGCCAGCGGCAGCAGTCCGATTCCACTGGTCAATGCCGTCATCAACACCGGAGCCATCCGCTCCTGCCCGGCCCGTTTAACCATTTCGCGGGTCCACGATTCGCCTTCGTGTTCGACGAGATGCAGGTAATGGTTTAGCAACAAGATGCCGTTGCGACTGGCAATGCCGCACAACGAGATGAATCCGACCATCGCGGCAACGGTGAGGTTTTGGTCCGTGATGGCCAGCGCGGCAACCGCGCCGATGAATGCAGTCGGCAGAGCGAACAAGACTTGGACTGAGAAATTGACGTTGCCAAACAACATGTATAGCACGAGGAACATCCCCAGCAACGCGATCCCCGACAACACCATCAACCGACGACTCGCCGACTGCTGACTCTCGAACTGCCCGCCGTATTCGATGAAGTATCCGGCCGGCAACTCGATATCGGCAAGGCGTTCTTTGATGTCGGTGACGACGTCGACGACACCGCGTTGGGTCACGTTGGCCTGCAAGACGATTCGTCGACGAACCTGTTCTCGTTTGATCGTATTGGGTCCGTAGCTGTCGTAGATGTTTGCGACCGCATCGAGAGGCACCGTGCCGCCGGTAGGCAACGTGACAGCCATCCGACGCAGTTTCGTTTTGTCTTCACGGAAGCGTTCGTCCAATCGCAAGACGAGGTCAAACGTTCGCTGCCCGAGTAAAACCTGGCTCATTACTTGACCGTTCATTGCCGTTTCCACCAAATCCATCACGTCAGCGGGACGCAAGCCGTATTGCATCAACGCGTCTCGGTTGAGTTCGATGCGCAGTTGCGGAATATTCGTTTGCTGTTCCACCAAAACGTCCGCGAGCCCGTCAACGCCGGCAATCCGTTGTTTCATCTCCTCGGCCTTTTTCCGTAAGACATCGAGATCATCGCCGTAGAGTTTGATGCCGATCTGTGCTTTGACGCCGGAGATCATGTGACTGATCAAGTGTGCGAGCGGTTGCTCGGTACTCGATACGACGCTGGGGAATTCGGACATAGCGTGCCTGATTTCATCAATCGTTTGTTCGCGGTCGGCTCCATCGGCGATTTCCAAAACCATTTCGCTCACGTTCACTCCCTCGGCATGTTCGTCGAGTTCGGCTCGACCGGTTCGCCGAACGATGGTTTTGACGTTCTCGATTTCCAACATACGTTTTTCGATCGCGTTGCCGACCTCGTTACTGGTTGCCAGAGAAGTTCCCGGTTGCAACAACGCGTTGACCTGCACACTGCCTTCGTTGAAGGGGGGAAGAAAATCGCGTTCTAGCATCACGACGGACATGCCGGCAAACAAAACCAGCATCAACGCGACACCGAGCACCGGCCCGGGCAACCGCGTGCTGAAATCAATCGCAACACCAGCGATCCCTTTGAGTCCCTCGAGCAACCGGCCTTCCTCGGCATCGGTACCACCGAGCAACGCATCGGCAGCCTGCAGAGCGAGCCAAACCAACGGAGCGGCGGCGAGCGACCATCCCATTGGATTGCCCGGCAATTCCCAGGGGATCCCCAAGACCGCGTCGACGCGTGGGATCACCCAGTAGAACAACAGCATCGAAATCGCGATCGACAGGAACGGCAACACCACCTGCCAACTGCGTTTGCCGGCCAACAACAACGAACAAAGAACTGGCGTCACGGTCAATGAAACGGCGAGCGACGCGACGAGCGACACCACGTACCCGACGGCCAACGGCACGAACAGTTTTCCTTCCATGCCCTCGAGGGCAAAGAGTGGAATGAATACCAGCACCACGATCGCGGTGCCGTAAACGATCGAACTTCGCACCTCGGTACTGGCGTCGAGGACCACACCGAGCGTCGGCCTCGGATTCGATGATTGTCGGTTTTCACGCAGGCGACGAAAGATATTTTCAACATCAACAATCGCGTCGTCGACTAACTCGCCGATCGCCACCGCGATCCCTCCGAGCGTCATCGTGTTGATCGACAAGCCGAACGCCGCGAACACGCACGCGGTTGCAATGATCGACAACGGGATCGCCGTCAACGTGATGAACGTGGTCCGGAAATTCAACAAAAACAAAAACAGAATCACCAACACCAACACACCGCCATCGGTGAGAGCTTCGACCACGTTTTCGATCGCCCGATCGATGAACGACCGCTGCGAATAGACGTTGGCGATGCGAATGTCGTTCGGTAACGCCACTTTCAAATCCGCGAGTGCCGCTTTAATCGCCTCGTCAACGGCCCGCGTGTCGCTGCCGGGTTGCTTGTTGATCGTCAGAACGACGGCGTCGCTTCCCTCGATGGCTCCCGATTCGTTTCGAACGTAAGCGGACGCGTCCCCCCGTTTCACCTGAGGAGCTTCGACCACTTTCGCGACTTCCGATAATGTGATCGAGCGTTCTTCACGCATTACGAGAACGAGTTTCCTCAAATCATCGAGACTGGTCACCCGCCCCAGGCCGCGGACCAGCAATTCGTTCGCCCCGTGGTCGTCGAGGTAACCGCCCGTTGCGTTCAGGTTCGCTTCCGAAACGGCTAGATGAACATCCTCCATGGTGAGATCAAAGGAGCGCAGTGCGTCGGGATCAACGAGCACTTGATACTGCATTCGCCCACCACCCATGGTGAAGACCTGCGAAACGCCCGGGATCGTCAACAACCGCTGGCGGACGACCCAATCGGCCAACGTCCGAACCTCCATTGGTGGTGTTTGTCCCCCTTCGCTCCACATCCCATACATCAGGATCTGGCCCATGATCGAAGAGATCGGTGCGAGTGTCGGTTTGATGCCGACGGGTAATTGTTCGGCGGCCAATTGCAGTCGTTCATTGACGACTTGTCGGTCGTTGTAGATGTCGGTATCCCAATCAAACTCGACATAGATTACGGAAATTCCCGTACCGCTGCTGCTGCGAACATCCATCACACCGCTGGCACCGTTAAACGCCGTTTCGAGCGGAAAGGTGATCAACGTTTCGACTTCCTCGGGCGCCATCCCGGGAGCCTCCGTGATGACGACAACGCGTGGCCGGTTCAGGTTGGGAAAAACGTCGATCGGCAGTTCAGCGGTTTGCCAACTCCCGACGAGCATCAGGATCGCAGCGGCCACCAGGATCAAGAGGCGATTGTGAAGCGAGAACGAGATGATGCGATCTAACATATTTGCTTGTAGAGATCAGAATGATGATTTGGAAGAATCGGGGCGCGACTGGCGTCGCTGAATTGATCAAACACGGCAAATCGAATCCGCCGCGGTTTATGTGACGCGGTCGGCTGGGCTCGATCACCAAAAGCCGGCCGTCGACAGACAGGTGGACTCACCCAAACCTGACGACCGATTCGCTCGATGGTTCACCGACACTGAGTTACGACGAGCTGCATCGAAACGCGAACACGAATCACTAGTGGTTGTGACCGGCGTGCGGATCGATTGCGCCGCCCGATTTATTCTTCAGCGCCATCTGCAATTGATGGGCACCGGTGACAGCGACTGATTGCCCCGGCCAGACTTGACCGTCGTTGGCGATCGCCGCGTGCAATGAGTCGCTGGCCAAAACATGAACGGCGACGCGATCGAAGTGATCGTTGTTCTCAACGAAGACATAACGTTCGGGGCCTTCCTCCGCGACGGCTTCCTTCGGCACAACGATGGCGTTGTCAAACCCAGCGACCGGAACACGAAGTTTCATCCGTTGACCGGGCTTGTATCGCCAACTGACGTAGCGTTGCTCGCCGACCTGTTCGGTCCGTTCGACTTCGTTGGTGAGCAGGACGTAGAACGGCAGAGCGCGGGTTTCGCGATTGATTTCGTTGCCGATGTAGATGATCTCCAACTGATCGATGATCTTTCGCTGGCCTTGCGATGATTCCGTAACGGCTTGAATCGCGAGTCTCGCGTTGGCTGCGGTTTGCAGAGCTTCGCCATCGCGTTGATAGGCATAACCTTCAATCAAGACTTTGCTGTAGTCGGACAATTGCCCGAGCTTCTTCCCCGCTTCGACGGCCTCCCCGCGACTGACGTTGAGCTGAGTTACAAGGAATTCGGCATCGATATGCGCCGGGAGCGTGGGCGCCGGTTGCATTGACGCGTAGCGGTCTGTTGGCGTTCCCGAACTGTTTTTCACATGGTTGTGTTCCGACTCATGATGCAGCGAACTGTCGGCGTGGAGCGTGGGTGCGTAGATGGTGACTTCGCGGATGAGTTCACGCGTGCGTTCGATTTGGTCGACTTGGCTCTCCGTCAAACCGTGCAGCAACATGGATTGGCGTGCGGTGCGAATGCCAGCCAATAATTTGTCCCGTTCGTACTGGCGTGCGATCAGGGTCTTTCCTGCAACGGCGCCGGACTGTGTGATCGACGTCAAACGTTGAATCTCTTTCTGTTCGATGTCCAACTGCCCGAGCGAGTTAAGAAAATCCTCTTGAGTTTGGACGAGATCCTGGTGTGTGAGTCGCAACGTAAATAGGGGCATGCCACTTTCGATCAACTCACCTCGCGACACGTTAATCGCGTTGATGACGCCCGTCATGGGTGAAGTGATTGCGACGTGAGTTTTTCCAGGCCAATCGGCAACGGCGGCGGGGACTTCGATGTATTCATTGAAACTCCCGACGGTCACCTTTTGAGTCTCGAGCCCCAAATTTAGCCGAGCCTGTTCGCTCAACTCGATCGATTCGCCTTCGGAGTGCCCCGCATGGTCGTGATCGTGTTCGTCCTCCGGATGATCGTGTTCACACTCGGAGTGATCGCCGTGGTCATGAGCCGATTCAGCCGTGGACGCAACGAGCCCGAATCGCTGCGGCAAATCAGTCAGGGCGAAGAAGCCGATCGCGAGCGTCAACAACATCGCGACCACGGTCAACGACGTGGCAACGATCCGCGACACCCAAATTTTGGAAATGGACATAACGTTCCCTTCAAGGGATCAAGAAAAGAGCACACCCGAGCGAGCCGGAAACCGCGCACCACGCCGCACTGCGTCACGGACGCGATAGGTCGATGGGGCGATCATTGGGTGCAGGCAAACAGACGTTTGAGAAAACTCAATCGGTCGTTAGATTCGCCAAACGCAGAGAGCGGCACAGCGGGCGCTGGCATCGCTCGTGGCACCTTGCCCGAGATGTTGATTCCAAAGACGAATTTGCCTGGAGGCCAACTGTGGGCTTGCTCCGGACATGGAATAGGGAAGGAATCCGACGAGGCTGACAACGACCTCGAAAACTTGATCACTCGGCAAACGGAAACTGCACCCGACATCGGAGTGACATCCCGGTGCGTTGCCGTCGCACGGTGACGACTGACAACCCGGACATGCGGCCACCCAATGCGCCACGGCGGGATGCACAGCATTTCGCACCGCGACACCCTCGTTACTGACACGCCCCCCATCGATACTGCCTTTAGCATCGCAGTCGCAGAAAGGGCTCGCGATTGTCAGTGCAACGGGGACACTTGGGGCCGACTCCTGGTCATGGCGTTCTTCACACCCATCGCCAGAGTCATGATGATGCCCGTCGTGATCGCAGTGCGATTCGTCGGCAGACGCGTCGCCATGGATCGTGTGTTCGTGCGTCCGGCAATCGCAGGCGTGCAGCATCGAACATCCGAAAATCGAATGTACCAGCACAACAAGGATGCAAACGAAACGACAGACGACGAACACGATCTTCCTTCCAATTGAGAAATCAAATCTAGTATCGGAGTCTACGGGGGGAAGGTCCAGGCCGATCAGAAAATCTCGACAAATTTGAAGGAAAGAGGGATTTGGTGACAGGTTGCGGTTGCAGGTTATTGAGGGCGGGGGATGTCGGTGGCGCGGCGGGGGTTTGTTTTTGGAAGCGGGGCTTCTGGATCCGGCAGCGGTTCGCCGAAGATGACAAACATTTCCTTCATCTGCCCCATCAACGTCGCGTACGCGTCTTCGTGCCCGGGCCGTGGTGATGCAAACTGCATCCCCGTACGAGTCATCCAGGCGATCAGGGTGGCCGCATTCTCGCCGTCTCGCAACGGATCAAAATACTGACCACGGGTCATGGCATTGAGCGTTCCACGATCGCGAATCGCCTCGACCTCACGGCTGACCTGAATGAGGTGCCGTTCGGCAGCGATCAATTCGAGAACCCGTTCGGTCGGCATGTTCTGCCACGGTGGCGGAAAAATGCTGTAGAACTCGACACTGAGTTGCGCCATGGCATCGTCAAAGGCGTTGATCGCCTCGATGGGCAATTTTGGGTTCCGCTCACTGAGGGCCATCAATTGATCACGTTTCGCTTCGACGTTTCGGATCGCGGCTTGAAAGAGCTGTTCGCGGAAAACAGGCGGCCACCAATCGAGTTGCAACGGAACCGGATCGCTCAACGAGAACTCCAGTTGCCCTCCCTTATTTTTGGGGCTTTTGACACGCAGCGATTCAAACATCTCAGGGCTAAGATCCCAATTCGAGTGACTCGGATTGGTGGCAAAATACTCTTCCAAACCGACACCGTACCCGATCGGCGTGTTCGAAAATCCGACCAAGAGCTCGTTCATAACGCTCTCGGGTTTTCCAGCGTAGCGTGGGTTCGAATAGATTTGGCTGAGGACGCGTCGCTGATTGTCGCGTCGAATACGAACTAACTGATCTGCCTTTTGCTGGTAGGCATCTTTCTCTTTCATGATGCCTTCGAGATTCTTGATCCGCCGCTTGAAGTAGTCGTCAACCTGTTGTTTCCAAACGTTCAACTCCAATTCCGTTGCGATCGAATTTCGCACGCGGAAACCGCTAAAGTCACCGTGCCATGAACGGGACGAACGGTACATGTCGGCAAGCGCGTGGATGCGAGAGGCCTTCATTGCACGGTCGTTGAGATCGATTTCCGAATCGACCAACATCGTCTCAATCGCTTCGTTCGTAACCGGTCCGAACAGGTATTCGGGCAGCGGTGCGGCCCCTTCCTCTTCCGGTCCGGCGGGAGGCGTTGCGGGCAGCGCGGGCAATACGGGCGCCGGTGGCTGGCCTTGGACGGGATCTGTTGCCAGCACGAATTGCGACAGCAAAATCGCCCCGCAAAGCGACCGAACGGTCAAACGCCGTCGCTGAGTTTCCCATGCCAAATTCGCCAAACGGTTATGGCCGAGGTCCTGGAGATTCATGGCGAGCGTTCCTCTAGTAAAAGCGAGTTGATTTACGGCGTACCGGTCGTTTCGGTCTGATTCGCTACCCATGGTAATGACGGTCTGGCCATCAATTCAGACAAAACGTCCATCAAAATCCAATCAAAAATCAGGTCACGATCCGCAACGAGGCTTGCCACGCGTTTCTTCTGCTGCTGATCGAGTTCCGCGGGCGTCGAAAAGAGACCTGCGAGTCGACCTCGCCCGTCCAAAATGACGCCTCCGGAGTAATCCATTCCACTGTCCGCGGCGCCTCGCATTCTGCCAACGTAGATCGGCGGCATGTCGGTGGAGAGACGAGGCAGGAGAAAGAGCGGCTGGACTTGTTTCTTGGTGATCGATGATTCCGAGTCTGGCGGAAGAAAAGGATCTTCGTTTTGTACGAATTCGCCAATCAACCGATGAATGGCCATCGGGCGAGGCGGTTTGGCTGGCGTCGCGATCCATTCCAATGCTGAAACAGCTCCAGTCGACTTTTGGCCCGTCGCCTTGGACTCCAATGCCGCAAGATGCTGAGGCAGTGGTTCGGTGGTCCTGATGACACCGACGTCGTAGGCACGCGCGAGCGTTCGAGAGACCATCGCTGATCGATAGACCTCATCGCGTTGTTGGAGCATTTCCTCGGTTTCGACGCCTTCATCCCCGGCGAGTTCGCTGACTTGCGACTGATAGTACTTCAACCAGTCGATGCATTGTTGTTCGGTCCGACGACTTTCGGTCCACTTCGGGTGCATCGCGGTTTCTTGCAACGCGATCGCCTCATTGGAGGTAAGGTGGCGACACGCCGGACGGATCGTCGCCTCCAAACGCTGCAGGTTTTCAACCACGTTGCCTGTCGTTAGCAGTCGATCCGAGTCGATCGCCAAAGCCATCCCCAACCCAAACCGGTTCCCTTCTGAAGTAGCGATCACTTGATAGAGGCAACTGCGAATCGCGGACTCGAAAGAGGTCTCTTTGGCGGGCGACGCGGCAACCTCGCTTTGGCTATTAACGGCCGCGGCCGGCGGGTGGTTGTCGGCAGGGTCCGTCGTGACGGGTGGTGGCGTGGTACCGGCAATGGCGTCTGCGTCAATGTTCGTTGCCGTCAATGCCGTGGTCGGATCTTCAGCAGTCGTGTTCGGATCACCGTCCGCGAGAGCCTCGCGTGGCGTCGCCGAGTCGCCCTTGGTCATCATGCCCCAAACGCCGAACAGAGCGATCAGCACAACGGCGGCGGCCAACGAATAGGAAACGCCGGTGGGAAGCGACTTCCACATCCCGATCGCGTTGTCCATCCAATTCGTTTTGCGGACCGCGGTTGTGTCGCCTATTCCCCGCACCGGTATCGTGGGAATCCCCTTGGCATCGGTGTCTTTGGTAGGCCGCCGTAATTTGGGTCCGCTCGCAGAATCCGATTTCGATTGCCTCGTCGACGTATTCGGGTTCACGTTGCGACGAAGGCTACTCAGCGTTTCGGCAACGCTGCCGAATCGGATGACGTCTTCGTTAGTAACACGCGCCGCCGACGCGATCGGTTCGCTATCGCCGAGACTCGTCCCGTTGGTGCTATTGAGATCGCGGACGATCCAGACGTCGTTGGGGTCGCGAAACAGAATCGCGTGATGAGATGAGACGCTCGCGTCATCGATCACGATATCGTTGGAATTGGCTCGCCCGATTTCGAACTTTTCCTTGGCAAGAGACTCGTCCGCCCACGGCATTAAGACGCTGTCGGCCAGCATGACTTTGGTGCCAGGCTCGATCGCGGTTCGCGTCACGACTCTTTTGTCGCCGACGAAGGTGCCGTTTCGGCTGGCCAAATCTTCGATGAAATAAAGACTACCGTGCAGCGACAGTCGACAATGACGGCGAGAGACGACGCTCTCGTGGACTAGCACATCCACGTCGCGATCGCAGCCGATTATCCATTGTCGATCGTTCATCCGGGCCTCGATGTGGTGGAAGTCATTATGATTCCAAGTTTATCCCACCGATTGGATGTGAGCAAACTGCCTAACGGGTGCCGTCACCTGCATGACACAGGGTCGCCATTCAGGTTGCCACGCGCGAGGCAGGCTCCATCACAGGCTAGGCTCCATCACAGGCTAGGCTCATCACAGGCCCGGGCCCATCGCGTTGGGGGGATAAACCGAGTGATCGCCCGAACCGTGCCGAGAAGTATTTCCCCAAAATGCGAACAAATCGTCAAAGTCGATCAAGACGATGCCCCTGTCGTGCCGATTTTCATGATGGTAGGACGGCTCGAACAAGTTTCGGCTGTCCATTCAAACAGAAATCGAGGGTCGTGAAACTGGCAACCACGCCGTTGCCCGCCCTCCGTCGAATCGCATTGTTCGACAATCACCCGCATTCAACGAAGTGTGAAACATGGACGACACACGAATCTTTCAACAAGATCCGCGATCAAATCGCTCAGGCCGATCTGTCGTTGCCCGGCGGGCCATCCGTCGGCAACTCGTTGCCGCGATGCTCATCGGCGGAACCGTAAGCCTTTCATCCGTCGGCTGCGCTGGTCGTTCGATGTCCCTCGCCTCGATGAACCCCTTCAAGGCGAAATCGACTGAAACGACCAATGTGACCGAAACACCGAGCAAGCTCGTTTCGACGACTAGCAAGGTCGCATCGGGTACCGTCAACGCGTCGAAGAGCATGGTCTCCAAGACTACCAGCACGATCGGCGGTTGGTTCGGACGCGGGGACGACGACTCACTCGCTCAAGAAGACCCGCTGTCGCTGGAGAATCAACCTGACAAGCTCGAACCAGATGTGTTCGTTGCCAACGGTCAGCTCTGGGAATCGACGGGCAACCTGACCAAGGCCATGGAAAGCTATTCCAAGGCCCTCGAGACCGCTCCTAACAACGGACCGGCGTTAACCAGCATCGCTCGCCTGCACTTCCGCGAATCGAACTACCCGCAATCAGCGGAGTACTTTCAAAAAGCGATCGCGCAGAACCCAACCGACGCGGCCCTGTACAATGACCTCGGCCTGACGCTGAGCAAACTCGGCCAGCATGACATGGCCGCACAAACGCTGCAGCGGGCACTCGATCTCGCCCCAGGCACGTCTCGTTATGCCAACAATTTGGCCAGCGTGCACTTTGAGTCGGGCAAGACGGACGAAGCGTTGAAGGTTCTCAAGGCGAACAACAAAGCCGCCGTGGCTCACTTCAACATGGCGTTCCTGCATTACAAGAAAGGTCAAAATGCCGAGGCACAGGCCCAACTGACTCAGTCGCTCGCCCACGAGCACGAAGCCTCGTCGGATCCGGCCACCAAACGGGCGATCGATCGTTCACGAGAAATGCTCGCCCAGCTTAACCCGAACGGCATCATGCCTGCGGGACGTCCGGCAATGCCGCAAGGCTCGCCTGCTGAAATTGGACCGGCCGCGGGACCATCGGCGATCATCGCCGCCGCTCCTGCCCACCGAAGCAACCAATCACCGCAGGTACTCGGCCAGGTCCCGCAGCAACCCGTCGTTCCTGGCAGCATGACCCCAGTCAGCTACCAAGACCCACGGAGCTACATGTCGCCGCAAGCCCCGGCAGGTGCCACACAACCGGCCGCCACGTCAACGCCGACGGCACCGCAAACGCCTGCTACAGCAGCCCCGGCAGCCTCTGCTCCAACGACGCCAACCGCACCAGCGACATCGACCGCACCAGCAGCGGCGACGCCTGCTCAAGACGGCCCGGCTCCGACCGGTTTCACGCTGCCTGGCGGTTTCACGCTTCCCAACGGTTGATCGCCAAACGAAGTAGCCAACTCCTCAACCGCGTCTGAACCTCGCGGTTGAGTGACGACCTGATTTATCAACGACGCGTATGCGGCACCGGCGACGAAGCCGGCACCGACGCGATCCACATTATTCGAAGGGCCAACGGCCCGGTCATTTGCCAACCCGGTGCACCGGGGCAAATGCCTGGGCCGTTGGCCCTCTCGCGTTTCGGAGCACCGCGTGACGCACGGCACTCCTCCAAAGCACATCGGCCCAAACGTAGTGCACGCTGCCAGCGTGCATTCCACCTCTCCGTATCGCACGCTGCCAGCGTGCATCCCCTTTAGCCGTAGTGCATGCTGCCAGCATGCATCTGCATCACTCGCTCTCATCGAGGCAAACGCACCGAAAATCAGCGTGGCACCCCGCCGACGTACAACGCTGCACCGCGAAGCAGTACTCCATCGAGACAGCCAATGGCAGGGCTATAGTGACAACCCTGACGAGGCATTGGTTTAATTGTCGCTACAGGCTGGCAGCCTGTGTTACGTTCGGGAGATGTTGGGGTGGCGTGTGAAAACGCGGTTTTGAGCGTCTGATGCGATTGAGCGTAGTTAGGTGTGTGCATGAAAAAAGCCCGACCGGGGGATCCGATCGGGCTTTTCGTTCGGTTGCTAACCAGAGAGGCGAGTCAAACTCAGGACTCTTCGCCACCGGTTGGGAACAGAGGTCCGGCACTTCCGAGGCCACCCTTGAGGTTGCCATCGTCGAGAGTTGCTGGGACGCCCGATTCGGCAGCTTCCGCTGCGGCGGCCGACTTCTCTTGCTCTTCGCTCCAGTCGACACGTTTGAGCGACAGGCCGATCTTGCGTTCATCGGTATCGACGCGAAGCACTTTGACTTCGATCTCGTCACCGACTTTGACGACTTCTTCAGGATCATCGACCTTGTGCTCGGCCAACTCGCTGACGTGAAGCAGACCTTCGAGGCCATCTTCGAGGCCGATGAAGACACCGAAGTTGGTGATCTTGGTGACTTCACCTTTGACCAATTGGCCGGGTTGGTACTTGTCTGGAATGTCGCCATCCCATGGGTCGTTATCGAGTTGCTTCAGCCCCAGAGCGATACGACGGCGTTGCTCGTCGACGCTGAGGATACGGCACTCGAGTTCTTGGCCCTTCTCGAGCACTTCGCTCGGGTGAGCGATTTTGCGGGTCCATGACATGTCGCTGACGTGCAGCAATCCGTCGATGCCCTCTTCGAGTTCGATGAACGCACCGTAGTTGGTGAGGTTCCGCACCTTGCCGGTAACGTCCTTGCCTTCTGGGTACTTCTCGAGGACTTCGTCCCATGGGTTCTTCAGCGTTTGCTTCATACCCAGTGAGAGTTGTTGGCCTTCGGGGTCGACGCCGAGGATCATGACCTCGATCTTGTCGCCAATGTTGACCAATTCGCTCGGGTGATTGACGCGTTTGGTCCAGCTCATTTCGCTGATGTGGACCAGACCTTCGATACCCGGTTCGAGTTTGACGAACGCACCGTAGCTCATCACGTTGACGACTTCGCCAGGGTGACGTGATTCGACAGGGTACTTCGACTCGATGTTTTCCCATGGGTTGCGGTCCTTTTGCTTCAGACCGAGAGCAATCTTTTGCTTTTCGCGGTCGATGTGCAGAACCTTGACTTCGATTTCTTGATCGATCGAAACCATTTCCGTCGGGTGACCGATGCGTTCCCATGCCATGTCGGTGATGTGGAGCAAACCGTCGATGCCGCCGAGGTCGACGAAGGCACCGAAGTCGGCGATGTTCTTGACGATACCGGTGCGGATTTGACCGATTTCGAGTTCCTGCATCAGGTAGGTGCGATCTTCTTCGCGTTGTCGTTCGATCAGGCTACGACGGCTGATAACGATGTTGCGACGGGTGTCGTCGATCTTGAGCACTTCGGCTTGAACGACACGGCCGATGAAGTCGCCGATGTCGCCAGGACGACGGATATCGACTTGGCTGCCCGGCAAGAAGACGTTGACGCCGATGTCGACGAGCAAACCGCCCTTGATTTTGCGAATCACGGTACCGGTGACCACTTGGCCCTCGGCAACCGTTTCCATCATTTCTTCCCACTCGATGATCTTCTCGGCTTTTCGCTTGCTCAGCGAGATCATGCCGTAAGGATCGTCAGCGGCACCGAGTTCGTCCTCCATCTCTTCGATGAGAACTTTGACCGTGTCGCCGACCTTCGGGGTGTCTTCGTCTGGTCCCCATTCATCAAGACCGACGGTGCCTTCGCTCTTAAAGCCGACGTCGATGAGTGCCCATTCGTCATTGATTTCGACGATTCGGCCTTCGACGATGTTTCCTGAGTTGTAGTCTTGCTGCTCCGCAGCAAAATTCTCGATCATCCATTCTTCGACTTCGTCCTCCGGAGCCATGAGGGCCAAATCTGCGAGGATGTCGTCGTCTTCGAGTGAGCGGATGAGGTTGCGGTTGACCATGAATCATTACCAGGGATGAACAAAAACAGGCGAGCACCGGCCGCTGGGCTCGCGGGAGTTCATCCCGAGGGGGTTAAAGGAGATTGTTGGAACGGGCCGGATTGACGGCATGGAAGCCTAGCCAAGTAGGCTACCAAACAAGCAAAATCGTCACAACGGCGTTGTGGAGGAAAGTCGGCGTAGATTCCTGCATCCGGGATTCCGACATCCGGGCGAGAGATTCCTGGAGTTGCGCTATGGACATCGCCCTTCCAGCTTTCTTAAAAGCGAAAGGCTAAACACCAACGGGTTCGGTCTGGCATGGACGCTCTCGCGTTCTCCCTCGCCACGCCACGCCCGACACATCCTCAAAATCGCACCCGTTTTGAAAGACAAGACCATGAATTTCAACTTTTTTGACTGGCTCCGTGACGGCGTCCGGCAGTCCGTCCTGCTCGGCGTCAGCGACGCGGTCGAGCAAATCGGCACCCCCGACAGCGCCTCGGAAATCAACCCGGAAGTCGCCGCGTTGCTCGGCGATCCCGCCGGACGCTCGGGAACGACCACCAAACGCAAACGGGTCGCCCGCAAGGGAACCACACAAAAGCGTCTCGGTAAGTCGCTCCAGGAACTGAACCCACCGGCGTAACTCGGCCGCACAACTAGTTTTGGGGGTTCGGTTGGTAACCAATGCCATCACCCCACTGGGCTACGCAAGTCCATTGGGCAACGAACCGACCCCCGCGCGAACTCATGCTGAGTTCCGCGTCTCGACCCAAAAGCCGTGACGAACCACTGGCGGCCTGTCACGGCAGCGAAGATTGGATTGCCCCTGACAGGGTCAGCGTATTGGGCGAGGCCACAAGTCTTTCTTGAATGAAACGGGGCAAGATTCGCGTCCCCGTCCATTCCCCGGAACCGTTTGAATTCCCAAACCGCCTAAAATGCCGTCGCTCGCTGCCTCGGGCTAGCCACGCCGACGCGATGGAACGCTTGAGCTTCCTCGAAGCTTGAGCGTCATCATCGGGCACAGAGTCATCGGGCACAGGGTCATCGGGCACAGGGCGATTCCGACGCTCAGGACGGAAGGGATCTAATGAAAATCCAAAATTTTTTCAAACCGACTCCCCCCTCCTCGCGACGGGTGTCGGCACTGTGCGCAATCGGAGACCGACCGACAGCCATCATTTTCGTCCTGGGCTCTCGAATCAATCTCCTGCCTCACCGCTGTACGCTTGGTCATTCAGGTTTCGAGGTGGATCACACACCCGAACCAACGAACTCGGGTCAATGAAAAGCCACTGGCTCTTCGCCCGCTCCCAAGCCTGAAATCGGGTACTCGCGAATCGAGACGGCGAGGGCACTGATTCTCATTATGCGCTGCTGAGCGCCGCCCCCCTTCAGCGAGCCCGGTGACGCACCCCAAACAACCGAGATGGATGTACAGCAGTCGCGACAAAGGCACCAAACCCTGTGTATTAGCCGCGTTGCATAGCGACTTCCCAATTGCTAATACTGCATCACCGGTCGCTGGCGTTTTGATGCCAAAATACGCGATAGTGTCGCCTTCTGTTTCAATCCCGACGAAACGGCTGGCCTAATGCCTCAGGCGTCTAGGCTAGACAGAGAATCACTGTCCGTTTTGGGCGGGGACTTGGAGCCTAAGCAATTGGTGTTCCCTTCTGTCCTAAGGGGGATAAATAGGGCAATCCGGTAGTATTTTGCGTATGTTATCCAACCCGCAGTGGCGTCCAATGGGTGAATCACTTACTCTAACGACGTTCGGCCACCGCAAATGCATGCAAGGGTGAGTATGATGGGTGAGAGCGATGCCACCTCCGTGGCCTCATCTTGCAACATACTCACAGCAAGCGAGCGTTCAGACGGATGTCTAGCGTGGAAACGTCGGCCGCCACGTCGGTCATTTACCGGTCTGTGAGACTAGCATCACCCATGGGGAAGAACCCTGTGGCAAACTTCGTCGATCGCGAAGGGTAAAAATGAAAATAAGACTACGAGTTCAATCTGGCAGCCTTCAGGGCAAGGAAATCGAAATAGGCCAAGAGAAATTCGTCATTGGTCGAAGCGATTCCTGCCAACTCCGCCCCAAGAGTGAGTCCGTCAGTCGTAAACACTGCATCATCGCCGTTCAAAACGGCCGCGTTTTGGTGCAAGATCTTAAGAGCCGCAACGGAACCTTCGTCAACGAAAAACGCCTGCCGCCGGACAAAGCCAAGGTTCTCAAAGACGGCGACATCCTGCGAATCGGCAAACTCAGCTTTGCATTGGTGATCGAACACGGCCTGCAGGCGGCCAAGAAGCCCGAAGTGAAGAGCGTTGCCGAAGCCGCTGCCCGGACGCATTCGGAAGGTTCTTCGGACAGCCGATTTGAAGAAGTCGACGTCAGTTCATGGCTCGATGAAGCCGACGCGATTGACCGCGTTCGCAAAATGAACGATCCCGAAACGCGGCAATTGACGCTGAACGAGTTACAATCAGCAAGTGGCACCGACAGCGATGAACTCTCCGTCAGTGAAGTGACGCCGGGGAGTAAGGACGGTGGCAAAAATGATATCGACGCGACCCAAGATACCGGCATTGATGACGAATCAGAGAAGTCCAAGAAATTCGTCCCGCCGAAAAAACAGAAACCCGGCAAACTGCCCGAGGGGCTGAAAAAGGTGATGCAGGAAAGCTCGCGGGATGCTGCCGATGACGCGCTGAAGCGTTTCTTCAGCGGACGCTGATCTCCCTCGACTCTCTTCCACGGCTATTCATCCGATGAGCCCGCACACGCAATCTTTCGCGGTCCTTTCCAACGCCGCTTTGGTCGACCGTTGCCGGCATCAAGACGAAGCGGCGTTCACTGAAATCTTCAAACGCCACCGGCAAATGGTTTACCACGTTTGCCTGAGGTATCTCGGCCACCATCACGATGCCGAAGACGTCACGCAGGAAACGTTCCGCCGTGCCGCGTTGGCGATGCCTCGCGTTGATTCGCGGCGTCCCCTCGAACCTTGGTTGGTGACAATCGCGGCCAACCGCTGTCGCACTTTTTTGTCCCGCCGCAAGAACGATCGCTCCGTCGACCGCCTCGACGACGGCCTGGCCGATACGAAGGTCCAATCCGACATCGCAAAATGTGTGTCGCTCGACGAACAAATCAACCGCGCATTGGGATGTCTGCCGGACAATCAACGTCGAGCGTTCGAACTCGTCCACCGGAAAGAAATGTCCTACCCGGAAGCCGCCTCAGTCATGGGTCGATCCACGGGAACGATTAAGACATGGGTCCGCCGGGCCAAGATGTCAATGCAGAGCATCCTCGCCGGAGAATCGACGGCGACGCCATCATCCGATCGAGCCTCAACCGCAAAAACCACCGCGACCTGGGTCGCATCGGTCTTCGTCCTGGCGTGTCTCTGGTCCGGATATCGCGGCCCATTCGGCGAGGAGTCGACGGCATCCGATCGATCTGTGGCACCCGCGTTGGTCCCTGAAACCGGAAACTCGCGATCGTCTGTCGCTTCGACTGACATTCCGGCTTCGAAACCGAATTCACCATCGGTTGCACCGAACCCATCCTTGGCCGCATCGGGTTCACCAACCTTTGCACCGGAGTACAACTTCGACGCCATCGACTGGCAATTCGTCTCACTAGACTCGTTCTCCAATGTTCGATTCGCCGCCGATGACATCAACGCGTTACCGGTTGCCCAGTGGGTCGATGAAACAACCCCAACGATCAACCATCTGCGTTCGGGAATCGAACCTCTCGGCAAGACACTCCAACGCGTTGCCTACCTCTTCCGATGCGATCTCGCGGTATCCGAAACGACGCCTGCCGCGATGACCTCCCCGACCCCTTCGCATCGTATGGACGGAGTCGACTCAAGCGGCAACTGCCTGCCGGACACCTTCCCCGAAGACGGCCCTGCGGGGCAACCGATACTCGGTTCGGTGTCATGATGTTGCGGCCGCTGTCCTCAACGCTCGCTCATCTAATACGATCCATCTTGTCGAATCACCCAACGGTGATCGTGTTGGCGGGATTGCTGATCGGAGTGATCGGATCCGTCGATTCGGTCCACGCCGAACAACTAATCACGCTGCGCAACGGGTTGACTCTTCGTGGCGTTTACATTGAACGTTCCACTTTGGATGAAAACTCGTTTTCCGTTGGCGCCGATGGTGGAATCCAAACGCCGAAAATCTGGGCCGTCGACGACGGACTCCGGCGCACGTACATCCATCGACGCGGGATGGTCAACAATGAGCCCGTCGACATTCCCGACCTCGGCCTTCACATCGAGTTCCCACAACCGGTCAGCGAGGGTGGTGATGAGGTCGGCTCGATCGGACGAATCCTCGGCGTCTCGTCACTGAATGAATATGGGCGGCGTCAATTGACCGTCCGTGGTACCGACGGAAGCCCGACGATCTTGCACCAAGGGTTAACCGAACTGACGTCACGTTACGCCAGACTCGAAGGCCTGAAAGCGGAAAAATCGATTCGGCTGGACATGCGAGTGGCCACCGAATCGATCGACACACCGTCGCTGCTGCGGATTTTCAAAAAGCGGATGGATCAGACCGATCCGAACGAGCGACTCGAAGCCGTTCGTTTCTTCATGGAAGCAGAACGTTTTGGCGACGCCCACCGTGAACTGCAGGTCATCCTCAAACAGTTCCCCGAACAAGAAGAACTGCGTCCCCAACTGACCGCGTTGGTCGAACGACAGGCGATGCAGTTGATCGAACAGGCGCAGTTGCGGCGGGAATCGGGGCAACCCGAATTGGCCGAAGCGATCCTCAAACAGTTCCCGCTCGGCCGCGTCGGACGGGTCACCCGGTTGCGTGTTCAAGACGAGTTGACGGAGATCACGAAACTGCGAACGCAGCGGGATGAAACCGTTGCTCAACTACGCAAACTCGTGTCGGGATTGCCGCAGGCCGACCAAGCCGCGTTAACGCCCATCGTTGACGAGATCGACGAACACCTTTCAGCCAACACTCTCAACCGGTTAAGCGATTTCATTCGGTTGGGCAAGATTGAAACAACGCCTGCCCGCCAACGCGTGGCGCTGGCGATCGCCGGATGGATCCTGGGCAGCGGTTCGGGAGAACAGAACTTGATGCTGACCACGTCGCTGATCGAAGTGCGTGATCTCGTGCAACAATTCCTTGCACATCCCGACGAAGCGGCACGGGCCCGAATTCTCGACCAACTCAAACGACTCGAGGCGACCCGTGCCGACTACATCGCGAAATTGCTGCCGCTGATCCCACCGGCGATGGCGAGTGCTCAAGCGGTAACGATTCACCGGAGCGAGGACGCCGCAACCGACGACCGTCCATTCATCCTACCGATTAATGCGGTCCCTGATGAACACGTTCAAGGGATGTACCACGTCGGACCGAACCAGGATGATTTCTACGCCGCCGCGGCAGCAGCCCCTTTCGCGATCCCTGATGCCGCGTACGTGGTTCAGTTGCCGCCGGAGTATGACCCGCTGCGAGAGTATCCCTGCATCGTCGCGTTGCATGCCGCGGGTGCATCGGCGGAAACGCAGTTAAATTGGTGGTCGGGGGTGGCCTCGAAACAATTCTTGGCTCCCGAAGAATCCAACGCCTCTGCCGACGGAGACGCCGAGACGACGCAGCCTTCGGTGCCCGATCATGTACGGCTCGGTCGCGCCGCTCAAAACGGCTTCATCGTCGTGGCACCGCGTTGGACACGCGGCGGGCAGCAAAGCTACGAATACACCATGCGAGAACACGATGCCGTGTTACGCAGCCTCCGCAGTGCGATGCGAAGATTCTCGATTGATTCCGATCGCGTCTTCATTGGCGGTCACGGTGCCGGCGGCGGCGCGGCGTGGGACATCGCGTTGTCCCATCCGGATATCTGGTCAGGAATGATCGCGATCGGTGCGGAGCCGCAAAAGACATTGCATCATTACAATGCCAATGCGGTCTACATGCCCGTTTACATTGTCATGGGCGACAAAGACGGGCGACCGCTCAAACGCAACGGCGCCATCTATGACGACTACATGACGTACCAACACGATGCCATGGTCGTGATGTATCGCGGACGCGGCAAAGAGTTCTTCTACGAAGAGAGCGAACGCATTTTCGAGTGGATGAAGACCGCCGAACACCGTCGCCCGAGATTCCCTGAATCAATCGAAGTGAAGTCGATGCGCGAAGGCGATCGTTTTTTCTGGTGGCTTGAATGGCAAGATTCGTTACCAGCAACCGTCATCGATCCGATCCTGTGGGACGAAGCAGAACGAATCGTAGCCGCTCAGGTCTCTTCCACGATCGGAGCCAACAACGAGATTCGGATTTCCCAGGCGCCTAGCAACGCGTTCACGGTTTGGCTGTCGCCAGACATGCCGCTCGACTTCGGCGATCAAATCACTGTTCGCTATCGCAACCGTCGCAGTAACTTCCAATTTGGCGGCGAGATCGACACGTTGCTGGAAGATGCACGAACGCGAGCGGATCGAAAACGACCGTTCTGGGGCAAGGTCTCGATCCCTTGATCAATTCGAACTGCTGAGCATTCCGCCTTCGGTCGAGATGAGATCGGTGCGCAAGCGGCGATACAAAATCGCGGGCTATACGAACGCGTGGGCTTTATGCATGCGTGGCCCGCAAAGAACCGGTGCGTCTTAGATCAGCCATCTGCTGTTTTTGCCACTTCGACTCGCAGCGTCTGACAGAGGTCCTCAATCGCTCCGCCGGCAGCGTAATCAAACTCGACGTTCAGTGTCGTGCCGGCGTCGCAGTCGAACTGCTTTTCGAGCGGCAACACGAGGCATTGGTTGGCCCACGTGATCGCGTGTTGAGCGGGTTCGTCGATAGCCAAAACGTTCTGCGTCACTAACCGGATCGCGTTGAGATGCCCACCGGCACGCAGTTGCATCGGCATCGAAACGGCAAACCGATTGGGAATGCGCTCGGCATAGGCGAGGTTCGAGTAGGGATGCAAATCGGATAATTCGATTGTGCGTGTTTGGTTGGCAGCGGGCTGTTGAAACATCGGCACGGGGGCATGGTACCCGGCGAAGTCAAACGATTGTTCGACCAGTTGCACCATCAAGATCGAAACTTCGGGCACGAACAGCGGCAATGGCATAGGCCCGTGCGTCCGTTCACGCATCGCGTGCAGGTAGTTCCGTTTGAATGCGGCAATCACTTCGGATTGTTTTTCACGGAGCAATCCGACGTGCAACATTTCACACACGACAACATCAACCGGCTCACTGGGAACGTACTCAGCCGCGTCAGCCTGGACGACGGTAACTTGGCTGGACAAACCATTCGCGTCGAGAAATCGTCGCGAGGTTTCAACCAATTCTGGATTACGTTCGACACACGTGACACGAGCACCTCGCCGAGCGGCAAACGATGAAAGAATGCCTGTCCCGCTACCGAGTTCGACAACGTGCATCCCCGCACGAACGGTCAGATTGATGGCATCGCGAAAGGCACCGACGCGATCTTCATCCTGCAGCATGTTGTAGTGATAGAGCAGCGGAATGTATTGGCCGAGGACGTGTTCCTCGTTCGGCGAATCCGATGCGGAATCATTGTGGTTGGATGAATGCGAACGGCGGGCTGCGTCTTTGGTAATGGTGCTCATTCGGCCAACCCTACGGAATCCGTCGTGGCGTTTTCAATATCGGATTTTGAGCAATCGACTGTCTTTTGATCGCGGAACCTGCCCGTGTCGGCTCGCTCCTCTCGTAAAACAGCACTCGGGAAACCCCGCGTTCTCGCATGCCTCCTCCCAAGTCAACGGTGCGGGGCCTGCCCGTTTTCCAGAAGTGACCAGTCAGCCGATCGGCACGGAAACTGCCAGTCGTTACAATTCGATGACTGTCCGCGCGTTCTCGCACGGCTACTCTTTCGCGACCATTCCGACTGCACCGATGAACTCTCCCCCCAACGAAACGAATTCTCGCGTCGACGATCGTGCGAAACAGGCCGCTCAACACCAGGCGGCGATGGAGGAGGTCCGCGGACAGTATGAGGAACTCGCCGAATTGGCCGGCTCGTTGGCCCACGAAATCAAAAATCCGCTTTCGATCATTCACATGAATATCGAGCTATTGAGCGAAGATTTGGTCGAAATCGACACACCAGGCAGCCGCAGGTGCCTGCCTCGCGTGGACATGGTGCGCGCCCAATGTGAGCGAATGGAAGCGTTGTTGCGAGATTTCCTGCGTTACGCGCGGCTGCGGCATATCGATTTGATTCCCGGCAGTCTGAACGATCAAGTTCGGCAGGTTCTTAACGCGTACCAGGCTCAAGCCGATTCGCAGAAGGTGGACCTGCAGCGGTACCTCGATCCGGACCTGCCCTCGATCCGCTTGCACAGCGATTCGCTGCAGTCGGCGTTAATGAACCTGGTCAAAAATGCGCTCGAGGCGATGCCCGACGGTGGGCAATTGTGGGCTCGCACGTACAGCAACCGCGGGGGCGTGGGTTTGGACCTGATCGACACCGGGGGCGGACTGGACGACAACACTGTTTTGCACATGTTTGAGCCGTTTTACAGCACAAAAGACGGCGGTTCGGGTTTGGGGCTGCCGACGGCCCGGAAGATTATCGAAGCCCACGGTGGTCGGATTAGCGTTCAGAGCGAGATCAACCGCGGCACCAAATTCTCGCTGCAATTCCCCGTGCCACCTCGGCTGCAATGAATGTCCCAGGAGCGATCTCACCGCCGCCCCGGTGAGACGTCCGGCGGCCTCCTGTTTAAAAGCACGCTGAAATCCGCTCGAAAACTCGCAAAAAACGGCCAGTAAAATGCCCGAAAACGCGACGAGACGTCTCTGCTCTCGACACGGCTGTATGCTGAGACGATCGAGGTTGGAACGTCTGAGGACTGAGGTACTGCCCGATCGTGCTTTCACGCTACACTACTGCCCACGTGGCTGCGTCGGCCGGATTTTGACCGATCGCAGTGACGAGGTAAGCCCGCCGAACTCCTCCCAAGTTCGCGTTGGCTGCCGGTGACCTTTTTCGCCCCTTTGCTTGAACTGACATGCCTGAAACCGCCGCATCCGCGACCGAAAAAGATTCAGAACCCTCGCCCCAGGAAGCTTGGGATGAGATGCCGCTCTTGCAACAACGGGCCGCGGTCTTTCGGGTTCAAGGTGGCCGCGAGACCGCCGAAGCCTTCGTCGTCGCCTTCGTGCTGGCACTCCTGTTCCGTGCATTCATCGCCGAAGCCTTTGTGATCCCGACCGGATCGATGGCACCGGCGCTGATGGGTGCACACAAGGACATTTTCTGTGACGAATGCGGACAACAATTCCCGATCGGTGCGAGCCTGGAATACCGCGAACCGTCGACCGAGAACGTGGTTGTCGGCGGGATCTGCCCGAACTGCCGACACGTCAATTCGCTCGACCTCAAGAACAACCCTGACGACGCGACTTTCAGCGGTGATCGGATTTTGGTGAGCAAGTTCGCTTACGCGATCGGCGATCCTGACCGATGGGATGTGATCGTGTTCAAAGTGCCTGTTAACCCGAAACAGAACTACATCAAACGGCTCGTCGGTTTGCCCAACGAAACGCTGAGCATCATGCACGGTGACGTCTACGCGCTCCCCGGTGCCAACATCGACAGCGATAACCAGCCGTTGACGGGCGATCGCCCCACGGACCTTGGCGAGATCCTGCGTAAACCGCCTGAGAAGCTGCTGGCGATGAAGCACCTCGTCTACGACAGTGCCCACCAAGCGGCGGCGTTGATCGAGGCCGACTATCCGGCGCGGCTTCAACCATGGCGGCCGGGAGCGACAATCCCGCCGGACGACTCGTGGAACGTGTCGCGGTCCGCCGATGGATTGGTTGCGAAGGTCGACGCGGGCGAACAACCCGAGTGGCTGAGATACTACCACCGCTGGCCGACACAGGAACAGTGGGAGAAAGCCGAAGCCGGCCTATCACTGGCCAACGTCGACCCTTATCGCAGCCGACTGATCACGGATTTCTATGCCTATGACGCGTACCTGTTCGTTGATTCCGATCGAGTCTACGACTTGAAACCATCGCCGATGCGGACCTCACGATTGCAACGGATGATGGGCCAAAGCCGCGCCGGCGGCGTCTTCAAACCGGGCTATCAATCGGGCGGCGACCTCAGCCAATTTCGCAACCACCTACAGTATGGCGGGACGGGCTATGCCGGCGACGGTGTGCACTGGGTCGGCGACCTGATCGTCGAAACAGACGTAGAAACCGCATCGGGGACGAAATCGCTCACGATGGAAATCGTCGAAGCCGGTGTGCATTACAACTGCACGATCGATCTGGCTACCGGTGAGGCTCGGTTGTCGATTGAAGATGGCCAAGCGAGATTTTTTGATCCCTTTGACGAGAAGATCTCAAACCTCAACCCCGTCGCGACGACGTCGGTGACCGCGGGCACTCGCCACAAGATTCGGTTTAGCAATTGCGACGACGAACTGCTGTTGTGGGTCGATGGAGACGTGGTCTCTTTCAACGCCCCAACCACGTTCACGTCATCGAGTTTCCTGAATCCTCAGTCCGCTCGCCCGATGTATGACGGCAAGGGCAATCCACTCGACGCGTCACCAGTCGGAATCGCGGTGCAGGGCGGTGCAGCCACCGTACACCAGCTCGCGATCGATCGAGACAAGTACTACATCGCCACGAAAGACGGCAATTCACGGATGCTCGATTACGAGATGCCCGGATTGGCCGAATTCGCCGGTTCGGTCGTTCGCGTGGAGGAAATCCAAGCGGTGATGGGCGAACCCGAGATCTGGGATCAATTCCCCGGTTGGGCGAGCCGACGAGTGGTCTCGTTTCCGATCGGCGAAGATCAGTTTTTCCCGATGGGCGACAACAGCCCCGAGAGCCTCGACGCCCGATGCTGGGCCGGTACCAAAGAACGATTCGGACGCCAGCGTAGCGTCGACCCGGATGCCTATCTGTTCGCCGACGCGTCGTATGTCCCGCGTGATTTGCTCGTCGGCAAAGCGTTGGCGATCTTTTGGCCGCACCCGTGGCGATCTCCCATCCCGTTTACGCCTAATTTCCAACGAATGCGGCTGATTCGATAGCCGGACTTGGTTGGCATTCGTGGGCAACGGATCATCCTTTCCGATCTGCATTCGGCCCCGATAAGCGGTCAGATCCGACTGAGAGATCCAGGCTCACGTTTGGCGCGCCCTGATTGGGTGCATGACAGGGTTTGTTAGGTTTCTTTGATTTTGGTGTTGCGACGTCGATGGCGGAAGCCGTCGTTTCTTTGGCCTCGGCGATGCCAGAAG